>NZ_JACBJG010000026.1 GCF_015910535.1 Saccharomonospora sp. NB11 | reverse complement strand
GACCACTGGGGTCGCTGGAAATACCGTTTGGCGACCTTGACGGCACTCGAGACCACCTTCGTGAACCATTCGAGGAACAACCCCGACGGGTCCGAATAGGTGATCGGGCTGTTGTTCGAGTAGGTGTAGCCGTGCATCTGCTGCGGATCGGTGAGGTCCATCAACGGATCCACCGACAGAAACCGCCCCAGCTCCGGGTCGTACTGCCGTGCCCCCAGGGTCACGAAGTCGGCCGAGTCGTCGATCGTCCCGCCGACGAACCCCTTCTCCCCTGGGAACTCCACCTCCGGACCACGCCGACCACCGAACGGCAGCTGCCAGCGCCGCGTCACCTGCATCGACTGCGCGTCCACCGCGAACTGGGAAGTGCCCTGGTGATCACCCAGCAACCACGTCACCCCGGCCTCGGTACGCATCGCAACCGTGGAATCACCAAAGCTGTAGTACCGAGTAGTCGTGGTCTCCTTAGTATCCCGGTCCCACCGCAGCTCCTGGCCCTCCAGGTACAGCGTCGCACCATCGGGATCACGCCGTATCAACCGCTGGCCGTCCGCGTCATACAGGAACTCGGTGACCACCCCGTCCTTGGTGGACTTCACGAGATTGCCCTCGGCGTCCCACTCCAACGTCTGCTCGCCGTCGACCGACATCCGCCGCACCGTGTTACCGGCCTCGTCATAGTCGAACTGCTCCAGCGTGGTGCTGCCGCTCGGGAACTGGCTGGTCACCGACTCCAAGGCATGCCCG
>NZ_JACBJG010000002.1 GCF_015910535.1 Saccharomonospora sp. NB11 | reverse complement strand
TCGTAGTGTTTCGGTGGTTATAGCGGTGGGGAAACGCCCGGTCCCATTCCGAACCCGGAAGCTAAGCCTGCCAGCGCCGATGGTACTGCACTCGAAGGGGTGTGGGAGAGTAGGACACCGCCGAACTATTTGTGGTGAGGGCCCGTCAGGGTTGGTCCAACGGCCAACCCCGACGGGCCCTTCTGGTTTGTCTACATTCATAGTGGTGCGGGAGCAGCACACAACCGTGGCGCGTCACGATTTGCAGGTAGGAGAACGCGTGTCCGACAACGGCCCGCGCGGCGAAGGTGACGACAGGTCCGGTCGCCCGGACCGTCGTGACCACGGGTCGCGCGCAGAGAACAAGGGTTACGGCGATCGTCGCGGCGGGCAAGGTCGAGGCGGCGGTGCTGGACGGTCCGACCGCGGCCGTGACAACCGCGACCACCGTGACCGCCGAGAAGGACGCGGGTCGTTCGACCGGTACGAGAAGCGCGGTGGGCGCGGCGGTGACGACCGCCGACACCGTCAGGACGATCGGGGTGGGTTCGCTCGTCGCGATGACCGGGAGGACCGGGGCAGTGGCCGCCGGTTCGAGCGGCACGGCGACGACCGCAGGACCTCCGACCGTCGGGACGACAGGTCCGGGCGCACGGATCGCGGTGGATTCCGCCAGCGCGACGACCGGCCCGGCCGGGGGCGAGACGAGCGACGCGGTTTCGACCGCAAGGACGACCGGCGAGGTCGTGACGACCGCGGTGGATTCCGCCAGCGCGACGACCGGCCCGGGCGCGGGCGAGACGAGCGCGGTGGCTTCGATCGACGGGAACGGCGCGGCGGGTTCTCCGGGGACCGCCGGGACGAGCGACCCCGCAAGGATGCGCACGACCGTCCACGCAGCGCACCTCGCCAGCGCAGTGACGCGGCGGCGGCTCGTGAGCTGCTGTCCGCACCGCAACTGCCGGACTCCGTCGACTTCGCGGACCTCGACATCGAGGCTCGGCGCGAACTGCGGTCGTTGCCGAAGGACCTCGCCGAGCGCATCGGTCGGCACCTCGTGGCAGCCGGGACGCTCATCGACGAGGACCCCGAGGCCGCGCTGGCGCACGCCCGGTACGCCAAGTCGAAGGCGTCTCGCATCGCCGTGGTCAGGGAAGCCGTCGGCCTCGCCGCGTACCACGCGGGCGAATGGGCCGAGGCCCTTTCCGAGCTGCGAGCTGTTCGTCGCATGACGCGCACCGACATCCACGTGGCCGTCATCGCCGATGCCGAGCGTGCCCTCGGGCGCCCGGAACGGGCCCTCGACGTGGCCAAGGAGGTCGACCACGCCACGCTCCCGAAGGAGGTCGCGATCGAGTTGAAGATCGTGGCAGCCGGAGCGCGCCGTGACCTCGGACAGCTTGATGCCGCCGTGGTGGCGTTGCAGGGGCCCGACCTCGACCCGAAGCTTCGGCAGCCGTGGAGCTTCCGCCTGTTCTACGCGTACGCCGACAACCTCGCCGCGGCCGGTCGTACCGACGAGGCGGTGCAGTGGTTCCTCCACGCCGCTGAGGCCGACGTGGAGGAGGAGACCGACGCCGCCGAGCGGGCCGCGGAGCTGAGCGCGTGACGGCGGAGACCCTGCTCGACCGCCACGACGCGGTGCTGTTCGACCTCGACGGCACCGTGTACCACGGCACGCGGCCGATCCCGGCGGCCGCCGATGCCGTCGCGCACGTCCGTGAACGTGGACGTCCCGTGCGATTCGTGACGAACAACGCGTCCAAGTCGCCGGACGCCGTCGCCGAGCACCTCGCGAGCGTCGGGGTGCCGGCGACACCGTCGGAAGTCAGCACCAGCGCGCAGGCCGCCGCCGCTTTGCTGGGAGAGCTGCTTCCCGCTGGGGCGACGGTGCTCGTCGTCGGTACCGAGTCCCTTCAGGCCGAGGTGCGCGCGGTGGGCCTGCGACCCACCCGGGAGCACGGTCCGGACGTCGCCGCCGTGGTACAGGGGCACTCGCCCGACACGTGCTGGAATGACCTCGCGGAGGCGTGCCTCGCGCTTCGGGACGGTGCGTCGTGGGTGGCCTGCAACGGTGACGTCACGTTGCCCACCGAGCGCGGTCAACTGCCGGGCAACGGGTCCATGGTGGCCGCTCTGCGCGCGGCTACCGGGCGGGAACCCCGGGTGGCTGGGAAGCCCGAGGCTCCGCTGCTGCGGACCGCCGCGCAGTCGGCCGGGGCCACGGCGCCGTTGGTCGTCGGGGATCGGCTCGACACCGACATCGCTGGTGCTCATGCGGCTGGTTACCGTTCGCTCGTGGTGTTGACGGGGGTTGCGACGGCTCGTCAACTCCTGACCGCCGGACCCGGCGAGCGGCCGGACTACCTCGCGGCGGACTTGAGCGCCGTGACGCGGGACCCCAGCGTCGATGAGCTGAAGATCGGTCCGCGGACCGGGTGGGAGATCGACGTCGTCGACGGGGTCGCGCTGGTCGGTTCTTCCGGCGAGGAGCCCGCCGACCGACTCGATCTGCTGCGCCATCTCTGCCACGTGGCGTGGACGGCATCGGTGTCGGGCGTTCGCGCTCGAGACGGGGTCGCGGACGCCGCGCTCGCGTCGTGGGACGTGCGCTGATCGCCCAGGGCTACGGCGTGTCGACAGCTCGATCGGTTAGCGTTGTGGAGTGCACGTAGAAGCTCACTCTGCGCCGCGGCCGGTGCCCGGCCCGCCGCCGGGACGGCGCGAGGAACAGACCGTCGACCCGCGCCCGGCCATCGACGACGCGGTGGCTGCTCTCGACGCGCTGGACGACCTCCCACCCGTGGACCACGTCGAACGGTTCGAGGCCGTGCACACCGCGCTGTCAGTAGCCCTGACCAGCATCGACAGGGTGTGATCGTGGCCAAGAGAGCGCGACTCGACGCCGAGCTCGTCCGCCGGGGCCTGGCCCGGTCGAGGGAACACGCCAGCTCGCTCATCACGGAGGGGCGGGTCACGGTGCGCGGATTGGTGGCGAAGAAGCCTGCGACGAGCGTCGAGGCCGACGTCGCCATCGTGGTGCGCACCGACGACGACCCGAACTGGGCTTCGCGCGGGGCACACAAGTTGCTCGGCGCGCTGGAGGAGTTCACGCCGCGGGGATTGCGCGTCGAGGGACGCCGGTGCCTCGACGCCGGAGCGTCCACGGGCGGCTTCACCGACGTCCTCCTGCGCCGCGGTGCCGCGTCCGTCATTGCGGCCGACGTGGGCCGGGGGTTGCTCGACTGGCGGCTGCGCACCGACGAGCGGGTCACGGTGCTCGACAAGACCAACGTGCGGTCGCTGACGCCGGACGCCATCGACGGGGTGGTCGACCTCGTGGTCGCCGACCTGTCGTTCATCTCGCTCCGGCTCGTGCTGCCCGCACTCGCGGCGTGCGCAGCGACCGGGGCCGACCTGCTGCCGATGGTGAAGCCGCAGTTCGAGGTCGGCCGCCAACGGCTCGGCAGCGGCGGCGTCGTGCGCGACCCCGCATTGCGGGCGGAGGCCGTCTCCGACGTCCTCACCGAGGCCGCGCGGTGCGGGCTGCGGACCGTGGGGGTCGTGGCCAGCCCACTGCCGGGGCCCTCGGGCAACGTCGAGTACTTCGCCTGGTTGCGCAAGGAACCCGATGGGGTGGACAGTGATCCCGCCGACGTGGAGCGGCGCGACGAGATGGTCCGCACCGCGGTGAGGAAGGGACCTTCGTGACCGAGCAGGAACGCCGAGAGGTACTGCTGATCGTCCACCCGGATCGGGACACGACACGGGACGCGGCGGGCGAGGTGGCGGTGCGACTCGCGGCGGCCGGCATCGGTCTGCGCGTGCTCGACGACGAGGTGCGGCGGCTCGTCGAACCGCCCGACCGGTCGTTGCCGTGCGCGGTCGTGGCACCGTCCGACGATCCCGCGCGGGGAGCCGAGCTGGTGCTCGTCCTCGGGGGCGACGGCACGCTGTTGCGCGCCGCCGAACTCGCCCGACCCGCCGGGGTGCCGGTGCTCGGGGTCAATCTGGGACGCATGGGGTTCCTCACCGAAGCCGACTACGACGCGCTCGGCGACACGGTCGACCGCGTGGTGGAGCGCCGCTACCGCATCGAGGAACGGATGACGGTGGACGTCACGGTGACGGTCGGCGACACCGTGGTCGCGCACACCTGGGCGTTGAACGAGGCGAGTGTCGAGAAGTGCTCCCGGGAGCGGATCCTCGACGCGTTGATCGAGGTCGACGGTCGGCCGGTCTCGTCGTTCGGTTGTGACGGCGTGCTGTGCTCGACACCCACCGGGTCGACGGCGTACGCGTTCTCGGCCGGCGGCCCCGTGGTGTGGCCGGACGTGGAGGCCCTGCTCGTGGTGCCCAGCAACGCGCACGCGATGTTCTCGCGGCCGTTGGTCGTGTCGCGGTCCTCGGTGATCACGGTGCAGGTCGATCCGGACGGCTCGCCCGCGGTGCTCACCTGCGACGGGTTGCGGCACGAGGACCTGGCGCCGGGCGCCCGGGTGCAGGTGGTGGCCGGGGCGGTGCCGGTGCGGCTGGCGCGCCTGTGGGACGGCCCGTTCACCGACCGGCTGGTCCACAAGTTCTCCCTGCCGGTCACGGGATGGAGGGAGCGGCACGCCCGCGAGGGTTGACGCCCGCGTCGCAGGGTGCCGCTACGGTGGTTGGCGTGCTGGCCGAGATGCGTATTCAAGGCCTCGGGGTGATCGAGGAGGCCGCGCTCGAACTGCACCCCGGGTTCACGGTGGTCACCGGTGAGACCGGGGCCGGTAAGACGATGGTCGTGACGGGCCTGCACCTGTTGTCCGGGGGACGCTCGGACGCGACCAAGGTGCGGGCCGGAGCGGCGAAGGCGATCGTGGAGGGCCGCTTCACCGACGTCACCGGGGAGCAGGCGCTGCGCATCCTGTCCGACGCGGGAGCCGACACCGACGAGGACGGCAGTGTGATCGCTCTGCGATCGGTCGGCGCCGACGGACGGTCGCGGGCCCATCTCGGAGGCCGGTCGGTGCCGGTCGGCGTGCTGGGACACCTGTCGGAACACCTCCTCGCCGTGCACGGGCAGAACGACCAGCTCCGACTGCTGCGTCCTGCCGAGCAACGGGCGGTGCTCGACCGCTTCGCGGGCGAGTCCGTGGCGAAGCCGCTGGCTGCCTACCGCGAGGTGCGGCGGGAGTGGCTCGCCGTGTCGCGCGAGCTGACGGAACGTCGTGCGCGCTCTCGGGAGCTGGCGCAGCAGGCCGACCTGCTCCGGCACGGACTGGCCGAGATCGAGGCCGTCGAGCCGACGCCGGGGGAGGACGCCGAGCTGACGGAGCAGGTCAAACGGCTGGCCGCCGTGGACGAGTTGCGTGACGCCGCCACGGCGGCGCAGCTCGCGGTCGCAGGTTCCCCCGACGGGGACCCGGACGTGCCGGGCGCGCTGGGTCTGCTGGCCGAGGCGCGACGTCGGTTGAGCACCGCGGAGGACGCGGTGTTGCGTGACTTCGAGCCACGGCTGGCGGAGGCGTCGGTGCTGCTCGGCGAGGTGGGGCGCGAACTCACCGCGTACCTCGACGGACTGGACGCCGACCCGGAACGGCTCGAACGGATCCTGGCGCGGCAGGCGGAGCTCAAGAAGCTGACCCGCAAGTATGCGGCCGACATCGACGGCGTGCTGGCGTGGGCGGAGGACGCTCGTGCGCGACTCGCCGGGATGGATACGTCCGAGGAGGCGTTGGAGGCGTTGGCCGCGCGGCGGAATGCCCTGGCCGACGAGCTGAGGACGCATGCGCGCCACGTGTCGGAGGCGCGCCGGGCCGCTGCCGAGGTGCTCGCCGAACGCATCACGGGTGAACTCGCGGGGCTGGCGATGGGGCAGGCCGCGATCGAGGTCTCGGTGGGTGCGAGGGAGGTCGACCCCGGCGAGCCGACCGCGTTGACGCTCGACGGGCGCACCTACGCGGCCGGGCCGGACGGCGTGGACGAGGTGGAGCTGCTGCTGCGGGCACACGCCAAGGCACCGGCACTCCCGGTGCACAAGGCGGCGTCCGGGGGTGAGCTCTCCCGCGTGATGCTCGCGACCGAGGTGGTGCTCGCACATGCGGACACCGTGCAGACGCTCGTGTTCGACGAGGTGGACGTGGGCGTCGGCGGACGCGCGGCGGTGGAGATCGGGCGTCGGCTCGCGCAACTCGCGCGTACCCACCAGGTGCTCGTGGTGACCCATCTGCCGCAGGTGGCGGCGTTCGCGGACCGGCATCTGGTGGTCGACAAGGGCACGGCCGACGGCGTGACCCGAAGCGGGGTCCGCACGCTCGACGGCGACGGTAAAGTCACCGAACTCGCCCGCATGCTCGCGGGTCTGGACGACACCGAGACCGGCCGAGCGCATGCCGAGGAGTTGCTGAGGGCGGCGGAGGAGTTCAAGGCGTCGTAGAAGTGCCGCCCGAGTGCATTCGGGGGACACGACGCAGCGCCGATAGGCCGCTCGGGTGCCGCGCGTTCGGGTGTCACGTCGTCCCGCATCCTGGTCAACCGAGGTGCCCGTTCGGCGTGGCGGTCACACGAGCGGGCGTGGCGTTGTCACCATGCGCGGCATGAAATTGGCCTCGCTGCTGTCGCGTACCCCGTCCGCGCAACCCGGCATCTCCGGTGTCGCTCGCGTCGACCGCCGAATCCGGGACCTGGTGAAGCGCGTCTCTCCCGGCGACATCGCGGTGATCGACCAGGTGGACCTGGACCGTGCGAGCGCCGACGCGTTGGTGCAGGCCCAGGTCGCGGCCGTGATCAACGCGGCGCCCTCGATCTCCGGTCGTTACCCGAACCTCGGACCGGAGGTGTTGTTGAAGGCGGGTGTCCCGCTGTTCGACAACGCGGGCCGGGAGGTGCTGCACCGGGTCCGCGACGGCAGCATGGTGCGCGTGCACGAGAACACCGTGTACGTCGGTCGCCGAGAGGTCGCGACCTGTGTCGTGCAGACGCCCGAGAGCGTGGCCGACCAGATCGTCGAGGCTCGCGCGGGGATGTCCGCGCAACTGGAGGCGTTCTCGGCCAACACGATCGAGTTCCTGCGGCGGGAGCGCAGCCTGATCCTCGACGGAGTGGGTGTGCCGGACCTTCGCGTGTCGCTGGCGGACCGTCACGTCGTGGTGGTGGCGCCCGGACCGGGGCACGCCGAGGACTTCCACGCGCTGAAGCGTTACGTGCGACGCCACCGGCCCGTGCTGATCGGGGTGGAGCGCGCCGCCGACACGATGCGTGACCTGGGTTTCTCCCCGGACGTCGTGGTCGGTGACCCGACGACGGTCGAGGCGAGCACGCTCACCGCGGCGTCCGAGATCGTCGTCCCGGCGCAGCCGGACGGGCACGCACCCGGGGTGGAACGGGTGCAGGATCTGGGAATCGGTGCGGTGACGTTCCCGGCGACGGCCAATCCGGAGGACCTGGCGTTGCTGCTGACGGAGGCACACGACGCCGACCTGGTCGTGACGGTCGGTTTCCAGGCCACGCTGCGGGAGTTCCTGGACAGTGGACGGTCCGGGTCGAATCCGTCGACGTTCCTGACCCGGCTGAAGCTGGGCACGCGGGTCATCGACGGCAAAGCCGTGGCCCGGCTGCATCGCGCCCGAGCTCCGCGCACGTCGTTGTTCGTCGTGCTCGCGTTGCTCGCCGTGGCCGTGGTCGCGCTGGTGCTGGTGGGGCTCGACGCCGGCTACGGGGCCGTGGTCGCGGACTGGTGGAACGCCGCTGTCGACTGGGTCATGAACCTCTGGTGAGGTCCGGTCAGCGGAGGACGCCCTCCCAGCGCTGGACGAAGTCCGGGAAGGTCTTGCCCACGGTGGCCGGGTTCTCGACGACGATGCCGGGAACCCGCAGTGCCAGCACGGCACCCGCCATGACCAGCCGGTGGTCGTCGTAGGTGTGGAACGTTCCCGCGTGCAGCGGCCTCGGCCGGATGCGCAGTCCGTCCTCGATCTCGGAGACGTCGCCGCCGAGCGCGGTCAGTTCGGTGGCCAGCGCGGCGAGCCGGTCGGTCTCGTGGCCCCGCAGGTGCGCGACCCCACGAATCTCCGAGGGCCCGTCGGCGAAGCAGAGCAGCGCCGTCACCACCGGGGTGAGCTCGCCCACCGCGTGCAGGTTCAGCTCGGCGCCCGGCAGGGAACCGCCGCCGGTGACGGTGAGGCCGTCCGCGTCGAGGACCGCTTCGCCGCCGAGCTGACGCACGAGGTCACGCAGCCAGTCGCCGGGCTGCGTCGTCTCGGAAGGCCAGCCCGAGATGCGGATCCGTCCGCCGGTGAGCAGGGGAGCGACGACGAACGGGGCGGCGCTCGACAGGTCCGGCTCGACGGTGTAGCTGGGCAGTGCGAGCGTGGCCGGAGGCACGTGGAACTCGCTGCCGTCGCGCTCCGGTGTCGCGCCGAATCGACGGAGCATGTCCGAGGTCATCGCGATGTGCGGCTCGCTCGGCGTCGCACCACGCAGACGCACCGTGACTCCGCGCTCGAAGGCCGGCGCGGACAGCAGGAGCGCGGAGAGGAACTGGCTGGAGGCGGAGGAGTCGATCTCCACCTCGCCACCCCGAAGGCCGCCGTGTCCGCGCACCGTGAACGGCACCGTGCCGCGGCCGTCGTCGTCGATCTCGGCGCCGAGCGCGCGCAGTGCCTCCAGCAACGGGGCGACGGGCCTGCGCCGGATGGCCGGGTCGCCGTCGAAGCGTGCCGTGCGAGAGCCCAGCGCCGCGAGCGGCGGCGTGAATCGTGCCACGGTGCCCGCGTTGCCCAGCGTGACGTCGACCTCGCCCTGCCCGTCGGTCATGGGTGCAATGCGTACCCCGTCGGACGTCGTGGTCGACGCCGCGCCCAGGGCGTCGATCGCGCCCAGCATGAGGCGGGCGTCCCGCGAGTCCAACGGCTCGCGCACGAGGGTCTCGCCCTCCGACAGCGCCGCGAGCACGAAGGCGCGGTTCGTGATGGACTTCGAGCCGGGCACCCGGACGTCGGCGTCGATCGGGTCGGTGGCCGTCGGTGCGGCCCAGGTGTTCTCCTCGCCCACGCCATCACTGTCCCACACGGGCGGGCCGTTCCACCTCGGGCAGCCGCCCGGCACGCACGGCCCCCCGTGGGATAAGGTGGAAGCCCGTGGGACTTCAGCCGCGGACAACCAAGTACGTCTTTGTCACCGGAGGCGTCGCCTCCTCCCTTGGCAAGGGGCTCACCGCCTCCAGCCTCGGGCAACTCCTCACGGCCCGCGGGCTTCGGGTCACGATGCAGAAGCTCGACCCGTATCTCAACGTGGACCCCGGAACCATGAACCCGTTCCAGCACGGCGAGGTGTTCGTGACCGAGGACGGGGCCGAGACCGACCTCGACATCGGCCACTACGAGCGATTCCTCGACCGTGACCTGTCGGGGACGGCCAACGTCACGACGGGCCAGATCTACTCCTCGGTGATCGCCAAGGAGCGGCGGGGCGAGTACCTGGGGGACACCGTCCAGGTCATCCCGCACATCACCGACGAGATCAAGGCACGGATCATGTCGCTCGCCGCCGACGACGGCAGCGGCACCACCCCCGACGTCGTGATCACGGAGGTCGGCGGCACCGTCGGCGACATCGAGTCGCTGCCGTTCCTGGAGGCGTGCCGTCAGGTGCGTCACGACGTGGGTCGGGACAACTGCTTCTTCCTGCACGTCTCGCTCGTGCCCTACCTGGCTCCGTCCGGCGAGTTGAAGACCAAGCCCACGCAGCACTCCGTCGCGGCCCTGCGCAACATCGGCATCCAGCCCGACGCGCTCGTGTGCCGTGCCGACCGGGAGCTGTCGGACGAGGTCAAGCGCAAGATCGGCCTGATGTGCGACGTCGACAACGACGCCGTCATCGCCTGCCCCGACGCGCCGTCGATCTACGACATCCCCAAGGTGCTGCACGGCGAGGCGCTCGACGCGTACGTCGTGCGCAGGCTCGGCCTGCCCTTCCGGGACGTCGACTGGACGGTGTGGGGCGACCTGCTCGACCGGGTCCACAACCCCTCGGAGACCGTGCGCGTGGCGGTCGTGGGCAAGTACATCGACCTCCCCGACGCGTACCTGTCGGTCACCGAGGCCCTGCGGGCGGGCGGGTTCGCCCACCGCGCGAAGGTCAAGATCGTGTGGGTGCCCTCCGACGAGGCCACCACGCCCGCCGGTGCGGCGGCCGCACTGTCCGACGTGGACGGCATTCTCGTGCCCGGTGGGTTCGGGATTCGGGGCATCGAGGGCAAGATCGGTGCGATCAACTACGCCCGCACGCACAAGATCCCGGTCCTCGGGCTGTGCCTCGGTCTGCAGTGCATGGTCATCGAGGCGGCGCGCAACCTGGCCGGGATCGAGGACGCGCACTCGGCCGAGTTCGACGAGAACACCCCCAACCCCGTCATCTCGACGATGGCCGACCAGAAGGACGTCGTGGCCGGCGAGCGCGACATGGGTGGCACCATGCGGCTCGGCGCGTACCCCGCGAAGCTGCTGCCCGGCTCGCAGGTGGCGGAGGCCTACGGCACCACCGAGGTGTCCGAACGACACCGGCACCGCTACGAGGTCAACAACGCCTACCGGAAGCGGATCGCCGACGCCGGTCTGGTGTTCTCCGGCCTGTCCCCGGACGAGCGGCTCGTCGAATTTGTTGAGCTGCCCAAGGAGGAGCACCCGTTCTTCGTCGGGACTCAGGCGCACCCGGAGCTGAAGTCGCGTCCGACGCGCCCGCACCCGCTGTTCGCGGCCTTCATCCGCGCGGTCGTGGACTACCGGACGGCCGACCGGTTGCCGGTCGAGCTGGCGGAGACCCCGGCGGCGGCACGGTGAGCGAGCCCGGCAGGCACGAGTTCACCGTCGCCTCGTCCCGCGACCTCCACATCGGGCGTGTCGTGGGACTGAGGGTCGACGAGGTCGTCATGCCCGGAGGTACCACGGCCTCCCGGGAGGTCGTGGAACACCTCGGGGCCGTCGCGGTGTGTGCCGTGGACGACGACGGCGCCGTGACCCTCGTCCACCAGTACCGTCATCCCCTGGGCGACCGGCTGTGGGAGCTGCCTGCCGGGCTGCTCGACCAGCCGGGCGAGGACCCGGTGGAAGCGGCGCGCCGAGAACTCGTCGAGGAGGCGGGGCTCGAAGCGGCCCGGTGGGACACCCTCGTGGAGATCGCCGCCTCGCCGGGATTCACCGACGAGGTCGTGCGAGTCTTTCTGGCCCGCGAGCTCACGAAGGTCGACCGTCAGGCCCACGGTGACGAGGAGGCCGACCTCGTGGTCCACTCCGTTCCGTTGGAACGGGCCGTGGACATGGTGTTGTCGGGAGAGATCGTCAACGGTGCGACGGTGGGTGGGTTGCTGGCCGCCCATGCCGTGCTCGGCGGTGGTCGCGCCCCGCGTCCGGCGGACGCTCCGTGGCGACACCGGCCGACGCGCTTCGCGTCCCGCGCTCGCTGACGGTGGCCGGACGGGCGGGCCTTCAGTGCAGCTTGCGACCCTGTCCGTCCGTGCCGCCCTCGACGAGCAGGATGATGCCGTCGATGATCGGCCACAGCGCGCCCATCCCGACCGTCAACACGGTGACGGCGAGTTGGAACACCGCCAGTCGGGTGTCGCGGGTGTAGAAGCGGCCCGCTCCGAAGGGCAGCACGATCTGCAGAATGCCCGCCACGGCGGCGGAACGGTCGGACTGCTCGCTCGGTTGCACGTCGGTGCCAGGCGCGGCGGTCGGCACGGGCAGCCCGTTCGCCGGAACGGGTGTGTCCGACAGGAAGGGCGGATGCGGCGCGGGCAGGTCGGTGAACAGCTCGCGGATGTCGCCTCGGACGCGCGCGGCCAGGGCACGGTCGACCCGGCTCTCGTACTCCGCAGTTGTCAGCCGTCCTTCGGCGAAGTGGTCGGCGAGCAGCCGACTCGTCAGGTCGCGTTCCGCGGTGCCGACGCGCAGCGCGTCTGCCTCCGATCCCCGGTTCATGACGGCAGCCTACCGAGCGGACGCGCCGAAGGGAGCAGACCGTCGAGGTCTGGTGCGCAGAACGTGACCGGAGTGGTAGGGGCCCGTTCGGGCTGCCGCGTGTTGATCACCAAGCGTGAGGTGTCGGTCCCCTAGAGTGCGGCGTGTGACACCGGCCGGCCAGCAGCGTTCCCCGCAGCAGGGGGTCGCGGCCTTCCTCGACCACCTGAGGGTCGAGCGCGGCACCTCCCGCAACACCGTGGAGTCGTACGCCCGCGACCTCCGGCGCTACGTGACCCACCTCGCCGACGCGGGAGTGACCGAGCTGCGCCAGGTGACGCACGAGCACGTCGTCGCGTTCAACTCCGCTCTCCGGCACGGGGACGGTGAACGTCCTCCACTGGCACCGTCGTCCGCGGCCAGGGCGCTGTCCGCTGTGAGGGGACTGCACCGGTTCGCCCATGCCGAGGGCTGGACCGGGGACGACCCGGCGCGGGACGTGCGTCCGCCCGCGCTGACCCGGCGGCTGCCCAAGGCGCTGCCGCTCGACGACGTGCTGCGCTTGCTGGGGACGGCGAGCGGGGAGGACGCCCGCGCGTTGCGCGACCGGGCGTTGCTCGAACTGCTGTACTCGACCGGAGCGCGCATCTCCGAGGCCATCGGTCTCGACGTCGACGACGTCGATCGGAACGAGCGCACGGTGGTGTTGTCGGGGAAGGGCGGGCGCCAGCGGCTCGTCCCGGTCGGGCGCCCGGCGTTGGAGGCCCTCGACGCCTACCTGGTGCGGGCCCGTCCCGCTCTGGCGGTGAAGGGGCGAGGGACGGGCGCGCTCTTTCTGAACGCGCGGGGAGGTCGGCTCTCGCGGCAGGGAGCGTGGCAGGTGTTGAAGTCGGCGGCCGAGCGCGCGGGTCTGACGACGGCCGTCTCGCCGCACACGCTGCGCCACTCGTTCGCCACCCACCTCCTGGAAGGCGGCGCGGACGTGCGGGTGGTGCAGGAACTGCTCGGCCACGCCTCGGTCACCACCACCCAGGTCTACACGCTCGTGACGGTCAACACGCTCCGTGAGGTCTACGCGACCACACACCCGCGGGCGTTGGGCTGAGCGGGCGAAAGTACTGCGACACCGACCGGCGAGCCGCTTTGGTGGCGCTCTCGCAGCGTCATACGCTGACGCCGGTCCATGCGAACAAGGAGCTTTCGCCCCATGTCGACTTTTCCACAGCCGGCGCGGAACCTGTCGGACCGCCCGAGCCAGGCGCCGCGGTCCGACTCGGCCGCCGCCGAGGAACGCGACCGGACCAGTGTGCGTATCGCGAAGGGCAGCAGGGACGCCAGGACCTCCACCCGCCAGGGGAAGAGCGCCGAGCCCGACGATGGCCCCAAGCTCGGGCCCACCGGACGGCCGCTGCGCCACATCCCCGATCCACCACCGCTCGACAAGCACGGCCCCGCGCACATCGTCGCGATGTGCAACCAGAAGGGCGGGGTCGGGAAGACGACGTCGACCATCAACCTCGGCGCGGCGTTGGCGGAGTACGGACGCAAGGTGCTGCTGGTGGACTTCGATCCCCAGGGCGCGTTGTCCGTGGGGCTCGGCATCCAGCCGCACGAGCTCGACCAGACCGTCTACAACGTGATCATGGAACGGGCGGTCGACGTCGACGACGTGATCCTGCAGACGCGGGTCGAGCACGTCGACCTGTTGCCCAGCAACATCGACCTGTCCGCCGCCGAGGTGCAGTTGGTGGCGGAGGTCGGTCGGGAGCACACGCTGCTGCGCGTGCTGCGTCCGGTGCTCGACCGGTACGACTACATCCTGGTCGACTGCCAGCCGTCGCTGGGACTGCTGACGGTGAACGCGTTGACCGCGGCCGACGGCATCATCATCCCGTTGGAGTGCGAGTTCTTCAGCCTGCGCGGTGTGGCATTGTTGATCGACACGATCGAGAAGGTGCGCGAGCGGCTGAATCCCAAGCTCGACATCACGGGCATCCTCGCCACGATGTTCGACCCTCGGACTCTGCACTGCAAGGAGGTCATCGCACGCGTGGTGGAAGCATTCGGGGACACCGTGTTCGACACGGTGATCAACCGCACCGTGCGGTTCCCGGAGACGACCGTGGCCGGTGAACCGATCACCACGTGGGCGCCGCGGTCGGCAGGGGCGATGGCGTACCGGGCGCTCGCTCGCGAGGTGATCGCTCGGTGAGCGGGCGAGCGTCGGTGCCGGGCGCATCCGAGCTTCTGCGTCGCACTGCCTCCTCGGACGGCGCGGGCGAGCGCACGCACGTCGCCATGCCGACAAGACCGTCGGCCCCACGCCGAGGGTCGGGCAGGCAGAAGCACGACGCCAAGATCACGGTGTACGTGTCGGGCGACGAACTGCTCGCGCTGGAGCACGCGCGCCTGGCGTTGCGCGGCTCCCACGGGCTCGTCGTGGACCGTGGTCGCGTGGTGCGGGAAGCCGTGGCCGTCGTGCTCGCCGACTTCGAGGAGCACGGAGACGACTCGGTGCTGGTGCGCCGCCTCCGTGGCGACGACGGTGCCGAACCCGGCGAGGGCGCCACGAACCGATGACCGAGGAGGCCTCCCAGACCGCGCCCTCCGACGAGCAGACCGACACCGACTCCGCCCGCCGCGGCTTCCGGGTCCGGCTCGACAACTTCGAGGGTCCGTTCGACCTGCTGCTGCAACTGATCTCCCAGCATCAGCTCGACGTCACCGAGGTGGCGCTCGCGCAGGTCACCGACGACTTCATCGCCTACACCCGCACCCTCGGCCAGGAGTGGAACCTCGACGAGATCACGGAGTTCCTCGTCGTGGCCGCCACGCTGCTCGACCTCAAGGCGGCGCGGCTGCTGCCGTCGGCGGACGTCGAGAACGAGGAGGACCTGGCGTTGCTGGAGGCGCGGGACCTCCTGTTCGCCCGGGTGTTGCAGTACCGCGCCTACAAGCAGGTGGCCGCGTTGTTCGCGGAACTGGAAGCGGGGGCGCTGCGCCGCTATCCCCGGTCGGTGGCGCTGGAGGAACGCTACGTCGGTTTGTTGCCCGAGGTCATGCTCGGGGTGACACCGGAGAAGTTCGCCGAGGTGGCGGTCGGTGTGTTCCGGCCGAAGCCGCCGCCTACCGTGTCACTGGACCACCTGCACATGGCGCGTGTGTCGGTGCGCGAACACGCCGCCGTGCTGCGGGTCCGGTTGGCCACCGAGGGGGCCGCCACCTTCGCTGAGCTCGTCGCCGACTGCGAACACACCATCGAGGTCGTGGCGCGGTTCCTGGCGTTGCTGGAGCTCTACCGCGAGGCGGTGGTGCAGTTCGACCAGGACGAGGCACTCGCCGAGCTGCGCGTGCGGTGGACCGGCGGGTCGGCCGAGGAGGCCGCCGACGAGGCCGAACGCGATCGTGCCGCGAGTCACGAGGACGAGGAGTACGGGTGAGCGAAGTCGACGATCGTGACGTGCATTCCGCCGAGTCGGAGGACGACGGCACCGACGTCGTCGACGGCGGCGGTGACAGTGCCGGTGACGCGGGCTCCGAGCCCACCGACGGCGCTCCGAAGCCCGGCGTGAGCACCACGCGGGAGCTGCCCGACCTCTCCAGCGACGCGGCATTGCAGTCGGCGTTGGAGGCGCTGCTGCTGGTCGTGGACTCCCCGGTGAACGAGGAGTCGCTGGCAGGTGCGCTCGACGAGCCGGTGGACCGGGTCACCGAGATGCTGCGCACGATGGCCGAGGACCTCACCGACCGGGCGAGCGGCATCGACCTGCGACGGGTCGCCGACGGGTGGCGGCTCTACACGCGCGACACCTACGCGCCCTTCGTGGAGAAGCTGCTGCTGGACGGACAACGCTCGAAGCTGACCAGGGCGGCGCTCGAAACCCTGGCCGTCATAGCCTATCGGCAGCCGGTCACTCGGTCCCGGATCGCCGCGGTCCGCGGCGTCAACGTCGACGGCGTCGTGCGAACCCTGCTCGCCAGGGGCCTCATCGAGGAGAGCGGCACCGACCCGGAGACCGGTGGCACGCTGTACGTGACGACCGAACTGTTCCTGGAACGACTGGGGCTGTCGTCGCTGGCCGACCTGCCCCCGATCGCTCCGTTGCTACCCGAGGTGGATTCGATTGACGACAGCTGACCAGGGCGTGCGCCTTCAGAAGGTGCTGGCCAAGGCCGGGATCGCCTCCCGGCGCGCCGCCGAGGACCTCATCGTGGCGGGCCGCGTCAGCGTGGACGGTGACGTGGTCCGGGAACTGGGGCGCAGGGTGGACCCGGACACCGCCGTCATCCACGTCGACGGCGTCCGTGTCCAGGTGCGTGACGACCTCGTGTACCTGGCGTTGAACAAGCCGCGGGGCGTGCACACGACGATGAGCGACGAGCAGGGCCGCCCGTGCGTGGGCGACTACGTGGCCGACCGCCGGGAGCGACTGTTCCACGTGGGCAGGCTCGACGCGGACACGGAGGGATTGCTGCTGCTGACCAGCGACGGTGACCTGGCGCACAAGCTCATGCACCCGTCGTTCCACGTGCCCAAGACGTACCTCGCCGAGGTCGACGGCACCGTGGCTCGGGGGCTGGGCAAGCGCCTGCGGGCGGGCGTGCGGCTGGAGGACGGTCCCGTGAAGGTCGACGGCTTCCGGATCAAGGACACCTTCCCGGGGCGGACGCTGGTCGAAGTGGTCCTGCACGAAGGACGCAAGCACATCGTTCGCCGATTGTTGGCCGAGGTGGGCCATCCGGTGCGCAAGCTCGTGCGGACCGCCGTCGGCGAGGTGCGGCTGGGCAACACCAAGCCCGGCAAGCTCCGCGCTCTCACGCAGCAGGAGATCGGTTCGCTCTACCGCGCCGTCGAAGGCTGAGCACGTCGAGGTCGCGTCGGAAGCGGTGCCCGCACGCCGGACGCCGCTCCGGGCGACTCGCGTGATCAGTCCAGTTCGGACTTCTCTGGATGTTCCAGGCGCAGGTCGAGAGAGCCGGTGAGTCGCAGCTCCTTGATCGTGCGGTCGCCGGTGTCGAGCGTGCGCACGGTGCCGTCGGGATTCCAGCCGACGGCGCGGTAGAAGGCCAGGGAAGCCGAGTCGGACTGCACGACCCACGCGATACCCCGCTCGGCGCCGCGCCGTCGCAGCCCGGCCGCGGCCGTGCCGAGCAGGCGGCCTCCGTGGCCCCGACGACCCCACCGCGGTTCCACGAGCAGGGACGCGATGAATCCGGTGCGCGCGGCGTCGTCGGGTAGGGTGCCGTCCGCCGCGGCGACCTCCGATTCCGGCGCGATGCCCGCCACGCAGAAGCCCACCGTGGCCGAGCCCTCGACGGCGACGTAGACGTCGGTGTCCGGATGGGCCACGGCTTCTTCCCAGCTCGCCGACACCTGCGCGGGGTCGAGGACGTCGACGGCGGAACCGAGCGTCTGTCCGTAGGCGGTGCGCCAGGTCGTGAGCTGGATACGGCTGATCTCGCCGACATCGTCGGCGGTGGCGGCACGCACGTCGGCGATCGTCATACCCGTCACCGTAGCGAGGCGGTCACCGAGCCGAACGTGTCGGGGTTCACTGGCATCATGCGCCGAGTGAGAACCGTCAGTCTCGATGTCGCGCGTCGCACCGCTCTCGCCGCGCAGGGATTCGCCGACCCCAGGCCCGCCGTCGCCCCCGACCGCAGGCATCTTCGGCGCGTGCTGTCCCGGGTGCGTCTGCTGCAGCTCGACTCGGTCAACGTGGTGGTCCGCGCGCACTACGCGCCCCTGTTCGCGCGGCTGGGGGCCTACGACCGGGAGCTGGTCGACGAGGCGGCGTGGAGTCACAGTGCCCGCCGCCCGCGACTGCTCGTGGAGACCTGGGCACACGAGGCGAGCCTCGTGCCGATCGAGGACTGGCCGCTGTTGCACTCCGGTGCCAAGCCTCGCGGGTGGTGGCGGCACTACGGCCGGATCGCCGAGTCGGAGCCCGCGCTCGTGGCCGACGTGCTCGCCGTCGTGAAGGAACTGGGGCCTGTCGGAGCCGGTGCCGTGGAACGTGAGCTGGCCGGTCCGACCGCACGCACACCCGGCTCGTGGTGGGAACGCTCCGACGTCAAGAAGGTCTGCGAGTGGTTGTTCGGCATCGGGGAGCTGACCACCGGGGCGCGGCGCGGGTTCGAGCGGTTGTACGACCTCAGCGAACGTGTCCTGCCGCCGGAGGTGTTGCGCCGCGAGGTGGACGCGCACACCGCCGCGAGGGACCTCGTGGAGCGGGCCGCCCGGGCGTACGGCATCGCCACCGAGCCGGACCTGCGCGACTACTACCGGCTCTCACCCGCGGTCACGCGGCAGGCCGTCGCGGACCTGGTGGAGGACGGCGCACTGGAGCCGGTGCGCGTGCAGACCTGGCGGGCCCCCGCGTACCGGCACACGGCCGCGAGCACGCCCCGCCGCGTGCACGGTCGGGCGCTGGTCTGCCCGTTCGACCCGCTGGTGTGGGAGCGGAGTCGCACCGAGCGGCTGTTCGACTTCCGGTACCGCATCGAGATTTACGTGCCGGAGGCCAAGCGGGTTCACGGCTACTACGTGTTCCCGTTCCTCCTCGACGGGGCGTTGGTGGCGCGGGTCGATCTCAAGGCAGACCGGGCCGCCGGGGTGCTTCGTGTGCCCGGGGCCTTTGCCGAGCCCGGCGTCGAGCGCGGCAGGGTGGCTGCCGAACTCGCCGCCGAACTCGGCGTCATGGCCGATTGGCTGGGGTTGGACGGCGTCGCCGTCGGCGAGCGTGGAGACCTCGCCGCCGACCTGGCCCGGGCGGTCGACGCCTGATTCAGGCGCGCGTCACCAGGACCCGTCCCGAGCCGCTGCGCGCACGGATCGTCAAGCCGGTCGGTTCGTCGGGCGGCACGTCCGACACCTCCAGATCACTGTGGACGGTGCCCCCGCCGCTGGACAGGTCGATCTCCGCCGTGATGTCGCGTGCGACACCCACGCGGATGTCGCCCGTGCCCGAGATCGCCTCGACGGAACCCGCGGTGGCTTCGTCGATCGTGATCTCACCGCTGGTGGTGCGGACGAGGACCGCGTCGCTCACCGTGCCCAGCCGAACCCCGGCGCTACCGGCGTTCACCGTGGCAGAGCCGCCCAGCGTCGCGATGTCGACCTCGCCGCTGCTCGTGCGCACGCTGGCGGTGTCGGCGACGTGGTCGAGCGTGACGGAACTCGATCCCGTGTTGACGTCGAGCCGCCGACAGGTGCCTCGCACCGTCACCGCGGCGGTCTTCGTCCGTGCCCGCACGTGTGAGTCCCTCGGAGCCCGCACCGTGACGGCCAGGGCTGATGCCATGGGTGGGGTCGCCTTCGGGCCGCGGACGACGACGCGTTCACCGACCTGCTCGATGCGGACGTCCCCCACGGAGTCGGTGGGAGCGGAGAAGCCCCCGAGCTGACCACCGAACATCTCGCCCACCCAGTTCAGCATTCCGGCGGCGCTTTCCGCCCACGGCGGTCCGCCCGCCTGGGTGCGGCGGACCTCGACCAGGACACCGGACGTGTCGTCGAGGCGGACGTCCACCGTCCCGGAGGTGATCTCGACGTCCAACTCGACCGGTCCGTCCGCGTCGAACGTCTGGGTGCGCACGACCTCGTGGTTCTGCTCACTCATGTCGTCACCCCCTGACCCAGCCGTGCAGGTGGGAACCGCCGCGTGGGCCGGGGCCGCCGCGACCGCGTCCGTGGCGGGGATGACCGAACGGCGGGCCCCCGGCGGGCTTCCCGGCCAGCGCGCCCTGGACGGCCTGCTGGACGAACGTGTTGAGCGAGACGCCCTGGGCGGCGGCGGCCTGCTCGGCCTGCGACTTCAGGTGCTCGAACAGACGCAACGTCATCCGGCTGATGTCGCCCGAGTCGCCCGGTGGAGGCGGAGGCGGTGGGGGAGGCGGCTCCGGGCTCTCGGGCGGCTCGGGCTCGCTGCCGCTGACCACGACGCGGACGTCGCGGCCGTCGAGCCGCACCTCCACGACGTGGTCCGGCAGTTGGGCGGTGATCTCCGCCGCGAGGTCGGACATCGCGTTCATGAAAGTCAGTCGGGCGGCCGGTTCGAGCGCGGCCGAGAGCACGGCAGCGGCGCGCTGGAGGTGCTCGTCGCCCGCCCCGGCCGTGGTGGCCAAGCTCTCCCGCAAGGTGGCGAGGTACGGATTCAGGTCCATGACACCACCGTGACACCATCGATGATGTCATGCAAGAGGCCAGCATGATGTCGTCGTGATGTCCGGGGGCGTGGTGGTGGACGTCCCACCGTGAGGGCGCGGTGTCCGACACCGGTTCCCTCCGGAAGTACGCTGCCGGGTGGAAACCGAGTGGAGGGAGTCGGACGTGGCCGAAACGGTGGCGCCCAAGGTGCGGTTGATCGCGAAGACGGAGTTCTTCCCGCCCGAGGATGTGCCGTGGTCGACCGATGCGGACGGAGGTCAGGCGCTGGCCGAGTTCGCGGGACGGGCGTGCTACCAGTCGTGGTCGAAGCCGAACCCGCGCACCGCGACCAACGAGGGATATCTCAGCCACATCATCGACGTCGGACACCTCTCGGTGCTCGAACACGCGAGCGTGTCGTTCTACATCACCGGCATCTCGCGCTCGCTCACGCACGAGCTCATCCGTCACCGGCACTTCTCCTACTCGCAGCTCTCCCAGCGGTACGTGCCGGAGCGCGACGCGGCGTTCGTCGAGCCGGACGTGATCGCGAACGACCCCGAGCTGCACGAGAAGTTCCTCGCCGCCAGCCAAGCGAGCATCGACGCCTACAACGAGCTGCTCGAAGGGCTGGAGAAGAAGTTCGCCGACGCTCCGAGCGCGACCCTGCGTCGCAAGCAGGCCCGACAGGCGGCCCGGTCGGTGCTGCCGAACGCCACCGAGACTCGCATCGTCGTCACCGGCAACTACCGCGCGTGGCGCCACTTCATCGCCATGCGGGCGACCGAGCAGGCCGACGTGGAGATCCGGGCCCTGGCCGTCGAGTGCCTGCGGCAGTTGCAGAAGGTGGCCGAGAACGCGTTCGCCGACTTCACGATCTCGACGTTGCCCGACGGGACCGAGGTGGCGTCGAGCCCCAAGGTCGCCGAGGGCTGACGCGGGCGAGGAGGCACGGCGGAGCCTCACCGGGCATGGTGGTGCCGTGAGGAAACTGACGATCGACGTCCGGCCGGGCGAGTACGCCGTCGCCCGGCTCGACCCGGCCGCCGCGGTGCCGACCCGCCTGTTCGACGCGGTGGACGACTTCGTGTCCGTCACTCGCACCGAGAGCGAGGTGTCGGTCGTGTGCCCCGCGACAGCGGTGGTGGACGGCGCCGTGGTGGAGCCGGGCTGGCGGCTGCTGACTGTGCGGGGGCCGCTGGAGTTCAGCCTGACCGGCATCATGGCCGCCTTGGCGAGCGAGCTGGCGGCGGCCGGGGTGTCGCTGTTCGCGATGTCCACCTACGACACCGACCACCTCCTCGTGAAGGACGACGACCTGCAACGCGCCGTGACGGCGTTGCGTTCGGCGGGGCACGCGGTCGTCGTGTGAGACGACGGCGGGCATCACGCAGCGTCCACGACATTGACTGTTCTTCGCCCGGTCGGGTGAGTGGTCGCTACCATCTCTGGCGCACGAGACGAGGAGATGCAGGGTGACCGACGAGCAGACCTCCACCGCCCCCGCGGTGCCCGCGACGCGGATGATCGCCAACCGATACCGCCTCGGGGGTGAACTCGGGCGCGGCGGCATGGGCGTCGTGTGGCGGGCCGAGGACACCGTGATCGGCAGGCAGGTCGCGATCAAGGAACTGCGCCTCCCCGACGGGGCCGAGGAAGACGTCTTCCAGGAACGCGTGCTGCGGGAGGTGCGCACCGGAGGTCGCCTCAACGACCCCGCCGTCGTGACCGTTTTCGACGTCGTCACGGAGAACGGGATCACCTACATCGTCATGGAGCTGGTCGAGGCTCCGACGCTGTCCGGTCTCGTGCGGCGAAACGGGCCGCTGCCGTCGCAGCAGATCGCCGCGATCGGGCTGCAGGTGCTCTCGGCCCTGCGTGCCGCCCACCAGTCCGGGATCGTCCACCGCGACGTCAAACCTGCCAACATCATGGTGGCCCCCAACGGTCGCGCGAAGTTGACGGACTTCGGCATCGCGCAGGCCATCGACGACCCCCGCATCACCACGAGTGGCATGCTCGTCGGCTCTCCGGCCTTCATGGCGCCCGAACGGGTCGCCGGGAGCGAGGCGATGCCGGCGTCGGATCTGTGGTCGCTGGGCGCGGCGTTGTTCTTCGCGGCGGAGGGCACCGTGCCGTTCGAGCGCGCGTCCACGGCGGCGACGTTGCACGCGATCATGAACGAGGTCCCGTACCTCACGAAGGTTCAGGGCCCGCTCGCCTCGGCGATCATGGGCCTGATGGCGACGTCGCCCGAGGGACGCATCTCCGCCGAACAGGCCGAGCACCTCCTGACACTCGCCGCGCAGCAGCAACCCGCGATGCCGACCCCGCCGGGCGGACAGCCGACCCTGCACCACTCGGCGCCCACGCAGGTCGCAGGCTTCGCCGGAGGTCCGGTCGGGCGGCCCGCGAGGTCACCGGGGCGCACGAAGGTCCTGGTGTCGGTCGGTGCGCTCGCCGGGGTCGCCCTTCTCGTGGCGGGCTTCTTCCTCGGCAAACCCGTGTGGTCGCCGAGCGTGGACGAGCAGATGCTGCCCACGCTGACCTACGGCGCGGGTGGTGACATCGTCGAGCTGGTGATCGACTCCACCTACGACTGCGTCAACACCACCCTGGACAAGGGGCGTGCGATCGGTCAGAGCAACTGGGTGGACTGCGAGGAGTCCCACGACGTCGAGTGGTTCGACAGTCTGCGGCCGATCGGCGGCTCCGACGAGCAGGGCGTCCCGGAGGCCCGCTACCCGGGGGAGGAGGAACTCGCCCGCTACGCCGAGACGGTGTGCGGTCTCACGTTCCACTCGAACAGGGTCTCGGACGCCCAGCGTCCCGGGCTGGCCTACCGCGCGCTCATCCCGACCAAGCAGGAATGGGAGAAAGCGCCGGCGGGCGACTACGACAAACCCATCCGGCACGTGCACTGCTTCCTCGGCAACAAGGACGGCGGGCAGCGGGTCGGTTCCGTGCTGCAGGACGTGGCGTAACCGGAAAAGTTTCCCGCTCCGGAGTCGCGCCACCGGCAATTCTGTCGTCCCGCCCGACGGGGTGACGGGAACGCTGTCGTTCGCGTCGGTCGGGGCGGTCGTCGTCGGATCGAAGAGGTACCGTCAGTTTCATGTCGATCGCACCACCCACCCCACCCACGGCCGCGCCGGGACGCCCGTTCGGCCGGGTGCTCACCGCCATGGTCACGCCGTTCACCGCCACCGGCGCGGTGGATCTGAAGCGGGCCCAGGAACTCGCCGTTCACCTGGTGGAGTTGGGCAACGACGGTCTCGTCGTCAACGGCACCACGGGGGAGAGCCCCACCACCACGGACAGCGAGAAGACCGACCTGGTGCGCGCAGTGGTCGAAGCCGTCGGTGACAGGGCGACCGTGGTCGCCGGTGCGGGCACCAACGACACGGCGCACAGCGTCGAGATGGCCAAGGAAGCGGCGAAGGCCGGTGCGCACGGCCTGCTCGTCGTGACGCCGTACTACTCCCGGCCCACCCAGGCGGGCCTCTACTCGCACTTCACCAGCGTCGCCGACGCCACCGAGCTGCCGGTGATGCTGTACGACATCCCGCCACGGTCGATCGTGCCGATCGAGGTCGACACGCTGCGCAGGCTCGCCGAGCACCCGCGCATCATCGCCGTCAAGGACGCCAAGGGCGACCTGCTGGCGGGCAGCGAGGTCATCGCGAACACGCACCTCGCGTACTACTCCGGTGACGACGGACTGAACCTGCCGTGGCTGTCGGTGGGCGCGACCGGCGTGGTCAGCGTCATCGGTCACGTCGTGGCGGGCCGTATCCGCGCCATGATCGACGCCTACGAGGACGGGGACACGTCCACCGCGCGCACCAACCACCGCGGCATGATCCCGGTGTACCGGGCGTTCTCGCGCGTCGGCGGCGTCGTGTTCGCCAAGACGGCGTTGCGGCTGCGTGGGATGGACGTGGGTGACCCGCGTCTGCCGATCGTCCCGGCCACGGACGACCTCGTCCGTGCCATCGCCGAGGACCTCACGCAGGCCGGTGTGCCGTTGGAGACCTCGCCGGAGAGCGACTGGGCGGGCTCGCGTGTCGCCGCCGTCGACTCGGCCGCCGCCTACGTCACACCCACCACACACACGAGCGTTGGGACCATCCACCGGTGACTTCTCAGCTCAGCGGGCCGGGACCCGACCACCTGCCGCCGCCGCTGCCCGAGGGTGGGCTGCGCGTCGTCGCGCTCGGCGGCATCGGCGAGGTCGGTCGCAACATGACGGTCTTCGAGTACGACGGCAAGCTGCTCGTCGTCGACTGCGGCGTGCTCTTCCCCGAGGACGCCCAACCCGGTGTCGATTTGATCCTCCCCGACTTCCGGGCCATCGAGGAACGGCTCGACGACATCGAGGCCCTCGTGCTCACCCACGGGCACGAGGACCACATCGGGGCCGTGCCCTTCCTGCTGCGGATGCGTCCGGATCTCCCCGTGTACGGGTCGCGGTTCACGCTCGCGCTGCTGTCGGCGAAGTGCCGGGAACACCGGCAGCGTCCCACGCTGATCGAGGTCACCGAGGGTGAGCGGCGCACGGTCGGGGCGTTCGAGCTGGAGTTCTTCGCCGTCAACCACTCCATCCCGGACGCGCTCGCGGTCGCCCTGCGCACGCCCGCGGGGATCGTGCTGCACACCGGCGACATCAAGCTCGACCAGCTTCCGCTCGACGGCAGGCTCACCGACCTGGCAGGCTTCTCCCGGCTCGGCGACGAGGGCGTCGATCTGCTGTGCATCGACTCCACCAACGCCGAGGTCCCCGGGTTCGTCACGCCGGAGCGGGACATCGGCCCGGTGCTCGACGACGTGATCGCGCGGGTGCGGCAGCGCGTCATCGTCGCCTGCTTCGCCAGCCACGTGCACCGCGTGCAACAGGTGCTCGACGCCGCGCACCGGCACGGCAGGCGCGTGGCGTTCGTCGGCCGGTCGATGGTGCGGAACATGACCATCGCCTCCGAGCTCGGGTTGTTGAACATCCCGCCGGGGCTGCTCATCGACCTCGACGAGGCGGTGAACCTGCCCGAGACGAAGGTGCTGTTCGTCTCCACCGGGTCGCAGGGCGAGCCGCTCTCGGCGCTGTCGCGCATGGCGCGCGGCGAGCACAAGCAGATCTCCATCAAGGCCGGCGACACGGTGGTGTTGGCCAGTTCGCTGATTCCGGGCAACGAGACCGCCGTGTTCGGCGTGATCAACGGGCTCGTGCGACTCGGGGCCGACGTGGTGCACCAGGGCAACGCGAAGGTGCACGTGTCCGGGCATGCCTCGGCGGGGGAGCTGCTCTTCCTCTACAACGCGATCCGGCCGAGCAACGTCATGCCCGTCCACGGTGAGTGGCGGCACCTGCGGGCGAACGCGGCGTTGGCCGTGCGCACCGGGGTCGCCGAGGAGAACGTCGTGCTGGCGGAGGACGGCGTCGTGGTCGACCTCGTCGACGGCAAGGCGTCCGTGACGGGCCGGGTCGAGGTCGGCATGGTCTACGTCGACGGGTTGTCGGTGGGCGACGTGGGCGAGTCCACGCTGTCCGACCGGCTCGTGCTGGGCGAGGGCGGGTTCATCGCCATCACCGTCGCCGTCGACTCGACGACCGGGCGCGCCGTGAGCGCACCGACGTTGTCCGGTCGGGGGTTCTCCGACGACCCGAAGGCGCTCGACGAGGTGACGCAGCTCGTGGAGATGGAGCTCTCGCGCACGGAGTCCGAGGGCATCACCGACACGCACCAGATCGCGCAGGCGGTGCGACGGGTGGTCGGCCGTTGGGTCGCCGAGACCTACCGGCGTCGGCCGATGATCGTTCCGACCGTCATTCCCGTGTGAGTGTTGCCGAGGGGAGGCACCCGCTGTGAGGGGCGGGTGCCTCCCCTCGGCGTCAGCGGTCGTCTCGGGGCGGTGTGTGCCGACCCCGGCCGGTGAGGCTCACCACCACCAGCGCCGTCAGGACGAGGACGGCCTGCACGATCAGGGCCCTCCGCGCGCGGCGCTGCTCGGTTCGAGTCGGGCGGCTCATGCGTTCCCCCTGCTGTGTCGCTCTTGTCGGGTCACCCACTTGGAAGCGTCGGCGGCGCGATCGGTTCCCGTCCGACGGATTGCCGCAGCGATTCAGCGCTCAGCGTGAGGGAGTGGCTCGGCCGCCCCGGTCGCGGGACCGCCCTGAGCGGTGGGTGCGGTCAGTTGCACCACCGTCGCGCCGCCGAGGAGCACCGCGGCGCCGAGGAGCTGGACCCACACGAGCGACTCGTCCAGCAGCAGCCAGGCCGAGGTGGTGGCCACGAGAGGTTCCAGGAGTGCCAGCACACTCGCCGTCGACACCGGAAGGTGCCGCAGTGCCGTGATGCCCGCCAGGTAGGCGAGCACGGTCGAGAACAGCGAGACGGCCACCAACAACAGCCACACCGGGGGCTGCCACGGCCCCAGCTCGGCCGGGGCCGTCAGCAGCGACCCCGGCAGCGTCCACGGGGGTGCCACGACGCACACGGCGACCGCGCCGATGGTCATCCCCCACGTCACCATGCCCAACGGATGCTGGCTGGCCACGCCGTGCTCACCGATCAGGAAGTACGCCGCGGAGCACACCGACGCCCCGATGCCCGCCGCGAGGCCGAGGACGTCGAGGGTGAGTCCTTCGTGGACCCGCGCAACGAGGGCGAGGCCCACGATCGCCGTTGCGATCCCCGCCCACATCGGCCACGGGAGGCGGACCCGACGTACGAACCGCACCCACAGCGCGACGAGCACCGGCGAGGCGAACTCCAGCAGGATCGCGATGCCCACGGGCACGCGGGAGGCCGAGAGGAAGTAGAACAACTGCACGCCGGCGACGCCGAGCAGCCCGTAGCCCAGCAGGACCCGCCACTGTCCTCGCCGCACCCGCAGCAGCCCGGGGCGGGTGAGACCGACTCCGACGAGCAGGACGACGGCGGCGATACCGATGCGTGCGGCGGCCACCTGTTCCGGGGACAGGCCCACCACCATGGCGGGCTTGCCCAGCGCGCCGGAGGTGCCGAAGCAGATCGACGAGAGGACAAGCAGCAGAATTCCGCGAGTGCGGCGCCGGGGCGGAGTCTCGCTCGCCGGCTCGGTGGTTCTGTCGGATGAACCGGACGTGCTCACGACTCCGCTCCGGGCCGCCACGGGCTGTGCCCGTCGGTGGGGCGGGTCGGGTCGACGAACCGCGGCACGTCGGGCTCGGCGGCACGCAGGGGAACGAGTCCGTCGGTGATCGCCCGCATGATCGCCGCGTGCGCCTTGACCGCGTCACCCGGGCGCCCCGCCGTGAAGGGCGAGAGGTCGACGGGTTCTCCGAAGTGGACCCGGAAGGTGGGACGGCGCAACGGAGAGGTCAGGCCCGACCGGGCGAGGGGCAGGATGTCGGAGAACCCGGTGACGGTCTCGGTGCCCCAGTACACGGCCTCGTGCGCTCCCCACTGGCTGATGGGGATGACGGGCACGCCCGCCGAGAGCGCGAGCCGGGCCGCGCCGGTCTTGCCGCGTTCCGGCCACAGCCCCGGGTCGTGGCTGATGCGACCCTCCGGGTACACGATGATCGGCGCGGTGGTGGTGCGCAGGGCCTCGGCGGCCTGGGCGAACTGAGCGACCGCCGACGCCGAGCCGCGGTCGACCCGCAGGTGTCCGCTCGCTCGCAACGCGGGTCCCAGCACGGGAGCGTCCAACAGTCCGCCCGCGAGCATGAATCGCGGTGCCAGGCCCAGTCGTCGGCACGCGGCCATCAGGACGAACGCGTCGAACACGCCGATGTGGTTGGCGGCCATGAGCAGAGGTTTGCCCCGCAACGACGCCGGAACGCTCCCACTGACCCGGAGCCGTCCCGCGAGGTTGACGACTCCGTGGTCGAGCGCGAGCATCGTCCGCCACACCAGCGGAACTCGCGTCTTTCCACCCCGGCCGGAGGACCCACGGTCGTGTCGAAGCGCCACCATGGGCGCAAAGCATGTCACGCGTGCTCGCGCGCGGGACACGGGGCGTGGGTGAGGTCGATCAATATCACCTGTGGCCAGTGTGGCGCCCGGGACGCATGGGGTGCAGCGGCTACCGTAGGGGCATGGCGAGCGGCTCGACGACACGGGGGCGAGGCAACGCGGGACGAGGACCGCAGCGCTCGACGAAGGCGAAGTCCTCGACGAAGTCCGGCTCGGGGCCGGCGAGGTCGAAGGCGACGTCCGGCCGATCCTCCGCCGCGCGCCGGACACCCGCGAAGCGCTCGTCGGGAGGTCCGGTCGCCAAGACCGTGCGAGGCACCTGGCGGATGGTCGCGCGCGGGGTCGGCGGGGTGGCCAGGGCGGTCGGCCGTACCCGTGAGCTGGACCCCGAACACCGCCGGGACGGACTCGCACTCGGACTCGTCGCCCTGGGCCTGGTCGCGGCCATCGGCGTGGGCTGGGAGGGGGCGGGACCGGTCGGCGAGGCCATTGCCATCGGCACCCGCAGTGTCCTCGGGTCCGCGGCCCTCGTGCTGCCCATCACGTTGTTCGGCGCCGCGATCGTGCTCATGCGTTCCCAGCCGCGCCCCGAGACCCGGCCGCGCATGGTGGTCGGCGGCCTCCTCGTCGGACTCGCCGTCCTCGGGCTGCTGCACCTGATCAGCGGTAGGCCGCAGAGCCACCAGGATCAGATGTACGCCGGAGGATGGATCGGCTGGCTCTCCGGCGACCTGCTCGCCCGGGGAGTCACGGGCTGGGTGGCCGTCCCGTTGCTCGTTCTCGTCCTGGCGTACGGCGTACTGGTGTGTTCCGGGACGCCCGTCCGGCGTGTCCCGCAGCGGGTGCGCGAGTGGATGGGCGAGGAGGACGACACCGCCGAGGAGCCCGAACGGGCCGCCGCGAACGCGAGGAGCGCGCGACGCCGGGAGAAGTCCGAGGTGGACACGGCATCCGCCGTGTCCGGCGCAGTGACCGAGACCGACCCCGCGACCGCGCGACTGCGGCGACCCGCTCGCAAGCGGGGCACCAGCGCTCGACGCGACGGTGCCGACGACGCGCAGCCGACTCTGGACCTCGCCGTCCCGTCGGACGAGGCCACAGCCGACACCGTGGCGGTGTCGACGGCGTCGCGGGCGTCGTCGCCCGCCCGGCCGAAACGCACCGCGAAGACGCCCCGCCGGACCGCGTCCGCGTTGTCGGTCACCCGATCCGTGGAGGGGGACTACACCCTTCCCTCACTGGAACTGCTGACTCTCGGCGACGCCCCGAAGGGACACAGCCGGGCCAACGACGAAATGATCGACGCGATCACCGGCGTCATGGAGCAGTTCAAGGTCGACGCGCAGGTCACGGGCTTCACCCGCGGTCCCACGGTCACGCGGTACGAGGTCGAACTCGGTCCGGGCGTGAAGGTCGAGAAGATCACGGCGCTGGCGAAGAACATCGCCTACGCCGTGGCCACGGAGAACGTGCGGCTGCTAGCCCCGATCCCCGGCAAGTCGGCGGTGGGCATCGAGGTGCCGAACACCGACCGGGAGATGGTGCGGCTCGGCGACGTACTGCGGTCACCGGCGGCCGTCGAGGACGACCACCCGATGGTCATCGGTCTCGGCAAGGACATCGAGGGCGACTTCCTCACCGCCAACCTGACGAAGATGCCGCACCTGCTCGTGGCCGGTTCCACGGGCTCCGGCAAGTCGAGCTTCGTCAACTCGATGCTGGTGTCCCTGCTGGCCAGGGCGACGCCCGACGAGTGCCGCATGATCCTCATCGACCCGAAGATGGTCGAGCTGACCCCGTACGAGGGCATCCCGCACCTGATCACGCCCATCATCACGCAGCCGAAGAAGGCCGCGGCGGCCCTGGCCTGGCTCGTGGAGGAGATGGAGCAGCGCTACCAGGACATGCAGGCCAACCGGGTACGTCACATCGACGACTTCAACCGGAAGGTGCGGTCCGGGGAGATCACGGCGCCGCCGGGCAGCGAACGCGTCTACCGGCCGTACCCGTACATCATGGCGATCGTCGACGAGCTGGCCGACCTCATGATGACCGCGCCCAGGGACGTCGAGGACGCCATCGTGCGGATCACGCAGAAGGCGCGGGCCGCGGGCATCCACCTCGTGCTGGCGACCCAACGCCCGTCGGTGGACGTTGTCACGGGGCTGATCAAGACCAACGTGCCGTCCCGCCTCGCCTTCGCGACGTCGTCCCTGACCGACTCGCGGGTCATCCTCGACCAGGCGGGCGCGGAGAAGCTGATCGGGATGGGTGACGCGCTCTATCTGCCCATGGGAGCGGGTAAACCCACCCGTGTGCAGGGTGCCTTCGTCAGTGACGAGGAGATCGCGGCCGTCGTCGCGGCCACCAAGGAACAGGCCGAGCCCGACTACACCGAGGGCGTCACGACGGGCAAGGCGAGCGAGAAGAAGGACATCGACCCGGACATCGGCGACGACCTGGACGTGCTGCTGCAGGCGGCCGAGCTGGTGGTCAGCTCCCAGTTCGGCTCGACGTCGATGCTGCAGCGGAAACTGCGGGTGGGCTTCGCGAAGGCGGGCCGGTTGATGGACCTGTTGGAGACCCGCGGCGTGGTGGGGCCCTCGGAGGGGTCGAAGGCCCGCGAGGTGCTGGTGAAACCCGACGACCTGCCAGGGGTGCTCGCCATGATCCGTGGCGACGATCCCCCTGCCGAGGAGTGAGCAGTGGCGACCAGTCTCGATCCGGACGTCGTCGAGGGGATGCGCGTCTTCGCCATTCCCATGCGGACGCGATTCCGTGGGATCACCGTGCGCGAGGGCATGCTGCTGCGTGGTCCGTCGGGATGGGGGGAGTTCTGCCCCTTCGACGACTACACCGACGCGGGGTCCGCGCCCTGGCTCGCCGCCGCGCTCGAACAGTGTTCGCAGTCGTGGCCGACCCCGGTGCGGGAGCGGATTCCGGTCAACTGCACGGTGCCGGCGGTCGGGCCGGACGCGGCCCACGAGATCGTCGCGCGCTCGGGGTGCCGCACCGCGAAGGTCAAGGTGGCCGACCGGCCGGACTCGCTCGGCGAGGACCAGGCGAGGGTCGAGGCCGTCCGCTCCGCGCTCGGTGCCGACGGGGCGATCCGCGTGGACGCCAACGCCGCGTGGGACGTCGAGACCGCCGTGCGCTCCATCCGGGTCCTCGACCGCTCGGCGGGCGGCCTGGAGTACGTCGAGCAGCCCTGCCGGACCGTGCCGGAGCTGGCGCAGGTGCGGCGGCGGGTGGACGTGCGGATCGCGGCCGACGAGTCGATCCGGCGCGCGGAGGACCCGCTTCGGGTGGCGGTGGCGGAGGCCGCCGACGTCGCGGTGCTCAAGTGCCTCCCGCTGGGAGGCGTGCACCGCGCTCTGGAGGTGGCCGAGGCGTGCGGGCTGCCCTGCGTGGTGTCGTCGGCGCTGGAGACCAGTGTCGGGCTGGCCGCCGAGGTGGCGCTGGCCGCGGCGTTGCCCGAGCTGCCGTTCGCGTGTGGACTCGGCACGTTGTCGCTGCTGGACGGTGACGTGGTGGCCGAGCCCGACGCGCTGCGGCCGGTCGACGGTCACCTCCGTGTGCCCGAGCGCACGCCGGAACCCGACCCTGCGCTGCTGGACGCCCACGCCCCCACCGATCCGGTGGGCGTCGCGCGATGGTTGTCCCGGTTCTCCCGCGTCAGCGCGGTGTTGCGGCGACGCTGAACGCTCAGCAGCCGGACCCTCGGGCGTCGCGCCGTTCGTCGAGGTGCAGCAGCATGCGCGTGTTGCCGAGGGTGTTCGGCTTGACGAACGGCAGATCGAGGAACTCGGCGACGCCGGTGTCGGCGGAACGTCGCATCTCCTCGTAGACCTCGCGGGGCACCGGCGTGCCCGTGATCTCGGCGAAACCGTGGCGGGCGAAGAACTCGGTCTCGAACGTCAGCACGAACAGACGCTTCAGTCCGAGTTCGACGGCGAGGTCGACGAGCCGCCCCACCAGCGCGTGCCCGATGCCGCGACCGCGCACCGACCGGTCCACGGCCACCGTGCGGATCTCGGCGAGGTCCTCCCACATGACGTGCAGGGCACCGCAGCCGACCACTCGGCCGTCCAGCTCGGCGACCCAGAACTCCTGCACGTCCTCGTAGAGGGTGATCAGGTTCTTCTCCAGAAGCACCCGGCCCGCGTCCGAGTCGACCAACGACTTGATGGTGCGCACGTCGGCGATGCGGGCGCGCCGTATCAGGGGTGCTTGCACAGGCATCAACGCTAACGCCTGTCCCGTTCGGCCGTGACCAGGGTGTGCTCGACCGTGGCCGGGTGCCCGTTACCCTGAACAGGTGTCCAGCTCTGAATCCACGTCCCATCGCCGAGTGTCCCTGCTGACCTTGGGGTGTGCCCGCAACGAGGTCGACTCCGAGGAACTCGCAGGACGGCTCGTCGCGGGTGGGTGGGAGCTCAGCGACGACCCCTCCGACAGTGACGTCGTCGTCGTGAACACCTGCGGGTTCGTCGAACAGGCGAAGAAGGATTCGGTCGACACGCTGCTGGCCGCGGCCGACACGGGCGCGAAGGTCGTCGCCGTGGGCTGCATGGCCGAGCGGTACGGCCGCGAGCTGGCGGAGAACCTGCCCGAGGCCGACGCGGTGCTCGGCTTCGACCACTACCCGGCCCTCGCCGAGCGACTCACCGACGTAGCGGAGGGTCGTACGGTCGAGTCGCACACCCCGACCGACCGGCGCACGCTGCTCCCGATCACGCCGGTCGAGCGGCAGGCCGCGGCGGCCGACGTCGCGGTGCCGGGACATGCGGGCTGGGGACCGCGGGTCCTGCGCTCCCGGCTCGACGACTCGCCCGTCGCCCCGCTGAAGATCGCGTCCGGCTGCGACCGCCGCTGCTCCTTCTGCGCCATTCCCTCGTTCCGCGGGTCGTTCGTGTCGCGCCACCCCGACGAGCTGATGGCCGAGGCGGAGTGGTTGGCCGCCCACGGCGCGCGCGAGTTGTTCCTCGTGAGCGAGAACTCGACGTCCTACGGCAAGGACCTCGGCCGTGAACTCGGCGGGACGCGCGCGCTGGAGCAGTTGCTGCCCCGACTCGCGGCCGTCGACGGCATCGACCGCGTCCGCGTCTCCTATCTGCAGCCCGCGGAGACCCGCCCCGACCTCGTGAAGGTCATCGCGACCACGCCCGGTGTCGCCGACTACTTCGACCTGTCTTTCCAGCACTCCAGCGAGAAGGTGTTGCGGCGGATGCGGCGGTTCGGCTCCACGGAGTCGTTCCTCGCGTTGATCGAGCAGATCCGCTCCTACGCGCCGGAGGCGGGCATCCGCACCAACGTGATCGTCGGCTTCCCCGGGGAGACCGAGGAGGACGTCGCCGAGCTGGAGCGCTTCCTCACCGAGGCGAGGCTCGACGCGGTGGGGGTCTTCGGGTACTCCGACGAGGACGGCACCGAGGCCGAGACGTTCGACGGCAAGCTGGACGAGACCGAGATCGCCGAGCGCGTGGGGCGGGTGTCCGCGTTGGTGGAGGAACTCACGGCGCAGCGCGCCGAGGACCGGGTCGGCTCGGTGGTGGATGTGCTCGTCGAGTCGGTGGACGAGGAGATCGTCGGCCGCGCGGCGCACCAGGCCCCGGAAGTGGACGGCGAGTGCGTCGTGCTCGGCGACATCGAGTGCAAGGTCGGTGAGCTCGTGCGCTGCGAGGTGGTGGACAGCGCGGGCGTCGACCTCGTCGTACGCCCGATCACCCCGGACCCGGACCTCGGAACGTGAGTGTCGACAAGGCCGGTCACGCCGCCGACGGCGAAGTCGAGGGTGTCGGCGGCGCGAAGGCGGCTGTCCCCACGCTGAACGTCGCCAACGTCCTCACCGTGTTGCGGTTGGTGTTGGTGCCGGTGTTCGTCGTGGCGCTGTTCGCGGGCGACGTCACCGGATCGGAGGGCGAGGGGACGGACGTCTCGCCTTGGCGTTACGTGGCCGCGGCGGTCTTCGCGGTGGCGGCCCTGACCGACCGACTCGACGGGTGGGTGGCGCGGCGGTTCGACCTCGTCACCGACTTCGGCAAGATCGTCGACCCGATCGCGGACAAGGCACTGATCGGCGCCGCGTTGCTCGGACTGAGTGTCCTGGGCGAACTCCCGTGGTGGGTGACCGGAGTGATCCTCGGGCGTGAGCTCGCGGTCACGCTGCTGCGGTTCTGGGTGATCCGGCACGGAGTCATCCCGGCCAGCAAGGGCGGCAAGGCGAAGACGCTGGCCCAGGTGCTGGCCATCGGGGTCATGCTGCTGCCGCTGCCGACGCAGGTCGATCCGGTGGAGTGGGTGCTGCTGGGACTGGCGCTCGTGCTCACGGTCGTGACCGGCGTGGACTACCTGGTACGCGCGTTGCGGCTGCGTGCGGTGGCGCGGCAGGGACCGGTGGACGTGAAGTGAGCACGGTCGGCGCGGTCGACGGTGCCGCCGACCAGGCGGCGTGGCTCGTCGGGGAGCTGACCCGGCGAGGACAGACCGTGGCCGCGGCCGAGTCGCTGACGGCCGGACTCGTGTGCGCGACGCTCACGGAGGTGCCCGGGGCGAGCGCCGTCCTCCGGGGTGGCCTCGTCGTCTACGCCACCGATCTGAAGCACGTCCTCGCCGGGGTGTCCCACGAGTTGCTGGCCGAGCACGGGGCCGTGCACCCGGAGGTCGCCGCGCAACTGGCCGAGGGAGTGCGTCGCCGCTGCTCCTCCGACTGGGGTCTCGGGTTGACCGGGGTGGCCGGGCCCGACCCACAGGACGGCAAGCTGCCCGGCACGGTGTACGTCGGTCTCGCGGGCCCGGACACCCGCGTCGTGCGAACCCTGACGCTTCCGGGAGGCCGAGGGGAGGTACGCGCGGGCGCGGTCGCGGGCGCTCTGGAGCTGCTTCGGGAACACCTCGGCTGAGTCGTGCGTTCGCTGTGGGCGGACGATTGCGTTGTGCACCTGCGCTTCGTCCCCCGGTCTCGGTACCGTGGACACAAGGAAGGGAGGCGCGTGATGACCGTGCTGTTGCGTGAGGCGATCGGTGATCGGCTCCGTCATGCCCGCACCACCAAGCGCCGGACGCTGCGCGACATCTCCCGCGCCGCCAGGGTGAGTCTCGGTTACCTGTCCGAGGTCGAGCGGGGGCAGAAGGAGGCGTCCAGCGAGCTGCTCGCGTCGATCTGCGAGGCGCTGGAGCTGCCGTTGAGCGAGTTGCTGCACAACGTGGCCGCCGACGTCTCGGCTCTGGACCGGGTCGACTCGGCGGTGGAGCCCAGGCCCGACGAGTTCGCCGCCGTGAACGATGCCGGCGACGGTGAGGACAAGGCGACCGGGAATCGCGAGCAGAGCTTCGAGGGTGGCCGGTTGGCCGCCGGACGTCGGGGCGAGGACGTCGCGGACTTCCGATTGTCGCCGACCCTGCGCACCACGATCCGGGCTCCGAAGTCGAAGCCGGTCCTGGCCGCGTAGGTCCGTGTAGGGGGCCGTTCGGTGACAAGTGCGTCACCGAACGGACTCGACACGATCAGGGCAATCCCTGAATTCCCCGGGGTCGCCTGGTACGGCGGCGGTCGACCTGACACGATGGAACCCACACACGGGGATCACACGGTCGACCGACGACGGCAGGGACGGGGGCGTTGCTGCCGATCGGGTGCCGATGTCGCCCCGTTCGGTAACTGTGGGACGTGAGAAAGCAGGCGGAGGAGATGGCCAACCCTTTCGTGAAGTTCTGGAAGTACCTCATGGCGGCGTTCTCGTCCAAGGTTGACGAGCACGCCGATCCGAAGGTGCAGATCCAGCAGGCCATCGAGGAGGCTCAGCGCAACCACCAGGCCCTGTCGCAGCAGGCTGCCTCGGTGATCGGCAACCAGCGCCAGCTGGAGATGAAGCTCAACCGGCAGCTGGGCGAGGTCGAGAAGCTGCAGGCCTCCACCCGCCAGGCGTTGACGCTCGCCGACGAGGCGCGGGCCAAGGGCGACGAGAAGAAGGCACAGGAGTTCGAGACCGCTGCCGAGGGCTTCGCGGCGCAGCTCGTGACCGCCGAGCAGTCGATCGAGGACCTGAAGACGCTGCACGACCAGGCGTTGCAGGCCGCCGAGCAGGCCAAGCAGGCCGTCGAGCGCAACGCGAGCATGCTCCAGCAGAAGCTGGCCGAGCGCACCAAGCTGCTGTCGCAGCTTGAGCAGGCCAAGATGCAGGAGCAGGTGTCCGCGTCGCTGAACCAGATGACGGAGCTGGCCGCTCCGGGCAACACCCCGTCGCTCGACGAGGTCCGCGACAAGATCGAGAAGCGCTACACCACGGCGCTCGGGTCGGCCGAGCTGGCGCAGAACTCCGTGCAGGGCCGGATGCTGGAGGTCCAGCACTCCACCACGCAGCTCGCGGGTCACAGCCGCCTGGAGCAGATTCGCGCCTCGATGAAGGGCGAGTCGGTCGCCCAGGTCACGAGTGGAGACTCCGCGAGCAGCAGCTCGTCGTCGGCGACCTCGGACGTCCAGAAGGAGATCCAGGCTCGGGTCGAGGCCGAGCGCCAGAAGAACCAGGCGTGAGCACAGCCGCAACCGTGTGGGGGTGACCGTGGCGGGCGGACGGAACGAGCGCTTCGCGAAGTTCGACAAGCATCTGCAACGTCTGCCCGACTACGCTCAGCGTGCCCAACGTGCGGTGCGGTCCTACACCGAGAGCGCGACCGGGCGGACGTCCGAGGGCCGCACCGACGCACGCCCGGTTCCCACCACGCCGATCGTGCCTCCCGTCGTCGCCGAGTTCCGCGAGAAGTGGGTGCGGTGGAACGACCCGGCGGCGAAGCACGAGCGGCGCAAGCGACGCACCTCGCGAGCGCTGACTCTCTGGGTGGTGCTGACGCTGCTCTGCGGGCTGTACGCCTTCGTGGGCTACGCCGGTGTCACCGGCGGCGCCGACGGCCTGCAGGGAGCGCTGAGCGGTCTGGTGGGTGTGGTGATCTTCGGGGCGCTCGGCACGCGCTCCGGCATCCGTCTGTACCAACTCAGCAGGACCGCCGTCGCCCCGGCGCCGCGTCCGGCCGCGTTGCCGCGTGTCGGCTCGGCGGCGCGGGAACCGATGGAGCAGCTCGCCCGGAGCGAGTCGTCGCTCGCCGAGCTGCTCGACCAACTTGCCATGCCGACGACCGGCGGCACCGTCTCGGCGGTGCCGCCGTTGTCGGTCGAGCAGACGCGCAAGACGGCCGAGGAGGCCGCCACCGTGTTGCGCGGTCTCGCCGCGCGGATCGAATCCGTGGAACGCGCCCGTGTCTCCGCTCCCGAATCCCAACGACCGGCGTTGGACTCGGCGATCGACGGACTGCGCGAACAGCTCGACGGGGGAATCGAGGAGTACGGTGCCCTCGTCGCGGCGGCGGGACGTGCCGTCGCGGCCTCCAGCGGCGGTGTGCCGCAGGCCAAGGAGGCCCTCACCGACGCCACCGACCGGCTCGCCGGGCTGGCGTCGGCTCTGCGTGAACTCTCGTCTCCGTGAGAACAGGTCCCGCTCGGGTGAGCCGGTTGACCGACTGCCGAGCCGGGTAGGTACTACGCGCCAGACTCTGTCATGAAAGGACAGCGGCGTGAACCTGTTCCTGTTCGACGACGACACGGTCCCGCTTCCTCCCATCACGACGAGCCAGGCCGTCCAGCGTGTGTTGTCGGTGTTCGACGCGCTCTCGCGTGGCCTCGGCCCCGCTCCGCTCGTGCGATTGCGGTGCCGGGAGGACGTGCTGGTGGAGGCGAAGGTCGTCGACGAGCGGGTGAGGTCGGGGGAGCGGCTGCCGTTGGTGGGCACGCTGGTGGCGGCGCCGGATCACCCCGCGGTGGTCGGACGGCTCGCCCGGGCGGGAGCGGTGGTCGCGGGACACACCGTGCCCGGCACCCCGTCTCCGGGCTCCGAGGCACGCTTGGAGACGTTGAGCAAGCTCGACGCCCTGCTCGTCACCGAACCGCCCGCCGGATGCCGCGGAGTCGTCGGCTTCGTGCCGACCCGAGGTCTGCTGCCGACGAGTGACTGCGGAGTCACCACGGTGTTGGCGCGCGACGCCTCCGTCGCGCAGCAGGTGGCGGCAGCCATTACGGGGCCGGACTCTCGCTCCGGCCCCCGGGGATTCAGTCGGTACTGGCCGGACTCGGTGCGCCTGAGCGCGGGGCAGCACCCGAGAATCGCCGTCCCGGATGCGGACTTCCTCGCCGGGCTCCCTGTCGTCGAGGCCGCTCGGCTCCGCGCGACGGCCACCACGCTGCGAGTCGCGGGGGCGTCGACGACCGAGGTCGCTCTGTCGGCTTCGGGGAGCGGTCCCGACGTCTGCCGCCGCCGCGCCGCGCACGCGCTGCAGCACCACGACGCCGTCCTGCTGCCGTTGGGCACGGGCGCGTGTTCGCTCAGCCGCCTGGTGACCCGGCTCGACACCGCCGCCATGCTCGTGCCGCTTCGGCACGAGAGCGGGATCGGCTTGTTGGCGAAGCCCTTCGACGACCAGGTGGTGCTGGACCTCGCCGGGTTGCTCACCGGGTCGCAGGCCTCCGGCCCCTACCCGGACGTCGGCGTGCGGTTGGTCGCCTTCGGGTCGTTCCTCAGGGGACAGCCCCGGGCGGTGGAGCTGGAGCGCGTCGGCGCGCGGTTCACCGGCTTCGCGACGACCACCCGGCAGTACCGGCTGGTGCTGCTGGAGGACGGCCCGCCCGAGGCCGGGGTGGTGCCTGCCTCGGGGCCGACCGACGGCGGGCCGCTGCTCGGGGAGGAGTGGCTGCTGGCTCCCGCCGCGTTGGGCGAGTTCGTCGCCCACCTGCCCGCGCCGATGCGCCTGGGCACGGTGGAGCTGGCCGACGGGACGAGTTCCCTCGCCGTTCTGTGCGACCCCGCTGCGGCGGACGGTGGCCTCGACCTGACCCGCTGGGAGTGCTGGCGGGCCTACCTCAGGCACCTCAGCGCGGTGCGGCCTGCCGCTGCGCGAGCCGGGAGTTGATCCGTCGCACCACGGCGGGCCCGTGCAGCGCGAACGCGCTGAAGATCTGCAACAGGCTCGCGCCCGCGTCGAGCATCCGCAGCGCGTCGTCCGGGCTGCCGATGCCGCCGACGCCGATGATCGGCAGGGAGTCGCCCACCTGCTCGTGGACGAATCGCACGACCTCGCGCGACCGCGCGGCGAGTGGGCGGCCGGACAACCCGCCCTGTTCGGCAGCGAAGCGAGCGTCCTGGGGTGCGAGTCCGTCGCGGGACAGGGTCGTGTTGGTGGCGATGAGCCCGGCGACGTCGTGGTCGAGGCACACCCCGAGCAGTTCGGAGATGGCGTCGAAGGTCAGGTCGGGAGCGATCTTCACGAGCAGCGGCACTCGCCCGCGTCCACTCGTCGCGGCGAGCTCCTTCGAGGTGCGGGACAACTCGGCGAGCAGCTCGGTGAGCGCACCACGGTCCTGCAGCGTCCGCAGTCCGGGTGTGTTGGGGGAGCTGACGTTGACGGCCACGTAGTCGGCGTATGGCGAGAGCGTGACGAGCGAGTCGCGGTAGTCGGCGATGGCGTCCTCGACGGGCGTGATCTTCGACTTGCCGATGCTGATGCCGAGGGGGACGTCGGGCTTGCCGGTCCTGGAGAGTCGCTCGGCGAGCGCGGCGGCCCCGGCGTTGTTAAACCCCATGCGGTTGAGCACGGCGTCACTGGCGTCGAGGGTGAACAACCGAGGGCGGGGGTTGCCGGGCTGGGCGTGCCGGGTCACCGTGCCGACCTCCACGAACCCGAACCCGAGCGCCGACCAGGCTTGCAGGGCACGACCGTCCTTGTCCATGCCCGCAGCGAGCCCGAGCCGGTTGGGGAAGCGGACGCCGAACACCGTGCAGGGGTCGTCGACCCGGTAGTGGCGGCGCAGTGCGGTGGTCAGCCGGTCGACCGAGCTCACTCGTTCGAGCACCCGCACCGTGCGTTCGTGCACGGCTTCGGCGTCGTGGCGGTGCAGCCGGTAGAGGGCGGGACGGACGATCCTGTCGAAGAGCACGGCACCCAGTATCCGACACGGTTCTCGTCCGCAGCGGCCGGGAGGGCGGCCGGTCGAGCACTGTGACGGCCCCTGAACAGGGAGAAGCCCCCAGTGCGACTCCCGAACGTCGTCAGCCGCTCGGGCCCGGGACGGACCGGTTCCCGGGAACACTGGGGGCCGGTGACTGCCTGGTATTCACCGACAGGCACACGCGTCAACTGGGTGGCCCGTGTGCGCTGTCAGCGGACAGCCACCTCACGAGTCCTGTGGATATTCACCGTTGGACCACCTCCCTTCTCGTGTAATCGCCACGCTAGGCGCACGATGTCGGGTGCGGCAACGCGTTTTCCGGCGCCGTACCGGTGGGGGCGTCACGGGGCCGTCAGCGGGGTGCAGGGCCCGGCTGGCACCGCGGGCAGTACCAGGTCGGCCGAGCCCGGATCCCCTCGCCCTGGTCGGCCACCAGGACCGGGCCTCCGCAGCGCAGACAGCCCTGCCGCGTGCGCTCGTACACCCAACTGCGCCGACCCGGAGCGTCCGTGCCGGTGGTGACCCGGCGCGAGCGACGTGCGTTGACCCTGAGCAGTCGATGGGCCAGTCGCACCGCCCGGTCGACGTCCACCTCCGACACCGGGGTCCAGGGGGAGACGCCGAGCAGGAAGCAGATCTCGGTCTTGAACACGTTGCCGACGCCCGCCATGACGCGCTGGTCGAGCAATGCCTCACCGATCGCGAGGTCGGGTCGGGCCCGCAGCGCCGCCACGGCGGTCTCGGCGTGCTCCGGACCCCAATCCGGGTCGAGCAGGTCGGGACCCAGGTGCGCCACGAAGCGGGACTCCTCGGCCGTGGGCACGAGGTCGAGGTCGTGGACGCGGAAGCCGACGACCTGCGCGGTGTGATGGGTGAGCACGACCCTGGCGTGGTGGCCGGGCATCGACCAGCGCTGTCCGCGACGGAACACGCGCCACGAGCCGTCCATCATGAGATGGCTGTGCAGACTGGTGTCGTCGGAGAAGCGCAGGAAGAGGTGCTTGCCCACCGTGCGCACGGCGGTCACGTCCAGCCCGGCGAGGTCGAGCGCCGCGAGCCTCGGGTGTCGGAAATCGGTGTGGGTGAGGGTGTGTCCGACCAGCGCGCTCCGGAGTCGCTCGCCGGTGTGGAAGACGGTGTCACCCTCGGGCACGCCTCAGCCCGTCTCGTACTGCGCGTACGGACGACGCGCCGGAGGGTGCGGTGCGGGCCCGCGATGAGGGGCGTGGGGCGGAGGCGGTGGCGGGGCGTCCGGTTCCTCGCCGCTCAACCGATGACGGCCGGCTCGGTCGGACCGGAGGATCTTGGCCAGCACCATGTTGAACGTCAGCGCGATCTCCTGCGCCGCGGGCGAGTTCCACGCGTGGATCGGTGTGCACGCGCCCTGCGCCTGTTGGACGACGAGCCGGTCGGGGATCGCCGTCGGCATGACGAGCCTGCCGAAGGACTCGCGCAGTTCCTGCACCCGGTACTCGTGCTCGTAGGAGCGGTTGCGCAGCCGGTTCACGACCACACCCGCGGGCTTGAGCCGCGGGTTGTGTTCGGCCCGGATGGACTCGATGGCCTCCAGGGCCCGCTGTGCGCCCGCCACGGCGTACATCGTGGGCTCGGTGACAAGCAACGCACTGTCAGCGGCGATGAGGGCCGAGCGGGTGAGTCGCCCCAGTGACGGCGGGCAGTCGAGGATGGCGAGTTCGTACGGTCGGCCCCTCGGGGCGCGTCGCAGCTCGTCCAGTGCGCGCGCGAGGCTGTCCATCCGGTGGGCGTGTGGCCCCGGCTCGTTGAGCAGCTCCAATTCCTCGGAGCCGACGAGGACGTCGACGTCGTCGCTCCAGCCGCTGGCCGCGATCGCCTGCGACAGCACCTCGAGTCGAGGCGTCTCCAGGACGTCGGCGAGCGTGGCGTCGGTGAGAGGTGGGTCGAGCGTCGCGGTGGCGTTGCCCTGTGGGTCCAGGTCCGCCACCAGCGTCCGGGTCCCCCTGCGGAGCGCGGCAGAGGCGACACCGAGAGCGACCGTCGTCTTTCCGACGCCACCCTTGAGGCTCAGTACGGCGACCGTGTGCACGCCTGCGAGCGTAGCCGGGGATGGTCACCGTGAGAACGCGTGAGGTGTCCCAACTAGGCTTGGGGGCCATGCGAGCGGAGACTTCGGCCGGTCACGGGTCGGCGGCGGTGCGGAAGGTGTTGGAGACCGAGCTGCGTGCCGCGCGGGCCCGGGGCGCGCAGGAGCCTGTGGTGGTGGACGTGGGCGGCGGCAGTGGCGTGTGGGCCGTGCCCTTCGCCGCCGCCGGATGCCGGGTGACGGTGGTGGAGCCCAGTCTCGACGCGCTCGCCACGCTCGAACGGCGCGCGGCCGAGGACGGTGTCTCCGACCGGATCACCGTCGTGGCCGACGACTCCGACGCCCTGGCCGACCACGTCCGGCCCGGCACGGCCGACCTCGTGCTCGCCCACTCGCTGCTGGAGGTCGTGGACGACCCGCGCCGCACCGTCGACGCGATCGTCGAGGCCACGGCGCCGGGTGGTGCGGTGTCGGTGCTGGTCGCCAATCGGCACGCCGCCGTGTTGCACCGCGCGTTGACCGGTCGCCTCGTGGAGGCGCGGGAGTTGTTGTCGCAACCCGACGGCGTGTGCGCCGGTGACTCGGAGACGGTGCTGCGCCGCTTCGACGTCGACCGACTCACCACGTTGCTCGCCGAGGCGGGACTGACCGTGGAGACCGTGCGCGGCGACGGCGTCGTGTCGGAGATCGTCACCCCAGAGGACACGGAGTCCTGGGAGAACGACCTCGCCGAGTTCGAGGCCGTCGCGGCCGGAGCCGCCCCGCTGCGCGACATCGCCGCGCGACTGCACGCGCTGGCCCGCGTTCCGCGCTGACGCCTCGGCGGGCCGGAAACGTCGGTGGCACGACGTAGGCTCGCCTCGACATGGGACGAAACACGGCTCTGCCCGAGGAGTTCGCCCGGTTCCGGGTCACCGACTCGTCGTGGCCCGACGACACCGGGTGCCATCTGCTGCACGTCGACATGGACGCGTTCTTCGCGGCGGTCGAGCTGCGCAGTCGTCCCGAGCTCGCCGACCGACCGGTCGTGGTCGCGGGCGCCGGACCGCGCTCGGTGGTGCTGTCGGCGAACTACCCGGCTCGTCGGTTCGGGATCTCGTCGGCCATGCCGGTGGCCGCCGCGCGCAAGCTCTGCCCACATGCCGTCTACCTGCCGCCCACGCGCGGGCTTTACAGCGAGGTCTCCCGTGGCGTCATGGCGCTCTTCGGCGAGTACACACCGCTGGTCGAGCCGCTGAGCCTCGACGAGGCGTTCCTCGACGTCCGGGGTGCGTTGCGGCGGCTGGGAGCCACGCCCGTGGAGATCGGCCGGGAGATCCGGGCACGGGTCGAGTCGGAGTACGGCGTGACCTGTTCGGTCGGGGCGGCGGGCGTCAAGTTCGCGGCGAAACTGGCCTCCGGCATGGCGAAACCCGACGGCATGGTCGTGGTTCCCGTCGCCGAGATGGTGTCGTTCCTGCACCCGCTGCCGGTGTCGGCGTTGTGGGGTGTGGGGCCGAAGACGGCCGAGGCGTTGCGAGCACACGGCCTGTCGACCGTCGGCGAGCTCGCCGCGACTCCGGTGGACCGCCTCCGCCGATGGGTCGGCAGCGCCACGGCGGAACACCTGTCCGCGCTCGCCCACGGCCGGGACGAGCGGGCCGTGGTGCCGCAGACGGAGGAGAAGTCGCTGGGCGCGGAACGGACGTTCGACACCGACCTCGCCGACCGCGCGGAACAGGAGCGCCAGTTGCTGAGCCTCGCCGAGAAGGTGGCCGCGTCGCTGCGACGTCGTGGGCTGCGGGGCCGGACGGTGTCCGTCAAGATCAGATTTGCCGATTTCCGCACCATCACACGGGCGCGAACCCTGCCGACCGCGACGGACGTGGCGCGGACGATCCACACCCACGCGGTCACGTTGCTCCGCGAGACCGGCACGACCGCCCCGGTGCGGCTGCTGGGTGTACGGGCCGAGGGACTCGTCGGCGCGGAGGAGCCGGAGCAACTCAGCCTCGACGACGCGCGCCCGTCGACGCGGTGGCGGGACGCCGAGGTCGCCGCGGACGTGGCCCGGTCCAAGTTCGGGGCCGGGGCAGTGCGGCCTGCCTCGCTGCTCCGGCGTGACGTACGGTGATCGTGACGCGAGTTGATCATGCGTTCGCGGTCGGTCGCCACGGTCCTCAGCAGGGCCGATTCCGGCTGTGGGTGGTTGGCTTGCGCCGTTCGTGGCAAACTCGGCGACGGTTGGGGGGAGATCGGGTAGTCGTCCGAGCGTGCGACTCGTATCCTGGTAATGACACCCCGATCGGGGGTAGTCCGGGTCGACGTCCATGCGCGGTTCCGGTGCCCGCCAGGGGTCGCCAGACAGCTGTGCCGGAGGAGGAAAGATGCCACTCTCCGAGCATGAGCAGAGGCTGCTCGACCAGATCGAGCGCGAGCTCTATGCCGAGGACCCCAAGTTCGCTTCCGCTGTGCGCGGAAAAAAGATGCGCCGTCCCACGCGACGTCGGCGTCTCCAGGGCGCCGTTCTGTTCGTCGTGGGCATCGCCATGCTCGTGCTCGGTGTCGCCGGGCAGGCGTCGTTCCTGCGCCTCGCCGAGATTCCGTGGTTGAGCGTGCTCGGCTTCCTGGTGATGTTCGGCGGCGTGCTGATGGCCGTGACCACGCTCGGTGCCTCGGGCGAGGTCGACGAGGCCCCCAAACAGCACGGGGGAAGTTCGCGCGGCGCTCCCTCCGCCAAGAGCAGTTTCACTCAGCGCATGGAAGACCGCTTCCGCCGTCGCTTCGAGGACCGGTAGCGACCACCTTCTCCGCCGACGCAGGCCCGCTCCGCTGGTCGGTCTCCTGGACGACGAGGTTCGTCGGGAGAACCGACCAGCGGATTTTCGTGCGTTCGTGAGCCGGTCAGCGCGGCCCGCGTGATCGAAGGCGAGCCAGGACCGACTTCGGCAGCAGCCGGTCGCGCCACGACAACGGGGCCGAACGTTCCAGCGCGGCGAGCACGCCCTGGAACGCTTCGGCGAATCCTGTCCCACCACGTCCGCCTTCGGTCTCGGACGCCGGGCTGTACCACGACTGCTCCAGCGACGTGACGACCGCGCGCAGATCGTTCTTGCCCCGGTCGTCGAGCCGCTGCGCGCGGGCGAGCTTCTGCGCCGCCAGCCGCACCGTGTCGCTGTCGGAGATGTCGATGCTGCGGTCGGCGCACTCGTCGAGCAGCTCCTGCCAGGCGGCCTCGCCTGCCACCGGCTGTTCGCCGCGCTCGACCGCTTGGAGCCGACGACGCCGTCGGAGGTGGCGCACCACGGCCGGGGTCGCCGCCAGTGCGATGCCCGCGACGACGAGCAACGTCAGGGACCAGTGCACCCACAAGGCCAGCAGCAGCACCGCGAGCCCGCCCAGTCCGGCTGCGGCGAGCGGCAACGGGCCCGCGGTCGCCGAGGCACTCGCGCCCGCCGTCGACCTCGACCCCACCGGTGAGCGGCGTCGCCGCGTCAGGAGTGCCGTCACAGTCACCAGCAGGGCCGCCGCAGTGACGATCAGCGCGACGATGCCGAGCCAATCGCTCGAGGTCGAGGCGCGGCTCTGTTGGTCGGGCTCGGCGGCCCCAGCCTCGTCGGACTCGTCCGACGACGGCTCGGACGTCTCGGTGGACTCGTCCGGCCGCGAGCTGGGCTCTTCGTCGTCGGAGTCACCGGAGCCGGTGCCGCCGTGTGCCTCGTCGCTCAGGTAGCCCGGGACGTAGCTGCGGCCACCCGACAACGGGGTCGGGTCGAAGCTGACCCAGCCGAGGTCGCCGAAGTACACCTCGACCCAGGCGTGCGCGTCGCGCGACGTGATCGTGCGGGTCTCGCCGTCGTCGGCGCCGCCGGTGAACCCGATCGCCACCCGCGACGGGATGTCGAGCGACCGCAGCATCACGGCCATGGCGGACGCGAACTGCTCGCAGTACCCGCGCTTGCCGGTGAGCAGGAAGTCGACCAGGGCGTCGCGATCGGTCTCCGGCCCGGTCGTCGTGTCGTAGACGAAGCCGTTCGTCGGGTCGAAGTACTCCCAGATCGCCTGCACCTTGTCGAACGTGGTGTCCGCCGACGCGGTGAGGTCCTCGGCGAGCTGGACGACGCGTGGGTCGAGCTCGGGGTGTGCGGTGTAGGCGGGGTCGAGCGTGGCGGGGTCCACTTCGGCCCGGCGCAGTTGGGACCGGGTGGGTTCGGCGAGCGAGGTGGTGACGACGTACGGGGCGGGATTCTGCCTGCGCTCACGGAACACCGCACCGCTGTTGCGGTCGTAGTACCAGCCGTCCGACAACCCTTCGAGCGCGCGGGGAGCACCGTAGACGGGCAGCCACACGTCGTTCCAGTGCACCGGTTCGATGGCGATCCGGCTGTCCGGGGCCCTGCCGTCGTCACCCGGCGCGGCAGGCAGCTCCCCTCGCGCCGGGACGCCCGCGGGCATCGGCCCCTCCGGCAGCGCCCAGCCCTCGTTGGGGACGTAGTTGCTCAACGTGAACGCGCGCAGGAGCCGGGGTTCGTCGAGGCCCTCGACGCGGAAGAGCGGAACGTCGTCGCCCTGGTCGAGCATGCCCCGCAGGGACGTGAAGGGGTTGACGCCGAGCCCACCCAACACGTGGCGCTCGTCCCGGCTGCCGGGGAGGCTGCCCTCCGTGCCGATACCGGTCAGGGTCGTGCCCGCCACCAGCCCGGCGGCGAGCGCGCCCGCCACCACGGCGACCGGTGAGGCCACCGTCGACACCGACAGACCCGTGCCGGGGGCGGGGCGGTTGCGCCACCGGTTGTGGCGATGGCTGCCGTCCACCGCCAGCAGGAGAGTGAACGCCATGGCGCCGAGGACGAACGTCCACCACGGCAGCATGTCGTCGGCCAGGGCCGCGGGGACGGCGTAGACGCACAGCAGCACGAGCCCCGTCGCGGCGGGCGCCGCGGCGGCGACCACCAGTGTGTCCACGACGATCGCGACGAGGCCCAACGCGATGGTGGCGAGGCACAGGACCGGCGTGGTGTCCTCGACGGGAGGGACGCCGTCACGGATGGCCTCGAACGCGGCGACCAGCACGTCGTCGAGTTCCGAGAACGCGGCCGGGCCCGGGATGAACCCGATGATCCCGCTGCTGGTGAACGAGCCCGTCACCAGGAACAGCAGGGCGAGGCCCTGTCCGAGGCTCACTGCCGGGATCGGCAGCCGCAACGAGCGCAGAGCCAACCCGGAGAACGCCACCAGCAACGCGGCCACGGCGATGTAGGCGAACCACTGCGCGCCCTGGATCACGCCGGTGAGCGAGGTGGCGGAGCTGATCGTCGCGAACAGCGCAGCGGCGGGTGCCAGCAGCAGGCTCGCGGTGGGAGGTCGCACGCGGCCACCTCCCGGGGCCGGAGCCTCGTCGTCGCGTGCGTGACTCGTCGGTGCGTCCGTGGTCGTCATGAACCGCCCCCGATCAGTGACGCGCCCGGCGCCGTCGTGCGGCACAGCTCCGCCCACACGTCCGGCACGCTGCGGCCGGGCTTGGCCACGACGACACCCCAGCCCGCGGCGCGCAGCAGCCCCACCGTGTCGCCGACCGCGACGTCGTCGCCGTCGGCCGGGGCTGCCGTGTTCTCCCATGCGGCGGTGTCGAGCAACACCGCGTAACTCCGTGTGCCCCGTGCGCGGTGCCGGGTGAGTTCGTGCACCGATTCCGTTCCCACACTGCCGAGCACGGCGATCAACTCCTGGCCCTGGGCCGGGTCGGCGTTCAGCACGATGTCACGTTCGTGGGCGGGTTGCACGGCCGCGAGCGAGTCGAGCACCGCACCAGCGTGTCCGGACCCGCCGTGCTCGGCCGCGTCGGCGAGCAGCCGCCCGTGCTCGCTGACCAGCCGCACGCGCTGTCCGGTCTTGTGCAGGTGCAGACAGACGCTGGCGGTGAACTCGACCGCCCACTCCAGGCTGGACTGCGCTCCCGAGCCCCGATGGGCTGAGGCGCGATGGTCGAGCAGCACGGTGGTGCCGCTGTGCCAGGGCAGTTCCTCGACTCGCACCATCAGCTCGTCCCGCCGGGCGGTCGACCGCCAGTGCACCTTGCGCAGGTCGTCGCCCTGCCGGTACTGCCGCACGACGACGTCGGTCTCGCCCTGCCCGGTGTGCAATCGGATGTTGCTGTCCTCGCCCGACCCGAGCCCGGCGCCCCGGGGCAGCCCCCACAGCGTCGTCACTCGGGGCACGACCACGAGGCGCGACTGGCTCACCAGGTCCCGGTCGAACTCGCACAACCCGAACGGATCGGTGACCGTCGCCCGCAACGGGCCGATGCGATGCACTCCGCGCAACGTGGGCTGCACCGGATAGCGCAGGGGCACCGGACGTCCGTGCGCGGGAAGCCGTTCGACGACGAATCGGGGACGCGGGCCCAAGGTGTATGGCAGCCCGTCCTCCAGCAGCACCTCGCCGGCGGGCATGCGTCCCGTGCGCCAGAGGTCGATCTGGACCTCTCCCTGGCCTCCCACGGGCACGCGCTCGGTGAGCAGTGTCCGCGAGGCGGAGATGGTCATCTTCGACGCGGCGGCGAGCGCGACGACTCCCAACGGCAGTGCCACGACGAAGACCGCGACGCGCAGCAGGTCGCGTTCGTTGAGCACGACCGAGCACAGTCCCGCGGCGATCCCGGCGGCGAGCAGGCACCGGCCTCGGGTGGTGAGGCCGGACAACGAGCGGAACACGGCAGCGCTACCGGGGTCGGTTGCCGTGCGGAACGGGGACCCGGGCGAGGATCGCGCGCACCACGTCGGTCGCCGACCGGCGGGCGGCGTGGGCCTCCGTCGTCAGGACGAGCCGGTGGGCCAGCACGGGGATGGCCACCGCGTGCAGGTCGTCGGGGACGACGAACTCGCGGCCCGAGAGCGCGGCCTGCGCACGGGCGGCGCGTACGAGCTGCAGCGTCGCTCGCGGGGAGGCACCGAGCCTCACTTCGGGGAGCTGGCGCGTCGCGGCCGTGAGTTCGACGGCGTACTGCTTGACCTCGGGCGAGACGTGCAGCGTGCGCACCTTCTCGATCAGCCGCTGCACGGTGGCTCCGTCGGACACGGGCCGCAGGTCGTCCAACGGGTTCGTGCCGGCGTGCTCGTCGACCATGGCCAGTTCGGCCGCGACGTCGGGATAGCCGATCGACAGCCGCGCGGTGAAGCGGTCGCGCTGGGCCTCCGGCAGGGCGTAGGTGCCCTCCATCTCCACCGGGTTCTGCGTCGCGATGACCATGAACGGCCGACCGAGCTCGTAGGTGGTGCCGTCGACGGTCACCTGCCGTTCCTCCATGCACTCCAGCAGTGCGGACTGAGTCTTCGGCGAGGCGCGGTTGATCTCGTCGCCGACGACGATGTTGGCGAACACCGGCCCGGGCCGGAACTCGAAGTCCGACTGCTGACGGTTGTAGATCGAGACGCCGGTGACGTCGCTGGGCAGCAGGTCGGGGGTGAACTGCAGCCGACTGACCGGGCAGTCGATGGAGCGGGCCAGCGCCTTCGCCAGCGAGGTCTTGCCGACCCCGGGCACGTCCTCGACCAGCAGGTGCCCTTCGGCGAGCAGGGTCACGAGCGCGACCCGGACGACCTCGGGCTTGCCGACCAGCACGCGTTCGACGTTGGCGGCGATCCGCCGCACGGTGTCGTGAAGCTGGTCGAGACCGACGGCCGGGACCGAACTCTCGTCACGGGTTCCGTAGGGGCTGGGGGCGCCGTGTTCACCGGTGTGCCCGTCGGAGGGGTAGTGCGACTCCGTGGCGGAACGGCCGTCGCCCGCGGGGATGGGGGTGGACACAGTGGTGGACTGTCCTCTCGACGTCACACGACCTCCTGGTACGAAAAGCCCTCGGGCACCCCGAACGCCCTGGCAAGGACCTTCGTCGCCCGGCGGGTTCGGTTGCGAGCCGGCCGACACGCAGTGTGTCAAACGGCGGCCCCGGCGGCGTTGCCGCCTTGTCGATCACTCTCGCTGGGGAAGCGCAGCATCCCACAGCAAAGGATTGCCCCTTTCAGGTGACTTCGGATCGCAGATCTTGGCGGGAGTCCGAACTCGCCTACGCTACGGCAGCGTAGTCGGTCGGCTACGGAGAGAGGTGCGGTGATGACCGAAGTCGACGTGCGTGTGCCGTCCGACGGGTTCGCCGTGTCACCCGAGATCGCCGCGGAGACCTTCGCCAAGTTGACCGAGGTGCAGGACGCGGTCGGGCGCATGGTGCGACGGGTGAACGTGCTCGGTCGATCGGTGCCGCTCGGTGATGGCTACGCCAAGGAGATCGGCGACTTCATGGCCCGGTACGGCATCGACGACACCGGCTGTGCGGCGGAGTCGTTGACGCGGTTCGGGCAGGAGATCGGGCAGCTCAAGGAGCGCATCGAGACCGCACTGCGTCGGTACGACGAGCAGGACCGCGCCGCGGCCGACGGCGTGGACTGCGTGGGTGGAGGCTGACACCGGCGTGCGTGTTCCCGGACCCCGTCTCCTGTTGGTGCTGACGGTCGCCGTGGCGGCCGCGGGGTGCGGCGCGCGCTCGTCACAGTCGGAGCCGACCGGGGACGGCGGTGTGGTGGCGACGTCCGCCGCGTCGGCCACGCGGTCGGCGGAGCCCACCGACGCGGCCGCACTCGATCCCTGTGCCCTGCTCGACGCGACGGACCGGTCGACGGCGGGGCTGAGCGCGTTGGGCGAGCCCACCACCGTGGCGGGCTCCCGTGCGTGCGAGTACGTCCAGCCCGGCGCGTTCGGCGTCACCGTGACGGTCGACGAACGCACCGACCTCGACACGGTGCGTTCGCGTGCCGCCCACGTCGAGGACGTGCGCATCGGGGCGCTCGACGCCGTGCGCATCGCCGATCCGGCCGCCGACGACGGGACGTGTTCGGTGACGGTGGCGGTCGGACGCCCCGGGGCACGCAGCGTCCACGTCGACGTCACCACCACCGACTTCCGGGACACGGCCCAGGCCTGCACCCGCGCCACCACGGTGGCCGAACTCATCGAGCCGGAGCTGACATGACCGCGAGACCAGTCGCCGACCGCCGCTATGAGGCCTACAGCCACGAGCAGTTGCACGCGGAGGTGAGCAACGGCAACGACCCGGTGGCGGCGGGCGAGATCAGTCGGGAGTGGAGCGAACTCGCGCAGGCGCTGCGTGAGGCGGGCGAACTCCTCACGAATCTGTCAGGCCGCAGTGAGAGCGCGTGGCAGGGGGCCGCCGCCGAGGCGCTGCGCACGGTGGTGCACGACGCGGCCTCCTGGTCCGAGCGCGCCGCGGCGGTGTCGGAGACGGTCGGCGAGGCGGTGGCGGTGCAGGCCGAGGTGGCCAGTCGGGCGAAGGCCGAGATGCCCGAGCCGGTGTCCTACGACGCCGCCGTCCTCATCCGTGACGCCGTCGCCAGCGGGGACGTCTGGCAGCTCGTGGGGCTGTCCGAGTCGATGGCGGCTCGACGCGAGGAGGCCGAGCAGGCCCGACAGCGCGCGATCGACGTGATGTACACGCGTGACACCTCACTCGGTGAAGCCGTGCCCGACGCGACGTTCCCCGACCCCCCGCCTCTGACGCGGGACTCGGAGTCCGGCCAGGGGCCGGCGTCGGCGGTCGGAAGGTCGGTCCCGGTGTGATCCGAGTGTCGGCGTCGGCCTTCGACATCCTGTGGTCCGACCTCGGGCACACCACGCCCCCGGGGGTGCTGGCCGTGCCCAGTGTGGGGCGCACGGAGGAGGAACGCGACCGCATCCGCGCCGAGGTCTACGCCAACCTCGCCGAACGCGGTCTCGCGCGTGGGTGGAGCCTCGATGAGGATCTGCGGGAGCGACTCGACCTGCTTGCCCACGCCTCGTTGACCGTGGACTGCGAGGCGATGGTCGATCTCGCCGATCCGGATCCCGTGCGTGCCGTCGCCGCGGTGACGGCCGACCGTGGTGTGCTCGCCGTGCAGCCTCGGCGCACCGTGGCCCTGACGGCGATCCGGCCCGGCGAAGTGTACGACGCCGTCGTCGGGGTGCTCCCCGACTTCGCCGCCGGTCCGGGCATGGGAGTCAGTCTGCCCGCGTCGGCGCTGGTCGGCGTCGCGGACGCCGCCGTGAGCGACTCGGCGACTCGACGGGCGCGCGTGTTCGAGCAGCAGGCACGGGAAGCGTTGGCCGTGCAGTCCCGGCCCGTGCTCGCTGCCGGGCAGTTCTCCGTGCACATCGCCAGTGGCAGCCGTCGGCGTCGGCTCGGTGGAGTGAGCTGGTTCGTCACCGACGAGGGCGGCTATCTCGGGATGGTCGCACCGGGGCGTGGCGGGGAGACGTGGTTGAGTCTCGTCCCGGCGGACCCGGCACGGATCGTCACGCGCCTGGCGGACCTCGTCGACGAGTCCGGAGTGTGTGTGGGGGCCTAGTCGACCGGTTCGGCAGTGTCCGATTGCTTCGATCCGGCGTCACCCGCCGCGGCGACCCCGGCGCGCACCCCACTGTGGACACACGGCCGTGACCTGCGCAAATGTCGTTGACATCGCTGAGTTTCGCGCGCTGCGACGTTGACTGTGGTGCAAAGTGGGGTACGGTGGAGCGCAGTGGGGCAGTAGGAAGCTCCGTGGCCGATCTCGAGGGAACCCCGGGGTTCTGGCGCTGGTCGGTAGGGGAGGTGGAGGCCGGTGTTTCTCGGCACCCACACTCCGAAGCTGGACGACAAGGGGCGGCTCACGCTGCCTGCGAAGTTCCGCGACGCGCTGGCAGGTGGGCTGATGATCACCAAGGGACAAGATCACTGCCTCTTCGCGTTCCCGCGCGCCGAGTTCGAACAGCTCGCCCGCAAGGTCGCGGAAGCGCCGTTCACCAACGAAGCGGTCCGTGCTTACCAGCGATACCTGTTCGCGGGCACCGACGAGCAACGCCCCGACGGGCAGGGCCGCATCACCATCGCACCCGAACTCCGCCGCTATGCGGGGCTCACGAAGGAGTGCGTGGTGATCGGCGCGATCACCCGACTCGAGATCTGGGACGCCCAGACCTGGACGTCCTACCTGGAAGAACACGAGGACAGTTACGCGAGCGCGCAGGAGGAGATCCTTCCCGGCTTGTTCTGACCGGATGGTGTGAGGCTGCGGCCCTGATGCAACTTCCCCGGTGTCAGGTCCGCAACCTGACGCCATCCGGTTCCTGTTTTCTTCGAGGATGGAGGCACCGAGGACCGACGACGATGAGAGAGGGATGTCGTGAGCGACAGCGGTGACAGCGCCGACAGGACGGACGGTGTTCAGGACACCGAGGGGGCGGCTGAGGGTTCGCCGTCGGAGGCGACCCACCTGCCCGTGTTGGTGGACCGGATCCTGGAATTGTTCGAGCCCGCGCTCGCCGACCGGGAGGCCGTCGTCGTCGACGCCACGCTGGGGCTCGGTGGCCACACCGACGCGCTGCTCGACCAGTTCCCCCAACTCACGGTCGTCGGTCTGGACCGCGACCCCGAGGCGTTGGAGCGGTCGCGGCGTCGGCTGGCCCGCCACGGCGACCGGGTGCACTACGTGCACACGGTGTACCACCGCATTCCCGAGGTTCTCGCCGAGCTCGGACTGTCGTCGGTCGACGGCGTGCTCATGGACCTCGGCGTGTCGTCGATGCAGCTCGACCTCGACGAGCGGGGCTTCGCGTACGCCCGCGACGCACCGCTGGACATGCGCATGGACCCGACGACCGGCCCGACTGCGGCCGAGGTGCTGAACACCTACTCGGTCGACGACCTCACGCGCATCCTGCGCGACTACGGGGAGGAGAAGTTCGCTCGCCGCATCGCCAAGGCGGTGGTGGCCGAGCGACAGCGGCAGCCGTTCGACACCAGCGAGCGATTGGTGCGCTTGTTGTACGACACCGTGCCCGCGCCGAGCCGACGCACTGGCGGACATCCAGCGAAACGCACGTTCCAGGCGTTGCGGATCGAGGTGAACGGCGAGCTCGACATCCTGCGGGAGGCGGTTCCGGCGGCGATCTCCGCACTGGCAGAGGGGGGACGCATCGTCGTCGAGTCCTACCACTCCCTGGAGGACCGCATCGTCAAGCAGGCCCTGGCCAAGGCGGCGACCTCGCGCACGCCCGAAGGGCTTCCGGTCGAACTCCCGGGCCACGGCCCGGAACTGCGCCTGGTGACGCGGGGAGCCGAGAAGGCCGACGAGGACGAGATCCGCCGCAATCCGCGCGCGGCGTCCGTCCGGCTCAGGGCAGCGGAGAAGCGAGGAGGGGACGACAGGTGACGGTGCCCACCCGACGCAAGCCCGCAGCGACTCGGACGTCGGGCGGTGGGTCGTCGAGGTCCTCCGCCACCGCGAAGGCCGGCGCGCGCAGCGGAGCCGGTCAGCGCGCGTACGCACGGCGCTCGGAACGCGCGGCTCCCGCGACCACCAGACCTCGTGCCACACGCCGGGGACTGCAGAACTGGCCCAAGTCCCGGGCCACGTTCGTCGTCGTGCTCATGGCGCTCATGGTGTGTGGAGTCGCGACCTCGCTGTGGTTGTCGACGCAGGCCATCGCCGACTCCTATCGCCTCGATCGGCTGAAGGAACGCAACGCCCAACTCGTCGAACGTGCCGAGCAACTGCGGCGCGAGGTGGGACAGTTGCAGTCACCGGTGTCGCTGGCCGAACGAGCCGAAGGACTGGGCATGGTGCCCGCGGGCAATCCCGCCAGACTGGTGGTCCGGGACGACGGGTCCGTGTCGGTGGTCGGAGAGCCCGTCGAGGCCACGGCACCGCCACGGAAGCCGGAACGATCCGGTGAGGAGAAGGACGACCGGTGACGGCGCGCGGCGACGCGCGGTGAGGGGGAGAGCGGGCGATGTCGGCGCAGCGGGGAACACGGCGGGTGGAGTCGGGTCGCGGACCACATCGGACGTATTCGGTCCGGGCCCGCAGGAGCCGTTCGGCCACCACCGTGCGCAACAACCGCAATCGGTTCGTCGTCGGGCGGATCGTGATGACCGCCGTGCTGGTGATCGCCGGGCTCAAGCTGGTGCACATCCAGGCTTTCGAGGCCGCGGCGCTGTCCGAACGCGCCGAACGGCAGCGCACCACGATCATCGACATCCCTGCCGAGCGTGGGTCCATCGTGGACCGTAACGGCGCGGAACTGGCGTTCAGCGTCGAGACCCGCAAGCTCTGGGTCAACCTGCGGCAGATGCGCCTCACGTGGGAGGAGCACGCGCGCGAGAACCCCGAGTCGGGCGAGAACTTCGACACGCGTGCGGCCGAGATCGCGAAGTACATCGCGCGGCGCGTCCCCGACCTCGTCACCGAGGACGAACTCCTCGCCGCCTTCCACAAGGACGCCAGCTTCACCTACCTCGTCGACGACGTCGAACCGTCCGTGGCCGACGCGATCAGCAAGAAGTACGTGGAGATCGGCTACGAGAAGCGCGCCAAGCGCGTGTACCCGAGCGCCGAGGTCGCCGCGAACGTCGTCGGATACGCGAACTGGCGCACCGACAGCGAGGACGTGTCCGAACACAACATCCATGGCCTGTCCGGCCTGGAGTCCTATCGCGACGACGACCTCGTCGGGACCCCCGGACGGCAGATCGTCGACACAGCTCAGGGTGGGGACGTCGTCATCCCCGGCACCGAACGCGACATGCAGCCCGCCACGCCCGGGTCGAATCTCGAACTGACCATCGACTCCGACGTGCAGTACGAGTTGCAGCGCAGCCTCGCCGCGTACGTGGACAAGGTGGACGCCAAGGGCGGTAGCGCGGTGATCCTCGACGCGCACACGGGCGAGGTGTACGCGCTCGCGAACCACCAGACCTTCAACCCGAACGAGCCGCCGTCGTCGGCCGATGCCATGGGCAATCCGGCGGTCTCCAACCCGTTCGAGCCCGGATCGGTCGCCAAGATCATCACGGCGACGGCGGCGATCGAAGCGGGCATCGTGAAGCCCGAAACGACGCTCGCCGTGCCCGGGTCCATGCGCGTCGCCGACCACACCGTCCACGACGCGTGGTCGCACGCCACGCAGAACTTCACGGTCACCGGCATCTTCGCGAAGTCGTCCAACGTGGGCACGCTGATGCTGGCCGACGAGGTGGGGCCGACGCGATTCATGTCGATGCTGAAGAAGTTCGGCGTCGGCCAGCGCACCGGGATCGGGCTGCCCGGCGAAAGCCCGGGCTACGTGCCTCCGCGCGACCAGTGGTCGGGGACGACCTACGGCAACCTCCCCATCGGGCAGGGGCTGTCGATGACGGTCGTGCAGATGACGAGCATGTATCAGGCCATCGCCAACGGTGGCGTGCGGGTCGAGCCCCGGGTGGTCAAGGCGAAGATCACGCCGGACGGACGGCGAATCCCGGAGCCCGCGCCCGAGACGGTGCGGGTGACCGACCCGAAGACGGCCGACACGGTGCGGAACATGCTGCGCGCCACGACCCAGGGCGGTGACTACGCCTACAGCGGCACCGCGCCCGAGGGCGCGCTGGAGGGTTACCAGATCTCCGGCAAGACGGGCACCGGACAGCAGGTCGATCCCAAGACCGGCGCGTACAGCAATCGACTGCACAACATCACGTTCGCGGGCATCCTGCCCGCCGACGAACCGCGGTTCGTGGTCGGGATCTGGTTGGACGCTCCCGACACGACGATCCCCGAGGGCAGCTCGGCGGGCGCGTTGTTCGCCGAGATCGCGTCCTACCTCGCCCAGCGGTACAACATCCCGGTCTCCGAGGAGTCGGGTCCGAGGGTGAAGCTGGTGCGATGACCCTCGTGGGTTGGGGAGACGTGAACCGGTCGGTCGCGGACGACTGCGGAGCAGCGCCGCGACCGACCGGGCGGATCACTTCTTGTAGAGCTGCTCGATGGCGTCGGCGTAGTTCTTGCTGACGACGTTGCGCTTGAGCTTCATGCTCGGCGTCACCTCGCCGCCCGCCTCCGTGAAGTCCTTCGGCAGAATCACGAACTTCTTGATCGACTCGGCGTGCGAGACCATCGTGTTGGCCTTGTCCACGACGACCTGCACGGCCGCGCGCAGGTCCTCGTCGTCGGCGAGGTCGGCCACCGTGGCGTTCTCGGGCTTGCCGTTCTGCGCCTTCCAAGTGGGGAAGAACTCCTCGTCGATCGTCACGAGCGCCCCGATGAACGGACGCTGGTCGCCGACCACCATGGCCTGGCTGATGAGCGGGTCGGCCTTCAGCGTGTCCTCGAGGCCGGAAGGAGCGACGTTCTTGCCACCGGCCGTGACGATGATTTCCTTCTTGCGGCCGGTGATCTTCAGGAAGCCGTCGTCGTCGAGCTCGCCGATGTCGCCGGTGTGGAACCAGCCGTCCTCCAGCGACTCCTGGGTGGCCTGCGGGTTGTTCCAGTACTGCGTGAAGACGACGTCACCCTTGAGCAGCACCTCGCCGTCCTCGGCGATGCGCACCGACGTGCCCGCCACCGGCCTGCCCACGGTTCCGACCTTGAACGCGTCCTCGGTGTTCACGTTCGCCGCGGCCGAGGTCTCCGTGAGGCCGTAACCTTCGAAGACCGGCACGCCGATGCCGCGGAAGAAGTGCGCGAGGCGGGCACCCAGTGGGGCGCCACCGGAGACGGCCGCGACGCAGCGCCCACCGAGGGCGGCCCGCAGCTTCGAGTACACGAGCAGGCTGAACACCGCGTGCTTGAGCCGCAGCCCGAGGCCGGGGCCGCCGGTGTCCTGGGCCTGGCTGTAGGCGACGGCGGTGGCCTCGGCGGCGTCGAAGATCTTGCCCTTGCCGCTGCTGTGAGCCTTCAGCTTCGCACCGTTGTAGACCTTCTCGAAGACGCGCGGGACCGCGACCACGAACGTGGGCCGGAACGTGCTGAGGTCGCCCAACAGGTCCTTGATGTCGGCGGTGTGGCCGAGGGTCACGCGCGACGTGATGGCCGTCAGCGCGATCGCGCGGGCCAGGATGTGGGCCAGGGGGAGGAACAGCAGCAGCGAGTTGCCCGCGCCCATCAGCTTGGGGAACGCCTTGATGTCGGCCCTGACCTCGGCCAGAAGGTTGCGGTGCGTCAGCACGACGCCCTTCGGCCTGCCCGTGGTGCCCGACGTGTACACGATGGTGGCCGTGTCGCCCGACTTCACCGCACGACGGCGCGTGTGCACCTCGTCGTCGGCGATGTCGGCCCCGAGCTCGGTGAGGCGGTCGACGGCGGGCTCGTCACCCTCGATCTGGAAGACGTGGCCGAGTTCCGGGAGGCGGTCGCGGACCGACTCGATGGTCCGCGCGTGGTCGGCGGTCTCGACGATGACGGCCTTGGCGCCGGAGTCGGTGAGGATCCAGTGAGCCTGTTCGGCGGAGGAGGTCTCGTAGATCGGCACGGTCACCGCACCCGCGGCCCAGATGGCGAAGTCGACGAGCGTCCACTCGTAACGGGTCTTCGACATGAGCGCGACGCGATCGCCCTGTCCGATGCCCGCCTTCACGAGCCCCTTGGCGACCGAGAGGACCTGCGCGGCGAACTCCCGGGCGGTGACGTCCCGCCACGAACCGTCGAGCTGGCGACGGAAACTCACGGTGTCTCCGAACCGCTCGGCGTTGACCCACACGACGTCGGACATGCTCTCGTCGTCGGCGACCGCAGCGATCGCGGGAGCGCTGTACTCGCGCACGTGAACCTCCGGATTCCACAGATGTTACTCGGCGGTTAACCTAACTCCTGAAAGGCGGTTTGGCTATGCCCCGGCGCTAGGCTTTCGACCCGGCGTGCGATTCTCACACCCGTGTCAGCCAACGAGAACACACCTGCTCTCGACATCGTCGACGAGACTTTTCTCGCAATTCCGCCGAGCACCCTGGCTGCGGTGTTCGCGGATCCGCGGTCGTGGAGGACGTACTGGCCCGACCTCGTGCTCGAAGTTTACACGGATCGGGGGGTCGAAGGGCTGCGCTGGACCGTCGGAGGAGCCCTGGTCGGCACGATGGAGGTGTGGCTGGAACCCGTGCTCGACGGCACGATCCTCCACTACTTCCTCCGCGCCGATCCGGTCGGTCCGCCGCTCTCGCCCGCGAAGCTGCGTCGCGAGGCGGACCGCAGAGCCCGTGCCGCGAAAGCCATCGCGCTCGACCTGAAGGCGGTGCTGGAGGACGGGCGTGAGCCGGGTGTGGCTCCCGTCTCTCCCGAACACCATTAGGGTGTCGCCCGTGCGGGTACATGTCGTTTCCGACGTGCACGGCAATTCCGAGGCGTTGGCGCGGGCGGGCGAAGGGGCGGACGCCCTTGTCGTGCTGGGCGATTTGATCGACTTCATCGACTACCACGACCACACCAGCGGCATTTTCGGTCGCCTCTTCGGCGCGGAGCGGGTCGGCACGTTCGCCCGACTACGGCGTGAGGGAACTCGCACGGAGATCGGCGCGTACGTGCGGTCGTTGTGGGACAGCCTCGACGACCCGGCGTCGGCCATCGACGCCGCGATCCGGGAGCAGTACGACCGGCTCTTCGCCGCCTTGTCGGCGCCGACCTACGCCATTCCGGGCAACGTCGACGCACCGGCGCTGTGGGCGGAGTACGCCGCCGACGGGCTGCACCTGGTGGACGGTCAGGTGGTGGAACTCGGCGGACTGCGCTTCGGATTCGTGGGTGGCGCCCTGCTCCCTGACGGGATGTCGCCCAGGCCGAACGCGGTCTGGCGGCCACATCTGCTGTCCACGGAGAAGTACGACCGGACCGTGGCCGAGCTGCGGGACGTCGACGTGCTGTGCAGTCACATCCCTCCCGCGGTGCCCGACCTGACCTACGACGTCGTCTCGCGACGGTTGGAGATCGGCTCGCGCTCGTTGCTGGACCTCGTGCGGACGCAACAGCCGCGGTGGTCGTTGTTCGGCCACGTGCACCAGCCGTTGGCGCGGCGGCTGCGGGTCGGCGTCACCGAGTGCCGCAACGTCGGTCACTTCCAGCGCACCACCACCCCGTACGTGCTGCGCTGGTGAGCCTCGGGTCACGGGCCGCTACGCTCTAGCCTCATGGCGGAGCAGTCCACGCAGTCCATCGAGATCGAGGCCGCCCCGGCCGCCATCATGGCGGTCATCGCCGACCTCCCGGCGTATCCGGAATGGGCGAAGGCCGTGCGGCAGACCGAGGTGCTCGCCACCGACGACGCGGGTCGGCCGGCCGAGGTGCGGTTCACTCTCGACTCCGGTCCGGTGAAGGACGTCTACACGCTCGCCTACGACTGGGCCGACGACGGCCTGTCGGTCAGCTGGCATCTCGTGAAGGGGCAGATGCAGAAGGCGCAGGAGGGGCGTTACCTCCTGGAGTCGCTGCCGTCGGGTGCGACGCGGGTGACCTACACGCTGTCGGTGGAGCTCGCCTTGCCGATGATCGGGCTGCTGCGGCGCAAGGCGGAGAAGATGATCATGGACACCGCCCTGCGGGAGCTCAAACGCCGTGTGGAGGAGCGAAGCTGACGTGCGGGTGCTGCTGTTCACCGGGAAGGGTGGCGTCGGGAAGACGACGCTCGCCGCGGCCACCGGGGCGTTGCTGGCCCGGCGTGGCCGCAAGACCCTGGTGGTGTCCACGGACCCGGCCCACTCGCTCTCCGATGCCCTCGGCGTTCGTCTCGCCGACGAGCCCTCCGAAGTGGACGAACTGTTGTACGGCGCCCAGCTCGGTGCGCGGGCGCTGGTCGACGACGTCTGGAACTCGTTGCGTCGCGAACTGGCCTCCGCGTTGGCGGGACTGGGACTGGACGCGCTCGACGCCGAGGAACTCACGGTGCTGCCCGGCGTCGACGAGCTGTCGGCGCTGAGTCGCGTGCAGCGACTCGCCGACGAAGGGCCGTGGGAGAACGTCGTCGTGGATTGCGGCCCCACCGCCGACACGTTGCGACTGCTCGCCTTGCCCGAGGCTGTCGCGGGATACCTCCGGCGGCTGCCGGGGTGGCGGTCCTCGACGCGCGTGACGCGTTCGGTCGAGCGGTTCGCGGCCCACGTCGAGTCGCTGCGCGCGTTGCTCACCGACCACGAAACCACCACGGTTCGGCTCGTGCTCACCCCCGAGCGGGTGGTGGCCGCCGAGACCCGGCGCACTCTGACGGCGTTGGCGCTCCGGGGGATCGCGGTCGACGGGATCGTCGTCAACCGGATGATGCCCGCTCCCGGTTGGTGGCGCGGGACGGCGGCGTCGTGGTTGCGGACCCGGCGAGCGCAGCAGGAGGACGTCGTCGCCGAGCTACGACACAGCGGCCTCGTCGGGTCGACGTTGCGAACGATCGACCACCGCGCGGTCGAACCGGTGGGGGTGGAGGCGCTTCTGGAGATCGCCGACGAACTCTACGGCGAGACCAACCCGCTCGTGGGCGAGCCGACGACCACCACGCTGCTGCAGACCACCGAGGTCGACGACGGGTTCCTTCTGCGGATCGGCATGCCGCTGGCGAAGGACTCGGAGGTCGCGCTCGCCCGCGTGGACGACGATCTCGCCGTGACCGTCGACGGCTTCCGCAGGCTCGTGGCACTGCCGGAACCGCTGCGCCCCTACACCCTCACCGGCGCGGAGTCCGACGCGCGGGGATTGGTGGTCCACCTGGAGAGGCCCGAATGACGACGACCGAGAACCGGACCGAGGGGCCGGACGGGGTGCGGTTGACCGACGAGCTTCGGCTGCTGGTCGACCTGGTGCTCGAACGCGCGCAACCGTGGTTGGACAGCGTGGTCGGCGCGGGCCACGGGACTGCCGGAACCAGCGCGGAAACGGCGGAGGGCGACGCCGACTGCGGTGGTCGTGGTCGGGATCGGTGTCCGTTGTGTCTCGTGGTCGCTCTCTGCCGAGGGGAACGCAGCGATGTCGCGGCGCGCGTCCTGGAGCAAGCCACCCAGGTGGTGGCCCTGCTCCGTGCGGTGCTCGCCGACCGCTGGGAGCCCGAGCAAGGTGTGCACATGCCGGGGTTCCGTCCGCAGCCCCGACCGGAGCCGGACGAGCGTCGAGCGCGACGCGTCCAGCACGTGACCGTGCGGCCACGGGCCGAGTGGGAGCCTCATGCTCGCGATCGGAGTTGACGTCGGCGGAACCAGCGTGCGTGCGGGAGTGGTGGACGACGACGGCAGTGTCGTCGACTTCGCCCGGGTCGCGACGCCGGGTGCCGAGGACGCGCTGGAGGACGCCATCACCACCGTGGTCGACGAGCTGCGGTCCCGACACACCGTGGAGGCGGTCGGTCTGGCGGTGGCGGGGTTCGTCCGGCCCGACCGGCGGTCGGTGCTCTTCGCCCCGCACCTGCCGTGGCGGGACGCGCCGGTGGCCGACCGAATGTCCGGACGGCTCGGGGTGCCCGTCACGTTGGAGCACGACGCGAACGCCGCCGCCGTGGGTGAACACCGCTTCGGCGCGGCCCGCGGCACGGATGTCGCGCTGCTCCTCGCGCTCGGCACGGGGATCGGCGCGGGTCTGCTGCTCGGCGGGAAGATCTTCCGGGGCGCCCACGGGGTGGCACCCGAGCTCGGCCACCTCCGGGTCGTTCCCGACGGTCGGCCGTGTCCGTGCGGTCGGCACGGGTGCTGGGAGAGGTACTGCAGCGGAACGGCGCTCGCCGCCACCGCGGTCGAACTCCTGGCCCGTCATCCGGCTCGCTCCACCGTGCTGGCTCGCGAGTCGATCGACCCCGCCGCCGTCACCGGACGCCGGGTGGCCCACGCCGCTCGCGAGGGTGACCCCGTGGCGCTGGAGGCGTTCGCCGATCTCGCCCGGTGGCTCGGCGAGGGGCTCGCCCTGATCGCCGACGTCTACGACCCCGAAGTCGTCGTGCTCGCCGGTGGCGTGGCGGAGTCGGCGCCGCTGTTCGCGGACGAGGCACGCCAGCACTACGCCGCGGTGCTCACCGGATCGGGGCATCGTCCGCTGGCCCGGATTCGTACGTCCCAGCTCGGTGACGCGACCGCGATCGTGGGCGCGGCGACGTTGGCGCGCGAACGGCTGAGCGTGGGTACCGCAGTACGCTGACGCGATGGTGTTCGCCGACGGGACCTCCGACAGCGACTCCGGACGGCCGGGCCGTCGGTTCGTGCTGGTCGTGGACGCGGCGAACGTGGTGGGGGCTCGCGCCGACGGCTGGTGGCGCGACCGGGCCGGTGCGGCGGCCCGCCTGCGGGACCGGCTCGCGGTCCTGGCGAGCGTGGGTGTCCCGGCGGATCAGGTCGGGCTCACGTCGCCGGGTCGGTGGTGGCCTCGCGTGGTGCTGGTGACGGAGGGGCGAGCGCGGGGAATCGATGCCGTGCCCGGTGTCGACGTCGTCGAGGCTCCGGCCGACGGTGACGACACGGTGGTGTCGGCCGTCGCCGAGTCGCGACAGGACCGTCCGGACGAGCCCGTGGTGGTGGTGACGGCCGACCGACTGCTACGGCAGCGGGTCGCCGCGTACGACGCCGTGCTTTTCGGGCCGGCCGCGCTGTGGGCCGTTCTCGACGCGCGGACGTAACAGCTCAGACCTGGGCGCCGTTGGTGGGATCGGCCCCGTCGGGCGGGCCCTGCTTGACGCGCAACAGCGCGAGTGCGATGCCGACGGCCAGCGACAGCATGCCCAGCGGGAGCGCGACCGACTGCGCCAGCCCGATCGCCCCGGGAGCGACGAGCAACAGCAGACCGACCACGAAGAACAACAGGACCACGAACGCGCCCTTGCGCGGCCGGGGCAACGGCGGAGGCTCGGGCGGGACGAAGTGTTCGTCGTCGTCCTCGAACCCGGCGGTCCGATCGTCGCCGAGCATGGTCTCGTCCCAGCCCGTCGGCGATTCCCGCCATCCCGACGCGGGCGGCGGTGCGTCCGGCTCCCGGGAGGAGCGCAGCCGGGTCCGTCCGGGCCTGCCGTCCTCCTCGTCGTCGGTGTCCACCAGCAGATCGTCGACGTCGTCGCCGTCCCCGAGATCACGCAGGTCGTCACCGCTGTCGGTGCCGAACCCCTCGGCACGGAGATCGGCCACGATCTTCGCGAACGTGGCGTCCACGTCCTCGGGCCCGTCCGCTCCTGATGTTCTGCTCATCGGGCACCAACCTGTCTGACGGAGTCGACGAACTCCACACTGTGCCGGAACAGCAACGGTGCGTCGTTGTCGAGCGTGGCGACGTGGTAGCTGTTGTGGAGCACTACCTCGCGCAGGTCCTTGCTACGCACGTTGTCGGCGACGACGGTGGCGTTGACCGGCTCCACGACGTGATCGACGGCTGAATGCGCGAGCAGCAACGGCTGGGTCACCCTCGGCAGGTCACGCCGGACCGACGACCAAAGCCGGGTCAGACTCGCGAGTGCCCGCACCGGGGTGCGGTCGTACGCCAACTCGACGGCGCCGGGTTTGGCGATGTCTCCGGCGAGGGCCCGCGCCGACGGCAACACCGGAGCCACCAGCGCCGCCAGCCGGGCGTCGAGTCTGCGGGTGAGCACCGACGGATTCACCAGCACGACGCCGCTGACGGCGTCGCCGAGGTCCTCGGCCAGCCGCAGCGCGAGCGTGCCTCCCATCGACAGGCCGAAGACGAACACCGACGAACACCGCTGTGACAGCTCGGCGAAGGACTCCCGCACGCAGCCGTACCAGTCGGGCCAGCGGGTGCGGTTGCACTCCTGCCAGGTGGTGCCGTGTCCGGGCAGCCGAGGACAGCGCACGGTGTAGCCCGTCTCGGCGAGGTGCTCGCCCCAGGGGCGCATGGTCGCCGGCGTGCTCGTGAAGCCGTGGCACAGGAGCACGCCGACCTCGCGGGAGCCGTCATGGACAAAAGGTTCAGCGCCGGCGAGCACAGGCATGCCCGGTGATCCTCCCTCGAAGCGGCATCACCTCATGTTCGCACGGATCGCCCTCGTTCAGTGTGGCCACTTGCGGACCCGTGATCTTCAGGTCGGTGGTGTGAGCTGCGTCGCGGTGCGGTATTCAAGGCGGGAGGCGTGTTGTGCGCCGACACCGAGGGTTCGTACGCTGTTCCGTCGGTTGTCCATCCCGTTTCGAGTACCCGTCGCCGGAGAGGGAGCAGGAAGCAAGTGCTGTATTGGCTCATGAAGTACGTGCTGCTGGGGCCTCTCCTGCGCTTGCTGTGGCCGACCAAGGTCACGGGACTCGAGAACGTCCCCTCCGAGGGCGGCGCCATCCTGGCGAGCAACCACCTCGCCGTGGCCGACTCGTTCTTCATGCCGAACCGGGTTCCGCGCCGGGTCACCTTCCCCGCCAAGCAGGAGTACTTCACCGAGCCCGGGTTCAAGGGCAGGCTCAAGAAGTGGTTCTTCAAGGGCGTGGGGCAGTTCCCGATCGACCGCTCCGGGGGCACGGCCGCCCAGGCGGCCATCGACACCGCCGTCCGGCTGCTGCGGGAGGGGCACCTGCTCGGCATCTATCCCGAGGGCACCCGCTCCCCGGACGGGCGGCTCTACAAGGGCAAGACCGGCGTCGCGCGGATCGCCCTGGACGCGAAGGTCCCGGTCATCCCCGTGGCCATGATCGGCACCGAGAAGGTCAACCCGATCGGCTCGAAGATGTGGTGGCCGCGTCGGCTGGAGATCCACTTCGGCAAGCCGCTGGACTTCTCGCGCTACGAGGGACTCGCGGGCGACCGGTTCGTGGAGCGGTCGATCACCGACGAGATCATGTACGCGCTGATGGAACTCTCCGGCCAGGAGTACGTCGACGTCTACGCGGCCAAGGCGAAGGAACTCATCGCCGCCGAGAAGGCGGGTCTGCGCCCGGTCGTCCCCGTGCAGGTCGACGCCAGGGACGCCGCGAGGATGCCCGAGTCGCAGGCGGGCTGACCGGGCGTCGGACCCCGCGCAGCCGTCGAGTACCGTGCCCGGCGTGCGGTTCTTCTACGACACCGAATTCATCGAGGACGGCAAGACCATCGAGCTCGTCTCGATAGGTGTCGTGGACGAGGCGGGCCGCGAGTTCTACGCGGTGTCCACGGAGTTCGACCCGGCGAAGGCCGGTCCCTGGGTGCGGGAACACGTGCTCGCGAAACTCCCGTCGCCCGGCGACCGGGCCTGGCGCAGCCGCGAACGCATCCGCGACGATCTGCTCGACTTCCTGGGCCGCCCGCGGGGCGGTATCGAGCTGTGGGCGTGGTATGCCGCCTACGACCACGTGGCCCTCGCCCAGTTGTGGGGGCCGATGCCCGCGTTGCCGCGCCAGTTGCCGCGCTTCACCCGCGACCTGCGACAGCGGTGGGAGGACGTCGGGCGGCCGAAGCTTCCGGCTGCGCCCGACGACGCCCACGACGCACTCGCCGACGCCCGCCACAATCTCGAACGCTGGCGAGTGATCGAGCAGGCCCGCCAGGATCTCGCCCGGCGGACCGGGTTCCCCGGCGCCTGAGTCGCCTCAGTGCGAGGTGGCGGCAGCCCTGCGGGCACGCACCGCGGCGGCGAGCTCGTCGAGCAGTGCCGCCGTGGTGGGCCAGTCGAGACAGGCGTCGGTGATACTACGGCCGTAGTCCAGGTCCTCCGCCTTGCCGAGGGTCAGGTCCTGCCGACCCGCTTCGAGGAAGCTCTCCATCATCACGCCCGTGATGCCCTGTTCGCCCGCCGCGATGCGCGCGGCGAGCTCGCCGACGACACCGGCCTGGCGCACGTGGTCCTTGCGGCTGTTGCCGTGACTCGCGTCGACCACCACGCGTTCCGGCAGCCCGGCCTTGCGCAGTCGGGCCAGGGTGTCGGCCACGGTCTCGGCGTCGTAGTTCGGCCCCGCCGAACCACCGCGCAGGATGACGTGGCAGTCGGGATTGCCCGAGGTGGTCACCAGCGCGGCGAGCCCGTCGGCGTTGATGCCGGGGAACACGTGTCCGGCTCCTGCGGCGCGCACGGCGTCCACCGCGACCTGGACGTCGCCCTCGGTGGAGTTCTTGATGCCCACCGGCATGGACAGAGCGCTGCACAACTGTCGATGCACCTGGCTCGCCGCAGTGCGCGCGCCGATCGACCCCCACGTCACCGTGTCGGCGATGAACTGCGGCGTGATCGGGTCGAGGAACTCCGAGCCCACGGGCAGACCGAGTTCGGAGATGTCGAGCAGAAGCTGGCGGGCCAGCCGCAGCCCCTTGTTGACGGCGTACGTGCCGTCGAGGTCCGGATCGTTGATGAGTCCCTTCCAGCCCAGCGTGGTCCTCGGCTTCTCGAAGTAGACGCGCATGACGACACACACGTCGTCGCGAACGCGTTCGGCGTGCTCCGACAACAGGCGGGCGTAGTGCAAGGCCGCCTCGGGATCGTGCACGGAGCACGGACCGACCACCACCAACAGGCGGTCGTCGCGTCCGTCGAGGATGTCCACGGTGTCACGCCTGCCGAGCGTGACGGTCTTGGCCGCCGCGGGCGTGACGGGATGTTCGGCGCGCAGCAGCGCCGGTGAGAGCAGTGGACTGACGCGCGAGGTGCGCAGATCGTCGAGGGCCGTCGTCGGATCGGCCGACACGGCGAGGGGGACGTCGGTAGTGGCGTCCGTGGTCGAGTTGTTCGGCATCGGGGCTTCCTTTCCGCAAGCCGCCTCGCCGGGTGGGAGTGCCACGCTGCCGAGCCGGCTTGTCGTCCGGCTCGGAGGTTGACGGTCAGCGCACGGTCTCGCCGACCGACCCACCCCGGGCCGGCCCGCTAAACCAGAAATAGAAGCGCTGCACGACGGAGACTGTAGCAGGCGCCCGATCGAGCCGACCGATCACGTGTGACCCGGGCTACTCTGTCGGCGACGGTGTGACGTAGAACAACGGGAAGGCGCGAGACATGCGAGTCGGTGTGCTGACCGGCGGCGGCGACTGCCCCGGTCTGAACGCGGTGATCCGCGCGGTCGTCCTGAAGGGCATCGAGGTCCACGGATGGGAGATCTTCGGTTTCCGCGACGGCTGGCGCGGCCCTCTCACGGGTACCGGGTCCTGGCTGTCCCGCGACGACGTCGAGGGCATCCTCACCCGCGGCGGCACGATCCTCCGTTCCTCCCGCACCAACCCGTACAAGGAGGAGGGTGGCGCCGACACCATCAAGCGGGTGCTGGCAGAGAAGGGCATCGACGCACTCGTGGCCATCGGCGGTGAGGACACTCTCGGGGTCGCGAAGCGACTGGGCGACGACGGCGTGAAGGTCGTGGGTGTCCCGAAGACCATCGACAACGACCTCGGCGCCACCGACTACACGTTCGGCTTCGACACCGCCGTGCACATCGCGACCGAGGCGATCGACCGGCTGCACACCACCGCCGAGTCGCATCACCGTGCGCTCGTCGTGGAGGTCATGGGCAGGCACGCGGGCTGGATCGCCCTCCACTCGGGACTCGCGGGCGGCGCGAGCGTCATCCTCGTCCCCGAGCGGCCGTTCTCCGTGGACAAGGTCGTCGAGTGGGTGGAACGGCGATTCGAGCGGGAGTACGCGCCGATCATCGTCGTGGCCGAGGGAGCGCTGCCCGAGGGCGGCGCGGCGGTCCTGCAGAGCGGGGAGACGGACGCGTTCGGGCACGTCCGGCTGGGCGGCGTGGGCACGTGGCTCGCCGACGAGATCTCCGCGCGCACCGGCAAGGAGTCGCGGGCGGTGGTGCTCGGCCACGTGCAGCGCGGCGGGACTCCGACGGCGTACGACCGGGTGCTCGCCACGCGCTTCGGCCTGCACGCCGTGGACGCCGTGGCCGAGGGCGACTTCGGCGTGATGGTGGCGTTGCGGGGAACCGACATCACCCGGGTGAAGCTCGCCGAGGCCACCGCGGAGCTGAAGACCGTGCCGACGGAACGCTATGCCGAGGCCGAGGTGTTCTTCGGCTGACGTTTCGAGGTCACCCGAGCGAGGTCACCGGCTCGGCCGGTGGCCTCGTGTCGTCTGGACCCCTCTGTGCACGCTCCGATGATCACAAGACGACCTCAGCATCGCGCGATCGAGTGAGAGAGCCGCGGGGAAGCGGTACCTTCCGGACACTCAGCGATGGAGGTGAGTCATGGCACAGTCCATGCGGAGTGAGTCCGCGAGCGCCTCGCCCGAGTCGGCGGCGCCCCGTCGTCCCTGGATCGGCATGGCGCTCGGACCGGTACTCGCGATCGCCGTCTTCCTGCTCCTGCCCGACAGCCTCGCCAACCCCGGCAAGATCACGGCCGCCGTCGCCGTGCTGATGGCCGTCTGGTGGGTCACGGAGGCCCTGCCGTTGGCCGCCACGGCGCTGCTGCCGCTCGTGTTGTTCCCGTTCCTCGGGGTCAGCGACATCGGCGACGCCGCGGCTCCCTACGCCGACGACATCATCTTCCTCTTCATGGGCGGGTTCATGATCGCCCTGGCGATGCAGCGGTGGAACCTGCACAAGCGCATCGCGCTGCGCACGGTGCTCGCGGTGGGGACGAAGCCGGTGATGCTGATCGCCGGGTTCATGATCGCGACCGGGTTCATCAGCATGTGGGTGAGCAACACCGCCACCGCCGTGATGATGATGCCCATCGGGCTGTCCGTGCTCGGGCTCGTCTCCCAACTCGGTGACGGCAAGGGCGACCCCAACTTCGCCACGGCACTGATGCTGGGCATCGCCTACTCCGCGTCCATCGGATCGCTGGCCACGATCATCGGCACTCCGCCGAACACGCTGCTGGTGGGCTACCTGGAGGAGAACTTCGACATCACGATCTCCTTCGGCAAGTGGATGCTCTTCGGCCTGCCCATCGCGGTCGTCTTCCTCGTGATCGCCTGGTTCGTGCTCACTCGGGTCTTCCGCCCACGGCTGACGTCGTTGCCCGGTGGACGGGAGCTGATCCGGCAACAACTCGACGACCTCGGTCCGATGAGCCGGGGCGAATGGAACGCGCTGACGATCTTCGTGCTGGCCGCGCTGTCGTGGATCGTCATCCCCATGCTCGCCGACGTCGACGCGGTGGCGAACGCGCTGCCGTGGCTGGACGACATCAGCGACGCCGGGATCGCCCTCACCGCGGCGGTGCTGCTGTTCGCACTGCCGGTCGACACCCGGCGGAACGTGCGCACGCTCGACTGGGAGACGGCGAAGGAACTGCCGTGGGGAATCCTGCTGCTCTTCGGTGGTGGGCTGAGCCTGTCGAAGCACTTCACCGACACCGGACTGTCGGAGTGGATCGGTGAGCGCGTCGGGGCGCTCGAAGCCCTGCCGCTGATCCTGCTGGCGGCCGTGGTCGCGTTGCTCGTGCTCCTGCTGACCGAACTGACGAGCAACACGGCGACGGCGGCGGCGTTCCTGCCGATCCTGGGTGGGGTCGCCGTGGGACTCGGACACGGGCCGATGGTCCTGGTCGTGCCCGCCGCGTTGGCCGCCACCTGCGCCTTCATGCTGCCTGTCGCGACCCCGCCGAACGCGATCGTGTTCGGCACCGGTCACGTCACCATCGGACAGATGGTCAAGGGCGGCGCCTGGCTCAACGCGATCGCGCTGGTCATCATCACGCTCGGGGCGTACACACTGGGTGCGTGGGTGTTCGACCTCGCCTACTGACCCGTCGGCCGGAGCGTGCTGTCCGGTGCGCTCCGGCCGACGTTTTCGGGATCGGTACAGACGTACCCGGGCGTAGCGGCTACGCTGTTCGGGTGTGAGTAGACGAGCGAAAATCGTATGTACCCTAGGCCCGGCTACGGCGACGGCGGACAAGGTCCGGGCGCTCGTCGAAGCAGGCATGGACGTGGCGAGGATGAACTTCAGCCACGGTAGCCACGGGGATCACAAGCAGGTCTACGACCTCATCCGGGCCGCGGCCGCCGAGTCGGGACGCGCCGTGGGCATTCTGGCCGACCTGCAGGGGCCGAAGATCCGACTGGGCACGTTCGCGGGTGGCCCCGTCGAGTGGCGCACCGGCGACATCGTGCGAATCACCGTCGAGGACGTGGCGGGCACGCACGACCGTGTCTCCACCACGTACAAGGGACTGGCGAAGGACGCCAGGGCGGGTGACCGGCTCCTCGTCGACGACGGCAAGGTCGGGCTCGTCGTGCAGCGTGTGGAGGGCCCGGACGTCGTCTGCGAGGTCACCGAGGGTGGTCCCGTCAGCAACAACAAGGGTGTCTCGCTGCCCGGTATGGACGTGTCGGTGCCCGCGCTCTCCGAGAAGGACATCGAGGACCTCGAGTTCGCGCTGGAGCTCGGTGTCGACTTCGTGGCGCTGTCGTTCGTGCGGTCGCCCGCCGACATCGACCTCGTGCACCAGGTCATGGACCGGGTCGGCAAGGGGCGGGTCCCGGTGATCGCCAAGTTGGAGAAGCCCGAGGCGGCCTCCAACCTCGAAGCGATCGTGCTCGCCTTCGACGGCCTCATGGTGGCGCGTGGCGACCTCGGCGTCGAACTGCCGCTGGAGCAGGTGCCGCTGGTGCAGAAGCGGGCCATCCAGATCGCGCGGGAAAACGCGAAGCCGGTCATCGTCGCGACCCAGATGCTCGACTCGATGATGAGCAACTCGCGTCCGACACGTGCGGAGGCGTCCGACGTGGCCAACGCGGTGCTCGACGGCACCGACGCGGTGATGCTCTCCGGCGAGACCAGCGTCGGCCGGTACCCGATCGAGACCGTCGAGACCATGAGCCGCATCATCCAGGCCGTCGAGGCGGACATGCCCGCCGTGCCGCCGCTGAGCCACGTGCCTCGGACCAAGCGGGGAGTCATCTCCTACGCCGCCAAGGACATCGGCGAGCGGCTCAACGCGAAGGCGCTCGTGGCCTTCACCCAGTCCGGTGACACGGTGCGCAGGCTCGCGCGGCTGCACACGCGGCTCCCACTGCTGGCCTTCACGCCGGTGGAGAGCGTGCGCCGCCAGCTCGCGATGACCTGGGGTACCACGGCACGGCTCGTCGCCCAGGTCGACTCCACCGACCGCATGATCGAGCAGGTGGACCACGCGATGTTGGAGACCGGCCGGTACCAGCGCGGCGACCTCGTGGTGATCGTGGCCGGTTCCCCGCCCGGCACCGTCGGCTCGACCAACCTCATCCGCGTGCACCGCCTGGGTGAGGACGATCTCGCCTGATGAACCGACCATGGGCGCGGCTCGGTGCAGGGTGTTGAATCGTCGGTATGACTGAGCTGGCAAGGCAGGCTGCGTCCGGGTTCGACGCCGAAGGCGGAGCGGGCGGGCAGCGCGTGCTCGACAGGCTCGTCGCTCTGCTGGACCTCGAGAAGATCGAGGAGAACATCTTCCGGGGCGTGAGTCCGCCGAACTCGCCCACCAGGGTGTTCGGTGGGCAGGTCGCGGGTCAGGCTCTGGTCGCCGCGGGGCGCACGGTGCCGAGTGAGCGTGGCGTCCACTCGCTGCACGCGTACTTCATCCGCCCCGGCGACCCGACGGTCCCGATCATCTACGAGGTGGACCGCATCCGGGACGGCCGGTCGTTCACCACCCGACGGGTGGTGGCCATCCAGCACGGCAAGGCGATCTTCTCGCTCTCGGCCTCGTTCCAGGTCGAGGAGTCCGGTGTGGAGCACGCGGAGCCGATGCCGGACGTGCCCGATCCCGAGTCGCTGCCGACGTTGGCCGAGCGTGCCGTCGGCTACGAGAACAAGTTGGCCATGCGGGCGCAGCCGAGGCCGATCGACGTCCGGTACGTCAACGACCCGCCGTGGGTGACGCGGGAGACCGACGAGCGTCCGGCACGCAATCAGGTGTGGATGCGGGCCGACGGCACCCTGCCGGACGATCGGCTCCTGCACGTCTGCGTGCTCACCTACGCGTCCGACCTGACCCTGTTGGACTCCACATTGGCCCGGCACGGGGTGTACTGGGGACTCGACAAGGTCCTCGGGGCGAGCCTCGACCACGCGCTGTGGTTCCACCGGCCCTTCCGGGCGGACGAGTGGTTCCTCTACGACAGCGACTCGCCCACGGCGTCGAACGCACGCGCGCTCGCGACGGGCCGGTTGTTCGCGCGCGACGGCACGCTGATCGCCACCGTGGTGCAGGAAGGGCTCATCCGCGTGCTGTGACACGCGAGTTCGACGTCGCTGGTCGAGCGCGGGAGGCACGCGCTCGACCAGCACGGTCGGGAAGGAAGCCCTCAGGAGAGGAAGAAGGCCGTCCGTTCCCGGAGCCGGTGACCCGAGGGGATCGCGGAACTGCTCGGCGTCGCCGGCTCGTCGGGAACCAGGGCCACCTGGGCGGCGAGATAGGCCCGGCAGGGCAGCGGTCCGCGCTTGCGGGCGAAAGGCCTGCGTCTGCCGTGACACAGCGTGCAGTGTCCACTGGAGTCGGGTCGATGTTCGGCGAGCACCGTCCGCAGTGCTCCGGCCAGCAACGCGACGCTGAGACCGTCCAGTTCCTGGCGGATCCGTGGGGAGGTCGTGTGTACCGAGTGCGTGATTTCGTCGAGTTTACGATGCACGCTCTCCTGTAACGGAGTGACGATGAGATTGCGCCCGGCCACCATGCTCTCCCGGTTTTCGTATTAACGGAACGGTCGTTGGTTGTCCGCGAGCATCAGCGAGCATACAACCCCCTCGTGCAAATTGCAGTCCATCGATCGGGGATTCCTGCCTTACCGTCCGTTGTCGTCCCGTCCGGCCCACTGTGACGCCCTGGTTAGATATGCGCGGAAAAACCAACCGGAGGTGAGTCATGAGCCGAGGGCACGGCCCGACCGTACGGCGGCGAAGACTGGCTGGCGAGTTGCGGCGGCTCCGGGAGAAGGCCGCACTCACCATCGACGAGGTGGGCGAGAAGCTCGAATGTTCGGCTTCGAAGATCAGTCGAATCGAGACGGGCCATGTCGGGGTCACCCCTCGGGACGTCCGGGACATGTTGGAGCTGTACGGGGTCCAGGGCGACGACCAGGAGGCGCTCGTCCAACTCGCGCGCGAGGCACGCAAACGCGGGTGGTGGCACGCGTACAACGAGGTCTTCACAGGTGCGTTCGTGGGGCTGGAGGCCGACGCCAGTTCCCTCAAGGCGTTCCAGGCGCTGCTGGTGCCGGGACTCTTGCAGACCGAGCGCTACGCCCGCGCGGTGATCAGGGCGATGCGGCCGGGTGCCGAGGATGCCGAGATCGACCGCCGCGTCGCGGCGAGGATGGCGCGGCAGCGGCTGCTCCGCGACCCGAACCCGCCCGAGTACTGGGCGGTCATCGACGAGGCGGTCCTGCGCCGCATGGTCGGCGGCCATGACGTCATGGCCGAGCAATTCACTCAATTGTGTGAAATTGCGCGTCTGCCACACGTCACCGTTCAGGTGGTTCCCTTCGAGGCCGGAGCCCATCCGGGCATGGAGGGGCCCTTTCTCATCCTGGGGTTTCCCGAGCCCGCGGACCCCGACGTGGTTTATGTGGACAGCACGAACAGCGGCCTCTATCTGGAATTGGAAGCCGACGTGCGTAGGTACGCGTTGATGTTCGATCATTTGCGAGCCGCCGCGCTCAAGCCGGACGACTCGCTCGATGTCATCGCCGACGCGGCGCGACGGTGTGCCAGATGACAACGACTCCGACACGGAGCTGACGAAGGAGTGGGATGGTGGCCGACACCAACCTGGCCATGCTCGAGTGGCGCAAGAGCAGCTACAGCGGCGGCGGCAACGACTGCGTCGAGATCGCCTTCACCGACGACGGTGCCGCCGTGCGCGACTCGAAGAACCCGACGGGCGGCATGCTGCGGCTGTCCGCACGCCAGTGGCAGGCCTTCCTCGACGCGGCGCGAGCCGGTGAGCTCGACCTGAGCTGAGGGTTCTCGTTCGACCCCTTACGTGCCCGGAGCGGGAGGTAAGGGGTCGAATGCGTTTCGGGGTGACGTGATCGACCGATGCCCGGGCCCGCCCCTTCGCACCACAGTTGACGACGTCAGCACGACGTGGACGACATGAGGGGTGGAGACATGAGGATTTCCGACTGGGCGATGGACTCGACGTGGGCCGAGGTGGACTACCGCGCCGAGCAGTTGCGGCGGCGGAACCGGCGCACCACGCGGGGAGCAGGCCGTGGTGGAGCTCGACGCGGGATCGTCGCGGCCCTGCGGGACCGCCAGCACGGCGGCCGGATGCGGTGACGGCGGTGCCGGGTGGGGGCGTGAGTTCCCGTGAGCGGCGCCCGGCGCGAATGGCCTGGTGCGGGCCGAAAGTGACCCGGATGGGTGACAATGGGGTCGTGCCTCGACTCGGTCTGACACTGCCGCTGGTGGGACGTGTGCCGCAACTGCGCCGGTTGCAAGCCGCTCTCGACGACGCCGAGCAGGGCAGGGGGCGAGGAGCGCTGCTCGCCGGTGACGCGGGCGTCGGCAAGACCAGGTTGCTGCGGGAACTCACGTCCGAGGCGGCCAGCCGCGGCTGCCTGGTGCTCACCGGGCAGTGCCTCGACGTGGACGAAGGAGGGCTTCCGTACCTCCCGTTCACCGAGGCGTTGGGGGCGCTGGCCGCGTCCGACGACGCGGACGTGGTCGACGCGGTGGCCGCCTGGCCCGCACTGTCCACACTCGTACCGCAGTTGTGGGTCGCCCCGAGCGGTCGGCACCATCCCGGTCGCTCGGCGGCGTCCGAACAGGACATTCGAAGGGTCCGCACGGAACACGACCTCGGGCAGCTTCGCCTGTTCGACGCCGTGTTGGGCGTGCTGGACGCGCTCGCCCGCACGCGCCCGGTGGTGTTGGCGCTGGAGGACCTGCACTGGGCCGACGGCGCCACCCGCGATCTGCTGTCGTTCCTCATGGGACGACTGGGAGGCCGACGGCTGCTGGTGCTGGCCACCTACCGGGCCGAGGAGGTGCATCGGCGTCACCCGCTGCGTCCTCTGCTGGCGGAGCTGGTTCGGTCGGCGGCCGTCGAGCGGGTCGACGTGCCGCCGCTGTCGGACGACGAGGCCAGGGCGTTCCTCACCGCGCTCGCGGAGAGCCCCCTGCCGCCCGACACGCTGGAGCAGCTCGTGCGCCGGTGCGAGGGCAACCCGTTCTTCGCCGAGGAACTGGTCGCCGCGGGTGCGTCCGGTGACAACGTGCCCGACGGACTCGCCGACGTGCTGCTGACCCGTCTCGACCAGCTCTCGGCGCAGACCAGGGGAGTGCTGCGTGCGGTGGCGGTCGCGGGGGTGAAGGTGGCGGACAAGGCCGTCGCCGAGGTCGCCGGGGTGGGGGTGCTCGACGTGGAGGAGGCGCTGCGGGAGGCGGTGCACCACCACGTCCTGGTGGTCGACCGCGGTGGTTACCGGTTCCGGCACGCGTTGCTGCGGGAGGCGGTGTACCACGACCTGTTGCCCGGCGAACGGTCCCGCATGCACGCGGCCTACGCGGCACGCATCGCGGCGATGCCTCCGTCGCGGGGCAGCAACGCCCGGCTGGCCTACCACAGTCTGCGCTGCCGGGACCTGCCGACCGCGTTGACCGCGCTGCTGAAGGCCGCGGACGAGGCCGAGGAACTCGGCGCACCCGGGTCCGCACTGCGGCACGTGGAGGAGGCGCTGGAGATCTGGGATGCCGTTCCCGCCGACCGTCGACCGTCCGATCGGGACGAGACGACGCTGCTGCTCTCCGCGTCCGAGCTCGCCGCTCGCTCCGGGGAGCCCGAACGCGCGATCGCCTACGCGCGCGAGGCGGCCCGGCGGGTGGACGACTGTCCGGTGCTGCGCCGGGCGGCGATCTGGCGGCGTCTCGCCGAGGCGCTGATGACGCTGGAGGGAACGTACGACGAGGCCGTCGACGCCATCGACCGGGCGTGGTCCCTCGTCGCCGACGGAGAGGCGACCACCGAGCAGGCCTGGGTGCTCGCTACTCGGGCCCAGGTGTTGCGGGGAGTCGGCCGGTTCGACGACGCCGAGGACAGCGCCCGCGCCGCAGCCGAGGCGGCGAAGGCCGCAGGTGCCGCCGCGCCGCACGCCGCGGCGCTCACCATCCAGGGCGTGCTCGCCGACGTGCGGGGCGACCTCGACACCGCGCGCGAGCTGTTGCTGCAGGCCGAACGCGAGGCACAGGCAGCCGACGCGCTCGATGTTGAACTCCGTGCGGGCTACTACCGGGCCCTCAGCTACGACGACCAGGCCGAACTCTCCGAGGCGCTGCGGCTGTACCGACACACGGCGCAGCGCGCGGCGGAGTCCGGGCTCACCTGGTCGCCGCTCGGACTGTCGGCGCGAACCCGGTTGCTCGGCCTGCGCTACACCATGGGTGACTGGCCCGACGAGTCGGAACAGGACCGACCGGAAGCCGGCGTGTCCGACCTGGTCACCGCGATTCTCCAGTCGACGTGGTTGCACATCCTGGTCGCTCGTGGGCGGTTCGAGGACGCGGACCGGATGCTGGCGTTGCTGCACCCGGAGGACGGTGATCGACGTGGTGTGGACCTGTGGGTCGTCGCCGCCGCGGCGGCGGGTGGCGCCGAACTGGCGTCCTGGCGCGGCGAGTACCGCAAGGCCGTGACCGCGGTGACCGACGGCATGGAGCGTGCGCGCCGCATCCTTCCCCGCGGCCTGCTGAACGTGCGGCTCGGCGCGCTCGGCATCGAGGCGTGCGGGGACTGGGCGGCGGACGCGCGACGGACGCGGGACACCGCGGGGGAGCGGGAGGCCGTCGAGACCGGACGGACGCTCTGGGAGCAGGTCGAACGCACCGTGGCCGAGGGAATGCCTCGCAGCGGCACCATCGGACCGGAGGGCACGGCGTGGTTGGCACGGGCCCGCGCCGCCACGGACGGCCTCGACGGTGCCGCCGACGCTGCCCTGTGGGAGGAGGCCGTCGCCGCGTTCGGGTTCGGCGCCGTGTACGAGCAGGCGCTGTGCCGCCGCCGGCTCGCCGAGGCTCTTCTGGAGGCGGGCGATCACGACCGGGCCACTCGCGAGCTGTCCGACACCCACGCCGTCGCGCGGCGGCTGGGCGCGGCGCCGTTGCGGGACGCGGTCGAGGACCTCGCCCGGCGGGCACGGATCGCTCTGCCCGGAGCCCGGCCCCGGCGCGACGTCGTCGATCCGTTGACCGCCCGCGAACGCGCCGTGCTCGAACTCGTCGCCGAGGGACTGACCAACCGGCAGGTCGGCGAACGGCTCTTCATCAGCGAGAAGACCGTGAGCGTCCACCTGTCGCGGGCGATGGGCAAGCTCGGGGCGAACAGGCGCGCGGAGGCCGTGGCCATCGCCTACGACCGCGGCCTGCTCACCCCGGACACCGTTCCGACGAAACCGAGACGGCGGAAGCGGTAGGGCCGTGGATCAGCGGCCTGGCAGCCTGCGCAACAGGCGTAGCCCGGCCGTCAGCGCCGCCGTCCACACCGCACCGGGGATCGCCCGAGGCGGCCGCAACCGGATTCCCTTCTGGACGGCGATCGACTGCGACTCGGTGTACTTGAGCAGACCTTCGGGTCCGTTGCGCCGCCCGACGCCCGACTCCTTCATCCCGCCCATGGGGACGGCGACCGTGCCGAACGTGGCGGCGTAGCCCTCGTTGACGTTGACCGTGCCCGCCTTCAGCCGAGTCGCGACGTGACGGGCGCGGCGGGTGTCGCGCGACCAGACGCTGGCGTTGAGGCCGTAGGCGGTCTCGTTGGCCCTCGCGATCGCGTCCTCGACGTCGGTGAAGCCGTACACCGAGACCACGGGCCCGAACGTCTCGTCCGCGAAGGCGGCGGCCGTGGGCGGGACGTCGGTGAGGATCGTCGGTTCGTAGAACAACGGGCCGACGTCGGGCCGAGGGTTCCCGCCCGCCACCACGGTCGCTCCGTGCGCCCGCGCGTCGTCGACGTGCGCCGAGACGGCCCGGAGTTGCTCCGGTGTGGTCAGCGACCCCATGTCCGCGTGGTAATCGAGCGAACCGCCCATCACCAACGCGTTGGCACGGCGCGCGAACTCCGCGAGGAAGCGCCGCCGGACACTCTCGTGGACGTAGATCCGTTCGACCGACACGCACAACTGCCCGGCCGAGGCGAAGCACGCGGACACCGCACCCGCCGCCGCCTTCACGACGTCGGCGTCCTGCAGGACGATCATCGGATTCTTGCCGCCCAGTTCGAGCGAGTAGCCCGTCAGCCGCCCCGCGACGGCGGTGGCCAGGCGCTTGCCCGTCGGGGTGGACCCGGTGAAGCACAGGTAGTCGGACTCATCGACGATCGCGTCGCCGATCACCGACCCCCTGCCGAGCACGATCTGCCAGGCGTCGCGAGGCAGCCCGGCCTCGCCCGCGAGCTCGTGCAGCCACAACGCGGAGAGGGCGGTCTGGTTGTCGGGTTTCTGCACGACCGTGTTGCCTGCGGCGAGCGCGGGGAGCACGTCCATCGCCGTCAGCGCGAGCGGGTAGTTCCACGGTGAGATGACGCCGACGACACCGCGTGGCTGGCGGGTGTGCGTGGCACGGGTGAGGACCGGCAGGGCGCCGGGGGCGCGCCGGGGTGCCAGGAGGCGGGCGCTGTGCCTGCCGTAGTAGTCCGCCACGAGGGCTGTCGCGCTGATCTCGTCGAACGCGTCGAGTCGGGCCTTGCCTGCCTCGACCTGGATGAGGTCGAGCCCTTCCTTCTGCCGGGAGAGGACGAGTTCGTGCAGTCGCCGCAGGACGCGTTGCCGATGCGCGACGCTGGTGGCTGCCCACGAGGGTTGCGCCCGCCTGGCCCTGGCGAACGCGGCGCGGGTCGACTCGTCGGAGATCTGGGGAAGCACGGCGGTCCGCAGTCCGGTGAACGGCGCGGTCATGGTCACCGACTCGGCGTCGGGGCCGGTGACCGCTCGCTCGACGAGGGCGTCCGCCCTGGCCGCGACCGGGGCGCCGACGACGCCTCCGATGGTGCCGGGCCTGGGCTTCGCTGCCTTGGTATCCGCGCCGGTCATGGCACCTCCACGCACCGAGTTGTTACTGGGGAGTAGATACGTTCCGGCGTGAGCATACCGGCGACGGCGGTGGGGGTACGGCGACAACACGGGATCGTGCCGACGCGGTCGACGCGGCGTGGAGCACCGGCCTGCCCGACGTTCAGGGCGCGGAGCACAGGGTCGTCGCCACGCGTTTCCACTCCCGGAGCAACTGCTCTCTGCGGTGTGGGTCACCACCCAGCTCGGCGTCGAGGGCGAGACCGCGCGTGAGATTGACGGTGAGCCAGAAGATCGTGTCGAGTCGCTCGCGCGGGACGTCGCCGACCAGCGCGGCGAGTCGGTCGAGCGTGGCGCGGCCGAGCGCCTTGTCGACCGGTCGCATTGCCGCAGCGAGCGTGGGATCGGTGCGGGCGGCGGTCCAGAGTTCCATCGCGGCGGTCGCGAGCGTGCCCGAGTACGACCGCCACAGCAGGTCGATGACCGCGCCGACGCGTTCCGGCCCGTCCGGCAGCTCCGCCTCGTCGGGCACGTTGCGCTCGGCCAACCGGCTCGTCAGGTGCGCGACGGCCGCGGCCATCATCGCGGCCTTGTCGGCGAAGTGGTGCTGCGCCGCGCCCTTGGAGACACCGGCCCTGGCGCAGATCTCCTGCATCGACGTGCGGGCGTAGCCCAGCTCGACCAGACACGTGATGGTGGCGTCGAGCAGGGCGGTCCGGGTCTGGGCCCGCCGCTCGGCCTGGGTGCGATGCCTGCGTTCCGGCCTGCGTTCCGGCCTGCGTTCCGGCATGGTCGCGCGACTCCTTTACCGGACGAGGAGAGTGCCGTACATTCCAGTCGGAACTTACCTTACAGCCGTATGGTTTTTCGAGGGGAGAGCGCCAGTGCCGCTGCAGAACCCGAGGTCGTCGTGGCTGACGGAGGAACTGGACGACGTGCGCGACCTCGCGCGGACGTTCTGCCGCAACGAACTCGTGCCGCATCAGGCTCGCTGGGCCGAGCAGAAGCACATCGACCGCGAGGTGTGGACGAAGGCGGGCGAGGTGGGTCTGCTCGCCCTGTCGATCCCGGAGGAGTACGGCGGCGGGGGCGGCACCTTCGCGCACGAGGCTGTGCTCTACGAGGAGCAGGCCAGGGCCGGTGACAGCGCATGGGGCGTCACCGTGCACAACGGCATCGTCGCGCACTACCTGCTCGCGTACGCCTCCGAGGAGAAGAAGCGCGAGTGGCTGCCGAAACTCGCGAGCGGCGAGTACGTGGGCGCGATCGCCATGACGGAACCCGGTACCGGCTCCGACCTCCAGTCGATCGCCACCAGGGCGGTGCGAGACGGCGACCACTACGTCGTCAACGGCGCGAAGACGTTCATCACCAACGGTGGGCTGGCCGACCTCGTGATCGTCGCCGTCAAGACCGACCCGGACGCGGGGGCCAAGGGCATCTCGCTGCTCGTCGTGGAGACCTCCACGCCCGGGTTCCGGCGGGGACGGGTGCTCGACAAGATCGGCATGCACGGGCAGGACACGGCGGAGCTGTTCTTCGACGACGTGCGCGTCCCCGTGGAGAACCTGCTGGGGGAGACCGAGGGACAGGGCTTCGTCCAGCTGATGCAGCAGCTTCCGCAGGAGCGGCTCATCATCGCGGTCACCGCCGTCGCCGGCATGGAGAGTGCGATCGACCAGACGATCGCCTACACGAAGGAGCGCACGGCCTTCGGACGCCCGGTGTTCACCTTCCAGAACACCAAGTTCACGCTGGCCGAGGCCGCCACCGAGGCGGCGGTCGCGCGCGCGTTCCTCGACCAGTGCATCGAGCGGCACCTCCGGGGCGAACTCGACGTCCAGGGCGCGGCCATGGTGAAGCTCTGGACCACCGAGCGGGTCAACAAGGTGGTCGACGACTGCCTGCAGTTGTTCGGCGGCTACGGCTACATGACCGAGTACCCGATCGCGCGAGCATGGGCCGACGTGCGGATCTCGCGCATCTTCGGTGGAACGAACGAGATCATGAAGGACATCATCTCGCGGACCCTCTGAGGCGCGAGGACCGTGACAGAAAGGCGACATTGGTGAACGCGAGCAAGTCCGGGCCGCTGCGTGGGTTGAGGGTCGTCGAACTGGCCGGCCTGGCCCCGGCGCCCTTCGCCTGCACGATCCTCGCGGACCTCGGCGCCGAGGTCGTCCGCATCGACCGCGTCGTCGAGGGCGAGGACGTGTTGGCCATGCCGAAGGACCCGCTGCTTCGTGGCCGCAGGACCATCGCGGTCGACACGAAGACGCCCGAGGGTGTCGAGGTGGTGCTGCGGCTGGTCGAGAAGGCCGACGTGTTCGTCGAGGGCTTCCGTCCCGGCGTCACCGAACGAATGGGACTCGGGCCCGCCGACGTCCACGCCCGCAATCCGCGCGTCGTCTACGGACGGATCACAGGGTGGGGACAGGATGGGCCGCTCGCCCACACGGCCGGGCACGACATCAACTACATCGGCCTGTCGGGCGCGCTGCACCCGATCGGTCGGCGAGGCGACCGGCCGGTGCCGCCGGTGAACTTCCTCGCCGACTTCGGCGGCGGTGGGATGTACCTCGCCATGGGGGTGCTGGCCGCACTCGTCGAGCGACAGACGTCGGGCCGAGGGCAGGTGGTGGACGCGTCCATGGTGGACGGATCGGCGTTGCTCACCACGCACTTGTTCGGGTTGAAGGCGAGTGGGCTGTGGGAGGGCGAGCGCGGGGAGAACATCCTCGACGGAGGCGCGCCGTTCTACGACACCTACGAAACCGCGGACGGCCGGTACGTCGCCGTGGGCGCGATCGAGACGAAGTTCTTCCGCGCGCTGATCGATGTGCTGGGACTCGACCCGGAGACGGTGCCGTCCCATCTGGACCCGCGGAACTGGTCGCGGCTACGGGAGATCCTGGCGGAGGCCATCGGCCGACACACGCGCGACGAGCTCGTGGCCAAGGCCGAGGGCACGGACGCGTGTCTGACGCCGGTGTTGTCCCCGTGGGAGGCGGCGGATCATCCGCACAACGCCGCCCGAGGCACGTTCGTCGAGATCGACGGTGTGCCGCAACCGGCGCCGGGGCCGAAGTTCGACCGCACTCCTCCGCAACGGCCACACCCGCCGCACCGCAGAGGAGCCGACACCGCCGAGGTGCTGGGCGAACTCGGGTACGGCGACGAGGAGATCGAGTCGCTGCGGGCGGCGGGCGCGATCGGTTGAGACGACACCGCGCGATCGGCGTGTTGGTGCCGGTCGACGTACCGGCGATCTTCTAGGCTCGGTCGAGCGGTACGTGGCGGTGCCTCCTTCGCGTGATTGGCCGTCGGTGCGATGGTCGATCAGGCATGATGAGGGAGCTGGTGGCGCGCCGAACGGCGTGATCGCGCAGCGGAACGCGGTGAGGTAGCAACGAGACGGAATCGGGTGGGAACATGTCGCCGGGCCTGAAGAAGTTCTTGATTTTCGGTGCCGTCGCGCTCGTGTTGTTCCTGCTCATCTCGCGGCCCCTGGAGTCCGCGGACGCCGTGCGTTCGGCATTGGCCTGGTTGCAGGACGGTGCCGAAGCGATCGTCACGTTCTTCCAGAGTCTGTTCACCTGACCCCATTCGTCACAAGGTCCGGCACCCGTCGTCTTCGGGCGCCGGACCTTGTGCTGCCCACGTATCGACGGCCACGGAGCGTGATCAACAAGGCGTTTCGGGCCGTTTCGCTGCGGCAAACGGGTGGATTACAGCCCTGAAATCACAGGTCGGAGAAAGAGTGCACGCCTGACCTCTTCCGGAGCGTCGGTGAGCTCTCCTACGGTGCTCACATTGCGTGACCCGCGGTACCCGAGAAATCACGCTTCGAAATCTGCAGATGGTGCTCGACCAGTCCTTGAGGAACCACGGAAGTGGGTTGCGAAGGAGGCAGGCATGCGAGATCCCGGAGTTGACGCGGTGATCCGGCAGTGGGCGGCGGAACGGGAACAGAGCGCGGAGGAGAAGGAAGTCCGCCGCATCGCCTCCGCCTGGCTGGCGGAGATCCCCCGGACCGAGGTGAAGATCCCCGGCATCCCCGGGCAACGTGGGGGAACCGGCACGGCGCGATGGGCTCCGGTCGACCTCGCCGACCCCGACTTCGTGGAGGCGATGCAGGAACGGCTGCCCGACGCGCCACTCGATCTCCTGGCCGCCGCGGCGGGCTGGTGGCAGATGGTCGGTGACGTCGAGGAGGCCAAGGCGTGGTGGGACGCGGGCGTCAGTCCGCTCGACCAGCGCGCGCTCGACTACCGTGCCGCCGGTCTGGTGCCGAGTGACCTGGCTCGTCGACTCGGCCCGCTGACCGTGCTGGAACACCTGCGCCGGGGCAGCGCGCCCGCGTGGTGCGTCGCCCGGCTCTCGCGCCAGCGTCGCGACGCCGCGGGGTGAGCTTCCCGACCTGCCGCGGTCGGAGCGGCAGGTCGTTGTCGGCCATACCGATCACCGGCTACAGTGCGGCCTCGTGTCCTCGATCCCCACCGGTGTTCGGTCCGGTCCGAAAGGCGTGCATCGGTGGCCGACCTCGATGTGACGCCCTCCGAGGCAGCACGCGGCGCGTCGTCGCCGACGTCCTCTCTAACGCCCCGCGCTCGCCGAGTCATGGTGGGCCGGTTCGTGACGCTCCTGGTGGTCCTCGCGGTCGGTCTGGGTGGGACGTGGGTGCTCACCACCGCCGCTGCGCCGCCGCCCGGGCCCACGACCGACGCGATTCCCGCATGGGGGATCGCGCCCGCGGACGTCGAGGTCGGCAGCGAGGCGCCGGTCGATGACCCGGACACCGGCCCGGGACGTCCGGGCGACACCGACGAGGCCAGGACGCTCGACCAGTGGGCCGACGAGCTGGCTCCAGTGGTGGGCATCCCGGCCCGGGCCTTGCGTGCGTACGGCAACGCCGAACTGGTCCTGCGCGAGGAGCTGCCCGACTGTCGACTCTCGTGGACGATGCTCGCCGGTCTCGGGCGGGTCGAGTCCAATCACGGACGACACGGTGGTGCCGTGATCGACGAGGACGGGCGACCATCGCCGCCGATCATCGGGGTCGCGCTCGACGGCTCACCGGGAGTGAAGGCAATCGCGGACACCGACGGTGGCCGGTTGGACGGCGACACCCGGTACGACCGAGCCGTGGGGCCGATGCAGTTCATCCCCAGCACCTGGGCGCTCGTGGGCGTCGACGCCTCCGGCGACGGGAAGGCGGACCCGCACCAGATCGACGACGCCGCTCTGACCGCCGGCTTCTACCTGTGCGCACACGGTCGCGACGTGGCAACGGGCGAGGGTTGGTGGGACGCCGTTCTGTCGTACAACCGGTCCGTGGAGTACGCGCGTACCGTGTTCGCGCTCGCCGCGCACTACGCCGAACTCGTGCGCAACTCCGCCGAGCGCGATTGAGGTCGCGTCGCTGTCAGCGACTGGACGGACATCACAGGCGAAACCGGGCGAGCGGCCGGACCCGCCGAGGGGAGTGCTAGCGTCGGAGGCGTGCCCGATCGTCGCACCGCCCTCACGCGCGCGCTCCTCGTCTCCGCCGTGTGTATGTTGAGCCTCGCCGTCTGCTGCGGGCTGGCCTGGTGGCAGTGGGAGCGGTTCACGTCGGCGGGCGGCAGCTTCCAGAACTTGGGTTATGTGTTGCAGTGGCCGCTGTTCGGTCTCTTCCCCGCGTTCATGTTCTGGCGATTGGCCCGCTTGCGTCGGCAGGCCGGCTCACAGAGCGAGCCGACGGCGGCCACGCGGGAGGACGCGGCCCCGTCACACGCGCCGAGCGAGCCGACGGCGAGTGAACCGGTGGCGGCTCCGTCGCAGCGGGTCGAGGTGAAGTCCCCGAGCCCGACGCCCCGTGCACGCGACGACGCACCGGCCGACTGGGACGACGAGGACGCGGCGCTGGCGGAGTACAACGCCTACCTGGCGCAACTGAACGCCCGTGAGCAGGAGAGGAACTGACATGGTGACGACCGCGCGGGACGAGACGACGAAGGCCGACCTGACGAAGCCGTTGAAGCGCTTCCGGGCGGCGGCCTTCGTGACCGGGCTCGGTCTGCTCGGGTTGGTCGTGGTCATGGTGATCCGGTACGTGTTCGACAACCCGGGGCCCTCGGCCGTGTACTCGCCGATCCACGGCGTGATCTACATGGTCTACCTCGTGCTCGCGGTCGACCTGGCGCTGAAGGCTCGCTGGTCGGTGAAGGGCACGATCGGCGTGCTGCTCGCCGGATGCGTGCCCTTCTTCTCCTTCGTCGCCGAACGCGCCGTGACCCGCCGGGTCAGCGAGGGGCGCCCGCTCTGATCCGCACCGATCGCGGCGGCACCGTGCAGCCTCGCAGGGCCTCCGCGTCGATGGACTCCGGTCGGTAGGCCGACCTCGCGAGCGCCTCGGCCATCGACTCGACCGGGGAGTCCCGCACGTCCGGCCGGCCGGACAGGAACGCCCATTCGTGCTCGTCGGAGCCGAAGTACACGACCGTGCCGAAGGCGTCGGTGAACCGGTCCCAGGCGCTGAGCAAGGTGTCGTGACGCCAGAGCGTCGGACAGCCTGCCTGACAACTGACCACCCCGCCCGGTGCGAGCACCTCGGTGCAGCGGCGAAGGAAGTCGGGCCCGTACAGCCGGTTGTGCTGTGCGTCCGGATCGTCGTTCTCGTCCGGCAGGTCGATCACCACGACGTCGTACCGGGTCGTGGTGGTGGCCAGAAAGTCCCAGCCGTCGCGGTAGTGCACCCGCACGCGCCCGTCACCGCGTTCGGCCGCTGCCAACTCCTCCGGCGTGTAGCCATAGGGCAGATGCGTGGCGCAGGCGCGGACCGTCTCGGCGTCGATGTCGACGTGGTCGACCTGCTCGGCACCGTAGGCGACGGCCAACTGGCTGGCGACGCCCTCACTGGAGCCGATGATCAGGACCCGGTCGACCTCGTCAGCCAGCAACATCGGCGGCACCATGAGCGCTTCGTGGTAGACGAGCTGGCTGGCCTCGGTGCTCTGCCGTTCGTCGTCGCAGAACAGGGACACTCCCTGCGCGGTGCGGCCGATCACGACGTGTTGGAAGTCGGTGCGCATGTCCACCAGGACGTCGGAGACCTCCCAGACGCGGGTGAGTCCGGGTCCCACCGGTTCGCTGATGCGTGTGCTCATCGTTCTCCTGCCTCCGAGGGCCGACGGCCCCTGGTGATCGTGGACATGGTCTCGGCCTCGGCGCCGAGTGCCTTGGCGAGCAGTCGCACGGCGTGTTCCGGGTCGGCGCGGTGCCCGCACGTGAAGACGTCGACGAACATCGCCCCCAGCTCCGGATAGGTGTGCAGGGAGGCGTGCGACTCGGCGAGCATCGCCAGGACCGTCACACCCTGCGGCTCGAAACGATGGGTGATGACGTCGCACACCGTGGCGCCCGCGTCGGTCAACGTGCTCGCCAACGTGGTGCGCAGGAACTCCGCGTCGTCGAGCAGCGACGGATCGATCCCGTCCAGCTCGGCGAGCACGTGCCTGCCGGAGAACGCTCCGACCGGAGCGGCGTCACTCGGCACTGATCAGCCTCCCTTCGGAGATGCAGTACGTACGCAAGGGCTCGATGCCGTTGAACGCCACCGACGAGTAGCTGGCCGTGTACGCACCGGCGTCGAGGAGGTCGACCACGTCCCCGGCGCGCAGCGAGAGCGGCAGTCGGTACGGCGTTCGCTGGTAGAGCACGTCGTCACCATCGCACGTCGGTCCGGCGATGATCACGGGACCGTCCTCGGACGACTGGTCACCCACGGCCTCGATGCGGTAGGCGATCGCCTCGTTCTCGGTCTCGGCCAGGCCGTTGTAACGACCGACGTCGAGGAAGACCCACCGGTGCGGGTCCGTGGGGCGCTTGCGGGACACGACGACGACTTCGCTGCGGATCAGCCCGGCCTCGGCGACCACGGCCCGTCCCGGTTCGCACACCAGCTCGGGCACGGTCGGGAAGTGTGCCCGGACGGCGGCCGTGACGGCCTCGGCGTAGGTCTCGGTGCTCGGGGCGGCGCCGGTGTACGGAAGGCCGAAGCCACCCCCGACGTTCAGGCGGCGCAACGGCACGCCGCGTTCGGCGGTCGCCGTGAAGACCTTCGCGGCCTCGGCGACGGCGACGTCCCAGGCCTCCGGATCGAGCTGTTGCGAGCCCACGTGGAAGCTCACGCCCACCGGGTCGAGTCCGCGCTCGGAGGCCAGCACCAGGAGCCGCACCGCGTCCTCCGCGCAGCACCCGAACTTGTGGCCGAACGGGGTCACCGAGTCGGGGCCGTCCTCGACGAGCAGGCGGACCGACACCTCGGCGCCCGGAGCGAGTCGAGCGAGGTTGTCGAGGTCGCTTCGCGCGTCGACGGTGTACTCGCGCACGCCCGCGGCGAACGCCCGAGCGATGTCGGTCGGCTTCTTGATGGTGTTGCCGTACGAGAGCGAGGTCGGCGCGGCTCCCGCGGCGAGGCACAGGTCGATCTCGCCGGGGCTGGCGACGTCGAACGCGGCGCCCGCGGCGGTCAACGCCCGGAGCACGGCCGGGTGGGGGTTGGCCTTGACGGCGTACTGCACCCGATAACCGGCGAACGCCGAGGCGAGCCGGGTGTAGCGGTCGACGACGGTGTCGACGTCGACCACCAGGCACGGCGTGGGGGGCCGATACGTGTCGAGGAAGTGGCGGAGGCGCGCGACCGTGTCGTTCACCCTGTCGAGGGTAGGGGTGATCGTCGAAGGCTCCGGTCGCCCGTCGGCAAGGGGCCAGGTCAGGCCGGACATGCTGTATTCGGCCGTGTGCAGTGCGTGTTCGGGACACAAGATCGTGCACACTTGCCGCCACGCGTTCCACTGAGAATCTCGCCCGGCTGGGCCGAATGGGTGACGAGAGTGTGCGGTCGTCGGCTGTGTGGGTGAGGCTTGACCGCCTCGAACTGATGAAAGTCGTAATCACCGAGCGACCGGATGAACGCCGTCCGTGGCATCGTTCGGCGCCTTGATCAACTTGATCAACTGTTTGCGCAGGTCAGGGCTCTGCTCGCGACCAAGATCACGGGGGTCGTCCGTGGTGTAGGCTCGGTCCACCCGACCTACCCCGTGCCCTTGCTCGGCCGACGAACGTCACGGAGGGTGCGCTCGCTCGTACGTGGCGTGCTGCCGTGAGGTGCCGGAAGCGGGCGCGTGGGTCACGGAACACGGCGGATCGACGACGAGAGCGGCGCTCGTCCGTACGGCGAGCCAGAGTGCACGCCACGTGGAAGGCCGCGCCCCTCGTGAGGACAGTGAGCGAGCCGGAGGAGGAGTCACCTTCGTGAAGGTTGCGTCAGATGGCCAAGTGCCGGTGGGCGAACTCCTCGGTGAGGAGGAACGCCCTCCTTCCCGCTGGCGTGCGGCCCTGCGTTGGCGTGACTGGAACCTCCCGCTCAAGCTCGGGGCGGTCACGCTCATCCCGATCGTCATCGCCGTCGTCATGGGAGCGATCACGCTCGGCAACCAGGTCGGGCGTGCGAGCCAGTACGAGGACCAGCGCGAACTCGCCGAGGTGGGTGCCGCCGCGCGCACACTGCTCGACGCCGTCCAGCGGGAGCGCACTCTCACGACGGCAGCTCTGACGGAGGGCTCGGGCCTCGACTCCGACGAGCTGGTGCAGGTGCGGGAGGAGGTCGACCGCGCGCGCACGCCCCTCACCGAGGCACTGTCCGCGGCGGAGACACCGGAGGGCGTTCGTCGAGCACTCGACGAACAACTCGAAGGCTTGGAGACCATCCGCGAGCAGGCGTCGAGCGGGCAGCTCGACGCGGTCGAGGCCGTCGAGGCGTACCGCGGTGTCACCTCCGCGCTGCTCGACGTCGACACCGTCGTGGTGAGCGGCCTCGGCGCCGAGGGGCTCGGTGCCACGGCCGGCGCGGTGCACCACCTCCTGGTCGCGCGTGACGAGGTGTCGGTCCACCAGGCGCTGATCACCCACGGCATCGCGTTCGGACTGGCCCCGAGCGAGTTCAACGTCGTTCGCACCGCCGGGGTGCGGCACGCCGACCGGCTCGCCGAGTTCTCCGCCGCGGCGAGCGACGGGCAGCGCGCGCTGTTCGACGAGACCGTGCGAGGCCGCGCGTTCGACGAGTACCAGCGTGTCGTCGACGCCGTGCTCTCCAGTCAGGACTCGGGCCGTGAGTTGCTCGACTCGACCGCGCCCGACGAGTGGGTCGAGACCGGTGCGGCCGTGTTCACCGCGATGGGCGAGGTCGCCGACCGTCTGGGCGCCGAACTCACCGGTGGGACGGAGGCGCTCGCCGACGAGGCGGGCACCGGGGTCGGGCTGCTGGCCGCGGCGCTGGTCGTCGCCTTCGTCCTCGCCGCGGTGGTCGTCTTCCTCATCAGCCGGGAACTGCTGCGCTCGCTGAAGATCCTGCGCAACAGCGCGCTGGAGGTCGCGCAGCACGAGCTTCCCGAGGCCGTGCAGGCCATTCAGGAGGGACACACCGACGACACCGAGATCAATCCGGTGCCGATCAGTACGCGTGACGAGATCGGTGAGGTGGCCAGGGCATTCGACGCCGTCCACAGTGAAGCGTTGCGGTTGGCCGCCGAACAGGCGGGCTTGCGCGCCGGATACGCGTCGGTGTTCGTCAACCTCTCCCGACGCAGTCAGAGTCTCGTGCAGCGGCAGCTCCAGCTCATCGAACGGTTGGAGCGGGACGAGGAGGACGCCGACCAGCTCGCGACGTTGTTCCAGCTCGACCATCTCGCCACGCGAATGCGGCGGAACAACGAGAACCTCATGGTCCTGTCCGGAGCCGAGCCCGCCCGCCGATCCGGACAGCCGGTGAGTGCCACCGACGTCCTGCGTGCCGCCGTGTCGGAGATCGAGCAGTACCAGCGAGTCGTCGTGCGGACGCCGCCCTCGGTCAGCGTGGTCGGGTACGCGGCGGGTGACCTCATCCGGCTCGTCGCGGAACTGCTCGACAACGCGACCGCGTTCTCCGCGCCCGAGACCGAGGTCACCGTGGCCACGCGGCAGCTCGATGACGCGTCGTTGTCCATCGACATCCTCGACAAGGGCATCGGCATGAACGAGCGCGAGGTCGCCGAGGCCAACGAGAGACTGTCCGAAGCGGGCTCGGTCGACCTCACCACGTCTCGCCGCATGGGCCTGTTCGTGGTCGGGCGGCTCGCGAGCCGACACAACATCGGCGTGGAGTTGCACGGCGGCAAGGACATCGTCGGGGTGCGGGCGACCGTCTCCGTCCCGGCCGAGTTGGTCACCGACGACCAGGCCGCCCACGCGGCGCCCGCGTCGGCGGTCAGGGAGACCGCGGAGCCACAGCGCGAGCCGGTGCCCGACGTCGTCGAGCCACCGGCGCCCGCCGGAACGCTGAACACCCCCGGCGGTCCGCTCCCACGGAGGAGACCGGGGGAGAGCACGGCGTCGCGCGCCTCTGCCGCCTCGGGCAACGGTCGGGCCGGGACCACTAACGACGCCGAGTTCAGTGGCGCTGCCCTGTTCACCCCGGCCACCCCGGCCGGCTGGGACGACGACTCGGCGCCCCGGCAGCCCACGCTGCCGATGGGTTCGGACGGCGCCGCTTCCGAGGCCCCGGCCTGGCCCTCGGAGGCGGAGGCGGAGGCACAGGTCCAACGCCGGACCGACGGATCGAGCGGGGAACTGCTGTCCGGCAGCAAGCTGTTCGAGGCCACCAACGAGCCGGACGGCAGTACCGCGGTGAGTGACTGGTGGAGCGCGGCCGTCACGCAGAGCAACATGGGCGCGCCCACGGAGGAGGAACGCAAGGCGCGCAAGGCGGCCGTCGACAACGCCGAGACCACGCCGATCTTCGACGAGATGGTGTCGGCCTGGTTCCGCAAGGTCACCGACGCGGCGGGTAGTTCGTCTCCGTCCGACAAGGACCGAGGCGACAACAGCGAGGGCAGCGACAAGGGCGACAAGGGCGACAAGGGCGACGCAGGAGACCAGAGCAAGGACTGGCAGTTCGCCGCCGACCAGACGTGGAAGACGGTGCAGGAGGTCTCGGAGCGACCGGCCGCCTCCGAGTACACCGACGCGGGCCTGCCCCGGCGACGGCGCGGTGAGCAGTTGCTGCCGGGCAGCGCCGCGCCCGAGTCCGCCGGTGCGGAGGCGTCGGGTGCCGAGCGCCAGCGCCGCCCCCGTGACCCGTCCGAGGTACTCGACCGGCTGAGCAGCTTCCAACAGGGCGTCACACGCGGTCGACGGCACCGCCGGGCCGACACGGACGACGCCGAGACCAGCACCGAGACGACCGAGACTGGGGGTGCGCTCCCGTCACGTCCGAAGCGGCTGCGGCCGGGGGCTGCGCCCGACGAACCCAGCCCCGCGGAGACCACGGACGTCGTGGGCAGTGCCGGAGCGCTGTTCACCGACGCTCCACGACCTTCCACCGATTCGTCGCAGGGTGGCGAGGACGGCTCCGAGGCAGCCTCGGCAGGGGGCCAGACAGCGGCCGAGGACGCGTCGAGCTGGGCTTTCGCCGCCGACGAGCGCTGGCGGACGGTCGAAGAAGTGACCCGGGCGGAGCCGACGAGCTACACGGCGGCCGGTTTGCCCCGACGGCGCCGTGGGGACAGGCTGCTACCCGGCAGCGCGGCCCCCGAGGGGCGGGCGGAACCGCGTCGGGCACTGCCGAGAGACCCCGCCGACGTGCGAGGGAGGCTGGCGAGCTTTCAACAGGGAGTCCGCAGGGGTCGGCATCACACCACAAGTGAGACCGACAACGCAGACGAAAGACTGGAGGGTGAATGACCGTGTCGGATCGCTCCGCGCCTCAGCAGAACCAGTTCGGGTGGCTCGTGAACGACTTCGCCGAGCGAGTGCCGGGTGTGGCGCACGCGGTGGTGGTGTCGGCCGACGGTCTGCTGCTGACGTCGTCGAACCGGCTGCCGCTCGATCGCGCTGACCAGCTTGCGGCGGTGGCGTCGGGCCTGGTCAGCCTCACCCAGGGGGCGGCGCGCTGCTTCGAGGCGGGCGCGGTGACCGAGACAGTCGTCGAGATGGAACTGGGGATCATGGTCCTCATGTCGATCAGCGACGGCTCGTGTCTTGCCGTGTTGGCCGCCCCGAACTGCGACATCGGGCAGGTGGCGTACGAGATGACGTTGCTCGTCGACCGGGTGGGCCAGCTCCTGACACCGGAGCTTCGGGCCCAGCTCCAGGGTTCGAGCGGACCGCGGGTCGGCGAACCGGTGGGGTGACCGTGGGATGAGCACGGGGCCCTCGACCCCCCGGGAGCCGGACGCCGAGACGGCGTCGGCGGGTCCGGAGCGGGTGGAGAGGGTTCCCGGGCAGCCCCGGTCGCAGTACGGAGACGGCGAGGACCGAACGAACACCAAGGAGCAACCTGTGGCAGTCGAAGCTATCCCGTTGCAACCGACGGAGGAGATCGGTGTCGTCCGTCCCTACGCCCTCACCGGCGGCCGGACCAGGGCGAACTACCACCTGGAGCTGGAGACGTTGATCTCCACGAAGGCCGGGGCACTGCTGGCGGTGCCCGACCAGATCGAGCTCCAGGTGATCATGGAAGAATGTCGTACCCCACAGTCGGTCGCGGAGATCGCGTCACGGCTCCGGGTCCCACTCGGTGTGGCTCGGGTGCTGATCAGCGATGCGGCCGATGCGGGGCTTGTCACCGTGCACAGGACCGTCAGCGGTGACGAAAGCGCCGAGGCGCACCTGACGTTGATGGAAAGGGTGTTGAGTGGACTCCGCCGGCTTTAAGGCACCGCGCGAAGCCGCGTCGAAGACGATGACGTCCGCCAAGATCGTCGTGGCGGGCGGGTTCGGCGCTGGCAAGACGACGTTCGTCGGCTCGGTGTCCGAGATCGTTCCGTTGACCACCGAGGCGATGATGACCGATGCGAGTACGGGCATCGACGATCTCGGGGCGACGCCGAACAAGGCGACCACGACGGTCGCCATGGACTTCGGCAGGGTGTCCCTGGACGAGGATCTGATCCTCTACCTGTTCGGAACGCCCGGTCAGCAGCGCTTCTGGTTCATGTGGGACGACCTGGTGCGGGGAGCCATCGGGGCGGTGGTCATCGCCGACACGCGGCGGCTCGCCGACTCCTTCGCGCCGGTGGACTTCTTCGAGGACCGAGGGCTGCCCTACATCGTCGGCGTGAACACGTTCGACGGCATCCTGCAGCACGACCTCAACGACGTTCGTGAGGCGTTGTCGATCGACCCGAGTATCCCCATCGTGCGGTGTGACGCCCGGGACCGGGAGTCGACGAAGCAGACGCTCATCACGCTGGTGGAGTACGCCATGCGCCAGTGGATCGCGTTGCGGGCGGCGAACTCGGCGTCCTGACGCCACTCGGGCCGCGTGAGGTCTGAGTCACAGCCTCGCTCGGTTCTCAGAAAGTCGGAAGTCCAAGTATTTTGGAGGCATGACCTCCGAACTTCATCGACCCGTGAACCCGGTTCGGTTCGTGACTGCCGCGAGCCTGTTCGACGGGCACGACGCGTCGATCAACATCATGCGGCGAATCCTGCAGTCGCAGGGGGCCGAGGTCGTGCACCTCGGGCACAACCGGTCGGTCGACGAGGTGGTGACCGCTGCCATCTCGGAGGACGTCCAGGGTGTCGCCATCAGCGCGTACCAGGGCGGGCACGTCGAGTACTTCACGTACCTCGTGGACCTGCTTCGGGAACGCGGGGCGGGCCACATCCGCGTGTACGGCGGCGGTGGCGGGGTCATCGTGCGCGATGAGATCGACCTGCTGCACTCGCGCGGGGTCGCGCGGATCTTCTCGCCGGACGACGGCCTGGAACTCGGCCTTCCCGGCATGATCAATCTGATGATCCGCGAGTGCGACGTCGACCTGTCCACGGAGCAAGCCGGATCGTTGGACGCACTGCTGTCCGGGGACATGCCCACGCTGGCCCGCGCCATCACCCGACTTCAGCACGGGACGCTGTCGCAGGACTGGCGTGACGCCATCGCCGAGGCGGCCTCGCGGCGCACCGTGCCGGTCCTGGGCATCACGGGCACGGGTGGCTCGGGCAAGTCCTCGCTGACCGACGAACTGATCCGGCGCTTCCGGGTCGACCAGGAGGACAAGCTCCGCATCGCGGTTCTGGCCGTCGACCCCACCCGTCGGCGGGGTGGCGGCGCGCTGCTCGGCGACCGCATCCGGATGAACAGCCTGACCGGGGACCGGGTCTACTTCCGGTCGCTCGCCACGCGTGGCGCCGGCTCGGAGATCCCGACCGGTCTCGACGACGCGGTGGCCGCGTGCAAGGCGGCGGGCTACGACCTGGTGATCGTCGAGACGCCGGGCATCGGCCAGGGCGACGCCGGCATCGTCGACCACGTCGACCACACGCTGTACGTGATGACGCCCGAGTTCGGCGCCGCGTCGCAGTTGGAGAAGATCGACATGCTCGACTTCGCCGACGTGGTGGCCATCAACAAGTTCGAGCGCCGCGGCGCGGAGGACGCACGTCGGGACGTGGCACGTCAGATGGTGCGCAACCGCGAGCAGTTCGGGACCTCGCCCGAGGACATGCCGGTGTTCGGCACCAGCGCGGCGAAGTTCAACGACGACGGCGTCACCGCGCTCTACCAGCACCTTCGTGACCTGCTCTCGGGAAGCGGGCTGTCGGTCTCGGCCGGGCTGCTGCCTCGGGTCGAGGGCAAGGTGTCCACCGACACCAGCGTCGTCATCCCCGGCAACCGCACCCGCTACCTCGCCGAGATCGCCGACACCGTGCGGTCGTACCACGAGCGCACCCGCAAGCAGGTCGAGGCCGTCCGCAAGCGGGCGCAGCTCCGCGCCGCTCGGGAGGCACTGGCGGCGGAGAACGCCCCCACCGACGACCTCGACCGGCTTTTGGTGAAAGCCGAGGCGGAGGTCGACGCCGAGACCACGGCGCTGCTGGAGAGCTGGGAGGACCTGGCCGAGCGCTACCGCGGTGAGGAACTCGTCTTCACCGTGCGGGACAAGGAGATCCGGACGTCGCTGTGGCGGGACACGCTCTCCGGCAGCCGTATCCCGAGGGTCGCGCTCCCGCGCTACTCCGACCCCGGTGAGCTGCTGTCGTTCCTGCGGCGCGAGCACCTTCCCGGCTACTTCCCCTTCACCGCGGGCGTGTTCCCCTTCAAGCGGGAGGGGGAGGACCCGGCCCGGATGTTCGCGGGCGAGGGTGACGCCTTCCGTACCAACCGGCGCTTCAAGTACCTGTCCGCCGACTCGGAAGCGAAGCGGCTGTCCACCGCGTTCGACTCCGTGACGCTCTACGGGTGGGACCCGGACACACGGCCGGACATCTACGGCAAGGTCGGCACGTCCGGCGTCTCCATCGCGACGCTGGAGGACATGAAGGCCCTCTACGACGGCTTCGACCTCACCGCGCCGACCACGTCGGTGTCGATGACCATCAACGGGCCCGCACCGACGATCCTGGCGTTCTTCCTCAACACGGCGATCGACCAACGGCTGGACGCCTTCCGCGCCGAGCACGGCCGCGAGCCCACCGAGGACGAGGCCGCCGAGATCCGGGCGTGGACGCTGCGGCAGGTGCGTGGCACGGTGCAGGCCGACATCCTCAAGGAGGACCAGGGCCAGAACACCTGCATCTTCTCCACCGAGTTCTCGCTGCGGATGATGTCGGACATCCAGGAGTGGTTCATCGCCAACGGGGTCCGCAACTTCTACTCCGTGTCGATCTCGGGCTACCACATCGCCGAGGCCGGGGCGAACCCGATCACGCAGCTCGCGTTCACCCTCGCCAACGGTTTCACCTACGTGGAGTCCTACCTCGCCCGGGGCATGGACATCGACGACTTCGCGCCCAACCTGTCGTTCTTCTTCTCCAACGGCATGGACGCGGAATACTCGGTGCTGGGCCGGGTCGCGCGCAGGATCTGGGCCGTCGCCATGCGCGAGCGGTACGGCGCCAACGAACGGTCGCAGAAGCTCAAGTACCACGTGCAGACCTCCGGTCGGTCGCTGCACGCCCAGGAGATGAGCTTCAACGACATCCGCACCACCCTGCAGGCGCTGTGTGCCCTGTACGACAACGCGAACTCGCTGCACACCAACGCCTACGACGAAGCCATCACCACGCCCACCGAGAGCTCGGTGCGACGGGCGCTGGCCATCCAGATGATCATCAACAAGGAGTGGGGACTGTCGAAGAACGAGAACCCGTTGCAGGGCTCGTTCATCATCGACGAACTCACCGACCTGGTCGAGGAGGCCGTGCTCACCGAGTTCGAGCGCATCACCGAACGCGGTGGTGTGCTCGGCGCCATGGAGACCGGCTACCAGCGCGGCAAGATCCAGGACGAGTCGATGCTCTACGAGCGACTCAAGCACGACGGGTCGCTGCCGATCGTCGGGGTCAACATGTTCCGCAACCCCCACCCCGAGGACGACGAGGTGGAGGTCGAGCTCGCCAGGGCAACGGAGGAGGAGAAGCAGTCGCAGCTCTCGCGGCTCGCCGACTTCCACGAACGGCACCGGGACGAGGCTCAGCGGGCGCTCGCCCGGCTGCGTGAGGCCGCGGCCAGTGGGGAGAACGTGTTCGCCGTGCTGATGGACGCCGCCCGCGTGTGCTCGCTCGGACAGATCACCCACGCCTTCTTCGAGGTGGGCGGGCAGTATCGCCGGAACGTGTGACGGCGGAACAAAACAGCGCCTAGCGTGGTTGGCCGGTTTCATGAAGTTCGGTATCGCGACGTTCGTGACGGACGAAGGCATCCGGCCGACCACGCTGGCCACCGCCTTGGAGGAGCGAGGTTTCGACTCCCTCTTCATGGCGGAGCACTCGCACATCCCGGTCAGCCGGGAGTCCCCTTATCCGGGAGGGGGTGAGCTACCCCGCCCGTACTACCGCTCGCTCGACCCTTTCGTCGCGTTGAGCGCCGCCGCGGCGGTCACCGACTCGCTGCTGCTGGGCACCGGGGTCGCCCTGGTCATGCAGCGCGACGTCATCCACACGGCGAAGGAGACCGCGAGTCTCGACCTGATCTCCGGGGGACGGTTCGTCCTCGGGGTCGGTGTGGGTTGGAACCGCGAGGAGATGCGCAACCACGGCACCGACCCGCGTACACGGGGAGCGTTGCTGAACGAGCAGCTCCAGGCGCTGAAGGCCATCTGGACCTCCGACGAGGCCGAGTTCCACGGTGAGCACGTCGACTTCGATCCGATCTACCAATGGCCGAAGCCGGTGCAGTCGCCGCATCCGCCGATCTACATCGGCGGTGAGAGCGCAGCGGCGATCGAGCGGCTCGCCGCACACGGGGACGGCTGGCTCCCGCGCGGAAACACCGAGCCCGAGGAGATCCGCTCGGTGTTGCAGTCCCTGGCCGAGCGCGGACGCCACGACGTCCCTGTGACGATCTTCGGTGCCGAGCGGGACGAGTCGCGCATCGCGGGCTGGGCCGAGGTGGGCGTGGAGCGGGTGACGTTCTTCGTGCCCACTCTGCCCGAGGCGGAGACGCTGTCGGTACTCGACGAGCTGGCTCCGTTGCTCGAGCGTCATGCGGGGTAGGTTCAGCGTGGGGCCAGAAACGGAACGGGAACACGAGGGGGCACCACGTGAGTGACGTGCAGATCGGGATCGCGGCGGCGTTGGAGCAGTTCTCGCCGCGGGAGTCCATCGAACTCGCCGCACTGGCCGAGCAGCACGGGTTCTCGGGTCAGATGGCGGCCGACCACTTCCAGCCGTGGGTTCCCGCGCAGGGGCAGGCCTCGTTCGTCTGGAGCGTGCTCGCGTCCATCGCCGAGAACACCACCGGTGATCTCGGCCCCGGAGTCACGTGCCCGTCGTTCCGGCAGCACCCGGCCCTGGTGGCACAGGCCGCGGCCACATTGGAGGCCACCTACCCGGGACGGACCTGGCTCGGCATCGGGTCCGGGGAAGCGCTGAACGAACACGTCGTCGGCGGCTACTGGCCGGAGGCGCCGGAGCGTGTCCGACGCATGTTCGAAGCGCTCGACATCATCCGGAAGTTGTTCAGCGGCAAGGACGTCAAGCACAAGGGCGAGTTCTTCAAGCTCCACACCACTCGACTGTGGACGCTGCCGGACACGCCGCCGCCGATCTACATCGCCTCGGCGGGGCCGTACACCACGCGCAAGACCGGGGAACTGGCCGACGGGCTGATCACACCAGGTGCGTCGTTGGAGAAGCTGTCGGGCATTCTCGACAACTTCGCGCAGGGCGCACGCAAGGCGGGCAAGGATCCCGACAGCATGCCGAAGCTGCTCCAGGTCCATCTGTCGTGGGCGGCCACGGACGAGGAGGCGTGGCGCAACGCGATGGAGCAGTGGCCCAACGGGGGCATGAAGTTCCCCAAGGCCGACATCCGCTCGCCGTTCGACTTCGAGCAGATGGCCAAGCTCGTGCGCCGCGAGGACTTCGAGGGACGCATGGTGGTGTCGTCCGATCCGGACGTCCACCGGGCGGCGCTCCAGCGGTTCGTCGACCTCGGTTTCACCCGCATCTACGTGCACAACGTGGGACGCAACCAGAAGGAGTGGCTGGAGGTCTTCGGGCGCGAGGTGCTGCCGAAGCTCAAGGCCTGACCACGCCGACACCGCCACCGCGGCCCACGTGGGTCACCCGGTGGCGGTGTCGCGATGTGCGTGCACCCAGTCGAGGAACCGCTGCACGCCACGCACCACGTGGGCGCTGCGGATCGAAGGGAAGATGTCGAACGCGTGCTGGGCTCCGGGAATCTCCGCGTAGGCCACCAGCCGCGGTGACGCCGCGCGCAGGCGGCGCACGAACTCCCGGGCCTCGCCCACCGGCACCAGCGTGTCCTGCTCGCCGTGCACGACGAAGAACGGCGGCACGTCCGCGTGGATGCGGTCGAGCGGCGAGGCGGCGACGTAGTCGTCGAGCGACAACCGCGGGTCGGTGCCGACGACGTAACGGGAGAGCAGGTAGCGCAGCCTGGTTCGGCTCGCGGGTGCGCCGCTCGTCGCGGCGAAGTCGTAGACCCCGTAGTGCGGCACGCACACCTGCACGCGCGTGTCGACGTCCTCGAACCCCGGTTGGAACACGGGGTCGTTGGCGGTCAACGCCAGCAGGGCGGCGAGATGTCCCCCGGCCGAGCCTCCGGTCGCCGCGACGAACGAGGGGTCACCGCCGTAGTCGGCGATCCGCTCGCGGACCCAGGCGAGCGCGCGCTTGGTGGCGACGATGTGCTCCGGCCACCGCGCGGTCGGGGAGAGCGGATAGTTGATCGCCACGCAGATCCAGCCCCGGGCGGCCATGTGCAGCATGAGCGGCACGCCCTGTTGTCCCTTGTGTCCCGTCACCCACGCGCCGCCGTGCACCTGGAACAGCACCGGGCGACGGGCGACCGGGCGTCGGGGCCGGTAGACGTCGAGCAGGAACCGTTTGCCGCCCTGGAAGTAGGGGATGTTGCGGTCGACGTGCACGTCCGGGTGCCGCATGCGGAACGGCAGCGCGAGTTGTCCCCATGGGGTGGCGAGGTCGGAGGGTGAGGGCGTCGGGTTCAGCTCGGCGGTGTAGCCCGGTCCGAGTGCCTCGACGAGTGCCTGTTCGACCGCGCCCTTGGCCCGCTGTGCCGAGGCGATGAGCGCCCCCAACCCCGCCGTGGACAGCCCCGCCGCGACCAGTCCGGCGCGGTCGGCGTCGCGTACGCCCCGACGAGCCAGATGCGCGGCGGTGTCGGTGACGGTGAGCGCGAGCAGGTGTGGCGCCAGTTCCGACGTGAGCCACCCGCTCACGAACGCCGGGAAACCCCAGTGGGTCCCACGGGGAGGGCGCAGGGCGTTGGCGGTGAGGGCGAGTTGCGCGGCCCGCCGAGCACGGAACGACAGACGCATGGTGCCGAGACTACGAGTGGGGTCACTCGCACGCTCCGCCGGTGTGCACTGTGCGTGGACGTCACCCGCTGATCTTTCACCGTTCCGCCCGCTGGTGGAGCCCGTCGGCGCGATGCCACGGTGAGCGACGAGTCGATCTCGGAGGTCCCGATGAGCGTTGCGGTCGTCGTGGCGTGGGGCGCCACCGTCGTGTTCGCGGCTCTCCTACGGCCGTGTCTGACCCGGCTGACCACCCTCGACTACGCGACACTCGGCGCCGCGACCAGGCAGGCGGACGTCGCCGGCCTGCTCATGACCGTGGCCATGCTCGCGATGGTCTCGCCCCTCGGGTTCCCGGTCCCCGTGGCCGGGTGGCAGGCGGTGTTCGTGGTCACGGCGGCGTTCTTCCTCGCCGCCGCCGTCCGTGGAGGCGACGCACGCTGTCGCCGCTGCGATCTTCACCACGGACTCGGGGCGCTCGCGATGCTGTACATGCTCGCGGCGATGCCCCACGGTGACGCGGGACACGGGGTGTGGCCGACCATGGTGGACGGTGCCGCCACCGGCGGGTACGCGTTGCCGCTGGTGGCGGCGGGATGTGTGGTCTACTTCGCGCTGGACGGGGCACTGACGGTGCGACGGCTCGTACGGGCCCGCCGCGCGGCGACCGTCGCGCCGGCGGGTGCGGCGTCGCGGTCGACGTGCCGGGCGGTCATGAGCGCCGGTATGGCGGCCATGTTCGCCGTGGGCCTCGCCGCATGAGTGTGGTGTCCGGAGGGAGACAGGCATGGAACGAGTCGCGATCGTGACCGGAGCGGGCTCGGGCATCGGCAGGGCAGCGGCGCGAGCGCTGTTGGGCGACGGCTACCGCGTCGCGCTCGCGGGGCGGCGCGAGGAGGCGTTGCGGGAGACCGCCTCCGGCCACGGCGAGGCCGCCCTCGTCGTTCCCACCGACGTCACCGACCCCGAGGCGGTGAGCGCGCTGTTCACGACCGTCGTCTCGACGTGGGGTCGTCTCGACGTGCTGTTCAACAACGCCGGGACGTTCGGCCCCACCGGCGCGATCGACGCCGTGTCCGTGGAAGACTGGCGCCGCACGGTGGACGTGAACCTCACGGGCATGTTCCTGTGCGCGCGGGAAGCCGTGCGGGTCATGAAGAGGCAGGAGCCGCGAGGCGGCCGGATCATCAACAACGGCTCGATCGCCGCGACGACCCCGAGGCCGGAGAGCGTCGCCTACGCCGCCACCAAACACGCCGTCACCGGGCTGACGAAGTCGATTCTGCTCGACTGCCGGGAGTTCGACATCGCGTGCGGACAGCTCGACGTCGGCAACGCCGTCACCGAGATGACCGCCGGGTTCGCCACCGGGGCGAAGCAGGCCGACGGGAGCGTGCGCCCCGAGCCGGGGATCGACGTGGACCACGTGGCGGAGGCCGTGCGCTACATGGCCGGATTGCCGCTTGAGGCCAACGTGTTCTCCCTGACCGTCACCGCCACCAAGATGCCCTTCGTCGGCCGTGGTTGACGCTCAGGTCGGGGGGAGGGCTCTCGGGTCGTAGCGGCAGCCCGCGTTCCACAGCAGGAACGAGTCGATGCCGAGATCCGCGGCGGCCTCGATCTGCGCTCGCACCTCGCCCGGCCCGTACTCGACGCCGAGACTGAACGCCTGTAGCCACGGGATGACCGTGGCGTGCCCGTTCTGCTGCGTGAGCTCCTGGAAGTCGGCCAGCGAGCGGACCGTGATGTCGTAGGGCTGGCTCTCGGGATCGGCGACGCCGTACTCGCCGGGACCCCAATGCGACGGGTACACCATCGGGGCCACGTAGTCGACGTGCTCCGACATGGCCGGGATGTCCTGCGCGATCTGCTCGGGGCGGGTGGCGGCGATGCCGAACACCGAGGCGCCCTGGAAGGCGCCGTGGTGATGCACTGCCGTGCGGGACTCGGCCAGGAAGCTCGCGATGGACTCCTCCGGGGTGGTCGTCAGTCCGGGGAAGACCATGCCGGCCACGTCGCCGTCGGGTCTGCGGACGTAGTCGTAGAGGATGTCGTCGAAGCCCAGTTCGGCGGCCTCCTCGGCGATCGCGATGTTGTAGGCCCGGACCTCCGGGTCGGCGAAGTTGGTGAAGGAGTAGTCGCCGTAGCCGCCGGAGTAGGGACGGCCGTCGGCGGTCTGGACGACGCGGTGGTGATCACCCGACTCCCACGAGGCACGCCCGAGGACGGGGTCGCGGAACGCCACCAGCCTGCCCACGACGTGCACGCCCTCTTCGTGGAGGAGGTCGAGTGCGGCGCGCGCGTCGTACAACTCGGTGGTCGCGCCGATCTCCTGCGCGAGAGGGATTTGGGAGTCGTAGCCGATCAGACCGCTCTCGTCCTTGATGTCGAGCTGCACGGTGTCGATGCGTCCTTCGCGGACGAGGTCGAGCACGGGTTCCCGTAGGACGGGGCTTGCCCAGGCGCTGGCGGTGAGGTGGACCGCCTTCATGCCGGGATGCCGCAACGTGACGGCGACGTCCTCGGACACGGCGTTGCCTGCCTCGTCGTGCGCGACCACGGTGACCGTGCCCGCTCCCGCACGCACCGGGAGCGTGAACGAGCCGTCCCCGGCGGGCCGGGTCTGCTCGCCACCGCCGGAGACACGCACCGCTCCGAGCGCGCGGCCGCGGATCTCTCCCGTCTCGCCCCGGCGCAATGGCTCGACCGGCAGGATCTCCAACGACGGTGGGGTGGCGTCCACGCGGAACGTGAACTCGATCGGTTCCGGCTGTCCGAATGTGCCGGCCGGTGGCGTCACGACCAGCAGGTGCACGCCCTCGGGGAGCGGAGTGACCGCCGGGCGTAGCGCGTCCCCGTCGCGGTGCAACCGCAACGGCTCGCCGTCGAGTGTCGCGGTGAGCCCGTCGAGCCCGTGGGGGGAGGACAGCCGCACGTGCTCCAGCACGCTCGGGGGCACGGCGTGTCCGGGCAGCCCCTCGACGACGACGTCGGGTTCGCCGGGCAGGCTCAGCGGGATCACCACGGCGGCGCCGAGCGCGATCGCGGCCACCACTCCTATCGTCCACTGCGGACGCCAACGGAACGTGCGCATCCCGGTCCTTCCCCTCGCCGTGAACCTCGGTCAGCGCCCGGGCTACCCACTGTGTGGGTGTCGCTGACGGCTTCGTGGCCAGGATCGACCGGTCGAGTGAGTGAGGACGCGACCGGGTGGGGCCTGACCTACCGTGCCGGACATGGACCTTCGACCCATGCTGATCCTCGCCGCGGTGCTGGTCACGGCGGGATGCACCACGCGGTCCGTGGCACCCGAGGCCAGTCCACACGAGACCGACTCGCCGTCCGAGATCGTGCGGACGAGCCCGCCGCCACCCGATCCGGAGGAGGTCGGCGCCAATGAACTGGGTGTCGTGCCGGTCCTCATGTATCACCGCATCGTGCCCGAGCCGGAGTCGGTGTACGACCGGACTCCCGAGGACTTCCGGGCCGAATTGCAGCGGCTCGCCGACGAGAACTACGTCCCCGTCACGACCGCCGAGCTGGCCACCGGCAGACTCGACCTGCCCGCCGGGACCCACCCCGTGGTCCTGACCTTCGACGACGGCGACCCGAGCACCATCCGGGTCGAGGGCGACGAGGTGGCGCCGAACACGGCGATCGGGGTGCTGCTCGACGTCGCGCGGGAGAACCCCGGCTTCCGTCCCACCGCGAGCGTCTACGTCAACGAGGAGCCCTTCGGAGGCGGCGAGGCCGGTCGGCGGGCCCTGCGGTGGCTCGTCGACAACGGCTTCGAGGTCGGCAACCACACCTTCGGCCACACCGATCTGGGATCGTCCACACCGGACGAAGCGGAGGAAGCCATCGCCCGCGGTGACGCGATGATCCGCGATGCGGTCCCCGGCTACGAGCCCGCGTCGCTGGCACTGCCGTTCGGCATCCGACCGACACCCGGCAGCCTGGCGTTGCGCGGTGAGGGCTACGACTACCGCGCGGTGTTGCTGGTGGGAGCCAATCCCGCGCCGTCGCCGTTCGCGGCCGAGTTCGACCCGACGGCCGTGCCGCGCATCCGGTCGCAGGGGCCCGACGGCCCGGAAGCGGAGTTCGGATCGACCGCGTGGCTCGACCGGCTGGCTGCCGAGGACGGGCTGCTCTACACCTCCGACGGCGATCCCACGCGTATCTCGTACCCGCGAGGTGACGACACTCTCCACCCCGACTTCGCCGACGCCGCCGCGCCGTACTGACCCGCGAGGGCACCGGGTGCGGTGACGGAACCGCCTCGGACGGGTGAAGTGGGACTGAAGTCGACGCGGGGTGGGTAGGCGGTGGCGTGACTCTACGTGGAGGTGAAACATGCGTACGGTGACCGGTGGCCGAGTGGTGGTGGCCGTGTGCCTCGCGGTGATGCTCGTCGGCGCGCCGGTCGCGGCCGCGGCACAGTCCGACGTCGTCCCGAGCGCACATCCGCACTCGACCGAGAGCACACACCCCTGGGGGCTGGTCGGCCTCGTCGGGCTGCTCGGCCTCGCCGGGCTGGCACGGCGACGACGCAAGCCCGTCGTGGCCGACCCGTTGGCCGCGTACCCGGTGATGCGGGAGACACCGCGGCGGGAGTCCCGCCCCTCACCGCCGCGTGGCGCCGCTCCGGTCCGCGTAGCGGGAACGCCCCCTCGCGTGGGGCCGACCCGTATCGGGCCGGGCGAGCCGACCGCGTCCCGGAGAGCCGCGGCCGGCACCGTCGGGAGGTCGACACCACGCCAGAACCGCGGTGGACACGAGCAGGTACCTGAAATCCCCCGCCCCAGGACCGCCGAGTCCACCGCGTACCTCCCGGCGGTGCCACCTCCGCCGACCAGCGTGACTCCCGACGGGAGCATCCGGCTCGCCCCTCCGCCACCACTGCACGCCGAACGCCTCAGCCGACCGAACCTGGACGGTCCCGCGATCTCCGACGCGACCGACTCGTCGGCCGAGCCGCAGTGGCCCCGACACGACTACGACTGAGGCGGCGTCGAGTCCGCGCACCTCACACTGCCGACGAGTGGCCGCGAAAAAAGAGCGAAGAAACCGTGCAACCCGATCCGGGTGCCGTTCCGTCCAGACGGGCATGAGGTGGATTCGAGCAATGGTCGCCGCGGCAGCCCTGCTGACGGTGACGGCATGTGGAGAGCAGGCGGACAACGTCAACAGCGGAGCGGGCGGTGGTGTCGACTCGCCACCCGCGTCGCAGGAACTGTCCCGCGCCCCGGAAGAGGTCCCGCAGGACGGACCGGTCCCGGCGGGACAGATCGACGCGAAGGCACTTCCCGAGGGCTATCCCCTCGACGTGAGCGTGTCCGACGAGGGGCACACGCTCACCGTGGTGGCTCAGGAAGGCGGCTGCACGAAGGTCAGTGCCGAGGCGACCGAACAGACCGAGAAGACGGTCACGGTCACGCTGGTCGAGTCGAAGCCGGCCGACAAGAACGTGATGTGCACGATGGACATGCGCTACCCGCCGCTCACTGTGGAGCTCGACGAACCGCTGGGCGAGCGTGAAATCGTGCTCGCCTACGAGCAGGCCACGCACTGACGACCGCCGCGCGGGCTGACGCCGGGTCGTCCCCGAGCGTCAGCCCGCGGCCGGTCAGGAGCGGAACGAGATCTGGAGCACGGGCTCCGAGGTGTCGGCGAAGAAGTCGTTGCCCTTGTCGTCGATGACGATGAAGGCGGGGAAGTCCTCGACCTCGATGCGCCACACGGCTTCCATACCCAGCTCCGGGTACTCCAGGACCTCGACCTTCTTGATGCAGTCCTGGGCGAGCCGCGCCGCCGGACCACCGATCGAGCCGAGGTAGAAGCCGCCGTGCTTCCGGCAGGACTCGGTGACCTGCTTCGAGCGGTTGCCCTTGGCGAGCATCACGAGAGACCCGCCCGCGGCCTGGAACTGCGCGACGTAGGAGTCCATCCGGCCCGCCGTGGTGGGGCCGAAGGAACCCGAGGCGTACCCGTCCGGAGTCTTGGCGGGACCGGCGTAGTACACCGGGTGGTCGCGCAGGTACTGCGGCATCTCCTCGCCCGCCTCCAGCCGCTCCGCGATCTTCGCGTGGGCGATGTCGCGGGCCACCACGAGCGGACCCGTGAGGCTCAGCCGGGTCTTCACCGACAGGCTGGAGAGCTGCTCCCGGATCTCCGACATCGGCCGGTTCAGGTCCACCTTCACGACCTCGTCCGACAACTCGTCGTCGGTGACGTCGGGGAGGAACCGGGCCGGGTCGCGTTCGAGCTGCTCGATGAACACGCCTTCCGGCGTGATCTTCGCCTTGGCCTGGCGGTCGGCCGAGCACGACACCGCGATCCCCACGGGGCACGAGGCGCCGTGACGGGGCAGGCGGATGACCCGCACGTCGTGGCAGAAGTACTTGCCGCCGAACTGGGCTCCGATGCCGAACTGCCGCGTCATTTCGAGCACCTGCTGCTCCAGCTCGACGTCGCGGAAGCCGTGGCCCAGCTCGGAGCCCTCACGCGGCAGCTCGTCGAGGTAGCGCGCGGACGCGAGCTTGGCGACCTTGAGGTTGTACTCCGCCGACATGCCGCCCACCACGATCGCGAGGTGGTAGGGCGGGCAGGCCGCGGTGCCGAGGCTGCGCAGCTTCTCGTCCAGGAACCGAGCGAGCCGCTTCGGGTTCAGCACGGCCTTGGTCTCCTGGTACAGGAACGTCTTGTTCGCGCTCCCGCCGCCCTTGGCCATGAACAGGAACTCGTACGACGGGTCGGCCTGCGGGTCGCCGTCCTTGTGGAAGAGGTCGATCTGCGCGGGCAGGTTCGTGCCGGTGTTGCGTTCGTCCCAGAAGGTCAGCGGCGCCATCTGGGAGTACCGGAGGTTCAGCTCCTGGTACGCCTCGAAGATCCCCTTCGACAGCGCCCGTTCGTCGTCCCCGCCGGTGAGCACGCCCTCGGTGCGCTTGCCCATGACGATCGCCGTTCCCGTGTCCTGGCACATCGGCAGCACCCCGCCCGCCGAGATGGCGGCGTTGCGCAGCAGGTCCATCGCGACGAACCGGTCGTTCCCGCTGGCCTCCGGGTCGTCCACGATCGCGCGAAGCTGGGCGAGGTGGGACGACCGCAGCAGGTGCTGGATGTCGGTGATCGCCGTGCGCGCGAGCAGTGTCAGCGTCTCGGGCGCGATCTCGAGGAACCGTCGCCCCGCCGCTTCCACGACCCGCACGCCCTCGGTGGTCACGAGCCGGTACTCGGTGTCGGTGTCCTTGCCGAGGGGGAGAACGTCGGTGTGGTTGAACTCGCGTGTGGTGCGGGCCGGGGACGACCCCGGCCCGGGAGTGGTCACAGTCACAGTCCGGGCTCCGTTGCGCGTGGTCAGGGGTCTAGACCGTATCGCGCGAGTGAGGCCGGGAGTGGGCACCCACGCCGCTGCGCGATGCAGATCACCGTCCGCCCGGCCGGTGCGGGAGCGGTGGGGGAGACGGAACGTCGGAGACGGCGTCGGGAAGGCGGTGCGCGGGTCGGAAGGCCGGGCCCACCCCGACGGACCCGACCTTCCGGGGCAGGCGACCAGGCGAGCCCGGTCGCGAGGACCATCACCCGCGAGGACGTGGCGTCGTCCGCCCTCGTGCCGACGACAAACGGCCGAGACCGCGCCGTCGGCAGCGCGTCCTCGACCGTCTCGCGAACCCGGACGCCGGTCAACGCGCCGTCCGGGTGATGTTCGGTTGTGTCGTCGTGACTCGGTGTGTCGGTCAGCTCGCGTAGGCGCGCAAGCGGTCGGCCCGCTCACCGTGCCGGAGCTTGGACATGACCTCGCGCTCGATCTGCCGCACCCGCTCGCGCGAGAGGCTGAAGTGCTTGCCGATCTGGTCCAACGTGCGGGGCTGGCCGTCGTCGAGGCCGTACCGCAGCCGGATCACCTGCTGCTCCCGGTCGTCCAGCGTCGCGAGCACGCGCCGCAGGTCGTCGGACAGCAGCGTGGAGATGACCGTGCTCTCCGCATCGGTGGCCTCGGAGTCCTCGATGAAGTCGCCGAGCGGGGCGTCCTCCTCGGTGCCGACCGGCATGTCGAGGCTCACCGGGTCGCGCGCGTGGTCGAGCAGGCTCGCCACCTTGTTCTCCGCGATGCCGGACTCGGCGGCAAGTTCCTCGTTGGTGGCCTCACGGCCGAGGCGCTGATGCAGGTCGCGCTTGATACGCGCGAGCTTGTTGACCTGCTCGACGAGGTGCACGGGGAGCCGGATGGTGCGGCCCTGGTCGGCCATCCCGCGCGTGATGGCCTGTCGGATCCACCACGTGGCGTAGGTGGAGAACTTGAAGCCCTTGGCGTAGTCGAACTTCTCGACCGCACGGATGAGACCGAGATTGCCCTCCTGGATCAGGTCGAGCAACGGCATGCCGCGGCCGGTGTAGCGCTTGGCCAGCGACACCACCAGGCGCAGGTTCGCCTGCAGGAGGTGGGTCTTGGCCTGCTCACCGTCGCGCACGACCTCCGCCAGCTCCGCGCGGCGTTCCGCGGACAGCTCGTCCGCGGTGTCCAGCATGTGCTGGGCGAACACCCCTGCCTCGATCCGCTTGGCCAGGTCGACCTCCTGCGCGGCGGTCAACAGGGCCGTCTTGCCGATCCCGTTGAGATACACGCGCACCAGGTCGGCAGCAGGGCCCTGGGCGTCGAGGTCGGGCTGCTCGTCCATCGGCACAGGCACGACGCTGTCGGCGGCGGGCGAAGGAATGGTGCGTTCGCGGATACCGCGAGCCTCTCGTTCGAGTGTCTGGACGGACATCTTGCCTCCCCGGTCAACGGGCTGACGTGTCGTGAGTGGCGTCATGCCTGCTTCTCACGCGAGACGAGCCTGTGGAACTCACCCGCGGGCCCGGCTTCCCCGGCCGGACATCTCAGTCAACGTCGCGCTCCGCGGAATCGTTCCCGACTCGGGCGGCGTGTTGAGTGCCTCACGCCGGGTGCCTGTCGGGTGGACGTCGGCCCCCGCAGGACCGCACGGAGGGGCGGAGTTTTCGTCCGTGAGACGCCGACTTCGAAGCAGGCCACTCACGGCCACTGTGGACCGAGGCGGTGTCAGACCTCCACGAGAACGGTGAAGGGGCCGTCGTTCACGCTGTGCACCGACATCATCGCGCCGAAGCGACCGGTCTCCACGCGAGCGCCGCGTTCCCGCAGCCGCTGCACCACGGCGCCGACCAGTGGCTCGGCGTGTTCGGGACGGGCGGCAGCGGTCCAGGATGGACGCCTGCCCTTGCGCGTCTCGCCGTAGAGCGTGAACTGACTGACCACGAGCAGTGGTGCCCCGGCCGTCGCGCACGACTCCTCGTCACGCAGGATGCGCAGCTCGTGAAGCTTGCGCGCCATCGTGTCCACCTGGGCTTCCGAGTCGTCCACGTGGATGCCCAACAGCACGAGCAGCCCCGGCTCGTCGATCGCGCCGACCACCTCGCCGTCGACCGTCACCGACGCCTCGGTGACGCGGGCGACGACCGCCCTCATCGGGCCACCTCCAGCATGCCGTGGCGGACCAGGTCCGCGACCAGGGGACGAGCTGCCTCGCGAAGCATCTCGGGGTCCTCACCGTGCGCGGCGGCCAGCAGCTCCAGCAGGTCGTTCATCGGCAGCGCACCCCGACAGCCCGCGAGCAGCGCGGCCGTCAGTTCGTCCAGTTCGTGCTGCCAGCCGGGGCCGTCGGAGCGGTGCAACCGCCGCACGACCGTCGACCACCCCTCGTCACCGGGTGAGTCGATGCGTTCGAGGGCGACCGTGTCGGGCACCCGGTAGGCGACGTCGAGCAGGTCGTGCGCGTGGTCCCGCAGCCACTCGACGCGGTCGAGCCACGCCGCAGCCTCCTCGCCGAGCGGGTCGTCGAAGGCGTGGCGCAGGTCCTCACACACCACCGTGGGGGCCGCGGCGTCCGTCCGACGCAGCGTCACGAAACCGAAGCCGACGCCCTCCACGTCGTTCTCGGCGAACCAGTCCAGCCACGCTCCGGCCTTCGCCCGGCCCTCCGGCGAGCGCGGGTCGAGGCCGGCGTCGCGCAGCCACGTCCCCACGTACAGCGTCGGGTCGGCGACGTCCCGTTGCACGAACCAGGCGTCGGTGTTCCCGGGCAGCCACCGGTGGACGCGGTCGGCCCAGTCCTCTCCCCGGACGTGCAGCCAGGACGCCAGCAGGTGTGCGGAACCGCCGTCGGTGAGGAACGCGGGGAGCTGCCGCACGAGCAGCGCGCTGGCGTCGTCCCCGGCGAGGCCGGAGTCGCGGTAGACGTAGTCGACGCGCGGAGGGCCGACGACGAAGGGCGGATTGCAGACGATCCGGTCGAAGCGACGCCGGGCGACGGGCGCGAACCACTCGCCCCGGAGCAACTCGACGTCCAACTCGTTGAGTGCGAACGTGGCGGCGGCGAGCCGCAGCGCGCGGACGGAGGTGTCGGTGGCCGTGACGTGCTTCGCGTAACGACTCGCGTGCAGTGCCTGCACACCGTTGCCGGTGCCGAGGTCCAGCAGCGTGTCCGCAGGCCGCCTGCTGGTGGCGCGGACGAGGCTCAACGACGCGTGTCCGACGCCGAGCACGTGCTCGGGCGAGGCCGGAACCCCTGCCTGTTCGGGATCGAGGTCGGAGACGACCCACCAACTGCCGTGCTCGTCACCGTGCGGACGGATGTCGAAGCCCGCCCGCAGCGCGTCGTCGCCGGAATCCCCACTGCCGCGCACGATGCCCGTGGCGACCGCGTCGTCGAGCGACAGCGGCCCCAACGCCGACCGCACTTCGTCGGCGGGCACCGACTCACCCAGCAGGAACAGGCGCACGAACACGCCGAGCGCCCCGGCGTCGCGGCTGGCGCGGGAGGCCGGTTCCGGCTCGCCGCGTCCCAGCGCGGCGTGGGCCTGTGGTCCCAGCAGCTCGACCACACCGTCGGCTTCGTAGCGGGCACTGCGGAAGGCGTCGCGCAGGCGCGCGCAGGTCTCGGAGGAGAACTCGGGCAGAGCAGCGTTCACGATGTGTCATCGTCCCACGCGACCTGTATGAGCCGAGGCCGGGCGGTCCTCCGATGCACCAGCAAGCCCCGGCCGGGCGGCAGGCGTCGTGGGCGGACGCTGCCGCAAGAGGAGACGTCCTCCGGTTGTCGGTTCGTCGAGGCGTGCGTTCTGCTCCTCGATCTCGGCCTTCGTGGACAGTGTGCCGACCGGGGTGTCGTCGTCGGGCGGCTGGTGGGAGCATGGGCAACGGAGGTGAGGCGGTGAACGAGCACGACAAGCACGCCGACCCGGTTCTGATCACCGAGGCCGCGCCCTCCTTCGACGACGAGATGGCTCAGCGCAAACGCAAGTACGTCATCATGATGGGTCTGCGCGTGCCGTGCCTCGTCCTCGCCGGAGTCTTCTACCACACCTGGTGGCTCGCCCTGGCCCTGATTCTGTTGTCGGTCCCCTTGCCGTGGATCGCGGTGTTGATCGCCAACGACCGGCCACCACGCAAGTCCGAACGGGTCAGCAAGTACCGGCGCGACGCGCGAGCGATCGAGAACCGCGCGCACCGCGTGATCGACTCGTCGGAGAACCCGCCGGACCGGTGACGGGCGATCCCGCCGACGCTCGCAGCGGAGGTCGGCGGGATCACGTCGCCTACGGCTGAGCGCCCACCCGGCTCACCGCGCGGGCGCCGAGCGACGCGCCCGCCGCGAGGATCACGTCCGGGGCGTCGCCACGCAGCCATGCCGCGAGCACACCCGCGTCGAACGCGTCGCCCGCCCCGGTGCTGTCCACACACGGCACGTCCTCGGCGGGGGCCGTCACGACACCCTCGCCGTCGACCCACGCCGCGCCGTCCAGCCCGAACGTGACGGCGACGGCGCCGACCGTGCCGAGCAGGTTCCGGGCGGCCTCGGCGTCCTGGGAACCGGTGAGCGCACGCAGCTCGTCGGCGTTCGGCAACAGCAGGTCCACGCCCCGGACGTCGTCGAGGAAGGCGTCCGGATCGGTGAGCAGCGCGGCGGCCTGCGGGTCCACCGAGGTGGTGAGCCCGAGCTCCCGGGCCAGGGCCAGGGCCGCGAGCCCACCGGGCCGCGACGACGGGTCCAACAACACGTATCCGGAGAGGTGCAGGTGCTGGGCACCGGCCAGGGCCGCCTCCGTGACGTCCTCCGGTCGGAACCGCTTGTTGGCGCCCCGGTCGGGCAACATCGTGCGCTGCCCTGCGGAGTCGACCAACACGACGACGCAACAGGTCGCGGTCTCGGCGTCGACGGCGAACTCGCAGCGGACGTCGGCGGCCTGCAGCTCGTTGCGCACCAACCGGCCACCCGCGTCGTCGCCGACCCGGGCCACGAGCGTGGTGTCGACGTCGAGTTCGCGCAACCACAGGGCCGTGTTGGCTCCGGCACCCCCGCCGGTGACGCTGACCGCGGCGCGGGTGTCACCGCCGTACACGATCGGCTCCGGGTGGCGCGCCACGATGTCGAGCCCGACGTCTCCCACCACCACGATCTTCATCGGGCCAGCTCCACGGCGACGTCCGAGGCGAGTCGGGCGTTGGCCACCACGAGCGCCTCGTTGGCGTCGAGGCTCGCGCCCTCGCTGGCGGTGTGGAAGTGCTCCAGCAGGACGGGCGTGACGTCGGAGCCGCTGATTCCGCGCTCGCGCACCAGGTCGAGGCCCTCGGTGAGCAGGCGGTCGTGCAGGTCGCGGTCGAGTTCGTGCTCCGCGGGAACCGGGTTCGCGAGCAGGACTCCCGAGTCGGAGAACTTCCGGTGGGCCGTGAACACGGCGGCCGCCTGGGCCGGGTTGTCGACCCGGCGCGGCACGGCGTGGCCGGACGAACGCAGGTAGAACGCCGGGAAGTCGTCGGTCCGGTAACCGAGGACGGGCACGGAGTGGGTCTCCAGCACTTCGAGGGTGGCGGCGATGTCGAGGATCGACTTCATCCCCGAGCACACCACGAGGACCCCGGTGCGCGCGAGCGTTCCGAGGTCGGCGGAGACGTCCCAGGTGAGGCTCTCGCCCGGCAGCGGGTGGTGCACCCCGCCGAGCCCGCCGGTGGCGAACACCGAGATCCCGGCGGCCTCGGCGAGCGCGGCAGTGCCGGCCACGGTGGTGGCGCCGGAGGTTCCCAGCGCCACGGCGGCCCCCAGGTCCCGCAGCGACAGCTTGTCGAGGTTCGCGTCGGGCGCGCAGACGCGGTCGAGTTCGGCGTCGGTGAGCCCCACCCGCGCGACGCCGTCGAGCACGGCGATCGTGGCGGGCACGGCACCGGCCTCGCGCACGGTGTTCTCCAGACGCCGGGCGACGTCGAGGTTGCGGCCCGGGGGCAGGCCGTGGGACAGCAGGGTGCTCTCGAGTGCGACGACGGGGGTGCGGGTGGCCACGGCGTCGGCGACCTCGGGAGACAGCGACAGGGGTGAGTCGAGCGTGTTGGTCACGGGTGAGCATCCTTGCCCATCCCGTTCCCGGCGACGCATGGGGCATCATGGGGAACGTGAGTACGATGACGCTGCCTGATGTCGAGACCCGGCCGGAGAGCACCGACACCACGGACGACGACTCTCCGAAGATGTTCCACTACGTGCGCAAGAACAAGATCGCCGAGAGCGCGGTCATGGGCACGCACGTGGTGGCGTTGTGCGGAGAGGTCTTCCCGGTGACGAAGTCGCCGAAGCCGGGGTCGCCCGTCTGCCCCGAGTGCAAGCGCATCTTCGAGCAGCTTCCTCCCGGCGGCGGCGACGAGTGACGACTCGCTGAGGTTCGGCCGAGTCCCCTCAGCCGGGTTCGCCCCGCTGCGGATGCTCGGTCGTGCCGTGGTCCGCGGCGGTGGCCGGTGGCTCCGGGGCGCCGTCGTGCCCGGACGCCTTGTCGTGGGAACTTTTCGTTCCCGTGTCCGGTGCCTCGTCGGCCTGCGCGACCGGGCCGGTCTCCTCACTGTCGGCGTTCTCGGAGTCCTCGGCGTCGCCGCGCCACGGTCGGAGCAGTGGCTGCGTGGTGCGGTGCCAGAGGTTGCGTCGCTCGGCCTCCTCCTCGGCTCGCATCCGCTCCTTCAGTCGTTCCATCTCCAGCCTGCGCCACTTGCGGCGTTGCCTGCGGGTCATCTTCGCGGGCCAGAGTTCCTGGATGGCGCTGTTGAAGTACGCGCCCCCGACGATGGCCAGGCCGATGAAGAACGTGAACAGCAGGAACGCGATGGGCGTGGCGAGCGCGCCGTAGGTGTAGCCGGTGGTGGTGATCCAACTGATGTACACCCGCAGCCCGACACTGGAGAGCAGGAAGATCCCCATCGCGAGCATCGCGCCGGGCAGGCCGCGGTGCCACGGCAGCTTGCGTGGCAGCGCCAGCTTGTACAGCGTGGCGAGGGCGAGGACGAGCAGCACCCCGACGGTGGGGTAGTAGAGCACGCTCAGCCACGACGCGATGGTCGGTTGCCAGTCGTCGGGGAAGAACTCCGGGAGCAGGTCGGGGCCGATCGCGATGATCGGCAGGCCGATGACCAGCAGCACGAGACTCGCCATGTAGAGCAGCAGGGCGAAGATGCGCTGCCACACCTCGTTGCGCACGCCGTACTGGTCGTGGGCCACGGTGATGGCGTCCACGAACGACGACATGGCCGACGATCCCGCCCACAGCGAGATGAGGAACCCCACGGACACGATCTCGCCCTTGCCCGTGGTGAGGATGTCGTCGACCGTCGGTTCGATGATCTGCTTGACGACGCTCTCGCTGAAGACGGTCTCCGAGAAGGCGATGATCTTGTCGTGCACCTGGCTGACGATGTGGTCGCCGAACCAGTCGCCGATGAAGCCGAGGCTGCCCAGCAGCCCGAGCAGCAGCGGGGGCAGGGACAGCGTCTGCCAGAACGCGGCTTCGGCCGACTCCGAGAAGATGTTGCCGTCCCACGCCTTGCTCAGCGTGCGTCCCAGCAGACGCACAGGCCCCTTGCGCCGAACCCCTCGGGCGGGCCGACGTTGCTGTCCACCGCGTGCGGGGCCGTCCGCTGGGCCGCCTGTGGTGCCGTCGTCTCGGGTCTGCATCGCGGTTCCAAGCATGGTCCATCTGTCTCGCCCCGGCTCGGTCACCCCTGCGGCGTGTCCTTTCCGAGATCGCCGCCGCGGCTGCGGGTAGGCTTTCGCGGAGCACCCTCACCGACCCCGGCACGGCCGCCGGCCGCGAACCGGACGTCTTCGTGAGGGTTTTCGCATGTCCCTGTGTCGAGGAGTTGGAGCGTCGGTGTCGGAGACCGCACAGGCTCACCAGGGCGCGCAGATCGCCGCCCCGGAGCCCGCGCACGACGCGACGGCCCGCCCCCTGCGTGCGTGGCAGCGTCGGGCGCTCACGAAGTACCTGACCCGCAAACCGAAGGACTTCCTGGCCGTGGCGACGCCCGGCGCGGGCAAGACCGTGTTCGGGCTGCGGGTGGCTGCCGAGCTGCTGTCCGACCGCACGGTCGAGGCGATCACGATCGTCACGCCCACCGAGCACCTGAAGCACCAGTGGGCGGAGTCGGCGGCGCGCGCGGGGATCGCCATCGACTCGAACTTCCGCAACGGCACGGGCGTGACGTCGTCGGACTACCAGGGCGTCGCGGTCACGTACGCGCAGGTGGCGGCCCATCCGACGCTGCACAGGGTGCGCACCGAGAACCGCAAGACACTGGTGATCCTCGACGAGATCCACCACGCCGGCGACGCCAAGTCGTGGGGCGACGCCGTGTTCGAGGCGTTCACCCCGGCCACCCGCAGGCTTGCCCTGACGGGAACGCCGTTCCGCAGCGACGACTCGCCGATCCCGTTCGTCACCTACGAGCCGGACGCCGACGGCGCGTTGCGCAGCAAGGCGGACCACTCGTACAACTACGCCGACGCGCTCGCCGACAAGGTCGTGCGCCCGGTGGTGTTCCTGGCCTACTCGGGCGAGGCGTCGTGGCGCACCAGCGCGGGCGACGAGTTCACCGCCCGGCTCGGTGAACCGCTGACGGCGGAGCAGACGGCCCGTGCGTGGCGCACGGCCCTCGACCCGGCGGGCGAGTGGATGCCCGCGGTGCTTCAGGCCGCCGACACCCGGTTGTCGCAGTTGCGGGCGGGAGGGATGCCCGACGCCGGTGGCCTGGTGATCGCCACCGACCAGGAGACGGCGCGCGCCTACGCCAAGCTGCTCACGGGCATCGCGGGTGAGCCGCCCGTGGTGGTGTTGTCCGACGACCCCAAGGCGACGAAGCGCATCGCCGAGTACTCCGAGTCGAACGACCGCTGGCTCGTGGCCGTGCGCATGGTGTCGGAGGGCGTCGACGTTCCGAGGCTGGCCGTCGGCGTGTACGCGACAAGCGCCTCCACGCCGCTGTTCTTCGCCCAGGCCATCGGGCGGTTCGTGCGGTCCCGCCAGCCGGGGGAGACGGCGAGTGTGTTCCTCCCCAGCGTCCCGGTGCTGCTCGAGCTGGCGAGCGAGCTGGAGGCCGAGCGTGACCACGTGCTCGGCAAGCCGCACCGCGAGAAGGACGGCTGGGACGACGAACTGCTCGTCGCGGCCAACCGTACCGACGACGAGCGGGGCGAGGAGGAGAAGTCCTTCACCTCGCTCGGAGCGCAGGCCGAGCTCGACCAGGTGATCTACGACGGCAACTCGTTCGGCACGGCCGTCTTCGCCGGGAGCGAGGAGGAACAGGAGTACCTGGGGCTGCCCGGCCTGTTGGACGCCGACCAGGTTCGGGCGCTGCTGCGGAAGCGGCAGGAGGAGCAGCTCGCCGATGCGTCCCGGCGCAAGCCCAAGGCCGAGAAGGAACAGCCGCCCGCGCCCACGCCGCGCCCGACGTCGGTGAACGAGCGGCTCAAGGCGTTGCGCAAGGAGCTCAACACCCTGGTGGGCCTCTACCACCACCGGACACGCAAGCCGCACGGCGCGATCCACAACGAGCTGCGACGCATCTGTGGTGGCCCCCCGACCGCGATGGCCACGGTCGAGCAGTTGGAGGAGCGGATCGCCACGTTGCGGTCCTGGTAGGCGCCGGATCGACGTCCCCGACCGCGTCACGGTTCCGTTGCGCCGTTCGAGTCTGAATCGATACAGATATTCCCTTTCCCGTGGTCACGCGCATATGTTGTCGCGCACAACATTCCTCACCGGGGAAGGTGTGACGATGCAACGACGCTTCCGAACCCGTGTCTGGATCGCGGGTGCCGCCCTGCTCCTGACGGCGTGTGGGGCCAACGCCGGTGGTGGTGCTGCCGGGGACGACTCCGGTGGTCGGTCCGGGGACGCGCCGCTGGGCAAGGTGGGCGTGATCCTGCCCGAGACGGCCTCGTCCGCGCGCTGGGAGGGCTTCGACAAGCCGATGCTGGAGGAGGCGTTGCGCGCCGAGGGCTTCGACCCGGACGTCCAGAACGCACAGGGCGACGTGCAGAAGTTCACGACGCTCGCTGACGGCATGATCGCCCAGAACGTGAAGGTGCTGATCATCTCCTCGATCAACAGCGAGGTGGGCGGCGCCGTGGCGGCCAAGGCGAAGGCCGCGGGCATCCCCACGATCGACTACGACCGGCTCAACCTGGGCGGAAGCTCCGAGTACTACGTGTCGTTCGACAACGTCCGCGTCGGCGAACTGCAGGGCGAGGGACTGGTCGACGCGCTGGAGGACCAGGACGGTGCCGAGATCATCGAGATCGAGGGCGCGCCCACCGACCACAACGCCACGCTCTTCCACGAGGGACAGCGCAACGTCCTGCAACCCCGCTACGACAGCGGGGAGTTCGAACTGGTGCGCAGCCAGCCCATCGAACAGTGGAACAACCAGGAGGGCGGCCGGATCTTCGAGCAGATCCTCACCTCCAACGGCGGTGAGGTCGACGGTGTGGTCGCCGCGAACGACGGGCTCGCCAGCGCCGTGATCACCGTGCTGAAGAAGTACGGCCTCAACGGTTCCGTTCCGGTCACCGGGCAGGATGCCACGGCCGAGGGACTGCGCGCGATCCTGCGCGGTGACCAGTACATGACCGTGTTCAAGCCGATCAAGGAGGAAGCCGAGGCGACCGCCAAGCTCGCCGCGGCACTCGCGAAGGGCGACACGGCCGCGGCCGGTGAGATCGCCTCCGACGTCAGCGAGGACCCCCAGGGTGAGCGCGAGGTGGCGTCGGTGTTGCTGGAGCCGTACCTGATCACGAAGGACGAGGTGAAGCGCGTCGTCGACGAGGGTTACGTCTCCGCCGACGAGATCTGCCCGCAGGACCTCGCCGACGTGTGTGCCGACCTCGGAATCCGGTGAGCGGCGTGACCGACACCCTGACCCCGAACGGCACCGACGCCGTACTCGAACTGCGCGGCGTCAACAAGAGCTTCGGACCCGTGCACGTGCTCCACGACGTGGACTTCGCCGTGCGTGCGGGCGAGGTGACGGCCCTGGTCGGTGACAACGGCGCGGGCAAGTCCACGCTGGTCAAGAGCATCGCCGGGATCCACCCCATCGACTCGGGCAGCATCCGGTACCGCGGGCGTGAGGTGACGATCCGGGGACCGAAGGACGCCGCCGCGCTCGGCATCGAGGTCGTGTACCAGGACCTGGCGCTGGCCGACAACCTCGACATCGTGCAGAACATGTTCCTCGGCCGGGAACGCGGGAGCGCCTGGTTGCTCGACGAGGCCGAGATGGAGGAGGCGGCGCGCCGCACGTTGGCGTCGTTGTCGGTGCGCACGGTGAAGTCGGTGCGGACCCCGGTCTCGGAGCTCTCCGGCGGTCAGCGGCAGACCGTGGCCATCGCCAAGTCGGTGCTGTGGGAGAGCTCGGTGGTGCTGCTCGACGAACCCACGGCCGCGCTCGGCGTGGCGCAGACGAGACAGGTGCTCGACTTGGTGCGCCGCCTCGCGGAGCAGGGCCTCGGCGTGGTGCTGATCAGCCACAACATGGCCGACGTCTTCGAGGTGTCCGACCGGATCGCGGTGCTCTACCTCGGGCGCATGGTGGCGGAGGTGCGCGCCAAGGACGTCACCCACGCGCAGGTCGTCGAACTGATCACCGCGGGTCGCTCCGGAGACCTGGGACTCGCCAGGCCCGAGAAAGCCGCCCTCTGACCCGGACTTCGCGGGAAGGACCGACATGACTCAGACACCGACCGCGCATCCCAGCGCGGCGATCTCCGACTTCGGTATCGACACCACCGCGATGTCGACGTCCGAGGTGATGCGTGACTACGTCGCGCGGCTGCGGGCCGGACGACTCGGATCCGTGCCCGCCCTGCTCGGCCTCGTGGCGCTCGTCGTGGTGTTCGCCGCTCTGTCCGATGTGTTCCTGTCACTCAACAATCTGGCGAACGTGCTCACGCAGGGAGCCGGACAGACCATCATCGCGATGGGCATCGTGTTCGTCCTGCTCGTCGGCGAGATCGACCTGTCGGCGGGCACCGCCTCGGGTGTCACGGCGGCGGTGTTCGCGATGCACTTCGTCCGGAACGGCAACCTGCTCGGCGGCATGGGAACCGGCGTCTTCGTCACGTTCAACGTCGTGCTCGCGGTCGCGGCGTTGCTCGCGCTCCTGCTGCGGATCTGGGCGGGCGCGGCAGTATCGGTGCTCGGCATCGTGCTGGCACTGGCCGGGTTCCCGGCCAACCCGTGGGTGGAGATCCTGCTCGCCCTCTGCGTGGGCACCGCGATCGGGTGCATCACCGGGTTCCTCGTGGCCCGAATCGGGATGCCGTCGTTCGTGGTGACACTCGCGCTGTTCCTCACCTGGCAGGGCGTGATCCTGCAGTTCATCGGCGAGGGCGGGGTCCTGGGCATCTCCACGTCACCGGTGCTCCACGCGGTGGCCAACGGCAATCTGTCCGTCCTGTGGAGCTGGGTGCTCTTCGTGGTGGCGGTCGGCGGCTTCGCGGCGGTCACCGTGGGCGGACACCTGCGGCGGCTGCGGCGTGGTCTGGTGACTCAACCGACCACCGTGGTCGCGCTCAAGGTGGGTGGGCTCGCCGTCCTCGGAGCGGTGGCGACCGTGCTGCTCACCGTCGACCGGTCGCCGAACCCGGGCGTCGAGATCCGCGGGGTGCCGTACGTGGTTCCGATCGTGCTCGCCCTGCTGGCGCTCGGAACCTACGTGTTGAACCGCACCCGCTACGGCAGGCACATCTACGCCGTGGGCGGCAACCGGGAGGCCGCGCGGAGGGCGGGCATCGACGTCACCAAGGTGCGGGCGAGCGTGTTCGTCGTCTGCTCGTCCGTCGCCGCGCTGGGCGCCGTCGTCTACTCGTCCAAGGTGGGTTCGGTCGACGCGCAGGCGGGTGGGTTGAACACTCTGCTGTTCGCGGTCGGTGCCGCCGTGATCGGGGGGACGTCGCTGTTCGGCGGTCGCGGTCGGGTCTCCGACGCCGTCATCGGCGGCACCGTACTGGCCGTGGTGTCCAACGGCCTCGGACTCCTGGAGCAGTCCGCCGCCGTCGTCTCGATCGTGACCGGGCTCGTCCTGCTGCTCGCGGCGACCGTCGACGCGGTCTCGCGCCGACGGGCGGCCGGCGCGGCCCGGTGAGGCGGGCGATGCGACGATTGCGCCCGTGACCAGCACGCCCGTGGCCCGACCCGACGAGGTGAGGCGGTACAACCGCACGAGTCTGTTGCGCCTGCTCCACCTCGACGGGCCGAGCACCAGGGCCCAGCTCGCGAACGAACTCGGCCTGAACCGCAGCACGATCAAGGCTCTCGTCGACGGCCTCGCCGCGTCGGGTGTGGTGGCGGAACGCGTGCCGCGCCCGGGGCGGCAGGCCGGGCGACCGTCGTTGCTGGTGTTGCCCAGGGCCGAGGCTGCGGTCGTGCTGGCGGTCGACATCCAGGTCGAGCACGTCGCCCTGGCCCTGGTCGGGCTCGGTGGCGAGATCCTCGGCCGCGACAGCTGGAAGCTCCACGACCGCACCCGGGCGCCGGGCGAGGTGCTCACCCGCATCGTCGACTCCACCGAGCCACTCGCTGCGGAGGTGGGAGTACGGCCGGTGGCGTGCGGCGTCTCGATCCCCGGGGTCGTGCGCCGCCTCGACGGCCACGTCCACGAGGCCCCGAACCTGCGGTGGAGCGACGTGGCGTTGGGGGAGCGGCTCGGGGCGGCGCTGGGCATTTGGGCCGTCGTGGGCAACGACGCCGAACTCGGGGCGCTCGCCGAACACCTGCGGGGAACGGCCAAGGGCGCCGACGACGTGGTTTTCGTGTCCGCCGACATCGGTGTGGGTGGTGGGGTCATCGCCCAGGGGGCCGCGCTGCGCGGCACCACCGGCTACGTCGGCGAGTTGGGGCACATGGCGGTGCGCCCGCAGGGCCGCGACTGCTACTGCGGCAGCCGGGGCTGCTGGGAGACCGAGGTCGGGGAGGCCGCGTTCTGTCGGGCGCTGGGCCTGCCGGAGGACAGTCCGCGCGGCACCGTGATGGTGGAGCTGCGCGACCTCGCCGCCGATCCGGCCGCGGCCCGCCGGAGGCTCGGTGAGCTGACGGAGTGGCTCACGCTCGGTCTCGTCAACGTGGTGAACGTGCTGGGGCCCGAACTCGTCGTGCTCGGCGATCTGTTCACCGGGCTGCCTGACCCGGTCCTCGACGACGTGCGGCGTGAACTACGGGCCCGCAGCATGGTCAGCCGCGCGATCGGCGGCGTTCGGGTGGAGCGCTCGGCACTCGGCCGCGACGCGAAACTCCTCGGCGCGGCCGAGGTCGCCTTCGAACAGATCATGGACACCGTGTGACGGTCCGCGGCTGCCCGGGCACAGGAAAGGGCGGGAACCCCTTCCGGGATTCCCGCCCTTCTGCTCGACGGCGTCTGGTCAGCGCTGGATGTCGGCGTCCAGTTCCTTCAGCTTGGCCTCGTACTCACGGCCGTGGTGGCCACAGAACAACAACTCTCCGCCGTTCGGGAGAACGGCGCGCATCTGCGCGGCTGCTCCACAACGGTCACAACGGTCCGCAGCGGTCAGTTCGGGGCGGGTGAGCGTCGTCGTTGTCATTGGAGTCTCCCTCCGTCCCGGCATCGCCGTCCGATGCCTTCGTTCAGCCACCACCACCGTCCTCCGACTCACCGCCTGATCGCGGTGGTGCGCTGCCTCCACTCTTGCAGACGTTTCGGCTCGTGCAAGTGTTCCCAGGGGCCGTGGGACCCGTGTCACGCCGGATTAGCTCGAATGTCGCAGCGGTGTCGGGGACCGGTGAAACAGCCTCGACACCACCCCGCCGACCACGCGTTTCGGGTGGTCAGGCAGCATATGGCCGCGTGGCGAGTCATTCCGTTCGGGCAGCGTTGAACGCCCTTCCCGCACCGGTCTTGTTCGTTCTCAGCGGAATCTCCATGTACGTCGGAGCCGCGCTCGCCGTCTGGGTCTTCGAGGTGGCCACCCCGGCCGGAGTCGCCTGGCTGCGGTGTCTCGGGGCGGCCCTGATCCTGGTGCTGTGGCGCCGCCCGGGGCGGCAGGCGTGGCGGGGCAAGGCGCTGCTGCTGGCGGGCACCTTCGGGGTCGTCACGGCCGGGATGAACGTGTTGTTCTACGAGGCGATCGCGCGCCTGCCGCTGGGCACCGCGGTGGCGATCGAGTTCGTCGGTCCCGTGGTCGTCGCGGCACTCGGCTCCCGCGGCGCGAGGGACGTCGCCGCGCTCGCGGGCGTCACGCTGGGAGTCGCCCTCATCGCCGACGTGCAGTGGGCGGGCAGTCCGAGCGGCGTCGTGTTCGCCCTCGGCGCCGCAGCGGCGTGGGCGGGCTACATCGTGCTGGGCAGTCGGGTGGCGCTCACGGGCAGTGGTGTCGACGGGCTGGCGGTGGGTTTCGTCGTCGCCACGGTCGTGCTCTCACCGCTCGCGCTCGGCACCACGGCCGTCTGGGGCGAGCCCGACCTGCTCGCCTTCGCGATCGGCGTCGGCCTGCTGTCGACCGTCGTGCCGTACGCACTGGACCAGGTGGTGCTCCGGCGCGTGGGACAGGCCCGGTTCGCCCTCCTGCTCGCCCTGCTGCCGGTGACGGCCGCCGTCATCGGCTTCGTCGTGCTGGGGCAGGTGCCCACGCTGGTCGAGGCGCTCGGCATCCTGGCCGTGGTGGCGGGTGTGGCGCTGCGTTCGGGTGCGACCCGGGATCGGCGGTCCCCGCGCATGAGTCGGGGCCGGGACGACCGCCGGGCGTCTGGCGATCGTCCCGGCCCCGAATCGTGACCGGAGAGTGTGTTCGTCAGTCCAGGTAGTCGCGCAGCACCTGCGACCGCGACGGGTGACGGAGCTTCGACATCGTCTTCGACTCGATCTGCCGGATGCGCTCCCGCGTCACGCCGTAGACCTGACCGATCTCGTCCAGGGTGCGCGGCTGCCCGTCGGTGAGGCCGAACCGCAGGCGCACCACACCGGCCTCACGCTCGGAGAGCGTCTGCAGCACCGACTGGAGCTGGTCCTGCAGGAGCGTGAACGACACGGCGTCGACGGCCACGACGGCCTCGCTGTCCTCGATGAAGTCGCCGAGCTGCGAGTCGCCCTCGTCGCCGATCGTCTGGTCGAGCGAGATCGGCTCCCGCGCGTACTGCTGGATCTCGAGGACCTTCTCCGGGGAGATGTCCATCTCCTTGGCGAGTTCCTCGGGGGTGGGCTCGCGGCCCAGGTCCTGCAGCAGTTCACGCTGGATACGGCCGAGCTTGTTGATGACCTCGACCATGTGCACCGGGATACGGATGGTGCGCGCCTGGTCGGCCATGGCTCGCGTGATGGCCTGGCGAATCCACCACGTGGCGTAGGTGGAGAACTTGAAGCCCTTGGTGTAGTCGAACTTCTCGACCGCGCGGATGAGACCCAGGTTGCCTTCCTGGATCAGGTCGAGGAACGCCATGCCGCGGCCGGTGTAGCGCTTGGCCAGCGACACGACCAGTCGGAGGTTGGCCTCCAGCAGGTGGCTCTTGGCGCGCTCACCGTCGCGCACGATCCACTTCAGGTCGCGGCGCATCTGCGTGGAGAGCTTCTCGCCCTCCTCCTCGACGATGCGGAGCCGCTCGGCGGCGTAGAGGCCGGCCTCGATGCGCTTGGCGAGTTCGACCTCCTCCTCCGCGTTGAGCAGCGCGACCTTGCCGATCTGCTTGAGGTAGGCGCGGACGGAGTCGGCCGAGGCCGTCAGCTCGGCGTCCTTGCGGGCCTGCCGCAGCGCCTCCGACTCCTCCTCGTCCCAGACGAAGTCCGGGTCGTTGCGCCCGTTGCCGGAGTCGTCGGACTCCTCGGTGTCCTCGGTCACCGTCGCGTCGACGACGTCGACCTCGACCGCGTCGACGTCGAGGTCCGACAGATCGACGTCCTCGAGCTCGGCGCCGTCGGCGTCCGCGGCGGACGTCTTGGCCTTGCCCTTGGTGGACTTCGCCCGCGTCGTCTTCGCCTTGCCCTTGGTGGTGGTGCCCTTGGCGGTGGTCTTGCGGGACTTCGCGGGCGCCTTCTTCGCTGCCGTCTTGCGACCCGTCGACTTCGTTTCCGGCGTGGCCGTCCCGTCGACGGGTGCCGACTTGTCGTCGGCGGTCGTCGGTTCGGCGGCGCTCGTTGTCTTCGTCCCGCTTCGGGTTGCGGTCTTTGCGGCTGCCACGTACGCCCTTTCGCAGCGGTCGGTCACGACGAACCGAGACGTGAGGGTCCCGGCTGCCTCAGGTTCGGGGAACTTCGACCCGGCCTGCGGTTTTGTCTCCCGCAGCCGAGAGCCGTGTTCCATTGTAACGACGGCGACGGTCGTCGTCGCACCCGCGATCACGTTGCCGGAGGCGGCGTCGCGCACCGCAGGGGGGCCGAAAGCGCGGTTCCGGCGGTGCGCGACGAAGCCGGACTCAGTGTTCGAGACCCTCCGCCGCGGCGGCCGCCGCACCCACGATCCCCGCGTTGTTCAGCAACGATGCGGTGATGACGGGCGTCCGGATGTCCAGCAGCGGCACCCACCGGTGCGACTTCTTGCTCACCCCGCCGCCGACGATGAACAGGTCCGGCCAGATCAGGTTCTCCAACACGGTCAGGTAACGATTGACACGCTTGGCCCATTCGGGGTACGAGAGGCCCTCGTTGTCCTTGGCGGAGGCCGCCGCCTTCTTCTCGGCGTCGTGACCGTCGACCTCGATGTGACCGAACTCGGTGTTCGGCATCAGCGCGCCGTTCTGGAAGAGAGCGCTGCCGATTCCCGTCCCGAAGGTCAGCAGCGCGACCACGCCCTTGCGCGCGGCGGGGTCCCCGAAGCGCATCTCGGCCATGCCCGCCGCGTCGGCGTCGTTGAGCAGCGACACGTCGGCGACGTTCCGGCCGAGGCGTTCGGCGAACAACGCGGAGGCGTCCCTGCCGATCCAGCTCGGGTCGATGTTGGCGGCCGTCTGGGCGGCGCCCTTCTTGATGACGGCGGGGAGCGTGATGCCGACGGGGCCGTCCCAGCCGAAGTGAGTCACGATCCGGGCGACGACGTCCGCGACTGCGTCGGGCGTCGACGGCTTGGGCGTGTCGATGCGCAGCCGGTCGCCGATGAGCTCGCCCTTGTCAAGGTCGACGAGGGCGCCCTTGATGCCGCTGCCGCCGATGTCGATGCCGAACCCACGGTTCGCCGTCATGGGCGAGGTCCCTTCCTTTTCGATTCAGAAAGTCGTTGGGCGAGACTCTAACGGGATGTGATCCCATAGGCGGCGTGGGAGCACAGGATTCCGATCCGGAGACGTTGACGACCGTCGCGGAGCAGGTGGCGGCCGATGCCGCCGCCTTGGTGCGCGACGCGTACGAGGCCATGCAGGCGGGCGAACGAGTCGCCGTCGACACGAAGTCGAGCGCGACCGACGTCGTGACGGCGGTGGACACCGCCTCCGAACGACTGATCCGCCGGCGGCTCGCGCACCTGCGTCCCGGCGACGCGGTGCTCGGCGAGGAGGAGGGCACCGACGCCGGGAGCGGGTCGGGCGTCACGTGGGTCGTCGACCCGATCGACGGGACGGTGAACTTCCTGTACGGGCTGCCCTGGTTCGCCGTCTCCGTGGCCGCGCAGGTCGACGGGGTGTCGGTGGCCGGAGCCGTGGTGGAGCCCGTCTCAGGGCGTCGCTGGACCGCGACGCGGGGTCGGGGTGCCTGGCTCGACGGACGGGCGCTGCGTGTGTCGGCACCGGTGTCGCTGGACGTGACGTTGGTGGCCACCGGGTTCGCCTACGACCCCGAGCGGCGCGCGCGTCAGGCGCGGTTCGCGGCGCAGCTCCTCGGCCGGGTTCGGGACGTGCGGAGGCAGGGGTCCGCGGCCCTCGACCTGTGCGCGGTCGGTGCCGGGTGGGTCGACGCGTACACCGAGCACGGGCTGAGCCCGTGGGATTGGGCGGCGGGAGCGCTCGTGGCCGCCGAGGCGGGCGCGGTGGTGGCGCTGCCTGGCGAGGCACCCGATCTCGGTGCCGACGCCGTGCTGGCCGCCTCACCGGCCATCGCGACGTCGTTGCGGACCGTGCTGGCGGAGTGCGGCGCGAGCGAGGTCTGACGGCACGGGCGGCGGACGCGGTCCGGTCCGGCCGCCGCCCGCGGTCCACGTGAACTCAGCAGTGCTTCGGCAGCGTCTGGGTGAGCAGTTCCTCGTCGATGATCGGGCCGTCCTGCTCGACCGACTGCTCGTCGGTCTCGGTGTGCGCGTTCTCCGCCGACCACGACTTGAGCTGGTCGAGGATCTGCACGGCGACCCCGGACGGGCGCACGTCGTGGAACTTGGTGCCGATGGCGAGGTCCACCGACGGGTCCTCGCGGTTGTCCTTGATGAGTTCCAGGCACGGGTCGAGCAGGTGCACGGTGCGCGCCGCGCGTTCCCCGGCCGCCCCGAACCGGATCTGCCCGTGGCACTCGGCGACGGTGTCGCCCGTGTACACCTCGTCGTTGTCGGGCTCGGTGACGCGGGTGAAACCGAGTTGCCGCAACGCTTCCGTCGCGATCGACGCCTCGCCGCGGGTGTTGCTGGCGTTGAGCACCGTGACCTCCACACGCGACGGCGGGATCGGTGACGTGGTCACCAACGCGTCGTGGGGGAGCGGGGTGAACGTCGTGTCCGCGGGCGGCCTCGGTCGTGGTTCGCAGGAGATCGCCTCCGCGATGTCGCCTGACGAGCTGATCACGTTGACCCACACGATCATGGCCGTCACACCGAGCACGCCGATGAAGATGAGTGCAGGCAAGGGCTTGCGCTTCCGATACGGGCGAACCGTCCGCTGCCTGCCGCCTCTGGGGTGACCCCCTGTCCCCGCCGCCACCTACCCGTCCCTTCACACGAGAAGTGAGTCCCCTGAGGTGCGTCCACGCGTCCGTCGCCTTCGACGCACGAAGGCACGACGACGCGGCGCTCCCGACCGCCTCTGGATAGCATCACGGCGGTGGGCGCCCGGGCAAGCGAGCGGCGACCGGTGTAGCCGCCGGTGCCACCGCACAACCCGAACGATGGAAGTACTGCTCCACGGGGTATTAACCCTGTCGGGTGACGTATCTTAGGGCTTGGGTGACCAGCTTCGAGTCGGGGTAGGCGGTGGGCTACCCTTCCCGGGCTCCGGTCGGTGACGGCGAGGCAGAGAAAGAGATCTCACTCACGCCGGAATCGGGCACAAACACGGGCGCTGGATCGTTGACCAGCGGCACGAAGAACTCGGCGCAGTGCCGAGTCCGCGAACACGTATCGAAGCTGATCGCAGGGGTGAAAGAGAAATGGCGACCGACTACGACGCTCCGCGCCGCAGCGAAGCCGACGAGCTGGCGGAAGACTCGTTGGAGGAGCTGAAGGCGAGGCGCAACGAGACCCAGTCCGGCGTCGTGGACGTCGACGAGGACGTGTCGGCGGAGAACTTCGAACTCCCCGGTGCCGACCTCTCTGGGTTGTCGAGTGAGGACGTGACGGTGAAGGTCGTGCCCAAGCAGGCCGACGAGTTCACCTGTTCCGTCTGCTTCCTGGTCCACCACCGCAGCCGACTCGCCGAGGAGTCCGGCGGGCGGCTGATCTGCCGCGACTGCGCGTGAGCCGGGTCTGACACAGGCGGACATCCACGCGCTGGCCCGAGCCGGCAGACGGGGTTCTGCCGGCCGTCGCGGCAGCGCGGCGCTGCGGACTCGGTCGGCGGCGTGGGTCGGGAGGGGATGGACGTACGACGAGCGGGTGGTTCGAAAGTCCTTTCGAACCACCCGTTTTCTGTGTCCGCAGCGTCCGGAGTGCTCAGTCGCCGCGAGACGTCGCGTCGGCTCCGGTCAGCAACGCCGCCACGGTCTCCGGGTGCCGGGTGCTGAAGATCCAGTACGGCGTGGGGTCGTTCGGGTCGTCGAGGTGCACCCGCACCATCGTGCGGATCCAGGGCTTGTGGACACAGAACGCCGCCGGGTCGAGGTCGGGTCCGAGGGCCCGTCGCTTGTCCTGTTTGCCGATGACGTCGACCGAACGCACGAACCGCAGCGGCAGGTGCGCGGCGCCGACCCACAGCCGGGGCTCGGCGCCGCCCTCCACGACGACACGTCGTCGGCTCAGCGCGACCAGCGCGGCGACGGCGAGCGGAACGAGCAGCACGTACGGCGACCACGGCGGCAGCGCGGGGTAGGCGTACTGGATCTGCGCTGCGAGGAGGACGGCCGCCGCCAGCGGCAGCAACCAGTCCCACCAGGGGACGGTGAGCCGCTCCGCATGCCGAAGATCGACTTTTGTCCGCGTGTTCGCGCTCTCGGTCACCCGGGTCAGGGTAGTCTCGCGAGTCGTGTCCAGCGTGCAGGTCCTCATCTCCCGACTCGATCCCGACGTCGCCCTCCCGTCCTACGCCCATCCCGGCGATGCGGGCGCGGATCTGGTGACGACGTCGGATGTGCACATCGCCCCTGGTGAGCGGGTCGTGGTGGGCACGGGTGTCGCCATCGCGCTGCCCGAGGGTTACGCCGGTTTCGTGCACCCCCGTTCCGGGCTCGCGGCCAGGACGGGGCTGTCGATCGTCAACGCGCCCGGGACCGTCGACGCCGGGTACCGGGGCGAGATCAAGGTGTGTCTCGTGAATCTCGACCCACGGGAGACGATCGTGCTGCGGCGAGGCGACCGCATCGCGCAGCTTGTGGTACAGCGGGTGGAACGCGCCGACTTCGTCGAGGTCGAGCAACTGGACGAGACGGTACGGGGAGCGGGCGGGTACGGCTCGACAGGCGGTCACGCCGCGCTCGGAACGGAGAGTTGAGTGGGCATTTTCGGACGACGTAAGCGCAAGCAGGAGGCGCAGGACCACGTCGACGTGGAGCGGCCGGGTTCCGACGCCGAGGACACCTCGGTGGAACTCGACGCGGACGACGCCGAGGACGCCTCGGGCCGGGAAGGGCCGTACGACGTCACGGAGGCGCCCGACGACGGCGTCCCGCGCATGGACCTGGGCTCCATCCGCGTTCCGGTGCCGAACGGCTCGCAGGTGCAGGTCGAGATGGACCAGAGCACCGGCACGGTGCGCGCGGTCCACGTCGTCACGGCGGCGGGCCAGGTCACCATCAGCGCCTACGCCGCGCCCCGGTCAGGCGGGCTGTGGCGCGAGGTCAGCGGTGAGCTGGCCGAGCAGCTCCGCTCCGACGGTGCCAAGGTCACGCTGGGCCGTGGCGAGTGGGGCATGGAGATCTCGGCCATCGTGGGCGAGGTCGCGTTGCGCTTCATCGGTGTCGACGGTCCGCGCTGGATGCTCCGCGGGGTGATCGCGGGTCCGCAGTCCGAGGCGGCGGGAGCCCCCGACGTGCTGCGCACGATCATGCGCGGGACCATCGTCGACCGGGGCCAGGCCCCGATGCCCGTGCGGACGCCGCTGCAGATCACTCTGCCCGAGGCCATCGCCGCCCACATCAAGGGTAGGCAGGCCGCTCCCCAGCAGGCGCCGCAGACGCAACGGTAGGGAAGCGACGTGCCCACGTCCGCGGAGTGGATCGTCTTCCTTGGTACGGCGGCGTTGTTCGCGCTCAGCCCCGGTCCCGGTGTGCTGTACGTGCTCGCCCGGAGCCTGCGCGGTGGCCGGGGCGAGGGAGTGCGTTCGGTCGTCGGCAACGCCCTCGGCGCGTCCGTCCACGTCGTGGCGGCGGCGCTCGGGTTGTCGGCGCTGCTCGCGACGTCGACGGTCGCGTTCACCGTCGTGAAGGTCGCCGGGGCGCTGTATCTGGTGTACCTCGGCGTGCAGGCGATCGTGCGACGTCACGACGACGGTGAGGTCGACACGGGTGGGTCCGCGGGACGGTGGGCGAGGTCGCCGTTGGCCCAGGGCATGGTCGCGGAGCTGCTGAACCCGAAGACTGCGCTGTACTTCATGGCGCTCCTGCCGCACTTCGTGCACCCCGAGACGGCTCCCGCCCCACTCGTGTTCACCGTGCTCGGGTTCATCGCCGTGGCCATGGCGTCTCTCGTCGACCTGGCTGTGGCGGTGTTCGCGGGCGGGTTGTCCGGCAGGCTGCTGAACAACCCGCGCTGGCGCGTGCGGCAACGGGTGGCGGCCGGTCTCAGCATGATCGGCCTGGGCGGCGTGGTCGCGGTGGCCGACTAGGCCGACCGGACTTGGTGCCGCGCATGCAACCACGCGAGGGTGGCGGCGCGCCCGAGGCTCTCGCGGTCGGAGCCGAGGGCGTCGAGCGTGGTGGCCACGAGAGCCGCGCGAGGCAGCGCGGCTGCCCAGTCCCGTGCGACGGTGATCGGGTGCACCGGGTCGTCGCGACAGGCGGCGATCCCCACCGGTACGTCGAGCGACCGCAGCGCCGACAGCGCAGGGCCGGGGTGTGCGGCGGCGGCGCGCAGGCTCGCCGCCAGATGCGTCCCGTGTCGACGCCACGCGCGGTCGAGCTCGGTCGCCAACCACGGCGCCACCCCGCAGGTCGACAGGTCGAGTGCGGTGTCGAGTCCGTGCTGGTCGACGAGGTCGGCCGACGCCCGCGCGGCGACGGCGGCCGGGGCGGTGTCCGCGGGACCGTTCCACGCGGGCAGGGCGGCGAGGACCCCGGCGCAACGGTCGACGTTCTCCGCTGCCCAGCTCGTCGCGAGGTGCGCGCCGAGGGAGATGCCACCGACGAGCAGCGGTGCGTCGGCCTCGTCGGCGAGTCGGTCGAGCAGCGCGAGGGAGCCCTCGATCACCGAGGCGCCCCGGGGCGGTGGCGGGGCGAGGACGTCGACCCCCATGGCGGCGAGCGGACGGGCGAACACGGCGCGGACGAATCGCTCGTCGGAGCCGGTTCCGGGCAGGAGGACGGCGGTGCGGGATGACTTGACCGAGGTCACCTTGCGATCCTCGCGGAAGTTCGATTCGCTGGCTCGGACAGGACTAAGCTGGTGGTTGAGAGCCCGATCACATGTGGGTTCTCGCGAGGATCGCACAGGAAGCAGGCGCGATGTCTGCCAAGGACGGCGGCTACTTCAGCCGTTTGGTTCGGAAACTGACCAGTGACATAGCGGAACTCGACGCCGACGACCTCTCCGAACGGTCGAAGGCGGGAGGCGCCCGACGGGCGTGCGACTGCCGGTTGGGCGAAGAGGTGACCGTGCTGGGGCGGTTGCGCAGTGTCGACCTCTGTCCGGGCAAGGCTGCGGCCACCGTCGAGGCCGAGCTGTTCGACGGGACCGACGACATCACACTCGTCTGGTTGGGTCGGCGCCGCATCCCGGGCATCGAGCCCGGTCGCACCATCAAGGCGCGGGGCAGGCTCGGCGAGCGCGACGGTCGCAAGGTGCTGTACAACCCGTATTACGAACTGTTGCAGCCGACCAGATGAGAGTATGCGCGCGTGACTGAACACCCGGAACGTCCCCGTACCGACCTCGACGAGACCACCGCGGACTCCACGCCTGGGCGGGACGACCACCGAGCGGAGACGTCACCGCAGGCACGGGAGCCGGAGGAAGAGAAGCCCGAGCCCACCCTGCTCGAACAGATGGGTGGGGTCTCGGGCCTGCTGTACTCGTCGCTGCCGGTCGTGGTGTTCGTGCTCGCCAACGCGGTGTTCGGACTCACCGTCGCCATCTGGACCGCGCTCGGCAGCGCCGTGCTGATCGCCGTGGTGCGGTTGTTGCGCAAGGAGCCGATCCAGCCCGCGATCTCCGGGCTCTTCGCGGTCGGGGTGGCGGCGTTCCTCGCCTACCGGACCGGCTCGGCCAAGGGCTTCTTCCTCTTCGGCATCTGGACGAGCCTCGTGTACTTCGTGGTGCTCGCCGGGTCCGTCGTGGTCCGCTGGCCGCTGGCGGGTGTGGTGTGGAACCTGTTGAACGGCAGCGGCATGGCCTGGCGCAAGGACAAGCCGTCCCGCCTCGGCTACGACGTGGCCACGCTGGCGCTCGCGGCGGTGTTCGCGGCGCGCTTCGTCGTGCAGCGGTGGCTCTACGACGAGGACCTCACCGGGTGGCTCGCCTTCGCCAAGATCGCGATGGGCTATCCGCTCTACGGGCTGGCGCTTCTCGTCGTGGTGTGGGCCGTGCGGCGGTCCGACCGCAGGCTCAAGGAGCTGGCGGCGTCCGCTCCGCCTGTGGAGACCGACGAGGAGATCGAGGCGCGGCTTCGGGTGAAGTACGGCCAGAGCCCGTCCAATCAGGCCTGAGTGACGCGGCGGCCCGCGAGCGTCACCGTGGCGGCGCGACTCCGAGGGCTCGCCGGATGTCCGGCTCGGTGTCGGCCGAGGTCACGAACAGCAACTCGTCGCCGGGCTCCAGCGAGTCGTCCGGTTGCGGCACGATGACCCGTTGCCCGCGGAGGATGGTGACCAGCGCGACGTCGCGGGGCAGGGCCAGCTCGCGCACGGCGGTCCCTGCCATCGGGGTGTCCGGGGGCAGCGTCAGCTCCACGAGACTGGCCTGACTCTGCCGGAACGTCATGAGCCGCACGAGGTCACCGACGCTGACGGCCTCCTCGACCATCCCGGCGAGGATGCGCGGCGTCGACACGGCGACGTCCACGCCCCAGCTCTCGGTGAACAACCACTCGTTCGCCGGGTTGTTCACTCGGGCCACCACCCGGCGCACGGCGAACTCCGTCTTGGCGAGCAGCGAGACCACGAGGTTCACCTTGTCGTCGCCCGTCGCGGCGATGACGACGTCGCACAGGTGGATGCCCGAGTCTTCCAGGGTGGACATCTCGCAGGCGTCCCCGAGCACCCAGTCGGCCTGCTCGACGGTCTCGGGCATGAACTGGTGCGCCTGCCGCTCGATGAGCATGACGGTGTGGCCCGCCTCGACGAGTTCCGAGGCGATCGACCGGCCCACCGCCCCCGCGCCCGCGATCGCGACCCGCATCAGTTCTCCTCCTGCGGTGGCCGGGAAGCCACGCTGGTGACGTCGGTGATGGTGCCCGAGAGGGCCGACGCGTAGACGACGTCGTCGGCCTGGAGCACCGTCCTGCTCTCGGGGAGGATGCCGGTGCCGAACCGCATGAGGAACGCCACCCGGCAGTCGGCCGCCCGTTCGAGGTCCCGGACGCTGCGGCCGACCCAGTCCTCGTGCAGCGGAAGCTGCAGCAGTGCCACGCTGCCGGTCGGGTCTCGCCACGACGTGGCCGTGCCCTCCGGCAGCAACGTGCGCAGGAAGCGGTCGGTCGTCCAGGGGACGGTGGCGACGGTGGGGATGCCCAGCCGCTCGTACACGGCGGCGCGCTTGGAGTCGTAGATCCGCGCGACGACGTGGTCGACGCCGAACGTCTCCCGGGCCACGCGCGCCGAGATGATGTTGGAGTTGTCGCCGCTCGACACCGCCGCGAACGCGCCGGCCCGCTCGATCCCCGCCTCCACGAGGACGTCGCGGTCGAAGCCCACGCCGAGCACCTGTCGGCCGTGGAACTGGGGTCCGAGGCGGCGGAACGCCTCCGGATCCTTGTCGATCACGGCGACGTCGTGGCCCAGCCGTTCGAGGGCCGCCGCCAGCGACGCCCCGACCCGGCCGCAACCCATGATCACCACGTGCACCTGCTGTCCTCCTGCCGCCCGGTGACGATCGGCGTCCTGCTCAGGGTCACGCACAACCTACCCGGGCGCGAGTCCACCGCGTCGCTCCCTCGCTCGAACCCGTGAGCCCGGCGGCGCTGGCCGCACACCGCCGACGGCCGAGGATTACGCTCCTGCCGTGTCCAAGTTCGCCACGGCGACGAAGCGCGTGCTGCTGGGCCGCCCGTACCGCAGCGATCGCCTCCCTCGCACGCTGCTGCCGAAGCGGATCGCGCTCCCGGTCTTCGCCTCCGACCCGATGTCCTCGGTCGCGTACGCGCCCGAGGAGATCCTGCTCATGCTGTCGGTGGCGGGTGCTTCGTCGTACGTCTACAGCCCGTGGATCGGCCTGGTCGTCGCGCTGGTGATGGTCGTGGTGATCGCGGCGTACCGGCAGAACGTGCAGGCCTACACGTCGGGAGGCGGGGCCTACGCCGTGGCGACCGCCAACCACGGGGCGCGGGCCGGGCTGGCCGTCGGCGCGGCGTTGCTGGTCGACTACGTGCTCACGGTGGCGGTGTCGATCGCCGCGGCCGCCGCGACCATCGGGTCGGCCGTCCCGTTCGTGGCCGAACACCGAGTGGACTTCGCAGTCGGCGCGATCGTGGTGCTGGCGGCGACGAACCTGCGCGGTGTCCGTGAGTCGGCGACCGTCTTCGCGATCCCCGTCTACGCGTTCGTGGTCGGCATTCTCGGCATGGTCGCGTGGGGCGCGGTGCGCACGTTCGTGTTCGGGGACGAGCTGCGGGCCGAGAGCGCCGGGCTCCAGCTCGCCGAACAGCCCGAGCAGCTCGCCGGGCTGGGCTTCGTGTTCCTGCTGTTGCGCGCCTTCTCGTCCGGCAGTGCGGCCCTGACCGGGGTGGAGGCCATCGCCAACGGGGTCCCGGCGTTCCGCCGCCCGCAGGGTCGCAACGCCGCCACGACCCTGCTGTTCATGGGGTTGCTGTCCATCCCGATGTTCCTGGGGCTGTTGTTCCTCGCCGACGCCAGTGGTGTCGTGATGGCGGAGGACCCGGCGCGGCAACTGGTGAACGCCCCGGAGGGCTACGAGCAGAAGACGTTGGTCGCGCAGGTCGCGGGAGCCGTGTTCGGCGGCTTCGACCTCGGCGTCTGGTACGTCGTCTTCTTCACGGGACTGGTGCTCGTGTTCGCGGCGAACACGGCGTTCAACGGGTTCCCGGTCCTGGGATCGATCCTCGCGCAGGACCGCTACCTGCCCCGGCAGTTGCACACGCGGGGAGATCGGCTGGCGTTCAGCAACGGCATCGTCCTGCTCGCCGGTTCGGCCGTCGCGCTCGTCGTCGTGTTCGACGCGCAGGTGACCTCACTGATCCACCTCTACATCGTCGGCGTCTTCATGGCGTTCGTGGCGAGCCAGAGCGGCATGATCCGCCACTGGAACCGTGAGCTGGACGGCGAGGACGACCCGGCCGCTCGCGCGCGGATGCGCCGCGCTCAGGTGATCAACGCCGTGGGACTCGTCCTGACGGCGGCGGTGTTGGTGGTCATCCTCGTCACCAAGTTCGTGGCCGGGGCGTGGATCTCGATCGCCGCCATGGCGTTCTTCTACGTCCTGATGCGCGCCGTCCGCCGCCACTACGACCGGGTGGCGGCGGAGATCGCGGCCTCCGACGAGGAGGTGACTCTGCCTGCTCGCAACCACGCCGTCGTGCTCGTGTCGCAACTGCACAAACCCGCGCTGCGCGCGTTGACCTACGCCAAGGCCACGAGGCCGGACGTACTGGAGGCGGTCACCGTCAACGTGGACGAGGCCGAGACCCGCGCGCTGATGCGGGAATGGGAGCGACGCGGCATCTCCATCCCGCTGAAGGTCGTCGAGTCACCGTACCGGGAGGTCACCAAGCCCGTGCTCGACTACGTCCGGAGAGTGCGTGGGGACCAGCCGCGTAACGTCGTCACGGTGTTCATTCCCGAGTACGTCGTGGGCCGCTGGTGGGAGCAATTGCTCCACAACCAGAGCGCGCTGCGGCTGAAGACCCGGCTGCTGTTCCAACCCCGCGTGATGGTGACGAGCGTTCCGTGGCAACTGGAGTCGTCGCACCGTGCCTCCACCCGCGCCGCCCGCAGGCGGCGGCGCCCGGTGGTGGGTGACGTGCGCCGCGGCTTCCACGCCGAAGACTCCGGCGCGGCGGCCGACCGGCGGAAGGGAGCGCGCCCGTGACGCTGGACTGGACGGGACGCACGCTCGAATTGACCGTCGGCCCGGTGGCCCACGGTGGACACTGTGTGGCCCGAGTGGACGGACGAGTCGTGTTCGTGCGACACGCGTTGCCGGGCGAGCGGGTGCTCGCGGAGGTGACCGAGGACTCGGGGAAGTCGTTCTGTCGGGCGGATGCCGTGCAGGTGTTGTCGGCCTCGCCCGACCGGGTGGAGCCGCCGTGTCCGGTGGCCGGTCCGGGGTTGTGCGGTGGCTGCGACTGGCAGCACGCGAGCGGATCGGCCCAGCGGGAGCTCAAGGCGCGGGTCGTCGAGGAGCAGTTGAGTCGGCTGGCCGGGCTGGACGTCCCGGTGACGGTCGAGGAGCTGCCGGGTGGGTTGTTGCGGTGGCGGACCCGGGTGCGGTTCGTGACGGCCGCCGACGGACACGCGGGCCTGCGGGCACACCGCAGTCACCGGGTCGTGCCGCTGACGGACTGCCCGATCACGGTGCGCGGGGCGGTGGACGCCGTTCTGCCGGAACGCTGGCCCGCCGGTGAGGAGGTCGAGGCCACCGAGGACGCCGACGGTGACGTGCACGTCCGGCGCGTTCCCGGGCGGGGGCGACGGCCCCAACAGCACCGGGGCGGGTCGGCCGTGCAGCGTGCCGCGGGACGGGACTGGCGACTCGCCGCACACGGCTTCTGGCAGGTGCATCCCGAGGCCGCCGACACTTTCGCCCGTGTCGTGGGCGAGTGGGCGCAGGCCTCTCCTGGCGCACGCGCCTGGGACCTCTACGCCGGGGTGGGGTTGTTCGCGTCCGTGCTCGCCGAGCAGGTCGGTCCGAGTGGCCGGGTGTTCGCGGTGGAGTCGGGGCGGCGCGCGGTGTCCGACGGCAAGGCCAATATCGCGGACCTGCGCCAGGTGTCGTGGCGGTGTGGCCAGGTGGAGCACGTGCTTCGTGACCGTCGGGACTCCCCGGAGGTCGTGGTGCTGGACCCGCCGCGCAAGGGGGCAGGCCGGGACGTGGTGGAGCGCATCGCCGCCGCGGGACCCGAGCGCGTCGTGTACGTGGCGTGCGATCCGGCGGCGCTCGCGCGCGACGTCGCGACGTTCGCCGGGCGCGGGTACCACCTGACGCGACTTCGGGCGTTCGACGCCTTCCCGATGACCCACCACGTGGAGTGCGTCGCTTTGCTCGAACGAGCCGAGGCCGGCCGCTGACCTGCCCTCGTTCCGCCGTCGCACGTTCTCAGTGGCCGGTGGGTGATCGTCGGGGTGTTCCCGGCGGTCCGCGACGCTGTCGAGCGACTTCGCCGCGGTCCCGTGCGTGTTCCGTCGACCAGGCGGCGAGCCGCGCGGGTGAACCCGCTCTCCCACACGACGCGGGCCGGTCCGGCACCCTCGTGGGTCGCCGGACCGGCCCGGTGAAAAGCACCGCGGTCGTCTCGGCCCCGAAAGGCCGCGGTGCGGCCGAGGTCGTGCCCCCGATGGCGACCTCGGTCGTCGGCCGTCGTCAGGAACGACTGCCGACCGTCTCCTTCTCCAACTCCTGCTCGGTGGAGGTGGCCAGCCGCTGCTGGAGCCGTTCGCCCTCGACGTCGACGTTCGGCAGCACCTTGTCGAGCGGCTTGGGCAGCCACCAGGCCGCCTTGCCGAGCAGGGCCAGCGCGGCGGGCACGATGGCCATCCGGACCACGAACGCGTCGAACAGCACGGCGATCGCCAGACCGAACCCGATCATCTTGATCATCGACTCGTCGGAGCCGACGAAGCCCGCGAACACGCTGATCATGATCAGCGCGGCCGCCGTGACGACCCGCGCACCGTGGCGGAAGCCCGTCACGATCGACTCGTGTGCGCTCTCGCCGTGGACGAACGCCTCCCGCATCCGTGTGACCAGGAAGACCTCGTAGTCCATCGCGAGACCGAAGACGAGCCCGACCAGGAAGATCGGCATGAGGCTCATGATCGGGCCGGTCTGCTGCACCCCGACCAGGTCGGCCAGCCAACCCCACTGGAAGACCGCGACCACGGCACCCAGCGCGGCGACGACCGACAGCAGGAAGCCCAGCGCGGCCTTGAGCGGGACGAGCAGCGAGCGGAAGACGATCACCAGCAGGACGAAGGCGAGCCCGACCACCAGTGCGAGGTAGGGGAACAGGGCGTCGTCCAGCTTCTGCGAGACGTCGATGCCCATCGCGGTCTGACCGGTGACCAGGACGTTGGCCCCGGTGGAGTCGGCGAGTCCCTGCGCCTCGGCGCGGATGGCGTGGACGAGCTCCTCGGTCTCCGTGCTGCTGGGTGCGGACATCGGGATGACGGTGATCATCGCCGTGTCGCCGGTCTGGTTGAAAGTGGGCGGCGTGGCCATGGCGACGTTGTCGAGGCCCTGCAGGGCCTCGCCGGTGGCCTCGGCCGCCGCCTGCGGGTCGTCGCTGCCCTGCGCGTCCACGGTGACCACGAGCGGGCCGTTGGTGCCGGGCCCGAAGCCCTCGGCGATGAGGTCGTAGGCCCTGCGCTGGCTGCTCTCGACGGGCTTGGAGCTGTCGTCGGGCAGCCCGAGCTGCAGGTCGGCCGCCGGGACGGCGACGACCCCGAGGCCCACGACGCCCAGGAGCAGCACCGCCACCCGGTGCCGCAGGACGAACCGAGCCCACCGCGTGCCCGCGCCGGGCTTGTCGCTGATCTCGCCTGCGGCCTTGTTCCGCTGCTTGCGCGGCAGGATGCGCTTGCCCGCCAGCCCGATCAACGCCGGGATGAGGGTCAGGGCGACGAGCACGGCGAGCACCACAGCACCGGCGGCGGCGAAACCCATCTTCGTGAGGATCGGGATGTTGACGACGGCGAGGCCCGCCAGCGCGATGACGACCGTGAGCCCGGCGAAGACCACCGCCGAGCCCGCCGTGCCGGTCGCGCGGCCGACGGCGTCCAGTGGAGCGTGCCCCTCGGCGAGTTCGGCACGGTAACGGGACACGATGAACAGCGAGTAGTCGATACCGACCGCGAGCCCGATCATCGTCGCGAGGATCGGCGTCGTGCTGTCGAGCTCCAACGTCTGCGTCAGCAACGTGATGACGCCGACGCTGATCCCCACTCCCACGAGCGCGGTGGCCAGCGGCAGTCCGGCGGCGATCAGCGACCCGAACGTGATCAACAACACGACGGCCGCGATGATCACCCCGATCACCTCGGTGGCCCCGGTCTCGGGGATGGTCAGCAGCGCGTCGCCGCCGATCTCCACGGTCAGCCCCGCGTCCCGGCCCTGCTCGGCGGCGTCCTGCAGGGCGTCGCGGGTCGCGTCGGTCAGTTCGAGGGCCGACCCGTCGTAGGTCACCTGCGTGTAGGCGATCGTCGCGTCCCGGCTGACGCTCTGCGCCTGGAACGGGTCGACGGCCTGCTGGACCTGGGAGCCCTCGGACAGGCTCGCAACGATGTCCGCGATGGTCTCGCGGTGGTCGGCGTCCGTGAGTTTCTCGCCCTCGGGGGCTTGGAAGACGACTCGGGCGGTGGCACCGTCCGGTTTGGTGCCGGGGAAGCGTTCCTCCAGCAGTTCGAAGGCCTCCTGCGCCTCGGTCCCGGGGATCGAGATCGAGGTGGAGGCGGTCGAGGAGGTGGTCGCGGCGGCGCCGCCGACAGCGGCGAGTATCACAACCCAGAGGACGGCGACGAGACCACGTCGCCGGAAGGCGAAGCGGCCGAGCCGGTACAGCATCGTGGCCATGAGGAGGGTGCTCCTGGTCGGTCGGTGGGGACGGACGGACAAGGGTCGGGCGGACACAGGTGAGGCCGGGTACCCCGATCGGGGGCCCCAGAACGGTGTCGTGGTCAGGCGATGCCGAGTGCGGGGAAGACCACCGCCCTGAGGTACTTCTCCATGAACTCGGTGTCGACGTCGGTGTTCTCGATGAGCTTGCGGGTGCCGAACGCCCCGAGAACGAGGTGCACGACGTAGTCCTTGGCGGGGTTGTCCTCGGCGAGCTCGCCGCGTTCGACCGCTCGACGGAGGACGGCGTCCAGCATTTCCAGTCCGGGTCTGATGTGGAGGTCGTGCAACGCCTGCCACAGCTCGGGGTCCTTGGTCACGGCGTGTGCGAGGCCGTTCAACAGGGCCGTGTCCTCGGTGGCGTGAGCGATGAGCTCGTGGGCCATGCGGCGGAGGTCCTCCGCCAGCGACCCGGTGTCGACGTCCGCGGGGGAGGCGACGGCGAGGTGGCGCAACGCGGTCGCGACGAGTTTCGGCTTGCTCTCCCACTGCCGGTAGAGCGTCGCCTTGCTCGCCTTGGTGCGGGCGGCGACGGCGTCCATCGTGACGGCTTCGTAGCCGTGCTCGCGGACGAGGTCCACCACAGCGGTGAACAGCTCCCGCTCGCGTTCCGGGGTGAGCCGGGTGCGGCGGGGCGCCGGGGAACCCGAGGTGGGTACCGCCGACCCTGCGGGGGACGGGGACATGCTGGACTCCACACAGAAACGAAACTGTTTCGTACGCCAGCGAGTGTACCCGTCAGTAGGGGGGCCGAATCGCGTGGTCGGGCCGTTCCTCGTGCGGCGCTGGTCACAGCGGACCGGAAACGGGGGGCCCGACCACGGGCGTCAGGCGATCAGGTACACCACCGAGGCGAGTCCGAAACCCACCAGGCCGATGGTGGTCTGCATGACCGTCCACGTCTTCAGGGTCGTCCGGACGTCCATCTGGAAGAACCGGCCCACCAACCAGAAGCCGGAGTCGTTGACGTGTCCCGCGGTCACCGAGCCCGCTGCGAGGGCGAGGACGATGGCGACGACCTCGATGGAGCTGAATCCGCCGCCCAGTACGAGCGGCTGCACCAGGCCCGCCGCCGTGGTGAGGGCGACGGTGGCGGAGCCCTGCGCGATCCGGAGCACTGTGGCGATCACGTACGCGGCCACGATCACGGGAAGTCCGAGGTCTGACAACGCGTCGGAGAGCGCGTCACCGACACCGCCGGCCCGCAGCACGCCGCCGAACATGCCGCCCGCGCCGGTGATCAGGATGATGGCGCACACGGGACCGAGGGAGGAGTCGAGCAGCTTCTCGACCACCGTCTTGTCGCGCCCACGACGGGTGCCGAGCACGTACATCGCCACGAACACCGTGATCAGCAATGCCACGGGGGTGGAGCCGAGGGCGACCAGGACGGTGAACCAGCCGGCGTCGCCGTCGAGCCACCCGGCGTCGGCGGCGGTGGTGAGGCCGGTGTTGGCGAAGATCAGAGCCAGCGGCAGGAGCAACAGTGCGACGACCGTACCCGCCTTGGGCGGGTTCGCGTCCGTCTTGGCCTCGCCGAGGATGTCCGGCACGGGCAGCACGATGCGCTTGCCGATCCACAGCCCGTAGAGGTAGCTGGTGAGATACCAGGTCGGCACCGCGAGCAGGGCCGCGAACGCGATCACCAGGCCGACGTCGGCGCCCAGCAGTGTGCTCGCGGCCACCGGGCCGGGGTGCGGCGGCACGTAGACGTGCATCACCGAGAACGCACCCGCCGCGGGCAGGCCGTAGCGGAGGATGCCGCCGCCGAGCCTGCGGGCCACCGAGAAGACGATCGGCAGCATGACGACCAGACCGGCGTCGAAGAAGATCGGGAAGCCGAACAGCAGCGAGGCGACGCCCAGTGCCAACGGGGCTCGTTTCTCACCGAACCGCCTGATCAGCGCGTCGGTGAGGGCCTGGGCGCCGCCGCTGACCTCGATGAGCCTGCCGAGCATGGCCCCGAGTCCCACCAGGAGCGCGACGCTGGCGAGCGTGGAGCCGAAGCCGTCGGTGAGTGTGTCCACGACCTGATCGGCGGGGATGCCCGTGGCGAACGCGGTCGCCAGGCTGACGGCGACGAGGGCGAGGAACGCGTGCACCCGCAGCGCGATGATGAGGACCAGGAGGACGGCGACCGCGCCCACGGCGATGCCCAACAGCGGTCCCGCACCGAGGGTCTGTGTCCACTCGTCGGTGTTCATACGAAGCTCCGTTGCTCTCGCGAGGGTGTTGATGGGGTGTCGGCGTCAGCGGTCCGGCGTGGTGCGCAGCCCCAGGCGGGCGAGCGTGGCCGTGACGATCCGCTCGGGGCTCGCATCGAGGTCGACGATCACGCCATCCTCGTCGTCGGCCAGGGGTTCGAGGTCGGCGAACTGCGAGTCCAGCAGCGACGGCGGCATGAAGTGGTCCGCCCGGGAGGTCAGGCGCCGGAGGATGAGTGGTGCGTCCCCCGCGAGGTGGACGAACCGGACTCGGGCGCGAGCCTGGCGCAGCAGGTCGCGGTAGGTCCGCTTGAGCGCCGAGCAGGTCACGATCGTGCTCTCGCCCGCCTCGGAGCGTTCGGTGATCCAGTCCCGGAGTGCTTCGAGCCACGGTGTCCGGTCGTCGTCGGTGAGCGGAATGCCCGCGGACATCTTCTCGATGTTGGCGGCGGGGTGGAACTCGTCGGCCTCCGCCATCGGCCAGCCGAGTTCGTCCGCGAGGGCCCGAGCGATGGTGGTCTTGCCCGCTCCGGACACCCCCATCACCACCAGGCAGGTCGGACTCATGACGCACCCCGATCGAAAGGTATGACTATTGGTGGCGAAAGATAACACCATTGCGTCGGGCGGGGGAAGACGGCGGGGCCGGATAGGCTCGACACGTGAGCGTGGAGCCAGAGGGGGCGGACGTCCTGCACAACACCGTGTTGGACACGATCGGTTCGGACATCACGGCGGGACTGCTGGCCGACGGCGACGTGCTCACCCTCGATCGCATCCAGGAGCGGTTCGGCGTCTCACGGACGGTGGCGCGCGAGAGCATGCGCGTCCTGGAATCGATGGGACTGGTGCGGTCCCGCCGACGCGTCGGCATCACGGTGCAGCCCCGGTCGAGCTGGAACGTGTTCGACCCGCGGGTGATCTGGTGGCGGCTGTCCGGGCCCGGTCGGGACGAGCAACTCCGCTCGCTCACCGAACTGCGGATCGCCGTGGAACCGCTGGCGGCTGCCGCGGCGGCACGCAGCGCGTCGGGGCAGGAGCGGGCGCGCGCCATGGACCTCGCCGCCGAGATGAGGACGCTCGGCGAGGCCGGACGACTCGACGACTTCATGGAACGCGACGTCGCGTTCCACACACTGCTTCTGCGGGCGAGCGGCAACGAGATGTTCGGCGCGCTGTCCGACGTCGTCGCCGCGGTGCTGCGTGGCCGCACCCAGCTCGGACTCATGCCTCACCAGCCGGTGCCCGAGGCGCTGGACCTCCACGAGCGGGTCGCGGCCTCGGTGGCCCGCGGTGAGCCGAGCGCGGCCGAGGCCGCGATGACGGAGCTGCTGGCCGAGGTGCGGGGCGCGATGCTGCCGCTGAGGCGAAGCTGACCCCTCACCGCCGTTGCGCGTCCTCCACGATCATGTCGGCGGCCTTCTCCCCGATGGCCATGGTCGTGATGCACGGGTTCACGGCCGTCAGGAACGGCATGGCGGACCCGTCGGCGACGCGCAGCCGCTCCACACCGCGCACTCGGAGCCGTTCGTCCAGAGGTGCGAACCGGTCGCTTGCCGGACCCATCTTCACGGTGCACGCCGGGTGATAGACGGTGTTGTGCGTCTTGACGATGTAGTCGGCCAGTTCCTCGTCGGTCTGCGCCTCGGGTCCGGGAGCGAGTTCGTCGCCCGCCCACTCCCGCATCGCGGGTTGCGCCACGATCTCGCGTGCCAACCGGATGCCGTAGGTCATCACGCGCATGTCGTGGGGGTCGGTGAAGTAGCGCGGGTCGACCTTCGGCCGGTCGCGGAAGTCCGGCGTGCGCAACGTGACCGTGCCCGTGGACCGCGACCGCGTGACGTTGGGCGTGAGGCAGAACCCGTTCTCCGTGGTCGGGTAGCCGTGGCGCAGGGTGTTGAGGTCGAAGGGCACGGACCCGTAGTGGAACATCAGGTCGGGGCGGTCCAGACCCGGCTCCGTCGTGGTGAAGATGCCGATCTCCCACCACTGGGTCGACTCCCGAACCATCGGCCTGCGGGCCTCCCACTGCACCAGTCCCTCGGGATGGTCCTGCAGGTTGCGCCCCACGCCCGGGGAGTCGACGAGCACGTCGATGTCGAACCCGGCGAGCTCCTCCGCCGGTCCGATGCCGGACAGGTGCAGCAGCTTCGGGGTGTCGATGGCGCCACAGCTCACCACGACCTCCGCGCGTGCCGTCACCTGTTCACTGTGGACGAGATCCTCGGCGAGGATCTCCACCCCGGTGCAGCGCAGCCCGTCGAAGGTCAGCCGCTTGGCCCGGACCCCGGTGCGCACCTCCAGATTGGACCGTCGGCCCAGGATCGGGTGCAGATAGGCCACCGAGGACGACGCCCGGGTTCCGTCCTCGAACGCGTTGATCTGGAACCAGTTGGCCCCGTGGGTGACCGTCCTTCCGGCGTTGAAGTCGGCACGCGGGATGCCGGCCTGTTCGCAGGCGTCGAGGAGTGCGACACCGGCCGGGTCGTGCGGTGGGACGGAACGGATGCGCACCGGCCCGTCCCTGCCGTGGTCGCCGGGGCCGTCGTTGTTCTCCAACCGCCGGTACAGGGGGAAAATGTCCTCGGCCGACCAGCCCGGCAACCCCAGCGACGCCCACTCGTCCAAATCCTCGGCCGGAGCCCAGAAGGCGATGCACGAGTTGTGTGAGGAGCACCCGCCGAGCACCTTCGCACGGGCGTGGCGCAGGAAGGAGTTGCCGTTCTCCTGCGGTTCCACCGGATAGTCCCAGTCGTATCCGGACTCCAACAACGCCATCCAGCGATCGAGCCGGAGGATGGCCGGGTCGTCCACATCGGAGGGCCCGGCTTCCAGCAGGCAGACGGTCGTGGACGGATCCTCCGACAGTCGGGCCGCGACCACGGCACCGGCCGTGCCACCACCGACGACGACGTAATCGAACTCGCGCGACATGGGGCTGTCCCTTCTCGGCGCTCGTCGTGGACCCTCGGCGACTCGGTGCCGAAAACCGCACGGTGTCGCCTGTCAGACCAGTATCCGGCGGACCGCGCGGAACAGCAGCGCTTCGCCCGAAGGTAGGCCCATCGACAAGACGTCCCTAGACTAAGCAGAACGAGGCAGCGAGAACTGACGGCGAGCGAGGTGGAGCGTGACGTTGCTGGAGTCCGTGCACGGGCCGGCCGACCTCAAACGGATGGATCACGACCAACTGGGCGTGCTGGCAGGGGAGATCCGGGATTTCCTCGTGGACAAGGTGCGCAGGGCGGGCGGCCATCTCGGACCCAACCTCGGGATCGTCGAGGTCACCCTCGCGGTGCACCGGGTGTTCGACTCCCCGAAGGACGCCCTGCTCTTCGACGTGGGTCACCAGTCGTACGTGCACAAGATCGTGACCGGTCGACACCGCGACTTCGACGGCCTCCGGCAGCAGGGCGGCATCGCCGGATACCCGGCACGCGCGGAGAGCGAGCACGACTTCATCGAGAACAGCCATGCCTCCACCGCGCTGTCGTACGCGGACGGGCTGGCCAGGGCCTACCAGCGCGAGGGCGGCGGCAGGCACGCCGTGGCGATCGTGGGTGACGGCGCCCTGACCGGCGGCATGTGCTGGGAGGCGTTGAACAACATCGCCGCCGACCCCGAGCGTCCCGTCGTCATCGTCGTCAACGACAACGGCCGCTCCTACTCGCCGACGATCGGTGGCTTCGCCGAGCACCTCGCGTCCCTGCGGCTGCGCCGCGGCTACGAGAAGTTCCTCGACGGTGGCAAGGAGTTGCTGCAGAACACGCCGGTGGTGGGCAAGCCGCTCTACACCGCCCTGCACGCCGCCAAGGCGGGTATCAAGGACGCGCTGAGCCCGCAGGTCATGTTCTCCGACCTCGGCCTGAAGTACATCGGTCCGGTCGACGGCCACGACCTGGTCGCACTGGAGAAGGCCCTGCAGAACGCGAAGGCCTTCGGCGGCCCGGTCGTCGTGCACGCGGTCACGGAGAAGGGCCACGGCTACGCGCCCGCCGTGAACCACCAGGCCGACCAGATGCACCAGACCGACCCGATCGACCCGCAGACCGGCAAGCCGCCCGTCAAGGGGCCGAGCTGGACGTCCGTGTTCGGCGAGGAGCTCGTCAAGATCGGGGCCGAGCGGGAGGACGTGGTGGCCATCACGGCCGCCATGCTGCGTTCGACCGGTCTGCAGCCGTTCTCCGAGGCGTACCCGGACCGCTGGTACGACGTCGGCATCGCCGAGCAGCACGCCGTCACCTCGGCCGCCGGACTGGCGATGGCCGGGTTGCACCCGGTGGTGGCGGTGTACTCCACCTTCTTGAACCGGGCGTTCGACCAGGTGCTCATGGACGTCGCCCTGCACAAGCTGCCGGTGACGCTGGTGCTCGACCGCGCGGGCGTCACGGGTCCGGACGGGCCGAGTCACCACGGCATGTGGGATCTGTCGCTGCTCGGCATGGTGCCCGGCATGAAGGTCGCCGCGCCCCGCGACGCGCGAACGCTGCGGGAGGAGCTGCGCGAAGCGGTCGAGGTCTCCGACGGCCCCACCGCGGTGCGGTTCTCGCGGGGTGGCGTCGTCGACTCGGTGCCCGCGGTGGAGCGCGTCGGCACCGTGGACGTGTTGCGGCACGACGAGCGCGGTGACGTGCTGCTCGTCGCGGTCGGCGCGTTCGCCCGACTCGGTCTGGCCGCGGCCGAGCGGCTGGCCGACCAGGGAATCGGTGTGACGGTCGTCGACCCGCGCTGGGTCGTGCCCGTGCCCGAGGAACTCGTGGTGTTGGCGGAGTCCCACCGCCTGGTGGTCACCCTGGAGGACAGCGGTCGACACGGCGGCTTCGGTTCGGCGATGGCCGCGGCCCTGCGTGACGCCGACTGCGACGTCCCGCTGCGTGACCTCGGCATCCCCCAGCGGTTTTTGGAGCACGGCACGCGCGACGAGGTGCTGGCGAGCATCGGCCTCACCGCCCAGGACGTGGCGCGCAGCGTCACCGAGTGGGCCGCGGGCAGGCTCGGCGACTCGGCGCGGGGTGCCGAGGACGTCGAGCGCGCCGCCGACGAGGCGATCGACACACCTCGCGACTGACCGAGCGTGCCGGTGGACGTTTCCAGGAACAGGTGTGACACGGTGTTGACGTGCGCGTTTTGGTTGTAGAGGACGAGGCGCCGTTGGCCGAGGCGGTGGCCCGCGGCCTGCGGCGCGAAGGGATGGCGGTCGACGTCGCGTTCACCGGGGACGAGGGCCACGAGAAGGCCACCGTCACCCGGTACGACGTCGTGGTGCTCGATCGTGACCTGCCCGGGATGTCGGGTGACGAGTTGTGCCGCGAGATCGTCACGTCGGGAGAACTGACCCGCGTGCTCATGCTCACGGCCAGCGGATCGGTGTCCGACCGCGTCGAGGGCCTGTCCCTCGGCGCCGACGACTACCTGTCCAAGCCCTTCGCCTTCCCGGAGCTCGTCGCCCGGGTCCGCGCGCTCGGTCGTAGGGCGACGCCCGCCACACCGCCGGTGCTCGTGGCCGACGACGTGGAGCTCGACCCGGCCAAGCGCACCGTGCTCCGCGCGGGGCGGCCGGTGGAACTCACGCGCAAGGAGTTCGGGGTCCTGGAGGTCCTGCTCTCCGCCAAGGGCGCCGTGGTCAGCAGCGAGGAGCTGTTGGAACGCGTCTGGGACGAGAACGCCGACCCCTTCACCACCACGGTGCGGGTGACGGTGATGACGTTGCGCAAGAAGCTCGGTGAGCCCGGGATCATCGAGACCGTGGTGGGGTCGGGTTACCGGGTGCCCGGTGCGGGCACCGCAGCCGACTCTGCTTCGCTGGATCGGTGATCCGCCGCACCACCCTCCCCGCGCGCACCCTCCGCGCTCGCGTCACCCTGCTGGCCACCTCGCTCGTCGCCGTCGTGAGCGTGCTCCTGTTGTGGCTGGCGTGGCGGCTCGTCGGGGACTCGGTCGCGGCGGTGCCGCAGCTCCCGCCCGGCACGCTCGTGCAGGTGGACGGCGTGGACGTGGAGGCGTCCGTGCTCTCCGAGCACCTGCAGGAGCAGGCTCGGCAGCGAGTGGTCGTGGCCGGGTTGAGCGCGTTCGGCTTCGTGGTGACGGCCGCGGCGATTCTCGCGTGGACGCTGACCTCCCACGTGCTGCGACCGCTGCGGGAGATCACGGACACCGCGCGCCGGTTGTCGGTCGAGTCGATGGGGGAGCGCATCGGTGACGTCCGGACGCGGGACGAACTCGCCGAACTCGCCCGTACCTTCGACGCGATGCTCGACCGGCTCCAGGCGGCATTCGACGCGCAACGCCACTTCGTGGCCAACGCCAGCCACGAGCTGCGGACCCCGCTCGCGGTGATCCGGACGGAGCTGGACGTCACGCTCTCCGACGAGCAGGCGGACGAGGCGGAGCTGCGCCGCATGGCCGGTGTGGTGCGGGACGCGACCGAGCGGGCGGAACGCCTGGTGAACGCCCTGCTGCTCCTTGCCCGCACTGACGGAGCCGAACTGGCGGTGGTCGAGCGGGTCCGTCTCTCCGAGGCCGTGGACAGTGCCTGGCGTGCGGTTCGTGCCGCTGCCGAGGAGAAGGGCGTGTCGGCGCGGTTCGAGCTCGGTGAGGCGACCACGACGGGCGATCCGGCGCTGCTGGAACGCATCGCGGGGAACCTGATCGAGAACGCGGTCACGCACAACGTCGAGAACGGCTGGCTGGAGGTGACCACCCGCGAGGGCGACGGCCAGTGGGTGGAGCTCGCCGTGCGATCGTCCGGTGGGGTGATCGCCGACGACACCGTGGCCGGGTTGTTCGAACCCTTCCGGCGGGCCGGGGTGGCCCGTACCGCGCGCACCGGAGCGGGCCTCGGGCTCTCGATCGTCCAGGCGGCGGTCCGGGCACACGGTGGCTCGGTGGAGGCCGAACCGGTACCCGGCGGCGGCCTTGCCGTCACCGTGAGGTTGCCGGCGGCGTGACGTCAGGCCCGTGCCCGCAGTGCGGTGCTGAGGGCCTCGGCGGTCAACTCCACCTGCCACGGCCTTGCGCCACCGTCGGCGAGTGCCGCTGCGACGGACTCCGGTGACAGGTCCGCGGGCGGTCGCCAACAGGTGCGACGCAGCAAGTCCGGGAGCAGCAGGTTCTCCACCGGGAGCCGATGCCGCTCCGCGATGTCGGCCAGCGCCGTCCTCGCGGCAGCCAGGCGAGCCGCCGCGTCGGGGTCCTTGTCGGCCCACCGGTTCGCCGGGGGTGGACCGTCGTGCGCGACGGCCACGCTGGGGAGCTCGGAGGCGGGCAGCGTCCGGGCGTGGTGGAGCTGCCGCAGCCAGCGGTTGGCCTGCCTGCGCTGCACGCGGCCCCCGAACACCGGGAGCTGAAGGAGATCGGCCACGGACCGCGGGTCCGCGAGCACGGCGTTGATGATGGCGCTGTCCGGCAGGATGCGTCCCGGGGCCCGGTCGCGCTTGCGTGCCAGCTCGTCGCGGGCCTCCCACAGCGCGCGCACCGCGGCGAGTCCGCGTGCGGTGCGGATCTTGTGGATGCCGGACGTGCGACGCCACGGTTCGGCGCGGGGGCGGGGTGGCGGCGCCGTGCGGACGGCGTCGAACTCCTGTCGAGCCCAGTCGAGTTTGCCCGCCGCCTCCAGCTCGGCCTCCAGCTTCGCGCGCAGTGGCACGAGCAGTTCGACGTCGAGTGCGGCGTAGTTCAGCCAGTCGACCGGCAGCGGGCGTCGCGACCAGTCGGCCGCGCTGTGGCCCTTCTCCAGCCGGTATCCCAGCAGTTCCTCCACGAGCGTGCCCAGGGCCACTCGCTGGTGACCCGCGAGCCTGCCCGCGAGTTCGGTGTCGAACAACGACGGCGGGTGGAGGCCCAGTTCGGCGAGGCACGGCAAGTCTTGCGAGGCCGCGTGCAGCACCCACTCGACGTCGTTCATCACCTCGGCGAGCGGCGCGAGGTGGTCGCGCAGTGGGATCGGGTCGACGAGGAACGTGCCGGCACCCTCGCGTCTGATCTGCACGAGGTACGCCCTCGGCCAGTAGCGATAACCGGAGGCGCGTTCGGTGTCCACGGCGAGCGCGCCGGTGCCCGCGGCGAGCTGCGCACACGCCTCGCGCAGGCTGTCCGGGTCGGCGATCACGTCGGGAGTTCCGCCGGCCGGTTCGGTCAGCAAGAAGGGTGCAGAGTCCTCCGGCGGGCCGGAGCGTGGATCTGCGTTGTTCACGTTGGTGAACCCTACGGGACGGGCCTACCGCGCCTGGTCGCCCGCCCCGTAGGGCTGCAGTGTGTCAGCGGATCACGCCCGCGCGCATGGCCAACGCGACCATCTGCGCCCGGTCGCCGGTGCCGAGCTTGCGCCCGATCCGCGAGAGGTGGGACTTCACCGTCAACGCGGACAGACTGAGCTCTTCACCGATTTCCTTGTTGGACTGGCCGTCGGCCACGAGCTGGAGCACCTCGACCTCGCGAGCGGAAAGCTCACGCGGCGTGTTGTCGGTGCCCGCCACCCGAGTACCGGTGGCCAGGACGGGTGCGACGCTGGGGTCGGCGTAGACGCCTCCCTCCAGCACCCGCCGTACGCCGTCGGTGACCACCACCGGCGACGCGGACTTCAGCAGATACGCCTGCGCGCCCGCCTGGAACGCCGAACGCACGGCGTACGGGTCGTCGGACGACGCGAGGACCACGACCCGGAGCCAACCGCTGCTGCGGAGCTCCGTGACGAGTTCGATACCGCTGCCATCCGGCAGCCCGAGGTCGAGGATCGCGAGGTCGCACGGCCCAGTCGCGGCCGCCCTCGCTCTCGCCTCGGCGACGGTCGCGGCCTCGTGGACCGTGCCGGCGCCCATCTGCGCAAGTCGTGCGGCGATCGCCTCCCTCAACAGCGGGTGGTCGTCGACCACCAGCACAGAAAACAGTTCCTCCCGCGGGTGCGGGACCATGCTCGCCGGCAATGAGCCGGCTGGCGTGGATCGGACGGCCTGAGTAAAGCCGACGGCAGCCACGTCACTACCTCCCTGGAGTCGGTCGTGCCCCCCGACCGGCACCGGGACTTTCGGCCGATCAGCCGCGCCAGCCTTAGACCGAAAGTGGTGTCGTCGAAAGCACTCTAGCCGCCCAGGTGGGTCAGTGGGGGCATTCACCACTGATCTGTCCCTATCGGGTAATGACTCACCGCTCCAGCTATAGCGCATTCGGGTTCTTGTACGGATTGTGGTTAACGCATAGCTCAGGGTCGACGATGTAAGTGGGTTCTCACGCTCCGGATGCCCGTGCATCCGCCCTGTGCAGAGGCACTTTGCAGGTCTTTCCAGTGCCTCGCGAGGTGGTCTGGACCGCGCGTGACGACGGGTTCGTCGAATTCGTACGGTCGAAACCGCGTCCGAAAGTGCACACCGTCCTCGCCTTTACGTCAGGGGAGAGTTGCGAACGAAAAGAATTATGCGGTGTCGAGCCCGGCGATGCGACTGCGGCGGCCGTTCGACGGGGTGAGGGCGGTCAGTCGGTGCGGCGCTGCCCGAACACGCTCACGCCCACGGGCGGCAGACCCGCGTAGTGCGACAGCGCCATGGAGAACGCCTCACCGTGGGGACGGAGGTCGGTGGTCGTCGGGGTCCACGACGCCCGCAGCTCGATGTCGTCGGTGCGGACCGGTCCCGCGATGTCGCCGAATCGGGCCGACGACGTCTCGGTGACCGTGCCGCGCAGAGCCGTCCACGTCGCTCCCGTGGCGTCGAGCGCGTCGGTGAGCCACGCCCAGCCCACGTCGGGCAGGAACGGGTCCGTGGCCAGCTCGGCGTCGAGTTCCGCTCGCACGAAGACGACGAGCCGGAACGTGCCATGCCAGCCGTCCTGGCCCTGCGGGTCGTGCAGGAGCACCAGCCGTCCGGACGCGGGGACGTCCTCGGGGCCGGTGACCTCCGCCGCGAGAGCGAACGCCCACGGTGCCAGGCGGCGCGGGGCCTTGATCGGCTCCAGCGTCACCTCCGGCCGGGGGGGCACGGAGCGCAACGAGGCAACGGCGGCTTGGAACTCGTCGGGTGCCTCAGTCATCGCGGTCACCACTCGACTGTAGGACGGGGTGCCGCGAGTGCGGGCACAGGCGCGCCGGGGATCGGGCCGTCCCGACGTCATGGCACGATTGTTGGCGATGACAACTACTCCTGCGTCGGCACGTCGCAACCTTCCCGACGCGCCGTTTCTCGTCGCCGCGCGGGGCGGAACACCCGCGCACGTCCCCGTGTGGTTCATGCGTCAGGCGGGACGGTCGTTGCCGGAGTACCGGCGACTCCGTGAAGGCGTCCCGATGCTCGAGGCGTGCTTCAACCCCGAGATGCTGGCCGAGATCACGATCCAGCCGGTGCGCAGGCACGGGGTGGACGCCGCGATCCTGTTCAGCGACATCGTGGTGCCGTTGAAGGCCGCGGGCGTCGACATCGACATCGTCGCCGGGACCGGGCCGGTGGTCGCGAACCCGGTGCGGTCGCGCGCCGACGTGGCGGCGCTGCCCGAGCTGGACCCGGAGCAGGTGCGGCCGATCACCGACGGTGTGAAGCTGTTGACCGAGCAGTTGGGCGGCACGCCGCTCATCGGGTTCGCCGGTGCTCCGTTCACGTTGGCCTCGTACCTCATCGAGGGCGGGCCCAGCAAGAACCACGAGCGCACCAAGGCGCTGATGCACAGCGAGCCCGAGGTGTGGCACGCCCTCGCGGGCGCGTTGGCGCGCATCACGCTGACCTTCCTCCGCGCCCAGTTGGACGCGGGTGTCGACGCGGTGCAGCTCTTCGACTCGTGGGCCGGGGCGTTGTCGGTGCGGGACTACCGCACCTTCGTCCTGCCGCACTCCGCGGCGGTGCTGGACGGCGTGGCCGACTACGGAGTCCCGCGCATCCACTTCGGCGTGGGCACGGGCGAGTTGCTCCCGTCCATGCGCGAGGCCGGCGCCGACGTCGTGGGCGTCGACTGGCGGATCCCGCTCGACGAGGCCGCGCGGCGGCTCACCGTGAGCGGCCGGCCCGCTCCGGTGGTGCAGGGCAACCTCGACCCCGCGCTGCTGAGCGCGTCCTGGCCGGTCGTCGAGGCCGAGGTGCGTCGGATCGTCGACGAGGGACGCGCCGCGGGCGGACACATCTTCAACCTCGGCCACGGCGTCCTGCCCGACACCGATCCGTCGGTGCTGACCCGCGTCGTGGAGCTGGTGCACAGCCTGTGACGGGAGGCGAGGTGGACTCGGACACGGCTCGGCCACTGTCGATCCGCGAGGTCCGCGACGTCGTCGTGGTCGGCGCGGGCATCGCGGGTCTGACGGCCGCCTATCGGCTGCGTGGCGAACTCGGGCCGCGGGCGCGGATCACGGTCTGCGATTCCGCGTCCGTCCTCGGCGGGAAGGTGCGCACGGTCGAGCTGGCCGGTCGACCGTTCGACGTGGGCGCCGAGGCCGTGCTCGCGCGACGTCCGGAAGCGGTGGCGTTGATGCGGGAGGCGGGGCTCGGCGACGAGCTGGTGCACCCCACCACCGCCTCCGGTTCGGTGCGGGCGCTCGGCCGGACGGCATCGCTGCCCAAGGGCACGATGATGGGCATTCCGGCGTCGGCCGAGTCGGTGGCCGGCGTGCTGTCGGACGACGGGGTGCGTGCCGTGGCGGCGGAGCGCGCCGCGACGCCACTGGTGTTGCCCGCACACGACGTCTCGCTGGGTGCGCTGCTGCGTGAGCGATTCGGCGACGAGGTCGTCGAACGTCTGGTGGACCCGCTGCTCGGTGGCGTTTACGCGGGCGGTGCCGACGGCCTCGGGTTGCGTGCCACGGTGCCCGCCGTCGCGGCGGCTCTCGACGGCGGAGCGACGTCGCTGACGGAGGCAGTGGCGGCCACGCTGCCGAAGCGACCGAGCACCGCTCCCGTCTTCGCCACGCTCCGCGGTGGGCTCGGCGACCTCGTCGACCGGCTCGCGAAGGGCAGCGAGGCGGACTTCCGGCTCGGAGAGCCCGTGCGGGAATTGCACCGACGCCCTGATGGCGGGTGGCGGCTCCGCCTCGGCGCGGCGGCACCGGCACACGCGCCCGCCGACGCCGAGCTGGAGGCCGACGCCGTGGTGCTCGCCGTGCCTCCACCCGCCGCGAGTCGGTTGCTGGCGGACGTCGCCCCCGACGCCGCCGCCGCGTACGCCGAGATGGAGCTGGCCTCGATGGCGGTGGTCGCGCTCGCGCTCCCCGCCGGGACGGAGCTTCCCTCGTCCTCCGGCGTGCTCATCGGCGAGCGGGAGCGTCGGTCGGACGGACGACCGTTCACGGCGAAAGCGTTCACCTTCTCGGCCCGGAAATGGTCCCACCACTCCGGCCCCGGCGATCCCGTGCTGATCCGCGGGTCCGTCGGCCGGTTCGGCGAGGCCCGGTCGCTGCAGGTCGGCGACGACGAACTGATCGCGCGCGTGCGGTCCGACCTGGCGGACTTGACCGGGGTGACGGCGGAGCCCGTCGACAGTCACGTCCAGCGCTGGGGCGGGGGACTGCCGCAGTACGGGGTCGGGCATCTCGACCGGGTCGCCCGCATCGAACGGGCGGTGGCCCGGCTCGACGGGCTGGCCGTCGCGGGTGCCGCACTGCACGGTGTGGGCGTGCCCGCATGTGTGGCCACCGGAACAGCCGCGGCGCTGCGAGTGGTGGGACGATAGACCCATGGCGCGGTTGAACTACGACGAACTGAACAACACCATCCGTTACACGGCGTGGTCCGTGTTCCGGGTCGAGCCGGGCAGGCTCGGTGACGACCGGGGCCAGGCGGCCGCGGAGACCACCGACTACCTCGACGCCCTGGAGGGCAAGGGCGTGGTCGTGCGCGGCGTCTACGATCTCTCCGGGCTGCGGGCCGATGCCGACTACATGATCTGGTGGCACGCCGAGGAGGCCGAGCAGGTCCAGGCGGCCTACACCGGCTTCCGCCGCACGCCGCTGGGTCGCGCGTCGACGCCGGTGTGGAGCCAGTTCGCCCTCCACCGCCCCGCCGAGTTCAACAAGAGCCACATTCCCGCGTTCCTCGCGGGCGAGGAACCGCGCAAGTACATCTGCGTCTACCCGTTCGTCCGGTCCTACGAGTGGTACCTGCTCCCGGACGCCGAACGGCGCAGGATGCTTGCCGAGCACGGCAAGGAAGCGCGCGACTACCCGGACGTCCGGGCGAACACGGTCGCCTCCTTCGCCCTCGGTGACTACGAGTGGATCCTGGCGTTCGAGGCGGACGAACTGCACCGCATCCTCGACCTGATGCGCCACCTGCGGGCCACCGACGCGCGCAGGCACGTGCGGGTGGAGACGCCGTTCTACACCGGCACGCGCGTGCAGCCCAACGAGCTGGTGCTCAACCTGCCCTGAGTGCGTCGAACCGCGCCCGACCGTCGTGATCGGGCGCGGTTCGCGTTCACTTCTCGGTGCTGACCAGCCGCAGGGCGATCGAGTTGATGCAGTAGCGCTGGTCGGTGGGGGTGCCGTAACCCTCACCCTCGAAGACGTGGCCGAGGTGGCTGTGGCACGACGCGCACAGCACCTCCGTGCGCACCATCCCGAGCGAGCGGTCCTCGCGGAGCACCACGGCGTCGGAGTCGGCCGGGTCGTAGAACGACGGCCATCCGCAGTGGCTCTCGAACTTCGTGTCACTGCGGAACAGCTCGGCCCCGCACGCCCGGCACTCGTACACGCCTTCCGTCTTGGTGTCGTTGTACTCGCCGGTGAACGGGCGTTCGGTGGCGGCCTGCCGCAGGACCGCGTACTCCTCGGGACTCAGTTGCGCGCGCCATTCCTGCTCGGTCTTGACAACCTTCGGCGTCGTGTGGGTGCCGGACTCCATGGTTCCCAGGCTACCTCGCAAGCCAGGCGAGGAGATCCACGACGATGTCCCAGGCACTGACGAGGACACCGATGAGAATCAGGCACACCACGGCCGCGGCGACCCACCAGCGAAGGCCGCCCGCGCGGTTGCTGCCCTCGGCGAAGTCGGCGACCCCGCGCAGCGAGCCTTCGACGGTGAACGTCGGATCGCACCGCTGCATGCGGTCCAGGTGCTCGGCGAACGCCTGCGCGTCGGGATCGTCCGGGTCGAGTCCGACGAGGTCGTCGTCGAAGCGGGGATGGCGCTCGGCTCCCGGGTTCTCGGCCATGGTTCCACGGTAAGTCACACCTGGCCGTCGGCACAGGTCGACGGTCAGGGCTGCTGGTTCGACTCCGGACGGGGATCGCCGTCGATCTTCAGCTCGCCGTTCAGCACGACCACACGCAGGAAGATGGGCGACAGGCCGCTGCCGAAGTCCACGTTGACCTTCATGTTGAGCGAGCCGTCCGCGTTCTTCGCGTTGCCCTCGACCGCGGTCGCCCGCCGGACGTTCTTGACCGTGTGGTCGGCCCAGTACGCCCGGTATTCCTCCTCGCTGCCGAAGTAGGTCTGCTGGGCGTACGGGGTGAGGAAGTCCCAGTGGTCGCCCGGCCCCTGGCCGTTGTCGTAGAAGTAGCGGACGAGGAGCTGACCCGCGGAGCGGTAGTCGGTGATGTCCGCCTCGGAGCTCGGCGGGGCGGGAGCGCCCTGGCTGTTGGTCGGCGTCGGCGACTGCGACGTGTGCTCACCGGCTTGGCTGTCGTCGCCGTTGTTGCTGGTCAGCACGATGACGAGTCCGGCCGCGACGACGAGTACGACGACGGCGACCGCGCCGAACACGAGGTTCTTCCGCGATCCGCCGTCCGGCGACGGTTCAGGGGCGCTGGAGGCCATGGCGGTGGCCGGCTGAGCCGGCGGTTCCGGCGAGGCGTCCCGGCGCCACGGCGGCGGACTCGCCGGGTCCGCGGGCGTGGCCGTCATCTCCCGCGTCTGCTCCTTCGGCGTAGGAGGAGCGACGGCCGCTGCGACCCCGGCCTGCCCGGAAGCGAGCTTGGCCAGCTTGTCGCGGGCCTCAGTCATGCTCGGCCGGTTTTCCGGCTCCGGGTTGAGCAGTTGCATCAACAGCGCCGTGGCCGGTCCCGCCTGTCTGGGCGGGTTGATCTTGCCGCTGGCCGCCGCGTACAGGAGCGCGAGCTGGTTGGTGTTGTCGCCGTACGGCGGGAGCCCCTCGATCGCGTGGTAGAGCGTGGCCCCGAGGGCGAAGACGTCCGAACTCGGCTTCGGGTCCGCGCCGCGCGCCAGCTCCGGAGCGAGGTAGGCGGGGGTGCCGCCGATGAGGCCGGTCTGTGTGAGCGTGAGGTCGCCGGTGGCCCGGGAGATCCCGAAGTCGGTGATCTTGCAGACGCCGTTGTCGTCGATGAGGATGTTGCCCGGCTTGATGTCCCGGTGCACGATGCCGGCGCGATGCGCGGCGATCAGCGCGGAAGCGACCTGCTCGCCGATCCGCGCGACTTCCGGCACCGGCAGGGTCTCGTGCTCCACCAGCACCGCCGAGAGGCTCCGCGAGGGCAGGTACTCCATCACCAGGCAGGGATCGCCTTCGTGCTCGGCGATGTCGAAGACGACGATGGCGTTCGGGTGTTGGAACCGCGCCGCGTTGCGGGCTTCGCGCATGGCGCGCTGTCGCATGGTGTCGCGCTCGGCGTCGGAGAGGCCGGGCTGCGCGATGATCTGCTTCACCGCCACAGAGCGTTCGAGGCGCTCGTCGATCGCACGCCACACGATGCCCATGGCACCGCTCCCGATGTGCTCGACGAGGCGATAGTGACCTGCGATCAATTGACCGGTGTTGATGGCACTACTCCTCGGCTACGTTCCGTGCTGGTGACAGGGCGCGGGCGCGAAGAAATGTGATCTCCGCACTCCGATGAGTGTAGCGGTCGCCCTCCCGCCGTCGACGTCAACCGCCGGGCGGGTCGACGCCGTCACCACCCCGCCGTGACTCGAAATCCCCCGTCGCCGCAACGGTTTTCCCCGCCGTCGGTTCGACCGAGCGCACCGCCCTCAGCAGGCCGAGCGCGCCGAGCACGGCGAACGTGGCGTAGCAGGCGATCAGTGCGGGTGGCGTCGTGCCGGTGAGCGCGTCGCCGAGCACCACCACGGCGATCGTGCCCGGCACGCTGCCGATCGCCGTGCCCACGAGGTACGGCTTCGTCGACAGGGTGGACACCCCGCAGAGGTAGCTGAGCGGAGCGAAGGGGACGACCGGGATGAGCCGCAGTGAGGCGACGGCGAGCGCCCCGCCTCCGGAGAGCCGTTCGTCTAGGACCCTCACGGGCTTGCGGTGCAGGTGTCGCAGCACCACCTCCCGGCCCAGGGGCCGGGCGAGAGCGAATCCGAGCAGCCCCGACAGCACTGTCGCCGCGAGCGCCACCGGGACGCCCACCAGCTCACCGAACAGCAGACCCGCCGCGAGGTTGAACACCGTCCGGGGCACGGGGGCCGCCGTGCACACCGCGTAGGCGCCGAAGAACGCCACGACACCCATCGCGCCGAGGTTCTCGGCCCAGAGGCGGACCTGCGCGGGGCCGGGAATCGGCACCAGCACGGCGACGACGGCGAGGGCGCCGAGGACGACCAGGCCCACGAGCACTTTCGTCGTCATCCGCACGGCGAACACGGTAGACGACACCGACGGCGCGGCCGAGCAGCGGTCCGGGTCGGTCAGTCCCTGCTCGCGGCGACGACGCGGCCGGTGTGGCGCAGCGTTCCCTCGACGTCGAGGCTGCCCGAGTCGCCGGTGCAGAACCAGCCGTCGACGGTCCGGCGGGTCGAGAACGCGTCCGGCGAGTCGAGCCACGTGTCCGGCACCACGGTGCCCCGGACCTGGATCTCGCCGAGGACACCCGACGGCAGGGCGGCACCCGTCTCGGGGTGCACGATCCGGAACTCGACGTCGGAGCCGACCGGGCGGCCACCCGCGTGACCGCGGGAGCGCTCCGGCGCCCCCGACGGCCACAACGCGACGGGCGGGCACAGTTCCGGCACGGTGTAGAGGGCTGTGGCGGGCAGGCCGAACGCCTGCTCGCTGAGCCGCACGGCCTCGGCGTGCGCCTCGGGGGCGTCGGCGCGACCCGCGACGCCCAGCCAGCGCCACGTCGGCGTGTCCCGCGTTCCGGCCAGGGCCGCGAGCGCGGCGGCGCACTCGGCGTCCGTGGCGACGTGGGTCACCCCGAAGCGGGCCACGTCCGCCAGGACGGTCCGCGGGGTCGGGCGGGCTTCGAGCAGGCAGGTCGCCCCGGTGGAGACGGCCGCGAGCGCGATCGACAGCCACAGCGGCGACGACGGGGGCGTGGTGCACAGCACGACGTCGTCCTCGCCCAAGCCGAGTGCCTCCGCCGTGGCGTGCGCGTGCCGGGTGAGTGCCGACTCGCGATGGGCCGCCAGCTCCGGGAGGAAGGCCACCGCCACCTCGTCACCGCGCACCTCCGGCATCGGCATGCCGACGGTCGGCGGGCTGGGCAGCCACGCGCCCGCGCCCACGTCGTACGGCGACGGGTCGACCGGTGGGGTGCGGCCGGGGGCGGGCACGACCGCCACGGTGGGGACGACGCCTCCGTGCACTTCACCGTGCCGCACGGCCTCGTGCAGCGTCGTGGACGCGGGTCCGAGATGCGGCGTCGCGACGACCTTGGGGCGCACGCGGCGCAGCACGTCGCCGAGCGTGTCGGCGGAGCTGTCGACGTCGGCGCACACGACGTGGGCGCCGAGGGACGCGGTCGCCACGTGCCATTCCAACACCGACGAGGAGGCGGGCAGCAGAACGAGCACGCCGTCACCGCGTCCGACGCCGGCCGTCGCGAGGTCGGCGCGTAGCTGCAGCGTGTGGCGCCACAGTTCGGCGCGGCTGACATGCTGCGGCTGGTCGGGATCGGCGTCGATCGCGATGATGGCGTGCGGGTCGTGCCTGGTCAGGCCTGCGAGCAACGACAGAAGGTTCACCGACCGTCAGCGAAACATCTGTGCGCAGTTCCGTCAAGAGCCGGTCGGCCGCTCTATGGTCTAGACATGTATACCCATCGTGTTCATCCGTTTCCCGTCCGTGTTCGGGGTCGCTCGGCGGTCGCCGCGGCTCTGACGATCGTGCTGATGGTCCTCGCGTTCACCACTCCGGCCGCTGCGAGCACCGACTCCGCCCGGGTCCTCCGCGTGATGACCTACAACATCCACACCGGCATCGGCGTCGACGGCCGGGCCGACCTCGAACGCATCGCCGCGGTCGTCCGGCAGGCCGACGTCGACGTGGTGGGGTTGCAGGAGGTCGACGTTCACTGGTCCGACCGCAGCGCCTACGCCGACCAGGTCGCCGAGCTCGCCCGGCTGACGGGCATGTCGGCGTTCTTCGCGCCGATCTACGACCTCGACCCGGAACCCGGCCACGAGGAACGGCGCCGGTACGGCGTGGCGATCCTGAGCGCCCACCCGATTCTGTCGACCACGAACCACCGCATCACCCGGTGGTCCACGGTGGACCCCGACGCCGAGCCGGAGCCGGGGCCGGGCTTCGCCGAGGTGGTCCTGTCCGTCCACGGCAGACCCGTGCACGTCTACAGCACGCACCTCGACTACCGGCCCGACCCGTCGGTGCGGCAGCGTCAGGTGGAGGACACCCTGCACATCCTCGGTCGGCAGCCGGAGAGTGCGCCCCAGGTGCTGCTCGGTGACTTCAACGCCGAGCCCTCGGCACCGGAGCTCGCACCGCTGTTCGCGCACGTGCGGGACGCGTGGCGAGTGCCCGACAGCGGCCTCACCTTCCCTGCCGACGACCCGGTGAAGCGCATCGACTACGTGACCGTGGCCGGTCCGGTGCGGGTCCTCGACGCCGCCGTGCCCGTGACGACTGCCTCGGACCACCGACCGGTCGTCGCCACCCTGCAGGTGCGCTGAGCGGTCACGCCGGGCACAGCGTGCCGTCCCTCGGCACGTCTCCGTCGACCAGGAAGGCGGCGACCTCCTGGCCCACGCACGGGGAGCCGAGCGCGCCGTGCCCGGCGCCCTGCCAGGCCACCCGCACCGCGCTGGGAATCTGCTCGGCGGCCCGCACGGTGCCGCGCTCGGGCGTCAGCGGGTCGGTGGCGGTACTGAGCACGAGGACGGGCGGCGCCTCGGGGGAGCCGAGATCGGGGACGTTCTCCTGGCGGCTCGGCCACGGGCTGCACCACACGAGTGGCTGTGCCACCACGGCCCCGAACACGGGATGGTCGGAGCGCAGCGCGCGGGCGGCCTCCCGGAGCTGGTCGTGCGGCAGCCGGCTTGCGGTGTCGTTGCACCGGGTGACGAGCACGCCGTCCGTTCTCGGCGCGCCGCTCGGGTCGTCGTCGAGCCAGGGAGTCACGAACGCCGCCAGCCGCGAGGCGTCACCGCTCCGGGCGGCGTCGACGGCATCGGCCAGCTCGACCCACCGGCCCGGCTGGGACAGCCCGGCGAGCACCGCCCTGCGGACGAGGGTCGAGTTCAGCCGGTGCTCACCGGCTCGCAGCGGGGTGGCCCGGGCGTTGTCCGCGAGCTCGGTCACCACCGCGCGGGCGTCGTCCCCCAGCGGGCAGTTCCGGCGAGCGCAGTCGGCGGTGAACTCGTCGAGGGTCGCCTCCGCTCCCGCCGCCACGTCGCCCAGCACCCCCGTCGGGTCGGTCGACGGGTCGGGGACGCCGTCGAGCACGATGCGGCCCGCGCGGTCGGGGAACCGGGCGGCGTAGTAGGCGGCGGGGACGGACCCGTCACCGTGTCCCAGCACATTGAGGTGGTCGACACCGAGTTGGATGCGGAGCTCTTCGAGGTCGCCCGCGGTGCGCCAACTGTCGTAGGCGGTCTGGACGTCCTCCAGCGCGATGGCGCACTGCTGGCCCGCCGTCCTGGCCGCGTCGAGGAGCGGGTCCACCGAGGTGGCCGGGTCGTGGCTCAGCAGCGTCTCCCGTTCCTGCTCCGGGATGCATCGCAGGGCGTCGGACGTGCCCGTGCCCCGGCGGTCGACGCCGATGAGCGAGAACGTCTCCAGCACCTCGTCGGGCAGCGTCCGGGCGAGCTGCACGGCGTATCGCGTGCCGGGTTCGCCGCCGACGTCGTTGAGGACCACGAGTGGGATGCGCCCGGTCCCGACCTTGCTGACCCCGATGCGGGTCAGACCGAGACCGGGCAGGCCGGGTGCGTCGAGCGAGAGACTGATCCGGGCGCACGACACCTCCGGCGCCGGGTCGGTCCCGTCGAGGTCCCGCAGCAGTTCGGGGGGACAGTCCGACCACCGCAGCGCCGGGTTCCTGGGCTCGCTCAGGTCGGGCAGGGGAACGTCGGGTGTGGTCTCGGTGCTCGTCTCGGGTGCGGGGTCGCTGTCCCCCTCCAGGACGGCAGGACGCGACGACGGACCGGCGGTGCACCCCGCCACCAGCAGACCGACCAGGGTGGACACCACGAGGTGTCGGCGAGCACGACCACGGCGCGGCACGGAAACGGGCCCTCACTTCCTGCGGCGGAATTCCTCGTCAAACCTTGACACGGCACCGGTGAGACGCCCGTGAGTGGGGTCTCACCGCGAGTGTGCGGCAGCGCGGCGGTAGCGCAACATGAGGAAACCGTCCTCGTGCAGCACCGAGTCGAGCCGCAACGACCGGGGGACCGGGCTCGGCGTCCCGGCGACGATGCGACCCGATCCGGCGCCCGCGAGCAGCGGCGCGACCGTCAGGCAGAGCTGGTCGACGGCGTCGGCGGCCACGAGCGCCGCGAACAACTGCGGGCCGCCCTCGCAGTTCACCCGGTACAGGCCACGCTCGGCCAGCGCCGCGAGCACGGTGTGGGGTTCGACGACCTCGGTACCCGCCTCGATCACGTCCACCCCGGCGGCGACCAGGTCACGCTTCCGCTGCCGCGGTGCCGTCGTCGTGGTGACGACGAGCGGCGGCACCCTGGTGTCCGTCACGATCGGATCGTCCGGCGTGAGACGGCAGGACCCCGTCACCACGGCCAGCGGCGGCAGGTCGCTCAGGCCGAGCCGGCGACGTCGTTCGACCCGCAGCTCCCGTGGCCGCACGCCGCGGTAGCCCTCCGCCTGCGCCGTGCCCACACCGACGAGGATCACGTCCGCGAGATCGCGGCCCAACGCGAAGACCCGCTTGTCGGCCGGGTGCGACAGGCCCTCGGACCGGTCCGCCACGGCGACGGCACCGTCGGCCGACGCCACGAAGTTGACCTGCACCCACGGGCGGGTCAGCTCGGGCGGGTAGTCGTAGAGGCGTTCGAGTTCGGCGTCGGTCACGGGTTCCGACGCGGGACCATCAGCGGTGGGCAGTAGCCGGTGCACAACGGTCATCACAACACGGGCCGACCGCCGGGAGCAGCGCAGGGCCACCACATACGCTGATCGGTATGCCGACCGAGCAGCTCACCGCACGTCGTCCCGAGATCGCCCCCGACGAACTGATCTCGACGCTGGTGCCCCCGCCCCGGTTCGACGGCGTCCGGTTCTCCACCTACGTCCCCAACCCGGCGGAGCCGAGCCAGGCCGACGCCGTGCGCGCGTGCTCGGCGTTCGCGGAGCGGGTCGGCGCTGCGGGCAAGGGCGGGGCGACCGGTTGGCGCGCGCTCTTCGGGCGCGGTCGCAAGCAGGCCGACCGGCTCGGCCTCTACCTCGACGGCGGGTTCGGGGTCGGCAAGACGCACCTGCTCGCCTCCCTCTGGCACGCGGTGCCGGGCCCGAAGGCGTACGGGACGTTCGTCGAGCTGACGCACGTGGTGGGCGCGCTCGGATTCGGGGAGGCCGTGCGGCGGCTCTCGGGACACCGCCTGCTGGCCATCGACGAGTTCGAGCTGGACGACCCCGGCGACACGATGCTGGTGAACCGGCTGCTGCGGGAACTCACCGAGGCGGGAGTGTTCGTCGCGGCGACGTCCAACACCCTGCCCGACAAGCTCGGCGAGGGCCGGTTCGCGGCCGACGACTTCCTGCGTGAGATCCAGTCGCTGTCCGCGACGTTCGACGTCGTGCGGGTCGACGGTCCCGACTACCGGCACCGTGGGCTCGCCGACCCGCCCGAGCCGCACGGGGACGCGGACCTCGTGGCGTCGGCCGAGGCGTGGCCCGGTGCGACGCTGGACGACTTCGACGACCTCTGCGCGCACCTGGCGAGCCTGCACCCGTCGCGGTACGGGCGGCTGGTCGACGGGGTGGCCGCCGTGCACCTGCGCGGCGTGCGGCCCGCCGCCGACCAGGCGATCGCGTTGCGGCTCGTGGCCTTCGCCGACCGGCTGTACGACCGGGCGATCCCGGTGCTCGTCTCCGGCGGCTCGCTCGCCGAGTTGTTCGACGAGGACATGCTCGCGGGCGGCTACCGCAAGAAGTACCTGAGGGCGATCAGCAGGCTCACGGCGCTGGCTCGCGACGCCGTGTCGCCGCAGACCGCGCCCGGGGCCTGACGACGAGCGCGACCACCGAGACGATCGCGACGGCGGTGGCGGCGCCCCCGACCACGTCGGTGACGTAGTGGTAGTCCAGGGCCGCCATACCGACGGCCGCGCCGACGGTGCCTAGCGCACCGACCGCGACCGTGAGCACGCGTGCCCGCACGGTGCGAACCGACAACGCCACGACGGTGACAGCGGCGACCAGGCTCACCGTGTGGCCACTCGGGTAGGCGAGGTGGTCGTCGTAGTACCGGCCGAACGCCGGTTTCAGCACCCACGTGTTGAGCGCCACCGCGACGGCCGGGCCGACGAGGCAGAGCACGACCACCTCGGGGCGCCGACGGGCCACGCCGAGGGCGGCGGCAGCCGTGACCAGCACGGCGAGCACCGCCCACGGCTCCGTGGGAGCCACCAGGACCCGGGCGAACCACGAGCCGCCCAGCGCGTGATCCACGGTGGTTTCGACAGCGGCGTCGAACGCGGTGCCTCGCCGTTGTCCCGCCACGGCGAGGCCGAGCATGAGCGCGATCGCCGCACTCGCCGTCGCCGTGACGGTCAACCGAAGGGACGCGGCACCAGGCGGGCCGCCGGTCATCCCTGCGCGACGACCTCGGCCAGGGCGTCCACCCCGCGGTCCAGTTCGGACTTCTCGATCACCAGCGGCGGGGCGAGCCGCAGGGTGTGTCCGTGCGTCTCCTTGCACAGCACGCCACGCTTCATCAGCGCCTCCGACGCCTGCCGACCCGTGAGCGTGCCCGGCGCCAGGTCGACACCCGCCCACAGGCCCCGGCCCCGCACCGCCGCCACGCCGTGGCCGACCAGCGCGCCGAGCCGCTCGTGCAGGTGCGCGCCCAGCGCCGTGGAACGCTGCTGGAACTCGCCCGTGGACAACAGGCGAACGACGGCACGGCCCACCGCGCACGCGAGCGGGTTGCCGCCGAAGGTCGAGCCGTGCTCGCCCGGACGCAGCACCCCGAGGACGTCGGCGCGGCCCACCACCGCCGAGACCGGGAGGATGCCGCCGCCCAGGGCCTTGCCCAGCGTGTAGAGGTCGGCCGTGACGCGCTCGTGGTCCAGCGCGAAGATCGTGCCGGTGCGCGCCATTCCCGACTGGATCTCGTCGGCGATGAGCAGCGCGCCCGCCTCGTCGCACAGCCTGCGGGCCTCGGCGAGGTAGCCGTCCGGCGGCACGACGACCCCGGCCTCGCCCTGGATCGGCTCCAGCAACACGGCGGCCGTGTTCTCGGTGACGGCCTGCGCCAGCGCCGCCGCGTCGCCGTAGGGCACCACGACGAAGCCCGGCGTGAACGGGCCGAAGTCCGCGCGCGCCTCGTCGTCGGTGGAGAAGGAGACGATGGTGGTGGTGCGGCCGTGGAAGTTGGACCCGGCGACCACGATCTGAGCCTGGTTCTCGGGCACGCCCTTGACGCGGTAGGCCCACTTGCGCGCCACCTTGATCGCCGACTCGACGGCCTCGGCACCGGAGTTCATGGGCAGCACCATCTCGGTGCCGGTCAGCTCGGCCAGTTCCTTGCAGAACAGCCCCAACTGGTCGTGGTGGAACGCCCGCGAGGTCAGGGTCACCCGCCCGAGCTGCTCCATCGCGGCCTGGACGAGGGCGGGGTGGCGGTGGCCGAAGTTCAGGGCCGAGTACCCGGACAGGAAGTCGAGGTAACGCTCACCGTGCACGTCGGTCACCCATGCGCCCTCGGCCTCGGCGATCACGACAGGCAGTGGGTGGTAGTTGTGCGTGCTCCAGCGCTCGTCGAGTGCGATGAGGTCGGCGGCGCTGCTGGTCTCTGCGGACTTGTCGGCGAACGTCGTCATGCGTTCAGACTAAAGCGAACGGTTCGGCGAAAACATCCGGCAAACATTGCCTGCTGTCGTCGTTCGTTGCGCATTCGGGCCCGAGTGGACACAGATCGTTGCGTCCGCGACGGTCGTGGCCGGTGCGGTTGGCGGGTCACCTGTGGTGTCTGCGACAGTAGACGCTCGTGACGGACGATCTCTCTTTCCTGCGCCGACAGGCCCGGACCCAGCGCTTCACGTTGGGGACGCCGAGGAACTTCCGGGTCTCCCCGGACGGTGACCGTGTGTTGTTCCTTCGTTCGCGGACCGCCACCGACCGGCGTAACGACCTGCTGTGTCTCGACCTGCGGACCGGTGAGGAGTCGACGATCGTCGACACCGCCGCGCTGCTCCCGGGCGAGGAGGACCTGCCCGCCGAGGAGCGGGCACGTCGCGAGCGGACGCGCGAGGCGTCCGGCGGTGTCGTCGGCTACGCCACGGACGACGCGTTCCGGATCGTGGCGTTCCCGTTGTCCGGCAAGCTCTACACGGCCGACCTCGACGGCGGGGACGTCCGCCTGCTCGTGGACGCCGCCGTCGTCGACCCGCGCCCCAATCCGGGCGGCACACACGTGGCCTACGTGAGCGACCGCCGGTTGCGGGTGATCGAGCTGGCGACCGGGGACGACCGTGCCCTGGTCGACGACGAGGGCCCCGACGTCTCGTGGGGACTCGCCGAGTTCATCGCGGCGGAGGAGCTGAACCGCACGCGCGGCTACTGGTGGTCGCCGGACGGGCAGAGCCTGCTCGTGCAGCGCACGGACACCTCGGCGGTTCCGGTGTGGACCATCGCGGACCCGGCGAACCCGGCCCAGCCCGCCACCGCCGTCGGCTACCCCGCCGCGGGCACCACGAACGCGTCGGTGTCGCTGGCTTTCCTCGGTCTCGACGGCAGCCGAGTGGACGTCGAGCTGGGCGACTGGGAGTACCTGGTCGCCGTGCACTGGTCGGCGGCGGGCGACCCGCTCGTCGCCGTCGCCCCGCGTGACCAGAGCCGGATCGACGTGTACGCCCTCGACCCGCGCACCGGTGCTGCGCGCCTGTTGCGCAGTGAGACCGACGAACGCTGGGTGGAGGTCGTCACCGGCGTTCCCGCGTGGACCACGGACGGCAAGCTCGTGCACGTGGGGGTGCGCGACGACACCTACCGGCTGCTCGTGGACGGCGAGCCCGTCACGCCGCCGGGACTCCAGGTGCGGTCGGTGCTGCACGTGGGCGACGAGGTGTTGTTCTCGGGCTCGGAGGACGACCCCACGCAGATCCACGTGTACCGGACCACCGCCGGTGAGGTGGAGCGACTGTCGCAGGTGGACGGTGTGCACATCGGGGCGGGCACCGCCGAGGTGGCCGTGATCTCGACGTGGACGCTCGACCGCCACGGTCCGGTGGTGTCGGTGGTGCGGAACGGCGAGCGGGTCGCCGACGTCGGCTCGTACCCCATGGACCCGGGCCTGGAACCGCGGCCGGCGTGGCTGACGGTCGGCAAGCGGGGCCTGCGGTCGGCGCTCGTCCTGCCCACCGGACGCGAGATCGGCGACGGCGGCGAGGCGCTGCCCGTGCTGCTCGACCCCTACGGCGGCCCGCACGCGCAGCGAGTGCTGCAGAGTCGTAGCGCGTTCCTCACCCCGCAGTGGCTGGCCGACCAGGGCTTCGCCGTGCTCGTCACCGACGGCCGAGGAACTCCGGGCCGGGGCAACGCGTGGGAGAAGGAGATCCACCACGCCTTCGCCGACGTGTCGCTGACCGACCAGGTCGATGCCCTGCACGCGGTGGCCGACCTGTATCCGGGCCTGCTCGACCTCGACCGCGTCGCCATCCGCGGCTGGTCGTACGGCGGGTACCTCTCGGCGCTGGCCGTGTTGCGGCGGCCGGACGTCTTCCACGCCGCGGTCGCGGGCGCTCCGGTCACCGACTGGTCGCTGTACGACACCGCCTACACCGAGCGCTACCTCGGCCACCCCGACGAGCACCCGGACGTCTACGAGCACAACTCGCTGATCGCCGACGCGCCGTCACTGCGCAGGCCGCTCATGATCGTGCACGGGCTGGCCGACGACAACGTGTTCGTCGCCCACGCCCTCCGGTTGTCGGGCGAGTTGCTGGCGGCCGGGCGCGACCACGTCTTCCTGCCCCTCGTCGGCGCCACGCACATGTCGCCGCAGGCGGAGGAGGTCGCGGAGAACCTCATGGTGACCCAGGTGCGCTGGATCAAGCAGCAACTCGGCGTCGAGACCGCATAGTGGTGCCCTGGTCCGGTCGCGTCGTTCGACCGGACCGGGCCCGCCGGTGGTCAGCGAGGTGCGCGGTCCAGGAGCAGGAAGTCGGACACGCCCACCGCCGCCAGTGGACCGCGCGCGAGCCGGGGTGCGGCCGACCGGGTCTCGTCGTGTCGGAGCCGCGCGCCGGTCACGGGCACGTCCCGACCGTGCAGCCGAAGCTCGCAGTGTCCCGCCGCGAGGACGTTGCGCACCCAGTCGGAGTCCCTGCCGTAGACGAGCGGGATCGCGTAGTGCGTCCGGTCGGTACGGAACACCGTGACCGGAGTGGAGTAGCGGCGACCGGACCGGCGGCCGACGTGCCGGACTACGCCGAGGCCGGGAATCCAGGGTGCCGCAGGCCGCAGCACTCGGTTGGCACCGATCCGATTGAGCCTGGCCAGCGTGCGGGGCAGCGCCATCGTGGCCTCCCTTCACTCGACCGTCCCCGTGCAGCGTCAGCCGAGCAGGCCGCCCAGGGCAAGTCCGGCTGCCGCCGCGCCGAGAGTCGCTCCGGTGGTCGCCACCACGTTCGCCACGGCCGTCGCGCGGGCGCCGTCGGTGAACACCCGCAGCGTCTCGTAGCCGAACGTCGAGAACGTGGTGAGCGCCCCGCAGAACCCGACACCCACCGACGCGGCGACCGCCCCGCCCGTCACCGTGGCGCCGGTGACGACGCCGAGCACGAGACTGCCCACGACGTTCACGACGAGCGTGCTCCGGGGAAACCGGCCGACCTGCCTGCGTCGCAACCACGCGTCGAGCTGGTACCGCGACACGGCACCCACCGCACCGCCCAACGCCACGAGGAAGACCGTCACAACCCACCGTCCTGCCCGCGCCGACGGAGCCGACGCGTGGTGCCCATGAACCCGGCGGCCACCGCCACCAGCGATCCGGCGAGCGAACCGACCACGTAGCCGCCCGCCACCGCGACCTCGCCCTGCCGCATCAACTCCACCGCCTCCACCGCGAAGGTCGACGCCGTGGTGAAGCCCCCGAAGACACCGACGCCGAGGAACGGCCGCAGCAGGCGTGCCACCCGGCCGTGCTCGACGAACGCCATGAGCGCCCCCAACCCCGCCGAGCCCACCACGTTGACCAGCAGGGTCGCCACGGGCACACCGCCGGGGGACCGTGGGACCAGCTCACCCACCCCGTACCGGGCCAGGCTGCCGAGTGCTCCGCCCGCGGCGACGGCGAGCAACACGTCCCTTCGAAGACCTCGCGGACCGACTGTCGTCACGAGCGTCATCGTCGTCCACCGGTTCGGTCTCCGACCAGTCGGGTAGCCGACGACCATGGGCGACACCGTGGCGCACAAGCTGATAGCCGACCACCTCGTCGAGGGGCGCATGGAGCCGGGGGAGGAGATCGGACTGCGGATCGACCAGACGCTCACCCAGGACGCCACGGGCACGCTCGTGATGCAGGAACTGGAGGCTCTCGGACTCGACCGCGCCAGGACCGAGGTCAGCGTCCAGTACGTCGACCACAACCTCCTGCAGACCGACGAGAAGAACGCCGAGGACCACGCCTTCCTCCGCTCGGCCTGCCTCCGTTACGGCATCTGGTACTCGAAGGCGGGTAACGGCGTCTCCCACCCCACGCACATGCAGCGGTTCGGCGTCCCCGGCAAGAGCATGGTGGGCTCCGACTCGCACACCCCCGCGGCCGGGTCGCTCGGGATGCTCGCGATCGGGGTGGGCGGACTCGAAGCAGCGCTGGCCATCGCGGGCGAGCCCGTGCACCTGCGCATGCCGGAGATCTGGGGCGTGCGGCTGACCGGTGAACTGCCGCCGTGGACGTCGGCGAAGGACGTGATCCTCGAAATGCTGCGCCGACACGGGGTGAAGGGCGGGCTCGATCGGATCGTCGAGTATCACGGCCCCGGCGTGGCGACGCTGTCCGCCATGGACCGGCACGTGATCGCCAACATGGGAGCCGAACTCGGCGCGACCACGACCGTGTTCCCCTCGGACGCCGCCGTCGTCGAGTTCCTGCGCACCGAGGGCCGCGAGGACGACTACCGGGAGATCGTCGCCGACCCCGACGCCACCTACGACGTCACCGACGAGATCGACCTGTCCACCATCGAGCCCCTGATCGCGACACCGTCCTCACCGGACAACGTCGTGCCGGTGCGGGAGGTCGAGGGCACGAAGGTCGGGCAGGTCGTCATCGGCTCGTCGGCCAACCCGGGCCTGCGCGACTTCGCCATCGCCGCCTACCTCGTGCGCGGACGGCAGGTCGACGCCGCGGTGAGCTTCGACGTCAACCCCACCTCGCGGGAGATCCTGGCCGACCTGACCAGGATCGGCGGCACTCTCGACCTCGTCACCGCGGGAGCGCGCATCCACCAGGCCGGGTGCATGGGCTGCATCGGCATGGGACAGGCACCCGCCGTCGGGCAGAACTCCCTGCGCACGTTCCCGCGCAACTTCCCCGGACGCAGTGGCACTCGTGAGGACTCGGTGTGGTTGTGCTCGCCCGAGACCGCGGCGGCCTCGGCGCTGACCGGGGTGATCACCGACCCGAGGGCGCTCGCCGCCGACCTCGACCTCGACTATCCCGACCTGCCGCTGCCCGCGCGCGCCTCGATCAACACCGACATGCTGGTGGCCCCGCTGCCGCCCGAGGAGGCGCGACAGCAGCGCCTGGTGAAGGGACCCAACATCTCCGACCTGCCGGACATGCCCCCGCTGCCCGACGCGTTCGCGGCGCCCGTCCTGCTGAAGGTCGGCGACAACATCTCCACCGACGAGATCTCCCCGGCCGGGGCGAAGGCGCTGCCCTTCCGGTCGAACGTGCCGCAGCTCGCCGAGTTCACCTTCGACCGCGTCGACCCCACCTACTCGCGGCGGGCGCGCGAGTGTCGAGACACCGGTCACGTGGTGGTCGGCGGCGACAACTACGGCCAGGGCTCGTCGAGGGAGCACGCCGCCATCACACCCCGCTACCTCGGCCTGCACGCCGTGATCGCGAAGTCGTTCGCGCGCATCCACTGGCAGAACCTCGCGAATTTCGGAATCCTCGCGCTGGAGTTCGTCGACCCGGCCGACCACGACCGCATCGACCAGGGTGATGTGGTGAGCGTGCGCAACCTGCGCAGTGACCTCGCCGACGGCGAGCTGACGATCCGCAACGACACCAAGCACGAGGAGTACCGCGTGCGACACCGCCTGTCCCCGCGTCAGCGGGAGGCCGTCGTCGCCGGAGGCCGCATCCCGTTGCTCGCGCGCTCGTCGTCGGCCAGTTGAGCTGGGTGAACGCGCTGCGCGCGAGGTGGTGCGCCTGGCGCGCCACCTCGGCGGGCGGGGAGCGTGATCGCGACGGGGCACCCCCTGTGCGGCGTGCTGGAGGGGCACGGTAAGCTACTGCCATCACCGCAACGGTGGTGGCCGGGCTGTGGCGCAGTTTGGTAGCGCACTTGACTGGGGGTCAAGGGGTCGCAGGTTCAAATCCTGTCAGCCCGACAGAAAAGGGGCCGTCTACGCAGGTAGGCGGCCCCTTTGTCGTCTCCGGGCACGCACGCGAAGCGCAGCATGTCACATACATGTCACACGAGCCTGTGCGTCGGAACGTTGATCGCTTCGCCAACGTCTCTCGTCGTCGAGCGTCAAGGGCGGCCCCGTCGGGGCCGCCTGTCCGCTGCTTTGTGGGTCCGCGCCAGCGGGCCGCCGGGCGTGCGGCTGACGCCGATCCCGGCGGCCCACGCGGACCCGAAGCGGAAGGCAGGCGGTCCGGGAGCCACGGCGGGGCCGCAAGCCTGGCAACGCAGGTCGCCGGTCATCGAAGGAGGTTGCGGCCCCGACACGGCGTGATCGAGACGTCATTAGGCGACGGGATGACCACCAAGCGCTCTATCCAGAGTCACTTACGAAGATAGTGGCAGGCTCGCCGACTTTGACGGTCTTTGCATTCCCCAGATTAAGCTCGACCACCATGAAATACAACGCGCGTCCGTTGCGGAACAAGAGAAGCAAAAAGAAGATTGCTGCTTTCCGAACGAGCGTCATATGATCCTACCATTTGCTCGTGCTGCACCCCATCATTCTCGCCCTTGTTGAGAGCGAGCTCGATATCAGGCAGAATTGCGGCAACCTTGGTCTCAATCTGTTTCAGTCTGCAACCTTGGGTGCTGCTCTAAGATCAATTCAACATTGAGGGAGCCAGATCGCGATGGAAATAATCAGCCGTATATATGGACAATACAAGCCTTGAGGGAGGACTTGAATCATAGGGTGAAACTGTGACCGGCCCGCGTACCACGAGGCGGGCCGGGGTTATATCGCTGCGCCTGAACGCCGAGGACCTTTCCAGTGCTGTGTCGGGCTCCACCCAACACGGCGTTAGATATCGGGGCGGCGGACTCACGCCGTGGCCGGGGCACACGCGGGGCACACCACACCGATCAGCAGTCACGAACGATGACAACCGATGCACGGCACCACGTCGACAGACAGCATGGGCTGCCTTCGCAGGCTGACGACTTGCCTGAAGTGCCCTTTTGAAGCGGTGCTGATGCCTCTGGTTCGGCAGGCGGCCCGAAAGTCGGAGGGCGGTAGGGTGTCGGCTCATGAGCCTTAGGGAAGTCACCGCTGAAGCCATTCTGAAGGCCATCGCTCGGTTCGACGAGCTAGGTAGGGACGACTTCCTCGCTGAGTACAGGTATGGGCCCTCGCGGCGGTATGTGATTAGGCATAACGGCCGTGACTACGACTCGAAAGCGATCGTCGGTGCAGCTCATGAGTACGTCAGTGGCCGGCCGTTGAAGGCTACGGAGTTCAGCGGTGGTATCGCTCGGCTCAGTCGTTTTCTTGAGCGTCGAGGGTTCGAGTTCTGGGACCTGAAACTCGAGCGCAGGGCTAACAGCAGGTTCACCCTCGGCGAGGTCGACGGTGTCCCTGAAGGGACAACGTTCCCGTCGAGGCAAGCAGCCAGTGACGCTGGGGTGCACCGCGCTCTGATTGCCGGCATCGTCGGTACCGCGGCGACAGGCGCCGAGTCGATCGTCGTATCAGGTGGATATGAGGACGACATCGACAACGGTTGGGAGATCATCTACACCGGCCACGGCGGTCAGGACAATGCTGGCCGCCAAGTCAGAGACCAGACGTGGGAATCGTCTGGCAACGCCGCCCTGCGTACGAGCCAGTTGGAGCGCACACCGGTGAGAGTCATCCGCGGGGCCCACAAGAAGAACGGGTCCTCACACGCGCCGGCGTCCGGCTATCGCTACGACGGGCTTTACCTGGTCGAAGACTCCTGGCGGGAAGCCGGTCGTCGTGGGTTCCAGGTCTGCCGGTTCCGCCTTGTCAAACTCGGAACCAGTGAGCTGACGCCTGGGGGAGATGCCGCGACCACCTCAGCCGTGACACCTGCCGTGCCTTCGGGCAATGAGTCGCCCGCCCGTCGAACGACGACGATACAGCGGGTTGTGCGCTCGAGCGGAGTCAAGGAATACGTCAAGGCGATCCACGACCACCAGTGCCAGACATGTAATACGCGGTTGACGATCGGGAGCCGCGGCTACTCCGAGGCCGCGCACATCCGGCCGTTGGGAACACCTCACAACGGCCCCGACATCGCAGCCAACGTGTTGTGCCTCTGCCCTTCATGCCATGTTCTATTTGATAACGGAGCCTTGATCATCGACGAAGACCTCAACATCTTCGTCAACGGCGAGTTAACAGGACAACTTCGCACCGAAGCGGCCCACGCGGTCGGTGCAGAGTACCTCGCCTACCACCGAACCACACACAAGTAGCGTCTGCCATGCCCAGCGACTCCGCACGAGGGCTTATGCCACATTCATGTCACACGAAACTGGCAGAGCATGACAAACAACGTTGACCGACGGGCGCCCAACTAGCAGGTCAGTAGCAGGGCCGAGAGTCGGGCTCTGGTCAGCAGTGAGCCGAATAAGGTCAAGGGGTCGCAGGTCAAATCCTGTCAGCCTGACAGAACAGGGGTCGTCTACGCAGGTAGACAGCCCCTTTGTCGTTCGGGAGATGGCGCTGACCCGCCCGCGACCAACATTCGTCCAACACGGTGGGGGAGAGGCTCACGCTGCCGATGACCCGCTCAAGGCTCCACGTCGTGGAGCATCGAGCGGGTCGGCGACCTCGTTGAGCCGGTCGGGGAACAGGTGCCCGTAGATGTTGAGCGTCATCGCCGCGTCAGTGTGCCCCGGCATGTGTTGAAGGACTTTCATATCAGCCCGGCAATGGCAAGTGACGTGCCGCAACTTGTGCGGCGTGGGCCTCAGCGTGTCGAGCTGGGCCAGACCGCGGGGTTAATCGCACCGAGGCGGCACAGCACATCGCACGTGCAGAGCAGCTGGCGACACAGACTGGTTCGTCTCGACAGCGCGCACTACGTCTACGAAGTCGACGGTGTGGAACGCATCGGTGATCCCACAAAACTGGGTCCCCTACGCGAAGGTTCCGGAACTGATCCGGATAGGTCAGGTACTCAACTCAGGCGCTCTGGTCGCACTGCTTCACGTGCTTGCTCTCGGCGACTCGCAGCTGACCGCGAAGCTGTGCGATCCTAACCTCACCAAGGCAGTGCGCCGTTGCGCCGAGTCACGCCCACAATCCGTCGCCCTACGCGAGACAGGACATCACTCGATGGCACTAGCGTGGGCCTGTGCGAGTACCAAAGTGGCAGCCGGTAATCAGAGTCAACAATCATGGCCTGATGCTCGGCGTGGATGCTGATGGAGCATGGTCGGTCGGACACGATGAATTGGACGCCACAGCCGCTGGTGACGCGCTGATCGTTCTGTTACCTCTCCTGGAACAGCCGTACACCAACGTGCAACACGCGGTAGCGCCACACGCTGTCACCTCTGGTCCGCCCCCATGGAGTCAACTGCTACGTCTCGCTCTCGCGTGGACCTCCGACCACTGGCCATCCTGAGCGCTCACGTGGATCGAGGACGGCTACCCAGCACGCGAACTGCTAGATACGCTCGCGTGGCTGAAAGACTCACGTGAGCGAGCCCAGGCCTTACGACACCGAGCGTTGCGTCTTTGGAAAGCTGAACGTGAACGCACTCTCTGATCGTCACCACGCTTCAGTCTCGCCATTCACCAGCGAATGACGACACTCTTCGAACGAAGTCGGTAACGCTGTTCTGCCAGTTCCAACGAGAGGCGCGCCGCCATAAAACGGGTATCGCAGGGTGACCCGACTAGCCCAGGTGCCGAAGTCGACCAACATGCGAGTGGCCGAGGACCGTTATCGTCGAACGTCGAGCGTGCCGGCCGAATCGCCGAAACGATCAGGGAACAAATGCCCGTAGACGTAGCGAGTCAATGAACCGAGCCCGGAACGCCTCCTGTGCGAAGGGATTCGGCATGAAGCCGACCCCCGGTTCCTGCTCACGGAGCTTGGCTGGGACACGATCACAACCAACCACGTGCCAGGCCGCTCTTCGCTGCACCACCAAGCAACGTCACATGACGGCATTCGCCGCTCGGACTCGGCAGCTCCGCCGGCCTGCTCACAGGTCGAAGCCGGTTGAGCCGTGTTCGAGGGGAGGTCGTAGTCCCAGGTTGTTCAGTCCTGTTAGCCCGGCGGCGGTTGTCGAGGAGCCCCTCGAACCGCAGGCGATTGCAGATCGAGGGGCTTCTTCGCCGTTGCCGGGTGTTTCCCGTAGCCGAGTCGGCTGACACTCATGCGCAGTCGAAGTACCTCCGACCAAACGAGACTCGCTCGCATCTCAGCGCGTGGTCACAGTGGTGCCTCCGACTGCCTCGCCCGCCGTGACGACACAGCCGCGGCACCGAGGCCCGCGCCGGCCATCGAGGTCAGGCCAGTGGAGGCCTCGGGGCCCCAACGGGTGATGAGGAAAATGGTGACCAAGGCTGTTGCCGCGAACAAGACCAGCAGGAATCCGAGGCGTAACGTCGCGCCCCACCCGGTCAGGGCATCGTTCACGACCCGCATCCACCACCATCGCAGTGGAACCTGTCGGTGGTCACCATCCGACGGCACCTCCCTCGGGACGTGGATGACTTGCTGAACGTGCTGCCGGTTTGACTCATCGTCTGGTGTTCGACCAGGGCGATTCAGTACTCTCAAGACGTCCAAGACCTCCTTGAAACCGATGGTGCGCGGACAACAGGCGCGGCCCCTGTGCCAGCAAGGGCCGCGCCATTTCACGTGGTGCAGTACCACTGCGCACAATTCTGCGGTCAATCGAAGATCGACTTCATCTCCTGCGCACATGCGAGCGCTGAGCGGTATCCCCCAAACGATGAACGGCTGGCTGACTTCGGTCCTGACGCTCAGTGATGTCGAGAGCTTCGACCTTTCGTCTCATGGTCCGATGAAATGCGTGTGCGCATGCACGTGCACTGAGTGAAACCGCAGGTCAACCCCTCTTTGCTCTGATGGTCATGATTGAGTGGTTGAGATGAGGTCGAGCGTTCACTCGTGTGGGTGAAATCAGTTGTTAAGTGGCATAACGTAACTCATATGCGTCCGATTGGTCGCGGAGAGTGAATAGGTGAGATGGCCGCTTCGCGGCTTCGAGTCGCACTGTCAGGTCGGGCAAAGGGAATATGAAACTGCTGCCGCCTGGATCCCATGGCGGCCTCTGCTCGCATGATCGGGCGGTCGACGCTGCGGCGAACCATTGGGACGCCATGGTGCAGTCCGCCTGTCCTCGCCGATCCGACTCGGGCCACGTACGACAGCTCCTCGCCGATTCTCAGCTATCGCTCTGAGGCCGCGTAAGGCAGGTGGCATGGTGTGGCGCCAAGATGGCTGCTGAGGTCGAAGGCTCGCGTCGACGATCTCGTGGGGTGCGGGCCTCGGCCCGTCGATCGTCCGCTTCGTCATGTCACGAGCCGGCTTGTCTTCCTCGTGCGCCTCACCTCGAACTACTCACGTCCGGCTCGCCGGTCGTCCGTGTGGTCGCCGTGGGCATGGTGGCGTGTGCGCTCGTCTGGGCCCGGACGGCGACGAGGGTGGTCGCGGCGATGACGCCCACGATGCCCGCGAACGTGAGCACTGCGGAGGGCAGTCCAAGAGCGTCGGCGGCGTAGCCGGTGGCGATCGGGAGTGCGGCGGCCGGGACGTAGCCCGCGATGTTCAATGCGGCGTTCGACTCCGCGCGTCGGTTCTCGGGGACGCGCGTGGCGATCAACGTGAGTCCCGCGAGTTGTCCGAGGCCCTGCGCGACACCGGCGAGCACTGCCGATGCCGCGAACACGGTGGCCGAGGGCCACGCTGTCACGGCGAGTCCGAGCAACGCCATGCTGCTGACGGCTGCGACGGAGCTGAGCAGCAGATGGGTGCGGGTGGTCAGGCGGGCGAGGGCGAACTGGATTCCCGTCGCAGCGAGGAACATCGTGCATGCGATCGCTCCCGCCACGAACGAGTTGTCGGTGTCGATCGCCTCGCGCAGCACGGAAGGGCCGAGGGAGAGCACGAACGACGTCGCGGTGATGCCGGGAGCGAACGTCGCGACACCCCACGCCACGTCCCGGCGGTTCTCGGCCGGCGGGCTCGGGAGCCGCCACGGTCGCCGCGGCGTCGGCGCCGGGCGCGTCAACGGGAGCAGAGCCGCGAGGACCAAGGCGGTGACGGTGATGACGCTCGTGATCGTGAACACCGTCGCGTGCGGACGGTCGTGGGACTGCGCCAGCAGGCCCGCGACGAGTGGCCCGAGACCGGCGCCGAAGACCATCGCGGAGGAGGCCAGCAGTGAGGCTCGGTGGCGTGAGCGCGCCGGGGCGAGGTCGACCACCGCCGCCATTCCGGCGGTCACCGCCGCGCCGACGGCGATCCCGGCGAGCAGTCGTGCGACCAGCAGCCAGACGACGTTCTGGGCTGCCAGGAACGCCACGCTGGAGACGACCGCGAGCAGCGCACCGGGCACGAGCACCACACGTCTGCCGTGCCGGTCCGCGATGCGCCCCGCGACCAGCAGCGTGCCGACGAGCCCGGCGATGTAGGCCGCGAAGATCACCGTCAACGTGCCCGAGGAGAAGCCCCACTCGTCCTGCCACCGCACGTAGAGGGGTGTCGGCGCGTTCGACAGTGCGAACACCGCGGTCACGATGCTCGCTGCCGCGACCGACCACCTCACGTTCGTCCCGACCGACTCGTCGTCGACTGCCACCCTGCCTCCAAGTTCGAATTGAGTCGTACTGGTACGAACATATTCGAACTGTGCGCGGTACGAGTCAACCCGTACTGTGGGTACGATGAGGGAATGAGGGCTCTCGCGCCGACCTACCGGGACGACACGGTTCCGCCCGACCTGCCGCCGCCGCTGCCCGAACCCGACCGCGACGACATCCGGTTGGAGAAGGTCTTCGCCGTGTTGGCCGAGCCCTTGCGCCTCACGATCGTGCGGCGGCTCCTCACCGAGTCGGAAAACTACGACCACGCCTGCGGGTGGTTCGGGTTCGACCGTCCGAAGTCGACTCTCACGCACCACTTCAAGGCGCTGCGTGAGGCCGGGGTCATCAGGCAGCGCCAGTACGGTCTCGAACGTCGGAGCCGGGTTCGCCTCGACGATCTCGACGCACGCTTCCCCGGACTCGTCGATCTCGTCCTCGGCTGGACTCCCTAGCACGGCTGACCACGGGGAACGACGTCGACAGCCCATCGACGTCGAATCGCCTTCGTCCTGAGGCGTTCGCGGGTACCGTGACCGCACCACGCTGCGACGGGAGGTCTCTCATGGTCAGCAGGTTCACCGAACTCGCGATCGACTGCGCCGAGCCACGCGAGCTGGCCCGGTTCTGGTGTGCCGTTCTCGGTGCCGAGATCCAGGACGAGAGCGACGGTCTCGTCACCATCGGACCCGCCGACGTCGAGCAGCGGCAAGGGCCGGTGGCGCCCGTCCTGACGTTCGCGCCGGTGCCCGAGGGCAAGACCGGCAAGAACCGACTGCACCTCGACGTCAATCCTGTCGATCGCGACCAGGACGCGGAGGTGCGGCGACTACTGGATCTGGGGGCTCGGCGTGTCGACGTCGGGCAGGGGGAACAGAGTTGGGTGGTGCTCGCCGACCCCGAGGGCAACGAGCTCTGTGTGCTCGCGAGCCGTCGGCCCTGACCGGCCCGTTCGAGTCAGACGGGCCGGTCAGGCGGAACGCCTACAGGTTCGCGGTTCGGCGCGGGGAGACGAGAATGCCGGACACCGCGCCGATACCGATTCCGGTCATCGACGTCACGACGAGGCCGAGCACCGGGGCCCACTGGGCCACCAGCACCACCACGGTCATCCCCACGGCGACGAACAGCACGAACAGCAGGGTCAGCCGCAGCGTCGTGCCCCACTCGTCGAGCACGCGGGCCGCGAGACACGTCCGGCGTCCGGCCACGGTCTGTGTGCTCTGAGTGTCGTCCGCGGAACGAACGTCCCCGTGCTGGTGGAACACGTGACCGGAACGGAGCGGGTTCGCTCTGCCATCTGGCGTTTGACCGAGGTCGACTTGTACCCTCGTCACGTCCAACTCTCCTCACGTTAGATGCGGACACCGGCGCGACTCCTGATGCCGCAGGAGCCGCGCCTTTCTGTGTGGCCGCGTCCGTGGCCACAAGGTCATCTTGCTTCCTTCGGCCTACTCAGTTCATCCTTCTGCCGCCATCGAGCGATGAACGGCGCCGTACGTTCGCCGAACGGCTGATCGAATCGAGCGAGGACAGGTGCCCTTTCGTTCCCGCGCAATTCCCGTGCCACTGCACCCCGAAACTGCACGTGCAGATTCATGTGTGCGGCGAAAACCGGCCTCCCGTGACGGTCCCGGCGCCGACGAGTCGTCTCGGGGTCGAGTGGCTGCCGCGTCGGGCTCAACCAACTGGCCCCTGTGGACGGCACGGCTCGCGATCCCATGGGGCACAGGGCTTTGCGGTCGATGTGGTGGTAGGGAACGGCCGCCTCCCGGCGGGGCGACGCCTCGCGCGTCAGGGCGGTCTTGTGACCGGGCGCCTTTCGTGCTGGCGACGTCGCGAGTCGAGTCCGGGCGTGGTGGAGGTGTGCGAGGACCCCGGCCGTCGGGTGGCGACCGGGGTCTTCGGTGACTCAGTTCAGCAGCTCGGCTGCCGTGTCGGGCTGGTACTCGCCGGCCGGGTTGCGCACGATCACGTTCAGCCGGTTCGCCGCGTTGATCAGTGCCACCAGCGAGACCAGGGCCGCGATCTGGTCGTCGTCGTAGTGCTCACGCACCCGTGCCCACGTCTCGTCGGACACGCCGGTGTGGGCGTCGGCGAGTCGGGTGCCTTCCTCCGCGAGGGCCAACGCGGCGCGCTCGGCCTCGGTGAAGACGGTCGCCTCGCGCCAGACGGCGACCAGGTTGAGGCGCTCCGGAGACTCGCCGGCGGCCGTGGCCTCCTTGGTGTGCATGTCGACGCAGAAGCCGCAGCCGTTGATTTGGCTGGCCCGCAACGACACCAGAGCTTGGGTCGTCGCGGGCAGGGGGGACTGCTGGATCACCAGGGCGGCGTTGAAGAACCGCTTGGCGAAAGCGGCGGAGGTCTGGTTGCCGAACAGGTCGAAACGGGCGGTCATCGTCGTCTCCTTGTCTCGATGTGGTGTGGGGGACGACCACCAGATGCCGCCGAGTGGAACGCTGTGACAGCGAAGCGGTGTGACGCACGGCACGGCGTTTCGGTCCGGCGTTCCTGTCACGGCGTCGGTGGGACCGGCGTCTGGAGGGGAACACCGGGAGGGAAGGGAAACCATGAACGAGACACCGCACGCCGAGAATCACGCCGCGCGCGACGAGACGACCGATGCGGCCACGGCGGCGTTTCTCGCTCACCGCAATCTGTTGTTCACGGTGGCGTACGAGATGTTGGGCTCGGCCGCCGACGCGGAGGACGTGCTGCAGGAGACCTGGTTGCGTTGGGTGGGCGTCGACCTGGGGGCGGTGCGCGACCAGCGCGCGTACCTGGTGCGGATCACGACCCGGCAGGCGCTCACCCGGCTGCGGACGCTCGGACGACGCAAGGAGTCCTACGTCGGGCCGTGGTTGCCCGAGCCGTTGCTCACGTCGCCGGACGTGGCCGAGGACGTCGAGCTCGCCGAGAGCGTGTCGATGGCGATGCTGCTCGTGTTGGAGACCCTCAAGCCCGTCGAGCGTGCGGTCTTCGTGCTGCGCGACGTCTTCGACTTCGGCTACGACGAGATCGCGCAGGCCGTCGACAAGAGCCCCGCCGCCGTGCGGCAGATCGCCCACCGGGCGCGCGAGCACGTCGCCGCGCGTCGTCCCCGGTCCGACGCGTCCCCCGACGACGTGCGGGGTGCGCTCGACGCGTTCCACCGCGCCATCGTGACGGGTGACGTGGACGGGTTGATGACAGCCCTCGCGCCCGACGTGGTGCTGCTCGGCGACGGCGGTGGGCTCCGGCAGGCCGTGCCGAGGCCCGTGGTCGGCGCCGACAAGGTGGCGCGCCTGCTGGTGCTGGGGCTCGGCAAGCTGGCCGATTCGCTGTCGTGGGAGCCGGTGCACGTCAACGGTCACCCTGCGGTCGCCATCCGGTCGAACGGCGAGCTGGAGAGCGTGGTGGCCCTGCGGATCGACGACGGTCTCGTCACCGGCCTCTACGCCGTGCGCAACCCGGAGAAGCTCGCGCGCATGGACCGGGAACACGTGCTGAGCCGCTGATCAGGAGTTGCGCCGCCGTGACCGTCCCGCAGGTCCGGTGGGTCGATCGGGTCCGTCGGGTGATTGTCGGGTGTTCACCTGACAACGGCGTGCGTCCCGGTCGCCTACGCTCGCCACGTCGGGAGGGATCGAGGGGGTCGGGTGTGCGTGTCGGTGGGGGGGAGACCGGCGCACCCGACCTTCCATCGGCGCGAGCAGGCCGGACTCAGCTCGCCGTGTCGTTCAGCTCGGCCAGAGTGACGATGCCGTCGTCCAGTGCCCGGCTGACCAGCTCGCTCTTCGTGCGTGCCGTTCTGCCCACGGCGGCGTACTTCGTCCGCACGCGCGTGATGTAGGTGTCGACCGTCTTCTCGGTGATGCGCAGTCGTTCGGCGACGAGTCGTTTGGAGGCCGAGGCGAACCACGCGCGCAGCACCTCGATCTCCCGGGTCGACAGTCTGGGCCTGCCCGGGGTGTCGTCGGACATCAGTGCGCCCGACAGGGACGGCGCGGTGTAGGAGTCGCCTTCGGCCGCCGCGCGAATGGCGGGGACGAGGTGTTCCGGTCCTTCCCGCTTGGTCAGGTAGGCGAGAGCGCCGAGGTCGACGCACTTGATCGCCGTCGCGTTGTCGGCGTGTTGCGAGTAGACGACCACGCGGCGGCCCGCGTCGGCGAGCCGACGCAGTTCCCCGAACGCCGGTCTGCCCGGCACGAGTTCCAGGTCGAAGATCACCACGTCGGCGTCCGAACCCGGAGGGGTCCAGACGTTGGCCAGCCGACCCTCGGCGTCGAGCAACGCGATGGGCGGCACCGCGTTCTCGCACCAGAACCGCACGCCCGCGGCGATGGCGGCGTGATCGTCGACGATCACGGCCGTGACAGGGGCGCCGGTTCGGTGACCGGTTTCCATACGACCTCCAACCATGTCGTGTCCTCGGCGGTGAACACCTCCGCGCGGACGTCCCGTTTCGGTCTCGGCGGGTCGAGACGGCCGCAGTCGGCGACGACGTTGACCGACACCATGTCGGGCGTGCCGACCACCGTGACCCGCGCCGAGGTCGACGCGGTTGCGAGCGCGGTGAGCGTGGCGTCGGTGAGGTCGCGACGCACGTCCGCCGGGAGCGCGGGCAGGCGCCCGCGACTGTCCAGCTCCACCTCCACGCCCTTGCGGTCGGCGACGTCGGCGCAGTGGCGCAGCTCGTGCAGCAGCGGGTCCGCGACCGTGTCGATCTCGGCGAACAGCCGCCGCATGCGGGCCGCCTCGACGGCACAGCGACGTCGCACCGTCGGGTCCTCGGGTGACAGTGACCCGTCCGCGAGTCCCTCCAGGAGCGGCACCGTGGTGTCGGAGAGCTCGCCGAATCGCTGCTGTCGCCGCCGGTGTGCTTCCTCGGCGACGGCCTCGGCAGTTCGGATTCGTTCGGTCTCCCGTCGCGCTGCCACGGTGGACGCGGTGAATCGCCGCAGCGCCGACACCAACACGGCCGCGCACAGGGGATAGCCGAGGACTCCGACGGACCCGGTTGCGAGCCGTTGCAGCGCGGACCGGGTGACGTCCTCGAACAGCAGCAGGTGCAGCACGGCGACCAGCTCGTGAGCGAGCAGGAACGTCACGAGGGCGCGCGCGGGCCGGTTGAGCAGCACGATCAGGCCGACCCAGTTGGCGGTGCCGAAGGCCCAGTCCACGGCGGTCGAGGTCTTGCCGTCCGGCAGGGTCGCGTAGGACGTCGCGGAAGCGGCGAGGACCAGCAGGATGGCAGGCGCCTGCCAGGGTCCCCACGACTGCTGCCTCACGATCAGCAACCACTCGACGGCGAGGACGGCGGCCAGCGCGGCGAAGGCGGACACCTGTGCGAGCGGATGCTCGTAGGTGTCGAGCCGGGACAGCAGGGTGCGCAGCCCCAGACCGAACAGGACGGCCACGGCGATGAGCAGCATCGCCGCCCGAATACCGCGCTGGAGCTCGGCGGAGTGCTCAGCCATCGGCCTCACCCCAGTCGAGCCGCACGACGGTGCCTGCGCCGGGGGCGGACGTCACGGTCGCCGTGCCACCGATGCGGCGCACCCTGCCGCGCACCGACTCCGATAGTCCGCGGCGGGTGGCGGGGACGTCGGCGGCGCGGAAACCCCGGCCGTCGTCGGCGATCTCCAGGCGAAGGCGCGACGCGTCACCGGTCAGGGTGACCGTGGCCCGGTCGGTTCCCGCGTGCCGGCGGACGTTGGTGAGAGCTTCCGCGGTCGCGTCGGCGAGGGCCCGCGCGACCCCGAAGGGCAGCTCCAGCCGGGACGGCGTGTCCAGCTCGATCGTCAACCGGGTCGCCTCGGCGTCGTCACGGAGCAGGGCGACCAGATCGCCACGGCGAGGGGTGCGGTCCTGGCGGGAGCGCAATCGGTCGAGGTCGCGCCGTGCCTGCGCGGCGAGCCAGTCCGCGTCGCGCGGGACCTGGCCGGTGCCCACCATCAGCAACGTGGTCGCCGCGGTGTCGTGCAGGGTGGTGGCGAGGTCGCGTTCCTCGGCGCGGACCGCCGCGGCCACGACCGACTTCCGGCGCTCGCGCTCGGCCTCCGCGGCGGCGTGGTCGGCGCGGTTCGCGGCTCGGCCCACGATCGTCCATCCCGCCCGGGACAGCGCGGCGGCCACCGGCACCCAGGCCATCGACACCACGAGCTGGGTGTCGGTTCCGGCGGTGGCGACGATCGCGACCATGCCACCGCCGACGGCGAGTGTGGCGAGCGCGCCCACCACCGGCGGGGTGCACCACTGCCAGCTCACCGCGGCGAAGGTGACCAGCAGGCGAAGCCACCCGGCGTTCTGGTGCTCGACGGCGTCGGTGACGAAGACGCTCAGGCCCACCGCCAGCAGGACGACCACGTCCACGACGACGGGGTACGACCGCGTGGTTCCGGCGAGGAGCCGGCAGTACGCGCACGTCCAGCCCACCGCGACGGTCACGGTGACGGCCGTGGCGACCAGCCGCTCCGGCTCGGCGCGCAACAGTGCGATCGACGCGAGCGGCAGCAGGATGACGAGGCGGAGAGCGATCGCGTATCGCCGACCGAGTCGGCGCAGCAGTTGCCGGGAGTCCCCACCCAGTTCGATCACCCTGTCCGCCGTGAGAGCAAGCCGGCTCGGAGGGTATCGGGCTCCCGGACCCGGCACGGGAACAACGCCGGATTCGTCTCGGGCGAGCCAACTGGTCGGAACCAGGAGTTCAGTCAGCGGCACACAGCGTGCGGTTCCGGACCGCGGTCCGGAAATGGCCTCTGGTCACGTGGCGGGCACATGGACGAACGTCACTATCTGGCGACCCCGCGGGTGAGAACCGGTTTAACCGTATTCAGGCCGGGTCACCTCGCTGGCGAGGCCGCTGGGCGTCACCGGAACGCGTGTCGCGTATTCGGTCGACGGTGACGACGTCGTCTCCGGCGCCCCACGGAAGGTCCCGAGATCGAGTCGGTCGAGGGGCAGGTTCACACCGTTGCCAGGCAGGGAGGAAAACCGACTCATGAGCACCATCACCACCGACGACGGCACCGAGATCTACTACAAGGACTGGGGTGAAGGCCCCGTCGTGACGTTCTCGCACGGTTGGCCTCTCAACGCCGACGCGTGGGACCAGCAGATGTTCTTCCTCGCGGAACACGGGTACCGGGTGATCGCGCACGACCGGCGCGGCCACGGCCGGTCGAGCCAGCCCTCGTCCGGCAACGACATGGACACCTACGCCGACGACCTGGCCGCACTGATCAACGCCCTTGATCTGCACGACGCGGTCCTGGTCGGCCACTCCACCGGGGGCGGCGAGGTCGCTCGCTACATCGGGCGGCACGGCAGCGACCGCGTCGCGAAGGCGGTGCTGATCGCCGCGGTGCCGCCGCTGCTGATCCAGAGCCCGGACAACCCCGCCGGGGTGCCCAAGGAGGTGCTCGACGGGCTGCGGGCCAGTGTCCTCGCCGACCGGTCGACCTTCTACCAGGAGCTGGCGACCCAGTTCTACGGTGCGAACCGGCCCGGAAGCGACGTGCCGCGTGGTCTGCTCGACCAGTTCTGGCTGTGGGGCATGCAGGTGGGACTCAAGAACGCCTACGAGTGCATCGCGGCGTTCTCGGAGACCGACTTCACCGACGACCTGAAGAAGATCGACGTGCCGACGCTGCTCATGCAGGGTGAGGACGACCAGATCGTGCCGATCGACGCGTCGTCCCGCCGCACCGCCCAGTTGGTCGAGGATGTGCGGGAGGTCTACTACCCGGGCGCGTCGCACGGGCTCACCGCCACGCTGGCCGACCGCGTCAACGCCGACCTGCTGGCGTTCATTCGCGAGTAGGTCCGAACCGTCCTCCAACTCGACCTCGGTCTCGCGGGGTCGCCGGAGCCACCCCTCACTTTCGTCAGGGGTGGCTCCGGTCGTTCGTCGGATCCGTGGCGGAGTGTCCACTTTCTACGGTGTCCGACATGACACGCGTACTTTCCTTGTTGGTCGTCATGGCCGTGGCGCTCGGCCTGTCGGCTTCGCCGGTCTCGGCGGCTCGGCCCGCGAGTGACGACATCGCCGCCTATCTCGATCGCGCTCTGGAGGGCACGGGCGTCCCGGGGCTGGCCGCCGTCGTCACGTATCAGGACGAGATCGTGCACGCCTCGGGCCACGGCGTCGACGCCGACGGACAGGCGATCACCGAGCACACGCCGATGCGGGTGGCCTCGCTCAGCAAGTCGTTCACGGCCGCGGCTGTCCTGACGCTGGTCGACGACGGGCGGATCGCCCTCGACACGCCGGTGGTCGAGTACCTCCCCGAGTTCCGTATGGCCGACGATCGCGCCCGGCGGATCACCGTGCGGCAGGTGTTGAACCAGACTTCCGGGTTGTCGGACACCGGTGTGGACGTCGTCGCCGCCGAGCGCGCCACCTCACTGGCCGACTACGTGGCCGCGCTGCACGACGGGTCGTTGGCCTCCGACCCCGGCACTCGGTGGGAGTACTGCAACGCCAACTACGAGGTCGCCGCCCGGCTCGTCGAGGTGGTCGGCGGGCAACCGTTCGGCGACTACCTGCGCGAGCACGTGTTCACCCCGCTCGGGATGTCACGGAGCACCGTGAACGCCGACGAGGTGAAACCCGGCCACAACTCGCTGTTCGGGCTCTGGCTGGCTCGACCGGAGCTGGATCGCAACCGCTACGGCGGGGGTGCGGGCGGTGTCGTCACCACGGCACACGACCTGGGTCGGTGGTTGATCGCACAGAACGGGCTGGGGCCCGCCGTCGTGACGCCCGAGAGCCTCGCGGTGATGCACCGGCCGGTCGGTGAGGCCGAGTACGGGATGGGATGGGGGCTGCAGCGGATCGGCGACCGCGACCTCCTCGTCCACAGCGGGAACCTCTTCACCTACACGGCAGTGCAGGCGGTCGATCCCGCGAGCGGCTGGGGATTCGCGGTGCTGCTCAACAGCGCGGGACTCCACGACGACGCCTACGACGTGCTTGTCGGGCTGGTGGAGTTGAGCGGGGGACGAACGCCGGAGATTCCCGGCGGTGGGCGGCAGGGCGCGGAACTCGCACTCGGGCTGCTGGCGTTCGCGGCGACGGGACTGGGAGTGCTCGGTGTGATGCGGTCCCGGCGGTGGGCACGGCGTCGCGCGGGCACCGCGTGGTGGCGGACTCTGCCCCGATGGGCGGCGCTCGGCGTGCCGATCGTCCTGCTCGTCGCCTACCCGGAGCTGGCGTCGGTGCTGATGAACGGCAGGACCGTCACCTGGGCGCAGGTCACCTATTTCGCGTTGCCTCTCACCGTCACGCTCGCGGCGGCAGCGCTCGCGGCGACGGCGACCGTGGTGGCACGGGTGATCGCCGTGCGCTCGGTAGAGTCGACGCGATGAGAAACGGGGCGGTCCTGGTCGCGGTGGTGTCGGCGGGGCTGGTGAACGCGGTGGACCTCGACGTCGTCCCGCTCTGGCGGCAGATGGCCTTCGTGGTCGTGGCCGCGGCGGCGTACTTGCACGGGCGTCATCTCACGGTGCGGCGTGCGTGGCCGGTGTTCCTCGCCGCCGTCGGCGTCTCGGCGGGGTTCGCCCTGGTGGACGTCTCGACAGGCGTGGGCATGGTCGCGATGCTGGCCTTGTTCGTCGGATCACCCTGGCTGGTCGGCCGGTCGCGCAGGCAACAGCACGACCTCGTGGTCGCGGGCCGCGAACGCGTGGCGCACCTGGAACGTGAACGTGAACTCGTCGCCGCCCACGCCGCACTGCGGGAACGGACCCGAATCGCGTCGGAGCTGCACGACGCGCTCGGACACGAGTTGGCTCTGTTGTCCCTGCGGGCCGGTGCGCTGGAACTGGCCCCGGGCCTCACGGCGGCACACCAGCAGGCCGCGGCGGAGGTTCGGGCGGGAGCCGTGGCCGCGACGGACCGGCTGCGGGAGGTCGTCGGTGTGCTGCGGGAGAACGACGGTGGCGAGCCGTCCCCCACGGTGGCCGAACTCGTGACGCGCGCCCGTGCCGCGGGCATGGAGATCACCGCCGACCTCCCGTCGAGACCGTTGCGCGGGGACGTGCACCGCGTCGTGCGCGAGGCCCTGACCAACGCCGCCCGGCACGCACCCGGCGCCGCGGTGTCGGTGCGCGTGCGTGAGGACGCCGACGGTCTGTGCGTCACGGTGTCGAACTCGCATCGCGGCGCCGCCGCGCACGCGGGCACGGGTACCGGGCTCACCACCCTGCGGTCCTCGTTGGCCGCCACCGGCGCCACGCTGTCGGTGGCCGACGACGGCGAGCACTTCACCGTGACGGCGCACTGGCCGGGACGAGCATGACCGAGAGCGCGGAGGGGCGGTCGCTGATCCGGGTCGTCCTCGCCGACGACGAGGCGATGATCAGGGCAGGGGTACGTGGAATCCTGGCCGCCGACCCGGACGTCGAGGTCGTCGCCGAGGCCGGTGACGGGCGCGCCGCGATCGAGGCGGTGCGTCGCCACCGCCCTGACGTCGTGCTGCTCGACATCCGGATGCCCGGCCTCGACGGACTGTCCGCCGCCGCAGCCCTGCGCCGTGAGTCTCCGGAGGTCGCGGTGGTGGTGTTGACGACCTTCGACGAGGACGCCTACGTCACCGAGGCACTCGAGTGCGGAGTGAGCGGCTTCCTGCTCAAGGCGTCCGATCCGAGGGAACTGCTCATCGCCATCCGCGCCGCCGTGGAGGGCGCTGCGTACCTGTCGCCGCGGATCGCCCGGCGATTGCTCGCCACCGTGCGGGACGCGGGCCGTTCGCGTGCCGCCGACGCCCGGCAGCGCGTCGCCGAACTGACCCCGCGCGAGCGCGACGTCCTCGCACTCGTGGGCACCGGAGCGTCCAATGCGGACATCGGGCGCGCGTTGTTTCTCTCCGAGGGCACGGTGAAGGCGCACGTGAGCGCGATCCTGCGGCGCCTGGCGCTCGACAACCGGGTGCAGGCGGCGATCCTCGCCCACGAGGCCGGCCTCGTCGAGCGCGGCTGACCCCGTCGCGCCTGGGCGACGATCACCGGGGTGGCCCGAGGTGGTAGCCCGCGCCGCGCACGGTCCGGATCACGTCGGGGGGACCGAGCTTGCGCCGCAGTTGTCGGATCACCACCTCCAGCACGTTCGAGGCGGGTGGCACGAGCTCGTCCCAAGCGTTCGCGATCAGGTCGCGACGCGAGACGACCTCACCGCCCGCCTCCAACAACTGCCGGAGCACGGCGAACTCCCGCGGACTCAACGACAACGGTCTGCCGCCACGACTCGCCTCGTGCCGCTCCGGGTCCAGCTCGATGTCGAACAGCCGCAGCGGTGCGACGGTGGCGGTGGGAGCGCGGCGGCACAGACTGCGGACCCGCACGAGCAGCTCCTCCATCGCGAACGGCTTCACCAGGTAGTCGTCTCCCCAGTGCAGTCCGTCGACCCGATCGCCCACCGTGTCGAGGGCCGTCAGGAACAACACGGGCACCGACCAGCCCCGGCGCCGGAGCGCCGCCACGTAGTCGAGGGCGTCCCCACCGGGCACCTTGCGGTCGAACACCGCACAGTCGTAGGAGTTGACGCTCACCGCCTCGTCGGCCGCGGCCAGATCGACGGCGACGTCGACGGCGAAACCGTCTCCGCGCAGGGACACTTCCAGCGCCAACCGCAGATGGTCGTCGTCCTCCAGCACCAGCACGCGCACGGGACAGACGGTAGCGCCCGATGCGCCCCTCAGGAGCCCAGCCAGCCCCGACGCGCGGCCTTCACTCCGGCCTCGAACCGGCTGCGGGCGTCGAGACGGTCCATCAGGCCCGCCACGAGCCGCCGCACCGTCCGCACGGAGACGCCGAGCAGACAGGCCACCGATTCGTCGGTGCGTCCCGACGCGAGCAGCACGAGGATCTCGCGCTCCCGCGGGGTCAACGCCTCCGTGTCGGCACCCGGTCGATGCAGGGGCGTGGCGGACTCCCACATCCGCGCGAACAACGTCCTCGTCGCGGCCACCACACTCGGCAACGTGAACAGCGTGGTCCCGGTCGGTGCCGTGGTGTCCGTACCGGGAAGCACGGTGGCCGTGTCGTCGATGAGCAACGCGCACAGCGGCACGTCCGAGGTCGTTCGTACTTCGGCCCCCTCGGCCGCCCATGCGTGCGCGAGTCGGCGGCCCTCCACGCTCGTGAGGTCGCGTTCGGGCAGCAGGACCCGGTAGCGCACGCCGCGCCGCAGGTTGCGGTGGTGCAGCGAGTTCGGGCGGAAGAGCCGAGGACCGCCCACGGACGTGACGCTGACGCCAACGTCCCGCGCCGCGTGGACGAGTGCGGCGTCGACGCGGCCCCGGACCGAACCCGGCACCGCGTGCACCACGGACATGTGTGTCGGCAGCGACGGCGCCCGCCCGGGCAGTGCCTGGCCGGGCGGGGCGTCGAGCAGTGTCAGGTCGGGCATCGCCCACCTCCCTCTGCGGCGGCGAGGCAGCTTGCTGCCAGCCGCGTCGAACGCGCTTTCCCACCCGGATCACCGCGTTAGGCTGCCGTCGGCGGAGGTGACCCGGGATGTCCACACCATGCGCGGCGCAACATGAGGAACCGATGACACGACCTCCCTCCTGGCGGGTGTTGCTGGTCGAGGACGACGAGAACGTTCGCGTGGCCGTGTCGGTGGAGCTGAGAGGACAGGGGTTGGTGGTCGAGACCGCCACGGATCTGGCCTCGGCCGATGCGGTGCTGAGGACGGGGCCGTACCACTGCGTCGTGTTCGACCGCATGCTGCCCGACGGCGACTCCGTCGCCTACGTCTTCGACCGCCGCCGGACCGGGTGGACGGTTCCGGTGCTGTTCCTGACCGCGCGGGACTCGCTCGCCGACCGCGTCACGGGCTTCGAGCACGGCGGTGACGACTACCTCGTCAAACCGTTCGCGGTCGCGGAGCTGACGGCCCGGGTCCTGGCGTTGTGTCGCCGCTCGGGGGAGGGGCGGCCGTCCGTGTTGCGGCACGCCGACCTCGAACTGGACTGCGCGCGCCGACGGGTGCGGCGTGCGGAGACCGAATTGTCGTTGACCGACAAGGAGTTCTCGGTGCTGGAGTACCTCATGACCAGGTCCGGCAGCGCGGTGACGCGCACCGAACTGATCGAACACTGTTGGGACTCGAGCACCGATCCGATGTCCAACGTGGTGGACGTGACCGTGCGCAGACTCCGCCGCAAGCTCGGTCCGCCGGACGTCGTGCTGACCGTGTTCGGCGTCGGCTACCGGTTGGCGACGTGAAGGGCTCGGCCGCGGCGCGGCTGCGTCGGTTGCGCTGGCTGCTCACCGCCCTGTTCACGGCCATCAACGCGGTCGGCCTCGTGGTGCTCGCGTGGCTGCTCGTGCGTGACAACGCCGAACAGGGCCACGAGCGGCTCGACGCCGAGGTCCACCGCGTGACCTCCACCGTCAAACGTCTGCTCCAGTACGATGGGACCACGCTCGACACGTCGTTGATCGACGACGACGAGATCGACACGCAGTGTCCCCAGTTCGCTGTGCTCCCGGGCGACACGGGTGCCTTCGAGGGGCACGTCAGCGCCCGCGCCTGTGTCGAGGTGGACCTCGACGTCCTCAACGGCGCCGCACGGGAGGCCGTGCTGACGCAGTCGTTCTTCCGCGCCGCCGTCCGTGGGTCCGACGGCGGGCTGGTGTGGGTCGGCGCCGACCCGTTCCGCAACGACCGGGGACAGTACATCGGCGCGGTGGTGGCGGCCGTGGACGCCGATCCGACCCAGGCCGAGCACGACCGGCTGGTACTGCTCGTGGTCGGTGGGTGCACGTTGCTCGTCGCCGCCGTCGCGCTCGGCGGACACCTCCTGTCGGGCCGGGCGATCCGGCCCGCCGTCGCGGCCCTGGAACAGCAGGAACTCCTGCTCGCCGAGACGGCGCACGATCTGCGTTCCCCGGTCGCGGCGTTGCGGGCGCTCGCGGAGACGGCGCAGCGCAATCCGGCTGAGCGCGAGGAACTGCTGACCCGCACGGTGAACCTGGCCGCGAGGATGGGCGGGATCATCGACGACCTGCTCACCAGGGCGCGTCTGGCGGCCGGCGTCGAGCAACTGCGGGCCACTGCCGTTCGGCTCGACGAGCTCGTGACCGCCGTGGTGGCCGAGGCCGCGGCGGGGTCGGCGACGGTCACCGTCACCACAGCCCCGACGACGGTGACCGCCGACGCCGCGCTCGTGCAACGGGCGGTGGGCAACCTCCTCGACAACGCGCTGAAGTACGGGCGCCACCCCGGTTCCGACGCCGTCGTCCACATCACGGTGGCGGGTGGTCGGGTGATCGTCGCCGACCACGGACCGGGCATCGACCCGGAGGTCGTGGAGGAGCGCTTCGACCGGTTCTCGACCACGGGCGGGTCCAGCGGGCTCGGGCTGGCCATCGTTCGGTGGGTCGCACAGGCCCACGGCGGTTCGCTGCGTGTCTACAACGCCGAGGCGGGCGGCGCGATCTTCGAGCTGGTGTTCCCCGAGGCGACGAGCGACCGGGCTGTCGTGGAGAAACCGGTCCGAAAGTGATCCCACTGTGGCCGCGATCTCCTATGCTCGGCGCGTGCCCGCACCGCTACTGTCGGCGTGGCGTGACCGCGCACTGCGTCGGGGACCTCTGATCGCGGTGGTCCTCGCGTGCGTCGCCGCGGTCGTGGGGGCGGTGACGGCGGTGGTCGCGCCCGCGAACGGACTCCGGTTCGTGCAGGAGGGTCACTGGGTCGCCCAGCCGGACTCGGATCTCGTGGTGCACGTCGACGGCGAGGCGAAGACCGTCGACGCGCGGGTTCCCATCCCGGGACTCGAACCCGGCAGCAGCGTGGTGCACGGGGAGACCAGCGGCTACGTGGTGTCGCGCACGCGCATCGTGGAGTTCGGCAAGTCGACCCTCACCGTCGAGGGCACGATGCCCGCGCCTGCCGACGAGGAGCCCGTCGCCGTGGAGACCCCCGGTGGTCCGTACCTCGTCTACCGGGAGGCGGGCACGGTGGTGCGCCTCGGGCCGAAGCACGCCACGGTGCGCGTCCCCGGACCTCTCGGCGTTCCCGTCGCCACGCCGGACGGCACGCTGTGGCTGCACCGGCTCGACGCGAACGTGCTGTGCCGCCTTCCTCGGGACGCGGAGCGGATCACGTGTCCTGCCGTCGCTCCCCAGGGCCACGACGGCGCGCTCGCGGTGGTGGGGACATCGGCGGTGTTCGTCGACGTCGCCGACGACACGCTGCATGCCGTGTCGGCCGACGGACTGGGCCCCGCCGTGCGGGCCCGGATCGATCTGCCCGAGGACGCGGACGTCGCGCCGCGGGACGCGGGCGGCCGAATCGCGGTTCTCGACGACGCCGCCGACCGGCTGTTGCTGGTGGACGCCGCCGGCCTCGACCCCGGCCGGACTCCGGACGCGACCGTGCCGGTGGACCTGCCGCGCGGGGAGTTCGCGACGCCCGCAGTGAGCGGCAGCGCGGTCGTGGTCCTCGATCGCTCGCGCGGCACCGTGCTGACCTACGCGTCGGACGGCACCCGACTGCGGTCGTCCACCCTCCCGACGACCGAGGGCGATCCGCAGCTCGCCACCGCCGAGGACGGCCGCGTGTACGTCACCGGACGGCAGGGCAGGCAGGTGCTGGTCGTCGATCATGACGGCGGCGTGCACACCGTCGTCGCGGGCCCAGGCCCCGACCCGTCGAGCCGGCCTCCGTCGTCGCGACCGGAGCGGCCCGACGACACCGAGACCCCGCAGAGCACCGACCGCGACCAGCGGGTGAGCGTCCCCGGCGACGAGGAACGGACTCCGACTCCGGATCCGCCCGGGCCACCCGGTCTTCCGCCCGGGGTGACGGCCGAGGCCGACGGCACGACCGTGACGGTGACGTGGGGCGCGGCGCGGTCCAACGGGGCTCGCGTGACGAGCTACCACGTCACGTGGGACGGCCCGTCGGCGGCAGCGGCGACGAAAACCGTGCCAGGCAGTGCTCGTTCGACCGTCCTTCGTGGACTCGACTACGGCAGGTACACGATCACCGTGAGGGCCGAGAACAGCGCGGGAAGGTCGGCTCCCGCGACCGCGTCGGTCACCGTGGAGCGCACGCCGGAGGTCACCGTCACACGGGGCACGACGGACAGCTACGACGGCTGCGAGCCACCGGAGTGCGCGACCATGCTCGTGGTCCTGCGCAACTTCGAACCGAACACGGAGTACGAGATCATCCCGTACTCGACGAACACCGACTACTCCAACCCGGGATCGCGCCAGACCACCGACGAGAACGGCTACGTCAGCTTCGAGGCGTTCCATTTCGAAAGCGTCGGCGAGGAGGTCTGGGTCGTGGTCGACGGCCGTTGGACGTCGAACCGGTACGTGTGGGAGGCAGAGTGAGCGCAACGCGAGCGGGCGAGGTCGCCACGCTCATCGTGGACAACGTGTGCGGCGTGATCCGGGGCAAACCCGAGCTCGTCCGCCTCGCCGTCGCGGCGTTGTTCGCCGAGGGACACCTGCTGGTGGAGGACGTGCCCGGACTCGGCAAGACGACGCTGGCCCGCTGCCTGGCCCGCAGCGTCGACGGACGGTGGAGCCGCGTCCAGTGCACGCCTGACCTGCTGCCCGGCGACGTCACGGGCGTCACCGTGTACCGCCAGAAGGACGACGAGTTCACGTTCCACCCGGGGCCCGTGTTCGCCAACGTCGTGGTCGCCGACGAGATCAACCGCGCGACGCCCCGCACCCAGTCGGCGTTGCTGGAGGTGATGGCCGAGCGGCGGGTGACGGTCGACGGCGTCGCGCACGAGGTGCCGCGGCCGTTCCTGGTGCTCGCGACCCAGAACCCGATCGAGTTGGAGGGCACGTACCGGTTGCCGGAGGCGCAGCGCGACCGGTTCCTCATGCGACTGTCCGTCGGCTACCCCGACCTCGACACCGAGGTGCTCGTCGTCCTCAGCGACTGCGCGGGTGTGAGCGCCGACGACCTGACGCCCGTGGTCGACGTCGCCACGCTGCGAGCCGTCATCGACGACGTGCGGATGGTGCACCTCGAACGCGCCGTGGTGGAGTACGCCGCCCGGCTCGCGGCGGCCACTCGGGTGCACGAGGCCGTGCGCTACGGGGCCAGTCCTCGCGGCAGCATCGCGCTCGTGCGCACCGCGCAGGCGGTGGCCGCGATGGACGATCGCACGTTCGTCACTCCCGACGACGTCAAGGAGGTGGCGGTGCCGGTGTTGGCCCACCGGCTCGTGCTCACGGCCGAGGCCGAACTCGCCGCGCGCGGCGCCGACGAGGTGGTGCGCGACGTGCTCGCGGCGACCCCGGCGCCCGCGTTGACCGCCGGGCACTGAGCGATGCGGCTCACCGCCCGAGGCACCGTCGTGCTCGTCGCCTCGGTCGTGCTCGTCGCGTCCGGTCAGTGGGCCGGGTATCCGCTGCTCCGGGCGCTCGGCGCCGCCGGGGTGGCCTGCGTGCTCGCGGCGCTCGTGTCGGTGGCCCGACGTCCCCGGATCGAGCTGCGTCGCACCGTGTTCCCCGACCGGGTCGAACGAGGCAGACCGGCGTTGGCGACGGTGTTGGTGACCAACCCGACGAGGCGGCGCCAGCGCGGTCTGCACCTCACCGACGGGGTCGCCGGCGCTCCCCGCACGCTCCACATCGCACCGCTGCCTCCCGAACGCAGCGTCGTCCGGCGCTACGACCTGCCCACGGCCCGGCGAGGCCGGCACACCGTGGGGCCGCTCGTGGCGAGGCGGACGGACCCTTTCGGACTGGCGGGTCACCGATGGGACGCGGGGGAGGCGACCACGGTGTGGGTGCAGCCGAGGCGCTGGCCTGCCCGCCCGCTGTCCGCCCGCGTGCTCCGGAACCTGCGGCCCGCGGGGACGACGGGACTCGTGCGCGGAATGGAGGATCTGCGCGACATCCGCGAGTACGTCCCCGGCGACGACGTGCGCCGGTTGTCCTGGAAGGCCATCGCCCGCACGGGCCGGTTGCTGGTGCGCGACCTCGTGGACCCGGCACAGCCCCGGATCACCGTGGGCCTGGACACGCGACGCGGCGTGTTGTCGCCGGAGTCGTTCGAGGACGCCGTGGACGTCGCCGCGTCCGTGCTGCTCGCGTGCGGCCGGGCGGGACATCCGACGCGTCTGGTCACCTCCGGTGAACGCGACCGGGACTTCGGGTCCGCCGAGTCGGCCGGTCGGGAGATGCTCGACGAGTTGTGTGTGGTGGAACAGCAGGGTTCGCCCGCCGACGCCGTGTTGTCGACGACCGCGGTCGCGCGGTCGGCCTCGGACGTCGTGGTGCTCGTGACGGCCGCGTCGGCCGACCCGCAGGCGTGGCGGGCGCTCGCCCTGCGCTGCCCGGCGACGGTGTGCGTGCTGCTGGGTGACGAGGCGGGGACGGCGGTGAGTCCCGGGTTGACGGTGCTGCGTGGTCCCGGCGCGCCCGAGGCGGTGGAACAGTGGAACAGGTTCGTGGGATGACCTCGCCGGGTGCTTCCCTCGCGGCCACGGCGGTGGTGGGGGCGTTGGCGGCCGTCGCGGGGTTGTCGTTCGCGCCGGTCTTCGGGGCGGTGGCGTTGGCGATCCCGGTCGGGGTGCCTGTCTCGGCGGTGGTCCTGGCCGCACTGGGGTGTCGTCGCCCGGCGTTGCAGCCGTGGCGCCCACTGGTGACCTTTGTGAGCGGTGTGCTCGCGGTCGTGGAGACCACGTTGTGGGAGACCACCGCGAACGGCCTGCCCACCGGCGAGACGGCGGCGGCGTTCCAGCGCGGCGTCGCGACGTCGTGGCAGCAGGTGCTGCAGTCGACGTGGCCCGCGCGGGCCGAGCCGGACACGATGCTGTTCGTCCCGCTGCTCGCGGTGTTCGCCGCCGTGCTCGGCGTCGAGCTGGTCCACCGGGCGCGGTTCACGCTGGTCGCGGTGGTGCCGAGTCTGCTCCTGTTGGTGGTCGCGCAGGTCTACGTCGCCGCCTCCGGGTGGTTCGCCGTGACGGTCGGAGCCGGCTACCTGGCGCTCGTGGGGGCCTTGTTCGGGCGACGGCGGACCAGCGGAGGCGGGCGGCTCGCGGTGGCCGGGGTCGGGCTCGTCGGCGTGGCCACCATGGTGGTGGTGACGGTCGCCGTCCCGGTGCCGTCCGCCCGCTACTCGCTGCGCGACGACCATTCGGTGCCGCTCGTCGACCTCACCGTGGCAAGCCCGCTCGATCGGCTCTCCGCGCGGCTGGCCGAACCCGACACCCCATTGTTCCGGCTGCGCGGCGACGTCGCCGGGCACTGGCCGCTGGTCGTGCTGGACACCTTCGACGGGGTCACCTGGCAGCCGGGCACGCGGTACCGGCGGCTCGGCTCGGAGCTTCCGCCCGGGCCCGAGGTGCGGGTGCCGGTGCGTGAGCGGACCACGAGGGTCGAGCTGCTCGACCTGGAACCTCCGTGGTTGCCCGGCCGCACCTGGCCGTCGCGTGTGGACGGTGTGGCTCCGTTGGTGGAGGAGCGGCACCGCAGTCTGCTCGTGCCCGAGGAACGATCACCGCTGACCTACACGCTGACGTGGTGGGACCCGGAGGTCACCGCGCGGGCGCTGGCCGACGCCCCGGTGGATGCCGACGCGCCGGGTGGTCTCGCCGCGATCGGCAGCGTGCCCCCGGGCGTGGCCGAACTGGCCGAACGGGCCGCGGGCGAGGGCAGGCCCACGTTCCGGACGGCGGTACGGCTCGAGCAGTACCTTCGGGAGCACTACACGATCGCGCCCGCGACGGAGGTCGCGTCCGGACACTCGTGGCCCCACCTGGAGCGGTTCCTGTTGACCGAACGACGAGGCACCAGCGAACAGTTCGCCGCCGCCTACGTCGCGCTCGCCCGGGCACGCGGAATTCCCGCCCGGCTCGTCGTGGGCTTCACGGTCGAGGAGCACACCGACGACTACACGGTGCGCAACGCCGACGCCGAAGCCTGGCCCGAGGTGGCGGTGGAGGGCGTCGGCTGGGTGCCGCTGGACCCGACCGGAGTCGTCAGCGGCCGTGATTCGCGGGGTGACGGGCTGACCGCCGTCACCGACCGGGCGCGGGGCGTCTTGGACGAACGGGACCCGGCGCCGGAACCGCCCGAGGGCGAGGACGAGTCGCCTCCGGCCCGAGCCGCCGAGGACGACCCCTCGATCCACCTGCCTCTCTGGCTGTTCGCGGCGATCCTGCCGCTCGCGGTGGTGAGCTGGTGCGGCGCTGTCGTGGTGGGCAGAATGGTGCGGACTCAGCGCCGTCGCCGCCGTACCGGTGCCGCCGGAGTCCTCGCGGCGTGGGCGGAGGCACACGACCGGCTGCGTGCGCACGGCGTGGTCACCAGTCCGGCGATGACGCCACGCGAGGTCGCGGTCGCCGCTGCCGACGTGGTCGATCAGGACACGGTCGCCGCCGTGCGCGCGCTCGCGTCCGAGGTCGACCTGGCGGCGTGGTCCGGCCCGACCGCCCTCCGGGCCGCCGATCGCGATCGGGCCTGGGCAGCGGTCGGCACGATCCGTCGTGGACTCGCGCGCCGGGGATGGCGAGCCCGGCTATGTGCCATGTTCGGTCACCGCGGCCGTCGCTGACGAGTCACGGCGAGCAGGCCGCGCGACGCAGCGGGCGGATCTCACTGGTGTACACCCGCACGCCGTCGCTGCCCTTCACCTGGAAGCAGTACGCCAGGGACGGATCGACCTCGACGCGATACGACGTCCGGCTGTTCACGTACACGGTGTCGGTCTCGCCGCCCTCCTCGGCGACGATCACCGCGTAGTGCAGATTCCCGTCACCGTGCCACGACAGCTCCACGCTGTGACCGAGATCGACCGGCTGGTCGAGCCGAATGTTCTCCACAGCGGCGGACGTGGTCGGGTTCGCCCCGCGGATCTCCGCCGGGGCGGGCGGAACGGCGACCTGCTGCGGTCGGTACGCCAGCAACAGCACCGCGCCGACCACGAGCATCGCCACCACGACGACGGCCGCCACCACCGGAGCCGGGCTCACCGTCGGCAGCCTCCGGCGACGCCGTGCCGGACCGGTCACCAGGATCGGCTCGCCGAGGTCGTCCGGCAGGGGAGAGACCGGAGTGCCGTGGCCGGGGTCGTGCGCGCGGGTCGGGTTCTCCCGCACGGCGCGCAGGCGGTCGACGACCTCCTGGGCGCTGCCGGGACGATCGGTGGGGTCCTTCGCCAGCAGACCCGCCACCAGGTTCGCGAGCGCGGGCGGCACGTCGGTCCGGTCGATCGGGGGAACCGGGTCGGTCAGGACACGCAACACGAAGCGGTCGTCCGGCTCGCCCGGCACGCGGCGGTGCGGCGGCCGTCCGGTCAGCGCGACGTGCAGGATCGCGCCGAGCCCGTAGAGGTCGCAGCGCTCGTCGAGGGAACCGTCGCGCAGAGTTTCCGGCGCTGTCCAGGACTGCGGCGTCGTCGCGTCGGCGAAGTACCGCCGGAGCGTGGTGCCGAAATCGGAGAGCAGGACGTCACCGGAGCCCTCGAACAACACGTTGCCCGGCGAGACACCACCGTGGACGATCCCGCGTCCGTGCGCGGCGCTCAGTGCCAACGCCAAGGACTCGCCGAGCGCGAGAACCTCGCCCACCGGCTGCGCGCCCTCCTGGTCGACGAGTTCGCCCAGCGACTGCGCACACAGGTCCATGCGCAGCGCCGTGTTCCCGTCGGGCAGCCGTTCGATCGTGTCGGGCGCGAGGATGTGCGCCTGCTCCCGCAAGCCCGCCAGGGCGGCGATCTCGGTCCGCACGGCGCGCAACGACCGGCGGTCGAGCGCGCCGGGGTAGACCTTCAGGGCGAACGCCGTGTCGTCGGCCTCCCCGGCGTACACCGTGGCGACCGGACCCTGTCCCACCAGCACGAGTTCGTCGTCACCCGACACGTGGCCCCCAGCCTCGTTCTCGCCCGTCGGGTCAGTGTGGCACGCTCACGGCCCCGAGCGGCGCGCCCGACGACGCTCACCCGCCCCCGACCTCGCGGGCGACGTTCTCCAACCGCTCGTGGTACCGCCGCCACCAGTCCGCGTCCTGTCGGGGCAGGTTGGCCTCCTGCTGCAGTCCCGCCGAACCGTCGACGAGCTCACGCACGACGTCGGCGTGTCCGGCATGGCGCTGGGTCTCGGCCGTCATGTGTGCCAACACGGTGTGGAGCGTGGTGTGTGCCCGCGCCTCCGGCCAGTGCGGCACGACGCCGGGCGCGCCCAGGGCGAGTGCGGTGATCGTGGCGTCGGAGTGGGCACACGCCCGCCGATACAGCTCCACGATGTCCTCGCGGGACTCCTCGGCCGTGGCCCACGTGTCCGCGCTGTCCTCGGCTTCGTCGTGGAGTACCACGTCCCTCCAGTTTCCAGACCAGTGCTTCGCGTGCCTGGCGCAGGTAGTGGTGGAGGACGGACTTCGGATCGGGGGAGTTCATGCGCGCATCGTGGTACGGCGCGCCGACGACGGCGTGCGCTTCTTCTACCGTTCGAGCGCGACGCCGCACACCGACTCCAGCTCGGTGACGACGGCGTCGAGCGGGGCGGCGCTGCGCTGCGCCCTGGCGAGCACGAGCGCGCCCTGCAGCGCGCTCACGACGAGGGTCCCGAGGGAGGCCGCCTGTCGTTCCGGCACACCGCGCCGATGTAACGCCTCCGCGAAGGCGGCTTCCCACTCGCGCAGGGCGTTCCCGGCGAGCTCCCGCGCGGACTCCACCGGTCCGAGCGCCGCGGCGGCGACGGGGCAGCCCGCCGTGTAGTCGGTGCGGGCGAGGTCCCGTCGCCACAGCTCCACGATCGCGCGCACCGCGTGCACCGGGCCGTGCTCGCGCAGCAGTTCGGTGATCCTGGCGGTCAGTGCGTCGGAGGCGGCACGCGTGGCCTCTTCCACCAGCTGCGCCTTCCCACGCGGGAAGTGGTGGTACACCGACCCCCGCGGAGCGCCGCTGTGAGCCAGGACGTCGGCGAACGACGTCCCCGCCACTCCGCGCTCACGCAACAGGGCCACGGCGCTGGTGGTCATCGCCTGCTTGGCTCCGCCACGGCGGTTCTGCTGTGCCATGCGTTACCTCCTGGAGCGCCCGGACGGCGGGGCTATGTAGGTTGGCATAACTCGTCGATCGGACCTGTACCGCGGAGCCTCTCATGACCGAAGTCGCCCTTTCCGAGACCGGCCACCCGTTCGACCGGGCCCTCACGTTGGAGGAAGGCCGAGGCGAGGGGGTCCTCACGGGGAACACCGACCCGGCGTACTCGAACATGGTGGGACCGTTCGGTGGGGTCACGGCCGCGGTTCTCGTGCGTGCCGTTCTCGACGACGCCCGGTTGCTCGGTGAGGTTCTCTCGCTCACGGTCAACTACGCCGCACCGATCGCCGACGGGCCGTTCGAGGTCGTCGCGACACCGGTGCGCACCAACCGGTCCACCCAGCACTGGACCGTGTCCCTCACCCAGGACGACGTGGTCACCACCACCGCGACGGTCGTCACCGGGGTACGCCGGTCGACGTGGTCCGACACCGAGGCGGTGATGCCCGAGGTCCCGCCCGCCGAGACCGTGCCGCCGTACACGAAGCTCGACTTCGTGGCCTGGGCGCGCAACTACGAAATGCGGTTCGTGACGGGCGCGGTGCCCGAGCCCGGAACCGGGCCGCAACCGGACTCGACCACGACGCTGTGGGTGCGCGAACGGCCGTCCCGTGCGCTCGACGTGCCCGCGCTCGCGGCGCTGTGCGACGTCTTCTATCCGCGCGTACTCCGCAGGAGGGGAGCCTTCGTTCCCGCGGGCACGGTGTCGCTGACGACCTACTTCCACGCCGGCGCGGACGTCGTGGCGGAGCAGGGAGACCGACCCGTGCTCGCCACGGCGTGGGCGGGCGCGTTCGGCGGTGGATACTTCGACCAGTCCGCTCGGCTGTGGAGCTCTGACGGTCACCTCTTGGCCAGCAGCCACCAGTTGGTGTACTTCAAACAGTGAGCGCGGTTGGGCCGTTCGGGCCGATCTGACGGCGTGTCGGCCCATGGAGGGAACCGATGGGGGACACTGCGCGTCAAGCACGACGAAGGGCATGACTGGGGAGGGGCAGGCTCGATGTCGGACGGTGTCGACGCCAGCGATCGCATGATCGACGACTGGACTCGCAAGATCCAGGAACAGGCACAGCGCTACCAGGCCATGGCCGCGCGCGTGCAGGAGATCTCGGTGACCGAGCGTTCGCCCGACAACACGGTCGAGGTGAGGATCAACTCGAAGGGACTGCTCACCGGGTTGACGATCTCCGACAGCGCGCAGGGCAAGTCGATGTCGGAGCTGTCGGCGCAGATCATGCGCACCGTGCAGACCGCGCAGTCGCGCATTCCCGAGCTGCTCCAACAGGCGATGGTCGAGACCGTCGGCGCGGAGGACCAGACCGCGGCCAAGGTGTTCGACGACGCGCGCAAGACCTTCCCCGAGCCGCCCGAGGAGACCACTGACGGTGCGGCTGCCGAGCGCGACCGTGAGATGCGCTTCGGTCCCGAGGAAGACGAGGAGCCCACACCACCGCCTCCGCCGCGGCCTCGACCGAACGTGCGTCGGCGACCTCCCGAGGAGGACGACGACGACTTCGGTGGACGGTCGATCCTTTCCTGATCCACTTCGCGTCACCAGAGGGGTTGTCCGATGTCTCATGGGGGATTCGAGGTCGGTGCGGACCTCGAGGCGCACGCGACGCAGCTCGACGGGGTCGTCGACCAGCTCGCGCAGGCGCTCGACGCGGCACAACAGGTGAGCATGCCCACCGACGCCTACGGCATCCTGTGCCAGCCGTTCCGGATGTTGCTCGACCCGGTCGAGCAGTACGGCATCGACGCGTTGCGCGACTCGGTGAAGGCCATGCAGGCGACCGCCGACAAGGTGCGGGCGGCCGCGAGGCAGTACCAGGCCACCGACGACGGTGTTCGCGACGCCCTGGGAGGCGGCAATGTCTGAGGGGAACTCCCTCGTCGCCGACACCCCGCAGGACGGCGACGGGCCGGGGCCGCTGACCTCCGGCAACGGCGACTACGGGTGGATGCAGGGCATCGGCATCGCCGAGTCGGCCATGGACGCCTTCAACGGCATCAAGGACGGCAACTGGATCGAGGGCGGTCTGGGTGTCCTCGGTCTCGCCGCCGAGGGTGCCGCCGCCGCGATCGACCCCTTCGGCTGGTTGATGTCGTCGGTCGCGTCGTTCCTGATGGAGCACGTCCAGCCGCTGAAGGACATGCTCGACTCGGTCTGCGGCGACCCGCCGGTGATCCAGTCGTACTCCGAGACCTGGGCCAACGTCGCGGCACACCTGGAGGAGACCCAGGTGACGTTCGCGAATGCGGTGAAGAACGGCACCACCGGGTGGACCGGCGAGGCCGCCGACGCCTACCGCGCCTCGTGCAAGGAGCAGGAAGAGGCGCTCGCGGGCGCCGCCACCACCGCGAACGCGATCAGCATCGTGGTGATGATCTTCGGCGAGGTCGTGTCGTTCGTCAGGGAGACGGTGCGTGACCTCATCGCCGACCTCGTCGGCAAGCTCATCTCGTGGGTGCTGGAGACGGTGTTCTCCCTCGGCTTCGGCACGCCGGTGGTGGTCGCCCAGGCCGTCACGGCGATCTCGAAGTGGGCGACCAAGATCGCCGATCTGCTGAAGAAGCTCACCGAGAGCATCCGCAAGGTCTCGCCCCTGCTGGGCAAACTCGCCGACGTCTTCGGCTCGATCATGAAGGTGTGCGGCAAGATCCTGGGCAAGGTCACCGGCCTCGATGTGATCAACCCGAAGAACGTCCTCGACGGTGGCTTCGTCCAGCGACTCGGCCGTGGTGGTGACGGGCCGGATCTCGGAGGCAGCGGGGGACGCGGTTCGGGTGGAGGGTCCGGTTCGGACGGTGACTCGGGCGGATCCGGTTCGGACGGCGGTTCCGGCTCGGACAGTGACTCCGGCGGATCCGGTTCGGACTCGAACAGGTCTGGTTCGGACGGTGATGCGAACCGATCGGGCAACGACTCCGGTGACAGCACGCCGAGCACCACGCCTCGGGGTGACCGTGATCGTTCGTCCGGCGGTGACACCGATTCTCCGCGGGACCGCTCGGGCGGCGACTCGGGCGGTGACTCCCGAACGACCGGCAGCCCCGGCTCGCGGTCGACCTCGGACACACCGTCCACCAGGTCGGGCGAGTCGACGTCGACCTCGCCACGCGGGAGCTCGGGGGATTCCGGTTCCCCGTCGTCCGGCTCCCCGACAGGACGTGGCGCCGACGGAGGAACACCGAGCACGCTGCGCAGCGACACGCCGACCACGGCGGGAGGTGGCGATTCCACCGGCGGTGGCGGGCGTCCGACGAGCGATTCCTCGGGCAACACCTCGAACACGCCGAACTCGTCGCCGGAACACCGGAACCCGGGCAGCTCGGGACATCCGCCGTCCGGCTCGTCCACCTCGAACCCGCCACCCCACACGGCGCACCCGACGTCGTCCACTCCGGACTCCTCGGGGCCGAGCACCTTCTCGGGCGACCGGTCGGCCACCCCGGGGCACACCGGTGGTGACACGGGTGGCGCCCCGCCGCGCGCGGACGCCCCGCCGCCTCACTCCTCGTCGCACCCGCCGAGCCAGTCGTCGCCCGGGCCCGTGCACTCGGACGCTCCCGGGCCGCGACCGAGCGGACCGCACCACACCGACAGCACCACGACGAGTGGCCTGGCCACGTCGCCGTCGTCCCCGACCACGCCGAGAAGCGACGCGTTCTCCCCGACCCCGCAGCGGGGTCCGGACGCCGGACCGTCCACACCGAACTCGCCGCAGCAGCCGATGGGTGGCGGACCGGTCGGCCACGGCCCGGCGGGAGGGACCTCACCGACCGGCAGCACCCCCGACGGTCGAGGCGGCCCGCGCAGCGGCTGGACGGGCACGCCGGGAAGCCCGGGCGCGCGGCCCCACGCCGACGTGCCGCCGGGCCGTCCCGGTCCGGACGGTCCTCCGTCTCGGCCACCGGTCCGGCCGGACGCCCAGCACCCGCAGCCCGGCCCGCACCGGCCCACACCCGACGGGAGTCGGCCGACCCCGTCGCCCCACACTCCGACGCCGCCTCACGCGCCGAGGGGCTTCACCCCACACCCGGCGACCCCGCCGCACGCGCCGCAGGGCGGACGCCCGTTCGGGCCGTCGCCCGACGCGGGTCCGCACACCCGTCCCTCGACGCACGGTCCCGGGTCGCAGTCGCCCCACCCGCAGGGCCCGCATACGCCGCACCCGCACCAGTCGGGGCTGCAGCAACCCGGACCGCACCAGCCCAGACCGAACCAGCCCGGACCTCACCACTCCGCGCCGCAGCACGGAGGACCGACTCAGCCGGGCCCGCGGCCCGGGTCGCCGACCCACCCGGGACCGACCCAGCAGGGTCCGCACGCACCCGGTCGGCCGGACGCGGGCACACCGCCGCAGCGACCGTCGCAGGGACCCGGCCCGGACCGCAGCGGCGATCCCGGTCACCGTCCGCAGCGTCCGGACCACGACGGCCGCGACGGCCGCGACGGTGGGCCGCGAGACCACGACTCCCGGCCGGACGACCGCCGCGATCCTCGTTCCGACGACCGGCCCGACCGGCCGGAGGATCGACACGACCGTGACGACCGGTCCGACGATCGGACTGACGACCGGCCGGACGACCGGGACCCGCACGGCGACGACCGACTGACCCCCGACGAGGTCAACCAGCGGCACGCCGAGCGCACCCCGGCGGGCACGTCGTTCCACCGGAACGACCCGGAGATGGGGGACCTCCCGCACCGGGTCAAGCCCGACCCGGACGGCCGCTACACGGTCGACGTGCACGTGACGCCGGACGGCAAGGCCCGTATCGGCAACCGCGAGTACACGCCGGAGGAGTTCGCCGAGATCCTGCGTCGCAACGGCGACTACGACGGCCGTCCGATCCGGCTGATCGGCTGCGACGCGAGCTCCAACGGCTTCGCGGAGCGACTCTCTCGGGAGCTCGACACCGAGGTGATGGCGCCGAACAAGCGCGCGTGGACCGACTCGAACGGCAATGTCTTCAGCTCCGACCACGAGATCGGCCCGGACGGCAAGCCGCGCCCGAAGATCCCGCCGAACGGCGAGTGGTCCACCCACAGCCCGGACGGTTCGACGTCGCGGACGGGTGACGACGGCTTCACCCCGGACACGCCGGACGGGAACAAGCGGGACGTGGACGTCGATTCGTCGCACTCGCGCGGCGACGGACCGGACGGCGACCCCGACTCCACACCGTCACGCGATCGGACCGACGAGCCGGACTGGCGTCGCCAAGAGCGGGAGCTCAGCGACAAGGACCTGCTGACGGAGCGGCGGCGGAATCCGGCGGGTGGCGAGTTCAACCCACCGTCGCATCCCGGGAAGACCGCGGACGTCGGTGGGCCGAACGGCGACGGCAAGGTGCGCCCGCCCAGGAGAGACGAGCGATTCCCCACGGACCAAGAGCTCGACGCGAACACCGCCTACAAGGTGTACGACGAGGACGGCCGTCTGCGCGGTACCTATCACACCGACGACAACGGCAAGGTCACGCACATCGAGACGACTCATCCCAACGAGCCGCCTCGACGGTTCAACTCGGACACGAGGCAATGGGAGGACAACCCCGGCTACCATCCGAACTTTGATGTCGCCACTCCTCACCCGAACGTGACCTATCGGGTCGAGATCGACGGCAACCATCAGGTGTTCCACACCGACGGTGACGGCATCCCGCGAGCGAGCGTGGAGTTCCATCGGCCGCCGTGCAACAAGACGGAGACGATCGGGTGGGACGACCCGAAGGCTCCGCCCTCGAGCCGATCCTTCGCACGAGGCGGCCCTTACGAGCCCTACACCCGCTACGAGGTGCACGACCGGGCCGGTGTCCATCGGGGAACCTTCTACACCGGGGGCGACGGTCACGTCCGATGGGCCGAGGTCGAGTCGGGTGTGACCGCCCGTACGAACCCGGACTTCCGGGGTATCAAGAAGTACTGGGAGTTCGAGCAGGACGGGCGGCGTGCGTTCGCGAACGACGCGAAGGTCGAGCTCCGCACGGAGTTCGACCCGAAGTCGCGTGCTCCGCAGGGACACGATCCGGCGAAGTTCAAGGACGCGACCGAGGAGCCTGTCACGCTCAAGCCGGGACAGTCGTTCCTCGACAACGTGAAGCCTCCGCTGGAGGCGAACAAGAAGTACGTCGTCTCCAGTGACTATTCGGACGGCAGCGTCAAGAAGAAGGACGTGGACGGCGACGCCGACGGCGACGCCAGCCAGAGTGAGAAGCAGTACGTCCGCCGCGTGCGGTCCGTGTACTGGACCAACGACAAGGGTGAGATCGAGGTCGTCGAGACCTTCCGGCCTTTCCACGCAGACCTGAACGATCCCAGGCCCGGCCTCGTGTGTCGCGTCGACGACAACTTCGTCTACCAGACGGGACCGGCAGTGCTGCCGGGCAAGGGAATCGTCGACCTTGACCAACTGAACACGACCGAGCTACGCAAGGTACAGACGGACACCGTCATCGGCCATTCCGGAACGCTGGCGCCGCACAAGGTCAGTGAGGACCTCTCCGCCGCGCGGTGGCGTGAGTCGGACGGCCCGGGAGAATCGACCGGCGAGCAGAATCACCGCGACGAGACCGCCCAGAAACAGTCGAACCGGCAGGGCGACGGCACCGGCCCGTACGACGGTGGGCACCTCGTGGGACATCAGTTCGACGGCCCCGGCGAGCTGATGAACATGATGGCGCAGTGGCGGCTCCAGAATCAGAACTACTTGCCCGACAACTGGTACAAGATGGAGGACGAACTCGCGGCTTTCCTCGACAAGCCCGGGACGAGCATCAAGAACTTCGAGGTGTTCCCGTTGCGTGAGGACGGTATGAGGGCACCGCACAAGATCCAGGTACGCTGGGTCGAGGTGGATGCGAACGGAAATCACACGGTCCACGTGCGGAGTTTCCCGAACGAACCGCCCACCGCGGGCTCGACGGCTACGTCAGGAGGCGACAGTGGCGACTGAGTCGCAGCGCGAACTGCTGAGGACGATGGGGTTGGCGCTGCTGGATGCGGTCCCCGAGGGATGGCGCCGGGTGGACCTCTTCTGCCGGATGACCGTGGACGTCGAGGACTTCGTTCTCACTGTCCTGATGGCGGACGGAACGACTGCGGACGTGCCGATCCCCGAGGTGTGCTTCTCCGCCACTCGGGATCTGCGGAGGGTGATGTACGAGCCGGACGAGGGAACGTGGTTCTCGATGCGATTCATGCTCGATCCGCCCGCGCAGATGCACGTCAACTTCAACTTCTTCTGGGACCCGCGCTGGCGCTCACCGCTGGAATCGCGGAACTGGGTTCGGGACCTCGAGGCGTTCCCGCGTCCCGACGATCGGATTCCCGATTGGCTCCGCGCTGAGCTGGCCGGAGCGAGGCCGCAGCAGCAGGAGAACGGGGAGTAGCGTGTCGACGAAGCTTCGCTTGGAACTCGACCCGGTCGAGCTGAACGCGATCTGGGGTCGGTTCAGCAATATCGTTGCTCACTTCGCTCCGGTCGATTGGGCCCAGGTTCTGATCACCTATCGCGTCGTCGGGGACCATTCGGAGTTGGTCGCGATGGTGCGCCGGGCGACGGACGGAGGGCTGTCACTCTGGGATCTTCCCGCGGAGGCGAAAGCTCTTCTCGACGACGTGCGCGACGGGATGTATCGGCGCGGACGCGGAACCTGGTTCGAGGTCACGGCGCAGGTCAATGTGGACGCGACCGTCGACTACCGGTTCGGGTGGGACGACGAGCCGTCGTGGGACGGTGACGGGCCGACCCTCGCGGCACTGCTTCGGGAACTCGAGGACTACCCGCGCGACGAGTCGATGGTGCCCGACTGGATGGTCCGGCGGTTGGGACGTCCTGTCGTGGCGACCGCCGGCGACGACGTGAACTGGACGAGGCGGGCTGAGGAAGCGCTCGCCGAGCTCGGCGTGGACGGGCGTCATGCCAAGGTCGGCGAGGTGGCGGATGGTGCCTGGTGTCTCGTTCCCCAGGATTCGCGGTGGGCGGTCTTTCTCGCCGTGGGCGACGAGCGGCGGGACGAGGCCGTGTTCGACGACCTCCGTGCCGCTGTGCGCTACTTCGTGGGGAACGTGTACCTGTTCCGCGACGCGTTTCGCGGTGAGCTACCGCCCGATGCCAAGCGGCATATCGACGAGTGGCCGATTCAGCCTCTCGGTGGCGATATCAAGTTGACGCTGTACAAGGGGAAGCGGTTGGTGACGCTTCCTCCGGGGACGGAGCTCGACCGTTACGGTGACCCGTCGGGGAACACTTTGTACACGGCTGGGACCGAGTTTCCGTACCGCTCGCATCCTGCCGAGCGGGCGGAGGCCGAGTATCACGTGTATCGGTTGCGGTATGCGGTCCGTGCGTTGACGGGCACTGCTGTGCCGTGGTTCGACCAGCCGGGTGGCGGTGTCGCGTTCCTGTTGGAGCGGTCGGTGGCGGAGTTGTTGGAGGAGGGCGTGTTGGAGGAGATTCCCCAGCCCACGTTGCGGCCTCCTGCACCGCCGTCGTCGTGAGCGCCGGGGGTGGGAAGTTCATGACGGATTCCGTGGGACCGCTGGACGAGCGGCAGCGTGACGAGCTCGTGACCCGGGTCGGGACGTTGCTCGCCGAGGCCGCCGGGAGCGGGTGGACCCAGTTGCTGTGCGAGTACCGCAGCGTCGGCAAGCACGTGGAGGTCGACGCCATGGCGTTCGGGCCGGACGGCTCGCCGATGCCCGTGCGCCCGCCCGCCGAGGTCGTGAGCCTGCTCGGGCAGCTACGCACCGGCATGGCCGAGCCGGGGCGGGGGACCTGGCTGAGCGCCACGGTGACCGTCGACCCGTCGGGGACTGCCTACGCCGACTTCTCCTACCACACCCAGCCCCGGTGGCGGCGCAATCCGCCCCCGCTCGGCTTCCAGGACGAGTTGCGGATGCACCCGCGCGACGACGCCCACCTTCCGGCCTGGTTGCGGCAGCGCGCGGGGCTCGGTCCCGCGGAAGAACGTCCGGCTTCCGCGGCTCAGGCGGCCGAGGCGCCGGGGAAGTTGCGCACGGCCAAGGTCTACGACGGGTTCGGCGCGGACGGTCGGCCCGTGGTGAACCGGGTGCCGTTGGACCCGGCGGAGAAGGACCGGGTGCTGGAGTACCTGAACGAGGCACCGGTGGTGCTCGCGGCGCGGAGTTACGACACGGATGCGTTCGACCCGGACCGGCCGCCGTCGGTGCCGTTGAACTTCCGCACGGACGGCGTCTGGGTGTGGCCGGGCGCGGTGGCGTACTACCTGCGCGAGCACGACGTGGCCCCGGACCCCGAGTTGCTCGCCCACGTCCGGCGGCGGGACTACGCGGTGCCGGAGGTGGGGGAGGACGTGCGGCAGCGGGCCGTCGAGCTGATCACCGGGCGGCAGAGCTGAGGCGTCGCCGACACCGAGTCGGCCACCGCCCCGATCCGGCGTGAGTGTGGGCGGGCGGCTCGTGGGAGAGCCTTCCGCACTCCCACGAGCCGACTCGTCCTCACGTTCGATGGCGTTGGCAGCGCTCAGTGGCGCAGTGCCTTGCGGGCCAGCCAGTTGCCGAGGAACTGCACCGCCTGCACCAGGACGATCATCAAAACCACGGCGACGGCCGTGACCGTCCAGTTGAACTGCTGGTAGCCGTAGGTGATGGCGAAGTCGCCGAGACCGCCACCGCCGACCGCGCCCGCGACGGCCGTCATGTCGACCACCGCCACGAACACGAAGGTGTAGCCGAGGATCAACGGTCCCAGCGCCTCGGGCACCAGCAGGGTGGTGATGATGCGCATCGGGCTCGCCCCCATCGCCCGCGCCGCCTCGATCACACCGGGATCGATGGTCACCAGATTCTGTTCCACGATCCGCGAGATGCCGAAGGTGGCGGCCAGGATCAGCGCGAACGTCGCCGCGGTCGTCCCCAGTTGGGTGCCGACGACCTTGATGGTCAGCGGTCCGATCGCCGTGATGAAGATGATGAACGGGATCGGTCGGATGATGTTCACCGCGACGTTGAGAACCGTGTAGACGACGCGGTTTGCCAGCAGGCCCCCAGGGCGGGTCGTGTAGAGCAGGACGCCCAGCACGAGTCCGAGCAGCCCGCCCACGACGAGCGTCGCCGCGACCATCCACAGTGTCTGGCCGATCGAGTCCCAGAGCACCGGTTCCAGCGTCTCCCAGTCGGTGTTCACGATGCCACCTCCTGCACGTCGGTGACCGCACGCAGCTCGGCGATCAACGCGTCCACGTTCGCGTCCTCACCGATCAGCTCCAGCGTCAGCCCACCGAACGACTGCCCGCCCAGTTCCTTGATGCCGCCGTAGACGATCTCGAAGCTCACGTTGTGGCGGGACTGCGCACTCGACAGCACCGAGCCGATGTTGCGGTCGTCGCGCACCCGCGCGGTGACGAGCCGACCCGTGTGCCGGGTGCGGATTCGCTCCAAGTTCGTGCCCTGCGGCTGGTCACGCAGCACGGTCTCCACGAAGCGTCGGGTGGTCTCGTGCTGCGGGTCGGCGAACACGTCGAGCACCGAGCCCTGTTCGATGATCCGCCCCGAGTCGAGGACCGCGACGCGATCGGCGATCTCCCGCACGACCTCCATCTCGTGCGTGATCACCACGATCGTGACTCCGAGTTCACGGTTGACCCGCTTCAGCAGGCGCAACACGTCGGCCGTGGTCTCCGGGTCGAGTGCGCTGGTCGACTCGTCGGCGAGCAGGATCTTCGGGTTGGTCGCGAGCGCGCGAGCGATGCCGACGCGCTGCTTCTGCCCACCGGAGAGCTGGTCGGGGTAGTGCCAGGCCTTGTCGACGATGCCGACGAAGTTCAGCAGTTCCGCCACTCGCTTCTCGATGGCGTCCTTCGACCACCCCGCGATCTTGAGCGGATAGGCCACGTTGCCGAACACGGTGCGCGAGCGCAGCAGGTTGAACTGCTGGAAGATCATGCCGATCCCGCGCCGGACCTCCCGCAGCTTCCGCTCGCTCAGAGTCGTGAGGTCGGTGCCGTCGACGATCACCTGACCGCTCGTGACGTGCTCCAACGCGTTGATCAGACGCACCAGTGTGCTCTTGCCCGCGCCGGAGTAGCCGATGATGGCGAACACGTCGCCGGCGTTCACCCTCAGATCGATGCCGTCGAGTGCGGTCACCGCGCGGCGACCCGAGGTCTCGAAGACCTTCGTGACGCCGCGCAGTTCGATCAGCGGAGCGTCGCTCATCGCTGGGCCGCCCGCACGGTTTCCTGCAGCTCGGTGTGGATGTCTTCGAGCTCCGCCTGGGACCGCTTCACCGGGACGGACGAGCCCTGCGACTCGGCCTGCACCGCCTCCTGCACCTCGGGGTGGTGGAACAGCTCGACGACGCGCTGGTAGGTCTGGTTGTCCCGGTCCTCGGCCCGCGCGGCGACGATGTTGATGTAGGGCTCGGCGGCGTCACTGCGCGGGTCGTCCGAGAACAGTGCCTCGTCGGGGTTCAGCCCGGCGTCCCTGGCGAAGCCGTTGTTGACGACGGAGGCGTCCACCGAGTCCAGCACGGCCACGGTCTGGGCGGCGTCCACGGGCGTCACCTCCACCTTCGACGCGGCGCGGTCGATCTCCGCCGGGGTCGACAGCACGGTGCCGCCGCCCTTCAGCGTGATCAGTCCCGCCTCCTGCAGCACGAGCAGCGCGCGGGCCTGATTGGTCGGGTCCTTCGGGATCGCCACCGTGCCGCCGTCCGGGATCTGGTCGACGGCGGTGTGTTTATTGGAGTACAGCGACAGCGGGACCACGTACGTCGAGCCGATCGGCGTCAGGTCGTCCTGGTTCGACACGTTGTAGTTGGCGAGGAACAGCACGTGCTGGAACAGGTTCAGGTCGGTCTGGCCCTGCGACAACGCCGGGTTGGGCTGGTTGTAATCGCTGAAGTTCACCGTCTCGATCGTGATGCCTTCCTCCGCGGCGAGCCGCTTGAAGGGCTTCCAGTAGTCGGAACCCGCCTCGGTGGTGCCGATGCGGACGGTGGTGTTCCCGTTCGCGGAGTCGTCGGAGTCGCCGCCGGTCAGCACGACCGTGATGGCCACCAGAGCGGCGACCAGCACGACGCCGAGGACGACGAAGGGGCCTTTCGATCTGCGGGGCCGTTCGGGGAGTCCGACGGGCTCGTCGGACGCGTTGTCGCTGTGGGGCGTGTCTGCCATCGGTTACCTTCCTGCGATGCTCCGGCGCGCAGTGCGGCGGGTTGCGTCGTGCGCGCGACGCTTCCCAGAGTGGGCGCGACGGCCATCGGTCGGAAAGTCGTCTCACACGGTGGTCCGGTGATGGTGAGAGGTCCAGCACAAAGGAGTGTGCTCGGCGAGGCGGTGGTCACCCACCGTCTTCGGTCGGAGGCGAGGCGTGTGGACCCGTGGCTCGCCGTCGAGCAGGGAAAGCGTGCTGAGGCCGAGGATAGTTCCGCGTCGGGTCGCCCGGCCCGGGCGACGGCACCACAGGGGGAGTGAATCGTCCGGCCTCTTGCCGGCCGTCGTACGCGGGTGGTATCGGGATCACCGCAGTCCGTGATGGTACGCGGTGGTGGGGCTGTCCGAACAGGACTCGTCCGGTCGCGGGACGAGACTGCACGAGGGCGCCGCCCGCAGGCGACGCCCTCGCGTTGTCAGTTCTGCGTGGTCACTCGGACCGGCGTGGTCAGCACGCGGTCGGCCCCCACCTCACGGACCGGTCCGGTCAGCTCGAAGGAACCCGAGCAGGGAAGGTCGGCCACCGAGCGGCCGACGTGGACGTCGATGCGTCCCGGTTCCACGATGCGCCGCAGGTCGCGGCCCGTGAAGCTCGTTCGGTCGGCGTGCACGGTGAAGGTGACGCGGGCCGTCTCGCCGGGGGCGAGGTCGACGCGGGCGAACCCGGTGAGCTGCCGGACCGGCCTCGTCACCTGCGCCTGCACGTCGTCCAGGTAGAGCTGGACGACTTCCGACCCGGCGCGCTCGCCGCTGTTGCGCACGTCGACGGTGACGTCGAGGCTGCCGTCGGTGGCGATCTTCTCGGCACTCAGCGTCAGCCCGGAGTAGTCGAACGTCGTGTACGACAGGCCGTGTCCGAACGGGAACGCCGGCGTCGGGTCGAGGTTGCTGATGCCCTCGCTGTCGCCGCCCAGCGGCGGGTGCAGGTACGTGGCGGGCTGTCCACCGGGGTGGCGCGGCACCTGCACGGGCAGTCGTCCGGACGGCACCGTCTCGCCGGAGAGGATCGAGGCGAGCGCGGCGCCGCCTTCCTCGCCGGGCAGGAACGCCTGCACGACGGCGGCGGCCCGGTCGGCGTGCTCACCGAGTGCGTACGGCCGACCGGAGACGACCACGATCACCACGGGCACCCCGGTGTCGAGCAGCGCGGACAACAGCTCGTCCTGGACGCCGGGCAGCCGCAGGTCCGGGGCGTCGCAGCCCTCGCCGGAGGTGCCCTCGCCGAACATCCCCGCCCGGTCGCCCACCACAGCGAGGCACACGTCGGCCTCCTTCGCGGCGGCCACGGCCTCGGCGATGCGGGAGCGGTCGTCGCCGACGACGTCGCAGCCGGGCAGCGTGGTGACGTGAGCGTCGGGGAACTGTGCTCGCAACGCCTGCGACAGCGACGGCACCTCGACGCCGAGGTCGAGTTCCGGATACCGCGGCAGCACGTGGTTGGGGTAGGAGTAGCAGCCGAGGAAGGTGAGCGGGTCGTCGGCGCACGGTCCGACGAGCGCGAGACGCTGCACCTCGGGACGCAGCGGCAGCGTGCCGTCGTTGGCCAGCAGCACCACCGAGCGTTCGGCGATCCGGCGGGCGAGAGCGCGGTTGCGGGCAGCGTCCAGCTCGACGGAGGAATCCACATCGGACTCCGGGGTCCAGTGGGCGTCGAGCAACCCCAGCGCGGCCTTCTGCTCCAGCACCCGGAGCGCCGCGCGGTCCACCAGCGCCTCGTCCACCTCGCCACGGCGGACCTGCTCCACGAGTTCGTCGCCGTAGCAGAGGGCGTCGGGCAGTTCGACGTCGATGCCTGCCCGCAGAGCCAGGGCCCCGGCATCGGCGGCGCCCTCGGCGACCCGGTGCATGGTGGCGAGGAAGGCGACGGCCCAGTAGTCCGACACCACGGTGCCCTCGAAACCCCACTCGTCGCGCAGCACGCCGGTGAGCAGCGACTCGTCGGCTGCGGCGGGAACCCCGTCGAGGTCCACGTAGGAGTTCATCACCGACCCCGCCTCGGCCTCCCGCACCGCCATCTCGAACGGCGGCAGGATGACGTCCCGCAGTTCCCGGGGCCCGATCGACACGGGCGCGTGGTTGCGGGCCGCCCGCGACGCCGAGTACCCGGCGAAGTGCTTCAGGGTGGCGATGACGCCCTCGCTTTGCAGGCCGCGCACGTACGCGCTCGCGAGCACACCCACGAGGTACGGGTCCTCGCCGAGCGTTTCCTCCACCCGGCCCCAGCGGTAGTCGCGCACGACGTCGAGCACGGGCGACAAGCCCTGGTGCACGCCGACCCGGCGCATGTCCGACCCGATCGCCGCCGCCATCGTCCGCACCAGCTCGGGGTCGAACGTCGCGGCCCACGCCAGCGGCGACGGATACACGGTCGCGCCGTAGGTGGTGAACCCGGTCAGGCACTCCTCGTGCACGATCGCGGGCACCCGCAGCCGGGTGTTGTCGACGATGTCGCGTTGCAGCTTCACGACGCGAGCCGTGCCGTCGGAGACGTTCACCGGCGCCGTACCGAACACCCGCGTGAGATGACCGAGCCCGTGCCTGCGTCGGTGCTCGAACGAGACGGCTCCGCGCGCGAAGACGTCCTGCATGGGGGCGACGTTGCCGTTGATCTCCTCGTTGCCCGGCCAGGCACTGCCGAGCTGGGCGACCTTCTCCTCCAACGTCATCGCGGCCAGCAGGGCCGCCGCGCGCTGGGCCGGGGCCGCCGACGGGTCGTGCCAAGGCTGATCGGTCATGTCTCTCCTCGTGGGGGTGCGGTGGAGTCACGCACGACGAGATGGGTCGCCAGCTCGACGTGGTGGGAATCCAAGGTCTCGCCCGCCGCCAGCCGCAGCAGGGTGCGCAACGCGACCCGGCCCATGTCGGGCAGCGGCTGCCGGACGACGGTGAGGGCGGGCGTGGAGAGGGTGGCGAGGATGGTGTCGTCGAAGCCGACCACGCTGAGGTCGTCGGGCACGCGCACGCCCCGGCGCCGGGCCGCTTCGATCACGCCCAGCGCCGTGGTGTCGCTGGCGGCGAACACGGCGGTCGGCGGCTCGGGGGAGTCGAGCAGGCGGCTGCCCATCTCCAGTCCCGCGGGGTAGCTGAACGCGCCGTGCAGAGCCAGGTCCGGGTCCGCGGGGACACCCGCCTTCTCCAAGGCCGCGCGATAGCCGTGCAGCCGGGCCTGCGCGCACGCCGCTCGCACGGGGCCGCCCGCGTAGGCGATCCGACGATGTCCGAGCGACAACAGGTGTTCGGTGGCCGACAGTCCGCCCGAGAAGTTCGTCGCGCCCACGCTGGTGACGTCGACGCGCGGCAGGTTCAACGGATCGATCACCACGAGGGGCAACCCGACGCGGTCGAAGGCGTCGACCTGCTCCTCGGTGAGTTCGGAGGTGACGATGATGATGCCCTTGCGGCCCGCCGCCTTGAGTCGAGCCGCCCATTCGTCCGGTGTGGACACGGGGGAGGGGCCGGTGTCCCCGGGCGGCAGACGGTTGACGACGACGTCGATGTCCGCCTCGGCGCCGGCCTCGGTGACGCCACGCAGCACCTCCAGCGAGTACGGGCTGACGAGATCGTCGAACATCAGGTCCACGACACGCGTGGTGGGGACGGAGCGTCGACTGGACGGTGACGTGTAGCCGAGGTCGCGCGCGGCCTGCTCCACCCTGGCTCGGGTCGCTGCCGCCACGTCACCGCGGCCGTTGAGCACTTTGGACGCCGTGGGCAGCGACACGCCCGCCGTGTCGGCCACCATCGCCAGCGTCGCCCGTCGTGGGGCGCTGGAGCCTTTCGGCACCGCAACCTCCGAGTTGTTTTCCGAAACTTTCGGTTTCATCCTAGCCGAATCTCTGTCAATGTCGACTCTTGACCTGCGAAACAAGGACTTCTATGGTGCGTACCCACACCAAGGTGTTTCCGAAAGTTTCGGAACCTTCGACGAGGAAGGCGCGTCATGGCACTGGGTAGGAGACGCACGGCACTGCTCGCGGCGGGTACGGCGGCGGTGTTGACCCTAGGCGCCGCCTGTGGCACGGGCGGGCCGAGTCAGGGCTCGGGAGCGAATGCGTGGGCGCTCACGGGCGGAGACGAGCAGACCATTCGCAGTTCCTTCGAATCGTGGAACGCCGACAACCCCGACCACGCCATCGACGTCGAGTTCTTCGCCAACGACGCCTACAAACAGAAAATCCGGACCTCCATCGGAGCCGGTGGCGCCCCGACGCTGATCTTCGGATGGGGCGGCGGCACGCTGCGGGAGTGGGTCGACGCGGACAAGGTCGTGCCGATCTCCGAGCTCACCGACGACGAGGCCGCGCTCACCGACCGCTTCCTGCCCTCCGTCCTCGACACCGGGGTCGTCGACGGCACGACGTACGCGCTGCCCAACAACGGCATGCAGCCGGTCCTGCTCTACTACAACAAGAAGCTTTTCGACCGCATCGACGCCGAGCCCCCGACGACGTGGGACGAGCTGATGGACCTCGTGCCGAAGTTCAAGGACGAGGGCATCGCGCCGTTCGCCATGGGCGGGCAGAGCCGCTGGCCGCAGCTGATGTGGCTGGAGTACCTCGTCGACCGCATCGGCGGACCCGAAGTGTTCGACGCGATCCAGGCGAACGAACCCGGTGCGTGGTCGCATCCCGCCGTGCTGAAGGCGGGCGAGATGATCCAGGAACTGGAGAGCGCGGGCGGCTTCATCCGCGGCTACAACTCCATCGCCGCCGACAGCGGTGCCGACGCCGCGCTCCTCTACACCGACAAGGTCGCCATGTACCTGATGGGGTCCTGGGCCTACCCGAGCATCAAGGACTCCGCGCCCCAGTTCATCGCCGACGGCCACCTCGGCTACACCACGTTCCCCACGGTGGACGGCGGAAAGGGCGACCCCGGCAACATCGTCGGCAACCCGGCGAACTACTGGGCGGTCAGCGCGGAGGCCTCGGAGCAGGAGCGTGCCGCCGTCGCGGAGTACCTCGCCGACGGGTTGATGAACGATGACTACGTCACCACGTTGCTCGACAACGGGTCGGTGCCACCGCTCAAGGGAGTCGAGGACCGGCTCGCCGAGACCGACGCGCCCGACTACCTGACGTTCGTCTACGAGCTGGCGGCCGAGGCCGACAACTTCGAACTCTCCTGGGACCAGGCGTTGAGCCCCCGGCAGGCGGACGCGCTGCTCAACAACCTCGAACAGCTCTTCAGCGGATCGCTGTCGCCCGAGGAGTTCTGCGCCGCCATGGACGCCACGATCGAACAGCGGTGACGACCGTGGCCTCTCGGAAGCTGGCTGACGGCGCGGCCACCCGCCGCGCCGAACCGTCCGCCCTCATGGCGACGCCCGCGTTGGTCTTCTTCGGGGTGTTCGCCCTGGTGCCGCTGGTGGGCGTGGTGGCGCTGAGCCTGGTCTACTGGGACGGCATTTCCGCCATGACGTGGGCCGGGCTGGACAACTGGTCGAACGTGCTCGCCGACGCGTCCACCTGGAACGCGGTGTGGCTGTCGGTGCAGATCATGGTCTTCAGTTGGCTGGTGCAGACCCCGATCTCGTTGCTGCTCGGCGTGCTCGTGGCCGGGCGGGGTCGGTACCGGGCGCTGTTGGGCGTGCTGTACTTCCTGCCGATGCTGCTCTCGTCGGCAGCCATCGCCATCGCGTTCAAGGCGTTGCTCGACCCGAACTTCGGGATGAGTCTCGCGTTCGACGCGCAGGCCCTCGCCCAGGACTGGCTGGGTGACGCCGACCTCGCGCTGTACGTGGTGGTGTTCGTGATCGCCTGGCAGTTCGTGCCGTTCCACACGCTGCTCTACCAGGCGGGGGTGCGGCAGATCCCGGCGTCGCTGTACGAGGCGGCCCAACTCGACGGCGCGGGGGCGGTGCGACAGTTCTTCCACATCACGCTGCCCCAACTCCGCTACACGATCATCACGTCGTCGACGCTGATGATGGTGGGGTCGTTGACGTACTTCGACCTCGTGTTCGTGCTGACGGGCGGTGGTCCCGGCGAGGCGACTCGCCTGCTGCCCCTGCACATGTATCTCACCGGGTTCTCCAGCGACGAGATGGGCAAGGCCAGCGCGCTCGCCGTGCTGCTGGTGTTCACCGGGCTCGCCCTGGCGCTCGGGTTGTCCCGCTGGGCGAACTTCCGCCGCGGCAGCCAGTTGGAGGGGGCGTGATGGCGTTCGGTGGAGGACGCGCGGTGAGGCGCAGGCCCAACGTCCTGGGTGGACTCGCGGGCTTCGCGTGGCTTCTCGTGGTGCTGGTGCCGGTCTACTACGTGGTGATCACCAGCTTGCGCGACCAGGAGGGCTTCTTCTCGGCCAACCCCCTGTTGCCGCCGGAGAACCCGACTCTCGACAGCTACCGGCTGGTGTTGGAGAACGACTTCCTGCGCTACCTCGGCAACAGCGTCCTCGTGACGGTCGTGACGGTGGCGATCACCGTGAGTGTGTCGTTGTTGGCCGCGTACTACGTGGTGCGGGCGAACGGCAGACTCGCCCGGTTGACCTACCGGTCGTTCCTGCTCGGGCTCGCCATCCCGTTGCAGGCCACGATCATCCCGGTCTATTACCTCATCACCCAGGTCCAGCTCTACGACACGCTGCTGGCCATCATCCTGCCGTCCGCGGCGTTCGCGATCCCGCTGAGCGTGGTGATCCTCGCGAACTTCCTGCGCGACGTCCCGAACGAACTGTTCGAGTCGATGCGTATGGACGGTGCGGGGCACTGGCGGGTGGTGTGGAACCTCGTGCTGCCGTTGACGAGGCCCGCGGTGGTCACCGTGGCCGTCTACGACGCGCTGCAGGTGTGGAACGGTTTCCTCTTCCCGCTCATCCTCACCCAGAGTGCGGACCAGCGGGTGCTGCCGTTGGCGTTGTGGAGCTTCCAGGGGCAGTTCACGGTGAACATTCCCGCCGTGCTGGCGGCGGTGGTGTTGTCGACGCTGCCGGTGCTCGCGCTGTACATCCTGGGCAGGCGGCAGCTCGTGAGCGGGTTGACGGCCGGCTTCGGTCGGTGACTCCCGCGGGGGCGCATCGAGGAGGACGAGGGCTGGCGTATAACGACCTATACGCCAGCCCTCTCTGTCGTCGGGCGAGGGGTGACGCGCCGCACGAAGGCCGACGCGCGACAATGGGGCCCGAGCCAACGACAGTGGAGGACACGACAACCATGGCGAAGGCCGCCGAGCCACCCTCAGGCACCCGGGACTTCCTCGCGGACGACGTTCGTCGCCGCAAGGCCGCGTTCGACACCGTGTCGGGTGTGTTCGAGCATTACGGCTTCGATCCGCTGGAGACTCCGGCGTTCGAGCGGCTGGAGGTCTTCGCGGGCAAGCTCGGCGACGAGGCCAGCGCGCTGATCTTCAAGATCCTCAAGCGGGGAGTGCACGAGGCGACGGGCGAGGCCGACCTCGCGTTGCGCTACGACCACACCGTGCCGCTGGCGCGGGTCGTCGGCACCTACGGCAGTCGGTTGCCCTCGCCCTACAAGCGTTACGCGATCGGCCCGGTGTGGCGGGCCGATCGTCCCGCGAAGGGCCGCTTCCGCGAGTTCACGCAGTGCGACATCGACACGGTGGGGTCGTCGTCGCCGCTCGCGGACGCCGAGATCCTGTGGGCGATCCACGACGGGTTGGAGGCGTTGGGCGTCTCCGACTTCACGATGCTCGTGAACAGTCGCAAGGCCCTGCACGGTCTGCTGGAGGCGTACGGCATCCCCGAGGACCGCGGCACGGCCGTGCTGGGCACGCTCGACAAGCTCGACAAGCTGGCCGCCGACTCGGTGGTGGCCGAGCTCGTCGACCGGGGCCTGGAGTCCCGCGTCGCCGAGGAGCTGGTGGGTGACGTGACGGCCGCCGACACCGACCGCGTGCGCAAGCAGCTCGACACCACCGAGCGCGGACGCGAGGGACTGGCCGAGATCGACCGGCTGCTGGAACTGACCGCGGGGCTCCCGGAAGGCCGGGTCGTCTTCACGCCGCGCATGGTGCGTGGCCTCGACTACTACACCGGCCCGATCTTCGAGGTCGTCGCCACCGGCTATCCGGGGTCGATCGCCTCGGGTGGTCGTTACGACGGGTTGGTCGCCAAGCTCGGCGGACCGGACGTGCCCGCGTGCGGGGGATCGATCGGTCTCGAACGCATCCTCGCCGTCCAGGCCGCCGACGCGGAGCCGACCGGCGGACTCGACGTCGCGCTGACGGTGCTCGGGGCGCAGGACGCCGTGATGCGCATGGCCGCCGAGTTGCGCAGCCAGGGTCTGCGGACGGGCGTCTTCCTCGGCACGTCGGGCAAGCTGGGCAAGCAGCTCAAGTGGGCCAACGACCAGCGAGCGCGCATCGTGCTCATCCACGGTCCGCAGGAGCAGGCCGAGGGCGTCGTCACCGTGCGCGACATGGCCAGCGGCGACCAGAACCGCGTGCCCGTGGCCGACGTCGCGACGACGGTGCGCGAGCAACTCGGCCGCTGAGCTTCCACCTGTGCCGCTCACCGGCTGTGGTGAGCGGCACAGGTGACCGTGAAGCGCCGCACCTGCTCACCGCAGAATGCGCTGCGTGGTCCCGCTCCGGCGGCGAGCGCCGTGGCGTGTGACGACGTGGCGCACCACGACGAACGGGATCGTGAAGGTGATCAGTGGGAGAGCCATCACGTAGCTCGGCGGTCCGTCGTCGCCGCCTCCCAGCAGGCGGAGCGTGACGGGAAGCAGGGCGGGGGCGATCGCGATCACGAGGCCGAACCGGTCGAGCAAGCGCCGGCCGGAGGCGGAGGCCAGCAGCACGAACATCAGCACAGCTCCGAACGCACAGGCGAGCAGGCTCAGTGCGTCGATCCCGAAGAAACCGACCCCCGCCTGGACATAGAAGTAGACCAGCCAGGTCGCCAGCGGTAGGGCGAACTGCGCCGTGCCGCCCAGCGGGTCCCCGGTGGTGTGCCGTGCGAGGGCGATGTCGGCGACGGCGAGCAGGGCGACCGGCGCCAGCGCGTGCCCGCAGAAGACGAGCATGGTGTCGACGTGGTCGAGCAGGTTGTCGTACGGCACCCAGCCTGCGGTGATCACGGCGGGCATGAGGAAACCGAGCGTGAAGGCGCCCCAGAACCGGGTCCGCTCGGTGCGGAACGGCCGGAGCAACACGACCAGCGCCGTCACCACCAGCGGCACGAACTCGCTGATCGCCAGAAGAATCGGGGGCACAGGGGCTCCGATGGTCTGGTTGAGCAAGCCGGCCGTGACGCCGTAGCAGGCGAGACCTGCGCACGTCGCCCCGAGCGCGAATCCGGTGGGCAGCTTCCTGTGGCGGCGATCGGGGTTCGCGACGGTCATCGGACCCGCCGCGGGCAGGAGCGGCTGAGGTGTCACCGGTGCCGGTCGCGATGCGGGCCGGGTCTCGACGACTCGAGTCGCTGCGGGAGCAGGCAGCGTGGTGGTCGTGGCGGCGGTGGTCGAGGTGGGGTTGTGGTCGGGGGTCAGTGATTCGAGGAGCTGTGTCGCGTTCGGACGTCCGGTGGGCTCTTTGGCGAAGCAGGGTTCGAGCACCGCACGCAGGTGGGGTGGAACGTCGTCGAGCCGGGGCCGGCCGTGAGCGACGGCGTAGAGGACGGAGGAAAGTGACCCTGCGGGGAAGGGGCCGTTGCCGGTGGCGGCGTAGACGAGGACTCCGGCGAGGGCGAAGACGTCGCTCGCGGGGCCGACCTCGCCCGCTTCGACCTGCTCCGGTGACATGAAGCCCGGCGTGCCGATCGCGACTCCGGTGGCGGTGAGGGTGGTCTGGTCGAGTACACGGGAGATGCCGAAGTCGATGACCCTCGGCCCGTCGCCGGAGATGAGGATGTTGCCGGGCTTGAGGTCGCGGTGGACCACGCCCGCCTCGTGCACGGAGACGAGTGCTTCGGCGAGCGCGGCGCCCAACGCGAGCACCTCGTCCTCGGGCAGTGGGCCCTTCTCCTGCACGTACTCCGCGAGCGTGGGGCCTTCGATGTACTCGGTGGCCACCCACGGGCGGTCCGCGTCGGGATCGGCGTCGACGACACCGGCGGTCCAGAAACCGCCGACCCTGCGCATGTTCGCCACCTCGTGGCGAAACCGGTCGCGGAACGAGGGCTCCTCGGCCAACCCCGCGGACACGAGCTTCACGGCCACCCGCCGACCACCACGCGACCGGCCCAGGTAGACGGTGCCCATTGCACCCGAACCCAGCCGTCCCAGCAGCGTGTAACCGCCCACGCGGGCAGGATCGTCATCGGACAGTGGCCGCACAGCACCCTCCGGGGAGCTCAGGATTGCGACGTAGCGTAGCCGATGAGTCGCGGTGACGGGGGCGGTTCGATCTTGAGCCGTTGGTGCTCGGTACCAGGCGTCTACGCGGGTTCGGCCGTCGTGTGACGTCGGTGCACGAGGGGCGCGAAGGGAAGTGCCGGCAGGTGCGGTTTCTCCACGACGCCGACGGCGAGCGGCTACCGAAACGCGAGTCCGGCATCACGTGGTGACTGGCTGCGTGCCGGAGCAGGCACGTGGGTTCAGGTCAGCCGCACCGACGCCTGGAGCAGCCCACACCAAGTCCGTCAACGGCATTCACACCTACCCTGTGCTCGCGGGAACCACGCCCGTATTAGTGCATGATAATGGTGGCGAGCCTGTCACCGATGGTTTCAACCAGGCGCGGAATCGGGCTCTGGATTGGTTGATTCCTCGCGGGTTCAAAGCTGGGAAAAGTGAAGTTGGGCAGGTTTCGGCGGGTTGAAGGTACTTCTGTCGGCGTGCGGACGGCTAACGACAAGGTGGGGTTCCGAATCGAATTCGATGAGCGAAGCGGGGTGCGCGTCAACGTGTGGGCGGGGAAGGAGAAGGGGGCGCACTTTCAGTTCAGTGCGACCGAGGTAACTGTGGTGAAACTTCAGCGAATGCACGGATGCGGCTGACAGAGGTGTGAATTGTCTGGAGATTTTTGGGAAGAAGAAGTGTTTTCTGTGCCGCCTTTAGCCGCCCTGGCAAGGGTGGATCAGGGAGCTGTATTCGATTGGCTGAGGCTCAACTTTCCCGCCGTAGGAGAAAAGATTGACTGGGGTCGTGTGTGTGGGAGCCATAAGCATTGGAGAATCAACGATGAGCGGCTGCTGTCATTGAGCGCATCTCGAGAAATCTGTGCACGAATCAGTCCAGGATCTGCAGTCGAGCACGTGGGAGATGGACTTTCTCCCTACGGTGTACGTTTTGAGGGAAGTGAGGCGGCTTCGGTTACGGCTGCGCTTCTCGAGGTCCCGGAACACCATTACTTCCTAGCAGAGGATCGATCGTGGATTGTGGTGGTCTCCTTCGAGGGTGACCTTGATGTATTGGATAGAGTTTGACGCTCGGAGTCTCTGATCTCAATGAATCCGGGTTGAGGTAGAAAGGTTTCGCGGTGCGGTCGCGCCCTAGGTGCTTTCGTATGAGTTGTGGGAGCGGGTCGAGCCATTGTTGCCGGTATTTTCATTCGGCAGGATGAACCCCAATCCGCTGCCGGGTCGGGCGGTGCTGGAGGGCATCATGTTCGTGTTCTATACCGGATCGGATGAGAAGGTCTGCTGCGGGATCTGGGGTTCGGTTCGAGTATGACCTGATGGCGGCGGCTGCAGGACTAGCAGGAAGCCGGGGTAGTCGTCACGTTGCACGAGGTGTTACTGGCCGAACTGAATGCCGCAGTGGCGACCGACTTGTCCCGGTCCGATGTGGCCGCTTCCCGATCGATCGATGCTACCTATGGCTCTCCGAGTTTCGAGTGAAGCCTGTTATTCAGTCGCCCTGGTAACCGGTGGACCCGCCGTCCGACCGCGGCGGGAATTCTCGTCTCGCCTTGACTTCAAGCCGGGTGGAGCTTTTTGCGTCCCGAAGCATCATCGTCCACGAGGCGCGAACAAGGGGTACAGGTATGGCTGAGCCGGGATTGAACTCGTGGTTGGCGGCGAACGTTCGTCCGTTCCCGCTCACGGGTGGGGCGACGGTGGAGGTCCCGGAGGTGTTGGCGCGCGCCGAGGTGGTGGGGGTCGCCTCCGCTGTGCGCACGGCGCGGGAGTCTGTGCTCGCCACCGGGGTGCTCCTCCGCCTGCCTCATCGAGCACGCGGGGTTTCGCGCCCTGTTCATCGAGGGCACCGAGGAGACCGGCCTCACGCTCGACCGATATCTGTACACGGGGGAGGGAGATCTGCGGGCGCTCGTGCGGTCGAGTCAGTCGTTCCTGCGCGCCGTCGACGTGGAGGACGTGCTGCGCGGACTCCGCTCCTGGAACCGCGAGCATCCCGACGATCCCGTGTCCGTGGTCTCCGTCCCAAACCCGGTCGAGGCCGACTCGCTCGCCGGGATCGAGGCGGCCCTCGCCGACACCGTGCTGACCTGGCGGGCCGAGACGGGACAGCGGATCGTTCACTGGGGCGGCATTGCCCACCTCGTCGCGGGCGAGACGCGTCGCCTCTCCCCCCCCCGACCACGTCGGCCGTAGCGCGGGCGGAGCGTTGCGCGCCCGCCTCGGCCCCGGTTACGCCGTCGCCGCGCTCACCACAGGAAGTGGCCGGGCGCCGTTCCCGGTGCCCGAGCCACAGCCGGACTTCCTGGAGTCGGCGTTCGAGGGCATTCCCGCCGGACACCGTGGCGCGGTGGCTGCGACGACCGCTGCGCACACGCGTGATCGGCCCGGTCTACGACCCCGCCCGCGACCGGAACTCCCGGGGGGAGGCGGGGCCGCTCGCCGACAGCCTGGACGCCGTCGTGCACCTGCCCCGCCTCGACCCGACCACGCTGGCGATGTGAGACCCGGCCGTCAGGACCGAGCCTCGTCCTTCTCCGCGGGCTCCATGTCCAGGGTCGTGCGCAGCGGCGCGGGCTTGAGCAGCAGCGCCGCGATCACACCGACCACCGCGATGGACGTGGAGAGCAGGAAGATGTGGCCCGTGGCGTCGCCGTAGGCGACCTGGATGATGTCGCGGACCGGCTCCGGCAGCGCGTCCAGGTTGAGGTTGCTCGTCCCGCTCGACCCGGACGTGGGGTAACCGGCCGCGGTCAGGCCCTTGTCCACGTCGGCGTTGACCTGCTTGGCGAGCACCGCGCCCAGCACCGAGATGCCGATCGTGCCGCCCAGCGAGCGGAAGAACGTGATCGACGCGCTCGCCGCGCCGACGTCGCGCAACGCCACCGTGTTCTGCACGGCCAGCACCAGGTTCTGCATCGACATGCCCACGCCGATGCCGACGAGAGCCAAGCCGCCGAAGACGATGAGCAACGGGGTGTCCCGGTCGAGCGTCGAGAGCATACCGAAGCCCGCGACGAGGATCACGGTGCCCGCGACGACCTGCGCCTTGAGCTTGCCGGTGCGACTCACCACCAGACCCGACACAGTCGACGAGACGAGCGTGCCGAGCATCATCGGGATCATCAGCAGTCCGGCTTCGGTCGGGTTGTACCCGCGGCTGACCTGGAAGTACTGACCGAGGAACACCGCGCCGCCGAACATGGCCATACCGACCGCGAGGCTCGCCAGGATGGCCAACGCCGGGCCCTTCTGCCTGATGACCGACAACGGCAGCACCGGTTCGGGGACCCGCGACTCCCACCACACGGCGACGGCGAGGATGACCACCGACGGGCCGACCATGGCCGCGGTCTGCCACGACAGCCACGCGAACGACGAGTCCACGAAGCTGACCCAGATCAGCAGCAGGCTGACCCCACCCGCGATCAAGGCGGCGCCGACGTAGTCGACCTGGATCTCGCTGCGGTCCCGCACGGCGGGCAGGTGCAGCGAGCGCTGCAGCACGCCGAGGGCGACGAGGGAGAACGGGATGCCGACGAAGAAGCACCAGCGCCAGCCGAGCCACGACGTCTCGGTGATGATGCCGCCGAGCAACGGACCGCTCACCGTGGCGACGGCCATGACGGCACCCAGAAGTCCGTTGTACCGGCCGCGGTCCTTCGGCGGAATCATCGCGGCGATGATCGTCTGCACGAGGGCCTGGAGACCGCCGACACCGAGTCCCTGGAACGCGCGGGCGGCGATGAGCTGACCCGCGTCCTGCGCGAACCCGCTGACGAGCGAGCCCACGAGGAAGATGCCGATGGCGATCTGGACGAGCAACTTCTTGTCGTAGAGGTCGGCGAGCTTGCCCCAGATCGGGGTCGATGCCGTGGCCACGAGCAGCGTCGCCGTGACAACCCAGGTGTACTGAGTCTGGGTGCCGTTCAACGAACCGATGATCTTGGGCAGCGCAACCGACACGACGGTCGAGCTGATCATCGCGACGAACAGCACAAGCAGAAGGCCGAACAACGGGCGTAAGACGCTTGCGCGGTCGGCCGCACGTTCTGTGGGCAGGGTCGAGGAACTCACGCAGCCTCCGGGCTGTGAAACAGGGTGGGGTCCGGTAGTGGCAACTGAGAAGTGACATCGTTGCCACACGCAACTATCCACGTGAAGTTGCGCACTGTGCAAGTTTGCCCCTTGAGAAACAGGTCACGTCCGCACCTACGATCGAGGACGTGGAGACTGCGCTCGGGCTGCGGGAACGGAAGAAAATCGCCACGAAGACGGCACTGTACGAGGCGGCGATGCGACTGTCCGTCGCCCATGGCTACGACACCGTGACCGTCGAGGCCATCGCCGACTCCGCGGGCGTGTCCCGTCGCACCTTCTCCAACTACTTCGCCAGCAAGGAAGAGGCGATGCTGTACGGCGACGCCATGCGCCTGCACGCGTTGCTCGACGCCGTCGCCGCGCGGCCCGAGCAGGAGTCGCCGTGGACGGCGTTGCGTGGCGCAGCGCGTTCGGCGTTGCGCGAGCTGCAACGGCGGCGCCGCGACCGCGACGACAATCTCGACTGGCTCACCTGCGCGCGCGTGATCCGCGCTCATCCGGCGTTGCTCTCGGAACAGGTCGCCACCTTCGCCTCCTTCGAACGACTCCTCGCCGCCGGGATCGAGGCCCGATTGCCGTCCGACGACAGCTCACCCATGCGAGCCCGGGTGATCGCCTCGTGTTTCCTCGGCGCACTGCGAGTGGGTACCCAGTCGTGGCTCGACGACGACAGCGGCACACCGGCGGTGACGTTCATCGACCAGGCGCTCGTCGAAGCGGGCAAGGCCTTCCCGTGAACCGGGCCCGCGCAGTGGGTATCACTCCCGCTGAGGGGCGAAAGGGAGTACGACGATGGCGGAGTTCAAGAAGGGCGACCGCGTGCGCTGGGATGCGGGGAACCAGAGCTCGGTGGGCACGGTGGAGCGCAAGATCACGACCGACACCGAGGCGGGCGGACGGTCGGTGCGGGCGTCGAAGGAACATCCCCAGTACCTCGTGCGCAGCGAGAAGTCCGGCAAGACCGCTGTGCATCACCCGGACAAGCTGCACAAGCTCGACTGACTGTCAGGTCAGGAAGGTGAACAGCGGGCTGTCCGGCTCCACGCGCTGGATACGGTGAGGCACCCGCTGCATCCGTTCGAGGATCGCGGGCAGATTCTCCGCGGCACCGAGTTCGAGGCCCACGAGCGCGGGCCCGGTCTCGCGGTTGTTGCGCTTGACGTACTCGAAGAGCGTGATGTCGTCGTCGGGGCCGAGGACGTCGTCGAGGAATCGGCGCAGTGCGCCCGGCTCCTGCGGGAACTCGACCAGGAAGTAGTGCTTCTTGCCCTCGTGGATGAGGGCTCGTTCGACGATCTCGGCGTAGCGGCTGACGTCGTTGTTGCCACCCGAGAGCACGCAGACGACCGTGGCGCCGTCGGGCAGGTCCAGTTCGTCGAGGCCGAGCGCGGCCGAGGCGAGGGCGCCCGCGGGCTCGCTGATGATGCCGTCGGTCTGGTAGAGGTCGAGCATCTCCACGCAGATGCGTCCTTCGGGCACGGCCACGAGCCGAGGTTCGTGGTGGGCGGCGAGGGCGTGGGTGTACTCGCCGACCCTGCGCACCGCCGCGCCGTCGACGAACGGGTCGAGCTCGTCCAGGGAGGTGGGACCGCCCCGTGCCAGCGCGAGCGCCATGCTCGTCGCACCCTGTGGTTCGGCGCCGATCACGTCGACCTGCGGGTGCCGTTCCCGCAGCCACGCGAGCACGCCGCCGAGCAGGCCGCCGCCTCCGACGGGCACGACCACCGCGTCGGGTGCGTAGCCGAGTTGATCGACGATCTCCTTGGCGACGGTTCCCTGGCCCGCGATGGTGCGGGGGTCGTCGAACGCGGGAATGAGCACAGCACCGGTGTCGGTGGCGTCCTGTTGCGCGGCCGACGCGGCGTCGTCGTAGGTCTCGCCCGAGACGATCACCCGCACGTGCTTGCCGCCCAGCAGCGCCACCCGTTCACGCTTCTGACGCGGGGTGGTCCGCGGCAGGTAGACGCGCGCCTCGACACCCAGCGCCGCCGCCGCGTACGCGACGCCCTGCGCGTGGTTGCCCGCGCTGGCGCACACGACGCCGCGACCACGTTGGCTCTCGGTCAGGCGGCTCGCGAGGTTGTACGCGCCGCGCACCTTGTACGAGCGAACGGAGTTCAGATCCTCCCGCTTGAGTCGGACGTCCAGACCGTATCGGCGCGACAGCCGCTCGTTGCGGTGCAGCGGTGTGGGCGGGATGACGTCCGCGAGTTGGTCGGCTGCGGCGTCGACGTCGACCGCGGTCACGGCCGGGTGCCTCGGGGTCTGTTCGGCCACGTCCTTCTCCCTGCGGGGTCGACAGCGGTGCACAACCTGCCACCTGCTGCTTTCACGCTAGCAGTCGTGCCGTGGCCCCCGTGTCCGGGCGAAATGCACCATCCGTGACGGGCGGCCAGCGAACTGTACCTACCCACGCGTCGGGCCCCCTCGCGGAGGGGATACCGTGCCATCGCTGCGTTCGGGTTGCGCGAGGCGGCCCGAGTAGGTATCAGGGAGGACCTTCCGGCGATGACCACGTTGCGGGAACCTGTGCGGGAGGAGAGCGCGTCCGCACCGACGTCGCGGCAGCCACGCAAGTTCCGACCGGAACTCCAGGGACTGCGTGCTCTCGCTGCCGCGTTGGTGGTCGCGTACCACGTGTGGCTCGACCGCATCTCGGGTGGCGTGGACGTCTTCCTCTTCGTGTCCGGTTTCCTCATCACCGGGCAGCTCTACCGCGCGAGCGTGCGTGGCCGCATCGAGTACCGGTCGTTCTGGGGCCGGATGTTCAAGCGGTTGCTCCCGGCCGCACTGACGGTCCTCGTCGCCACGATGGCGGTGTCCCTGCTGTGGCTGCCGGAACACCGGTGGTCGCAGATGGCCAAGGAGATCATCGCCTCGGCGCTGTTCTACGAGAACTGGCAGTTGGTCTCCGACTCGGCCGACTACTTCGCGCAGCACAGCTCGGCCAGCCTCATGCAGCACTTCTGGTCGCTGTCGATCCAGGGCCAGTTCTACCTGGTGTGGCCGCTGATGATCGGTGTGCTGCTGCTGATCGTGCGGTGGCTGAACTGGAACATGCGCACGACGCTGCTCGCGGTGCTCGGGCTGCTGTTCGCCGGCTCCCTGACCTTCTCGATCTGGCTCACCGCCGTCAACCAGCCGCTGGCGTACTTCCACTCGGGTACCCGCGTGTGGCAGTTCGCGTTGGGTGGCCTGCTCGCCCTGACGATCGACCGGATCGTGCTGCCGCGCTGGCTGGCGTTGCTCGCGGGCTGGCTCGGGGTCGTCGGGCTGGCCACGTGTGGCGTGATCCTGCAGGTCGGCACGATGTTCCCGGGGTACGCGGCGCTGTGGCCGATGGTGTCGGCGGCGCTGGTGCTGCTCGCCGGTGCGACGGGCAGCTCGATCGGCGCCGACCGCTTCCTGTCCTCGCGTCCGTTGATCTACCTCGGCAACATCAGCTACGCCCTGTACCTGTGGCACTGGCCGGTGCTGCTCTTCTACTTGATCGTGCGCGGCCGGACCGAGGTCGGTCTGGTCGGCGGCGCGGGCGTGATCGGGCTGTCGGTCGTGCTCGCGATGCTGACCTACCACCTGATCGAGAAGCCCGTCCGGGAGTCGAAGATCGGTGTGGAGAAGCGCTGGGGTGCCTACCGGTTCGCCGTTCTCGTGCTGGTGCCCGTGATCGCCGCCGCGGTCGTGTGGCAGGACGTCAGCGTCAAGCGGGCGCGGTTCGAGTACCAGGCCGACGACCCGGACCACCCCGGCGCCGCCGCTGTGGCGACCGGTGCGCCCATCTACGACCCGGAGAAGTCGGTCGTGCCGCCGTTCGCCGCCCTGCCGTACGAGTGGATCGGGTGGAAGCGCGGCGAGTGCTCCACGGTCACGGAGGGAGGCGTCGTCGGTGAGGGCGGTGTCGAGGTCCGTACCTGCATCGTCAAGCCGTTGAACGGCGCGGAGCCGAAGAAGCGCGTCGTCGTGGTCGGCGACTCCCACTCGATGCAGCTCATGGGCGCGATGCGCGGGATCTCCGAACGTCTCGACTGGGAGCTGGTGGTGCTGGGCAAGCCGGGCTGCCCGCTGACCGCCACCGAGGAGCTGCCGAACAACGAGAGCTGCGTCATCTGGAACCGCTTCATCCTGCCGAAGATCATCGATCTGCAGCCGGACGCGGTGGTGACCATGGCCACTCGGGACGTGCGGGTCGGACTGCAGGAGTGGACCCCCGAGGGCTACGTCCGGCAGTGGGAGCGGTTGAACGAGGCGGGCATCCCGGTCGCCGCGATCCGCGACAACCCGCGCTTCGACTTCGAGCCCGCGGGCTGCGCGCAGATCCAGGGAATCACGTCCGAGAAGTGCGGTCACCCGCGCGACGAGATGTACCACGCAGTGCCGCCGTACGAGACGATGCCGGTGCCGCCGAACACCTCGTTCGTCGACCTCAGCGACTACTTCTGCACGCCGACGCACTGCCCGCCGGTGATCGGCAACGTGCTGGTGTACATGGACGACAACCACGTCAGCGACACCTTCATGAAGACGCTGTCGCCGGTGCTCCAGACCAAGCTGCTCGCCGCGTTGGGCTGGGAGGACACGGCCTCGACGCCGCAGTGACGGTGGCCTGACGACGTCAGCGGGGCCCGAGTCGCGCCTACGGTCGGCTCGGGCCCTTCGTCGGCTTGGCGTCGCCGTGTCGGATGATCGAAAAGCCCGTAGGGTGAGTCCCATGGGTGTACTGGGTTGGATCGTTCTCGGACTGCTCGCCGGCGGCATCGCGAAGCTGCTCATGCCGGGGCGCGATCCCGGCGGTTGTGTGATCACGATTCTGTTGGGCATCGGTGGTGCGCTGCTCGGAGGGTGGATCGGGCGCAACGCATTCGATACCGACCTCGGTACGTTCTTCGACCTGCGCACGTGGGGGCTGGCGATCCTCGGCGCCCTCGTCATCCTGGTGCTCTATCGCGTCGTGATCGGCTCGGGCCGACGGCGAGACTGAACCGTGACGGGTGTGGCCGCTGACACACCTTCCCCGATGGGTGAGCGCTTGCTTAGTATGGTGCGCAGTGTCGCCCTCTGACGAAGGAGTCGCCCATGCGAGCTGCGCAGATCACCAGCCTCGACGGCCCCGCCGCGGTACGAGTGGCCGACGTCGAGGAACCACTCGGCTCCGACGGCGTGGTGGTGATCGACGTTCATGCGGCCGGGGTGACGTTCCCCGACGTGCTCCAGACACGCGGGCTGTACCAGTACAAGCCGGAGCTGCCTTTCATCCCCGGGACGGAGGTCGCCGGCGTGGTGCGCTCGGCCCCGGCCGACGCGTCCGTGCGGGCGGGTGACCGGGTCGCCGCGTTCCCCGGGCTGGGAGGCTTCGCCGAGACGGTGGCCGTGTCGCCCGACGCCGTGTTCCCCGTGCCCGACACGACGTCGTTCGTCGCCGCCGCTGCGCTGCCGATGAACTACCTCACCGTGCACTTCGCGCTCACCCGGCGCGGTGGACTCCGTGAGGGGGAGACCGTGCTCGTGCACGGTGCCGGTGGGGGTGTCGGCACGGCGGCGGTGCAGCTCGCGTCGGCGCTCGGCGCGCGCGTGATCGCGGTGACGTCGTCGACGGAGAAGGGCGAGGTCGCCCGTCGGGCCGGGGCGCACGAGGTGATCGCGCCCGAGGGTTTCCGGGACGCGGCTCGGGACCTGACGGACGGCTCCGGGGTGGACCTCGTCGTCGACCCGGTGGGAGGCGACCGGTTCACCGACTCGCTGCGCAGCCTCGCGCCGGAGGGCCGTCTGCTGGTCGTGGGGTTCACGGCGGGCGAGATCCCCACGGTGAAGGTCAACCGCCTGCTGCTCAACAACATCTCCGTCGTCGGCGTCGGCTGGGGCGCGTTCTGGGGGAAGCGACCCGCCTACCTGCAGGAGCAGTGGGCCGAGCTTCGTCCGTTGCTCGACGCGGGAGTGCTCGACCCGCCGATCGGCGCGACCTATGCCCTGGAGGACATCGCCGCCGCACTGACCGAACTGGACACCCGCGCGGCGAGGGGCAAGGTCGTCATCAAGCTCCGCTGACCCGGCTCCGGCTCTGTCGGCGACTCCTGCACGCATGTCGGCGCCGCAGGACGCCGACATGCGTGCGCAGGACGCTGGCAGGCGTGCGCAGGACGCCGACATGCGTGCGCAGGACGCTGGCAGGCGTTCGCTGGGCGCGGACACGGCTGCGGTGGGATGGCGAGGGTCGCTAGCGTCACGCGGCATGGACCTCATTGCCGTCACCCCTCGGCTGCACCTGCTCCGGTTCGACGTGGGGCAGTGCTACCTCTGGCGGGACGACCACGGTCTCACGCTCGTGGATTCGGGGCCGCGTGGAAGCGGCGACGAGATCGCCGACGCGGTCGAACGGATCGGTGGCTCACGTGCCGCCTTGCACACCGTGGTCGTCACGCATGGCCACGGCGACCACACGGGATCGCTCGCGGAGATCCGTCGCTGGAGCGACGCCCCGGTGCTCGCACACGAACTCGAAGCCGACTGTGTCGGCGGCGACCGCGCTCCCTCTCCGCCCGTGCTCGAAGAGTGGGAGCGACCGTTGTACGCCCGGGTCGAGGAACATCTGGCCGGACCTCCGGCTCCGGTCGACGCCACGGTGGCACACGGTGACGTCCTGTATGGAGGCTTGCGCGTTCTGCACGTTCCGGGGCACACCGAGGGCAGCATTGCCCTGTACGAACCGGATCACCGCGTGTTGTTCACCGGCGACACGCTCGCCGAACACGACGGAGCCGTGATCCCGGGCGTGTTCAACAGGGACCGAACCGAGCTGATGCGCTCGATCCGAGCCCTGTCCGAACTGGACGTCGAGACACTGTGTTTCGGCCATGGCGACCCGGTGGTCCGTGCGGCAGGGGCGGCCCTGCGACGGCTGGTGGCGTGAGTCGTCACTCCACGGCGGAGGCCACGTCGACGACTTTGTCGTGACGGACCCACACCGGCTCGGCGTCGGCTTCGGCGTCGTCGGGTCGGGTCGGGAACCACAACACCGAGGTGTACGGGTCGACGATCGGGTAGGCGACCACCTCGCCGCTGAGAAAGAGCTTCTCCATCCCGATCGGTGTTCCCGCGAGGTAGGTGATCCGGTCACCGACGACGATCTGGTCGGCAGTCTTGTTCATGAACGGTCCCTCCGGACGCATCCGGACCCCAGTGGTGGGCGTACTTCTGACGCGTCAAACGGTAGGACCGCAACGGGCGAGGTGAAAATTGCGTCACAGGAACGGGTGTCAACCGACCAGGTGCAATCGCCGACACGCCGAGCCTGTCGGCCGGTCACAGTGGACCGGCCGACCGACACGACTCACCGCAGCGGATCGACCGCCCGCAACGCCTCGGGCTGCTTGCCCGTCACGATCTGCTCGGCGAGCAGGCGACCGGTGATGGGGCCTTGCGTGTACCCCCACATGCCGTGCCCGCCTGCGACGTACAGGTTCGAAACGGTCGTCGCACCGATGAGGGGCTTGCCGTCCGGAGTCACCGGTCGGGGACCCACCCACTCGTCGGTGCGCTCTTCCCAGTGCACGCCGTCGAGCAGGTTGCGGGCCGAGGAGACGATGGCCTCGATGCGGGCCGGGACCAGCGGCGCGTCCGCGCCCTGGAACTCCATCGTGCCCGCCACCCGCAGCGCACCCCGGTACGGCGTGCAGGCCACGCGGACGTGCGGCAGGTACACCGGGTTCGGCACCGGACGGTCGGTGGGCACGGTGAACGAGTAGCCCCGACCGGCGCGGACCGGCACCCGCACACCCTTGCTGCGCGCGAGCCGGTTCAGCCACGCGCCGGTGGCCACCACGCCCACGTCGCCCGAAACCGTGTCTCCCGACCGCGACTCCAGTGTGACCGACTGGCGGTGCGTGCGGATGTCGGTGACGTCGAATCCGGTTCGGATCTCGCCGCCCCGTCGGCGGACGGCGTCGGCGAGGGCGTGCACGAACGCGCCCGGGTCGACGTAGCGCTGGCCTTCGAGTTGCACACCCGCGGTGATACGCCCGGAGGCCTGCGGGGCGAGCTCACGGAGTTCGTCGCCTTCGAGCCCGCGGTAGGCGATGTGACCGCCGGAGTCATTGATGCGGCGAAGCTCCTTCAAAAGTCCCACGGCCTGCGTGCGGTTCTCGAACAACGCGGTGATCGGCGCGCTCGTGGTGGGCGCCTCCACACCGGACGAGGTGAGGGTGTCGAACGCGGCGAGGCACTCGGCGTTGAAGGGCAGGTTGGCGCGGGCCGCGCGTTCCCACGCACCCCAGGTGCAGTGGGCGGCGAACTGGGTGAGGAAGCTCCACAGCCCGAGGTCGGGCGTGAAGGGCACGTGCAGTGGCGCCTTCGGGTCGAGCAGGGTGCGCAGACCGTACTTGAGGACGCTCGGTTCGTTCAGCGGGATCGCGAGGCCGGGGGACAGCCAACCCGCGTTGCCCCAGGACGCACCCGCGGCGACGTCGTCGCGATCCACCACGGTGACCTCGACGCCGTGGTCCTGCAGGAACCAGGCGGTCGAGAGACCCACGATCCCCGCGCCGACCACCACAGCCGTTCGGGGACCGCCGTCGATGCGTGTGTTTCCGTTCATGACCGCCTGCCTCCTCGTGGGCGTGGGCTGTGTGCGTCGTTGCGTCCTCCAGAGTGACCGACCACACGCGTCCGGCGGTTGTCGGATCCGGACAATCTGATGCCGACCCTTTGTACGACGGAGTCCAAGGGAACACTCGGGACCATGGTGACACTGGATCGGCTCATCAACGTCCTCGGTGGATACGGCGTTCGCTCCTGGGCGCGCGTGCCGTCCCGGGACACCGAGCTGCACAGCGTCGTGGTGCACGACCCGGCGGACAGCGGGACACCGGTCGGCGACGTGTTGTTGGCGGTCGGGGTGCGGGACGCGCGGGACGCCGTGGACTTGGCGGTGGCCGCGCAGGCGACCGTCGTGCTGGTGCACGGTTCGGTCACCGGTGACGCGACGCGGGTGCGGGCGGAGAGCCACGGTGTGGCCGTGCTGTTGGTGGACCCGGCCGTGTCGTGGAGCAAGATCTGCGGGGTCGTCTACGGCCTGGTGCTGGAGGGCCGCGAGACCGGCTCGGGTCGCGGTCCGAGCGACCTGTTCGCGCTGGCCGACGCGATCGCGGGCACCGTCGGCGGCCAGGTGACCGTCGAGGACCGGCTGTCGCGGGTCGTCGCCTACTCGTCGCTGCAACAGGACGCCGATCCGGCCCGCCTCGACACGATCCTCGGCCGCCGCGTGTCGGAGCCCGTGCGGCGGTTGTTCTCCGAGCGTGGGGTCTTCCGCCACCTCGGGACCTCGGAGGAGCCGCTGTTCGTGGCGCCCTCGCCGGAACACGGGCTGCGGGGGCGCATGGTGGCGGGCGTGCGGGCAGGCAGGGAGTTGCTCGGGTCGGTGTGGGTGACCTGCGACGAACCGCTCGCCGGGCGGCGCTTGCGCGCCCTGAAGGACGGTGCGGAGGCGGTGGCGCTGCACCTGCTGCGCTTCCGCGTGAGTGCCGACCTCGAACGCCAGGTGGAGTCGGAGCTGGTCGTGCAACTGCTGGAGGGCACGCCGGAGGCGGCCTCGGTGTGCAGCAAGCTCGGCCTGCCCCCGGAGACGTTCCGGGTGGTGGCCATGCAGGCCCACGCCGACGACGAACGGCACGCCGCGGTGCTGCTCGTCTACGACCGCGCCACCACGGGTTTCGGCTGGTCGCGGCCCGGTCGGAGCACGCTCTTCGGCAACACGGTCTACACCGTGCTGCCGTGCGGGGACGATCCGACGCCCGCGCGGACGTGGGTGCACGACCTGGTGCGTGACCTGCCCGAGCACGTCACGGTGTCGGCGGGCATCGGCGGTGTGTGCGAGGTGACGCAGTTGCCCGCGGGCAGGCAGGAGGCGGACGAGTGCCTGGCCCTGCACGTCACCCGGCCGGGCGCAGGACCCGTGGACTACGACGCCGCGTGGTCGGACATCCTGCTCCAGCGACTGCGCACGGCGGCCGGGTCGGGGCGGCAACCACGCCGGGGTCCGATCGTGGAACTCGCCGCCCACGACGCTGCGCACAACACCCGTTACGTCGCGACGCTGCGGGCGTGGTTGGAGGCTCAAGGCGACCTCGGGGCCGCGGCGGCGGCGCTCGACGTGCACCCCAACACGGTCCGCTACCGCATGCGGCGGATGAGCGAGCTGGTGCGGTTGCGGCTCGACGACCCGAAGACCCGGCTCGCTCTCGTCATCGCCCTGGCCGCTGTCGAGTAGCGGGCGGCACCGCTCAACGGGGACTCTCGCCCTCGTCCTCCGAGGCCGTCTCGTGCGGTTGTGGTGGCGTGTGGTCGGGGAACACGTGGCGGGCCTCGGTCTCGCGATGGAGCCGCAGGAATTCGAGATGCCGCTCGTACTGGTCCAGGACGTCGCCGATGAGCTGATCGCGCGTGTAGCCCATGACGTCGTAGTCCTGCCCGCCCTCGGCGAGGTGGACCTCCATGCGGTAGTAGCGGTCGTGCTCGGCCACCGACCGCATGGCGAACGTCGGGGTCGGTCGCTCCACCGGCCGAATCCGGTAGCCGAAGTGTTGCTCGGTCCCGAGCGGGACGCGCAGGGTGAGATCCGGCAGTGCGCTCTCGGGTTCGGTCTCCTCGCTGACGGTGGCTTCCACGCCGCGATCGGCAAGTGCCCGGGCCACGTCGTGCAGAGCCGGGCGGCAGACGTCGTCGAGGAACCGCAACGCCGCGCGTCGGCCGGGGAAGCTGAGCGTTCGGGCGAGTCGATGACGCCAGGTGCGGGCCGCTCCCGGCGCGGTCGTGCGCACCGACAGCGACGACGGCAGCGTGGTGCGCAGGGCTTCCTCGCGGAACCGTTCCACCCGTAACGCCCGGTAGAGGCCCCAGATGATCAAGAACATCACGACGGAGAACGGCAGGCCCATGATGATGGTGGCGCTGGTGAGAGCGTCGACGCCGCCCACGATGAGCATCGCCATGGTGAGCAGACCGGTGGCGATCGCCCAGAAGATCCGCAGCCACGGCCGGGCGTCGGTGATCGGCGTGGGCAGGCGGGAACTCAGATTGGCCATCACGAGGGCACCGGAGTCGGCCGACGTCACGTACAACAACAGGCCCACGAAGGTGGCGAGCCCGGCGCTGAACGTCACCCCCGGGTACTGGTCGAGCAGGCCGTAGAAGCCCTGCTCCGGCGCGTTCATCGCGGTCTCGCCGAACTGGGCGTTGCCCTGCCGGACGACGCTGATCGCGCTGTTGCCGAACACCGACAGGAACGTGAGGGTGAACAGGAACGGCACGATCAGCGTCGCGGCGACGAACTCGCGGAGGGTACGGCCACGCGAGATGCGGGCGAGGAACAGTCCGACGAAGGGCGCCCAGGCGATCCACCAGGCCCAGAAGAACAGGGTCCAGTCGTTCAGCCAGTCCACCGGCTGGTCGTAGGCGAACGTGTTGAGCGTCATCGACGGGAACCGGCTGATGTAGTCGCCGATGTTGAGCACGAGCGTGTTGAGCAGGTGGATGGGGCCTTCGAGCACCAACACGTACACCATGAGCACCGCGGCGAGCAGGATGTTGAGCTGCGACAGTCTGCGGATGCCGCGGTCGACGCCCGACACCGCCGAGGCCGTGGCCATGAGCACCGCGAGCACGACGAGCGCGAGTTGGGCTGCCACGCCCTCGGGGATGCCGAACATGAAGCGCAGGCCGTAGTTGAGCTGCACGACCCCGATGCCGAGGGACACGGAGATGCCGAAGATGGTGCCGATGATCGCCGCGAGGTCGACGGCGTCGCCGGACCGGCCGTGGATGCGTCGACCGATGAGCGGGTACAGCGCCGAGCGGATTGCCAAAGGGAGCCGGTAGCGGAACGCGAAGTAACCCAGCGCCATGCCCATGAGGGCGTACATCGCCCAGCCCGTGATGCCGTAGTGGAACAGCGTCCACACGACGGCCTGTCGGGCCGCTTCGACCGTCTCGCCCGTCCCCTCCGGCGGAGCGAGGTAGTGGCTGACGGGACCGGACACGGAGAAGAACATCAAGTCGATGCCGATGCCCGCCGCGAACAGCATGGCCGCCCACGAGAACACGCCGTAGTCGGGTGTGGCGTGCTGCGGGCCGAGCTTGACCTTGCCGTAGCGCGAGAAGGCCACGAAAAGCGCGAACACCAGGTACAGCGTGGCGGCCAGGAAGTAGTACCAGCCGAACCCGCGCGAGATCCAGTACACCGCGCTGCCGATGGCGTCGGAGGCGCCGGTCGGCGTGATGATGGCCCACAGGGACAGCGCGACGATGAGCAGCGCGGCCCCGAGGAACACGCTGTACTTCAGCCCGCTCTCCCGTGTCGTGTCCGGGGTGGACAGTGACCCGGTGTGGGGGTCGTGGGGGCCGTGGTGGCCGTCGTTCGTCGCCAACGCCGCTCCCGTTTCGGCGAAACCGCACCGCCGCGCCGGCCCCGGTGAGCACGTGCGGTGGCCGCGATGTTTGCGTGGAGGACATTTCAGGGCACGTTGTCTTCACGGTAGCGAGACCGGCGGCGTCGCGCTGAGCACGCCGCACTCCGGGAAGGTGGCGCTATGTCCACTCTGTTCGTCGACGGCCGCTGGGTGTCCGCCGTGGCCGGTGGGACCCGACAGGTCGTCAACCCATTCGACCAGTCCGTGGTGCGCACGGTCGACGAGGCGGCGGTGACCGACACGGAGGCCGCCGTCAGGGCCGCGAGACGGGCGTTCGACGACGGCGAGTGGCGTGGGTGGACCGCCCGGCGCCGGTCGTTGCTGCTCCGGCGGGTGGCGGAACTGCTGCAACGCGACCGGGCGGAGATCGCCCGGTTGGAGACGCTCGACACGGGCAAGACGCTGGTGGAGAGCGGCATCGACGTCGACGACGTCACCTCGGTGTTCGAGTACTACGCGACCCAGGCGGAGTCCGATCCCGGACGACTGGTCGACGCGGGTGACCCGGCGGTACGCAGCCGGGTGCTGTACGAACCGATCGGGGTGTGCGCACTCATCGCGCCGTGGAACTACCCGCTGTTGCAGATGTCGTGGAAGGTGGCGCCCGCGCTCGCGGCGGGCAACACGATGATCCTCAAACCCAGCGAGGTCACGCCCCTGACCACGATCAAGCTGGTGGAGCTGCTCGACGAGGCGGGCGTACCACCGGGCGTGGTCAACCTCGTCCTCGGCGCGGGAGACCCGGTGGGCGCGACGTTGACGGAGAGCCCGCAGGTCGACATGGTGTCGTTCACGGGAGGCCTGGACACCGGACGGGCCATCATGGCGTCGGCGGCCCGCACGGTGAAGAAGGTCGCGCTCGAACTGGGCGGCAAGAACCCGAACGTCGTCTTCGCCGACGCCGACTTCGAGGCCGCCATCGACTACGCACTGCTGGCGGTGTTCTTCCACGCCGGTCAGGTGTGTTCCGCCGGTACCCGGCTCGTGGTCGAGGACTCGCTGCACGACGAGTTCGTCACCGAACTCGTGCGGCGGGTGGAGCACATCAAGCTGGGCAACGGGCTCGACCCCGACACCGAGAGCGGACCGCTGGTGTCGGCCGAACACCGGGCGAAGGTGGAGTCGTACACCTCGGTCGCGCTGGATGAGGGGGCGCGGCTGCTCACCGGGGGACGGCGTCCCGACGACCCGAAGTTGGCTCGCGGGTTCTTCTACCTGCCCACCGTGTTCGACGACTGCCACGGCGGGATGCGGATCGTGCAGGAGGAGACGTTCGGCCCGATCATGACTGTCGAGCGGTTCTCGGAGGTCGACGACGCCGTGGAGATCGGCAACGACACGACGTACGGACTCGCGGCGGCCGTGTGGACCAGGGACGCGCGCAAGGCCGAGTACGTGGCGCGGGCGCTGCGTCACGGCACGGTGTGGATCAACGACTTCGGCCCCTATCTCCCGCAGGCGGAATGGGGCGGGTACAAGCGATCCGGTGTGGGCCGCGAACTCGGTCACGCCGGACTGGCGGAGTACCAGGAGGCCAAGCACATCTACGAGAACACGGCACCGGAACCGCAACGCTGGTTCGCCCGCTGAGTTGCCGTGACGCGGTGCGCCGACAAGTTCGGGCGTCAGTGCAGCGCCACGGTCAGCAGCAGGGTGGCGTCGGTCAGCGCGTACACCGAGTGGCGTTCCGGAGGCAGGGTGGCGAGATCGCCCTCCGCCAGCTCCCACTGCCTGCTCGGCGTGCGCAGCAGGACGGTCCCGCCGAGGACGTGCAGTGTGCCGGCGGGTGGGGAGTCGTGTTCCGCCAGCTCCGACTCGGCGAGTAGGGCGATGAGGGTGGACCGCAACGCGTTGCCGGACACGAGCGTGCGGGCGGTGCGGCGGGCCTGCCGTCCTGCGGCCTCGTCCAGCAGCTCGGCGGCCAGCGCGGCGACGGCCGTCACCGTAGGGTGTTCGCTCACCGGGTCCTCCTGTCGCATTCCGGCAACCGTGGTTGTCGTTGCCGCCATCGTGCGCGCCGACGTGGTCGCGCGCCACTCGCGGACCGCTCGGGACGAAAGCCTCTCCCGGCCGCGGTGCCGGTGACCCACAGTGGACGCGAGAGAGGCGATCGACATGGAACACACGAACACGTGGACGATCAACATCGTCATCGACGAGCACGACGGGCAGACCCGGGCCGAGGCGCTGCTGCGCAAGGCCGACGACACGCGGCACACGGGAATCGGTGTGGCGAGGCGGAACCCGCACGACGACGACGTGCCCGCCATCGGTGACGAACTCGCGGTGGCGAGGGCGTTGGCCGACCTGTCGCGTCAGCTCTTGCAGTCCACGGCCACCGACATCGAGGCGATCACCCACCAGCCGGCGCACCTCGTGCGGTGACAGGCGTCTCCTGCGACGCCGGTGGCAGGGCGTGACGGCGCGAGACAGCCGGTGAGCAGCGGATTGACGACGTCGGGCCCGGGTACACGCCCGATATGTCGAGCAGTGCCGAAGCCGGTGGCAGGGAGCAGCGGATGCTGCGCCCGACGCCGGCCACGCGACCGTTGGCCAGGCTGAAGCTCGACGAGCTTCTCGCCGGGGTCCAGAGTCGGCTCACGGAGATCTCCCGCACCAGTGATCGACTCCAGTCGCTGCTGGACGCGGTGCTCGCCGTCAGCGGCCAGCTCGACGTCGACGCCACGCTGCGGCGCACCGTGCGGGCGGCCATGGATCTGGTGGAGGCGCGAAGCGGTGCGTTGACGGTGCTCGACCCCGAGGGCGGAGCACCCGATCAGGTCGCGATCGACCTCGATCGCGACGACCGCGAGAGCGACGACCCGGGTGATCCGGTCGACGCGACGGAACTCTCCGACACGGCGTCGGCCCTGAACGACGCGATCTCGGCGATCGAGGTGCCTCAGGCGCGCACGCCGGAGTCCCGCACGACCCTCGCCGTGCCAGTCCGAGTGCGCGACGAGCCGGTGGGCACGCTCTACGTGAGTCGTCGCCGTGGTGGGGGCGAGTTCAGCGACGACGACGAGATCGTGTTGCGGTCGTTGGCCGCCTCGGCGGGGGTGGCGGTCGAGAACGCGCGGCTGTTCGAGCAGTCGCGGGTGCGTGGTCGGTGGCTGGAAGCCGTGACATCGGTGAACGCGGAGCTGCTGTCCGGCGCGTCGCCCGACCGGTCGTTGCAGCGGCTGGCCGAGGTGGCCGGGGAGCTGTCCCGTGCCGACGCGGCCGTGGTGCTGCTCGACGAAGGCGACGGGGAGCTGTCGGTCGGTGGGGTGTACGGTCCGGTGCCCCGACTCGCGGTGGGTGAGCTGGTCGCGGCGCGAGGCGTGCTCACCGACGTGCTGCGCACCGTCGAGCCCGCGGTCCTCGACGACCTCCGAGACGCCGACACGCGCTTGCCCGCCGGGCTCACCACCCCGTTCGGCCCGGCCGTGGTGGCGCCGCTGCGCAGCGCCGAGGGTGTGCAGGGGGTCCTGCTGGCGTTGCGCAGGCGGGGAGTGAACAGCTTCACGCGGCAGGAGATGACACTCGTGGCCTCGTTCGCCGCGCAGGCGACGGTGGCGTTGCGATTCGCGGACAAGCAGGAGAGCGAGCGGGCCATCGCGCTGCTCGCCGACCGGGATCGCATCGCCTCGGACCTGCACGACCACGTCATCCAGCGGTTGTTCGCCATCGGCATGGGGTTGCAGAGCGTGTCAGGGCGTATCCGCGATCCACACGCCGCCGAACGCGTGCAGGACGCGGTCCGGCGACTCGACCAGACGGTGCGCGAGATTCGCACCTCGATCTTCAACCTGCACTCGCTGGGGACGTCGGCGCACACGAGTCTGCGGCGCAGGCTGCTCGACATCGCGTCGAGCCCACCGTCCGGTGTGGCGACGCCGTCCGTGCGGATCGGGGGCGCACTCGACACGCTCGTCGACGATTCGTTGGGGCGTGACGTCGAGGCGGTGGCTCGCGAGGGGGTCGGCAGACTCGCGCGTCACGCCGTGCGGGCCGACGAACCACCGGAGATCACCCTGGACGTGGACGTCGGCGACCAGGTGACCGTCGATGTCCTGGTCGAGGGTGCCGTGCCACCCTCCGACCTCGACCACAGTGCGTGGCTGGAGGAAATCCAGCGGCGGGCCCACGACAGGGGCGGCGCGGTCCACGTCGACGCCACCGAGTCCTCGGTGCGGCTGATCTGGACGGTCCCGCTGCCCGACCCCGACGGTCCGTCGTAGCGGGACCTTCGGCTCTTCACCGACCGCCGGTCGCGGGAGAGGCTCGAGGTGACCGTCTGGGGAGGGACATCATGACGACTGAGGCCGGTGATCTCGCGGAGCACGTGGCGCAGCAGCTCGCGGCGGTGGTCATCGCCGCGTTACGGCCGGACCCGACCTCGCCCGACTCCGGAGTCGACTCCCGCACCATCGGTGCGGCGGTCGAGCGGTTGGGGACGGAACTCGGTTCGTTGCTGCGCCAACTGGAGGAGCGACCCGCACGGCCCGACGACACCCTTCCCGGCCTGACCACGGCCGACAGTGCGGTGGTGCGCGCGGCCAAGCTCGCACGACAGATCATGTTGTCGGGCAGCCCCGACGGCGATCTTCCGTGACCCGATCGTTGTCGGATCACGGTGCTGTCACGGCGACGGTGACGGTCCGTAGGTCCAGTCCACTGTGGATGTCACCTTGTGGACACAGGGGCGACCGTGGGTGACCGTCGTGTCCGGTCGAGGACGCTCACGGCAGTGGTCACACTGCGAACCACGCCCGACGGCCCGACGATGGAGCCATGAGCACCGACGGCGCCACCCACGGACGCGGCAGACGGGGCGGGAACGCGGGAATTCCGGTCACCGACCGCACTCGGATCGGGGGCGCGTGGGTCGGTGCCATCGTCGCCACGGTGCTGCTCGTGGTGCTGCTGGTCTTCATCTTGCAGAACACCGAGTCCGTCACCGTGCGGTTCCTCGGCACGGCGGGGTCGCTTCCGCTCGGTGTGTCGATGTTGCTGTCCGCTGTGGTCGGTGCGCTCGTGGTCGCCGCGCTGGGTGTGGCTCGGATCGTGCAACTGCGCCGCACGGTCCGCCGCCGAGGTTCTCGGAGCCACCGGGATCACGGTTGAGTGGGGTCTTTCGAATCCAGTCGCCTCCCTCGGGAGCTGATTAGGTGGGGGCTATGCGGAGAACAAGCACGCTCACCGTCCCGGTGGGACGGGGCTGGCACGATCATGCCTGCTGGTTCCATGCTGGCCGCGACGAGTGGTGCCAGGTGCTGGTGCCCTTCGTCGGGGAAGGACTGGCACGCAACGAGAAGATCCTCTACCTCGCCGACCGGGACGAGGACGACCTGATCGACGACCTGAAGGCGCTGCCCGAACGCGACGAGCTGCTGCGCACGGGGCAGGTGGCCGTGGTGAGCATGGAGTCGCCCCGAGGCGGCACGGGCGGTCCCTCGCTGGCCGATCAGCTCGCCCTCATCGAGCACGCCGTCGACGAGGCCAAGGCGGCCGGCTACAGCGGGCTCCGGATCGCCGCCGAGAGTGCGCCGCCGATCCAGAGCCGCGCCGATGCCGAACGCTTCGTCAACGCCGAACTGGCCGCCGACAAGATGATCGCCCGGTTGCCGCTGTCGGTGTTGTGCGGTTACGACGGCCGGTTCGTCGACCACCGCGCCGCCGCGGCACTCGCCTTCGTGCACCCGGTGCGTCAGCACGACACCTTCGGCGTGGGGACGGGCCTCTACGCCGATCCCGACGAGACGGACACGTGGCGGGTCCACGGCGAACTCGACCTCGCCTCCCGCGACGTCTTCGAGATCGCCCTCGCCGCCGCCCCCGTGCACGGGGACCTCCACCTGCGACTCGACGAGCTCGGCTTCATCGACGTCGGCGGCGTGCACGCGCTTGCCGAACTCGCCGATCGGATCTCCCCGCGGCGACTCGTCCTCCACGACGCGCCGCTGACGCTGCGACGCATCCTCGAACTGTCGCGCGACGACTTTCCCTCGATGCGCCAGGTCGACGCGGGCGTCTGACCGCTCGACGTCACGCGCCGGAGACCGCGGCCCGAATGGTCGCGATGTCGATCTTGCGCATGGGCAACATCGCCTCTCGCGCCCGTTCCGCCTTCACCGGGTCCGGGTCGGTGAGCAGCCGCGGCAGCTCGGCGGGCACGATCTGCCACGTCAGGCCGTAGGCGTCGGTCAACCATCCGCACTGCAGCTCGGTGCCGTCGACCGTCAGCGCCGACCACAGCCGATCGACCTCCGCCTGGTCCTCGCACGGTACGTAGATCGACGCGGCCGGTGTGAGGCTGTACGCCGGACCTCCGTTCAACGCCAGGTAGCGCTGACCGCGCAGCTCGAACACCACCACGAGGACGGTGCCGTCGGGCTGACGCGTGATCTCCTGCACCTCCAGCTCCGGGAAGACCGTCGCGTAGAAGTTCACGGCGTCCTCCGCGCCCGAGGTGTACCACAGGCAGGTGGCGATGCGATTCATCTCGCGTGCCCTTCGTCCGGGTGCCTGCTCATGTCGTCCACCGGCGTACCCGGGGCATCGCGCGTCAACCCCGGTGAGGTGCGTGCAGTGCGTATGGACGTCTCCGTGCCGTCGAGCGTGTGCTGGACGTAGCACGGAAGGAGACGCTCATGACCACGACCGACCGGTCCGCCGTCGTCGACCCCGAACGGCTGGAGGAACTCGTCCACCAAGTGGTCACCGACGCGGGCGCGGCGATGACCGTGCCGCTGGCCCTGATCGGTGACCGGCTGGGACTGTTCACCGAGCTCGCCGAGGGCGGACCCATGACCGCCCGCCGGCTTGCCGAGCGCACCGGGCTCGTCGAGCGTTACGTGCGGGAGTGGCTGCTGGCGATGGCCACCACCGGCTATGTGACCTACGACGGCTCCGACGGTGACCCCGACCCCGCGCACGCCCGGTACCGGATGTCGCCGGAACAGACCGAGGCGTTCACCAACCCGGACAGCCCGGCGTACGTCGCCGGAGCCTTTCAGAACCTGACCGCCGCCACCCGCATCCTCGACCGGCTCACCGAGGCGTTCCGCACCGGTGAGGGCGTGGGCTGGCACGAGCACCACGAGGACCTCTTCCTCGGCACCGAGCGGTTCTTCCGGCCCAGCTACCTCGCCAATCTCACGACGACCTGGATCCCCTCGCTGCCGGGGATGGACGAGAAGCTGCGGGCCGGGGCCCGCGTCGCCGACGTCGGGTGTGGGCTCGGCGCGTCGACGATCATCATGGCGGAGGAGTACCCACGCAGCACGTTCGTGGGCATCGACTACCACACACCCTCGATCGTGCTGGCCCAGCACCGGGCCGCCGACGCCGAGGTGGCCGACCGCGTCTCCTTCCGCACCGCGGGAGCGGCGGACCTGACGGGCACGTTCGATCTCGTCGCCTTCTTCGACTGCCTCCACGACATGCCCGACCCGCTCGGGGCGTTGCGGGCCGCGCGGTCGGCACTCGCCGAGGACGGCGCGGTGATGCTGGTGGAGCCGATGAGCTGGGACAGCGTGGAGGAGACGGTGAACCCATTGGGACGCCTGCTGGCAGGTGCGTCGACGTGGATCTGTCTGCCCAGCGGGTTGTCGGCCGAACCCGCCTACGGTCTCGGCAACCAGGCGGGACCGGCCACGACGTGTGCCCTGGGCCGCGAGGCCGGGTTCTCGACCGCGCGGGAGGCCGTGGCCACCGACTTCAACCGGGTGTACGAGTTCCGGCCGTGACGGCCCGAGCCCCGCGCGGCGGGTGGAAGCCCTCAACCGAGGACACGCGCCACTGCCGCCGCGCGACCGTCGACCCGGAGTTTGCGATACACGTGCTCCAGGTGCTTGGCCACCGTGCGGGGGCTCAACGCCAGCTCGTGCGCGATGGCGACGTTCGTCCGGCCGCGCGCCACCAGCCGGAGGATCTGCCGTTCCCGCGCCGTGAGGTCGGTCCCGGTGATCGTGGGGTCGACGACCCGATCGGAGCGGGCACGACACAACACCGAGGCGATCGGTTCGCGCAACAGGGCGCCCACGTCGTGCTCGACGTCGGTGAACGGGCGCGCCCAGCGGACGAAGACCACGGTGACGTCGAGGCCGGGGTAGGGCTGCACCGACACCGTGACGCTCCCACCGGCGTAGCCGTTCTCCGGAGGACGGCGGCGGAACTCGACGTGGCGCACGGCGCCCGTCGGGTGGTGCCGCGCGTGGTAGGTGACGGCGTCCGCGCCGAGCAGGTCGCACATCGCCTCCAACCCGGACTGCGGGAACCGCTCCGGGTCGGTGACCCCGGCGATGGTGTCCACAACGGACACGAGGTGACGCACCGTGGTGAGTGAGAAGTACATGAACCGGTTCGAGGACGGGAGCGTGGCGTGCCTTTCGACCGTGCGCCGTGAGAGGACACAAGTCAAGCGGCGCCGACCCGGGAATGGAGAACGGTGATGACACGGAAATACGTGGACTGCCGAGAGACACCGAGCGTGTCCGGCTGCACGCTGGCCATGAGCGGTGAGGAGGAAGAACTGGTGCGGGCGGCGGTGTACCACGCCGTGGACGTGCACGGGCACACCGACGACGAGGAGCTTCGTGAGGGTGTGCGGCAGGGTCTGGCGGACGCCCCGGTGGCCGACACGACACCCGGCGCCTTCGTCCAGCTCATCGAGTTCCGCACGGACCGCATCGACGAGGTCGAGCGGATGGCGCGCGAGTGGGCCGACGCGATCGGCGCCGACCGCACCGCTCGGTGGGCCGTCGTCGGAGCCGATCGCGACCGGCCGAACACCTACGTGGAGATCGTGGAGTTCCCCGACCGCGCGGCCGCGATGGCCAACTCGGAGCACCCCGCCACCACGGAGTTCGCCGAGAAGATGCGGGCGGTCTGCGCCGACGAACCGACGTTCGTGAATCTCGAAGTGCGCTCGACGACCGACTTCGACGACTGACCAACTCCCTCGGCGTGTCCGCGCCGTGGGGACGCGTGTCCGCGCCGTGCGAACGTGTGTCCGCGCCTCCCGTACGAGTGTTCGCGCCGTACGCACGAGTGTTGCCGTCGTGCGAACGTGTGTCGGCGCCGTACGTACGTGTGTCGTCGTCGCCTGCACGCTTCTTGTGGTCTCGTGCACGCGTGTTGGCGACGCGGGGCGCTGACGCGGGTGCGTAACTCGCTGACGGATGCGCTGCTTACGGACGTAGGTGCGCAAGGTGTTGCTACGCGCGCAAGGCTCGGACACGCGGGCGTTCGGCGCTGACACGCGTGTGCAAAGTGCGGACTCGCGTGCGTAAGCCGCTGACACGCGCATGCGAGCCGCGGACACGGGGGCGCAGCTCGCGGACACGCGCGCGTGGGGTGAGAACACGCGTACGGGGGGTGCGGGCACGCGTACAGGGGGTACAGACACCTGTGCGAGAGGTGCGGACACGCCGGGTGCGAGCCGCAGGCTCGCTCGCCTGCCTGCGGACGGCCGTGCGTGCTGGGCCGTTCGGCGCAGTCACTTCTGCATTTTCTGGTCAAAAGTAGGGCGTTGTCGACCGTAGATATTTACGGCTGCGCCAGAAGTGTTTAACGTCCCGACGGAAACTCATGTCGCTGGAGGCATAGACCCATGACCGGTGAACAGACTCGGCTACCTCGGTCCCCACGGGTGTCCCGTCGTTCGATGCTGGTCGGCGCCGCGGCCGGAATGGTGGCTCCCGTAGCCGTGTCCACCCTCGGCGCGAGAACCGCCACGGCCGCCCCCGCCACGGGGCGGTCGAGTCGTGCGGGAGGCCCGCGTCGCGTCACCGTCTACGCGGAGGAGCTGCCCGGCGGCCTCTACGGCTACGGACTCGAACCGGGCAAGGCCACGGTGCCGGGCCCGGTCTTCGAGATGTGGGAGGGCGAGACCCTCGAGATCGACCTGGTCAACAACACCGACCGGCGACTGTCCATCCACCCCCACGGCGTCAACTACGACACCGCCTCCGACGGCAGCCCGCTCAACGCCTCCTTCAACGAACCCGGCGAGACCCGCACGTACGTGTGGAGCACGAACGCGCCGAAGAAGGGGCCCGGCGGCTTCTGGCTGCCGGGCAGCGCGGGCTACTGGCACTACCACGACCACGCGCTCGGCAGCGATCACGGCACCGAGGGGATCGCCAAGGGCCTCTACGGCGCGCTCGTCGTGCGCCGCGAGGGAGATCTGCTGCCCGACCGCCAGCACACCGTCGTCTTCAACAACATGACGATCAACAACAAGATGGCCCCGGACGTCCCCATCCTGGAGGCCAATCTGGGCGAGCGGGTGGAGTTCATCGCGATCGGGCACGGCGACAACTTCCACACCTTCCACCTCCACGCACACCGCTGGGTCGAGAACCGCACGGGTTACCTCCAGGGACCCGACGACCCGAGCCGGGTGATCGACACCCGGGATCTCAACCCCGGCGACTCGTTCGGCTTCCAGGTGGTCGCGGGCGACGGCGTCGGTCCGGGAGCGTGGATGTTCCACTGCCACGTCCAGAGCCACTCCGAGACGGGCATGTCGGGCATCTTCCTCGTGCGCAATGCCGACGGCAGCATGCCCGACGGGGCTCAGGAGGCGATCGACCGCTACCTCGGACACGACGGGGGGCACCACGTCACCCCGGGCTGAGGTGTCCACAGGGCCTGCAACACCCCTTCAGTGAGGAGTGAAGATGGGTCGAAGGAGATTGTCAGCTCTACCCCGTGCCGGACGTGCGAGACCGACGCCGTGGCGACGGTGCATGGTGGCCGCGACCGGAATGGCGTTGGTGCTCGGGCTCGCGGCGGCACCGCCGTCGATCGCGTCGGAATCCGACGACCGTGAACCCGAGCGGCGGGCCGCCGGGACGGCATCGGTGTTGGTGTTCCACGGAGCCGCCGACGAGCAGGACGACCCGGTCGAGCGGGCGGCGGACGCGATCACCGAACTCGGTGCCACGAGTGGTCTCGACGTCGACGTCACCACCGACCCGGCGGCGTTCACGAGCGAGAACCTCGCCCGGTACCGGGGTGTGGTGTTCCTGTCGGCCCACGGCTCCGAACTGAATTCGTCGCAGGAAGCGGCGTTGCGGCGGTTCCTCGAAGGCGGTGGCGGATTCCTCGGCATCCGCGACGCGGCGAGGGCGCAGGAGCGCTCCGCGTGGTTCTCCGGGCTCGTCGGCGCGCGGCCCGCGGGAGCCCGGCCGACGCCCGTGGAGGTCGCGAACGTCGCCGCGAGCGACGAGAACGCGCCGAACGAGTCGGCGGCCCACGCCGTCGACGGCAAGGACGACACGAAGTGGTTGGCGTTCGACAGCTCGGCCTGGCTGAGCGTCGAACTCGCCGAGCCCACGGCCGTGTCGCACTACGGACTGGTGTCCGCGAACGACTTCCCGGACCGCGACCCGAAGGACTGGACGCTCCAGGGCTCCCACGACGGCCAGAACTGGACCGACCTCGACTCGCGGTCCGGGGAGGACTTCCCCAACCGGTTCCAACTCCAGCAGTACCGGTTCGACAACGACACGAGCTACTCGCACTACCGGCTCAACGTCACGTCCAACGACGGGGCCGACGCCACGCAGCTCGCCGAGTTCGAGCTCTACACCGGTGAGGAGACCGAGCCGGTGGATCCGGACGCGCAGGAGGCGGTGGTCAGCGTCGTCGACCGCCGGCATCCGGCGAACAAGGGCCTTCCCCTGACGTGGACGCGCACCGACAAGTGGTTGAACTGGGATTCGAACCCCATCGGTGACGTCCACACCGTCGCGCAGGTGCAGGAGCACACCTACGACCCGGGGCCCGCGGCGAACGGGCCGTTCCACCCGATCTCGTGGTGCCACGACTACAGCGGGGGCCGGGCGTTCTACACCGCGATGGGCGGCACGATCGACAGCTATGGCGAGAAGAACTTCCGCGGTCACCTCCTGGGGGCGTTGGAGTGGACGACGGGTCTCGTCCGCGGTGACTGTCAGGCCACCATCGCCGCGAACTACGAGGTCGAACGACTGACCGGCGAGAACCTGCCCGGTCGACTCGACCAGATCGGCGAGCCGCACGGGCTCGCCATCGCCGACGACGGCACCGTGTTCTACATCGGCAAGGCGGCGTGTGCGACGGGGCCGATCCCCGACTGGGAGGACGAGAACGTCGGTCTCGGGTGCGGCACCATCCACCAGTGGGACCCAAAGACGGAGCGGGTGACGCTGCTCGCCACGCTCGACGTGTTCGGCAACCGCGGCAGCGGCGACGAACTCGTCAAGGCGGAGGAAGGGCTGCTCGGGCTGGAACTCGATCCCGACTTCGCCACCAACGGCTGGATGTACCTGTACTGGATGCCGCACGAGTCGATCGACACCGACAAACGCATCGGTGAGCGGACGATCTCGCGCTTCACCTACGACCACGAGACGGCGAGCATCGACCTCGACAGCCGGAAGGACCTGCTGGCCTGGGACACGCAGATCCACTCGTGCTGTCATGCTGGTGGGGGAATGGCGTTCGACGACGACGGCAACCTCTACGTCGCCACGGGAGACAGCAACTCGTCGCAGGGCTCGGACGGGTACTCGGGCAACAACTGGACCGAGGACTACAAGGGAGTGTCCTTCCAGGACGCTCGCCGTACGTCCGGCAACACCAACGACCTCAACGGCAAGATCCTGCGCATCCATCCCGAGGACGACGGCACCTACACCATCCCGGAGGGCAACCTCTTCCCCGAGGCCGAGGACCCGGGCGACAAGACGCGGCCCGAGATCTACGTGATGGGGGTGCGCAACCCGGCTCGGATCCAGATCGACGCCAAGTACGGGTGGCTCACCGCGGCGTGGGTGGGGCCCGACGCGATGGAGCCCGACCCGGAGCTGGGGCCCGCGAAGTACGAGCACGCCACGATCATCACGTCGGCGGGCAACCAGGGTTGGCCGTACTGCATGGGCAACAAGCAGCCGTACCGTGATCGGAGCAACGAGGACGCCAGTGTGCTCACCGGGTGGTACGACTGCGACAACCCGAAGAACACCTCGCCGCGCAACACGGGGCTGGAGGATTTGCCCCCGGTGCGCGACAACATGATCTGGTACTCCCCGCAGGGCGGTGGGCCGGTGTTCCCCGAGCGGGAGGACGGCAGCGAAATCCCGACCTACGACCTCGACGACAGCACGTACACGTGGCCGTACCTCAAGGGCGGCAGTCAGGCCGTCATGTCGGGGCCGACCTACTACCGCTCCGAGGTCGACACCGACAGCGGGGTGGCCTGGCCCGCCTACTGGGACGGCAAGTGGTTCATCGGCGACCAGTCGAACGCCAACAACCGCATCGCGGTGACGATCGACCCGGCCACGGTCGAGAACGGCACGCCTCCGCCTTTCGCTGAGGACCTGCGCGCGATCATCCCCGGCGGTGGGGGCTCCGACCAGCTCCAGAGCTGGATGGACGCCGAGTTCGGTCCCGACGGGGCGCTGTACCTGCTGGACTACGCGGGCGGGTTCTTCAGCCTGGACGACAATCAGAAGCTCGTTCGGGTGGCCTACCACGGTGGCCCGGCCACGCCGGCTCCGGCCGCGCGGGCGTACGCGGTGCAGAACAAGCCGTTGACCATCGCTTTCGACGGTTTGCGTTCCGGCGGTGTGTCCCACCGCTGGGACTTCGGCGACGGGGCCACCTCGACCGAGGCGAACCCGACGCACACCTACGAGCGTCCCGGCGACTACACCACGACCCTGACCGTGACGTACGCGGACGGGGAGCAGGTGACGGTGACGAAGGACGTCGCGGTGGAGTGTGCCGTGCCGGACACGGTGCGCACCGTGCACTACCGCGACGATGACACCGGCGTCACCAACCACGAGGTGGCGGGCGGCTGCACGGTCGACGATCTGATCGACGACGAGAGCAGTTGGCCGGACAACGGCGCGTTCGTCAGCCACGTCACCGACGTCACGGCTCGGCTCGTCGAGGACGGCGTGCTCACCGAGGACGAACGCGACGCGTTGGTGACGGCGGCCGAGGAATCCGGCATTGGCGGCCGGGACGACAACGGGTACGAGGCGATCTTCGACGGCACGCCGCAGTCGCTGGCGGGCTGGGAACAGGCGGACGCGGGCCGGTTCGAGCTGCGTCCCGACGGGTCGCTGCGGTCCGACGGTGGGCTCGGCATGCTGTGGTACACGGGCAAGGCCTACGGCGACTTCTCGCTCAAGCTGCAGTTCCGGGACGTCGCACCGGACGAGCATCGGGCCAACAGCGGCGTGCTCGTACGTTTCCCCGACCCCCGGGTGCCACTGGAGGATCGGCCGTCGACGAGCTGTGGCACCAAGGGCTCGGCCAAGGACTCACCGGCATGGGTCGCGATCTACTGTGGACACGAGATCCAGATCTACGACGGTGAGTCGGGAGAGCCGCAGAAGACCGGGTCGGTCTACAACTTCGACAGCGTGTACCACGGTCGTGCCGGGGTGACGCCGAAGGAACAGTGGAACGACTACGAGATCCGGGTCGAGGGTCAGCACTACACGATCGTGCGCAACGGCACGGTGATCAACGAGTTCGACAACGTGCCGGGCAGGCAGTCGTCACGAGAGGGTGACCCGCCGACCGATCTGCGTCAGTTCCTCTCCGGATACATCGGACTGCAAAACCACGGTGGTGACGATGTAATCGAGTTTCGCAACGTCCGGGTCCGGGAACTGTGACCCGACGGTCCGAGGAGTGGGAGTCGACGATGATTCGCCAGTTGCGTGCGAGCCTGCGGGCTCGACGGAAGGAAACGGTGCGTGGCGCGGCGGTCGTGGGCCTCGCCGTGGCCGTGGTCGCTCTGTGGCTGGTCCCGGCGGGCGCGTTGCCGGGAGGAGGGGACGAACCTCGGGCGGCGGCTCAGGAGCAGGTCCTGACCTGGACGGCGAGCAATAGCATGACCGCGTACGCGTCCGCGCCGGAGACGGCGAAGCCGGGCCCGACCACCATCGTCTTCGAGACGAGTGAGGCCACTGGCAACACGACGGGGATGTCGCACACGTTGACGTTCGACACGTCCTCGTCCGAGCACAACTCCGACGTCGCCCTCAACATCGTCGCCAGCCCGTTCGACGCCAACGAGGGGCGGTACGAGGTCGACGTGGTGCTCTCGCCCGGCACCTATCGCTACTACTGCGCGATCCCGGGGCACTCGGCGATGCAGGGTGTGCTCGTGGTGAGCGAGGACGGTGGCGGGGGTGACGACACGACGCCTCCGGAGGTGACGGCGACGGTGTCGGGTGACACCGATGCCGACGGCAGCTACATCGGTGCCGCCACCGTGTCGCTGTCCGCGCAGGACTCCGGGTCTGGTGTGGACAGTGTGGAGTACGACCTGGACGGTGCGGGGTTCACCGGGTACTCGGAGCCGGTGACGGTGGCGGAGCCGGGTGATCACACCGTGCAGTACCGGGCCACCGACGCGGCGGGCAACGTCTCGGAGGTCGGGTCGGTGACCTTCACCGTTGTCGAAGGGGACCCGAACGATTCCGACCCTCCGGAGGTGTCGGCGGCCGTGTCGGGTGACACCGATGCGGACGGCAACTACGTCGGTGCGGCCGTCGTCGAGGTCGACGCGCAGGACTCCGGGTCTGGTGTGGACAGTGTGGAGTACGACCTGGACGGTGCGGGGTTCACCGGGTACTCGGAGCCGGTGACGGTGGCGGAGCCGGGTGATCACACCGTGCAGTACCGGGCCACCGACCGCGCCGGGAACACCTCGGAGGTCGGGTCGGTGACCTTCACCGTCGTCGAGGCCGACGAGGGGGACACCACGCCGCCCGAGGTGACGGCGCAGGTGACCGGTGACCAGGACGCGGACTGGAACTACGTGGACTCGGCCACGGTGTCGTTGTCCGCCGACGACTCCGGCTCCGGTGTCCGCTTCCTGCGGTACTCGCTCGACGGCGGCTCGTACACGCCTTACGGAGAGCCGATCGTGATCAATCGGCCCGGTGAGCACACGGTGCTCTACCACGCCGTCGACCAGGCGGGGAACCGGTCCGAGGACGGAACGCTCACGTTCACCGTCGTGGCTGCCGAGGGGGACGCCTGCCCGGGATCGGACATCCGGCCGACCGTGATGATCGACGGACACGACACCACCGTCGCCAACGTCGACACCGGTGACGGGTGCACGATCAACGACCTGTTCATCTCACACGGCGAGCAGCACCGGTCGGGTGGCGCGGCTGAGCGTGCCGCCGACGTCGCCGCCGAGTTGGCCGCGGCCGACGTGATCTCCGACGCCGAAAAGCGACGCATCGTCCTGGCCGCCGAGCAGGCCCGGAGGTAACGCCGACCGACGACGGGCATCCACCGCGTTCGACGACGACACCGCGTCCTCGGGGGCGCGGTGTCGTCGTGCTCGGGAAATGATGTTGCCGCTCGATCAGGGGATCGGCGAGTCTGGTGGCGACAGGAACGAGGTGGTGAACGTGTACACGACGATCGAGGGTGCCCGGACGGACATTCGTTTGTGGACGGACCCGGAGACGGTGGAGGAAGCCGCCATGCGGCAACTCTGGAACGTCACCACTCTGCCCTGGATCCACGGACTCGCGGTGATGCCCGACGTGCACTACGGCAAGGGTGCGACGGTCGGCAGCGTGATCGCCCTGCGGGACGCGGTGTCTCCGGCTGCGGTGGGGGTGGACATCGGGTGCGGAATGTCGGCGGTGCGCACGTCGCTCACCGCGTCCGACCTGCCCGACGACCTCGGCGCGTTGCGGAGGCGGATCGAGGCGGCCGTCCCCGTGGGCTTCGACCTGCACAAGCGGCCCGTGAACCCGGCGAGGGTCCCCGGGGTCGGCGGATGGGAGCCGTTCTGGTCGGAGTTCTCGGCGTTGCACCCATCGGTGCACTCGCTGCTCGACCGGGCCCGGCGGCAGCTCGGTTCCCTCGGCGGCGGAAACCACTTCATCGAGGTCTGTCTCGAACAGGGTGGTGAGGACGCCGGTCGGGTCTGGTTGATGCTGCACTCCGGCTCGCGGGGCATCGGCAACGAGCTGGCGAAGCGCCACATCGACATCGCGAAGAAGTTGCCGCACAACGCCGACCTGCCCGACCCGGACCTGGCCGTGTTCGTCTCGGGGACCCCGGAGATGGAGGCATACCGGCACGACCTGTACTGGGCGCAGGAGTACGCGGCACGCAACCGCGCGACCATGCTCGCGCTCGTGCAGCGCGCGCTGGCCGAGACGGTGCCGGGCGTGCGGTTCGAGGAGCCGATCTCGTGTCATCACAACTACGTCGCCGAGGAGCGCTATGACGGCGTCGACGTGATGGTGACCCGCAAGGGAGCGATCCGTGCGGGACGGGGCGACCTCGGCATCATCCCCGGGAGCATGGGAACCGGCTCGTACATCGTGCGAGGGCTCGGCAACACGGCGTCGTTCGAGTCGGCCTCGCACGGCGCGGGCCGGAGGATGAGCCGCACCAAGGCGCGCAAGCAGTTCACGGCCGCCGATCTGGCCGAGCAGACCCGCGGGGTCGAGTGCCGCAAGGACGCCGGTGTCGTCGACGAGATCCCGGCGGCCTACAAGGACATCGACTCGGTGATCCAGGCGCAGACCGATCTCGTCGAGGTGGTCGCGCACCTCAAGCAGGTGGTGTGCGTGAAGGGCTGACGTGTTGCGGAGCGCAGTCAATCGCCCACCCACGCGGGCGGTGTGTCACCCGCGTGGGTGACTGCTGCGCGGTCGGGGTTTCGCTGTCGGTGTGAGGTGAACGCCTCTGTGAGGGTTGGGCGGCGTGTTCGACCCGTACACAGCACGGAAGGGAGGCAGCGATCGTGGCCACGACACTGCGTCCGGAGGAACTCGTCGACAACGCGGTGGTCGACGCGGAGGGTCGCAAGATCGGCAAGGTGGGCAACGTCTACCTGTCGGACGAATCGCACCAACCGGAGTGGGTCACCGTACGGTCGGGTCTCTTCGGGCAGAAGGAGAACTTCGTGCCGCTCCAGGGGGCGCGCATGGACTCCGACGGGGTGCACGTCTCGGTGTCGAAGGACCAGGTCTCCGACGCTCCACACGCGGACCCGAACGCCGACCTCTCCGGTGACGAGACGGCGGCGCTGTACCGCCACTACGACCTGCCGATGCCCCGTGGCGCGCGGCCGGAGGAGTCGATGTCCGAGGGCACCACCGGCCGCGAGGCCGGAGGCCGCACCGGGACGACGGAGGGCACCCGTCCCGGCACGACGGGGACCGCGGGGACGACCGGGACGGCCGGAGGCACGGCGACCGGAGCGACCGGCACACCGGGCACGACCGGAACGACAGGGGCGACCGGAGCCGGCACCGCCGGAGGCCGGACGACCGGTGCCACGGGAACGACCGGTGGCACGGGGACGACGGCGGGTCGAGGTCGTGCGGGTGACACCGGCGCGAGGCGTCGCTCCGACGACGACACCATGGTGCGTTCCGAGGAGCGGCTGCGGGCCACCACCGAGAACGTCGAGAGCGGACGGGTGCGGTTGCGCAAGTACGTCGTGACCGAGGAACAGCAGATGACGGTGCCCGTCTCCCACGAGGAGGTCCGCATCGAACGGGAGCCGGTGACCGGCACCGATCGGGAGCGGCCGCACGACATCGGCGAGGAGGAGCAGGAGATCACGCTCCACCGCGAGGAGGCGCACGTCACGAAGGAGAGCGTGCCCGTGGAGAAGATCCGGCTCGGCAAGGAGACGGTCACCGAGGAGGAGACGATCTCCGGGGAGGTGCGCAAGGAGCGGTTCGACATCGCCGAGGACGAGCGCGGTCGGGGAGAAGGCCCGACGCGCTGACTCCGACGGCCGCGGGGGCCGGTCAAGGGCTCCCGCGGCCGTCGTCGGGACGGCAGAGGTCTGGACGAGTTGTCGTCCGGGCACTCGGCGTGCTCGACTCGTACTGTCCGTCATGGACTTGTTCTGCAGGGAAATCGACCACTGGGGAAGGGGTTTCGACCCAAACCCGACTGTTGGCATCGCCACAGCCGAGAAGTGAGGACGTCCCGCCGGGCCGCTGGGTAGCGTGTGGCGCCAGCGGCGGGTGACTCGACGACGACACCGCCCGACCGCGTGCACGTGTTGTCGACGCGGTGAACGCCGTGCCCCCTCGCGCTCCCCGACGCGCGAGCGTGTGGCCGCGCTCACCGTCCCCGGAGGGACTGAAGGATCTTGCGGCGAGAGCTGCCGCCGATGCTGCGCGCGTTCTCGAACCGGAACTACCGGTTGTGGGCGTTGGCCGACCTGGTGTCGGTCACCGGAACGTGGATGCAGGTGCTCGGCCTGAACTGGGTGGTGATGGAGCGCACCGGCTCGGCCACGTCCGTGGGGCTGTCCGTGGCGTTGTCCACCATTCCCGCGATGGTCTGCGGCCCGTGGGCGGGCGCCTTGGCCGACCGGCTCTCCCCTCGCCGCATCATTCTCACCGGGGAGATGCTGCACGTCCTCATCGCCGCGCTGTTGGCGTTCACCGTGTGGGCCGAGCTGCCCCTGCCCGTGTTGTTCGGGTTGACCGCCGCCGCGGGGCTGGTCGGCACGTTCGAGGGTCCCGCGCTCGGACGCTTCGCGAGCCAGGTCGTGCCCCGCCACCATCTCGGCAACGCGCTGGCGTGGAACTCGGTGATGAACTCGATCGGCCGGGTGCTCGGGATGAGTCTCGCCGGGGTGCTGGCCGCCGTCGTGGGCGAGGCCTTGTTGTTCTGCCTCAACGCGGTGAGCTTCCTCGCCGTCATCGGGACGGTGCTCGCGATGCGGACCTCCCAGTTCCACCCGCTGGCCGTGAGCAGGCCGGAGCAGGCCGGGGTGCTCGCCGGGCTGCGGTACCTGCGCACCAGGCACGTGCTGCTCGTGCTGCTCGCGTTGGGTTTCGTGCTGTCCTCGCTCGGCCGCAACTACCAGGTCAGCATGGCCGCCATGGCCGAAGGACCGTTGGACGCGGGCTCGGCGGGTTACGGAACGTTGTCGTCCGTGTTCGCCGTCGGGACGGTCGTCGGCGGACTGCTGGCGGCCCGGATCAAGGACTTCACTCTTCCCGTGCTGCTGGTCGCGGCCGGGGTGACGAGTGTTCTGCAGGCGCTCAGCGGCTACCTCCCGGGGTTCGCCGGATTCGCGCTCGTGCTCCTGCCCATCGCGGCGGGCGCGGTGGTGATCGACACCGTGAAGAGCACGCGTCTGCAGTTGGACGCCGCCGACAGCATGCGGGGCCGTGTGTTGGCGGTGCAGGGGACAGTCGCCGGGGGCGCGGGGGCACTCGGGGCACCCGCCCTCGGCTGGCTGTCCGAACGGTTCGGCCCTCAGGAGGCGCTGCTGGTCTCCGGACTGGTGACGCTTCTGGCGACCGTGGCCGCGGCCGGCGTGCTGCGTGTGCTGGCACGTCGGCCCGCGGGCCCGGACGAACTCGCGACGACGGAGATTGTCGGCGCGGTCGGACCGCGAGTCGCCGAGGACACCGAACCGGGCCCCGAACCACCGCGGTCGTTGACCCCGGCGTGACCGGGTGACCGCGGTGGGTGCCCTGCGAGGCCGCCGTGGAGCGTCTTGCGGCAATACCTGCTCGCGGCTCGCCGAGCAGCGGGTTTGGCAGATCCCTACAAAACCCACTCACACGACGTGGTGAGTCCGATCATTACCGCGACCCGCCCCGAGCCGCGAGAGTGACAGGGGGCCGGTCGTCTCCGCCCGAGACGTCCGTGCCGATTCGCGTGTCGTCGCAGCAGGGTGAAGGGGAGTTCGGGTGTTCCGTCGGGTCGCCATCGTCAACCGTGGGGAAGCCGCGATGCGGCTGATCCACGCCGTCAGGGAGCGCAATGCCGAGGGTGGGCCACGATTGGAGACCGTGGCGTTCTACACGGACGCCGACCGCGACGCCACCTTCGTCCGTGAGGCCGATCACGCCTATTGCCTGGGAGCCGCGTCGGCGCGGCCGTATCTGAACCTCGACGTCCTGGAGCGGGCGTTGGTCGAGACCAAGGCCGACGCCGCCTGGGTGGGTTGGGGCTTCGTCGCCGAGGACCCGGCCTTCGCGGAACTGTGCGACCGGATCGGGGTCACGTTCGTGGGCCCGAGCGCCGAGGCCATGCGCAAGCTCGGGGACAAGATCGGTGCGAAGCTGCTGGCCGAGGAGGTCGGGGTTCCCGTGGCGCCGTGGAGCGGCGGGCCCGTGGACGACCTCGACGCCGCCCGGGCCGCGGCGGAGCGCATCGGGTATCCGCTGATGCTCAAGGCCACTGCGGGTGGTGGCGGTCGCGGAATCCGGGTGGTGTCGTCCGAGGACGAGCTGACCGACGCCTACGAACGCACGCGGATGGAGGCCGAGCGGGCCTTCGGCAGCGGTGTGGTCTTCCTGGAGCGGCTGGTCACGGGAGCGCGCCACGTCGAGGTGCAGGTCATCGCCGATGGGCAGGGCACGGCGTGGGCGCTCGGCGTGCGCGACTGCTCGGTGCAGCGCCGCAACCAGAAGGTCATCGAGGAGTCGGCGTCCCCACTGCTGTCGGCGGAGCAGACGAGTGAGCTGAAGGCCTCGGCCGAGCGACTCGTGCTCGCCGTGGGTTACCGCGGGGCGGCCACGGTGGAGTTCCTCTACCACCCGGGCGAGAAGCTGTTCGCGTTCCTGGAGGTGAACACCCGGCTGCAGGTGGAGCACCCCATCACCGAGGCCACCACCGGTATGGACCTGGTGAAGGCGCAGCTCCATGTCGCCGCGGGCGGCCGGTTGGAGGGCGAGAAGCCCGCCGAGATCGGGCACGCGGTGGAGGCGCGACTCAACGCCGAGGACCCGGACCGCGACTTCGCCCCGGCGCCGGGGCGGATCAGCCTGCTGACGTTCCCCGCGGGGCCGGGCATCCGGGTCGACACCGGGGTCAGCGAGGGCGACACGATCCCCGCCGACTTCGACTCGATGATCGCGAAGATCATCGCCTACGGTCGCGACCGCGACGAGGCACTCGCCCGCTTGCGGCGCGCGGTGGCCGACACCAGCGTGTTGATCGAGGGCGGTTCCACCAACAAGAGCTTCCTGCTCGACCTCCTCGACGCTCCCGAGGTCGTCGACGCCAGTGCCGACACCGGGTGGATCGACCGGGTGCGCGCCGAGGGTCGCCTGCGGTCGACCCGGCACGCGGGGATCGCGCTCGCCGTCGCCGCCGTCGACTCCTACACCGAGGCCGAGCACGCCGAGCAGCAGCACCTGCTCTCGACCGCCCACGGTGGCCGGCCGCAGGTCCGGCACTCCGGCAGCCGCACCGTGGAGCTGAAGCTTCGGGGCACCGGCTACCGGCTGACGGTGGCCCGCACGGGGCCGCGTCGATTCGGGGTGGCCATCGAGAACGGTCCGGTGACGCACCACGTCGACGTGGAGATCGAGCGCCACGGGGAGGCGACGGGCCAGCTCGTGGCCCACGGTCAGCGCTACCGCTTCGTGACGGGCACCCACGGCCCGGTGCACGTGGTCGAGGTGGACGGTGTCGTGCACCGCATCAGCCGCGACGAGGGCGGCATCGTGCGGTCCCCGGCACCCGCGCTCGTGGTGGCGGCACCCGTCGAGGTGGGCGCTGAGGTCGAGGCGGGCGCGCCCGTGCTCGTCCTGGAGAGCATGAAGATGGAGACCGTGCTGCGGGCGCCGTTCCGCGCGGTCCTGCGGGAGCGGCCGGTGTCGATCGGCAGCCAGGTCGAGGCGGGTGCGCCGCTGCTGCGCCTGGAGCCGCTGGACACCGAGGAGGCCGACGCGGGCGGCACCGACGACGGCGGTGAGGATCTCGCACTGCCGGAGCGTCGCACCGAGATCGACGCGGTCGAGCGGGCGGAGCGGGCTTTGGCCGACCTGCGCAGCCGGCTGCTCGGGTTCGACCTCGACGCCGACGACGTGGAGCGTGCGCTGAGCGACTACCAGTCGGCACGACGCGAACTCGTCGCGCGCGGCGAGCGGCCGGTGGAGGCCGAGCGGCAACTGCTGCACGTGTTCGCCGACCTCTCCGAACTGAGCCGCAACCGGCCCCGGGCGGAGGAGAGCTCGCCGGACACCCGGGTGCACAGCCCTCGCGAGTACTTCCACACGTATCTGCAGAGCCTGGACACCGACCGCGCGGGGCTGTCGGACGAGTTCCGGGAACGGCTCTCCCGCGCCCTGGCCCACTACGGCGTCGAGGACCTGGAGCAGGGGCCGGAGCTGACCGAAGCGGTGTTCCGTCTGTTCTGCGCCCAGCAGCGCGCCGCGAGCGACGTGCCGTTGGTGACCGCGCTGTTGCAGTTGTGGCTCACCGAACCGGGTCCCGAGCAGTCGGTGCGTGAGCCGGTCGGACACATGCTCGAACACCTGGTGGCCGCCACGCAGGTGCGCTTCCCGGTGGTCGCCGACCTGGCTCGCAGCGTCGTGTTCCGCTGGTTCGCCCAGCCGTTGCTGCGGCGGCGTCGGGCCGAGGCCTACGTCGGGGTCCGCGCCCACCTCCGGGAGCTGGAGGCGAACCCGGAGGCCCCGGACCGGGCCGAGCGCATCGCCGAGATGGTCGCGTGCGCCGAACCACTGGTGCGCATCCTCGGCCAGCGCATCCACCGGAAGGGCTCCGACCTCGATCCGTTGCTGGAGGTCATGGCGGGGCGCTACTACCGCGACCGGTCACTGGTGAACCTGCGGGTCCGGACGGTCGCCGGGTTCCCGTGCGTGACCGCCGAGTACGAACTGGACGGCGAACGGTACCGGCTGGTGTCCACCGCCGCCGACCCGCGGCAGGTGACCGATGCCCTGCACGCGATCGACACCGCTGCCGTGGAGGCCGCCGACGACGCGAGCGTGGTCGTGGACCTCTACCTCGGGTGGTCGGACGAGTTCGCCGACGACGACACCGCCGCGGCGAAGTTGTTCGCGAACCTCACCGAGGTGTCGCTGCCGCACCACGTCCGTCGGGTCACCGTGACCATGGCGGGACGCGCGGGCTCGGTGATGCACCAGCACTTCACCTTCCGGCGGTCGACACACGGATTCACCGAGGACCGACTGATCCGTGGTCTGCACCCGCTGATCGCGCAGCGGCTGCAGTTGCGTCGGCTGCGCGAGTTCGACCTCACGCGGCTGCCGTCGTCCGACGAGGAAGTGCACCTCGTGCGGTGCGTGGCGCCGGACAACCCGTCCGACGAACGGTTCGTGGCGATGGCGCAGGTGCGCGACCTCACCCCGTTGCGCGACTCCGAGGGACGACTGCTGGCGCTGCCCGACGTCGAGGGCAAGCTCGCCGCGTGCCTCGACGCGATCCGAGAGCAGCAAGTGCGGCGTCCGGAGAAGAAGCGGCTCGACACCAACCGGATCGTCATCTACGTGTGGCCGACGATCGAACTGACCGCGGACGAGTTGCGTGCCGTGGCGCGCCGGGTGGTGCCCACCACGGCGGGCGCGGGCGTCGAGATGGTCGAGTTCCTCGGCCGCCGCCGTGACTCGGCGGGCGACATCCGCGAGGTCGCCGTGCACATCACGCACACCCCGGGGTCGGGGGTGAGCGTGCGGATGACCACGCCGTCCACGGAGGTCGTCCGGCCGCTCGACGCCTACGGGCAGAAGGTGCTGCGGGCGCGTCGGCGCAACACCGTCTACCCCTACGAGCTGGTCGGTCTGCTCGCGGGCCCGAACGGCACCTTCGTCGAACACGACCTCGACGCCGACGGCGTTCTCGTCCCGGTCGACCGGCCGAAGGGCGGCAACACGGCGGGCATCGTCGCGGGCGTGGTCACCACCCCCACCGCCCGGCACCCGCAGGGCGTGACCAGGGTCGTGCTGCTGGGCGATCCCACGAAGGCGCTCGGCGCGCTCGCCGAACCCGAGTGCGCCCGGGTGATCGCCGCGCTGGACCTCGCGGAGCGCATGAAGGTGCCGGTGGAGTGGTTCGCGTTGTCGGCGGGTGCGCGGATCGCGATGGACTCCGGGACCGAGAACATGGACTGGGTCGCGGCGGCGCTGAAGCGGATCGTCCACTTCACCCAGGACGGCGGCGAGATCAACGTGGTCGTCGCGGGCATCAACGTCGGCGCCCAGCCCTACTGGAACGCCGAGGCGACGATGCTCATGCACACCAAGGGCATCCTCGTCATGACCCCGGACTCGGCGATGGTGCTGACCGGCAAGCAGTCGCTCGACTTCTCGGGTGGGGTGTCCGCGGAGGACAACCACGGCATCGGCGGCTACGACCGGGTGATGGGGCCGAACGGCCAGGCGCAGTACTGGGCGCCCGACCTCGCGGGGGCTCGCGACGTCCTCATGGCGCACTACGACCACACCTACGTCGCGCCGGGGGAGACGGGGCCGCGTCGCGCCGAGACCACCGACCCGCACGACCGCGACGTGCGGCCGTACCCGCACAACGTCGTCGGCAGCGACTTCACCACGGTGGGCGAGATCTTCTCGCCCGAGACGAACCCCGACCGCAAGAAGGCGTTCGACATCCGCACCGTGATGCGGGCCATCGCCGACGCCGACCACCCGGTGCTGGAACGCTGGGCGGGCATGGCCGACGCCGAGACCGCCGTCGTGCAGGACGCGCACCTCGGTGGCTGGCCCGTGTGCCTGATCGGCATCGAGTCCCGGTCGGTGCCCCGGCGTGGGTTCCCGCCCACCGACGGCCCCGACACCTACACGGCGGGCACGCTGTTCCCCCGGTCGTCGAAGAAGGTGGCGCGCGCGATCAACGCCGCCAGCGGCAACCGGCCCGTGGTGGTGCTCGCGAACCTGTCGGGCTTCGACGGGTCGCCGGAGTCGATGCGCAAGCTCCAGTTGGAGTACGGCGCCGAGATCGGCCGCGCGATCGTCAACTTCGAGGGCCCGATCGTGTTCTGCGTGATCTCGCGGTACCACGGTGGTGCGTTCGTCGTCTTCTCGAAGGCGTTGAACCCGAACATGACGGTGCTCGCGGTCGACGGGTCGTTCGCCTCGGTGATCGGTGGTGCGCCCGCGGCGGCAGTGGTGTTCTCGGGTGAGGTCGCCGCCCGCACCGCCGCCGACGAGCGTGTACGTGAGGCGGAGGCGCGGCTGGCTCAGGCGAGTGACGCGGAGCGGGCGGAGCTCGCCACGCAGCTCGCCGACGTGCGCACCGCGGTCCGTGCCGAAAAGCTCGGTGAGGTCGCGGCCGAGTTCGACGAGATCCACTCCATCCGTCGCGCCGTCGAGGTCGGCTCCGTCGACGCGGTCATCCCGCCCGAGGCGCTGCGGCCGGAGTTGATCGCCGCCGTCGAACGCGGACTCGAACGGCGCTGATCGCCACGAGAACCCCCGGTGCCGGGCTCGCGGCACCGGGGGTTCACTCGCTCGGCGGGGTTCCCATCGTGAGCACCTGGCGCGCCATGCGCTGGAAGAGTTCGGTGGGGGACTGGTGGCTGAGCAGCTCGTCGAAGTTGCCGCTGCGGGCGAGCGTGGCGAAACCGTGGGCGAGCGCCCACGCCGCGAGTGCACCGGAGCGCAGGACGTCGTTCTCCACCCCCGGGGAGGAGGTGGAGACCCCCGCGTGCAGCACGCGCCGGGCCCAGAGGCGCGCCGCGATCAGTTCGGGGTCGTCGCGGTGGTAGACGTCCGGCCGGTACATGACCTCGAAGTGACCGGGATGATCGACGGCGAAGCCGACGTAACGCGTCCCCAGTTCCATCAACGGGAGGGGAGTGCTGTTCAACGCCTCCTGCAGGGAGTCGGCGAGCAGCTCGAAGCCCTCGATGGCGATGGCGGTGAGCAGACCCGCCTTGTCGTGGAAGTGGTGGGCCGGGGCGGCGTGGGAGACACCGGCGCGCCGGGCCAGATCTCGGAGGCTGATCGCTGTGATGCCGTCCTTGGCGATGACGTCCACGGCGGCGTCGATGACGGCGCGGCGAAGATCACCATGGTGGTAGCGACCGCGGTCGGGCATAAGCCGCAAGTCTACGAACCGGATTCCGTTTCCGCAGGTCGCCGCGGGTGACGTCTCACTCGTCGGGGGAGCTCGCCGACCGTGCGTCAGCGCACCGTCGCAACGCATACTCGCGATCAACGCGGGTAACCCGACGTCCATGAGGGACTTCCACGACGACGGCGTGCGCCGCGAGGGACCACCGGTGGTGTGGCACGGGCCGGAGGCGGCGCCGGTGCTGCTGGTGCTGGACCCGGCGGGTGAGGCCAAACACGACACTCTGCCCGCGACGTGGCGACCGCTGGCCGAGCACCTCCGGGTCGGGTGGTGCCGCCTGCCCGCGGAGACCGGCGACACGCCGTCGGTGGAGGAACTCCTGGAGGGCGTGACCACCCGCGTGCATCTGGTGGCGGCGGGTACCGCCGCCGAAGCCGCCCTGCGACTGGCCGAGACCCACACCGACCGGGTGCGCAGCGTGGTCGTGGCCGATCCCGCCCCCGCGCGGCGGGACGGCATCGACGCCGACGCCCACGGTTCGTACGCCGACTGGTGGGACACCGACACCGCCGCGACCCGGCAGCACCTGCTCGCGCGCGGGGTGCGCGTGGCCGCGTTCGTCAGCCGGGACACCGATCCCGCCGTCCGGGTGGAGCCGCCCGTCCCGCTGGGGCATCCGGAGGTGGTCGGGCGCGTGGTGCAGTTGTTGTTGTCCTTCCAGGGAGACCGCGCCGATCCCGAACCGGTGGAACCCGAGCGCGCCGAGGTGGCGCAGGCATGGCAGGCGGTCCGGACTCAGTTCGGGCCGGCTCTCGAACGCGCTCGCCGCTCGGCCGGGTGAGGCCCCCGGCGGGTCAGGCCACGGGGGCCTCGTCCTGACGCTGCTCGCTGCGGCGCCGCTCCTCGCGCACCGAGCGGATCGCGGCCGTGAGGCCCACGGCCCACAGCACACCCACGAGCGTCAGCACGACCGTCGTGACGGTCTGGTCCGTCTCGGCGGAGTTCAGCAACGTGCGGGCGTTGGTGAACACGATCAACCCGCCCGCCGCGGCCCCGAGTACGCGGGGCGGCAGCTTGCGCACGAGCCAGGCCGCCAGAGGCGCCGCGAGCACGCCGCCGAGCATCAGACCCGCGACCACGGTGTAGTTCAACGACTCCTCGTGCGACAGGGTCAGCAGGAAGCCCGCGCTCGCCGCCAGCGCGACGATGAACTCCGACGTGTCGACCGAGCCGACGACCTTGCGTGGTTCGAGTCGACCGGATGACAGCAGCGTCGTCGTGGCGACCGGGCCCCAACCGCCGCCTCCACTGGCGTCGACGAACCCGGCGACGAGCCCCAGCGGCGCGAGGAACCGCGCGGTGGGTCGTCGGGTCGTCACCAGCGTGCCGAGGCGCAGGAACGCGAACCGGACGAGCACGTACAGGCCGAGGACGAGCAGCACGGTGGTGATCCACACCTCCGCGAAGTCCATCGGCAACGAGGTCAACACGTACGCGCCGAGCACAGCGCCGATCGCGCCGGGAACGGCCAGGGTGGCGACGGTGCGCCAGTCGATGTTGGAGAACCGCCAGTGGGAGACCCCCGAGGCGAGCGTCGTCCCCACCTCGGCGAGGTGCACGGCAGCCGACGCGACCGCGGGGGCGGTCCCCAGCGTCACCAGAGTCGTGGTGGCCGTCACCCCGAACGCCATTCCCAGCGACCCGTCCACGAGCTGGGCCAGAATCCCGGCCAGACCGAACAACAACAAGGTCTGCATCAAATGTCTCCGTTTTCCGGATGGTCGCGATCGCCGCTTCCCGGCCGAAGTGCTCGCCGTCGGCGGGTGCCGATCATGGCAGGCGGACAGCAATTCGGGCGTGCCATTCCCAATGAGTGGGTCGATGGCCATTTCAGTGGCTGTTAAGAAAAGCGTTGAAACAATTTCCCGGCCTCGTCCACGTCGTGGACGGCGTTGACGTCGTGCCGCGCGTCGAGTGAGCTGAAGCGCCGAAAGCGAGGTCGGTGCGGTGGTACGAACGCTCGGGGGCGAGGGGACGGTCGGCGGCGTCCGTGAGGCGAACGCGGCGGCGGTGCTCGGGGCGATCCGGACGCACGGGCCGCTCTCGCGGGCGGCTGTGGCGCGCCGCACCTCGCTCAGCATGCCGACGGTCAGCAGGCAGATCGCGACGCTGATCGACCTGGGACTGCTCAGCGAGTTGCCGGTGCCGCCACCCACCGGGGAGGTCGGCAGGCCGACGGTGCCCGTGGACCTCAACGAGGACGTCATCGCCGCCTGCGGGGTGCACGTGGGCATCACGACCATCACGTACGGGTTGAGCACCCTCCGCGGGGTCCTGCTCGACAGCGTGCGCGTGCCCACTCCACGCGGTTCGGCGGAGGAGGTCCTCACCGACATCGCCCACGAGGTCGGTGCCTTTCTCGCGGGCTGGCCGGAACGCCGGATCATCGGGGTGGGGCTGGCGATCGGCGGTCAGGTCGATCCGCAGCGGGGACTGCTCACCCACGGCCCTCTCGGCTGGCGGGACGCCCCCGCCGCCGCGATCCTCGAAGCGGTCACGCGGTTGCCCGTCCACCTCGACGGACACGTGCCGGCCATGGCCACGGCGGAACTGCTGTTCGGGGAGGCCGTGCACGCGCGCAGCGCGCTCTACGTCTACGCGCGCGAGATGGTCGGGGTCGCCGTGGCGGTCGACGGGGTCCTGCACCGGGGGCCGGGACAGTCGGGCAGCATCGCCCACCTTCCCGTGGGCAGTGACGTGTCGTGCCCGTGCGGGAAGGTCGGCTGCCTGGAGGTCACCGTCGCCGAACGCGCGGTTTTGGAGCGAGCCGTCCGCGCGGGAGTGATCTCCCGGCCCGATTTCCGGGCGTTGCGGGCAGCGGCGTTGGCCGGGGACACGGCGGCCCGGCACATCCTCACCGAGCGGGCCCGGGCGTTGGGCACGGCGGTGGCGTTGCTCCGTGACATCGTGAATCCCGAGCTGGTGGTGCTCGGCGGGCAGGCGTTCACCGACGCGCCGGAGCAGCTGCCGGTCGTGCGGCAGGCGTATGAGGCGACGACCTCCCTCCCGGGCGGCGACATCCTGACGACGAGCCGGTTCGGTCCCGACGTGCAGGCGATGGCGGCGTGCACGGGCCTGCTCACCCGGCTCTACACCCACCCGTTCTCCGTCCTCCCTCCGAGTGGCTGAGCTGTCGTCAGGGGTCCGAAGTCCCGATGTGGACGGGACCAACGACGGCGGCGCCCGCAGCGGACCCGGCCTTACGGTCGGGGCCTCGTGAGTGCGGGCCCGAGGAGGGAGCGGACATGGCGGGGGAGGACGGACGCGGTCCGGTCGTCGTCGGGGTCGACGGCTCGGACGCTTCGCGGATGGCCGTGCGGTGGGCGGCGCGGCGCGCGGCGCGACAGGCGCTGGAATTGCAGGTCGTGTACGCCTACGGGCTGGTGGCGCGGTACTTCGCCACCGAGGCACCGGTGCCGCCGAGTGTCATCGAGACCCTGCTGAACGAGGCGCAGACGATCGTCGACACGGCGGCGGACGAGGCGGCTGCGGTCGCCCCGGGGCTCACCGTCTCGGCGCAGGCCGTGGACGAACCGCCCGTGCCCGCACTCACCCACCGGTCGCGCGACGCGGTACTGGTGGTGCTCGGCGCCTCGGGGCTCGGTGGGTTCACCGGGATGCTCGCCGGTTCGACCGCCGTCGCGGTGGCCGCGCATGCGCACTCGCCGGTGGTGGTCGTCCGGTGCGGGTCGGGCCGGACCGAACCGCCGTCGACGGGCCCGGTGGTCGTGGGCATGGACTGCAGCTCGTTGAGCGAACGCGCCGTCGGGTGGGCCTTCGAGGAGGCGCAGCAGCGGGGCGCGCCACTGGTGGCGGTGCACGCGTGGGCCGACGTCGAGGACGAGAGCGTGTTGCGGCGAGCCCGGCTCTTCTTCACCAACTCGCCGGAGGAGGAGGACGTCCGCGCGCGGTTCGACGCCCAGCTCTCGGCGTGGCAGGCGAAGTACCCCGACGTCGAGGTGGAGCGGGTGCTGGTGCGGGACCGCCCGCGCAGGCAGTTGCTCGACCGCTCGGAGCGGGCGCAGCTCGTGGTCGTCGGCAGCCGGGGCCGTGGTGGGTTCACCGGGCTGCTGCTCGGTTCCACGAGTCAGGCTCTGATTCATCACGCCGGCTGCCCGGTGATGGTCGTGCGGCCACCCAAAGGCGGCGAGGACTGAAGCGGGGGCTGATCCGATGCGGGCGTTTCGGCTGCAGGACTGGCTCACCGATCCGGTGCTGACCGAGGTCGCCACGCCGGACCCGGGGCCGGGGGAGGTCCTGGTTCGTATCGGCGGCGCGGGGGTGTGTCACTCCGATCTGCACGTGATCCGGGAGTTCGAGCCGGGGCAGCTACCGTGGCGGTTGCCGTTCACGCTGGGGCATGAGAACGCGGGCTGGGTGGCTTCCGTGGGACCGGGGGTGCGCGGCCTGGAGCCGGGCCTACCCGTCGCGGTGTACGGCCCGTGGGGTTGTGGAGCTTGTGACCGGTGCCTTCAGGGTGTCGAGACCTACTGCGAGCGGCCCGACCAGGCGCCTGTCGTGCAGGGTGGGGCGGGTCTCGGGCTCGACGGCGGCATGGCGGACTACCTGCTCGTGCCGTCCGCGCGGCACGTGGTGCCCCTGCCCGACGGGCTCGACCCCGTGACGGCGGCGCCGCTCACGGACGCGGGACTGACGCCGTACCACGCGGTGCGACGGTCGTGGGCGAAGCTCACGCCGTCGGCCACGGCTGTGGTCATCGGCATCGGGGGCCTCGGCCATCTGGCGGTGCAGATCGTGAAGGCGACGACGGCGGCGAGGGTGGTGGCCGTCGACACGCGACCGGAGGCACTGGAACTGGCACGTCGGTCCGGGGCGGACGTCGCGGTGGCCGCCGGGGACGACGTGGCCGCCGTGGTGCGCGACGAGACGGCCGGGCAGGGGGCCGACGTCGTCCTCGACTGCGTGGGCAGCGACGCGACGTTGTCGCTGGCGGTGTCGATCGGTCGGGTGCTCGGCGATCTCACGATCGTGGGGCTCGGTGGCGGGCGAGTTCCGATGTCGTTCTTCTCCGTGCCGTTCGAGCTGTCGGTGCAGACCACCTATTGGGGTAGTCGTCCGGAGCTGGTGGAGGTCCTGCGGCTGGCGGCGCGCGGCCTGCTGCACACCGAGGTGCACCGGTTCTCGCTCGACGACGTGACGGACGCATATCGAGCGTTGGAGGAGGGAACTCTCACCGGACGTGCGGTCGTGACGCCGTAGTGCGCTGTCCTATATGGACCAAGGGAGGTGTGCCGGTTTCGCATTGTTCATCTACTGTGGATTCGTCGACGACGCGAAAATCGCTGTGCTGCAGCGGTGGTCACACGATCGTGAAACTGTCGTATCGGTTGCGGGCAGGTCGACACGCCATAGCATTTGTTCTCGGTGGAACCGGAATGCCGAGGCGAACGGACACCGGAGACGTCCCACCGGCCCCCGGAAGGATCGAACCCATGGGAACGGAGTTGCCGTCGACGTCTGTGCCGGACGACAATGGAATCTCCCCGATGCCGACGCTCGGCTCACCGGCCGGACGGGACGAGGCGAGGCCCATGCACGCCGAACCTGCACAGGCGTCACCGCCGTTGGAGCGGTTGCACGCACGGGCACGACACGAGAACTTCCCCGTCGCGCTGCGCGTCCTGCCCGCCCGACACCGGCGGCACCTGCTGACGCTCTACGCCTTCGCCCGGATGGTCGACGACATCGGCGACGCCGCCCCGGGTGACCGACTCGCGCTGCTGGACGAGGTGTCCGCCGAACTCGACCGTGTCTACGCCGGGACGCCGTCCCCCGACCCCGTGTATCGGCGCCTCGCCGAGACCGTGGCGGCCTGCGACCTGCCCCGCTCGCAGCTCGAACGACTCGTCGAGGCCAATCGCCGGGACCAGGTGGTGCATCGATACCGCACCTTCGACGACCTGTTGGACTACTGCGCGCTGTCGGCCAATCCGGTCGGCCGGCTCGTGCTGTGCGTGTTCGACGCCGACTCCGCCCGCCGACGAGTGCTCTCCGACCACGTCTGTAGTGCGCTGCAGGTGTTGGAGCACTGCCAGGACGTGCTGGAGGACGCGTACGCGGGCCGGGTGTATCTCCCGACCACCGATCTCCAGCGCTACGGCGTGACCGACGACGACCTCGTGGCGGCCCGGGCGAGCACCGGTGTCCGCGCGGCCGTGGCGCTGCAGGTGCAGCGCGCGGTGACCCTGCTGGACGAGGGAGCACCTCTGGTGACCGAGTTGAGCGGAGCGGCGCGTGTGGCGATCGCGGGCTACGTCGCCGGAGGGCGTGCCACGGCGCGGGCCCTGGCCGAGGCGGGCTTCGACGTGTTGTCCGGGACTCCGCGCCCTCGGCGGACACATGTCGTCGCCTCCGTGCTGTCGCTGCTCGGACCGGGTGGTGCGCGGTGAGGATCGACGACGCCTACGACGCCTGCGTGACCATCACCCGCCGACAGGCCGGCAACTTCTCCTACGGCATCAGACTCCTTCCCGAACCCAAGCGCAACGCGCTCAGCGCGGTGTACGCGTTCGCCCGCCGGGTCGACGACATCGGCGACGGCGACCTCAGCCCCGAGGTGAAGCTGAAGGGACTGGAGGACGCGCGCACCGATCTGCGGTCGGTCGAGTTCGGGCTCGACGGCTCCCGTGATCCCGTCCTGCTGGCGCTCTCCGACGCCACCCGCCGGTTCGATCTGCCGCTCGACGCGTTCGACGAACTGATCGATGGTTGCCGCGCCGACGTGCTCGGGGTCGAGTACCCGAGCTTCACGGCGTTGCGGAGGTACTGCCAGTGCGTGGCGGGCTCGATCGGCCGCCTGTCGCTCGCGATCTTCGGCAGCCCCGACCGGGCGCGCGACGAGCCCGTCGCCGACGACCTGGGTGTGGCGTTGCAGCTCACCAACATCCTGCGGGACGTGGTCGAGGACCTGGACAACGGCCGGGTGTACCTCCCGGGCGACGAGCTCGCTCGCTTCGGCTGCACCCTCGACCGCGCCGACGACGGCACGTTCGTCGACGATCCCGAGAACCTTGTGGCCCTGCTGGAGTTCCAGGCCGCTCGGGCCGCGGAGTGGTACGAGCGCGGGCTTCGGCTGCTGGACGTGCTCGACGGCCGAAGCCGAGCCTGCTGCGCGGCGATGGCGGGCATCTACCACCGGTTGCTCACCCGGATGGCGTTGCGGCCGTCGTCGATCCTGCGTGGGCGCACCAGCCTGCCCGACTGGGAGAAGGCGCTCGTGGCCGGAGTCGCTCTGCTGGGAGGGACGCCGTGACGGCACCGTGCGCGGAACCCCGGGCACGAGGCTCGGGCGCCAGAGACGTCCGGGTGGTCGTCGTCGGCTCGGGGCTCGCCGGACTCACCGCCGCGTGCGACCTCGCCGACGCGGGCTACGCGGTCACCGTGCTGGAGGCGCGCTCGCGCCTCGGTGGGGCCACGTTCTCCTTCCAGCGCGACGGCCTCACCGTGGACAACGGACAGCACGTGACCTTGCGCTGCTGCACCGCCTATCGCGCGCTGCTGGAACGGCTCGGCAGCGCCGACGGCCTCGACATGCAGGACCGCTTCCACGTGCCGGTGCTCGCGCCGGGTGGTCGGCGCACCGAACTGAGCCGCACCGACGCGCGCGCTCCGCTGCACCTGGCCCCGGCGATCGCCCGCTACTCGGCGCTGCGCCCCCTCGACCGGCTGCGCGTGTTCCGCGCGGCACTCGCCCTGCGCTCGCTCGACCCGCAGGATCCTTCGCTCGACGACCACAGCTTCGCCGACTGGTTGACCCGCCACGGCCAGAACGAAGCGACCCTCGACCGGCTGTGGAACCTCGTCACGGTGGCCGCGCTCAACGGCGACGTCGCCGACGTGTCGCTGGCCTCGGCGGCCATGGTGTTCCGCACGGCGCTGCTGGAGTCGACCGACGGCGCTGACATCGGCATCCCGCGCTGGCCACTCGACGACCTGCACGTGCGCCCCGCCGAGAAGTACCTCCTCGAACGGCACGGCCAGGTGCGCACGCACAGTGCCGTCCGGGGCATCACGCCGGTCCGGGGGCGGTTCCTCGTGCGCATGGACGACGAGGTCCTCGACGCCGACGCGGTGGTGCTCGCTGTTCCTCCCGACACCGCGACGCGCGTCGCGCCCGGGCGGGCCGGACTCGACCGCGCGGGCCTCGCACGGCTCGGCGCCGTGCCCATCGTCAACGTGCACGTGGTGTACGAGCGTCCGGTCACCGACCTCGGGTTCGCGGCCGCCGTGTCGTCCCCGGTCCAGTGGATCTTCGATCGCACCGACGCGGCCGGGCTGACCTCGGGGCAGTACCTGACGGTGTCGTTGTCGGCGGCCGACGTGTGGCTGACCACTCCGGCGTCGGCCCTGCGGGACGTGTTCCTCGCCGAGCTGGGCAGGTTCTTCCCCGGCGCGGCGACGACCCCGTGCACCCGATTCTTCGTCACCCGGCAACGCCGGGCCACGTTTCGGCAGGGCCCGGGTTCGAACCGGGTGCGCGCGGACCAGCGGACGGCGTTGCCCGGCCTCGTTCTCGCCGGATCCTGGACCGCCACAGGTTGGCCCGACACGATGGAGGGAGCCGTGCGAAGTGGACATCGAGCGGCCGAGCTCGTCGCGACTCACCTGGCAGGGGGTGTGAGCCGATGACGACCACTCTGCCGTCCGAGGTGAGCGCCACCCAGTCGTTGGTGCGCCCCGCGTTGCGAGACGCGGTCGACACCCTGCAACCTGCGATGCACCGCATCGTCAGTTACCACCTGGGGTGGACGGACCAACACGGCGAGGCCGTGGAGGGGGCCGGTGGCAAGGCGTTGCGCCCGGCCCTGGCCCTGCTCGCGGCGCAGGCCGTCCGGGGGCGACAGACGTCGGCGCTGCCGGGCGCGGTGGCCGTGGAACTCGTGCACAACTTCTCGCTGCTGCACGACGACGTCATGGACGGAGACACCGAACGTCGACACCGCCCCACCGTGTGGGCGTTGTTCGGCACCCCCGCCGCGATCCTCGCGGGCGACGCGCTGCTGAACCTGGCCGTCGAGGTGCTGGAGGCCACCGGTGACCTCGCGGCCGGGCGCTGCCTGACCGGCGCGGTGCGCAGGCTCATCGAGGGCCAGACCGCCGACATCGACTTCGAGGGCCGCGCGAACGTCGGGGTGGACGAGTGCCTGCGCATGGAGGACGGCAAGACGGCCGCGCTCATGGAGTGCGCCGCGGAACTCGGTGCTCGCCTCGGTGGTGGGGACGACGCGGCGGTGGCGGCGCTGGGACGGTTCGGCCGCAACCTCGGCATGGGCTTCCAACTCGTGGACGACCTGCTCGGCATCGTGGGCAGCCCCGAGGTGACGGGCAAACCCGTCCTCGCCGATCTGCGGGTGCGCAAGAAGTCGGTGCCCGTGGTCGTCGCGCTCAACGCGGGGACCGAGAGCGCCGAGAGGTTGCGCGAGTACTACCGGCGCGACCGACCGCCGAACGAGCGGGAGGTGCGCTTGATGGCCGAGTTGATCGACGACACGAACGCCTTGGCATGGACCCGCGATCGCGCCCAGCGCTACATCGCCGACGCCGTGGCCTCTCTCGACGCGGTCGACCCACCCGCCGACACGCGGGCGGCGCTGGTCGATCTCACCCGATTCGTCGTGGAGCGTGATCGATGACCGACCTGCTGAGCCGAGAGTCGACCCCGACCGTGGACCGGTCGCAGGACCGGGTGCGTCGGTGCGTGGAGTCCGCCCGCGAGTACCTGTTGTCGTTGCAGCACCCGCAGGGCTGGTGGAAGGGCGAACTCGAGACCAACGTGACGATGGAGGCCGAGGACCTGCTGCTGCGGCGGTTCCTCGGCATCGACGACGAGCGGGTCACCGAGGAGACGGCCCGGTGGATCAGGTCCCGCCAGCGCGCCGACGGCACGTGGGCGACGTTCCACGACGGTCCCGCGGACCTCTCCACCACCGTGGAGGCCTACACCGCGCTGCGCCTCGCGGGTGATCCGATCGACGCCGCCCACCTGCGGCGGGCGCGCGAGTTCGTCCTCGACAGCGGCGGGATCGAGGCCACCCGCGTCTTCACCCGCATCTGGCTCGCCTTGTTCGGACAGTGGTCCTGGCGGGAGTTGCCGGTGCTCCCGCCGGAGCTGGTGCTGCTGCCGGACTGGTTCCCGCTCAACATCTACGACTGGGCCTGCTGGGCCCGGCAGACAGTGGTGCCGTTGACCATCGTGGGGGCGGCGCGGCCCACGCGGCAGCTCGGATTCAGCCTGCGGGAACTGCGGACGGGAGTGAGGCCGGAGTCCACGACCGGGACGCTGTCGTGGTCGGGACTGTTCCACGGGCTCGACGCCGTGTTGCACCGGCTCGAACGACTGCCGGTGAAGCCGTTGCGGTCCCTCGCGCTCGACCGCGCCGAGCGCTGGATCCTCGAACGTCAGGAGGCCGACGGCGGCTGGGGTGGGATCCAACCTCCGTGGGTGTACTCGATCCTCGCCCTGCACCTGCGCGGCTACCCGGTCGACCACCCGGTGCTGGCGAAGGCGCTCGACGGTCTCGAAGGGTTCACCGTGCGCGAGGAGACCGGCGACGGGTGGGTGCGCCGATTGGAGGCGTGTCAGTCGCCGGTGTGGGACACCGCGTTGGCGATGACGGCGTTGCTCGACGCCGGAACGCCCGGTGACCACCCGGCGCTCGTGTCCGCCGCGGACTGGATCGTGGGGGAGGAGATCCGCTCCGGCGGCGACTGGCAGGTGCGCAGGCCGCATCTCGAACCGTCGGGCTGGGCGTTCGAGTTCGCCAACGACGTCTACCCGGACACCGACGACACGGCCGAGGTCGTGCTGGGGCTGCGTCGGGTCCGCCACCCCGAGCCCGACGGGGCCGAGGCCGTGGAGGCGTCGATGCGCCGGGCGACGGAATGGTTGCTCGGCATGCAGAGCGCGGACGGCGGCTGGGGTGCCTTCGACGCCGACAACACGCAGACCCTGTGCGAGAAGCTGCCCTTCTGCGACTTCGGCGCCGTGATCGATCCGCCGTCGGCCGACGTCACCGCCCACGTCGTGGAGATGCTGGCCGCACGCGGACTCGCCGACAGCGCGGCGGTCCGGCGTGGGGTGCGCTGGTTGCTCGACGCGCAGGAGGCGGACGGGTCGTGGTTCGGCCGGTGGGGCGCGAACCACGTGTACGGCACGGGCGCCGTGGTGCCCGCGTTGATCGCGTGCGGTGTGCCCGCCGACCACGAGGCGGTGCGCGCGGCCGTCCATTGGCTCACCGCCCACCAGAACGAGGACGGCGGCTGGGGCGAGGACCTGCGCTCCTATGTCGACCGGTCCTGGGTCGGCCGGGGCGTCTCGACGGCCTCGCAGACGGCCTGGGCGCTGCTGGCGCTGCTCGCGGCGGGGGAGCGGAACGCCGTCGTGCGGCGCGGGGTGGACTGGCTGGTGGACCACCAGCGGCCCGACGGCGGCTGGGACGAGCCCCACTACACCGGAACCGGGTTCCCCGGTGACTTCTACATCAATTACCACCTGTACCGCCTGGTGTTCCCGCTCACCGCGCTGGGCCGGTACTTGGGAAGCGGCCGGGATGCCGGGCCGGACTGACGGGCCGCTGGTGCTCTGCCCGCTCGGCGTCGAGGCGCTGAGCGTGCGCCTCGGACTGCGCGGCGGTCACGTCGTGCGGGCGGGGCTGCGAGCCCGTCGGCGCGCGGCGGTGCGGTCCGCGCTGCGCGTGTGGCCGTCGGCGCCCGTGGTCGTGGTCGGTGTCGCGGCAGCGACGACCGAGGCAGCCTGCCCCGGTGACCTCGTGGTGCCCGACGTGGTGCGGTCGCCCGCGGGCACGCGTCGGTGTCCGTCGGCGGGATCGCTCGCTGCCGTGCTCCGGGACGACCGGCGGGTGCGCTCCACCGTCCACACCGGAGCTCTCGTCGAGTCGCCGCGACTCGTCCGTCACGTGCGTGCCGATGCGGACGCCGTGGCACTCGACATGGAGTCCGGGCTGCTGCTGGACCTCGTGGACGACGGCCGGGAGGTCGCCGTTCTGCGAGCCGTGGTCGACACGCCCCGGCGTCCGCTGCTGAGCGTGGCGACGGTCGCGGCAGGCGCGGCGGCACTCGCGGCGTTGCGGGCGTGTGGCCCCGCGCTGCGCACCTGGGCGGCGACCGTCGCCCGAGGCAAGAACGACAGCGTTGTGAAGGAGGTGCGGCAGCCATGGGCATGCCGTTGCACCAGAGCCTGAGAATCGCGCGTTACCTGCTGGCCCAGAAACTCCGGCGTCGGTCGAAGTTCCCGCTCATCGTGGAGCTCGAACCGCTGTTCGCCTGCAACCTCAGTTGCCCGGGCTGCGGCAAGATCCAGCACCCGGCGAGCGTGTTGAAGCAGCGGATGCCGGTGGAGCAGGCGGTGGCGGCCATCGAGGAGTGCGGCGCTCCGATGGTGTCGATCGCGGGCGGGGAGCCGTTGATGCACCCGCAGATCGACACGATGGTCAACGAGCTGGTGAAGCGCAAGAAGTACGTGTTCCTGTGCACCAACGCCGCGCTCGTTCGCCGCAAGATCGACAAGCTGGATCTGAAGCCGTCGCGGTACTTCGCCTTCGCCGTGCACGTCGACGGCCTGCGGGAGCGTCACGACGCCGCCGTCGACAAGGAGGGCGTGTTCGACGAGGTGATCGAGGCGATCGCCGAGTTGAAGCGCCGAGGTTTCCGTGTCACCACGAACACCACCGTGTTCAACACCGACACCCCGCAGACGCTGATCGAGGTGCTCGACTTCCTCAACGACGAGGTGAAGGTGGACCAGATGATGGTCTCGCCCGCCTACGCCTACGAGAAGGCGCCGGACCAGGAACACTTCCTCGGCGTGCAGGAGACTCGCGAGCTGTTCCGCAAGGCCTTCGCGAACGGCAACCGCAAGCGGTGGCGGCTCAACCACTCGCCGTTGTTCCTCGACTTCCTCGAAGGCAAGGTCGACTTCGGCTGCACCGCGTGGGGTGTGCCGTCGTACTCGCTGTTCGGCTGGCAAAAGCCCTGCTACCTGATGAGCGACGGCTACGCGCAGACCTACGCCGAGCTGCTGGAGACCACCGACTGGGACGCCTACGGCCGGGGCCGTGACCCGCGCTGTGCGAACTGCATGGCGCACTGCGGCTACGAGCCGACGGCCGTGCTCGCCACTCTCGGCTCGTTGAAGGAGAGCCTGCGCGCCGCGCGCGGGGCCTGACTCAGCCGAACCGACGTTGCAGGGCGTCGGTCAGGCGCGGTGCGGCGCCCCGCAGCCGGGCGGGGAACCGCAGCCACCGCGGCACGAACACCTCCGCGTGATCCTTTTCGACCGCGCGCAGGATCGCCTCGGCCACGGCCGTCGCGGACACGGGGCGGGGGAACCGCCGGGTGTAGGCGAGTCCGCGTCGCGCCAGGAACGGGGTGTCGACGACACCGGGCGAGACGACCGAGACGCCCACTCCGTGACGCGCCACCTCGTGGCGCACGCTCGCGGCGAAGACGGTCACGGCGGCTTTCGTGGCCGAGTAGACGGCTTCCCGGTCCACCGCCATGTGCCCGGCGATGGACGACACGAACACGAGTCGACCACGGCGGCGGCGCACCATGCCGGGCAGCAGGGCGTGCGTGACCCGCATCGGGGCGAGCACGTTGACGCGCACCAACTCGTCGATCGTCTCGGCGGACATGTCGGGCAGGTCGCCCGCCCAGCCGAGCCCGGCCGAGGCGACGAGCACGTCGATCGGGCCCACGTCGGCAGCGAGGGTGTCGAGCACGCCGGGGTCGGTCAGGTCGGCCACGTGGGGCGTCGCCCCGGTGCGTCGGGCGACGTCGGCGAGTGCGGCGCGATCGCGGCCGAGGGCGACGACGGAGCAGCCGCGGGCCGCGAAGGCCGCCACCGCCGCGGCCCCGATCCCGGACGATCCGCCGGTGACCAGCACGCGGGCTTCGGGGAGGATCACGACGGCTCCCGCACGGCGGAGTCGGCGACGAGCGACGTCATCCGGTCGGTGAGCGAGTCCGCGAGCGGGGCGAGATCGGCGCGGACGGTGACACACACCGTGATCCACGGACCCCAGGTGAGCGCGCCCCAGGCGAGTCCGGTGCCCGGCGCGAGCGGCAGGACGGGGTAGGCCTCCGACATGACGGCGTCGTGCCAGCGGACCTCGCGTCGAGGTCCCGGCATGACCGTGCCCACGGCGTTGAACCAGTCACGCCGGTAGACCCGCCGGGCGAGTGCTCGATGCAGGGCGGGTGGCAGAGCGCCGAGTGCCTGCACCACGAGGTTGCCGGCCTCCGGCACCCCGGTGTCCGTGCGGGAGCGCAGGGCCGTGGCGACGAGGCGCGCCCGACGGGGCAGGTCCATGCGGTCGACGGGCAGGTCGACCGACACCGCGCCGGTGTGGTTGCCCGCCAGCCGAAGGCTGTCGGTGCCGCGCACCGACCACGGGACCATCAGCCGGAACCGGCCGCCTCCGGCCGCGCCGACGTCGTGCCAAGCCTGGCCGAAGAGGGCGAGCACGAACTCCGCCGCCCCCACGTCGGCGGCCCGGGCCGCCGACCGCACGGCGCGTCCCGGCAGCAGGACCAGCGCATGATGTCGCCCGGCGTGGGGCACCTCCCCGTCGGTGACGGCGTGCGGCGCGCGGCCCGCCGCGGCCAACCGGGCCAGGCCCGACAGCACGGGCCGGAGTCCTCCCCGCAGGCCGGGCACTCCCACCCCGCCCATCGGCCACGCGGGACGGCTCGCCCACGACAGGCGGGCCGCGTCGTCGGTGTCGGACAGCAGCGCCTGCAGGACCGTCATCCCGTCGGCGAGCGCGTGGTGGAGCTTCACGAGCACGGCGCTCCGGCCGTCGGCGAGTCCGGTGACGACCCGTGCGGCGGCCACGGAATGCGCCGGTTGCAGCGGGGCGGAGAAGAAGGCGTCCACCGCGCGGGACAGGTCGGGGGCGACCACCGCGTCGACGAGTTCGGACGCCTGTCGGTCCGGAACGGCGCACCAGTGTGTGGCGCGACATGCCGTCGCCGAGGAGAACCGGCCGAGCGCGCCCGGCACCGTGGCGAGCATGGTCGCTGCCTGGTCGACGGTCGGGGTGGGGCCCGGCTCGAACACCAGCACGGTGCCGACCTGTTGCGGGACGGCGGGAGTCTCGACGTGTGCGAACAGGGCGTCGGCCGCGGGCAGGCGTCGAGTCGCGGTGCGCACCTCGGGGAAGGCGAGCCGGTGCAACGCTCGCGCGAGGCCGTCCTCGTCACCGGGGTCCCACGAGGCCGCGGGAAGGTCCAGCCCGCGACGTCGCCGGAGCCAGTCGAGACCCGCGGTCGTCGCGGGATGGGTGGAGAGCACGAGATCGGGTCGGTCCTCGTCGAGGACGCCGCCGAGCCGACGGCCGGTCGGGCCGGGCGCGCCCGGCGGTACGGTCCGGGCCGTCACGCCGGCGCCGGGCCACACCCGGTGTACCGCCTCTCGGACCGTGGTCAGGTCGAATGTCGTCGTCCCGGTGGAGACGACGAGAAGCTGGGGTGCCGTCGAGGTCCGCACCACCTCAGCCTGCCATCCAAGGCGCTGACCTGCGGTGTCGACGACGAGGACTCACCTGCCCGGACGAGGTGGACCGGTCAGCGGGCCTTCGTCGTCGCGCCCCGATCGCCGTCCGTGTCGGGGCGCCGCACGGCGAGCAGGCCCAGGGTGAAGAGCAGTCGGTCACGAGCGTTCGACACCGACCGACCGGTGACCGACTCGATGCGCTGCAGGCGGTAGATCACCGTGTTGCGGTGGCAGTAGAGCTGTTGCGCGGCGCGGGTCGGTGAACAGCCGTTGTCGATGACCGCGGACAACGTCGTCAGCAGCGTCTCGCGTTCGTGTTCGGGCAACCGCAGCAACTCGCCGAACGCCACCTGCGCGAGCCGTCCGGTCAACTCGGGACTGCCGACGAGCAGCGCCTCGGGCAGGTGCTCGTCCAGGAACGCCACTCCCGGTTCCCGCAGTGTCTTCGCGGCCGTGCGGGCGAGGGTGTAGGCCTCACCGACCTTCCCGAGGGTCGTGATCACCGGAGAGGCCCCGACCCGACCGCACACCGACGGTCGCAGGGCGTCCAGGACGTCGGCCGGGGTGCGGTCGGCGAGCGCGACGAGCCCCACGATGTCGGAGGGGCGCACGTGCCAGGACGAGACGAGACCGTGCGTGGCGAGCGTGTCCCGTGGGGACCGCAGCGGTTCGTCGCTGGGGTTGTCGACCGGGGCGACCACGCACAGCATCGGTCCGCAGGTCGGCAGTCCGAGCACCGTCGCGGCCTCCTGCGCCACGGTCGGGTCCTTGCCCCGGCCGTCCAGCAGCGCGTTGAGAAAGGCGTGCCGTCGGCTGAGTTCCTGGCTGCGCAGCCGGGATTCCTCCAGCCGGTAGGCGTCCACGAGTGCCGCCGACCCCGCGTCGATCACCCGCCACCCCCATCCGGAGGCGTCGAGCAGTTCCCGGTCGTAGCGGCCCCGGAACCGCTCCCGGGAGGTCGACAGCAGTCCCTCCCAGATCACCTGCCCGCCCAGCCGGTAGGCGTGCAGGACGGCCTCCAGCGGCACGCCCTCGCGTGCCCGTTTGCGGCCGGTCTCGCGGGAGGTGTCGTTGGGGTCGACGCCCTCGGGAATGAACCCGCCGAGCGTCTGCACGCCGCGTTCGATGTTCGCCTTCAGGTTCTCGCGCAGCGCGTCGGGCGACGACACGCTCAGCTCGGCGTAGGAGGGTTCGGTTCGGAGCACCATCAGGGTGAGGCGGTCGGCGAGAGCGTCGAGGTCGTCCATCAGCACGGTGGTGAGCACGCGCAGGGCTGTCCGCGCCGCCGTGGAGACCTCGTTGTCCGCCGGTTGACGTGCTGCCGTCGTCATCCGAGTGACCATGGCACGGGACGTGGGCTCGCGTCCAGCTCCACCGTGCGTCGTGCACAACCCGGCTCGTGTCTTCTGTGCGGGGCGCCCGACGTCCGGTCACGCCCGCGGAGTGGGAACGTGGCGGGCCGGTTCGTCGCGAGTGCTGCCGGTTTCGGGCGGTCTGCCCAGTTCTGCGGCGAAATGCTGGGCGAAGCGCCTATGGCCGCCGTTGGGCGGTCGGCCCGAGGCTGATGCGTGCCCCGGCCAGTCGGCGCCCGGGGTGCGGCGACGAGGCCGACGGGCGGGAGGTGTGGACGTGCGGACCGAGCACACGCTCGACACCGACGAAGGGCGAGCCGAAGGAACCCTGTTCGACCTGCGGGGCGTCACGGTGCGATTCGGTGGTCTCACCGCGTTGTCGGACGTCTCGATCGCGGTGCGACCGCGAGAGGTCCACGGTGTGATCGGCCCCAACGGGGCGGGCAAGACCACGTTGTTCAACGTCTGCTGCGGGTTCGTGCGTCCCGAGACCGGGACGCTTCGCATCCGAGGCACTCGGATGCCCCCACCGCGACCGCACGAGCTGGCCTCCCTCGGCATCGCCCGCACGCTCCAGGGCCTCGGTCTCTTCCACGGGCTCACGGTGCTCGACAACGTGATGGTCGGCGCCGACAGGTTCCGACGGACGGGGTTCGTCCCGGCGTTGCTGGGACTGCGACGTGCCGTCGCCGACGAGGCGGACCTGCGGGCGAAGGCCGAGGTGGTGTTGCGGGAACTCGGCATCCACGCCTATGCCGACGCCGTGCCCGGGAGCCTGCCGTACCCCGTTCGCAAGCGAGTCGCCCTGGCTCGCGCGTTGGTGTCGGAACCCGACCTGCTGCTGCTCGACGAGCCCGCGAGCGGGCTCGGTCACGACGAGCTGACCGAACTCGCCGACCTCGTGCGCGTGCTGTCCGACCGGATGGCGGTGCTGCTCGTCGACCACCACATGGATCTCGTGATGTCGGTCTGCGACCGGATCACCGTCCTCGACTTCGGTCGGGTCATCGCCTCGGGCAGCCCGGACGCGATCGCCGAGGACCCCGCCGTGATCACGGCGTACCTGGGTGAGGAGGCCCGCCCATGAGCGGCACGGACCAGCACGAGCCCACGGGGCGAGGACTGCACGTGCGCGGGCTGACCGCCCGCTACGGTCCGGTGCTCGCACTCGACGACGTCGACGTGACGGCACCGCCCGGACGGGTCACCGCCGTGCTGGGGGCGAACGGCGCAGGCAAGACGACGCTGTTGAGGACGGTGTCCGGACTCCTGCCCGCCCAGGCGGGCCGGGTGCACCTCGGCACCGACGTCGGCGACGTCGACCTCACCGACGTGAGCGCCGAGGAGGTCGCCAGAGCCGGGATCGCCCACGTCCCCGAGGGCCGCGGGGTGATCCCGGACCTGACGGTGGAGGAGAACCTCCGGCTCGGCGCTCTGCTCGGGGCCGTGCGGTCGACCAGGCGGACCCCGCCCACGATCGCCGACGTCCTCACGCTGTTCCCCTCGCTGGAGCGACGCCGCAAACAGGCTGCGCACTCCCTGTCCGGGGGCGAACGACAGATGCTCGTCATCGGCCGCGCCCTGTTGTCCGCGCCCGAGGTCCTGCTGCTGGACGAACCGTCGCTCGGGCTCGCCCCACGGGTGGTCTCCCGCATCTTCGCCGTGCTGCGGGAGCTGGTGGACACCGAGGGCCTGGCGATCCTCCTCGTCGAGCAGAACGCCCGCAGCGCACTGTCCATCGCCGACACGGGCGTGGTGCTGAACCTGGGCCGGGTGGTGGCGCGTGCCGACGCCGCGGTGTTGGCCGAGGACGACGACCTCCGGCACGCCTACCTCGGGCTGTGAAGCCCCCTCGCACCCGCCGACCGAGCCGGACACGGCGCGACCCCGGGAGAGACCCCGCATGCAGCGATTCGTCGACCTCACTCTCAACGGCATCAGCCAAGGCGCCGTCTACGCGGCGTTCGCGCTGGCGCTGGTGCTCATCTGGCGTTCCACGCGCGTGGTCAACTTCGCCCAGGGCGCGATGGCGATGCTCACCACGTACGTCGCGTTGACGCTCATCGAGAACGGCCAGTCGTACTGGGTGGGCTTCGCGGTCGCGCTCGTCGCGGGCCTCGTCCTCGGTGCCGTGATCGAACGGCTGCTGATCCGGCCCGTCGAGGGCGGTCCCGAGCTCAACGCCGTCATCGTGACGCTCGGGCTGTTCGTCGCGTTGCAGGCGTTGGCCGCGATCCTCTTCGGCTCCGCCTACCAGTCGTTCCCGGCGCCGTTCTCCCTCACCGGTTTCGACGTCGGCGGGACGACGGTGGCGTTCACACCCTTCGACACGTTCGTCGTCCTCGCGGTGCTCGTGGTGATGCTCGCGCTCGTCGCCCTGTTCCGCCTCACCGACCTCGGACTCCGGATGCGGGCCGCGGCGCTGCACCAGGAAGTCTCCCGGCTGCTCGGTGTCCGCGTCGGCCGTCTGCTCACCCTCGGTTGGGCTCTGGCCGCCGTGGTGGGGTCGCTCGCCGGGCTGCTGATCGCGGGCGGCAGCCTCATCCACCCCGCCTACATGGAGCCGGTCATCGTGTTCGGTTTCGTGGCCGCGGTGCTGGGTGGGCTCGACAGTCCGCCCGGAGCGGTGGTGGGCGGGCTCCTCGTCGGACTCGCACTGTCCTACGTGTCCGGATACCTCGGCAGTGAGCTGGTGGCCCTCGCGGCGCTCGTGATCCTGGTCCTGGTGCTGCTCGCCAGGCCACGGGGACTGTTCGGCCACACGACCGAGAGGAAGGTCTGAATGAGTCAGCAGACTCCGACGACACCGGCCCGGCGGTGGTGGGTCCCGGCGTCGCCTCCCGCGCGCCACCTGCTCGCGAGTGCGATCGCGCTGGTGGTCGTCGTGCTCGTGTTCGAGAACGTCGACGCGTTCCGCCACGCCCAGCTCGCCTCCGTGGCCTACTACGCGATCGCCGCCGCCGGACTGACCGTCCTCACCGGGCTCAACGGCCAGATTTCCCTGGGACACGGCGCGCTCATGGCCGTGGGCGCCTACACGACGGCACTGGTGCTCCGGGAGGGCTCGATGCCGTTCGGGGTCGCGATGCTGGCCGCCATGGTGTTCACCGCGCTCGTCGGGATCGTCGTCGGCGCGGCCGCCGCCCGGCTCGCGGGACCGTACCTGGCCGGGGCCACGCTGGCACTCGCAGTGGGGCTTCCGGGACTCGCCCTGCACTTCGACCGCATCCTCGGCGGTGAGCCGGGCATTTCCGTGCCCACCCCGACGCCCGCCACGTGGTTCGACGACGTGGCGTACTTCGTCACCGGCACGGAGCTGGGACACCAGAAGTTCCTCGCCTACGTGGCCTGGGCGACCCTGCTGCTCGTGCTCCTGCTGCTCGCCAATCTCACGGCGGGGCGGTACGGACGCGTCTGGCGGGCCGTCCGTGACGACGAGGTCGCCGCCGCGCTCGCGGGCATCCATCTCGGCCGGGCGCGGGTGCTGGCGTTCGTCGTCAGCGCGGCCTGCGCCGGGCTCGCCGGGTCGGTGTTGGCGATGGTGGTGCGGTTGACCGCGCCGAGCGGGTTCACGATCGTGCTGTCGTTGTCGCTGCTCACGGCCGTGGTCGTCGGAGGACTCGGCAGCCTGTGGGGCGCGGTGCTGGGCAGCGCGCTGTTGGTGTTCCTCCCGCCCGCGGTGACCGACCTGGGCACCGAGTTCGGGCTGGACGCGGAGCGCGCGGCGGAGCTGGCGCCCCTGGTCTACGGAGTCGTGCTGATCGCCGTGATGCTCGCCGCTCCGTCCGGAGTCGCCGGACTGGGACGCCGGGTCTGGAACCGAGTCCGAAACGGAAGGAGCAAGGGATGAGAGCCGAACGAGGTCGGGCCCGGCTGCGCGCGACGGCGGCCGGAGTCGCCGCGGCGCTGCTGTTGGCGTCCTGCGGAGCGGGCGGGCGACCCGAGGCGGAGTCCGGCGGCGCGGAACCGGGAGTCACCGCCGAGACCGTCACCATCGGTGCCCACTTCCCGCTCACGGGTGTGGCCGCGCCCGGATACAGCGAGATCCCCACCGGGGCGAAGGCGTACTTCGACTTCGTCAACGACCAGGGCGGAGTCCACGGCCGCACGATCCGATACCTGTACAAGGACGACGCCTACAACCCGACCAACACGAGCCAGGTCACCAACGAGCTGGTGCTGAGCGACGAGATCTTCGCGATGGTCGGCGGGCTCGGAACGCCCACCCACAGCGCGGTGCTCGACTTCCTGCACGACAACGGTGTGCCCGACCTCTTCGTCTCGTCCGGGTCGTTGCTGTGGAACCGACCCGAGACCTATCCCAACACCTTCGGCTGGCAGTCCGACTACGAGATCGAGGGCAAGATCCTCGGCCGGTACCTCGCCGAGAACCACCCCGACGCGAAGGTGGGCCTGCTGCTGCAGGACGACGACTTCGGCGACGACGGCGAGAAGGGCATCCGCGCGTTCGTGGACGAGCAGATCGTCGAGGCGGTTCGCTACGCGCCCACCACGAACGACATCACCCCGCAGATCAGCGCCCTGAAGGACGCCGGCGCGGAGATCGTCGTCGGGTTCACGGTGCCGTCGTTCACCGCGTTGAGCCAGTTGGCCGCCCAACGGCTGAACTTCCGGCCGCAGTGGGTCTACAGCAACGTGGGGTCCGACGCGGCACTCGTCGGTTCGCTGCTCGCCCGGTTCTCCGAGGGAGCCGTCGACGACGCGAGTTCGCTCGACGGGGCGCTCACGACCGAGTACCTCGCGGGCGTCGACGAGACCGACGACCCCTGGGTGCGGTTGTGGCAGCGGGTGTGGGACGAACACGGTGGCGACGGCGACCTGACCAACTACCGCATCTACGGGATGGCCCAGGCCTACACGTTCGTGCAGGCACTCCAGGCCGCCGGGCCGAACCCGACCCGCGAGGGACTCGTGCGGGCGCTCGAAACGGTGGGTGGCGAGTTCGCCGGTCCGACGTTCGCGCCGTTCCGGTACTCCGCCGACTCGCACGCGGGCGTGTCCGGAGTGCGGGTCGCGCGGATCGAGGGGACCGGCAGCGAGGCGTTGACTCCGGTGCTGCTCACCGACAACGGCGACGCACCGATCACCGAGTCGACCACCGAGCACGCCCCGCCCCCGGAGGACGGCATCCCCGACGTCGAACCCGTGAACTGACGGGTCACGACAGGCCGAGCGCGGCGGTCAACACCCGCGCCGCGGTGCCGCCGCGTTCGATCGCGACGTCGAGCGCGGCGGGCACGTCGAGATCGTCCCCGAGCAGGCGTCGCATGTGCTCGATGTCGGTGTCGTCGGTGTGCCCGCCGCGACGGCCCGCCGCCTGGTGCAGGTCCTCCAGCCTCGCCGCGGCGACGTTCAGGACACCGGGCGCGTACTCCCACGGCTGTGCCCACGGCCGGTCGATGATCGCCAGCCGCACCACCGGAGCGGGGTGGTCCCGGAGGAGATCCCGGACGAGCACGTCGTTGCCTCGCGACTTGGACATCTTCTCGCCGTCGGCCAGCACCGTCCCCACGTGGAACCACGCCCGCGCGTACGGAGACACCCCGGCGTAGGCCTCCGCCATCGCCGAGTGGTAGGCGTGATGGGGAAACCGCAGGTCAGCGCCACCTGCGTGGATGTCGACACACGGGCCGAACGTCGACACGGACATGGCGACGCACTCCGCGTGCCACCCCGGCCGTCCCGGTCCCCACGGCGAGTCCCACGTCGGGTGGCCGGGCTCGGCAGGCTGCCACACCGCGACGTCGAACGGATCGTCCTTCGTGTCGTCGTCGGGCCTGCCGCCGTACTCGCGGGCCAGCTCCAGCGCTTCCCCCTCGTCGAGCTGCGCGCGGGCCACCACGTGTCGGCCCCGGAAGTACACGCCGCCGTCACGGACGTACGCCGCCCCGGACTCGGCGAGCGCACCCGCCAGCCGGATCACCGCGTCGACGTAGCGGTGGGCGCGCGGCTCGTGGTCCGGCATCGGGACCCGCAGCGCGGCCATGTCCTCGTCGAAGCGGAACTCCTGGAACGCGGCGTAGTGGTCGTAGCGCACGCCCGCCGTCCTGGCCGCCGCGTCGATGACGTCGTCCACGTCCGTCACGTTGCGGCACAGGACGGGTTCGACACCGAGGACTCGCAGCACCCGTCGCAGTGTGTCCACCCAGACGAACGTGGCGGCGTGACCGAGGTGCATCGTGTCGTAGGGCGTGATGCCGCACGTGTAGACGCGAGCGCGGTCGAGCAGGGCCGTGGCCCGTCCGCCGAGCGTGATCGCCGTGCCGCCGGTGGCGGGACGCCACCGCGTCATCGATTCGAACGTCATGGCACCATCGTCGCGCCTGTGCGGCGAGGCCGCCGGGTCGACGCCGGGGCGCTACCTCACGGGGACGTCCGGTGCGGACACGCGCACGCGGAAGGCGGACACGCCGGTGCGGTCACCATTCGCGGTTCTGCAGGCTCACGAGGATGCGGTCGACGACACCGGGGTCGGGGGTGGCCTTCTCGTCGCCCGGGGCCGGTTCGGGCACCACCTGGGCCCTGCGCTCGTCGCGGCGCGGGAGGCGCACCTGCGCCGCCGTCACCCCGTCCGGCAGCGGGACCTCGCACCACACGAGCTTGCCGCGGCCGTCCAGCGGGACCGCCCCGGTCGGGCGACCCTCGATCACGGGAGCCTCGTCGTGGATGTGGTCGAGCTGGTCGTCCTCGACCTCGACGACGAGGCAATTGCCCGACAGTCTCAACCGCACGGTGACGAAGCCGGGGGAGGACTTGTCGGTGCGCTCCACGACGGCTCCGACGAGCTGCCGCGCCACGTCCGCTGCCTCGTCGTAGAGCTCGCGAAGCGACCACTCGGTCAGGGAGAACCGGACGAACAACTCCGTGCACTTGATGGCACTGGGCAGCGCGACCAGGCGAAGGTCGTCGAGCTGGGCGGTCTGGGAATTCACGAGAGATCCTTCCACGGTCGCTTCCCATCACATGCCGGCTGGTCGGCGAGGCCAGTATCCTGCCCTATCCGCCCGCCGGCGTCGAGCCCTCCTCGCCGGTGAGATGTCACACGCTGCGACGGTGCGGGAACCAGCTGTGGACAGCCTACAGTGCCCGGTCCGAGACGTTGGCCAACGGTCAATTTCGCTCGGGGGTGGACGGTCCACTTGCCGTCGCCGGCCGCCTCGCCGACCGCGGCGTCCGCGCCGACGATGCGGGCTGCGAAGCGGGCCGCGAGGCGGTGGTCGCCGCCCGCACGGCCTCACCCATGCGGGCACCGAGCTCGGTGTAGGACGAGAACTCGCCGTGGTCGAACCACTGGTCGCCGGTGCTGTCGTTCGGGAACTGTGGATGGTGCACGGCGTAGGACTGCAGCGCGTACGGCAGCTCCGGCCACAGCACGCCGCGCACCACGACGAGCTCCCCGGTGACGCCCTCGTCGAGACCACTCTCCGGCGGATAGTGGACGGTGCCGGTGATGACGGGCGAGAGCGCCATGCGGTCGGCGAGGGGATGGTCCGGCAGCTCGGTGAGCGCCGCGCCCGCGTCGGCGCGCCACGGGTCGTGCAGCTCGACGTGCACGCCGAGCTCCTCCCTGGCGAGTTCGAGGGCCTCCGCGAGTGTGCGGGCCGACGGCGGTTGGTCGTTGCTGGCGTCGATGCAGTAGATGCGGGTGCAGCGGCGGCGGAACAACTCGACCAACCCGAGGTTGTCGTAGTGCGCACCGTCGCTGACGTGCAGCAGCCGGTCGTGGTGCGGGTGACTGTTGAACACCTCCCGCACGAGGTACGGCAGACGGCGCACTGTCGGCAGCCACGGGTAGGCCCAGTCGCCGCGTCGGGCGGCCTCGCGAGCCTGCCGCACGAATCCCGGATTCGGCAGCCACGCGCCCAGCCGCGCGCCCGACACCGCGAGCAGCACCTGGAACCAGCGGCTCGACCGACCCATCGCCGAGGCGAACGCCGCTCCGCTGAGGGCGACCGCGCCCTGGACGGTGAGGTCGCGTCGGAGTCGCTCGCTCGAAATGCGTTCGAGGTCGTCGGTGCGCACCCAGCCGACGTCCGGGCCGCCGGTCCACTTCGCACTTATCGTGAACGAGACCGCGCCGAGGCCGGGCGGCGTGCGGTGCTCGCCCTTGAGGTTGGCGGCGGCGGCGAACACCACCTCGGGGAAACGCACGCCGTCGGCGGCGACGCCGTAGGCGGAGAGCGTGGTGCCCTCGCCCGGGTCGTACGGCACGGCCACCTTCTGGCCGTCCGCGTGTCGGCGGACCACCCGCACGGCGAAGGCGCGGGCCAGCCGTTCGCGGTAGAACGGGTGCAGGCTCAGCGACGACACGTCGCACACCCCGCCGAGCGCGACGACCACCACCAGCGTGGCGGCGGCGGTCCACAGGGCCTCGTCGCGTCCCTCGGTCATCACGGCCGTGCCGAGCAACAGCAGCCACAGCAGGGCGAGCACACCGGTGGTGACGATGACGAGCAGCCGTTGCGTGAGGCCGTTGGGCACGGCGGCGGGCTTCGCGGTGGCGCGGCGGAGGAACGCGAAGCGGCGTTGCAGCTTCGCCCGGTGCCGCCACGCCATGACCGAGATCGCACTCACGTAGGTCAGCGCGAGAGCACCCACCGAGGCACCCACGTCCACGGCCCGGTCGGTGTGCGAGAGCAGCCACGCCGAGGCCCAGGCCAGCGATGGCACGACCATCGCGATGCCCGCCACGATCCACGCGAGCACCGCGAAGTCGGTGGCGAGCCGGGAGATCGGACCACGTCGCTGCGGTTCGCGTTGGGTGAGCAGGCTGAACAGGAATGCGCAGAGGGCGAACACGACGACCGCCACGACCGCGCCCAGCCGGGGCATGGGGAAGGCGAGCGGGTCGGAGGACAACGGGGTCACCGGAACCCGTTGGTAGAGCCACCCGGTCGCCACGCCGAGCACGAGTGCGGGTCCGAAGAGGACGGCCAGCGACAGCACCAGCCCTCGTGCGACACGTCCGAGCGCGGCCAGCACTTCGCCGGGGCTGTCGGCGAGGTAGCTGGAGTGGCGTCGGACGTGGTTGAACTCGGCGGTTCCGGCGGTGAACACGGTCTCGGGATCGCGCTCCACGGTGCCGTTCGGCGGTGGCGCGCCCGCGCCCGTGAGGGCGAGCTGCAGCGCTCCGGCCGTGTAGCCGCCGCCGGACACCGACACGAGATAGCGCGCGTCCAGCAGTTCCTCCCGCAGCGTCCGCAGGGCTCCCAGTGCGACGCTCGCGGCCCGGATGCCCCCGCCGGAGAGGCAGAAACCGGTGGTGTGTTGACCCTCGTGCCAGCGCTGGCTGATCACGTCCGGGCGGACGTCGGGCACGTTGTACGCCTGCCGCCAGCGGACCGCGCGCGCGTCGGTCTGGCCCGGCAGCGGTGGGTCGTCGACGGCGATGGGGCGGGGCGGGACCGTGTCCAGGACGAGTTCGGCGCGGCCCTCGGTCACGGCGGCCGAGTGGGTGACGCACCGCCACACCAGCACGATCGCCCCGGTCACCGCGACGAGTGCGGCGGGCACGACGGCGGAGTACTTGGCGACGGCGAGAGCGGTGACACAGTGTGCGAGGACGGAGTCGACGCCGACGTCGCCGCCCGCGACCAGCAGGATGGTGTTCTCGATCAGGTGTGTCACGACCGCGACGACGGAGGCCGTCAGCCCGAATCGGACGGCCGCGCGCGCGGGCGGCGTCCGCCACACCCACCCGGCCGCCGCCGTACCGAGGTACAGGCCGAGCCCGTAGCAGACGATCAGCGCGTATCCCCACGCCGCCGCAGAGGCGACGGCGTCGGCGTCGGCGACACGGTCGGGTGACGGGAACTCGACGGCGATGAGGGGACTGCCGGTGTGCCACCAGCCGCCCGCGACGGTGAGCACGACGGCGGCCAGCGCCAGCCAGGCCGCGACAGGGCGCGACGGAACGTCTCGGCGGACGGGACCCGGCACCGACATGCCTGTCACCCCCAGTTGTCCTCGGCTCGACGTGTCCAGTGTCGATCATGCACGACGGCCTCTCGTCACCAGGTCACGTCGGATGGTCTCACCACGAGGGGGGCACGGGACACGGCCGAACGAGCGGACCTCGGGGTTCGCGGCGGAGACGGCGGGCGGGGTTTCGGATCGCACCGGAGAGGGAAGCGCGGTGGAGGCAGGTGAGGGACGGACGAAGTGGATGGCGGGGACGGTGGACAAGCCGATCGTGGTTGGTGTGGACCGGTCGTCGGCCGCGCGTGCCGCGCTGGACTGGGCGCTCGACGAGGCACTCGTCCGCGACTGCACGGTGCGGGCGGTCCACGTGTGGGCGGTGGATCTGGCGAAGGAACCACCGTGGCAGCCCGTGGAGCGCATCCGACAGCGGCACGCGCGGCAGTTGGAGGAGACGATCGCCGAGATCACCCGAGGGCGGGAACGCGTTCCCCGCATCGAACCCGTGGTGCTGGAAGCGACGCCCGCCGTCGGGCTCATCGAGGCCGCGAAGGACGCCGCCATGCTCGTGGTGGCACGGCGGTCCGGGCGGTGGGTACGCCGCGCGTTGCTCGGCTCGGTCAGCAGCGCGTGCGTCAAGCACGCCAGCGTTCCCGTGGTGGTCATCCCACCGACGGGGACGGACGACGCCGACGAGTGGCTGGTGGACGAGCAGGCCCCGGCCGCGTCGGCGGGCGCATGAGGCGAACGACGGCGGGGGCGGTGCCGTGCACACCGCCCCCGCCGTGGTGTCGCGTCAGTCGTGCCGCACGCGGATCTGACGCCGGTTCTCCTCCGGCTTGGTCAGCGGCACTCGCACGGTGAGGATGCCGTCGTCGTAGGAGGCGTCGATCCCGTCTTCCCGCGCGCCCGTGGGCAGCGCCACCGTGCGGGCGAACGAACCGTAGCGGAACTCGGACCGGCCGCCCTCCAGCTCGCGTTCCTCGCGCTCCGCCTCGATCGTCAGCAGACCGTTGTGGACGGTGATGTCGAGGTCGTTGTCCACGTCGATCCCGGGTAGTTCCGCCCGGAGAACGTAGGTGTCGCCCTCGACGCGGTCCTCCACCCTGATGCTGTGCAGATCGAGGGCGGGGCGCAGCCCGCTCATCGTGGGCAGCATGTCGAGCAGGTCCCGGAAGTCGGGGATGAGCGCGCGACCGTGAGACCGTTCGGGCTGGTTCATGACACTCCCTTCCTGTGACGTCGCCTCCATGGCAGCCCAGGTCGCGGGCCGGGTGCGAGAGTCGTCCGCACGTCGCCGTGAGGGACGTAAGTCCCTTCGCCCGGACGGGGTATGCGGGGACGCTGAGGACGCGGACGGAGGCGACCTCGGAGGTGCGCATGCGGGCATGGCGCGTGACGCGGCCGGGTCCGGTGACGTCCGGACCCCTGACACCGCATCGCGAACCCGTGCCGACGCCCGCACCGGGTGAACTGCTGGTGCGGGTGCTGGCGTGCGGGGTGTGCCGCACCGACCTGCACGTGGCCGAGGGGGACCTGCCGGTCCGGCGACCGGCCGTCGTACCGGGACACGAGGTCGTCGGCGTGGTCGAGGAGCTGGGTACGGGCGTCGACCGGGGGACGGTCGCGGTGGGCGACCGGGTGGGGGTGCCGTGGCTGCGGCACACGTGCGGACGCTGTCGGTACTGCGCCCGTGGCGACGAGAACCTGTGCCCGGACTCCCGGTACACCGGGTGGGACGCCGACGGCGGCTACGCCGAGTACACCACCGTGCCCGCGGACTACGCGCTGTCGTTGCCGGACGGCTACTCCGACGCCGAGCTGGCGCCGCTGTTGTGCGCGGGGATCATCGGCTATCGCGCCCTGCGCCGGGCGCAGCTACCCCCGCGGGGTCGGCTCGGCGTGTACGGCTTCGGCGGCAGCGCCCACCTGACCACTCAGGTGGCGCTGGCCGAGGGAGCACGCGTGCACGTGATGACGCGGGGAGCGGGGGCGCGGGCCCTCGCGACCGACCTGGGTGCCGCGTCGGTGCAGGGGCCCGCCGACCCGCCGCCCGAACCGCTGGACTCGGCGGTGTTGTTCGCCCCTGCGGGCGAGCTGGTGCCGGTGGCGTTGTCCGCGCTCGACCGAGGCGGGACGTTGGCGGTCGCGGGCATCCACCTGACGGACGTTCCACCGCTGGACTACGACGTCCACCTGTTCCAGGAGCGGCAGCTCCGCAGCGTCACCGCGAACACTCGCACGGACGCGCGCGAGTTCCTGCGGATCGCGGGACGACACCGTATGCGGGTCTCCACGGTCCCGTACTCGCTCGACGACGCGGATTGCGCGCTCGCCGACCTCGCGGCGGGCCGCGTGGTCGGAGCCGCCGTGTTGCGGCCCGACCTCCCGGGTCGCCGGAGCTGGAAGGAGTGATCGGTTGTGCCCGCCCGACTGAGCCGGGGTGGTCTGGTCGTGCTGGCCGTGCTGTTGTGCGCCGTGTTGGGCGTCGTCACGTGGCTGGTGGTGTCGGACGGCGACGACGGGGCGACCGGCCCGGCGCCACCGGGAAACGAGGCGCGACCCGAGTTCGCCGCTCCCGACCGACCGCCGGTCCCGCTGACCGTGATCAAGATCGACAACGTCGAGGCGGCACGACCGCAGACCGGGTTGGACGCCGCCGACGTCGTCTACGTCGAGCCGGTGGAGGGCGGCTCCACGCGGCTCGCGGCGCTCTACTCGGAGCAGATTCCCGACGTGACCGGCCCGGTGCGCAGCGCTCGCGAGGCCGACGTCGAGCTGTTCGCCCAGTACGGCGAGCCGACGCTCGTCTTCTCCGGCGCGGCACCCGAGATCGAGCCCGTCCTGGCGGAGTCGTCCGCCAGGCTCGTGCGTCCCCGGGACGTGCCGGACGCGTTCTTCCGCGACCCGGCTCGTCCCGTCCCCCACAACCTCTACGTGCGCCCGCCGTCGGTTCCGCAGGGCACCGGCCCGGCACCGACCCAGGTGTTGCCGCGCGGCGACGCGCCCTCCGGTGGCCGACAGGTGAGCGACCACGTCGTGCGTGTCGGACGCGACGAGTACCGCTTCGAGTTCTCGCCCGGGACCGGGCGGTGGCGGGTGGTCTTGAACGGCTCGCCCGTGACGTCCGTGGGCACCGGGGACGTCGGGGCCGCGACCGTTGTCGTGCAGCAGGTCGAGGAGACGGCGGGCACCGGTGTGGAGGACGCGAGCGGTTCGCCGTCACCGGTCGTCCGCACGGTCGGTTCGGGCGACGCCACGCTCCTGCGTGACGGGTCGCTGTTCGACGGCACGTGGTCGCGGTCCTCGCCCACCGAGGGCACCCGGTTCACGACGGAGTCGGGCCAGGCGCTTCCGCTGGCCGACGGGCCGGTGTGGGTGTTGCTGGTCCCGCGCTGATCACTCCGCCCGCTCGCTTCCGGCGTGCTTGTCCGGCCGCACGATCATCACCGGGCACGCGGCGTGATGGATCAGCGCCTGGCTGGTCGAGCCGAGCAGCATGCCACGGAACCCGCCCCGGCCCCGGCTTCCCACGACGACGAGCTGTGCCTCGCGGCTGCGTTCGATCAGCTCGTGGCGGGGTCGATCCTTCACCACGTGCCGTTCCACGTGGACGTCCGGGTACTCCTCCTGCCAGCCCGCGAGTCGTTCGGCCAGCACCCGGGTCTCGTACTCGTGAATGGGTTCCCAGTCGGTCAGCAATCGCCGCTCCTCCAGCATCGCCGTGGAGGTGTCGCTCCAGGTGTGCACGGCGACGAGCGCCACGCCGCGCCGCGACGCCTCGGCGAACGCGTGCGTGACCGCCCGTTCGCTCAACGGGCTGCCGTCGACGCCCACCACGACCGGACGCCGGTCGTCGGCGACGGCGTCGGGGTAGTCGCGCCGCACCGACACCACGGGCGAGTGGGCGTGCGACACCAGGGCCAGCGTGGTCGAGCCGACCATCAGCCCGGCCAGCCCCGTCCGGCCCGACGACCCGACGACCACCATGCGTGCCTGGTGGGAGGCGTGCAGCAGGTACGGGATCGCCGCGTCGCTCACGAACGTCGCCTCCACCGACGGCACGTCGAGTCGGGAGGCGATGTCCTCGGCGGTGCGCAATGCCTGGCGCTGTCGTTCCTGCAGATCCTCCCGGAACATCTCCGGTGGCGGCACGGTGAACCCGATCAGGTACGGGTCCGTGAATCCGGAGGCGTGGACCAGCCGTAGTGGTGCGCGGTGCTTCACCGCCGTGATGGCCGCCCAGCGGACGGCTCGCATGGCTGCCTCCGTGTCGTCGACACCGACCACGATCGGTGAGTCGACACGGTACGGACTGCTCATCCGGGCCTCCCTCGTGCGGTGCTCGCGCGGTCGTGGAGGGCATACCCCGGAACGAGCGGAAAACCCCGCGTCGTTCTCAGGACGTGAGGGCTTCGGGGTCCGGTTCCGGCCCGCCGATCGTCCGCGGTGCCCAGAGTCCCCAACCGGCGACGGCGAACCACACGCCCACGAACTGTCCGAAGAGGATCACCACGGCGGAACCGACGGACAGCAGCAGCGTTCCGAGCGCCCGACCCCAGCGCCGCGCCGTCCGGTCGGCCGAGTCCCGGTCGCCTGTCCGGGCCCACACGAGCGCCCTCAGCAGGCGCCCGCCGTCCAGCGGCGCGCCCGGCAGCAACGCGAAGACACTCGCCACCAGGTTCGCCGCCCCCAGCCACAGCAGTGCGGCGAGCGGGGTGGGCGGCAGGAACGGGGCGACGACGAGGGCGACCGTCCAGCACACGAGCCCGATCGCGGCGTTGACGAGCGGTCCCGCCGCGGCGACGACCGCGTCGGCGCGAGGATGGGGCAGCGGCGCGGTCTGTTCCGCCGCTCCACCGAACGACCACAGCACGATGCGGCGGGTGCCGACGCCGTATCGGCGGGCGAGAGCGGCGTGGGCGAGTTCGTGTAGCAGCAGGCTCGCGGCGAACGCGAGCGCGACGCCGAGACCCGCGAACCAGTACGACGCCGCCGTGGCCCCCGGGGCAGCGACCGGCAGCAGGCCGAGCGCGAACAACGACGTCAACACCACGAGCGGCACGGCGGCGGAGGGATGGACCTCCACCGGGACTCCGGCCACGCGCCCCAACCGACGACACGGCATCACGGACCTCCCGGGTTGAGCAACTCGGCGAGTTCCAGCAGACGGTGGGCGTAGCCCCACTCGTTGTCGTACCACCCGAAGACCTTCACCAGTCCGGCACACGTGGTGGTCAGGCCCGCGTCGAACACACAGGACTCCGGCGAGCCCACGACGTCCCGGCTCACCACGGGGACCTCCGTGTACCGCAGCAGCGACCGCAGGCGACCCGTCGCGGCGGCGTCAGCGAAGGCGCGGTTGACCTGGCCGACTGTGACGGGCGAGCGGACCACGGCGGTGAGGTCGACGAGCGAGCCGTCCTCCACCGGAACCCGAACGGCCACCGCCTCGGTGGCGTCGGCGAACTCGGGCAGCAGCGCACCGAGTGAGCGGGGCGCGCCCGTGGACGTGGGAACGATGTTGACCGCCGCCGAGCGGGACCTTCGGAGGTCCCGGTGCGGCTGGTCCAACAGCGACTGGTCGGCCGTGTAGCTGTGGATGGCGGTCAGCACGCCGTGACGGACACCGAACGCGCGGTGCAGCACCGACAACATCACGGCAGCACACTGCGCGGTGCCGGACGCGGCCGACACGACGTGGTGACGCCGGACGTCGTAGTCGTCGTCGTTGACGCCCACCGCGATGGTGGCGTCGGCGTCCGGGTGGTACCCGGCGACGACCACCTTGCGCGCGCCCGCGTCGAGGTGGGCCGCCGCGTCCCGGCGGGCCGCGGCGGGCACGGTCGTCTCGACGACGACGTCGACGCCCGACCGTCGCCAGTCCACCGCACCGGGGCGTTCGCCCCGGGTCATGGCGATGCGGTGCGGCCCGACGCACAACGTTCGTCCCCGCACGTGCACGGACTCGGCCAACCGCCCGTACGTCGAGTCGTACTCCAGCAGGTAGGCGAGGGTCTCCACGTCGGCGGGGTCGTTCACGGCGACCACCTCGACGGGTTCGGCGTCCTCCGGACGGGCGAGGACACAGCGCAGGAGTGCCCGTCCGACGCGGCCGAAACCGTTCACGCCCAGCACGAGCGTCATGTCGCGTCCCTCGTCGTCCCCGGCACGCCACGATCGTCGCCGTCCCCGAGGCCGCCGGGGCAGAGTCCAACGGCCCTGACCGGAGGCGGCGGTCGTGTTCGCCGTGCGGGCGAGGGGGCTTTCGACTCCTGTCCGACGGGTTCGCCTCCGGTCACCCTGGTCAGCAGCAGACCGATCGTGAGGGAGCTGCGGCATGACGGGTGAGAGTGCATCCACCGGTCTGGTGGTGGGCGTGGACGGTGGCACACCGGCACTGCACGCGACGGAATGGGCGGCGGCGACCGCCGCGAGACGCCATCGATCGCTGTCGCTCGTGGCGGCGATGCACTCGCCCACGCCGTACGGCACGGGGATCGGGATGCCGCCCGACCACTTCCTGACCCTGGAGACCGAGGCGCGGTCCTGGGTCGAGCGGGCGCGCGAGGTGGCCGAGGAGGTGGGCGGCGCGTCGCTGGAGATCGGCACCGAACTGGTCGTCGGCAACCCGGTCTCGGTGCTGGCCGAGCGCGCCCGACAGGCGGCATGCACCGTCATCGGCGGCCATCCGCCCCAGGACCACGGGCGTCTGGGTGCGGTGGCGGCGGGACTGATGGGGCACGTTCCGTGCCCGGTCGCCGTCGTCCGCTGGTCGCAAGGTCGGTCCCGCCCACCGGGCGAAGGCCCCGTGGTGGTGGGGGTGGACGGCTCGCCCACCAGCGTGGAGGCGGTCGTCGTCGCCTACGAGGAAGCCGCGTTGCGCGAGGCGCCGTTGATCGCCGTGCACGCGGCGAGCGGATCGAGACGCGGGCTGTTCCACCACCACACCGAGGGGCCCTGGGGTGAGGGACCGACCGCCGAGGCCATCACACTCGCGGAACGACTGGCCGGCATGCGCGAGTGGTATCCCGAGGTGGAGGTCGAGCGTGTGGTGTCGCGGAACCGGCCGACCGACGCGCTGCTGCGCCACGCCGCGTCGGCGCAACTTCTCGTCGTCGGCAGTACCGGCCACCGGGAGATGAGCGGTCGGTTGCTCGGATCGACGAGTCACGCGCTGGCCCGGTCCGCCCCGTGTCCGGTGCTCGTGGTGCCACGGGGAACCAGGACGCAGACCCACAGCCGCAACCGACGTCGGGAGAAGACCGGACCATGAGCACGATCGTCGCGGGCGTCGACGGGTCGGAGTCGGCGCTCGAGGCCGTCCGCTGGGCTGCCGCGGAAGCAGTGGTGCGCGGCGACGACCTGCGGCTCGTCCACGCCTACGTGGTGCCCATGTACGGGTATCCCGAGTTCGCCGCCACGTTCGCGCAACTGCGGGAGGGCATGCGACACCAGGGACGGCAGTGGTTGCAGGAGGCCAGGGCAGCCGCGGCGGCGGTGTCGTCCGACGTGTCGGTGGAGACCGTCCTCGCCGAGACCGAACCCGTGAACGCCCTCGTCGAGGAGTCGAGCCGGGCGCGGATGACGGTGCTCGGCTCGCGCGGTCTCGGCGGCTTCACCGGCATGCTCGTCGGTTCCGTCGCCGTCGGTCTCGCAGGCCACGGCCGCTCGCCGGTGGTGGTCGTGCGGGCGGCGCCACGACCGCTCGACGCCGGAGCGCCCGTCGTGGTCGGTGTCGACGGCTCCGAGGCCAGTACCGCGGCGTTGCGGTTCGCCTTCGACGAGGCGGCCCAGCACGGTGCTCCGCTGACCGTCGTGCGCACCTGGCGGGGCATCTTCCTCGACGAGGCCGTCCCGCGTTACCCATTGCGGGTCGATCCCGCCGAGATCGAGGAGGGGGAGCGGGCGGCGTTGGCGGAGCAGGTCGCGCCGCTGCGGACCCAGTACCCCGACGTCGCCGTCGACACTGCCGTCGTGCGGGGCCGTCCGGTGCGGACCCTGCTCGACCACGGCCGCACCGCGCGCCTGCTGGTGGTGGGCAGCCGGGGACGCAGCGGATTCCGCGGGATGTTGCTGGGCTCCACGAGTCAGGCACTGGTCACTCACGCGCCGTGTCCGGTCGCCGTGATTCGGTCGGGGGAGTGAATGCGCGCCAAGGACATCATGACCAGCCCGGTGGTCACGGTCTCCCCGGACGACTCGGTGAAGCGCGCGACCCGCCTGCTGGCCGAGCACGGCTTCACCGCGCTGCCCGTGGTGGACGACTCCGACCGCGTGGTCGGCATCGTCACCGAGGCCGACGTCGTGGCCGACCGGGTTCCTCCGGATGCCCGGTACCGCACCGACCGGACCACCACGCCGGTGCCGGAGACGGTGGGCGAGGTCATGACGAGCTCGCCCACGTGCACGCAGCAGGGCGCGGACGTGGCGGAGTTGGTGGGCACGCTGCTGGAGGGCCATCTGCGGGCGGTGCCGGTGCTCGCGGGTACGAAGCTGGTCGGGATCGTGACTCGCAGCGACGTCGTGCGCGCGTTGTCACGCGACGACGCCGACATCGCGCGCGACGTCCGGCGACGGCTCATGATCTACGGCGGCCCCGATCGCTGGCACGTCACGGTCGACGGTGGCACCGTGACCGTCCTGGACGACCACGACGACGCCACCGACCGGCACGTCGCCACGGTCCTCGCCGAGTCGGTCCCGGGGGTGGTGCGGGCGACGGTCGAGCATCGGCTCCGCGACGACGACTGACCCGTTGCGTCCACATCGGACTGTGTGGGTCAGCGCGCCGGGGCGGCGGGCACCAGCACGAGCGGACACACGGCCCGCCGGACGCACTCGACGGCCACGCTGCCGAGCGGCACGGCGCTCAACCCCCGGTGGCCGTCGGTGCCGAGCACGAGCAGATCGGCCTCGTTGGCCGCGGCCAGCAGCTCGTCCGCGGGTTCACCGGTGACGACGCGCTCGCGCACGGGCGCCGACGTGCTGACCAGGCTCACCGCCCGGTGGAGGGCCGCGCGCACGGTGTCGTCGTCGCGCCAGGAGCCACGGGTGCGCAACGCGAACTCCGATCCCGGAAGGAACGCGGCCTCCTCCCTGACCGACATGGCCAGGACGCTGCCGCCGGTGATCTCGGCCTGGTAGCAGGCCCACCGCAGCGCCTGACGCGACGCGGGGGAACCGTCGATGCCGACCACGATCGTGCCGTCGGCCGGGGCGTCACCGGGCATGGCGTCAGCCTTCCCGGAGGGCCGCGCTGCCGGAAAGAGTCGGAGGTCCCGCGTGTCGAAACGGGGACGAAAGACCCTGTCGGAACGGGGCGAGCGCCGGTGTCCCGACGGGGTGGCTCGCCCGCACACTCGACGCCATGACGGACCTCGCACCCGGCGCTCTCACCACGACCGTCGCGGACGCGTTGCGGGCAGGCACCCGAGCGCCCTCGCCGCACAACACCCAACCGTGGCTGTTCGAGGTGCGGGGCAACGAGATCGACGTGCTGCTCGACGAGCGCCGGGTACTCGCGGTGAGCGATCCCGACGGTAGGGAGGCCGTGCTGTCCTGCGGTGCCGCCGTGCTGAACATCCGGCTGGAGCTGGCCCGGCACCGGACGGCGTGCGCGGTGTCGATCCTGCCGGAGCGGACCCGGCCCGAGCTGCTCGCCACCGTCCGGGTCGGCCTCGGCCGCGGCCCGGCCGCCGAGGACGCCCGACTCGCCGACGCCATCGGTGCGCGGCACACGAATCGTCGGCCGTTCGTGGACACGCCGGTGCCGTCGGTGGTGCGGCACGGGTTGCTCCGCGCGGCACGAGCGGAGGGCGCCCGGTTGGTCCTGCTCACCGAGCCCGCCGCGTTCGACGCGTTCGCCGCGCTGCTGCGGCGGGCGGACCACGTGCAGCGTCAGGACCCGGCGTTCCTCGCCGAACTGCAGGCGTGGAGCCACCACGGCGAGCGACGCGACGGGGTGCCGCTGACGGCGGGAGGACCGCGCAGCCTGGAGGGCACCGCGTTGGCGTTGCGCGAGTACGTGGGCGCGGCAGGCCGGGTGGCGCGCGAGTTCGAACGTCAGCCACTCGTCGCAGTGCTCACCAGCCCGGGCGACACCCGCCGTGACGCGGTGCGGGCGGGACAGGCGTTGCAACGCGTCCTGCTCACCGTGACCGCCCACGGACTGCAGGCGTCGTTCCTCGCCCAACCACTGGAGATTCCGTCCACTCGGGAGGAACTGCGGACGATGCTCGGGGGCACGGACCATCCACAGGCGGCACTGCGCATCGGGTACGGCCATCCCGGCGCGCAGACGCCCCGCCGTGAGCTGCACGAGGTCGTGCGCGGCCTCGACGGCGAGAGGTGAGGTCGATGACCGTCGAGCCACCCGTTCTCTCGCTCGCGGGCCACACCTGGTCGGAGCAGGAGAAGAGCGTGCTGTCCCGCGCGAGCACCCACGCCTACCGGTGCGGGCTCGCCGAGCCGTGGCGCATCCGGATGGAGGGCCGGCGGGTCGAGATCTTCGAGAACCTGCCGTCCGCGTTGCGCGGGCACGCCGGGGCCAACCGCAACGGCGTCGTCGCGTGCGGCTGCGCGCTGACCGTCCTCGCGTGCACCGTCCGGGTGCTGGGGTGGACTCCGGAGGTGGTGCTCTTCGGCGATCCCGACCGGGCGGAGCTGGTGGCGACCGTGGTCGCGAGCCGTCGACACCGCCCGTCCGCGGTCGACGTCGGCCAGTACCGGGCCGTGTTCGAGCAGCGTCGGCACAGTACCGCCCTCGACCCCCGTGACCCCGAGGCTCTTGATCCTGCCCTCCGCGACGCGATCGTGCGGGCGGCCGAGACGGCCGACGCGAAGATCGTCCCGGTATCGGCGGTCGTCGCGGCTCACCGCAAACGTGGCCTCGAACCGGGATTGCTGGTCGTCACGGCGACCGACGGTCGACGCGGCCAGCTCGTCGCGGGCGTCACCCTGCAGCGGGCCTGGCTCTCCGCCACGGCGCTCGGGCTCACCGCGTCCCCGGTGGTGGAGCCGTTCGAGATGCGCGAATTCCGCCAGCGCATGGTGAGGCACGCGGGCGTGGACGGTAGCCCGCAGTCGCTGCTCGTGCTCGGTCGGCCATCGCCCGGTGAGCGTGCTTGAAAGGCCGCCGACCAGGGAACACGAAGGTGCCCTGTCCCTCAACCGGAGAAAGTCGATGACAGCCGAGGAGTCTGCGGGCGCGCACAGCGGCGCCGATCGTCCCCGGACGCGGGCTCTCGCCGGTCTACGGCTCGACGAGCTGCTGCGCGAGGTCCAAGACCGTATCGGCGAGATCGTGCGCACCCGAGACCGGCTCCAGGGCCTGCTCGACGCGGTGCTCGCGGTCGCGTCCGGGCTCGAACTCGACTCCACGTTGCAGCGCATCGTGGAGGCTGCCACCGAACTCGTCGACGCCCGGTACGGGGCGCTCGGCGTGCTCGACGAGGACGGCGACGGGCTGGCGGAGTTCCTGCATGTGGGGATGGACGCGGAGAGCATCGCCCGCATGCCGCACCTGCCCGAGGGGAAGGGACTGCTCGGGCTGCTCATCGACGACCCCCGCCCGGTCCGGTTGCCCGACCTCACCCGGCATCCGGCGTCGGTGGGTTTCCCGCCGCACCACCCGCCCATGCACAGTTTCCTCGGGGTCCCCGTGCGGCTGCGCGACGAGGTGTACGGCAACCTCTACCTGACCGAGAAGCGCGGCGGTGCGGAGTTCACCTCCGACGACGAGGTGGTCCTGCAGACCCTCGCCGCCGCGGCGGGAGTCGCTGTGGACAACGCGCGCCTGTTCGAACAGTCCCGGACACGGGAGCGCTGGCTCAGCGCCGTGGCCGAGATCAACGGGGAACTGCTGGAGGGCGCGTCGGTGGAGGCGACGCTGCGGCTCGTGGTACGGCGGGTGTGCGAGCTGGCCGAGGCCCAGGACGCGGTCATCCTGCTCGCGACCGACGAGACCTCGAACGTCGTGTCGGCGAGCGTGTCGGTCGAGGAAGTCTCCGCCCTGACGAGGTTGGCCGTCGACGTCCGGGGTGACTCCGCCGTCGCGGAGGCCATGCGGGAGGGGACCCCGCGCCTGTTCCCCGAACTGACGGCGGCGTTGCCGGACGACCCCGCGGTCGGCTCCGCCGCGCTCGGGCCTGGCGCCGTGCTGCCGCTCATGGGCGCCGCGGGCACCGGCGGGGCGCTGCTCACCGTGCGACCGAAGAGCGCCCCGCCGTTCACCCAGGACGACCTGCCCATGCTCACGTCGCTGGCCGACCAGGCCGCCGTGGCCCTGGAATTCGCGGACAAGCAACGCAGTCAGCGGCTGCTCGACGTGCTCGCCGAACGCGACCGCATCGCGCAGGACCTCCACGACCACGTCATCCAGCGCCTGTTCGCCACCGGCATGAGCCTGCAGGGCACGCTGCGTCGCATCGACGACGCGCACGCGCGGATGCGGGTGGAGCAGGCGGTCGAACAGCTCGACACGACCGTGCGGGAGATCCGCACGTCGATCTTCGACCTGCACGCCTCGACCGTCGAGGAGCCGAGCCTGCGCCGTCGGCTGCTCGACGTCGTGGTACAGCTCACCGCGCAGAGCGACGTCGCGCCCACGATGAAGTTGTCGAGCGCCGTCGACACCCTCGTCTCACCACAGGTGGGGGAGCATGCGGAAGCCGTCCTCAGGGAGGCGCTGAGCAACGCGTTGCGGCACTCCCACGGCGACGCGATCCGGATCCTGGTGGAGACCTCGGAGCGGGACCTGACGATCGAGGTCGCCGACAACGGCGTGGGCATTCCCCCCGGGGTCCGGCGCAGCGGTCTGGAGAACATGGACAAGCGGGCGCGCCAATGCGGCGGCGAACTCGTCGTGCGCGACGAACCCGGAGGCGGAGCCTGTGTCGTGTGGCGGGTCCCGCTCTAGCCCTGTTTCGGGAACCGGTTCGCGTTCTGCTTGCGCAGTTCCGTCGCGAGCACGGCCGCCTGGGTGCGGCGCCGCATGCCGAGCTTGCCCAGCAGCCGGGACACGTAGTTCTTCACGGTCTTCTCGGCGAGGAACAGCCGGGCCGCGATCTCACGATTGGTGAGTCCCTCGCCGATCAACTCGAACACCGCGCGTTCCTGCTCCGACAGTTCGGCGACGGGATCGGCGTCGGCACGTTCCTTGCGGATGCGATTCATCAGCGCCGAGGTCGTCTTGCTGTCCAACAGCGACCCGCCCGAGCCGACGGTGCGCACGGCCGACACGAGATCGGAGCCCAGCACCTGCTTCAGCACGAACCCCGACGCGCCCGCCATGATCGCGTTGAACAGTGCCTCATCGTCGTGGTACGAGGTCAGCATCAAGCACCGCAGCCCGTCGACGGTGGACAGCAGCTCCCGGCACAGCTCCACGCCGTTGCCGTCCGGCAGCCGCACGTCCAGCACGGCGACGTCGGCTCCCGCCGTCGGGATGCGCGTGAGCGCCTCACCCACCGACGCCGCCTCCCCGACGATCCGCATGTCCGGTTCGTCGTCGAGCAGGTCCGCCAGGCCCCGTCGCACGATCTCGTGGTCGTCGACGAGAAAGACACCGATGGTCATGTCGGCAGCGTAAGTCCGTCCCGAGGACGCCGCAGCACTCGACGGCGTTCGGGGAGACGGGACCCGGTGAGGCCGTTCGGCCCTCGATCACGGGCTCTTCGACGGATGACACCGGCGTCGCGGCGGCAGGATCGTGGGATCATGACGAAGCGCGAGTGGTCGGCCGGCGAGACCGACGTGCTCGCGAGGGCGATCGTGCGAGCACCGTCGGTGCACAACATCCAGCCGTGGCGGCTGGAGCTGCCCGACGGCGAGGCGAAACTGTTCGAACGCGCCGATCTCACGCTGCCGCACCACGATCCCGACGACCGCGATCGGTCCATTTCGTGCGGTGCGGCGGCGGCGAACCTGGAGATCGCCGCGCGTGTGCTGTCGTTGCGGCCCCGGTTGTGGCTGTTGCCCGACGGACCCGACTCCGACCTCGTGGCGCGGCTGAGCGTCGAGGGCCCGGGGCGACCCCACGAGAACGACCTGCACCGCTACACCGCGATCGCCCGCCGCCACAGCTATCGGCAGCCGTTCGCGGGCCCGAAGCTGTCGAGCGAGGACGTCGCCGACCTCGCGGCGGAGGCGAGCGGGGACGACGTGCACGTCCGGCCCCTCGTCGGGGATGAGGACGTCGACGCGCTGGCCGAACTGCTCGACTACGCGGGCGCGGTGCTGAAGAACGACCAGGGATACCAGCGGGAGTTGGCGATCTGGACGATCCGCGACGAGCGGTCACGCTCCCACGGGGTCGGGCTCGCGAGCGGTGCGTTGCCGTCCACCTCGCTGCCCTGGGCGGGCCTCGTGCGGGTCCGCACCGCGTTGCCCGACCGCGCGGTGCTCGCCCGACGGCTGGCGGAGGAGACGGTGCTGGTGTTCGCCACGGGCGAGGACGGCAGGCTCGCGCACGTGCGCGCCGGGATGGTGATGCAACAGGTGTGGTTGGGGGCGGTCCGACGCGGACTCGTCGCCGCCGTGCAGACCCAGCCGCTGCACCTGTCCGAGGCGCGACGCCGCTTCGCCGACCGCCTGTCCTTGGACGCGTATCCGCAGGTGCTCATGCGGGTCGGCAGGCCGTCGGGCGAGGTCCCGACGAGCCCGCATCGGCGCCCGAGCGAGTTGTTCGCCCCGCCCGAGTGACCGGGGCGCTCGGGCGGGCGACGTGCTCAGCGGGGCAGCCGCCGCCAGATCGGGCGGGGGAGCAGTCGCATGAGTCCGAAGACGGGCCGCAGCACTGCGGGCACCCACACGGTGTGCCGACCCGAGCGGAGGGCGGCCACCGTGGCGTCGGCGACCGAGTCGGGCGTGCTGGAGAACGGCGCGGGTGTCATGCCCCGGGTCATCCGGCCGATGACGAACCCGGGCCGCACCAGCAGCAGCCGCACGCCACTGCCGTGCAGGGCGTCGGCGAGCCCCGACGCGAAGCCGTCCAGGCCGGCCTTCGCCGAGCCGTAGACGTAGTTGGCGCGCCGCACGCGCACGCCCGCCACCGACGAGAAGACGACCAGCGTGCCGTGTCCCTGCTCCCGGAGCAGGTTCGCCAGGTGGGTGAGCACGCTGACGTGGGCCACGTAATCGGTGTGCACGATGGACACCGCGTGGGCGGCGTCGCGCTCGGCCAGGGCCTGGTTCCCGAGGATGCCGAACGCGGTGACCACGACGTCGAGGGGCCCGTGGCGGGCGACGACGTCGTTCAGCACCCGCGCGTGGGAGTCCAACTCGTCCGCGTCGAACTCCACCCGTGCGACGGTCGTCGCTCCCGCCGCTCGCAGCGCGCGTTCCTCGTCGTCGAGGTCGCCGCTGCGCCTCGCGGCGAGCACGAACGACCGGGCGCCCTGTCGGGCCAGCCGGGTCGCCACGGCCATCCCGATCTCGCTGCGTCCGCCCAGCACCAGCACAGTCCCGTCCATGCGCCCATCCTCCCGCAGCGTGTCCGCCGTCTACGCACGCGTGTCCGCACCTCCCGCACGCGTGTCTGCGAGCGCCGGGCACCGGACGGCTACCATGCGCCCATGTCCGAGCGCCTGTATTTCCGGCAACTGCTGTCCGGCCGGGACTTCGCCGTCGGTGACCCGGTTGCCACCCAGATGCGCAACTTCGCGTACCTGATCGGCGACCGCGAGACCCGCGAGGCCGTGGTCGTCGACCCCGCCTACGCGGTCGACGACCTGCTGGCCGTGCTCTCGGACGACGACATGCGCCTGGTGGGGGTGCTGGCGACCCACCACCATCCCGACCACGTCGGCGGTGACCTGCTCGGCTTCTCGTTGCCGGGTGTGGCGGAGCTGCTCGCACGGGTGTCGGTGCCCATCCACGTCGCCGCGGAGGAACTGGAGTGGGTCCGCCGCACCACGGGCGTGTCGAAGACCGACCTCGTCGCCCACGACCACGACGACCGGCTGGACGTCGGCGCCGTCTCGCTGCGCCTGCTGCACACCCCCGGCCACACGCCCGGCAGTCAGTGCTTTCTGCTCGACGGTGCGCTGATCGCGGGTGACACGCTGTTCCTGGACGGCTGCGGTCGCACCGACCTGCCCGGCGGGGACGTCGACGCGATGTATCGGAGCCTCCAGTGGTTGGCGAATCTGCCGGGCGACCCGGTGGTGTATCCGGGGCACTGGTACTCCGCCGAGCCGTCTGCGTCGCTGTCCCACGTGCGCCGCGAGAACGTCGTCTTCCGGCCCCGTTCGCTGGAGGAGTGGCGCGCGCTCTTCGGCGGCTGATCGGTCTCGCGCGCAGGGCGTGGACGCGAGTCACTGATTCTCGATGTCGATCGCCATGACCGTTCCGGCCCCGCCGATCGAAATGACGTGGTCGCTGGTCGAAGGCCCGTTTCCCAGGCCGAGTCGGCGCGTGATGCCGCGGGTGAGTCGCCAGTATCGGGCGACCTTGCCCTCTCGTAGCTGGCGATACAGCGTGCTCTCCAGTCCACAGCGAACCCGGAGGACTTTGTGTCCCCACAACGGGGCCGTGTACGAGCGGCCCTCGAAGGTCGCGCCGTTCGGGAGTCGGTAGGTCGACAGTGCGGTGTCGGGGGGAGGGTCTCGGAAGTCGTCGGCCGGGAAGAGTTCCTGCTCGTTGCCCTCGGGAACGTGTGTCGAACGCTGACGCGGGGTCGTGTAGCGACGTGCGTCGGCGACGTCGCCTGCGAAGATCAAGGCCGACGCTGCTGCGGATCTGGCCAGGACACCGAGGAACCAGGGGCGATCGCTGTCGGCGATGCGTACGATCTCCGGCGCGGACGCCGGCTCCTTGGCACCGTCGAGATCGTCGAGCCTCGGTGTGTCGGCGTCCTGTGCTGGTACGGCGTGCTGAGCCGACTGCTCCGGAGAGTCGGCGACCAAGTCGTTCGACGTGGGCTGGCGGGCGGTGAGCGTCGCTTCTCCCGGTTCCCCGTCGAGAAGCTCGGGAACGTCTGCTTCCTCCCCGGACCAGAGGTCCTCTTCGCCAGGCGGGTCCAAGACGTACGACGAGATGCCGTCTCGCTTGAGCAGCGATGCGATCATCAGTGATCTCGGCTTCTTCTCCCCGATCTCGATGGTCTGCACCTGAACGCATGCCTTGGCGAGTTGTCCGTGGAGGAAGGTCTTGTCCTCGTGGGTGCCCTTGCACTCCAGGACGAAGATCTTGACCTTGGTGCCTCTGGCGTTGTGTCCGACGAGAAAGTAGTCCGGACGCTTCTTCGAGATCTTCGTCGGAACGACTCGGCCGACTCGCTGGATGTACCCCGCTTTCAATGCCACTTCGGCGTCGATGGCCTGGAACCGGAACTCCGGATACCAGCGTGCGAGAAGGCGTTTCGCGATCACGAGAGCGAAACCCACGCCCAGTTGTTCCGATTGCGTCATTTTGTGGTGGTAGACGACGTCCTCGGGAGTGTGGGCGAGGACGAGTTTCCTGCTCTGATTGGTTCCGAGCGTTCCGCAGTACCGGAACCGTGCCCAGAGATGTGCGATGTCGGCGAAGGGGCTCTCTCGGAAGAAGCTGGTGGCCACCCCCAGTTCGTGGAGGACCTCGACCGGCCTGGTCTCGAATCCTTTCGAGAAGGGGAGGTGCACGGGTTCCGGTCGCTTGCCCAATCGAAAACTTTCGTCACGACGTGCCTTGTCCGCCCGGATTCGGTGGACGTGCTCCGCGAGCTCCTCCGTGGAGTGAACTTCGAGAAATCCCGGTGTGTCGAGCATTCTCAGTATTGGAGCTTCCCGCACGCGTCACCCCAGGTGTCGTACCGGTTTTTCCGATGTCTCCTGGTTTTGACGTTACGGAGTGTGTTGATCGTTTCGCAATGGGCTCAACAGGTGACTGAGTCGATGGACAAGATCGCTCTCCGCGCCCGATCCCACGTTTCACTTGCTCGCCGAAGGGCTACCTCTCGGCGGGAGTGAGCGTCGGTGGAGAGGGAGTGCGCATGGCCAACCAGACGGTCGCCGAGCAGGTGGTGGACATGCTGGTGCAGGCCGGTGTGGAGCGGATGTACGGCGTCGTGGGCGACAGCCTCAACCCCGTGACCGACGCGGTCCGCCGGAGCCCGAAGATCGAGTGGGTGCAGGTGCGGCACGAGGAGGTGGCGGCCTTCGCCGCCGGTGCCGAGGCGCAGATCACGGGCAAGTTGACGGCGTGCGCGGGGAGCTGCGGCCCCGGCAACCTGCATCTGATCAACGGCTTGTACGACGCGCATCGCAGCTCGGCTCCCGTGGTCGCCATCGCCGCGCACATCCCGAGCGAGGACATCGGGACGTCGTACTTCCAGGAGACGCACCCGGACCGGTTGTTCGCCGAGTGCAGTCACTACTCGGAGATGGTGTCGACGCCGGATCAGATGCCGCAGACGGCGCAGATCGCCATCCAGACCGCGATCGGCAGGGCGGGCGTGTCGGTGATCGTCCTGCCCGGTGACGTGGCCGGGATGGACGCGCCGCGGCGTCGCACCGAGATGGCGCTCGCGACCGGCGGTCCGACGGTGCGGCCGGGGGAGGCGGAGGTCGACCGGCTCGTGGAGCTGATCGACGAGGCCGAGCGGGTGACGTTGTTCTGCGGGCGCGGAGTCGCCGACGCACACGACGAGGTCATGGAGTTCGCGGGCAAGGTCCTCGCGCCCGTCGGGCACGCATTGCGCGGCAAGGAGTGGATCCAGTACGACAACCCGTTCGACGTGGGCATGTCGGGGTTGCTCGGTTACGGCGCCGCCTACGAGGCGATGCACGAGTGCGACCTGCTGCTGTTGTTGGGCACCGACTTCCCGTATCGGCCGTTCCTGCCCGACGACGTGCGCATTGCACAGGTCGACATCCGGCCCGAGGCGTTGGGGCGACGCTCCCGGCTGGACCACGGCGTGTGCGGGGACGTCAAGGAGACGCTGCGGGCCGTGACGCCGCGCGTGCGGCGGAAGACCGATCGGCGGTTCCTCGACCGGATGTTGCGCAAGCACGCCGACATGCTGGAGAACGTCGTGTCCGCCTACACCACCGACGTGGAGCGGCACAAACCCATCCACCCCGAGTACGTCGCGGCGGTGCTCGACGACGAAGCCGCCGACGACGCGATCTTCACGGTGGACACGGGGATGTGCAACGTCTGGGCCGCCCGCTACCTCAGCCCCAACGGGCGACGGCGGATGATCGGCTCCTACACGCACGGGTCGATGGCCAACGCCATGCCGCAGGCCATCGGCGCGCAGTTGCCGTCCACCGCGAGGCAGGTCATCGCCATGGCCGGTGACGGCGGGTTCTCCATGCTGATGGGAGACTTTCTCACCATCGTCCACTACGGACTGCCCGTGAAGGTCGTGGTGTTCAACAACTCGTCGCTCAGCATGGTCGACCTGGAGATGCTCGTCGCCGGGCTGCCCCCGCACGCGACCACCTACCCGGACACCGACTACGCGGCCATCGCGAGAGCCGCGGGCGCGCACGGTGTCCGCGTCGAGGACCCCCGCGACGTACGCGCGGCGCTGCGCGAGGTCCTCGACCACGACGGACCCGCCCTGCTCGACGTGGTGACCGACCCGAACGCGCTGTCGATCCCGCCCCGCATCACCGGCCAGCAGCTCACCGGCTTCGCGTTGGCGACGAGCAAGATGGTGCTGCAGGGCGGTGTCGGCCGCATGATCCAGCTCGCGCGGTCGAACCTGCGCAACATCCCTCGCCCCTGAGGGACGGCATCCCGGTAGGTTCGACGCCATGACGACATCTGGCAGGTCGGTACGGGTCGAGCGCGAGTCCGCGGGTCACTACGTGGCGCACAACGGTCGTGGTGCCAGCATCCGGTTCGGCAGCGGCGACGACGAGTTCAGTCCGGTGGAGTTGCTGCTCGCCGCGATCGGTGGCTGCACCGCGATCGACACCGACGTCGCCACCAGCCGTCGCACGGAACCCGACGAGTTCGTCGTGACGGTGGCGGGCGACAAAGTGTCCGACCCCGAGTCGGGCAACCGGATGGAAAACCTCTCGGTGACCTTCCGGGTCCGCTTCCCCGAGGGCGAACAGGGTGACGCCGCGCGGGCCATGCTGCCGCGCACGGTCGCGTTGTCCCACGACAAGCTGTGCACCGTGAGCCGCACGGTCGAACTCGGCACGCCCGTCCGCATGGTCGTCGAATAGGCCGCGCCCGGGTGGTCGCGATCGGATCGGCGACCACCCGTTCCCGCGTCGACGGCGCGCCTCCGGGGACCTAGGACCCCGGAGCGGGGGCCGACGGACCATGGCCCGTCGACCGTGGGGCGGGGACTCTGGGCACCGTGGTGACCGGCCGGCGCCTCGACGACGGACGGGCCGTGGGCTGTCGTCGTGGTCGTGGCGCGGCGGTCCCGGTGACACGAACGAGAGGTCGATCCGATGACGACACCCTCGACGGAGCCGATCCGGGTCCACGGGCGACTCGACACCCCGCTGTCGCGGTGGCTCTGGCTGGTCAAGTGGTTGCTCGCGCTCCCGCACTACGTGGTTCTGGCGTTGCTCTGGATCACCTTCGTGGTGCTGACCCTCGTGGCCTTCGTGGCGATCCTCGTCACCGCCCGGTATCCCCGCGTGCTGTTCGACTTCAACGTCGGGGTGCTCCGCTGGGCGTGGCGCGTGCACTACTACACCTACGGTGCGTTGGGGACCGACCGCTACCCGCCGTTCACTCTCGCGGACGTCCCGGACTATCCCGCCCGGCTGGAGGTCGACTACCCGGAGCGGTTGTCGCGCGGTCTCGTGCTCGTCAAGTGGTTGCTCGCCTTCCCGCACTACCTCGTCGTGGGTTTCTTCGTCGGCGGAGGAGCGTGGTTCGGGTGGCAGACCACGGTGCGTGGCTGGAGCGGTGTCGGGCTGGTCGGGGTGCTCGTGTTCTTCGCGGCGGTGGCCCTGTTGTTCACCGGCCGCTACCCGACCTCGATCTTCGACTTCGTTCTCGGGATGGACCGCTGGGCGCTCCGCGTCGGCGCCTACGTCGGACTGCTCACCGACCGGTACCCGCCGTTCCGCCTCCACCAGGGTGGTGACGAGCAGGGCACGTCCGTACCGGAGCGGCAACCCGACGGCCCCGGAGGCTGGACGCCGGGCCGAGTCGTCTCGGTGGTCGTGGGTGCGCTCCTGGCGTTCGCCGGGATCGGGCTGCTGATCGGCGGTGCGGTGGCGTTGTGGGTGGACCGCAACGAACGCGACGCCGACGGCTACCTCACCGCCTCCGCGACGCTCGCCACCAACACCGACGCCGTGCGGACCGAGCCGATGCGGTTCGCAGGCGGGGTCGCTGACCAGGTCGGGGATGGACTCGGTGACGTGCGCGTGAGCGTCACACCCCTGGAGCCGGAGCGCAGCGTGTTCCTCGGTATCGCGTCGGCCGAGGACGCGGCCCGCTACCTGTCCGGAACTGGGCACGCGGTCGTACGCGACGTCACGGGCGACCGGGTGCGCACCGAGACCGTGTACTCCGGGGGACCGCCCCCGCCGCCGGAGTCGGTGGACATCTGGGTGGAGTCGGCGACCGGGAGCGGGACGCAGTCCGTGGAGACGACGGTGTCGACCGGTGATTGGGTGCTCGTCGTGGTCGATCAGGACGAGGTCCCGGGCGTGAGCGTGCGGGCCGAGGTGGGCGCGACCGTGCCCGCGCTGCCGAAGGTGGCGGCGACGGCCCTCGGCGCCGGTGCGGTGGTCCTGGTGATCTCCGTGGTCCCGATCGGGCTCGCCGTCCGGCGCGCCTCGCAGGGGCGCAAGGCCGAGCCTCGGTCGGACTGACCCGCGCTCACCAGCCAGGCGTCAGTCACCCTGCGTGGGGACGACCACCACCGGACAACGGGCGCGGCGGACGCAACTCGCCGCGACGCTGCCGAGCAGCACTTCCGACGCCGCCCCGTGCCGGTGTCGGCCGACGACGAGGAGATCCGCCTCCGCCGAGGCGTTGACCAACACGGTGGCGGGATCGCCCGTGCGGACCGTCTCCGTGACCGGCACCTCGGGCGGCACCGCACGCGACACCACGTCGTGCAGCCGGTCGCGCACCTGTCGTTCGTCGAGTCGAGGGCGCACGCCGTGGGGCTGGAGGGCGTAGGACGTGCCGGGAAGCGCCTCCTCCCGCTCGCGCACCGCGATCACCGACACCTCACCGCCACGGGACGCCGCTTCCGACAGAGCCCAGCGCAAGGCGTGCTCGGCCGCCGCCGAGCCGTCGTAACCCACGACGAGGCGGCGAGGGGCTGCTGGATCGGGACGAACCATGGGACCTCCCTGTCCCGCACGTGTCGTCGGTTCACGGATCGCGGTCGTCGGTCGAGCCTGTCCGCACGTGTCGTCGGTCACGACTGCGGTTGTCGGTCGAGGGCTCGAGGTGTCGGTCGGCGCTGTCGGCGAGCGCGTCGCGTCGGGCGAGCAGATCGGTCGGGACCTCGTCGACGGCTCTCGCGGGCCTGCTGCGGGCGCCTGCCGACAAGTGCGCCGGAACCTCCTGGTCACGGGCGTGCCGGCCCTCCGCTCGGTGCTGCCGGGGCACCGCTGCGAGTGGCTCCGGAGGAGGGGACGCGTCGTCGCGCATGCCCGAAGGCTTCCCGCCCGGGGGCCGTCGTAACGACTGCCGCGACGCGCACCCGCCCCCGATTGACCGCCGTCACAGCTCTACGGTGTCGCTTCGTGACAGCCACATGAGCGGCGTGATCGAAGGTTTCCTCGTCCTCGCCTGTGTCGTCGTCGTCGGCTACGCCGTCGGGCGAGCGGGCGTGCTGGGTCCCGCTGCCACCGAGGTGTTGTCGCGTACCGCCTTCTTCGTGGCGAGCCCGGCCCTGCTGTTCACGACGCTCGCGCGGGCCGACGTCAGCGATGTGTTCTCGGCGAACCTGCTCGTCACCGCCGTGACCAGCTCACTGGCCTGTCTGCTGTACGTGCCGGTGGGACTGGTGCGCCGCAGACCACCCGGCGAGACGGCCATTGCGGCGATGGCCAGCGGATACGTCAACGCGGGCAACCTCGGGTTGCCGGTCGCGGCGTACGTGTTCGGCGACGCCACGGTGGTCGCGCCCGTGCTGTTGTTCCAGCTCGCGGTGCTGACTCCGGTGTTCACGACGGTGCTCGACGTCGTCTCGGCCCGGCGTGCGGGGAACAGACCGACTCTGGGGCGTGCGTTCACGGCGCCGCTGCGCAATCCGCTGGCCATCGCGTCGGTGGCGGGGATCGTGGTCACGGCCACCGGGGTGAGTCTGCCGACGCCGGTACTCGCGCCCGTGGAGCTGCTGGGTGACCTCGCCGTGCCCGCCATGCTCCTGGCGTTCGGAATCTCCCTGCACGGCGCGAGCAGGCCCGGCCGGGACCCCGACAGTCGGATGCCGCTCGCCGTGGTCGTGACCTTGAAGACCGTGGTGCACCCACTGCTGGCGTTGGGGTTCGGCCTGGCACTGGGCCTGCGTGAGGTCGATCTGCTGGCCGTGGTGGTGTGTGCGGCCCTGCCCGCCGCGCAGAACGTGTTCGGTTACGCCGTGCGATTCGGGCACGGGGTCACCCTGGCCCGCGACGCCGTGCTCGTGACGACCCTGCTGAGCCTCCCCGCCATCCTCACGTCGGTGGCGTTCCTCCTCTGACCGGCGTGTCCGCAGTTCCCGCACTCGTGTCCTCAAGCTTTGAACGCGTGTCCGCGGGTCCCGCACTCGTGTCCGCACCGCGCGGACGACGGGGTCGAGGTCAGGCCACGATCTCCAGCTCCAGCGGACTGCGGCGTCGGCCTCGCGGCGCCAGGCGCGCTCCGGCGAGCGCGGCGGTGAGCCGCTCCGCCGCGGCGTCGACGGCCGCGACACCGTCCGAGCCGATGTCCTCCAACAGCCGGTACGTGACGTCGCCCCGGCCGTCCTGGCTCCACCCGCCCACGATGTGGCCGTTCCACCACACCGTCGGCCCGGCGTTGCCGGTCGTGTCGAACACGCGCTCGGCGTGCTCGCCGAGGTACCAGTCGCGGTGCTTCCACCCCATCGACGTCGGGTCGAGAGCGGGCAACAGCGCCGCCCACGGAGCGGGACACTCCCCGACCTCGGTGTCCGCGTCGGGGAGGTCAATCCCCGTGCTGCCGTGGACCTCGACCTCGACGGGTCGCAGCGCGGTCAACACCGTCCTGGTGCGCGTCTTCGTCCAGCCGGTCCACCACTGCAGGTCCTCGGGCAGCGCCGGACCGTGAGCAGCGAGCCAGTGCCGGGCGAGGCGTACCTCGGCCTCGGCCACCGGTATCGACGGGAGGTCCTCGCCCAGCCAGGTTCGCATCGACGACCACTGGTACTGCTGGGACGTCCACGAGCCGCGCGGTCGCCCGCGCACGACGAGACCCTCGGTCGACAGCAGCAGGAGCAGTCGGCTGGCGACGCTCTGCCTGTTCTCGTAGCGCTTGCCCTGCGAGAGGACGACGGAGGTGCCGAGGCGTGGGTCGGCGTCGGCGAGGTCGGCCGCACCGATCTCCGACCGGCTGGAGAGCACGGCCAACGCGGCGTCGCGGGCCTCGTTGAGGAAGCGTTCCGGCTCGGCGACACCGCTCGCGGCGAGCAGCGTGAGGAGCGTGCGGCGTTCACGGTCGGCCACGTCCGCCGCGCAGGCGCGCAGGAAAAGCGGGGCCAGTGGGCGGGGAGTGACGAAGACCGTCCGGCGCACGGCGAGCAGCCGGAGCAGGCTGCGCTCGGTGTAGAGGGCGTCCTCCAACGGCGTCCGCCGACAGTCGCGCGTTCGTGCCCAGGTGGAGAGGTACACGGTGGTGGGATCGGTGCTGTGCATGGCCACGAGGCTGTCGGCGACGTCGAGCGGGTCGGACGCCGCCGCGTCGGGTGCGAGCCGGTGGCGTCGGCCGAGCAGGGCACGCCGCTGCGCGGCACTGATCGTTCGCATCGCACTCCTCGACGTTGTGTCAACACTTACCGCACACGCTAGAGAGCGGGTCCGACAGGATCCGGACCGTATTAATTAGTAATTAATCTTGACACTGGCCCCCTGTCGCGATCAGACTTCCGGCCTGTGACGGCGTACCAAGGTCGGGGTGTGCACGGGCAGACCGTCGCCACCCTCGGCAGGCGGATCGTGGCCGGTGCCTTCCCCGAGGGCGCGGTTCTCGACCTCGCTGCCCTCGGACGAGAGCTCGACGTGAGCATGACCGTGCTGCGGGAGTCGCTGCGCGTGCTCGCGGCGAAGGGGCTCGTCGAGGCCCGGCAGAAGCGCGGCACCGTCGTCCGAGAACGCCGCTTCTGGAACCTGCTCGACACGGACGTGACCCGCTGGCGCGCACACGCCGGGGAGACCGCGCGCCTGCTGCGTGACCTCGGGGAACTGCGCGAGATGGTCGAGCCCGAGGCCGCCGCGCTGGCGGCTCGTCGTCGCACCGAGGCCGACCTGGCCGAGTTGGACTCCGCGTTGGCCGCCATGGCCGACGCCGTGCACGGCAGCGCCGAGGCCGCCGCCGACGCGGACCTGCGGTGGCACCGGGCACTGTTGCGGGCCACCCACAACGAGCTGGTGTCGGCGCTCGACTCCGTCGTCGAACCCGCGCTCTCGCTGCGGGACGCGCTCGTGCACGAGGCCGCGGTGACCGATCCCGTGCCGAGTCACGCCGCCGTGGTCGACGCGGTACGGCGCCGGGATCCCGCCGCGGCGGCGACGGCCATGCGCGCGTTGCTGGCCGAGGCGGCGCAGGACGCCGAGGAGATCACCGGGGACGTCGCCGAGCACGGCGTGGGCACCACCGCCGGTGACCCGGCGTCCGCCACCGCTCGACGGGAACGTGAGGAGTGACGATGACCTTTCGCGAGCTGCTGACCCGGCAGCGGTTGCTGGCCATCATCCGGGGCAGCGACCCCGACGCGTGCGTGCGCACGGCGGAGGTGCTGGCGGAGTCGGGTGTGCGGCTGCTGGAGGTCTCGCTGACGTCGACCGACGCGCCGGCCGTGCTGGCGCGCGTCGTGGAAGTGCTGGGCGACGAGGTGTCCGTGGGCGCGGGGACCGTCCTCACCGCCGACGACGCGCGCCGTGTCCACGACGCCGGGGCCGCCTTCGCGGTCACCCCGGCGCTCGGGGACGGGGTGACGACTGCCGTGGCTCTCGGGCTTCCGGTGCTGGCCGGTGCGCTGACGCCGACCGAGGTGCTGGCGGCGCGGGACGCCGGAGCCGTGGCCGTGAAGGTGTTTCCCGCGGCCAGCCTCGGTCCCGGTCACGTGAAGGCGTTGCGTGACCCGTTCCCCGACGTGCCTCTGGTTCCGGTGGGTGGTGTGGACCTGGCTGCCGTCCCGCGGTACTTCGCGGCAGGGGCCTGCGCCGTCGGGGTCGGCAGTCCACTCACCGGTGACGCCCCGCACGGCGGGGACGTGGCGGCGCTGCGCGAGCGCGCGGCGGCGTTCGTCGCGGCGACTCGCGAAGGGAGTGCGTCGTGGACGTCGTGACGCTGGGCGAGACGATGGTGGCGATGCGGGCGGACGGACTGCTGCGCCTCGGTACCACGGCGCGGGTGTCGGTCGCGGGTGCCGAGTCGACCGTCGCGATCGGACTGTCCCGGCTCGGTTACGCCGTGCGCTGGGTCGGTCGGGTGGGACGCGACGAGCCCGGTGCGCTCGTGACGCGGACGCTGCGGGCCGAGAACGTGGACACCGCGTACGTGCGAGAGGACGACGCGCCGACCGGGCTCGTGCTGTTCGAGCAGCGGCTTCCCGACGTCACGCGGGTGCAGTACTACCGCGCGGCGTCGGCGGGATCGCGACTCGCCCCCGCCGACGTGGTCGGCGCGATCGACGCGACGACGCGACTCGCGCACGTCAGCGGGATCACCCCGGCGTTGAGTCCGACGGCTCGGGACGCCGTGACGGCGGCGTGCGAGCGCGCCTCCGAACACGGGGCGGCGCTGTCCTTCGACGTGAACTTCCGGTCGCGGCTGTGGTCGGCCGACGAGGCGGCCCGGGTTCTCACCCCGCTCGCTCGCCGTGCGGAGGTGGTCGTCGGGTCGCCGGACGAACTCGCGCTGGTCGGGGGCGTCGACGAGCTGCTGCGCCACGGCGTGGCCGAGGTCGTAACGAAACGCGGCGCCGAAGGCGCATCGGTGACCACTGTGGACACTACGCGGCACGTCGGCGCCCACCGGGTGTCCGTCGTGGACTCGGTGGGCGCCGGAGACGCGTTCACCGCGGGCTACCTGTCGGGGCGGCTCGACGGCGTCGACCTCGACGCACGACTTGCGCGTGGAACCGCGTGCGGTGCGTTCGCCGTCGCCACCCGCGGCGACTGGGAAGGGCTGCCGACCCGGGCGGAACTCGACCTCGTCGGCTCCGCCGGGACGGCACTGCGGTAGTCACTCTGCAACGTGGATGGCGAGCGCGGGGCAGACCGACGCGGCCTGGCGGACGTCATCGGCCAGCTCCGCCGGAGGCTCGGCGTCGAGCAACACCACGACGCCGTCCTCCTCGCGCTGGTCGAACGCTCGCTCGGCCGCGACGACGCACTGCCCCGACGCGACGCACTTGTCCTGATCGACGGTGATCTTCATACTCGTCCTTTCGTGGGTCACCAGGTCACGGGCAGCTCGTACACGCCGTACACCGCACCGTCGTGCTTGAACGGCACGGAGTCCAGGTCGGTCGCCAGCCGCAGGGTCGGGATGCGCCGGTAGAGGGTGCCGTAGACCACGCTCAGCTCCAGCCGGGCCAGCGGCTGCCCGAGGCACTGGTGCACGCCGAATCCGAACGCCACGTGGTGACGGGCGTCGCGGCGCAGGTCGAGCCGGTCGGGGTCGGGGAACGCCTCCGGGTCCCGGTTGGCGATGTCGTTGGGGAAGATGACACCGTCTCCCGCCCGGATGACCTGTCCGGCGAACTCGATGTCCTCCAGGGCGACCCGCCGCCGGCCGTTGTGGGTGATGTGGAGGTAGCGCAACAACTCCTCCACGGCCGAGTCCACCACCGCCGGGTCGTCGGCGTCGCGCAGCAGGGCGAGTTGGTCCGGGTGCTCCAGCAGCGCCGCGGTGCCCAGCGCGATCATGTTCGCGGTGGTCTCGTGGCCCGCGATGAGCAACAGCACTCCCGTGCGGGCCGCGGTGTCGTGGTCGAGTTCCCCCGAGCGCACGCGCTCCGCGAGGCCGGACAGCAGGTCGTCGGCGGGCTCGGCGAGCTTGTCGCTCAGCAGTCGATGCAGGTAGGCGGCCAGTTCACCGAGGGCCGTCGCGCGCTCCTGCGCGGTGGACGTGCGCCGGATGACGACCTTGCTGTGGTGCTGGAAGAAGTCGTGGTCCGAGTACGGCACCCCGAGCAGCTCGCAGATCACCAGCGACGGTACGGGCAGCGCGAACGCCTCGACGAGGTCGATCGGCTTCGGGCCCGCGAGCAGGTCGTCGATCAGCGTGTCCACGATGGCCTGCACCCGGGGCCGCATCGCCCGCACGCGGCGCACCGTGAACGGTGCCGTGACCATCCGCCGCAGCCGCGCGTGCTCGGGGTCGTCCATGAGGATGAAACTGATCGACGAGCCGTCGCCGGACCGTGCTGCCGGGCTCGGGTAGCCGGGCTTGGTGACGTCGGAGCTGATCCGGGGATCGGCCAACAGCGCGCGTTGGTCGGCGTAGCGGGTGACCAGCCAGGGGGTCTTGCCGTCCCACAGGCGCACCTTCGTGAGTCTCGTTCGCTCCTGCAGTTCCCGTAGCCGGGGAGGCGGGTCGAACGGGCAGCCCTCGGCGCGAGGCAAGGGGTACTCGGCGGCGACGTCCGTCGTGTCGGTGCTCGTCACGGTTGCGATACCTCCTGACGTGTCGTTCTCAGCCGGCGGGCACGGCCGGGTCGGCGACGCTGTCGACCAGCTCCGCGCGGCGCAGCCGCGTCTGTTTGGGCATCCTCCAGCCGACGACCGCGGTCGTCCGGCCGTCACGGGTGCACCGGACGACGAACCGACGTTCGGCGGGATCGCCGTCCACCACGGTGAACTCGTCGGTGGGTGAGGGCAGTCCGAAGACCTGGATCTTGGTGTCGAACTGGTCGGTCCAGTAGTAGGGGATCGGCGCGTAGGTCCGGTCCTGTCCGAGCACGTTCGCCGCCACGACCTGAGCCGCTTCGGTGGCGTTCGTGCGGTTCTCCAGTCGCACGGAGACGCCGAGGCCGAGGTGGTCCCACCGGGCCACGTCGCCGACCGCGTACACGCCGTCGGCTGCTCGCAGGCGTGAGTCGCACACGACGCCGTCGTCGATGGTGAGGCCGCTGCCCTGCAACCAGTTCGTCGCCGGGTACGCGCCGACGGCCACGAGCACGACGTCGGCGGGGAGCAGTCGACCGTCGTCGAGTCGCACCCCCGTCACGTGGCCGTGCTCATCGACGAGACCGTCGACCGTGTGCCCGAGGGCGAGTTCGACACCGTGTTCGCGGTGCAGGTCGGCCAGTAACCCGGACACCAGGGGGCCGAGCTGGGCCGCGAGTGGCCGCGGCTGAGGACCGACCATGGTGACGTCGACGCCGAGGATGCGCGCGGTGGCGGCGACCTCCGCCCCCAGCACCCCGTCGCCGACCACGACCAGCCGTCGCCCCTCGCTCAACGCGGCCTTCAGGGCGAGCGCGTCGTCGAGCGTCCGCAACACGTGGACCCCGGCGAAGTCGGTGCTGCCCGGCAGCGAGCGTGGCACGGTGCCCGTCGCCAGCACCACGGCGTCGGCGCTCACCGTCGTGCCGGAGCGGGTCCGCACGGTCAGCGTGGCGGCGTCGAACCCGACGGCGGGATCACCGAGGAGCCACTCGGCGTCCAATGCGGACAGCACCTCGTCGCTGCGCAGGCGAGCGCGTTCGGGCTGCCACGTCCCCGAGAGGACCTGTTTGGACAGTGGTGGTCGGTCGTAGGGTGGGTGCGGCTCGTCGCCGAGCACGGTGAGCCGCCCGGCGAAGCCGTGACGCCGCAACGCCTCGACCGTCGACAACCCGGCCGCCGACGCGCCGACCACCACGACGTGCGAGGGGGCGCTCATTCCTCGATCACGGTGATCGCGGCGGCGGGGCACACACTGGCCGCTTCCCGGGTCACCGCGTGCAGTTCCTCGCCCGGCTCCGCGTCGAGCAGCACGACGATGCCGTCGTCCTCCCGCTGGTCGAACACGTCCGGGGCGAGCAGCACGCACTGTCCGGCGCCGCAGCACTTGTCCTCGTCGACACTGACCTTCATGTCATCCCTCCGATTCGTCGGTTGTCTCGGTTCGTCGTCCGGTGGTGCACGGAGCCGACCACAGGCCCACGATGGCGTCCACCAGGCCGGTGGCAGCGTCGCACCAGTCGGACCGTGGGGTCGTGGTCAGCTCCGCCAACGCGCGTTCGCGTTCGGCCAGCATGTGCACGATGAGCTGCCGGGTCATGTCGCCGCGCTCGAACCGCACCTCGACCGGCAGGTCGGGCAGGCAGCGTTGCAGCTCATCGAGAGTGCGCAGCAGTGAGGGGGAGCTCAACGTCTCCTCGTACATGATCGGTCGGAGCGAGGGGTCGGTCATCACCTGCGCGCCGAAGCGCGCGAACCAGGTGGGGCTGCCCGACTCGGCGAGGTGTTCGGCCACCGGGTGCACCAGGCACGCGACCCAGTCCCGGGGATCGTCCGACCCGGCGGCACGTGCGACCATGTCGAGCCGCCGCCGCTCGATGTCCTCGTTGTGGCGGCGCACGATGGCGCGTACGAGATCCACCTTGGTCCCGAAGTGGTACCCGACCGCCGTGTTGTTGCCCTGGCCCGCGGCCTCGCTGATCTGTCGATTGGAGACCGCGGTGACACCGTGTTCGGCGAACAGGCGTTCCGCGGTCTCCAGGATGCGACGACGGGTGGCGTTCGCCCGTTCGCTCCGGATCGTCCTCACTGCCATGGAGGAATCATCACCAACGCACGGGGAGCCTGGCCAACCCTCCCACGGCGAGCCCTTCCACCCGCTCCAGGGCGTCCGCCTCGACTGCGAGGTCCAGTGTGGGCAGCCGCCGCAGCAGCACCTCCAGCGTGGTCTGCAGTTCGGTTCTGGCGAGTGCCTGACCGAGGCAGGAATGTGCGCCCGCGCCGAACGTCAGGTGCGGGTTGGGGCTGCGGGTCAGGTCCATGCGGTCCGCGTCGGTGAACGCGGTCTCGTCGCGGTTGGCGACGCCCATGTTGCACATCACCGTGGTGCCGGTGGGCACGACGGTCCCGGCGATCTCGACGTCCTCGCTGATGAATCGCGGCAGGCCGATGCCGGGGTTGGCGTCGAAGCGCAGCGATTCCTCCACCGCCGTGCGCACGAGCGAGGGGTCGGCGACGAGCTGTTCCCACCGCCGCCGGTCGGCCAGCAGCATGCCGACCATCTTGCTGATCATGTTGGCCGTGGTCTCGTGTCCCGCGACGAGCAGGCCCCGCCCGGTGGCCACGAGTTCGGCGTCGGACATCGGGTCGTCGGCGTCCTCGGTGATGAGCGAGCTCAGCAGGTCGTCACCGGGGTCGGCTCGACGTGCCGTCACGTGGGCGGCCATGTACTCGACGAACTCGGCCTGTGCGGCGTCGATCTCGGCCTGGTCGTACTTCGTCAGGTTCAGCAACGTGTCCGACCAGTACGAGAAGCGGTCGCGGTCGGAGTCGGAGACGCCGAGGAGATCGCAGATGACCCATACCGGCAGCGGGAAGCCCAGGCTCGCCCTGAGGTCGGCGGGCTGACCCTGGTCGATCATCTCGTCGATGAGCTGGTTCGCCATCGCCTCGATGCGGGGACGCAGCGCCGCCATCCGCTTGGCGGTGAACCACCGGCCCACCCGGGTGCGCCACCGCCGGTGGCCGGGGCCGGACTGCGGGATCGCGGACGCCATCGAGCTGTTGAACACCCCGCCCGACTCGTTCGCCGCGATGCGCGCCGCGCCCGCGCCGGTGTCGAGCTGCCGGGTGAACCGCGGGTCGGCCAGCACCTTCTTGACGTCGTCGTACCGCGTGACCAGTGTGGCCTCGTCCCCGCTCGGGAGCTTGATTCTCGCGACGGGACATTCCTGTCGCAGCCGCGCCCACTCTTCGGGCGGCTCCAGCGGCGCGGGATTCGGGAGCGGATAGTCCAACACCGATTCACTGTCGGCCACGATGCAAGTCCTCTCCGTAGTCGCTACCGCGTCAGTGAAGCGCGCCCCGGCGGGTTGAGTCAAGCGCTTGACTTAATTGACGGATCTGTGCCGTTTCGCTGTGGCCGGGCGCGTCCCCGGTGTCAGCCGGTGGTGGCCGGATCGCCGTCCAGAGCCGCTTCCAGCTTCGGCACGAGGCGGTCGAGCACGTACGGGATGCTCGTCACGGAGACCTGGGAGAAGGCGTTGCCGAAGTCGGACGTGTTGTCGATCAACACCTCGCGGCCTTCCTTCGCCGTGCGCAGAGTGTTGTAGAGCGGATCGCGCCGTAGCTCCGCACCGCCGTCGTTGGTGAGCCACACGACGACGTCGGTGTCGAGCACGTCGGCGTTCTCCCTGCCGACACTCGCCCCGAACCGGTCGCCCACGAGCGCGGCCAGGTCGGGCAGCGGCGACAGGCCCACGTCGACCAGAAGCTCGGTTCGGGGGTCGGAGGGACCGTAGAGGAAGTAGCCGTCGGACAGTGCCGCCACCACCGCCGTGGCGCGCTGGAAGTCGGGGTGCTCGGCGCGGACGTCGGCGAGGCGTCGGTCGACGTCCGCGACGAGGCGGCGCGCCTCGGCGGGTCTGCCCACCGCGCGGCCGACGGTCGTCGTCACATCCCGCCACGAGGCGCCGAAGTCGGGGCGATCCGGCGGCGGAGCGATCGTGGGCGCGATCTCGGACAGGACGTCGTACTCCTCGCGCGTGAGATCCGAGTACACCCCGACGATGAGGTCGGGCTCCAGGGTGGCGATCTTTTCGAACGGGATGCCGTTGGTGTCGTCGAGCACCGTGGGCACCGGACTGCCGTCGAGCGCGTCCCTCGCCCACGGTCCGACGGCGCCGGGGTAGTCGCCGAACCAGCGGGTGGTCGCGACCGGGACCACCCCGAGCGCCAGCAGGGCGTCGTGGTCGGTGTAGCCGACACTGACGACCCGGCTCGGCGGGTCGGTGACCGTCGTGGAGCCGTAGCGGTGCTCGATCGTCACCGGGAGAGCACCCGGTTCGGGCTCCACGGCGGGATGAGCGGCGTCGTCCGAGGGCCTGTCGCCCGAGGAGCAGGCGGTGAGCGCGAGCAGAGCGGCGGCGAGGAGGGCACGAAGACGCCCACGGCGCGTGGCGGTCATGGTGTCAAGGCTGCTCCACCGTGGCGTGGCGTCAAGGTGATTACCGAGTCGGCCCCCGCACGGGACCGGACTCACCGTCGTGCTGCGTCGTGCACGCGTTCGACCAGCTCCACCACGGCCACGGCGTCGCCCGGGTCGACGGGCACCGTGCCCTCGCCGTGGACGGCGCGCGCGAGCAGCCGGTAGAACTCGCCGTAGTCCCCCGGCTCCGGCTCGACGCGCCGCACGTCGTCCCCGACCCCCAGCACACCCCACTGCTCCCGCGGGACACGGCCGAATCCCTCGTCGGTGGGCAGTGCGCCCTGCCGCAACGCGGCCTCCTGCGGATCGAGGCCCCACGTCGTGTACGCGGCCGACGAACCCAGCACGTGGAAGCGCGGACCCGGCAGCGCCGCGAGCGAGGACAGCACGAGCTGCGAGCGGACTCCGTTCCGGTGCTTGAGCACGACGAGGGCGTCGTCGTCGACCACCCCGGAGGAGTGAGGGGTGCGCACGGCGACGTCGGCCCACACCGACTCCACCGGGCCGAAGAGCTGGACGGCCTGGTCGATGAGGTGGGCCCCCAGGTCGAAGACGATGCCGCCGCCCTGTGACACGGGCGTGTGCGCCTTCCACGCCCGCGGTCCGTGCGGCTTCCACGTCTCGAACCGGGACTCGAAGGTGTGCACCTGCCCCAGCTCCCCGTCGGCCACGAGTCGCCGCAGGGTACGGAAGTCGCCGTCCCACCGCCGGTTGTGGAAGACCGTGAGCAGTCGTCCCGCGCGCCTGGCCCGCTCGACGAGTGCGGCGCCCTGGGCGCTGGTGGGCGTGAACGGCTTGTCCACGACGACGTGCAGCCCGGCGTCGAGGGCCTGGGCGGTGAGTTCGACGTGGGTCGCCGGAGGAGTGGCGACGACCACCAGGTCGAGTTCGTCGGCCCGGTCGAACACGGTGGCGGCATCGGGAAGCACCGTCACCTTGGGGTGAGCGGCACGGGCCTGCGCGGCGCGTTCCTCGTCGCGGGTCACCACGACGTCGAGGGAGTACGCGGGGTCGCAGGCCAGGAAGGGCGCGTGGAACACCCTGCCGGACAGGCCGAAGCCCAGGACGGCCGTGCGGATCGGTCGGGCGGACGTCATGGCCGAACTCCTTTCCTCGCCACGGCTCCACTGTCGGGCAGGACGGCCCGAGTCGCGAGCGGGCGCCGACAGCGGCGTCCCCGGAGTCACTGCCGTCGGCGGACGAGCACCCGCTGCAACACGATGAACGCCAGCAGCAGCACCCCGATCACGATCTTCGTCCACCACGAGGAGAGTGTGCCCTCGAACGAGATGATCGTCTGGATCGTGCCGAACACGAGGACACCCAGCACCGACCCGACCACGTATCCGGACCCGCCGGAGAGCACGGTGCCGCCGATCACCACCGCGGCGATCGCGTCGAGTTCCATGCCGACGGCGTGCAGGCCGTACCCCGAGAGCATGTACAGCGCGAACAGCAGCCCGCCGAGGGCGGAGCAGAAGCCGCTGATCGCGTAGACGCCGACCTTCACCCGACCGGTCGGCAGACCCATCAGCCGTGCCGAGGTCTCGCTGCCGCCCACGGCGTACACGGTGCGGCCGAACCGGGTGCGGTGCAGCACGTACGCCGCCACGGCCACGACGAGCAGCGCCACCACGACGCCGTAGGTGATGCGCACGTCGCCGGGGAGTTCCACCACCCCCATCGCGATGCCGCGGAAGGTCTCGTCCCTGATCGAGATCGACTCCACGTCGATGAGGAAGCACAGGCCGCGGGCGAGGAACATGCCCGCCAACGTCACCACGAACGGCTGGATGTCGAAGTGGTGGATCACCAGTCCCATGAGCAGACCGAAGCCCGTGCCCAGCACGAGGACGGCCACGATCGTCAGTGGTGTCGGCCAGCCCGCCCGCAGTGTCGAGGCGGTGACCATCGTGGACAGTGCGAGCACCGAGCCGACGGACAGGTCGATGCCGCCGGTGAGGATCACGAAGGTCATGCCGACCGCGAGGACGAGAAGGAAGGCGTTGTCCACGAGCAGGTTCGCGAACACCTGACTGGTGGCGAAGTCGTCGTAGCGCACCGCGCCCACACCGAAGGCGAGGGCGAGCAACGACACCGTCGCGAGCACGGGCACGAAGCGGCGTGGCAGACCCGGAGCCCGGCCGGGGTTCGTCGAGGCCGGGGCGGGAACGTCGCCGGTCATGCGCGCACCTCCGTCGCGTCGGTGGACTCCGCGCCGCGGACGCGTCGTCGCAGGAGCGCCCTCGCGCGGGGAGCCTGGACGAGGCACACGGCGAGCACCACCACGGCCTTGAACACCAGCGTGACTTCCGACGGGACACCGATCGTGTAGACCGTGGTGGTCAGGGTCTGGATGAGGAGTGCGCCGACGAGGGTGCCGGTGAGGCTGTAGCGCCCGCCCGACAACGCCGTGCCGCCGAGGACCACCGCCAGGATGGCGTCGAGCTCGATCCACAGGCCCGCGTTGTTCGCGTCCGCCGCGTTCACGTCGGCGCTGATCATCAGCCCGGCCACTCCCGCGCACAGGGCGGCGAACACGTACACCGTCCACACGATGGTGCGGGAACGCACGCCGGCGAGGCGGCTCGCCGTGGGGTTCACCCCGACCGCCTCGATGAGCATCCCGAGCGCCGTGCGCCGGGTCAGCACCGCGACGAGCCCGAAGACGGCCAGGCTGATCAGGATCGCGAGGGGAAGCACGACGAACCCGGCTCCGACGGCGGCGAAGGTGGCGTTGTTGACGGTGACGATCTGTCCGTCGGTGATCAGCATCGCGACGCCTCGACCGGCCGTCATCAACACGAGCGTCGCGATGATCGGCTGGATTCCCAGTACCGCCACGAGGAAGCCGTTCCACGCCCCGAGCACGAGGCAGAGTCCGAGCGCCAGCCCCATGGCGGCGAACGCCGTGACGGGGCTGCTCGGATCGCTTGCTCCGGTGATGGTGGTGCACGCGACCGCCCCGGCGATGGCCACCACCGCGCCCACCGACAGGTCGATGCCCCGCGTGGCGATGACGAGGGTCATCCCGAGCGCGATCAGCAACGTCGGCGCGCCGTTGCGGAGGATGTCGACGAGGCTGCCGTAGAGATGGCCGTTCTGCAGGCGGACGTCGAAAAACGACGGGGTGATCGCCACGTTCACCAGGAGCAGCGCCACGAGGGCCGACAGCGGCCACACGAGGGGGCTACGGCGAAGCGCGTTGCGACGGGAGCGTGCGTGGCCGGTCATGAGGCCGCCTTCTCCGGCGCGGTGCCCTCGCGGGTGATCACGTCGAGGACGTCGTCGACGGTGACGTCCCGCAACTGGGCGACCAACCGTCGGTCGCGCAGCACGACCACCCGGTCGGCCAACCGCACCACCTCGTCGAGCTCCGCGGAGATGAACACGATGGCCAGCCCGTCGGCGGCCAGGTCGGAGACGAGCTTCTGGATCTGCGCCTTGGCACCCACGTCGACGCCGCGGGTCGGCTCGTCGAGGATGAGCAGGCGTGGTGTCGTGACCAGCCACCGCGCGAGCAGCACCTTCTGCTGGTTGCCTCCGGAGAGGGTGCCGACCAGCGCGTCGGGTGTGGCGGGGCGGATGTCGAGCAGGCGGACGTAGCGCTCGACCAGCTCGTCGGCGACCCGGCGGGGTATCGGCCTGGCCCAGCCGCGAGCGGCCTGCAGCGCGAGCACGAGGTTGTCGCGCACCGACAGGTCGGCCACGAGGCCCTCGCCCTTACGGTCCTCGGAGCAGAACCCGATGCCGTGTGCGATCGCGGTACGCGGCGAGCGCAACGTCACCGGTCGACCGTCGATCTCCACCCGCCCGGTGTCGGCACGGTCGGCGCCGAAGAGCAACCGCGCCAGCTCGGTGCGCCCCGACCCGAGCAGCCCGGCCACACCCACCACCTCGCCCGCGCGGATCTCCAGGTCGAACGGCTCGATGGCGCCCCGCCGCCCGAGCCCTGTCACCCGGAGCAGGAGAGGTGTCGTGGCGTCGGCCGGTGACCGCTGCTCGGTGCGCTGTTCGAGACGTTCCAGAGTGCTCAGTTCCCGTCCCAGCATCGCGGCGACGAGCCGCGCGCGATCGAGGTCCGCCGTGGCGTACTCGCCCACCAGCTCACCGTTGCGCAGCACGGTCATCCGGTCGGAGATCTCGTACACCTGGTCGAGGAAGTGCGACACGAAGAGCACGGCCACCCCCTCGTCCCGCAGCACCCGCACGATGCGGAAGAGCTCCGCGACCTCGTCGGAGTCCAAACTGGACGTCGGTTCGTCGAGCACCAGCACGCGAACGTCCACCGCCACGGCTCGTGCGATGGCCACGAGTTGCCGCACGGCGAGGGAGTGATCGCCCAACACGGAGTCCGGGTCGACGTCCAGGCCGATACGCCGTAGCAGTGTCGTGGCCCGGAGCCGAAGAGCACGGTGGTCGATCCCGCCGAGGCGGCGGGGTTCCCGACCCAGGAGGATGTTCTCGGCCACCGTCAGGTTCGAGCACAGGGTGACCTCCTGGTACACGGTGCTGATCCCCGCCTCCTGCGCCTCGGCCGGACTCGCGAACCGCACCCGCTCGCCGCCGAGCCGAACGATTCCGGCGTCCACCGTCTGCGCGCCCGTCAACGCCTTGATCAGCGTCGACTTGCCCGCGCCGTTCTCTCCCATCAGGGCGTGGACCTCGCCGGGGAACAGCCGGAAGTCGACGTCCCGAAGCGCGGTGACCCCGGGGAAGCGCACGGTGATGCCGCGCATGTCGACGATCGGTTCGGTGGGAGAGTCCGCTCTCGGGGTTGCCGGCATGGTGCGCCTCCGTCCTCGACGGTCGACGGCGCCGTCCGTGGCGGGACGAGCGCGTCGGCGAGCGGGTCTGCTCAGTACTTCCGGTCGGGCAGCGCCTCGGCGGCCTGCTCCTGGGTGAAGGTGGTCTCCTCGACGACCACGCGGTGGGGGACCTCCTCACCCGCGACGACCTTCTTCGCCAGCTCCATGAGCTGATCGCCGAGCAGCGGGTTGCACTCCACGATGAAGTTGATCCGCCCCTCCGCGAGCGCCTGCATCCCGTCCTTCACGGCGTCCACCGTGATGATCTTGATGTCCTCGCCGGGTTTCTTGCCCGCGGCCTGGATGGCCTCGATCGCCCCGAGCCCCATGTCGTCGTTGTGCGCGTACACCACGTCGATGTCGTCGTGTGCCTTGAGGAAGGCCTCCATCACCTGCTTGCCGCCGGAGCGGGTGAAGTCACCGGTCTGCGAGGCGATGATCTCGATGTTCGTGCCCTCGATCGCCTCCACGAAGCCGGTGTGCCGGTCGATCGCGGGCGCCGCGCCCGTGGTGCCCTCAAGTTCGACGACGTTGACGCGTGACTCGCCCTCGGTCTCCTCGACGAGCCACTCACCGGCCTTGCGGCCCTCCTCGACGAAGTCGGAGCCGAGGAACGTCGCGTAGAGCGACTCGTCGTCGGAGTCGATGGAACGGTCGGTGAGGATGACCGGGATCCCGGCTCGTTTCGCCTCGAGCAGCACGGTGTCCCAGCCGGTCTCGACCACCGGGCTGAACGCGATGACGTCGACGCGCTGCTGGACGAACGACCGGATCGCCTTGATCTGGTTCTCCTGCTTCTGCTGGGCATCGGAGAACTTGAGTTCGATGCCCGCGCGCTCCGCCGCCTCCTGCACCGACTTCGTGTTCGCCGTGCGCCAGCCGCTCTCCGCGCCGACCTGGGCGAAGCCCATGACGATCGTGTCGTCGGCCGAGCCGGACGAGCCGCCGGAACCGCAGGCCGTGAGTGCGCCGAAGAGTGTTACGGCGGCTGCCGTGGCCACCAACTTCCTGAGCACTGCTCCTCCTCCTGGTCGCGTCGTGGGACCGGGCGCCGAGAGCTCCGCCGTCGGGTGAGCTGTGTCACCGAGCGATCAGTGTGAACGCTCACATGTCACCCGTCAAGGTGGCAAGCACGGAACCGAGTCGTGCTGGAGGGCGAGGTGCGGTCACTGGATGTGAGCGCTCACCTACGGCGGCGTCGGGGGTGACCGATGCTGCTCTGCCGCACCACGAGTTCGGGCGTCACCGTCACGACGCGGGGCTTCGTGCCCGGCTCGGCCACCCCGGTGGACGCGGTCTCGATGAGGTCCAGCAGCAGGTCGATGCTGCGGCGGCCCACGGCGTCGAAGTCCTGGCGCACCGTGGTGAGCGGGGGCGTGTAGTAGGCCGATTCCGGCACGTCGTCGAAACCGGCGACGAGCACGTCGTCCGGCACCGACACCCCGCGTTCGTGGAAGGCCCGGAGCAGCCCGAGTGCCATCTGGTCGTTGGCCACGAACACGGCCCGCACGTCGGAACGCTCGGCCAGCAGTTGCCCCGCGGAGTAGCCCGAGGCGGGGCTCCAGTCGCCACGCAGTGGTTCCGGTGCCGCCACGCCCGCGTCTCGAAGTTCCTCGCGCCAGCCGGTGACCCGGTTCTGCGCCTCCAGCCAGCCGCTCGGACCCGCGACGTGCCACACGGTCGGCGCGCCCTGGTCGAGCAGATGGCGGGTCGCGAGCCTCGCCCCGGCCACCTGGTCGACGCACACCACGGGGCGACCGTCGCCGTCGCCGCCCTCCACGACGACGAGCGGTAGGTCGTCGGGCGCATCGGCCAGCGCGTCCACGGTGGCCCGCTGCGGCGCGATCACCACGACGCCTTCCACGGATTGACTGGTCAACCGCTGCAACGCCTGCTGCACGGCATCGCCGTCCGGTGCGCGCAGGCTCGCCACGCTCACGAAGTAGCCCGCGCGATGGGCGGCTTGTTCGAGTCCGGCGAGGGTGCTCGCGGGTCCGTAGAGGGACGTGTCGAAGCCGACCACGCCGATGAGTCGGGTGCGCTTCGAGGCCAGCGCGCGGGCGGCGGAATTGGGGCGGTATCCGAGCTGCTCGATGGCCGCGAGTACCCGAGTCCGGGTCCCGGGTGCCACGGACGGGTGTTGGTTGAGCACGCGGGAGACCGTCTGCTGGGACACTCCGGCGAGTCTGGCGACGTCGGCCATCACGGCGGGGCGCCTGGGGGTCGCCGGTGCGTTCCGCGCCATTCCTACCTCCGGCATGTCGGTTTCACCTCGACGCTACCGCCGGGCGGGCTCCGGCTCGGCGGTGGTTCCGGTGTGGCGTGGCTGGTGAGCGCTCACCACACCCACGGCGACGCGGACGACGGTGAGACAGCGGCTGATCGGACGTGAGCGACGTCGGCTTGACCGCGATGATGTTAGCGCTAACACTGGGATTCCGCCTGCCGCGCACGTGGACCCGACGCGGCGGGAGCACGTCGTCGAGTACGGGGGTGTGGCGGTGTCCCGAGCCGAGCAGGTGACCGACGTCTGCACCGACCACGGTGAGGGTCCCGTGTGGGACGCCGCCGCCGAGCGCCTGCGCTGGGTCGACCTGCTGCGCGGCGACGTGCTGAGCTGGGTTCCCGGCGAGAGCGACATCGAGCGGCAGCGGGTGTCCACAGTGGCCGCTGCGATCCGACCTCGGGTCGGAGGGGGACTCGTCGTGGGGGTGGAGCGAGGCTTCGCTCTGACCGACCCCGAGACGGGAGCGGTGACGGAATTGCCGCCGCTGTGGGACGACCCGACGGTTCGGATGAACGACGGCGGTTGTGACCGCCAGGGCCGGTTCCACTGCGGCTCGATGGCCTACGACGAGGCTCCCGGTCGCGGCACGCTGTATCGGCTCGACCCGGACGGCTCCACGCACGTCGTGCTCACCGGGGTGACGGTGTCCAACGGCATCGCGTGGAACGCCGAGGGCGACACCGTGTACTACGTCGATTCGCCGACCGGGTGCGTCGACGCGTTCGACGTCGACCCCGAGACGGGACGGTTCTCCGCCCGGCGCACGGTCGTCCGCGTCGAGGAGCGCTACGGCGTGCCCGACGGCCTGGCCCTCGACTCCGACGGCGGGCTGTGGGTGGCGTTGTGGGGTGGCGGAGCCGTGCACCGGTACACGCCGCGAGGGCGTCTCGACGAGGTGATCGAGGTGGGCCCGACGCGCGTGACGGCGTGCGCCTTCGGCGGCCCCGACCTGGCCGACCTGTACGTCACCACCTCGCGGCAGGGCGTCGCCGACGGCGAACAACCGAGTGCCGGAGCGCTCTTCCACTGCCGACCCGGCGTGGTGGGGTTGCCCACCGCCTCGTTCGCGGGATGACCGACACCAGCCGTGCCCGCCGATTCCGACGCGAAGGAGAGCGCATGACCACGCCTGCCGACCGGGACGACGACACCGAGACGCCGTATCGCGCCGTGCGGCTCGAACGGCCGGAGACCGTGCGGATCGTCGCGGTCGACCGCCCCCGGCCGGGCGCGGGCGAGGTGCTGGTGCGCGTCGCCTACGCCGGGATCTGCGGTTCGGACGTGGACCTCGTCCGTGGCACGCGTCCCGCGACGTACTCGCGATACCCGGTCGTTCCCGGGCACGAGTGGTCCGGCACGGTGGTGGCCGTGGGGTCCGGTGTGGACTCCGGGCTGGTCGGGCGTTCCGTGGTGGCGGAAGGGTTTCGGTCCTGTCAGAGTTGCGCGGCCTGTCGACGCGGCGAGCCTACCGTGTGTCAGAGCGCCTACGACGAGACCGGCTTCACCCAGGACGGCGCGTGGGCGGACTGGCTGCGGGTTCCGGCACGGCTCCTGCACGTTCTGCCCCCGGGCTCCGACCTGCGCTCGGCGGCGGGACTCGAACCCGCGGCCTGTGCGGCGGAAGCCTGCCTGCGGGTCGACGTGCGGCAGGGCGATCGGGTCGCCGTCGTCGGCGGAGGAACGTTGGGTCTGCTCGCCACACAACTGCTGCGGGCGCACAGTCCGGGCGAACTCGTCGTCGTGGATCCGGACGCCACGCGGGTCGACCTCGCGTTCGCCTGTGGGGCCGATCGGTTGGTCGCCCCGGACGACGTCGAGGAACTGGCCGGGACGTTCGACGCGGTGGTGGAGGCCGCCGGGCGTACCGGCACCGCCGCCGCGGCCGTCCGTCTGGCCCGACGGGGTGGCCGGGTCGTGCTCACGGGCATCCCCGACGACGAGGACGTCGTGAGCAGCCGCGCGCTCGTGACGGGCCAGCTCACGCTGCACACGGTGTTCGGCGCTCCGGCGCGCGCGTGGGTGCACGCGGTGCGCGCGTTCGCCGTCGGCACGCTCGTCCCGGGCAGGATCGTGACGCACGAGTTCGTTCTGGAGCAGGTGGACGAGGCACTGCGGACGGTCTCCGACCCCGCGGCGGGCGCGGTGAAGGTACTGCTGCGGCCCTGATCGGCGCTGCGGCGCGCGACCGTGACGGGGTGCTCACGGTCGCTCCTTGTCGTCTCCCGAGCGCGGGCGTCGTCGGAACCTGTCGGGTGTCGTCGGCGTGCATGACGCCTCCAAGTTGGGAGCGCTCTCGAAAAGTTTCGCTTCTCTCCGAGTGATCCCGATGCAGTTTTTGATAACGACCTGGTCGTCGACCATTGACGACGAGGCGGCGGGAGGTCCATGCTCCCGAACTGACTGGGAGCGCTCCCAAAAACGTGCAGCCCAACCCAACGAGGGGTCATCGTGCGACACCACCTGTTCCGCTCCAGACCTGTCCGACGTGTTCTCGCCACCGCGTCCGCCGTCGCGGCGGTCGGCCTGATGACCGTGGCCTGCGGAGGCGACGACGCTGCCGGTGACGGCAAGATCCAAATCAGCATCTCGACGTTCAACGAGTTCGGATACGACGAGCTGTACGCCGAGTACGAGCGCCTGCACCCGGAGATCGACATCGTGGTCCACGAGACCGGGCAGGGCGGTCCGTACCACCAGGCGCTGTTCACCAAACTCGGCGCGGGATCGGGCCTCGACGACGTGGTGGCCGTCGAGGAGGCGCACCTGCCCGAGGTGCTCGACAAATCGAGCCGCTTCCACGACCTGCGCGAGATCGGTCCCGAGGACGCCGGGCCCGACCGCTGGCTCGACTGGAAGTACGAGGCCGCTCTCGACAAGGACGGCAGGCTCATCGGATACGGCACCGACATCGGTCCGCTCGCGATGTGTTACCGCAAGGACCTCTTCGAGCAGGCCGGCCTGCCGTCCGAACCGGACGAGGTGGCCGAGCTGTTCGAGTCCTGGGACAGCTACTTCGCCGCGGGTGACGAGTTCGTGTCGCGCGTCGACGGCGTCGCGTGGTTCGACTCGGCGGCGCAGGTCTTCAACGCGATGCAGAACCAGCTCGACGTCGGCTACTTCGACCGGCAGGACCGGTTGACCATCGAGACGAACCCGGAGATCAAGCGCAACTGGGACCAGGTGACCGACGCGGTGGCGCGTGGTCAGTCGGCGGGTCTGGTGGCGTTCTCGAACGAGTGGAACAGCGGCTTCACGCAGTCGGCGTTCGCCACCAAGACGTGCCCCTCGTGGATGCTCGGGGTGATCGAGGAACAGGCGGGTGAGGACCTCGCGGGCGCGTGGGCCGTCACCGACGCGTTCCCGGGTGGACCGCGCAACTGGGGCGGGTCGTACCTGGCTGTGCCGACGCAGAGCGAACACCCCGAGGAGGCCGCGGCGTTGGCGGCGTGGTTGACCGCGCCGGAGCAGCAGATCAAGGCGTTCAAGGCGGCCGGGGTGTTCCCGAGCCAGGTCGAGGCACTGGAGTCGCCGGAGTTGCTGGCGGCCGAGAACGACTACTTCGACGGCCCGCCCATGGGGGAGCTCTTCGCGGAGCAGGCCAAGCGGATCGGGCAGGCCCAGTACAAGGGCCCGGGGGACGGCAAGATCCAGGAGAACGCGTTGAGTCCCGCGTTGCAGGCGGTGGAGCAGGGCACCTCGCCGGACGAGGGGTGGGAGCGGTTCGTCAACGCCGCCAAGCAGATCGCGTCGTGACGGGGAGCGACCGTGACTCAGTCGACCCCCGTTCCGGCGACCGCGCCGGACGACCCGGAGCCGGACGAGCCCACGGGCTCGCCGGCCCGGGCGGAGCGTCCGAGCCTGCGCGACCGGTTGAGCCGGTGGGACGTCCGGTACTCGCCGTACCTCTACGTCGCGCCGTTCTTCGTCATCTTCGGTGTCGTCGGTCTGTTCCCGCTCCTGTTCACCGCCTACGTGTCGTTGTTCGACTGGGAACTCATCGAGGACGATCCGACGTTCCTCGGGCTGGGCAACTACGCGACGCTGCTCGGTGATTCGCAGTTCTGGACGACACTCACCAACACGCTGAGCATCTTCCTGGTCTCCAGCGTTCCGCAGATCATCATCGCGGTGCTGCTCGCGGCCCTGTTGAACACGCGCGTGCGGTTCCCCACCGGGTGGCGGGTCGCCGTGCTGATGCCGTACGTGGCGAGCCTGGTGGCGTTGGGCATCATCTTCGCCAACCTGTTCGGCCCGCAGTACGGGCTGGTGAACGGAGTCCTCGAACTGCTGGGCCTCGACCGGGTGGATTGGCAGGCCGATCGGTTCGCCAGCCACGTGGCGATCGCCGTCATGGTGAACTGGCGGTGGACGGGCTACAACGCGTTGATCGTGCTGGCGGCGATGCAGGCCATCCCGAAAGAGGTGCACGAGGCGGCCGTCGTGGACGGTGCGGGAGCGATCCGCCGCTTCGTCAGCGTCACGTTGCCGATGTTGCGTCCGACGCTGATCTTCGTGGTGATCACCTCGACCATCGGCGGGTTGCAGATCTTCACCGAACCCAAGCTGTTCGACGCCATGCCGGGGTCGAACAACGGTGGTTCGACCCACCAGTTCCAGACGATCACCCTGTACCTGTACCAGGCGGCCTTCGAGCGGGAGGACCTCGGTTACGCCTCCGCGATCGCGTGGGTGTTGTTCCTCCTCGTCATCGGCATCGCGCTGATCAACTTCATGCTGACCCGTCGGATCGCGTCGACGGGAGGTGAGCGATGACCACGGTCCTTCCGAGTCGTCGACGCAGGCGCCTCGCCCAACCGGGGCGTCCGAACATCTGGGTGTACGGCCTGCTCACGGCGTTCGTGCTGGGCTCGATCTTCCCGTTCTACTGGTCGTTCCTCGTGGCCAGCCGGGACAGCTCGATGCTCACCGAGCAGATCCCTCCGCTGGTGCCCGGCGGGAACTTCTTCGCCAACGCGGCGCGCGTGTTCGACACGGTGCCGTTCTGGAAGGCGTTGGGCAACAGCGTCATCGTGGCGGGCTCGGTGACGATCTCGACGGTGCTGTTCTCCAGCCTCGCCGGGTTCGCGTTCGCCAAGCTGCGCTTCAAGGGGCGCAACGCGCTGTTCCTCTTCGTGGTGGCGACCCTGGCGGTGCCGACCCAACTCGGCATCATCCCGCTGTACATGGCGATGGCCGAACTCGGTTGGGCCAACGAGTTGCAGGCCGTGATCGTGCCGAACCTGGTCACCGCGCTCGGGGTGTTCTGGATGCGGCAGTACACCGTGAGCGCCCTGCCCTATGAGTTGATCGAGGCCGCCCGGGTGGACGGCTGCTCGATGATCCGGGTGTTCTGGCACGTGTGTCTGCCCGCCGTGCGGCCCGCCGCGGCGTTCCTCGCGATGTTCACGTTCATGACGTCGTGGAACGACTTCCTGTGGCCGTTGGTGGCGTTGGGGCCGGACAACCCGACGGTGCAGGTGGCGCTGGAGAAGTTGCAGAGCGGTTACTACGTGGACTACTCGCTGGTGCTCGCGGGCACCACGTTGGCGACGGTCCCCGTGCTGATCGTGTTCTTCCTGCTCGGCCGCCAGATCGTGGCCGGGATCATGCAAGGTGCGGTGAAGGGGTAGCAGGTGTCGACGACCAACGAACCCAAGGAGTCCTTAGTGGAGGTTGTGGAAGCTGTGAACGGCGACGTGAAGCCCGTGACGTTCCCGGAGGGATTCCTGTGGGGTGTGGCGACGGCGGCGTTCCAGGTGGAGGGCTCGACCACCGCCGACGGCCGGTCACCGTCCATCTGGGACGCGTTCTGCGAGCGTGAGGGCGCGGTGGCCAACGGCGACACGGGTGACCCGGCGGCGGACCACTACCGCCGGATGCCTGAGGACGTCGCTCTCATGCGTGAGCTCGGGGTGGGCGTCTACCGATTCTCCGTTGCCTGGCCGAGGGTGCGTCCGGACGGCGGCGAGGTGAACCCTGCCGGGCTGGACTTCTACGAGCGGTTGGTCGACTCACTGCTGGAAGCGGGCATCCTGCCGTGGCCGACGCTGTACCACTGGGATCTGCCGAACGCGCTGGAGGAACGCGGCGGGTGGGCGAACCGGGACACGGCCTACCGGTTCGCCGACTACGCCGCCGCCGTGCTCGATCGGCTCGGTGACCGGGTGAGGACGTGGACCACGTTGAACGAGCCGTGGTGTTCGGCGTTCCTCGGTTACGCCACCGGCCGGCATGCCCCCGGCCGCACCGAGCCGGAGTCCGCCGTCGCCGCCGCGCACCATCTGCTGCTGGCCCACGGGCTGGGAGCCGACGCCGTGCGGTCCAGCGCAAGCGACAGCCAGGTCGGGATCACGCTCAACCTTTTCCCGGTGTCGGCCGCCGACCCGGACAGCGCCGAGGACCGCGAGGTGGCCCGGAGGGTGGACGGCGTGCAGAACCGGCTGTTCCTGGACCCGGTGCTGCGGGGTCGCTACCCGGAGGACGTGTTCGCCGACCTGGAGCCGTTCGGGCTGCGGGACGTCGTGCGGGAGGGCGACGAGGACGTCATCGCCGGTACGGACTTCCTCGGCGTGAACTACTACCGCGACCTCCACGTGGCAGCGACCCCGGAAGGGGAAGTGCGGCGACCGTCGGAGTGGGTCGGGGTCGAGCGCGTCGCCTTCCCGAAGCGAGGACTGCCGCAGACGGACTCGGGCTGGGACGTCAACGCGGAGCCCCTGACCGGTCTGCTGGTGCACCTGCACACCGACTACCCGAGGGTGCCGCTCTACATCACCGAGAACGGGGTGGCCTACGCCGACGTCGTCGGCGCGGACGGCCGCGTGGACGACCCCGACCGCATCGCGTTCGTCGAGCAGCACCTGCGGGCCGCCCACCGGGCGATCGAGCAGGGCGTCGACCTGCGCGGCTACTTCTACTGGTCCCTGCTCGACAACTTCGAGTGGGGCGAGGGCTACGCCAAGCGGTTCGGGCTCGTGCACGTCGACTACGGGACCCAACGCCGCACGCCGAAGGCGAGTGCTGCATGGTATTCGCGAGTGATGGCGGACAACGGTTTGGCAGGACGAGAATGACCGATCCCGGGGACGTGGCGGTCGAGCAGCGTGGCGCGCCGACCCTGGAGGAGGTGGCGAAGGCCGCCGGGGTCTCCCGCTCGACCGTCTCCCGGGTGATCAACGACGCGCCGGGGGTGAGCAGGCGGGCGAGGGAGGCGGTCACCCGAGCCATCGAGACGCTCGGCTACGTGCCCAACGAGGCCGCGCGCAGTCTGGTCACCCGCAGGACCAACTCGATCGCGTTGGTGGTCTCCGAACCCGGGGACCGGGTCGTCACCGACCCGTTCTTCGCGGGCGTCCTCCGGGGAGTCCACGCCGGACTGTCGGGCAGCGGTCGACAGCTCGTGCTCACCATGCTCGCCGAGGACGACGACGGCGCGCGGCTGGAGAAGTACCTGTGCAGCGGCCACGTCGACGGTGCGCTGGTGGTGAGCATGCACGGCGAGGACCCGCTGCCCCGCCGTCTCGCGGAGGCGGGCCTGCCGGTGGTGACGGGCGGACGTCCGCTCACCGGGGGAGTGCCCTACGTGGACGCCGACAACTTCACCGGGGCGCTCTCCGCCGCTCGGCACCTGGTGGAGCGGGGGCGTCGCCGGATCGGCACGCTCGCCGGTCCCGGTGACATGGCGGTGGGGATCGACCGGCTCGCCGGCTGGCGACGAGGGATGTCGGAGGCCGGTCTCGCCACCGACGCCGTCGTCCACAGCGACTTCGCCGTCGAGGCGGGAGCCGAGGCCATGGCGAGGTTGTTGGACGCACACCCCGACGTCGACGCGGTGTTCGCGGCGGCCGATCTGATCGCCGTGGGAGCGTTGCGGGAGTTGGCGGCGCGGGGTCGTCGCGTGCCGGACGACGTGGCCGTGGTCGGCTTCGACGACTCGGTGCTGGCGACCATGGCGACCCCGGCGTTGACGACGGTGCGGCAGCCGGTGGAGGAACTCGGGCGCACGATGACGTGGCGCCTGCTGGCTCAACTGGCGGGGGAGGAGCCGTTGCCTCCGTCCATCCTGCTGCCGACCGAACTGGTGGTGCGTGACTCGGCCTGACGGGCGCGCAGGACGTAGGCGTCGGGATCGGTGAGGACGGTCCGCAGAGCGGCGGCCGCGGCTCCGCGGACCGCCGCCTCACCGCCCAGCACCGAACGCCGCACCTCCACCCGGCGTCGTGGTGCGCCCACCACGCGGTCACCGAGTTCGGCGGACAGCGGCTCGCTCAGCCACGGGTGCAGCCGCGCGTAGACACCGCCGAGCACGATCGTGGGCACGTCGAGAAGGTTCACCACGGCGGACAACGTGGACCCGAGGACCCTGCCCACGGCCCGCACCGCGGCACGGGCCGTGGAGTCGCCCGCGTCGAGCGCCGCCACCAGCGCGTCCACGTCGTCGACTCCGGCACGGTCGAGCACGGCGTCCTTGCCCGCGAGCCGTTCGAGGCACCCCCGCGCGCCGCACGAACATCGAGGCCCGCGCGGCTGCACGGGGAAGTGGCCGAGTTCGCCGCCGAAGCCGTGCAGTCCGTCGAACAGCGTGCCGTCGAGCACGATGCCCGCACCGATGCCGATCTCGCCGGAGACGTGCACGAAACTGGACGGACTCGCCGGTTCGTGGCGCAGGGCGTGCAGCTCCGCCACGGCGGCGAGGTTGGCCTCGTTGCCGACGACGAGCTGCCCGGGCAGCTCGGGCGTCCGGGTGTGCATCTCGGCGGCGAGGTCGACGTCCTGCCAGCCGAGGTTGGGGGCGACGGTGACGCGTCCGCTCGCGGTGTCGACCAGGCCCGGCACCGCGACGCCGACACCCGCCACGGTGACGTCTTGTCGCCGCGCGTCCGCGAGGGCCTCGGCGAGCGCGTCGGCGACGCGCGAGAGCACCTGCTCCGGTGGGAGGTCCCGGTTGTCCCGGTGTCGCGTCCACTCGCCCCGCACCTCGCCGGTCAGCCCGACGAGGCAGGTGGCCAGGTAGTCCACGCCGATCTCCACGCCGAGCCCGCACGGTCCGTCGGGGGACAGGGACAGCGAGGTGCCGCGACGTCCGGGTCCACTGCGGCGCTCCTGGCCGTGTTCGCGGACGAGCGACGCGGTGACCAGGCGGTCGACCACGGTCGACACCGTGGCCTTGGTGAGTCCGGTGCGCGCGGCGACACCGGCGCGCGACACGCCCGGCGCGCTCGCGATCGCGTCGAGCACGAGCGCCGAGTTGTGCCGTCGGACGGTGTGTTGGCCTGCGGGACCGCTGTCGCTCACCCGACCATCGTATTCGTTCAGTCGTTGAACCAAACGCTTGACCGCGGCGGGGTGCCCGCATAAGTTCAGTGCTCGAACTATTACGACCCGGAGAGCGGGAGGACAGCGTGGTCGGTGAACCCGTGGCGGAGGACAAGTTCAGCTTCGGCCTGTGGACGGTGGGATGGCGGGCCAACGACCCGTTCGGCGAGGCCACCCGGCCCACGCTCGACGCCGTCGAGGCCGTACACCGGCTGGCCGAGCTCGGGGCGTGGGGCGTGACCTTCCACGACGACGACCTCATTCCGTTCGGCAGCGACGACGGCGAGCGAGCCAAGCGCATCGAGCGGTTCCGCGCCGCGCTCGACGAGACCGGGCTGGTCGTGCCGATGGCCACCACCAACCTGTTCACCCACCCGGTGTTCAAGGACGGTGCGCTCACCAACAACGACCGTGACATTCGCCGGTTCGCGTTGCGCAAGGTCATGCGCAACATGGACCTCGCCGCCGAGCTCGGCGCGAAGACCTACGTGCTGTGGGGCGGTCGCGAGGGCAGCGAGACGGACGCGGCCAAGGACGTGGCCGCCGCGATGGACCGCTACCGCGAGGGCATCGACACCCTGGCGCAGTACGTGATCGACCAGGGCTACGACCTGCGACTCGCGTTGGAGCCGAAGCCGAACGAGCCGCGCGGTGACATCCTGCTTCCCACGATCGGGCACGCGCTTGCCTTCATCTCCACGCTGGAGCACCACGAGCTCGTGGGCGTGAACCCCGAGGTCGGCCACGAGCAGATGGCGGGGCTCAACTTCGTCCACGGCATCGGTCAGGCCCTGTGGCAGGGCAAGCTGTTCCACATCGACCTCAACGGCCAGCACGGTCCGCGCTACGACCAGGACCTGGTATTCGGTCACGGCGACGTGCTCTCCGCGTTCTTCCTCGTCGACCTGCTCGAACACGGCGGCTACGACGGCCCGCGGCACTTCGACTACAAGCCGCCGCGCACCGAGGACATGGAGGGCGTGTGGGCGAGCGCCGCGGCCTGCATGCGCTCGTACCTGCTGCTGCGGGAGCGGGCGAGGGCGTTCCGCGCCGACCCGCGAGTGGCCGAGGCGCTGGAGCGCTCGCGCGTCACCGAACTCTCGCAGCCCACGCTGGGTGAGGGCGAGTCCCCGGCGGACCTGCTGGCCGACCGCACCGCCTTCGAGACCTTCGACGCCGAGGCGGCGGGCCGCCGTGGCTACGCCTACGCGCAACTGTCCCAACTGGCCTTCGAACACCTGCTGGGCGCCGCCTGACGCCCACCGGCGTGTCCTCAGCCTGCGCACTCGTGTCCGCGCTCCGCGTACACGTGTCCGCAGTTCGTGTACGTTCCCGTCGCGGTCTGTGCCCACCGCGGCGGGGACGTCACGAGTGCAGGGCCTCCGCGCCGAGCACCAACCGGACACAGTGGGCGGTCAGCCGTTCCCGCGGGACGTCGAGCGTCCCGCTCAGATAGGCCACGAACAGGTTGGCCACCCCGCCCACCAGCGCGGTGGCCGTCATCGTCCGATCCGCCTCGTCCACCCGGTCCGATAGCTGCTCGCGCACGAGGTCGGCGAACATCGGCAACCGCTGCACACCGACGTTGCGCAGCGCGGGGTCCGCGAACGGGGCGAGCAGGAGCACCCGCCCCTTGCGCGGATCGTCGAGAACCAGGGTGACGAACGCCGACACCGCGGCTTCGGCCCGTTGGCGGGGCTGCGGTCCGGCCAGCTCGACCGCGTCGACCAGCACCTGGTGCGCGAGCGACACGACGTGGTCGTAGACGCCGACGACGAAGTCGTCCCGGTCGGTGAAGTTCTCGTAGAAGTACCGCTCGGTGAGGCGCGCGGTGCGACACACCGCCCGCACGCTCACCACGGCGCCGTCGGCCCCACCGAGAAGGTCCAGGCCCGCATCGAGGAGCCGCCGACGGCGGGTGGCTCTCCGGTCGGCGAGCGTCGTGCCCGCCCAGGTGCGCTCGGTGCCCGGCATCTCCGCTTCCAGTGGTCGACGACGTGGGTGCGTCCCGTCGGTTCGGTGCATGGTAGCGCCGCGTCCACCGAGGGGCGGGCGCAGACCACACGCGGTCGGCTCGTGCGCTGAGGAACGCGTTGCCGCGTGGCACGCTGGGACCATGACCGACCCCGCCGAGGAGCCGGAGGAACTGCTCGAACTGTGGGCCCGGGTCTTCGCGCTCGCCCGCGAGGGGCAGAGCGAGACGTTGGCGGCCTACGTCGACGCCGGGGTGTCGCCCAACCTCACCAACGACAAGGGCGACACGTTGGTGATGCTCGCCGCGTACCACGGTCACGTCGCCACCGTGCGCGCGTTGCTGCAACGCGGAGCCGATCCGAACCGGCTCAACGACCGGGGGCAGAGCCCGCTCGCCGGAGCCGTCTTCAAGGACGAGCCGGAGATCGTGAAGGCGCTTCTCGACGCCGGTGCCGACCCCGCCGCGGGGCAGCCGTCGGCGCTGGACACGGCGAGGATGTTCGGCAACACCGCGATGCTGGACCTGCTGCGTCCCGAAGCGTGAGACGGCCACCCCGCCCGGGCGAGACCCACGCCACGGCACCCGCCGCACGCACCCCGTCGGCGGCAAGCTGTGGCCCATGCCGCACGAGCAGCACTACTTGGCTGGACTCGATCTCCGTGGCCGCGAGGTCGTCGTCGTGGGTGGCGGCACGGTCGCACAGCGCCGGCTGCCCCGCCTGCTGGCCGCGGGCGCCGTGGTGCGACTCGTGGCACCGCGGACCACGCCGTCGGTGCAGGCCCTGGCCGACGCGGGCGAGCTGGTCTGGCACGCGCGCCCCTTTCGACACGGCGACCTCGACGGTGCGTGGTACGCGCTCGCGTGCACGGACGACCCGGACGTGAACGCGGCGGTCGCCGCCGAGGCCGAGGAGTGCCGGGTGTTCTGCGTGCGTGCCGACGCGGCGAGCCGAGGCAGCGCCGTCACGCCCGCGACCGGCGACCACGACGGCCTGCTGGTGGGCGTGTTGTCCGGGGGTTCCCCACGACGGTCGGCCGCCGTGCGCGACGCGATCCTCGACGCGCTGCGCACCGCCGCGCTCGCCGACCCCGGCCACGAGCCCGTGGCCGCCCCGACGCCGGGCGTGGCACTGGTCGGTGGCGGGCCGGGCGATCCGGAGCTCATCACGGTGCGCGGCAGACGGCTGCTGGCGCGGGCCGACGTCGTCGTGGTCGACCGGCTGGCGCCGCGCGAACTGCTGGACGAGCTGTCGCCGCACGTGCAGGTCGTCGACGCGGCGAAGATCCCGTACGGTCGGGCCGCCGCGCAGGAGACCATCAACCGCACGCTGATCGAGCATGCCCGCGCCGGCCGCTTCGTGGTCCGGCTCAAGGGCGGCGACCCGTACGTCTTCGGCCGTGGCTTCGAGGAACTCCAGGCGTGCGCCGAGGCCGGCGTACCCGTGACGGTGGTGCCGGGGGTGACGAGCGCGTTCTCGGTGCCCGCCGTGGCGGACGTGCCGGTGACCCATCGCGGTGTCGCCCACGACGTCGTCGTCGTGTCCGGACACGTCCCACCGGGCGACAAGCGGTCGCTGGTCGACTGGGACGCGCTCGGCAGGCTGCGGGGCACCGTCGTGCTGCTGATGGCCCTCGAACGGCTCGCGGTCATCGCGGACACTCTCGTCGCGGCGGGACGTCCGGCCGACACTCCGGTGGCCGTCGTGCAGGAGGGCACGCTGCGCGGTGAACGCGTGGTGCGGTCCACTCTCGCGACGGTGGCGCGCGCCGTGGCGGACGCGGGGCTGCGTCCCCCGGCGGTGGTGGTCGTCGGCCCGGTCGCCGGACTGGCGACCGACGCGGTGCGGCCCGGGGCGTGACACGGCCGTCGGCCGACCGAAGCGACGTGGCTCTCACTGCCTGCCGTGGACCCCGTGGCGTGGGCCAGGATGACAGCCATGACTGGCAGCGAACCCACAACCCAGATCGGCGAGTACGTCTCCCTCCGCGTCGAGCGCACCGGGCACGTCGCCGAGGTGACTCTGCTCGGCCCCGGCAAGGGCAATGCGATGGGCCCCGACTTCTGGCGCGAACTGCCGATCGCGTTCGGCGAACTCGACCGCGACCCCGAGGTCCGCGCGATCGTGCTGACCGGTGAGGGCCGCAACTTCTCGTACGGGCTCGACCTCGCCGCCATGCTGCCGTCGTGGGCGGAGTACCTCAGCGGTGACGCCCTCGCCCGGCCGCGTCGCGAGTTCCTCGACGAGGTGCGGCGCATGCAGGACTCGATCACGGCGGTGGCCCGGGTGCGCAAGCCGGTCATCGCTGCCGTGGCGGGCTGGTGCATCGGCGGCGGCCTGGATCTCGTCGCCGCCGCCGACGTGCGGGTCGCGAGCGCCGACGCGAAGTTCAGCGTGCGCGAGGTGCGCGTCGCCATCGTCGCCGACATGGGCAGCCTGCAGCGGCTCGCCACGATCATCGGCGAGGGCCACCTGCGGGAACTCGCCTTCACCGGCAGGGACATCGACGCGGCCCGGGCCGAGCGGATCGGCCTGGTCAACGACGTCTACCCCGACCGCGAGGCGACCCTCGACGCGGCCAGGACGATGGCCGAGGAGATCGCGTCGAATCCACCTCTGGTGGTCCAAGGTGTGAAGGACGTACTCTCCGTCAACACCGAACAGCAGGTCGATGCCGGGTTGCGGTACGTGGCGACCTGGAACGCCGCGTTCCTGCCCAGCCACGACCTGAACGAGGCGGTGCAGGCGTTCCTGCAACGACGGGAGCCCGAGTTCCGCGGCGAGTGAGGGAGGCGAACGACCGGTGGGCAACGATGCCGACACGGCTTCCACGCAGGCGTACGAGGCGTTCCGGCAGGCGCGTGACCTGCTGCTGACGCATCGGGAGGACTACGAGGCGGCCCGCCGGGAGTTCGCCTGGCCCCGGTTCGACGAGTTCAACTGGGCGTTGGACTGGTTCGACCGCATCGCCGCCGACGACCGCAACGCTCAGCGGCCCGCTCTGTGGATCGTGGAGGAGGACGGCTCGGAGAACCGCTGGACGTTCCCCGAGCTGTCCCGCCGGTCGAACCAGGTGGCCAACTGGCTGCGTGGCCTGGGGGTGCGGCGCGGCGACCGGGTGATCCTCATGCTCGGCAACCAGGTCGAGCTGTGGGAGACCATCCTGGCGTGCGTCAAGCTCGGCGCGGTGATCATCCCGGCGTCCACGTTGCTGGGCGCCGCCGACCTGCGCGACCGCGTGGACCGGGGCGGTGCGAGGCACGTGGTGGTCCGCGACGCCGACACCGCGACGTTCGCCGAGGTGGAGGGCGACTACACGCGCATCGCGGTGGGTGAGCGGGTGGCGGGCTGGGAGTCGTTCGCCGACTCCGCGACGAGCGAGGCGGTGTTCACCCCGGACGGGCCGACCCGCTCCGACGACCCGCTGCTGCTGTACTTCACGTCGGGGACGACGGCGAAGCCGAAGCTCGTGCGGCACACCCACGTCTCGTACCCCGTCGGCCACCTGTCCACGATGTACTGGATCGGCCTCGAACCCGGCGACGTGCACCTCAACATCTCGTCCCCCGGCTGGGCCAAGCACGCGTGGAGCAACGTCTTCGCGCCGTGGAACGCCGAAGCCACCGTCTTCCTCTACAACTACGGGCGCTTCGACGCGAACCGGCTGATGGAGCAGATCGACCGCTGCGGGGTGACGAGCTTCTGCGCCCCGCCGACGGTGTGGCGCATGCTCATCCAGGCGGACCTGACGAGCCTGCGGAACCCACCGCGCAAGGTCGTGGGCGCGGGCGAGCCGTTGAACCCGGAGGTCATCGAGCAGGTGCGCCAGGCGTGGGGGGTGACGATCCGCGACGGGTTCGGCCAGACCGAGACGAGCGTGCAGATCGCCAACACGCCGGGGCAGGCCGTGAAGGCGGGTTCGATGGGGCGGCCCGTGCCCGGTTTCGACGTGGTGCTGGTCGACCCGGTCACCGGAGGGCCCGCGCGCGAGGGCGAGATCTGCCTCGATCTGAGCAGCCGGCCCGTCGGACTGATGACCGGCTACGCGGGCGACGAGGAGCGCACCGACAGCGCGTTCGCGGGCGGCTACTACCACACCGGGGACGTCGGCACCGTCGACGACGACGGCTACGTCACGTACGTGGGGCGCACGGACGACGTCTTCAAGTCTTCCGACTACCGCATCTCGCCGTTCGAGTTGGAGAGCGTCCTGCTGGAGCACGAGGCGGTGGCCGAGGCGGCCGTGGTTCCCGCTCCCGACGAGATCCGGCTCTCGGTGCCCAAGGCGTACGTGGTGTTGGCGAACGGGGCCGAACCGACCGCCGAGACCGCGGAGAGCATCCTCGCGTTCGCGAGGAAGAACCTGGCGCCGTACAAGCGGATCCGGCGACTCGAGTTCGCCGAGCTGCCGAAGACCATTTCGGGCAAGATCCGCAGGGTCGAGCTGCGGGGCCGGGAACACGCCAGGACGGACGGCCGACCCGCCGGGGAGTTCCGCGAGGAGGACTTCCCGTCCCTGAAGAACCGCTGAGGCGGGAGGGACGGCGAGCGGTCGGGCAAGACCTCGACCGTCGGATTCACTCGACCGAGCGACACGTTCGGTGAACGAACTGCTAACGATTCGGTGCGCTGCGCCGATGGGAATGTGAGCGACATCTCGCGCGAAGGTGTGAGGTGTCGCTCACAGGTAATCCCACAGGTGATGTTTCACCGAGAGCGAGTGCAGGGTGCTATGAGTGCCGAAGAGGACAGCCGTACCGACGTTCCCATCGACCGAGCCGGGGCGAGCGCGCCGTCCCTGACGGCCGTCGCCGACTCGACGGAGCCTGCTCCCGAGTCCCCCGACACGCCGTGTCCGCCGACCACTCCGTGCACGGTCGTGTGGAGTCGCGGCCGCCCCTACGTCCTCGAAAGCGGATCGGGCAGACCCCGATGGATGGGTGTCGATCACCAGGGCCGACCCCAGGCTCTCACCAACGAGGCCCTGCGGAGGCAGGGCTGGAGCTACCACCGCTCCTCGTGATCGGGGTGAGCTGCCGCCAGATACGGTGGTCGGGTGACGAAAGCCCGGTCGGCCGGCGCGACGGACGGTGAGCCGTCGTTGCTGCGGCAGCTCACGACGATCCCCAATCTCCTGTCCCTCCTCCGGCTCGCCGGTGTCCCGGTGTTCCTGTGGCTCCTGTTGGGGCCGGAGGAGGACGGTTGGGCGTTCGCCCTGCTGGTCGTCAGCGGTGTCACCGACTGGCTCGACGGCAAACTGGCCCGGTTGCTCGACCAGACGACGAGACTCGGCCAGTTGCTCGACCCCGCGGCCGACCGCCTCTACATCGCGGCGGCCCTGCTCGCCTTCCTGCTCCGCGGCATCGTGCCCTGGTGGGTCGTCGCCCTCCTCGTCGGCCGTGAACTCGTCGTCGGTCTCGGCCTGCTCGTGTTGCGGCGTCACGGTTTCGCGCCGCCGGAGGTCACCTACGTCGGCAAGGGCGCGACCTTCGTCCTCATGTACGCGCTGCCGCTGCAGCTGCTGACCCACGACGCGGCCGGCACCGTCGCCGAGGTGGCGCGGCCGTTCGCCTACGCGTTCACGGTGTGGGGCGTCGTTCTCTACCTGTGGTCGGGCGCGCTGTACCTGTGGCAGATCGCGCGCGCGGTCCTGCGTCACCGAACCGCCTGACGCCCGCACTCCTCGTTCCACGTTGTGCTCGGGGGCCTCTCAGGTGGATCATGGAGGGCGTGGGAAGGAGGCTCGCACGATGCGGTCGAGGACACCCTGTTCGCCGCCGCCGACTGCCGACGTGTGATCGACAACTGATGCGGGAGCCCCGGCACTGTGGGCGCCTCCGACACGGTACGTTGACTACACCACGTTTACGAGAACGACACTCCAGTGCGTAAGGAGAGCTTGCGGTGAGCACGAACGACGGGCCCGGTGTTCCCCCGGAGCAGTCTCCGGAGCGGACCTCCGTTTTTCGGGCCGACTTCCTGTCGGAGGCAGAGGGCCACGAGGCGCCTGCGGTCGAGCCGCGGGACGCCGGCGTCGACGCGCTGCCGACCGGCTCCGCACTGCTGGTGGTGAAGCGGGGCCCCAACGCGGGTTCGCGCTTCCTGCTCGACCGCGACACGACGAGCGCGGGGCGGCACCCGGACAGTGACATCTTCCTCGACGACGTGACCGTGTCGCGTCGGCACGCGGAATTCCGCCGCGAGGGCGGGGAATTCGTGGTGATCGACGTGGGCAGCCTCAACGGCACGTACGTGAACCGGGAGCCGGTCGACCAGGCCGTGTTGTCGGGCGGCGACGAGGTGCAGATCGGCAAGTTCCGCCTCGTCTTCCTGACCGGTCCCGGTCACGGGGGTCAGGGGGCACAGTGACGGCTGCCGGGCGGCCACAGCGAGAGGGGTTGAGTATCGGGGCGGTGCTGGCGCAGTTGCGCCCCGATTTCCCTGACGTGACGATCTCCAAGATTCGTTTCCTCGAATCCGAGGGGCTTGTCCGGCCTGCCCGCACGCCGTCCGGCTATCGCCAGTTCGGACCCGCCGACGTGGAACGTCTGCGGTTCGTCCTGGCGGCCCAGCGGGACCACTACCTGCCGCTTCGGGTGATCAAGGAACAGCTCGACGCGGCCGACCGGGGAAACGGTGTCGCCTCCGCCGTCCCGCGGTTGCCGCGCAAGCTGGTGGCGATCACGTCGGTCGACGACGGTGACCACGTGCCGGGTGCGCCCGGGCCCGAGGAGTTCGCCACGGACCCCGACGCGGCGGCACGGTTGACGCAGAGCGACCTGCTGCGCGAGGCGGGGATCGACGAGGCCATGTTGGACGAGCTCCGGCAGTACGGTCTCGTCAAGCCGACGGCCGCGGGCTTCTACGACACCGACGCGGTGCGCATCGCCCGCACCGTGAAGGCCATGAGCGACTACGGCATCGAGCCGCGACACCTGCGGGCCTTCCGCGCGTCGGCCGACCGTGAGGTGGGGCTCGTGGAACAGATCGTGGCTCCGGTCTATCGGCAACGCGACGCGGACGCGAAGGCCCGGGGCGACGAACTGGTCAACGAACTCGCCGCGTTGTCGGTCACGCTGCACACCTTGCTCGTCAAGACCGGGATTCGCGGAGTGACCGGTGGGTAGACTCGTGTGGGTGACCGACAGTGTCGATGTGTCGGGTTGATGACGTCCCAGATCGGCGGGTCTACACGGCCCCTCGAATGCCGTACCGTAGATGAACGGTTCGCAACAGAGCCGTGGAGGACAACACGTTTCGCGACGAGCACAGCGCCCTGATGACGGGTAGCGTCGAGAACAGTCGGCGCGGGAACCTCGTTGACAGCGCTGCGGCCCGCGCGCAGGAGAGGGAGGCGAAGCCCGATGAGCGAGATGCGCGTCGTCGGCGTCCGGGTCGAGTTGCCCGCGAATCAGCCGATCTTGCTGCTGCGGGAGACCGACGGTGAGCGGTACCTGCCGATCTGGATCGGCTCGGTGGAGGCGACGGCCATTGCCCTGGAGCAGCAGGGCGTCCGGCCTGCGAGACCGCTGACTCACGACTTGCTCAAGGACATTATCGGCGCGCTCGGCCGGGAACTTCAGCAAGTCGTCATCACTGATCTGAGCGAAGGTACGTTCTTCGCCGAGCTCGTGTTCGACGGTGACGTCCGGGTGTCGGCCCGCCCGAGCGACTCGGTGGCGCTCGCGCTGCGTGTCGGGGTGCCCATCCACGCCGAGGATTCGGTGTTGGAGGAGGCTGGGCTGATCATTCCCGACGAGCAGGAGGACGAGGTCGAGAAGTTCCGCGAGTTCCTCGACTCGGTGTCCCCCGAGGACTTCCGCGGCGCCGACACCTGAGCCGCCGTCAGGGTCGTGCCGTGGCCCTGTCGAACAAGGCCGTCAACTCGGCCGCGTAGCGGTCGAGGTCGAGGTTCGGGTCGGCGACGAGCTGCTGCGCCAGCCCGTCCAGGGCGTGCCGGATCGTTCTCGCCATGATCTCGGGATCGAACTCCGCGAACTGTCCCTCTCGTTGTCCTTGAGTCAGTTGCCGAGCCAGCCGACCGACCCGCAGATCGTGCATGACGAGATCGAACATCGGTGACCCGTCGGCGCCCCGCGCGTTCGCCGCGATCTCCTTGAGGGCGAGCACCTGCCGTGGATGGGCGGCGAGGTAGGCGATCTCGACCTCGAGGAACGATCGCACGAGCGTCGCTCTGCCCGCGTCGGTGATCGTGTGTTCGGAGACGTAGCGATCGTGGTGGTCGATGAGCGCCATCAGCGTCGCGGTCATGAGTTCCTGCTTGTCGGCGAAGTGGTAGGAGACCATCCGCGTACTGCTGAGCCCGGCTTTCTCGATGATGCGGGCGAACGATGCCTTCGCGAAACCCAGCTCCGCGATGACGTCGACGGTGGCGTCGATGATTTGTGCACGGCGAGTGGCTTCGGTGTGACTAAGTCCGAGACCGGCACCGAATTCATCTTTTACTTGCATGAGTAATAGAGTAACTCGTGTAAGTAAAAGATGTCGAGAGGGTCACGGAGACGAGCAGCTCACCCTGTGGTCCGCGCGTCGCGTTGACCGGCGTGCCGGGCGGGCTTACCGTCGGGAAGGATGTGAATCGCGCCGTTGTGATTACGCTGGTGAAGCGATCCGAAGTGGCGGGATTGTCGTAACCGGTCGGTTCCGGCCCGGGATCGGCGGTCTTGTTTCGCTGCCGGCGTAATGCCGGGCGAGAGGAGGCATGGGTGGTCGACGAAAGTCCGGCGAGTGTGGCCGGTGAGCAAGGGGAGTTGTTCCCCGACAGCTCGTTGCCGGACGAACTGGTGGGCTACCGCGGTCCGGCCGCCTGTCAGATCGCCGGGATCACGTACCGGCAACTGGACTACTGGGCGCGGACGAAACTGGTGACGCCGAGTATTCGCACCGCGCACGGTTCCGGTTCGCAACGACTGTACTCGTTCAAGGACCTTCTCGTTCTCAAGATCGTCAAGCGACTGCTGGACACGGGTGTCTCGCTGCAGAACATTCGCGTCGCCGTGGACCACCTCCGCGCCAGGGGAGTGCGGGACCTCGCGCGGGTCACGTTGTTCTCCGACGGTGCGACCGTCTACGAGTGCACGTCACCGGAGGAGATCGTGGATCTGCTCCAGGGTGGGCAGGGCGTGTTCGGTATCGCGGTGAGCAACGCGATGCAGGAGATCACGGGCACGTTGCACGAGTTCCCCGCCGAGCGAGCCGACGGCGGGAAGATCGAGGCGAACGTCCCCGACGAACTGTCCGAGCGACGCAACGCCCGTCGTACGGGCTGACGCCGTCGGTCCGGTGTCGCCGAACGCCTGCGGCGGGAAGTGCCGCGCGACGTGGCGCCGGGGCCCCGAGGTCAGGCGTTCGCAGGCGTGAGTCCGGCGGCGCGGAAGACGTCCTGCTGAGCCGGTCGTAGAAGGAACTTCTGGAACGACTGGGCGGCGTGCTGTTCCACCTCGCCGGTGTGGGGTCCGGCGACCGCGAGGAAGCGATGCTCGCCCTCGGTGCTCGACGCGATGGTCAACCCCGACGAACCGATCAACTCGGGGCGGTCCGCGGCGAGCCGGTCGATCCGCTCGGCGGCGTCCGGGAGCCAGGCCGTGGGGTAGCCACCGATCGAGGCGGGCTCGGCGGAGTCGAGCAGAACGGCCTCGACTTCCTCGGAGGGCACGGCGTGGACGTCCACCCGCACGCAGTGCTCCCGCACGATCGTGCCCTCGCGGTTCCAGCGATCCGCCGCGGTGGCGACGGGCTCCTCCAGGGCGGGATCGACCGCGACGCGCACTGTGGCGTCACCCTGCGGACAGCTCGCGACCTCGGCCGCGGCACGGCTCTCCAGCACGCCGTCGGCCCAGTTCCATCCGAACCAACCGGCGACGAGGAGGCCGACCAGCACGAGGCAGGCGATGGGCCACGCTGCGACGCCACGGCGACGGCCCACCGCGCGGTGCGTTCCCGTCGCGGTCACCGACTGCGGTGCCTCCGAGTTCGCGTGCCCGGCTCTGTGGCGAGCGTGCCGTCCCATCTCCCGTATCCCCCCGTTCGTGACACTACGTGTGCGAGACCAAAACGTGATCACTCTATCAGGGGATTGCGTGATCAAACTGTGATTTGAGTTAACGTGGAGTGCTCGTTGTGGTCAGCAGGAAGCGGCACAGTTCGATGAGACGCTGCCGCAGCGGCGCCGCCCGACGGGCGAACTCGGCCTGTGCTCGCGCGTACGCGGCGCGTCCCTCCGGCGTCTCGATCGGGACGGGGGAGTAGCCGTAGGACGACAGGTCGTACGGGCTGGCCCGCATGTCCAGTTCGCGGATGTCGGCGGCCAATGCGAAGCAGTCACCCAACAGCTCCGACGGTACGAACGGATCGAGCTTGTAGGCGTGCTTGTACAGGTCCATCCCGACGTGCAGACACCCCGGTTGATCGAGCTCCGGCTGGGTCTGGCGGGTCGGGGAGAACCGGTTGAGCGGCCGGGCCTCCGGGGTGAAGAAGCGGAAGGCGTCGAAGTGGCTGCAGCGCACGTCCAACGACTCCACGACCTCGTCGGTGCGCGCGTGACCCAGTCGCAACGGCACCTGGGCGTGCCGCACCTGCTCCGGCTCCGTGCGGTAGACCATGGCCCATTCGTGCAGCCCGAAGCAGTCGACGCGCGCCCGACGACCGTGCACGGCCTCCAACAGCGTCAGCGTCTGCCGGACCGTGCGTACGACACGGTCGGGAAGAGCCGTGGTGTCGAGGGTGACGCCGTCGTCGGTCTCGCGGTAGCCGGGGCGGTCGAGGAACCGGCGGGCAGCCGGACCGGCGAGGGTGACCCCCGGGCCCGGCTGCCACCGTTCCAGCCTCGCCGGAGCGAACGAGTAGTACGTGAACAGGAAGTCCATCACGGGATGCTTCTCGCCGCGGGAACGGCGGCGTCGGTGCGGCTCCGTCCACGTCCGCATCCGGCGCTCGTGCGCGTCCTGTCTGGCCTGCCACTCGTGCTCCGGCAGGAGGTGGGTGTCGCTCATGGTCGTCCCGTGACGTGAGTGCCGTCGCGGACGGTGCCCACGTACTCCTCCAACAGGTCTTCCAACGCCACGATGCCGACGACCGTGCTCTCGGTGTCGACCGCCATCGCGAGATGGCTGCCTTCACGCCGCATCGCCGACAACGCCTCGTCCAGTTTCGCCGAGCACGCGAGCTGCGTGAGCCTGCGGGTCTTCGTGTCGGGGACGACGGCGGACGGGTCGCCGTCGAGCTGGTCGAGAATGTCCTTGACGTGGACGTAGCTGGTCAGCCTGCCGTCCGTGGCGCGGATCGGGAACCGGGAGAAGCCGGTGGAGGACACCGCCTGCTCCACGTCACCGACCGTCGGTCGAGGTGGCAGCGTGGTGAGGTCGTCCAGGGGCACGAGCACGTCGTCGACGGTCTTCTCGACGGACGACAGCGTCTGGCTGAGCCTGCGGTGCTCGGCCTGCTCCAGGAGGCCCTCCCGCCGCGACTCCCGCAGGAGCGCGGCCAGTTCGGCCGACGTGTACCCCGTCTCGACCTCGTCCTTCGGCTCGATCTTGCCGAGGCGGAGAATGCCGTTGGCGATGCCGTTGAGGGCCCAGATGAACGGCCTCGTGAGCCGCACCCAGCCGACGTGCACCGGCACCAGCCACAGCGCGAGCCGCTCGGGCTCGGCGATGGCGAGGTTCTTGGGCACCATCTCGCCGATCAGCACGTGCAGCAGTGTCAGCGCCACCAGCGTCACAGTGAAGGCCACCGCGTGCACGACGTAGGTCGGCAGCGGCACGCCGAGGGCACTCACCGCGAGTTCGAGCTGGTGTGCCACAGCGGGTTCGCCGAACTGCAGCAGGAGCAGCGAACAGACCGTGATGCCGAGCTGGGCGCCCGCCAGCATCAACGACACGTGCTTGCTCGCGTTGATCACGATCCTGGCGCGGGCGTTGCCCTGCTCGAGCAGCGCTTCGAGACGGTCGCGGCGCGAGGAGATGAGGGAGAACTCGGCGCCGACGAAGAACGCGTTGGCGAGCAACAGCACGCCGATCAGGGAGATGGACAGCCAGTCGTTCACGACGCCGCCTCCCGGTGTCGCACGGTGACCTCGGAGATGCGGTGCCGGTCCATGCCGGTGACCTCGAGCTGCCACCCGTCGATGTCCAGCGTCGCGCCGACTTCGGGGATCTCACCGAGTCGCTCCAGGAGCAGCCCGGCGATGGTCTCGTAGTCGCCCTCGGGCATGCGGAACCCGGTGGCGTCGAGCACCTCGTCGTCCCGAAGCTGCCCCGACACGACCCAACTGTGGGCGCTGAGCTGCTGGGACGCCGGTTCCTCGCGGGTGTCGTGCTCGTCGCGGACGTCGCCGACGATCTCCTCGACCACGTCCTCCAGCGTCACGAGTCCGGCCGTGCCGCCGTACTCGTCGACCACGATCGCGAGCTGGAACCGTGAGTCGCGCAAGCGGTCGAGCACCGCGTCCCCGGGCAGCGACTCGGGCACGGTCGGCATGGGGCGCATGAGCGACCCGACCGGGGTCGACGAGCGTTCGGACGCGGGCACGGTGAACGCCTGCTTGACGTGCACCGTTCCCTGGACGTCGTCGAGGTCCTCGCGGTAGACGGGGAAGCGCGAGAAGCCCGTCCGACGCGCGAGCGACACCATGTCGGTCACGGTGTCGTCGACGTGCAGGGCTTCGAGCCGGACTCGGGGCGTCATCAGTTCACCGGCGTTGCGGTCGCCGAACCGCAGCGAGCGGTCGAGCAACTGGGCGGTGGAGAGGTCGAGCGTCCCGGTTTCGGCGCTGGCGCGCACGATCGACCCGAGCTCCTGAGGGGAGCGCGCCGACCGCAGCTCCTCCTGCGGTTCGATGCCCATCTTGCGGACGACCCAGTTCGCGCTGTTGTTCATCAGGTTGATGAGCCAGCGGAACAGCATCGAGAACCGCGTGTGGTAACCGGCGACCGCGCGCGCCGTCTTGAGCGGCTGGGCCACGGCGAGGTTCTTCGGCACCATCTCGCCGATCACCATGGACAGTGAGGTGGCCAGCAACATCGCGATCACCAGCGAGGTCCCCGCCGCGGCGGACTCGGACATGCCGAGGCCCGTGAGGATCGGGCGGACGATGCGGCCGAGCAGGGGTTCGGCCACGTAACCGGTGACCAGCGTGGTCAGGGTGATGGCCACCTGCGCGCCGGAGAGCTGGAACGACAGCGTCCGGTGGGCCTTGAGGACGATCTTGGAGCGTTTGTCACCGACCTGTCGGACGTTCGACTCGACCGTGCTGCGTTCCAGCGTGGTGAGGGAGAACTCGGCCGCGACGGCCAGACCCGTTCCGACGGTGAGCAGAATGACGAAGAAGACGCCGAGAACCGTGAGCAGGATGTCCATCAGAGGACACCGCCGTGGTCAGGGTGGTCGGTGGAGTGGGGACAGCCGGGTTCGCCACCCGGCTCGGTACTGTCTCCGGGTGACTGCGCATCGCGCACGAGTGTGGTCACTCCTCCATATCGAGTGGCGGTCGACGTGGCGCTATCTTAACCACGCTCAACGGACGTCCGGGATGTCTTGTTCCGCGCCGATGTCGTCGCCGGTGGTCAAGGGCTCGCCGGACTGCCCTCGGTGTCGGCGGACGCTCTCCTCGACGACGTCCAGCACGGGTTCGAGGTCGTCCGCGGGCAGGCCCATCGCGAGGTGCGACACGAGGCCTTCGAGAACCAGTTCCAGGTACGACGTGAGCACGTCGACGCTCACGTCGTCGCGCAGGATTCCCGCGTCCTTCTGCCGCAGCAGGCGCTTGCGCGTCGCCGTGGTCAACTGCTGCGACCGTTCGGCCCAGCGGGCGCGGAACTCGGGGTCGGTGCGCAGTCGCCGGGACACCTCCAACCGGGTGCCGAGCCAGTCGGCGGGGTGGTCGCCGGAGTTCGCCAGCAGGTCGCGCATGACCTGCACCAGGCCCTGCTCGGCGACGACGTCGGCCATGCGCCGGGCGTCGTCCTCGGCCAGGGCGAGGAACAGCGAGTCCTTGTCGCGGAAGTGGTGGAAGATCGCCCCGCGGGACAGGCCGGTGGCCTCCTCCAGCCGTCGGACCGTGGCGCCCTCGTAGCCGTATCGCGTGAAGCACACGCGGGCGCCGTCGAGGATCTGTCGACGGCGCGCCGCGAGGTGGTCCTGACTGACCCGTGGCATCCCACGATCTTGGCAGCTACCCTGCGTATTCGCAATCCGTACGTACGTACTGTGACGGCGTTCCCTGAATCAGGGGATGGTGAGCACCTGATCGGGCGTCGACGTGGTCGTGTGCCTCGCCGTCACGAACTCCAGCGCGGTCCGTCGGGGGAGCACCCGGTCGTCTTGCCAGGCTGCCAGGAGCAGTGCCACCTTCGCCTGCATCTCCGACCGCAGCTTCGCGAACGAGTCGGTCGGGTCGGCACCGACCTGCCCGAGGATCAGCCACCACGCCCACGCCGCGGCGCCCGCGTTGGCCACGAAGTCGGGGACGACCGGGATGTCACGCGCGGCGAGCATGGCCTCGGCCTCCGGCGTGGTCGCGGCGTTGGCGGCCTCGACGACGGCGGACGCCCGCACGTCGTAGCTGTTGTCCGGGGTCAACGCGTACGAGACGGCGGCGGGAACCAGGATGTCCGCCTCCGTCGCGATCACCGCCGAACGCGGCAGCCGCCGGACGTGCGCGGGCACGCGGTCCCGGTCGATCTCCCCGTAGCGGTCCCGCGCCTCCAACAGCGCAGGCACGTCGAGGCCGTTCGGGTCGTACAGCGTCCCGGCCGCGTCGGCGACGGCCACGATACGGACACCGGCCTCGTGGAGGTACCACGCGGCGCCACCGCCCATCGTGCCGATGCCCTGCACGGCGACGGTCGTCTCGGCGGGGTCCTGACGCCAGGCCGCCACCACGCCGAGACAAGCCTGAGCCACGCCGTAGCCGCCGATCACGTCGCCGAGCAGCAGGCCGCCCGGCACCGGAGCGGACAATCCGGCGTGGACGCGCCGCAGGGTGCGCTCCGGGTCGGCGGAGCGCTGGATGGCCGCGTGGTATGACTGCCCGAGTCCCAGCTCGGCGAACACCTCGTCGATGAGCGACTGCGGAACACCGAGGTCCTCGGCCGTCACCCAGTGCGCGTCCAGCCACGGGCGCATCGCCTGGCAGAACCGGGTCAACACGCCCCGGGCGCGTGGGTCCTTCGGGTCGAAGTCGATACCGCCCTTGGCGCCGCCGACGGGCAGGTCGAAGGTCGCCGTCTTGGCGGCCATACCTCGGGCGAGGTCCTCGACCTCGGAGAGAGTGCACCCGGCCCGCATGCGTGTCCCGCCGGTCGCCAGTCCGGAGACCAGGGTGTGCACGACCAGATAGCCGTGCGCGCCCGTCACCGGGTCCGTCCACGTCAGTCGCAACAGCGGTTCGGCACCGTACTCGGAACCCACTCGACCCCTCCTCGTCACGCCTGGCCGGTCGTCCCGGCTACTCGTCGGCGCCTGGGTGGCGCGTACTCACAGGCTGAGGTCGGGGCCCTGTTCACGTCCAGTTAAGAACCATGCACGGTTGCCTTTAGTGTTGGTGCATGGAGCTGTCGGTGCATCGGTTGCGGATGCTGCGGGAGTTGCACCGCAGGGGCACGATCACCGCCGCGGCGGCGGCACTGCACTACACGGCCTCCGCCGTGTCGCAGCAGCTCGCGCAGTTGGAGCGGGACGTCGGCGCGAAGCTCTTCGAACGGCTGGGGCGGCGCGTGCAGCTCACCGAACTCGGGATGCTGCTCACCGAACACGCCGAGGAGATCCTGGCCGCGGTGGAACGGGCGACCGTCGCGCTGGAGGAGGCGCAGGAAACGCAGTCGGTGCGGCTGACCGCGGGGGTGTGGGCGTCCGTGGCGTCCGGACTGCTGCCGAGCGCGCTCGCCTCGCTCGCCGAGGACCACCCCGGCATCGAAGTCCGCACCCGGGAACTCGCGCCGGAGGAGACGGCCGACGCCGTGCGCGACGGTTCGCTGGACTTCTCGTTCGTCATCGACTACACGGACGCGCCGACTCCCTGGGACCCCGGGCTGGAGCGGGTCGCGGTGGCCGTGGAGCGCCTGTACGCCGCCCTGCCCGCCGCGACCGCCCCGGCGAGCTCGATCAGCCTGTCGGACCTCGCCGACCAACCGTGGATCCTCGCGAGTCCCCGCAGCCAGTTCGGGCGCGCCGTGCGGGTGGCGTGTCAGCGCTTCGGTTTCCAGCCGACGATCGCCCACGAGGTGGAGGAACAGGCGACGGCGATGGCGATGGTGAGTTCCGGGCTCGGGGTCACGCTCGTGTCGGACCTGGGACTGACGCTGCGACCGTCCGGGGTCGACATCGTCACGCTGGCGACGCCGGTGATGCGGACCGTCTCCGTGGCCTACCGCAGAACCGCCCAGCGCCGACCGGCGTTGCGGCTGGTGATCGACGCCGTGCGCGCCGCGGCGGCCGATCTCGGCCTCGGTGCCTCGGCAACGGTCCCGGGCTGACAGGTTTCACCCACCCGGAAGTGTCGTATCCCCTCCTTGACGTCCGCGCACGGACGTGACGGGTCAGGCGACGCATGGGGAGGGCGGCATGACAGCGATGCCCGTGGCGCGACCGGAGTCGACCGTCGAGGCCGAGGCGATCGCGGCGCGGACGGTGTCCGACCGAGCGGAGGGCGAGGCCTACGTCGCCTCGGTGTGCTTCAAGCACGGTCCACCGCGACTGCTCGGCGTCGAACTGGAGTATCTCGTCCACGACGTCACCGACCCGACCCTCCCGCTGACCGCTTCCCGCCTGGCCGCCGCTCTCGGCCCCCACGCCCCCCGCTCTCTCGTCCCCGACAGTCCCGCGCTCCCGCTTCCCGCCGGGTCCGCTCTCACCGTGGAACCCGGGGGACAGGTCGAGGTCTCCTCCGCGCCCGCCTCGTCGTTCCGTTCGCTCGTCGACGCGGTCGACGCCGACCTCGCGCACGTCGCCGACCGGCTCGCCGCCTCGGGGCTGCGGCTCGCCCCCGAGGCCCTGGACGCCTTCCGGACGCCGAGACGACTGCTGACGACCCCGCGCTACGCGGCCATGGAACGTCGCTTCGCGCCGCGCGGTACGGGCGGGATCACGATGATGTGCAGCACGGCCGCGTTGCAGGTGTGCGTCGACACCGGGGAGCCACGCGACGCGCCACGCCGCTGGGCGGCGGCACACGCGCTCGGGCCGGTGCTGCTGGCGCTCTTCGCCAACTCGTCGCGACACGCGGGCCACGACACCGGCTACGCGTCGGCGCGGTGGCGGGCCGTGATGGACACCGAACCGTGCCGCACCGTCGCGGCGACGCCGTGTGCCGACCCGGCCGCCCGATGGGCGACGCGGGCGCTGGACACGCCGTTGCTGGTGAGGCGGCAACCGGGGGATTCGTGGGACGTGCCCACGGAGCTGAGCTTCGCCGACTGGATCGAGGCCGAGGGGGAGGCCGCCGCGTGGCCCCGGCCGACGTTCGGCGACCTGGCGTACCACCTCACGACGCTGTTCCCGCCCGTCCGGCCTCACGGGCACCTGGAGATCCGCTACCTCGACGCCCAGCCCGTGCGGGAATGGACGGTGCCCGTGGCGCTGCTCGCGGCACTGCTGTCCACGCCGTCCACTGCGGACTCGGTGTTGGCGGTCTGCGAGCCCGTCTCGCAGCGGTGGGAGGTCGCCGCCCGGCACGGACTGGCCGACCCCGCCCTCCGTGCCACGGCCCGCGTGGTGGCCGAACTCGGCTGTGAGGCTCTGTCGAACCTCGACCTGCCCGACCAGACGATCACCGACCTCGCCGACGCCGTCGAGCGACGGTGGCGAGGAGGGGGAAGGAAGTGACGCCCATGACCAGCGTCCACCACGACCCGGGCATCATGCGTCCCGCCGAGGTCGACGAGGCGAGTCATCCGCTCCACGCGTTGTCGGAGGAGGGGTTGCGGACCTACACCGCCGAGGTGCTGGAGCGGGCGCGGCGGCGCAGCGCCGCGCTCACCGACGCCGTGGACGACGGAGAGCTGGTCGCGCAGCACTCCCCGCTGATGTCGCCGCTGGTGTGGGACCTGGCGCACGTCGGAAGCCAGGAGGAGATCTGGCTCGTCCGCGACGTGGGCGGGAGGGAGCCGGTGCGCCCGGACATCGACGACCTGTACGACGCCTTCCAGCACCCTCGGTCGACACGCCCCGAGCTTCCGCTGCTCGGCCCGGACGAGGCGCGTCGGTATGTGTCGGAGGTGCGGGACAAGGCGTTCGACGTGCTGGCCGGGACGACGCTGCGGGGCGACGACCTCACGCGGCACGCGTTCGCGTTCGGCATGGTCGCCCAGCACGAACAGCAGCACGACGAGACGATGCTTGCCACCCACCAGCTACGGCGGGGCGAGCCCGTCCTCCACGCGCCCCCACCACCGCCCGAGGTGGTGCACGACCTGCCCGAGGAGGTCGTCGTCCCGGCGGGTCCGTTCGCGATGGGCACGTCGATCGAGCCGTGGGCGCTGGACAACGAGCAACCCGTGCACGACGTGTTCGTCGACGCCTTCGCCATCGACACGACGCCGGTGACCAACGGCCGGTACGCGGAGTTCGTCGACGACGGTGGCTATCGCGATCCACGATGGTGGAGTGCCGAGGGGTGGGCCTACCGCAGCGAGCACGACATCACGGCACCTCGCTTCTGGCGGCGGGAGAACGGCCGGTGGTGGCGACGGCGCTTCGGCGTCGACGAGCCCGTTCCGCCCGACGAGCCCGTCGTGCACGTCTCGTACCACGAGGCCGAGGCGTTCGCGGCGTGGGCGGGCAAGCGGCTCCCGACCGAGGCGGAGTGGGAGAAGGCCGCACGCCACGACCCGGCCAGCGGTCGGTCGCGGCGCTACCCGTGGGGCGACGAGGACCCGACGCCAGACCACGCCAACCTGGGCCAGCGGCACCTGAGTCCGGCGCCGGTGGGCGCGTACCCCCGAGGCGCGTCGCCGTTGGGGGTGCACCAGTTGATCGGCGACGTCTGGGAGTGGACGAGCAGCGACTTCCTGCCGTACCCGGGATTCGTCGCCTACCCGTACCGGGAGTACTCCGAGGTGTTCTTCGGCTCGACGTACAAGGTGCTGCGGGGCGGCTCGTTCGGCAGCGACCCGGTTGCCGTGCGGGGGACGTTCCGCAACTGGGACTTCCCCGTCCGCAGGCAGATTTTCGCCGGATTCCGGTGTGCCCGCGACGTGCGACCCGGTGCCGCCGGTGTGTAGGCACCTCGCCTATCTCGGGCCGGCCGGCGCGCCCGCCGACGTGGTCCTGCGTGCGCCGCACTCGCTGGCGGTGCAGTCGTACGCGCCGAAGGACACGCGCGGCGGTGGCACGGTGAACGTCGACGGGTTCGGGGTCGGGTGGTTCGCCGACGACGGATACCCGACCCGATACCGACGTGCGTGTCCCGTGTGGACGGACCCGGGGTTGGACCGGCTGCTCCGGCCCGTGCGGTCGACGGCGTTCCTCGCGGCCGTGCGATCGGCCACGGCGGGGATGCCCGTCAGCGAGAGCGCGTGCGCGCCGTTCGGCGACGACGACTGGTTGTTCAGCCACAACGGCGTGGTGTTCGGCTGGCCGGAGTCCGTCGTCGGGCTCGCCGAGGACGTGCCCACGGTCGACCTGCTGCGCCTCGACGCACCGACGGACTCGGCGCTGCTGTGGGCGTGGTTGCGGAACGCGCTGCGCGAGGACGTCGACCCGGCCGACGTGGTGCGGGAGTTGGTCGTGCGTGTCGCGGCCACCGCTCCCGGTTCGCGGCTCAACCTGCTGCTCGTCGGACGGGACGTGCTCGTGGCCACCGCCTGGTCGCACTCGCTGTGGGTGCGCTCCGACGGGCCGGGGGTCCTCGTCGCCTCCGAACCCTGCGACGAGGAATCGCAGTGGCGACCCGTGCCGGACGGCGGACTGCTCGTGGCGCATCGGGCCGATGACACCACCACGACGTACGAGATGGAGAAGATCGGACAACCGGAAGGGGACGGTCGGACATGAGCGAGGTGTCGATCGACGTCCATCGCGACGGCGCGGAGCTGACGGAGGCGCTGCGGCACGACGTTCGGGAGGGGCTGTCGGCTCCGGTCAAGTGGTTGCCCTCCCGGTGGCTCTACGACGCGCGGGGCAGCGAGCTGTTCGACCGCATCACCACGCTGCCGGAGTACTACCCGACTCGTGCCGAGCGGGAGATCCTCGCGACCCGCAGCGCCGAGATCGCCGCCGTCACGTCCGCCACCACGCTGGTGGAGCTGGGGTCGGGGTCGAGCGAGAAGACCCGCCTGCTGCTCGACGCGGGCATCGCGCACGGGACACTGCGTCGGTTCGTGCCCCTCGACGTCTCGGAGACGGCGCTGGCGGCCTCGGCCGACGCCATCGCCGCCGAGTACCCGGGGCTGGCCGTCCACGGTGTCGTCGGGGACTTCACCGAGCACCTGGACTTCCTGCCCGGCACCGCACCGCGGTTGGTGGCCTTCCTCGGTGGCACGATCGGCAATTTCCTGCCGGGCGAGCGTGCGAAGTTCTTCACCTCGGTGCGGTCGGTGCTGTCGGCGGGGGAGTGGCTGTTGCTCGGCACCGACCTGGTCAAGGACGTCGACACGCTCGTGGCCGCCTACGACGATTCCCAGGGCGTCACGGCCGAGTTCGACCGCAACGTCCTGCACGTGCTGCGGACCCGCCTCGGCGCGGACGTCGACCCGGCCGCGTTCGACCACGAGGCGCACTGGGATGCGCAGCGGGAGTGGATCGAGATGCGGCTACGGGCTCGTCACCCGATGACCGTGCGGATTCCCGGCGCAAACCTCACGGTGCACTTCGAGGACGGCGAGTACGTCCGCACCGAGATCTCGGCCAAGTTCCGCCCCGAGGGCGTGCGTGCCGAGCTGACCGACGCGGGTTTCGTGGTACGGCGCTGGTGGACCGACGCGCAACAGCGGTTCGGGCTGAGCCTGGCACAGGTCCGCGACTGACATGTCCGCGCGCGTGGCCCTGGCGCGATTCCTCGGATCGCGCCGCTGGGTCATGCGCCTGGCCCCGCTGATCGTGCGTGCCGATCGAGTCCTGCACCGGTTCACGTCGGGGCGCGTGACCCTGTTGCGGGTGGCGGGAGTGCCGACGGTGCGGTTGACCACCGTGGGACGCCGCAGTGGCGTGCCGAGGCAGGTCCAGTTGTTGTGCCTGCCGCTGCCGGGCGCGGTCGTGGTGGTGGGGTCCAACTGGGGCAGGCCGCGCGACCCTGCCTGGGTCCACAACCTGCGCGCGCGACCCGAGGCGACCGTGACGATCGGCGGCAGGACCAGGCCGGTGCGGGCTCGGGAGGTGACGGGTGCGGCGTACGAGCGGCTGTGGCCGCGACTGTTGCGACACTGGCCCGGCTACGGCGCCGAACGCGAGTGGGCGGGCCGGGAACTGCCCGTGTTCGTACTGGACTTCGTCCCGTCGTGACGCGCGGAGCGTCGGCGTGCTCAGCCCACGGCGCTGCGGACCAGGAGAGCGAGCGCGCTCACCGCGGCCACGGCGAGCACCGCCACCCGCATCCGGGTGCCGTGCAGGTGACGGCGGACCGGCCCGGAGACCAGGAAACCCGCGACGAGGAAGGGCGACAACCACAGCACGGTCGTGAGGTGGTCGAGCTGAATCTGCCCCGCGACGGCGAGCGCCGCCAGCGACACCGACGACCCCACCGCGAAGCACGCCGCGAGCGTGGCGCGGATGCGCGGCCCCGACTCGTGTTGATAGAGCAGGGCGAGCGGCGGCCCACCGATCGACGACGCCGTGCCGAACGTCCCGCTCGCCACGCCCGCCACCACCAGCGCCCGTGAGGTCGGCCTCGGCGTCCACGCCGCCACCGACAACAGCACGCACACCAGCACGGCCACGCCCACGACCGCCGAGAACGCGCGTTCGGTGAGCGACGCGACCGCCAGGACCCCCAACGCCGTGCCCGGCAGCCGTCCCACCGCCACGAACCCGACACCCCGCCAGTCGACGTCGCGGTACTCCCGCGCCAGCGCCAGCGCGGCGTGGGCCAACGCGACGATCAGCAACGGCACGGGAACCAGCCGCGGATCCACCAGAGCCAGCAGCGGTGCGGCAAGCAGGTTCATGCCGTAGCCGACGGAACCCTGCACCAACGCCCCCGCGAAGACGGCCGCGCCCGCCACCAGGATCTCCGGCACGGGAAACTCTCCTCTCGACAGCACGGCGGCCCACCACCCGAAGGTGATGGGCCGCCGTGTCGACCAGATCCGCGGATCAGGCGTTCGTCATCTTCCGCAGCACGTACTGCAGGATGCCGCCGTTGCGGTAGTAGTCCGCCTCACCCGGGGTGTCGATGCGCACGACCGCGTCGAACTCGACCTTGCTGCCGTCGTCCTTCGTGGCCGTCACGTGCACCGTGCTCGGGGTCTCGCCCTCGTTGAGCTTGGTGATGCCGCTGATGTCGTAGGTCTCCGTGCCGTCGAGGCCGAGCGAGTCGGCGGAGGAGCCCTCCGGGAACTGCAGCGGGATCACGCCCATGCCGATGAGGTTCGAACGGTGGATGCGCTCGAACGACTCGGCGATGACGGCGCGCACGCCCAGCAGGCGCGTGCCCTTGGCCGCCCAGTCACGCGACGAACCGGAGCCGTACTCCTTGCCGCCGAGCACCACCAGCGGGGTGTTCTGCGCGGCGTAGTTCTGCGCGGCGTCGTAGATGAACGCCTGCGGGCCACCGGGCTGCGTGAAGTCGCGCGTGTAGCCGCCCTGCACGTCGTCCAGGAGCTGGTTGCGCAGTCGGATGTTGGCGAAGGTGCCGCGGATCATCACCTCGTGGTTGCCGCGACGCGAACCGTAGGAGTTGAAGTCCTTGCGGTCGACGCCGTGCTCGGTGAGGTAGCGGCCCGCGGGGGAGTCCGCCTTGATCGCACCGGCCGGGGAGATGTGGTCGGTGGTCACCGAGTCGCCCAGCTTCGCGAGCACGCGAGCGCCCGCGATGTCGGTGACGGGCTCCGGCTGCGCGGTCATGCCCTCGAAGTACGGGGGCTTGCGCACGTAGGTGGACTCGGCGTCCCAGTCGAAGGTCTTGCCCTCGGGGGTGGGCAGGGACTTCCACCGCTCGCCGCCGTCGAACACGTCGGCGTAGTCCTTGGTGAACATCTCCTGCGTGATCGCCGAGTCGATCGTGGACTGGATCTCCTGCGGCGACGGCCAGATGTCGCGCAGGAAGACGTCGTTGCCGTTCTGGTCCTGACCGAGCGGCTGGGTCTCGAAGTCGAAGTCCATCGTCCCGGCCAGCGCGTAGGCGATGACCAGCGGCGGCGACGCCAGGTAGTTCATCTTGACGTCGGGGTTGATCCGGCCTTCGAAGTTCCGGTTACCCGACAGCACCGACACGACGGTGAGGTCGTTCTCCTGCACCGCGGCCGAGATCTCCTCGGGCAGCGGGCCGGAGTTGCCGATGCAGGTGGTGCAGCCGTAGCCCACCAGGTGGTAGCCCAGCTTCTCCAGGTACGGCCAGAGACCGGCCTTGTCGTAGTAGTCGGTGACGACCTGCGAACCGGGGGCCATGGAGGTCTTCACCCACGGCTTCACCGACAGGCCCTTCTCGACGGCGTTGCGGGCGAGCAGTGCGGCGCCGAGCATCACCGACGGGTTCGAGGTGTTGGTGCACGACGTGATCGAGGCGATCACCACGGCGCCGTGGTCGAGCACGAACTCGCCGCGTTCGGCCGAGGTCACCTTCACCGGCTTGGTCGGACGGCCGTTCGCGCCGTTGGCGGCCGAGTGCGCCGGGGCGCCGCCCTGGTCCTCCTGGACGCCGTCGGCGATGTAGCCGGGGGCGTCGCTCGCGGGGAAGGACTCCTCGGAGGCCTCGTCGACGAGGGAGGTGGTCTCCTCACCGGAGGCGTCGGTGACGTAGTCGGGCAGCGTCGCGCGGAACGACGACTTGGCGGCGCTCAGCTCGATGCGGTCCTGCGGACGCTTCGGGCCGGCGATCGACGGCACCACGGTCGACAGGTCGAGCTCCAGGTACTCGGAGTACTCGGCCTCCCGGCTCGGGTCGTGCCACAGGCCCTGCTCCTTGGCGTAGGCCTCGACCAGCGCGAGCTGCTCCTCCGAGCGGCCGGTCAGCTTCAGGTAGCGCAGGGTCTCGTCGTCGATCGGGAAGATCGCGGCGGTGGAGCCGAACTCGGGGCTCATGTTGCCGATGGTCGCGCGGTTGGCCAGCGGCACCGCGCCGACGCCCTCGCCGTAGAACTCGACGAACTTGCCCACCACACCGTGCTTGCGCAGCATCTCCGTGATGGTCAGCACCACGTCGGTGGCGGTGGCGCCCGCGGGGATCTCACCGGTCAGCTTGAAGCCGACGACGCGCGGGATGAGCATCGACACCGGCTGACCCAGCATGGCGGCCTCGGCCTCGATGCCGCCGACGCCCCAGCCCAGCACACCGAGGCCGTTGACCATCGTGGTGTGCGAGTCGGTGCCCACGCAGGTGTCCGGGTACGCCTGGCCGCCGCGGGCCATCACGGTGCGCGCGAGGTGCTCGATGTTGACCTGGTGCACGATACCGGTGCCCGGGGGAACGACCTTGAACTCCTCGAAGGCGTTCTGACCCCAGCGCAGGAACTGGTAGCGCTCGCGGTTGCGCTCGTACTCGATCTCGACGTTGCGCTCGAAGGCGTCGGCGCGGCCGAAGACGTCGATGATCACGGAGTGGTCGATGACCAGCTCGGCGGGCGCGAGCGGGTTCACCTTGTCCGGGTCGCCGCCGAGCTCGGTGACCGCCTCACGCATCGTGGCGAGGTCCACCACGCACGGCACGCCGGTGAAGTCCTGCATCACCACGCGAGCCGGGGTGAACTGGATCTCGATGGACGGGTCGGCCTTCGGGTCCCACGAGCCGAGCGCGCGGATGTGCTCGGCGGTGATGTTGGCGCCGTCCTCGGTGCGCAGCAGGTTCTCGAGCAGGATCTTCAGGCTGTAGGGCAGACGCTGCGAGCCCTCGACCTTGTCCAGGCGGAACACCTCGTACGAGGCGTCACCGACCTGGAGCGTGTCGCGGGCGCCAAAGCTGTTCTTGCTGGCGGGTGCAGTCACGTTCACTCCAGTGGCGGCGGTTGTTCGGGTAGGAGCAGGTCGAGTGTCACCCACCCCCGAGACATCCGCAGCGCCCGCGGCGATGAGCTTCCTCCAGCCCTGCCCACTAAACCGTACGCTTGTCCTTTTTCCGGTCAAGGTCAGGATAGCGGACGGGCCCGCCACCGCGTCGGTGCCGGGCCCGTGATCTCCGTCAGGTCAGTTGAATTCCAGCATCGCCTTGAAGTCCTCCGGGGTCAGCTCCCGGTACAGGCGCATGCCGAGGTCGCCGACCGTGCGCAGCGGGCTGACGTAGTGCTTGCCGTCGACCTCGGTGGTGACCAGGCCGACGCCCTGCGCGGCGAGCACTCCGGTGATGCGCTCCAGCGTCTCGGGCGAGGTGCCAGAGTCGGCGTTCGCGACCACCGCCGCGGCGAGGTCGGCACCGCAGAGCTGCTTGCTCTGGCCTGCCATCTCGACGCGGTAGCAGTCGCCGTTCTTGCTGAAGGAGAATCGTCCCTGTCCCTGCATGTCCACCTCCAGCGCCGTGATGGTCGCCAACGTTCCGCCCGTGACGTCGGAGTTCTCGGTCTGCAGGTCGAGGATGCGCACGCCGCTCGGCCTCGCGCCCTTCAGCTTCGCCGCCTGCACCAGCAGGGGGCCCACGTCGTGCGCCACGCCCATCTCGTCCGGCGGCAGCAGTTCGATCACGCGCTGGACGTCGGCGTCGAGGGCCGCCTGCACCAGGTCGCGGACGGCGTCGGTGGGCGAGTCGGCGCCGCGAGCCGGGATGGACGTCGACGGCCAGTCCATGCCCGCGTCCCCGAGCGCGAGGTCGGCCACTGTGTAGAACAGGCTCGGATACCACTCGCCGTCGACGTTCACGGTCGCGATGCGGATCGGGGAGCCCGTCTGCTTCACCAGGGTGGCGACGTCGACACTCGCCTTCTCGGCCGTCGGCTTGCCGTCCGCCTGCGCGGCGGCGACCAGGGCGTCGCGGTACTCCGGCGCGAGCGGGAGCTTGGTGAGGTCCGCGTCGAGCGTGAACGTGCCGCCGGTCAGTTTCGCGACGGTGACCCGGTCGTTGATCCGTTCGGCTGCCGCCGGGTCGAACTGCAGATTCTCGGCGGTGAAGGTGATGCCCGAGAACGCGGCGGGGTCGGCGTCCTGGCTCAGCATTCCCAGCCGCCGGAACTCGGTGAAGGCCTCCTGGAGCTGGTCACCGAGCACCGACGCCTCGCCGGGGGCGAGTGACTGGGCCGCACCGAGCAGGTCTCCGTTGCCCACGGCGGTGAGCAGTCGTTCCGCGGCCTCCTCCGGGCTGCTCGCGCCCGAGGCGACCGAGGCGCGCTCGGAGAGCACCCACCACGTCGCGCCGCCTCCCAGAGCGAGGACGAGCGCGATCACCAGGCCCACGACGATCCCGCGCTTGCGTCCCTTGTTCTCCGGTTCCGGCTGCTGGGGCACGATGCCCGGCTGGGTGACGGGCGTGGAGTGCGGGTACGGGCTCTGCGGGAACTGGTTCGTGGGGTAGCCGTACGGTGCCGGTGCGCCGGTGGGCGCATTCGGGTCGGGGACATGCTGGGGCCCCTGCTGGCCGAACTGCGGGCCGTGCTGGTGGCCGTACTCCGGCGTCGTCACTGCTGTCACCTGTCCTGGGTCTGGTCGCTGTGGAGTGCCGCCGTGCTGCGTCGGGCCGAGAACAACAGCCCGAGCCCGCCGAAGAGAGCGAGAGCCGAGCCGACGGTCGAGGTCATCGGGCCGAGGTCGTGGATGCCGACCAGCCCGATCACGTCGCCGCCTTGGATGGTGATCAACGCCGCCACGGTTCCGATTGTGACCGCTGTCACGATGACAAGGCTCGCTCCGGTGCGCCACAGGCCCAGCGCCAACAGGATCACGCAGCCGCTGGCGGCGATCACGACGCCGTTCCACGCGCGGAGCGCCAGTTCCAGGGCGGGGTCGAGGCTCAGCAGGTGGTCGAGCAGCGCCGCCGTGGCGTAGCTGTCGCGGTCCACGGAGCCGGAGCGCAGCCACGGCAGGAAGGTGCCGACGGTGGCCACGAGAAGTCCGACCGTGGCGATCGCGCTCCACGCGATCACCGCGCGACTCGCGGGCGCTCCGGAAACCGGCGATCTCATGCGATCCCTCCTCGATCCCTTGTCCGAGACCCGCGTCGGGCCCTCCCGCGCGCGGACCCGCGACTCACCTGGTTCGGGCACCCGGGGTCGCCCGGTCGCCGGAAACCTGAGCGAGGAACCACCGTTTCGCCTGGTGCGCGTGGTGGTCGGGGGAACGCCGTGGCACTGTGCGAGTACGGAGGTGAGTCGACTGTGCACAGTGCGTGTTCTTCCCGACGTGGGGGTTCGAGGCGCCGGAGCGTGCTGATCGTAGCCGTGCTCGGGGCACTGCTCTGTGGAGGTCAGGCCGCCGCGGTGCCGCCGGGGAGTCCGGACGACGCCGACCTGCGCGCGGCGGAGGCCGACGTCGAGCGCCGGACCGAGGACGTGGACCGGCTCGCCGACGAACTCGCCGACGTGGAGGCCCACCTGGCGGAGCTGTACGCGGAGGTCGGACGCCGGCGCGAGGCCGCGAACAAGGCGTGGGTCGACTACGACCGCGCGGTCCGCGACGCCGAGCGGGCCGAACACGCCGCGGAGCGCGCCGCAGAGCGGGCCTACGTCGCGCGGCACCGACGTGACTCGGCGCGCCGAGCCTTCGACGACTTCGTCGACGGCAGTTTCCGGCAGGGCGCGACGATCGGGTCGATCGGCGCCTACCTCGGTGCCGACAGCCCCCAGGAGTTGTTGCAGCGAGAGCAACTGCTGGGCGCCGTGGGCGAGGTGCATCTCGGGACGCTCACGCGCCTGCAGGACGCCCTCGCCGAGGCGGCCGACGCCGAGGTGGCCGCGCGCGAGACCCTGTCGGAGGCGCGGGAGCGGCGGGCCGAGGCCGAGCGGGCGGCGAGCATCGCCGACGCGGCGACGGAGGAAGCGGTGTGGGCGGCCGAGGAACAGGAAGAGCTGCTGGCCGCGATCGAGGAGGAGAAACGCCGGGTCGAGGCCGAGTTGACCGAAGCGCGCGAGACCGTGAGCGACCTGGAGGCGCAACGCGACCGCGTCGTGCAGGCGACCAGCCCTCCGAGCACGGCGCCCGCCGTGACCGCGGGGACGAGCGCCACGGGCGACCTCGTGGAGACCGTGGTGGCCCGCGCGCTGTCCCAGGTCGGGGTGCCCTACGCCTGGGGCGGCGGCAACGTCCACGGACCCACCTACGGCATCCGCGACGGAGGTGTCGCCGACAGCCACGGCGACTACCGCAAGATCGGCTTCGACTGCTCGGGTTTGATGATCTACGCCTTCGCCCCGGTCACCATCTTGCCGCACTACAGCGGCTACCAGTACAACGCGGGGCGGAAGGTGCCGTCGTCGCAGATGAGGCGTGGTGACCTGCTCTTCTGGGGACCCGGCACCATCCACCACGTCGCCCTGTATCTGGGGGACGGGCAGATGGTGGAGGCCCCGTACTCCGGCGGCACCGTCCGGGTCACGCCGGTACGCTACGCCGGACTGATGCCCTACGTGACCCGACTGGTGGAGTAGTGAGCGACGCCCGCGCCCCGCGGCTGGCCGGTGTCGTGCTCGCGGGCGGCGCGGCACGCCGGATGGGTGGCGTGGACAAGGCGATGTTGCGTGTCGGTGGCGTCCCCCTGCTGCGCCGGGTGATCACGGCGCTCGGTGACGCCGACCCGGTCGTGGTCGTCGGCCCTCGCCGGGCGGGGTTCGACGACGTCCGCTGGACGCGGGAGGACCCGGCGGGCTCGGGTCCGGTGGCCGCGTTGTCGGCCGGGTTGTTCGTGCTCGCCGCCGACGTCGACATCGTGGCCGTGCTCGCCGCCGACCTGGCCGGGGTGACGTCGTCCACGATCACCCGACTGTGCCACGCCCTGCACACGTCCTCGCCCCCAGCGGACGGGGCCCTCCTCGTCGACGAGCACGGGCGGCGTCAGTGGCTCGTCGGTGTCTGGCGCAGCCGGGCGCTGTACACGGCCGTGCCTGCCGATTCCCGGAACGCGTCGGTGCGTGGCACCCTGGGGACGTCGTCCATTGTGGAGGTCCCGGCGCTGGCGGGAGAGGCGCACGACGTGGACCGCCCGGACGACCTGCGCCCCTGATCGAGCTTCACAGCCGTCACACCGGCGGAGGTGTTTGCTGGGCGGGACACGGTCGTGATCAGACGCACTCCGGTAACCGGTACGGTCACGGGGCACGCACCACAGGTCGCCAGCGAGGAGGTAGGTGTGACCGAGCCCGGCACCCCGGCGCGGGATGCGCAGTTGCTGGAGCGCACCGTGTTCGAGGTCAAGCGCGTGATCGTGGGGCAGGACCGGCTCGTCGAGCGCATGTTGGTGGGGCTGCTGGCCAAGGGGCACCTGTTGCTCGAAGGTGTGCCCGGTGTCGCGAAGACGCTCGCGGTCGAGACGTTCGCCCGTGTGGTGGGAGGGTCCTTCTCCCGGGTGCAATTCACCCCGGACCTCGTGCCCGCGGACATCCTGGGCACCCGCATCTACCGGCAGTCGAGCGAGAAGTTCGACGTCGAGCTGGGGCCGGTCGTCGCCAATTTCGTGCTCGCCGACGAGATCAACCGCGCGCCCGCGAAGGTGCAGTCGGCGATGCTGGAGGTGATGGCCGAGCGGCACGTCTCCATCGGCGGCGAGACCTTCCCGATGCCGCACCCGTTCCTCGTCCTCGCCACGCAGAACCCCATCGAGAACGAGGGCGTCTACCCGCTGCCCGAGGCCCAGCGCGACCGGTTCCTGTTCAAGATCGTCGTCGAGTACCCGACGGCGGAGGAGGAGCGCGAGATCGTGTACCGGATGGGGGTGACCCCGCCGGAGCCGCAGCAGGTGCTCAGCCCCGACGAACTCGTGCGCTTGCAGGACGTGGCCTCCCAGGTGTTCGTCCACCACGCGCTCGTGGACTACGTCGTGCGCCTCGTGCTCGCCACCCGCCAGCCCGCCGAACACGGCCTCACCGACGTCGCGGGGTGGGTGTCCTACGGTGCGTCGCCGCGCGCGAGCCTGGGCATCATCTCGGGTGCCCGCGCGCTGGCTCTGGTGCGTGGCCGGGACTACGTGCTGCCGCAGGACGTGGTCGACATCGTGCCCGACGTCCTCCGGCACCGGCTCGTGCTCTCCTACGACGCGCTCGCCGACGGCGTGCCGTTGGACCACATCGTCAACCGCATCCTGCAGGCGGTTCCGTTGCCCCAGGTCTCGGCCCGTCCGCAGGCGCCGGGCGCGGGGCCCGCCGTCCCGGCAGGTGTGCCCGGCAGGTAGCGGGCGACCATGACACAGCGACACGACGCCAGGGCGGACCGGCCCGACTGGGCGCCGCCGATTCTGCGCGGCGACCGGCTGGAGGCCGGGCTGCGCACGCTGGAACTCGACGTCCGCAGGCGGCTCGACGGACTGCTGCAGGGCAACCACCTGGGCCTCGTGCCCGGCCCGGGTTCCGAGCCGGGGGAGGCGCGTCCCTACCAGCCCGGTGACGACGTGCGGCGCATGGACTGGGCCGTCACGGCCCGCACCACCACTCCGCACATCCGCGAGACGGTGGCAGACCGCGAGCTGGAGACGTGGATCGTCGCGGACCTCTCACCGAGCCTCGACTTCGGCACGGCCGCGTGTGAGAAGCGGGACCTCGTGGTGTGCGCGACCGCAGCGGTCGCGCATCTGACCGGCGGGGGCGGCAACCGGATCGGGGCGTTGCTGTCCAACGGCGACGAGACCGTCCGCATCCCGCCCCGGGGCGGGCTCGGCCACGCCCGCGACCTCGTGCGCCGGGTCGCGACGCTGCCGCGCGCCGAGGAGGGAACGCGCGGTGACCTCGCCACGCTCGTGGACAAGCTGCGCAGGCCGCCGCGACGCCGGGGCCTCGCGGTCGTCGTGTCGGACTTCCTCGGTCCGCTGACCTGGGAGCGCCCGCTGCGGGCCCTGTCGGCGAGGCACGAACTGCTGGCCGTCGAGGTGCTCGACCCTCGCGACGTCGACCTGCCGGAGGTGGGCTCGGTGGTCCTCGCCGACCCCGAGACCGGCAAGCAACGCGAGGTGCGGACGTCGGCCCTGCTGCGCAAGGAGTTCGCGGCCGCGGCCGAGGCGCATCGGCGCGAGGTCGCCCGCGCGATCCGCAAGGCGGGAGCCGGACATCTCGTGCTGAGGACGGACTCCGACTGGATCGCCGACGTCGTCCGGTTCGTCGTGGGCCGCAAGCGTGGTTGGTCGGGGGCGGCCTCATGAGCGTCTCCGGCTTCTCCGCCCCGTGGTGGTTCCTGCTGCTGCTCGTGCTCGCGGCCTTGGTCGCGGGGTACGTGTTCGCGTTGCGGACGCGCCGCAAGCGCATCATGCGGTTCACCAACCTGGAGCTGCTCGACCGGGTGGCGCCCCGCAGCCAGGGGCGCGTCCGGCACGTGCCCGCCGCCCTGCTCGCGGTGTCGCTGCTGGTGCTGACCTTCGCGCTCGCGGGTCCCACGGCCGAGGAGAAGGTTCCCCGCAACCGCGCGACCGTCATGCTGGTCATCGACGTCTCGCTGTCGATGGAGGCCACGGACGTCCAGCCCACCCGCCTGCGGGCGGCGCAGGACGCGGCCCGGTCGTTCGCGGAGGACCTCACGCCGGGCGTGAACCTCGGGCTCATCTCGTTCGCGGGAACCGCGACGGTGCTCGTGGCCCCCACCACCGAGCGCGAGGGTGTCGTGCACGCGATCGAGAACTTGAAACTGGCGCAGTCCACGGCCACCGGTGAGGGAATCTTCGCGGCGATCCAGTCGATCGAGAGCTTCTCCGCCGTGGTGGGCGGGGCCGAGGGACCGCCGCCCGCGCACATCGTGCTGATGACCGACGGCAAGCAGACCGTGCCGCAGGACGAGTACGCGCCCCGAGGCGCGTTCACCGCGGCCGGTGTGGCGAAACAGAAGAACATCCCCGTCACGACGATCTCGTTCGGCACGTCGTACGGCAGCGTGGAGATCGAGGGCAAGCGGGTGCCCGTCGAGGTGGACGACACGTCGATGAAGGAGATCGCCCGACTGTCCGGCGGGGACTTCTACAAGGCCGCCACGGCCGAGGAGCTCAAGAAGGTCTACGACGACCTCGGCGAGCAGATCGGCTACGAGACCAAGGAGGTCGACGCGAGCAGGCCGTGGGTCGCGCTCGGCACGATCGCGTTGGTCGCGGCTGCGGCGAGCTCGCTGTTGATCGGCCAGCGCCTCCCGTAGCGGGTGCGCCGGGTGCGTCAGGAGGTCGGCGCACCGGAGCCGCGGAAGTCGTGTTGACGCCAGGCTTCGTAGACGGCGATCGACGCCGTGTTCGTGAGGTTCAGCGACCGTGACGTGGGCAGCATCGGCAGTCGGAGCTGGTCGGTGATGTGCTCGTCGGCCAGCACCTCGTCCGGCAAGCCCACCGACTCGGGGCCGAAGAGGAGCACGTCGCCCTCGGCGTAGGCCACGTCGGTGTGCTTGCGCCGCGCGCGCGTGGAGAACGCGTAGACGTGGTCGGGCTGCAACGCCTCCCAGGCCGCGGCGAGGTCGCGGTGGACCCGCACGGGGGCGAGGTCGTGGTAGTCGAGACCGGCACGGCGGAGGTAGCGGTCCTCCAATGAGAAGCCGAGCGGCTCGATCAAATGCAGCTCGCACCCGGTATTGGCGGCCAGCCGGATCGCGTTTCCGGTGTTGCCTGGGATCTCGGGGTGGAAGAACACGATCCGGAACACGAGCCCGATTGTGTCGTGGCCACCCTCCGGGTGCCGCGCGGGGGCCACCCGTACTCGTCGGTAGTGATCCCTGCCGCAGTGGGCTGCGGCGCAACGGCTAACCTCGGCGCGGCAGACTGACGAACTTCGCGCACGAGGAGTGGCACGTGGGACGGTCCGTTCTGGTCACGGGCGGCAATCGCGGTATCGGACTGGCGATCGCGCGGGAACTCGCCGACGCAGGTCACCGGGTGGCGGTGACGCACCGCGGTTCGGGTGCCCCCGACGGGTTGTTCGGCGTGCAGGCCGACGTCACCGACTCCGAGCAGATCGACACCGCCTTCAAGCAGGTGGAGGAGCACCAGGGGCCGGTCGAGGTGCTGGTGTCCAACGCCGGGATCACCGAGGACACGCTCCTCATGCGCATGAGCGAGGACCAGTTCACGCGCGTTGTCGACGCGAACCTCACCGGCGCCTACCGCGTCGCGAAGCGGGCGTCGCGCGGAATGCTGCGGGCCAAGTTCGGTCGGTTCGTGTTCATCTCCTCGGTCATCGGCCTCAGCGGTGGCGCGGGGCAGGTCAACTACGCCGCCAGCAAGGCGGGTCTCGTGGGGCTCGCCCGCTCGCTGACGCGGGAACTCGGCTCGCGCAACATCACCGCCAACGTCGTGGCTCCGGGCTTCATCGTCACCGACATGACCAACGAGCTGACCGACGAGCAGCGCGCCGCCGCGCTCGCCCAGATTCCGGCGGGCCGCTACGGCGAGCCCGCGGACGTGGCGCGCGCCGTGCGGTTCCTCGCCTCGGACGAGGCCGCCTACGTCAACGGTGCGGTCCTGCCCGTCGACGGTGGCCTCGGCATGGGCCACTGACGGCCACTGAGGCCACTGAGGCCACTGACGGCCACTGACGGCCACTGACGCGTCGTCTCGAACTCCCCTACACCCCCGAACTGGAGGACTGCTGTGTCCGGACTGCTCGAAGGCAAGAGGCTGCTGATCACGGGAGTGATCACCGACAGGTCGATCGCGTTCCACGCCGCCAAGGTGGCCCAGGAACAGGGCGCGCAGGTGGTGCTCACCGGTTACGGCCGGATGTCCCTGGTGGAGCGCATCGCCAAGCGACTCCCCGAGCCCGCGCCGGTGCTGGAGCTGGACGTGCAGAACGCGGAGCACCTGAACACGCTCGCCGACCGGGTGCGGGAGCACGTGGACGGCCTCGACGGGGTCCTGCACTCGATCGCCTTCGCGCCGGCGACCTGCCTCGGTGCACCGTTCATGGACGCGCCCGTCGAGGACGTGACCACCGCGGTCCAGATCTCGGCCTACTCCTACAAGTCGCTCGCCGCCGCGGTGCTGCCGCTGCTGGGCCGTGGTTCCTCGATCGTCGGCATGGACTTCGACGCCCGGGTGGCCTGGCCCGCCTACAACTGGATGGGCGTGGCGAAGGCGGCGCTGGAGTCGGTCAACCGCTACCTCGCCCGCGACCTCGGTGAGCACGGCATCCGCGTGAACCTGATCTCGGCGGGTCCGGTGAAGACGATGGCCGCCAAGTCGATTCCCGGCTTCACCGAGCTGGAGGACGGTTGGGACAGCCGCGCGCCGCTCGGGTGGGACACCACCGACCCGACTCCGGTCGCGAAGAGCATCTGCGCTCTGCTGTCCGACTGGCTGCCCGCCACCACGGGTTCGATGGTGATGGTCGACGGCGGCTTCCACGCCACCGGTCAGTGACCGACTCGACGGGGCGCTCACCGTGCTGGTGGGCGCCCCGTCGCGCGTCCGGGACAGCCGGGATCGGTGGTCGGACACGGAAAGTGAGACGCGCGTCCCGACCGGTCGACCCCGGTCTGCGTCCGGTTCTCGACGGCGAGAGGATGAGGTCGTGAACTATGACGCGTTGCTGTGGCTGTCGTTCGGCGGGCCGGAGGGACCGGACGACGTCATGCCGTTTCTGGAGAACGTGACCCGCGGACGCGGCGTACCGCGGGAGCGGCTGGCCGAGGTCGCCGAGCACTACCACCACTTCGGTGGGGTGTCCCCGATCAACCGGCTGAACCGCGAGGCCATCGCGGCGGTGGAACGTGAACTCGCCGCGCAGGGCGTCGAGTTGCCCGTCTACTTCGGCAATCGCAACTGGCATCCCATGGTGGAGGACGCCGTCGCGCGGATGGCTGCCGACGGCGTCAAGCGCGCCCTCGTGTTCGCCACCAGCGCCTACGGCGGCTACTCGGCGTGCCGCCAGTACGACGAGGACATTCTGCGGGCGCGGGCCGCGGTGGGGGAGAAGGCGCCGCAGCTGGTGAAGTTGCGCCAGTTCTTCGACCACCCCCTGTTCGTGGAGGCCAACGCCGACGCCGTGCGCGCCGCGTACGAGCAGGTCGGCGACCGCGACACGCGGCTGGTGTTCGTCGCCCACTCGGTGCCGACGGCGGCCGACGCCGCGTCGGGTCCTCCGGAGGAGGGCGGCCACCGCTACTCGCGCCAGGTCGCGGAGGCGTCGCGGCTCGTGGCCGAGCAGCTGGGCGTCGAGACCTACGACGTCGTGTGGCAGTCGCGTTCCGGTTCGCCGCACGTGCCGTGGCTGGAGCCGGACATCGTCGACCACATCGAGGCGCTGCACGGCGACGGTGTGCGCGCGGTGGTGTGCTGCCCGATCGGTTTCGTGTCCGACCACCTCGAAGTGATCTGGGACCTCGACAACGAGGCCGCGGAGAAGGCCGAGGAACTCGGCATGGGCTTCGCGCGGTCGGCCACGCCCAACTCCGACCCGAGGTTCGCGCAACTCGTCGTGGAGCTCGTGCGCGAGCAGACCGACGGCGCGCCCGTCCGCAAGCTCTCCACGCTCACGACGGGCGGCGACACCGCCAACGGGGCACCGTGTGCGACGCGATGCTGCGAGCCCACCCGGCGCCCCGCGGCGGCCGGGGCTCAGAACTCGTAGGTCCGCGCCACCGCGACGACGTCACCGTCCTCTCGCGTCCCGGCGACGACGTCCGGTGGACGCGGGGTGAACCCGGGGACCGGGTCGAGGCCGCGGGTCTCGTCGACGACGGTCACCCGGGTCGGGCCGTCCGACGCAGTACGCACGGTGAGGTCCACGCCGGACTCCGGTAGGTCGCGGAACCGCACCTCGCCCGGCCAGGTGTTCGCCCGGACACCGGTGACGCGGACCATGGCCGGGGGTGCGGTTCCGGCGCGCGCCGTCACCTCGGCGATCGGTCGGTCGAACCGGAGGATCACCGACGTCGCGTCGCGGGGCGAGTCGATGTGCAGGGTGAGGGTGTCCGCAGTGCGCGCGGACAACCTCACATCCGGTCCGTCGACGTCGAGCCCGGGTGCCGGACCGGTCCAGAGCTCGCCGCGGGCGTACCCGGGCGGTAGCCCCGACAGGTCACGGTCCACGACGTGTCGGCGGGTCCAGCCTGTCGGCTCGTGCTCGCCGCTCACCCATCTCGCCACGCCCGTGTCGGCGTCGAGGACGTACGCCAGATGCGAGCGGACGGGGTTGTCCGCGGTCGAGTCGTTCGCGGCCAGACCCACAGGGATCGACGCGACGACGAGGAGCACCGCGACCACCGGCACACCGACGGTCATGCCAAGTCCCGGACGACGCTCCGCGCGTGGCAGGAATCGTTCGGCCAGGGGGAGCAGGGTGAGACCCCACACGGCCAGGAGTGCGGCGGGCACGCCCGCGAGCGCGAGTCCCATGCCCAGCAGAGCGGTGTGCGCCATCGGGACGAGCACGGCGGTCGTGAGGCACGCTGCGATCACGAGGATGAGCAGCGAGTGCGACGGACGCCGTGCCACGGTGAGTGCGGCGATCGCCGCGAGCGTGGACACGACGGCGGGCACGGTGAACACGTAGGCCGCGTTCGGTGCGAACAGCCCGAGGCCGACGCCGAGCGCGGCGGGCCAGCACAACGCGCCCGTCACGAGAGCGGCGGGACCCAACCTCCGGCGAAGGAGGAAATACCAGCCGAGCAGGCTCACGGCGGTGAGGACCAGCAGGGTGAACTCGAAGGCGCGTGGGGCGTGGAGCAGTCCGCCCATCAGGTCGTAGCCGGGCCGCAACGACACGAGCACCTGCCACAGCGCCTGTGCCGACACCGCGGCGACGACGATCGGCGCGGCGGCGGAGGCGGCACCGAGCAGCATCCTCGGCACGGTGGCCTGCCGTCGGCGTCGGACGAGCCAGCCCAGAAGCACCACCAGCGCGCAGGCGCCCACCGCGAGCGGCACGGCCACGGCGCCCGGGTACCGCACCGTCAGGCCGAACACCGAGAAGTACGTGGCGTCGTGCGAGGCGGTGACCGTGGTGAGGTCGGTGTCGCCCAACGCGCGGGCCAGGGCCAGCATGGTGGTGCCGTGGTGTTGCAGGCTCGCCGGGTCGAGCCGGTCCACCGTGTCCTGCGCGGTGTGGTAGCGCGACGCGTCGTGGAAGAACGCGAAGTTCAGCCCGGCCAGACCCGCCCGCGTCAACGGCGTGAGGTCGGTGTTGTTGGGAAGCAGCCGGTAGAGCTGGACGAGAGCGGAGTTGCCACGGGTGTGGGGGACGACGTCGTGCACGGTCCTCACCAGGGCGGCGTTGCCCTCCGACGTCTCGAACAACGTCGAGGGACCCGCGACGCCCCGCGCCTCGAAGTTGAGCACCACGCCGGTCCGCCCGGCGAGCGCGGGGTGCCGGACGGCGGCGCCGGCCCCCAGCGCGCCGTCCTCCTCGCCGTCGGTCACCAGGACGACGAGGTCGTTACGGAGCGGCTTGCCGCCGTCCACCAGTGCGCGGGCGGTCTCGACGGCGGCGGCGACAGCGGCCCCGTCGTCGGCGGCACCCGGCCCCATCGGCGCCGAATCGTGGTGTGCGGCGAGCACGACCACTCCCGTCGGGTCGGTGCCGGGCAGCGTGGCCACGATGTTGTCCACCCGACCGAACGTCGCGAGCCCGGCGGCGGTGCGCGTTCCGACGGCGCGCTGGACCTCGACCGACAGCCCGAGCTCGCTCAGCCGCCGCACGAGGGTGTCCTCGATTCGGCGGTTCTCCGGGCTTCCGATGGGGCGGGCGGTGGTGGCGATGTCCCGCAGTCGCTGGAGGGCGCGCTCGGCGCTGAAGACCTCAGGTGAGGCGTCCTTCCCTCTCGGTGGTGGGACGCTGCTCTCCGCGGCGATGGACACCCATGCCGCGAGCACCACGGTGAGTGTGGTGAGAAGTCCGGCGGCGAGCCGCCGAGGAACATGTCGTGCGATCACCCGCGTGACGCTAGGCAGATCGGACGCTCACTCCCATGGGGTCGACCGCACACCGGGGTGTGGTCGACCGCAGTATCCGGTCAGGACGACTCGGAGGTCCGGGTGAGCAGGCGGACCGACTCGTTCACGGCGGCGCATCGGGCCCGGCGTACCGCGTCGTCGAGCGGACGCAATGCCTGTGCGCGACGGGCGGCCCCGGACGCCGAGACCGCGCCGCCCGGCTCGTCGGCCTTCGCGAGGTCCAGGATCGCCGCGACCTCCTCGGCCCGCTGGAGCACCCGCAGTGCTCGACCGGGCATGCCCGCGGGCCAGTCCGGCCTGGGGCGGGCCCGCAACCGGGCCGCCAACTCCGCCCGGACACCGGGACGCTCGCGGGCCACGTCCAACGCCTGCAACGTTCCCGCGCTGTCCCGCACCGCATCCGTGAGGCCGTGTTCCGCCTCGCCGAGCGGCACGTACTCCGGCACGGGCCGTCCGGTGGTCGGATGGTCGGCCAGCGCGTACACGGTCCAGCGCCACAGCCCTTCCGCGAGGTGACGGGGCACGACCCCGAATCCGAGGTCGGCGAAGACCAGCGCCTCACCCGCGCGCAACGCCGCCGAGGCGAACGGTCCGCCCGCGCCGAGTCCCCGGACGTCGCCCGCCACGGGCAGCACCAGGCGTCCGTCGGTGATGCCCAGCGTCCGGAGCGAGGCGAGCAACCGTGCCGGCGGGGCGGCACCCTCGCCGTCCACCGGGACGTCGAAGGCTGCGGCGGTCGCCGAGTCGTGAGCCACCACCTCATGGGCCTCACCCCACACCGCGAGGGCGTCGAGCACGTCGTCGGGCGCGGCCGAGCCGGACAGCCAGGCCGACGACCACACGGCGAGAGTCGCACTGGGACAACACACGAGGATCGAGCCTACCGGCCGCGGGTCGACGTCGACGTGTGGCGAGGGCGGCAGTAGCGTCGATGTCGTGACGTCTCCACAGTCCTCGATCTCGCCTTCCCCTCCCGCGGACCTGCCCCGCACGGCGGGTGACCTACGTGCTGCCGGGTACCGGCCCCGGAGCGTCAAGAGCGAGATCCGCGAGAACCTGCTGGCTGCCCTGCGCGCCGGGGAGAATCCGTGGCCGGGGATCGTCGGTTTCTCCCGCACCGTGTTGCCTCAGCTCGAACGGGCACTGCTCGCCGGGCACGATGTGATCCTGCTCGGTGAGCGGGGGCAGGGAAAGACCCGCCTGCTGCGCACGCTCGCCGGGCTGCTCGACGAGTGGACCCCCGTCATCGAGGACTCGGAACTCGCCGAACACCCGCTCGCCCCGATCACGCCCGTGTCGCGTCGCCGCGCGGAGGAACTGGGGGACGAGCTGCCCGTGGCGTGGTTGCACCGGTCGGCCCGTTACACCGAGAAACTCGCCACCCCGGACACCTCCGTCGGTGACCTGATCGGCGACGTCGACCCCGTCCGGGTCGCCGAGGGCCGCAGTCTCGGCGATCCCGAGACCATCCACTACGGCCTCGTGCCCAGGGCCCACCGGGGCATCGTCGCGGTGAACGAGCTGCCCGACCTCGCCGAGCGGATCCAGGTGGCGCTGCTGAACGTGATGGAGGAACGCGACATCCAGATCCGCGGGTACACGCTCCGGCTGCCGTTGGACGTGCTGCTGGTCACCACCGCCAACCCCGAGGACTACACGAACCGCGGGCGCATCATCACGCCGCTCAAAGACCGTTTCGGAGCCGAGGTGCGGACTCACTACCCGCTCGACGTCGCCGCCGAGGTGAACGTGGTGCGGCAGGAGGCCCGGCTCGTGGCCGAGGTCGGCGACCCGCTGGTGTCGGTGCTGGCGCGGTTCGTCCGCAACCTGCGCGACTCGACGGTGGTGGACCAGCGATCGGGAGTGTCGGCGCGGTTCGCGGTCGCCGCGGCCGAGACCGTGGCCGCCGCCGCGCTCCGACGTTCGGCGCTCACGGGGGAGCGACCCGCCGTGGCCCGGCCGATCGATCTCGACGCCGTCCCCGACGTGGTGCGCGGCAAGATCGAGTTCGAGCCTGGCGAGGAAGGGCGCGAGAACGAACACCTGGTGCATCTGTTGCGACGGGCCGTCGCGGAGACCGCCCGCGAACTCTTCGCGGGCCTCGACCTGCGACCTCTCGCCGACGCGGTGGCCGACGGGCACCTCGTCGCCACCGGGGAGCGGGTCACCGGTGCCGAGCTGCTCGCCGCGTTGCCGGAACTCCCCGTGCTGCACGAGGTGGCGCAGCGAGCGGGCGTCTCGGCCGACGAGCCCGCCCCACGCCTGGCGTCCGCTGTGGAGCTCGCGCTCGAATCGCTGTACCTGGCCCGCCGGGTCGCCAAGGACGTCGACGGCTCCACCGCGGTGTACGGCCCCTAGCGAGGAGCGGGTATGGCCGAGTCCTATTCGTACGGTCCCTACCACGGCGGTCCCGATCCGCTGGCTCCGCCGCCGGACTTGCGGGAAGCGGTCGACGCGCTCGGCTCCGACGTGATGGCGGGCGCGTCGCCGCGTGCGGCGCTCGACGAACTGCTGCGTCGTGGCACCCGGTCGACGCCGGGACTGGACGAGCTGACCCGTCGACTCTGGCAGCGGCGGTCCGAAATCCAGCGTCGGCACCGCCTCGACGGCACGCTCCAGGAGGTGCGACGCCTGCTGGACGAGGCGGTGGCGGCCGAGCGGCGTGCCGCGTTCGCCGACCCGTCCGATGAGGCGCGATTCCGCGAGGCGCAACTGGATGCGCTGCCCTCGGGCACGGCTGCCGCCGTCAGCGAACTCGCCGACTACGAGTGGGCCACCGAGACCGGTCGACGGGACTACGAACGCATCCGGGAGCTGCTGGGCCAGCAGTTGTTGCAGTCGCGGTTCGAGGGCATGAAGGACGCCCTGCGGTCCACCTCGCCCGAGGACGTCGAGCGGGTCGGTCGCATGCTCGCCGACCTCAACGCTCTCCTCGCCGCGCACGCCCAGGGCTACGGCGACGTGGAGCAACGATTCGCCGAGTTCATGCGACGGCACGGGGAGTTCTTCCCCGAGAACCCGCGAACGATCGACGAGCTGGTGGACGTGCTCGCGCGCCGGGCCTCCGCGGCCCAGCGCACGTTGAACTCGATGACCCCCGAGCAGCGACAGGAACTGGCCGAGCTCTCCGCACAGGCGTTCGGGGACCCGCGCATCGCGCAGCAGGTGGCGCAGCTCGACTCGCTGCTGCGCGACCTGCGCCCCGGCCAGGACTGGACGTCGGCCGAGCGCTTCCGTGGCGACGACCCGCTGGGGCTGGCCGACGGCGTCCGTGCGATGACCGATCTCTCGGAGCTCGACGCGCTGGCCGAGCAGCTCTCCCAGTCGTATCCGGGGGCTCGGCTGGAGGACATCGACATTGAGGCGTTGGAGGAGCAGCTTGGACCGGACGCCGGTGTCGCAGCGCGCCGACTGTCCGAACTGGAACGAGCGTTGCGGGAACAGGGCGTCGTCGAGCGTGCTCCCGACGGAACGCTACGCCTGACGCCGAGGGCGCTGCGCCGACTCGGCGAGACGGCGCTGGCCGACGTCGTCCGTGTACTGCGGAGCCGGACCGGCCGACGGGACACCGCCTCGGCGGGCGCGGCGGGAGAACCCACCGGATCCACGCGGCCGTGGGAGTTCGGGGACAGCGAACCGTGGGCCGTGTCGCAGACCCTGCGCAACGCCGTGCTGCGCACCGCGGCGAGCGACCGTTCCGGCCCGATCCGGCTCGACGTGGCCGACGTGGAGGTCGCCGAGACCGAGCATCGGGCGCGCGCGGCCGTGGCACTGTGCGTGGACACGTCGTGGTCGATGGTGTCCGAGGGCCGGTGGCTGCCCATGAAACGCACCGCGTTGGCGTTGCACCACCTGATCACCACGCGGTTCCGCGGCGACGCGCTGCAGGTCGTGACGTTCGGCCGGTACGCGCAGTCGGTGCGCATCGGTGAGCTCGTGGGGCTGGAGGGTACGTGGGAACAGGGCACCAACGCCCACCACGCACTGCTGCTCGCCGAGCGGCATTTGAGGCGGCACCCGGACGCCGTGCCCGTGGTGTTGCTGGTGACCGACGGGGAGCCGACAGCACACCTGGAGGGGGACGGCGAGGCCGAGTTCTCCTACCCGCCGAGCCCCCGCACCCTGGCGAAGACACTTTCCGAAGTGGACCGACTGGCCCGGCTCCGCGCCTCGCTCACCGTGTTCCGCCTCGGCGACGACCCCAGACTCACGGCGTTCGTCGAGCTGCTCGCCCGGCGCGGTGGGGGACGGGTGGTGGCACCCGACCTCGACGGCCTCGGTGCTGCCGTGGTGAGCAACTACCTGCATCACCGTCGAGCCTGACGTCGCCCAGGCGTGTCCTCGCCTTGCGCACGCGTGTCCGCACTTCCCGTACGCGTGTCCGCGCTCTGCGAACGTGTGCCCGCACTTCTCGCACGCGTGCGGGTGTCCCCGCCCCGGAGCGACGGAAATCGCGTGCGGTGCGTCGGCGGTGGTGAGTACTCTCCGACGGTGCCCGTCTGGCTTCTCGTGCTCGGTGTGGGAGCCCTCGTCTTCTACACCGACGACTACGTGATCGCCGGTGTCATCCCGGAGATCGCCGCCGACCTGGCGGTGAGTGAGGCGGTGGCCGGGCAGCTGGTGACCGCCTTCTCCCTCACCGTCGCGATCGCCTCGCCGGTCATCGCGATCGGGGCCGCGCGCATCTGCGGGCGTGCCCTCCTGGGCACGGCGGCGGCGGTGTTCACCCTCGCCAATGCGCTCGCCGCGGGTGCGCCCGACTATCCGACGCTGGTGGCGTTGCGGGTGCTCGCCGCGTTGGCGGCCGCCGCGGCGACGCCCGTGCTGTTCGGCACAGCGGCCGCGCTCGCGCCGGCGGAGCGGGTGGGCCGGTACGTGGCGGTGGTGGCGTTCGGGGTCACCGGCGCGATCGCCGTGGGCGTGCCCGTGGGCACGTGGATCGGGGGAGCGTTCGGGTGGCGGACGACGTTCGCATTCATGGCCGTCGCGGGCCTGGTCTTCGGCGTGGCGGCCCGGTTCGTTCTCCCGCCGGGCACGGGAGTGCGGGAGGCGCTGCCCGTGCGGCAGCAGCTCGCGATCCTGGTGCGTCCCGCCGTGTCCCTCGGGCTCGCGGCGAATCTCGTGCTCATGCTCGGGTCGATGATGGTGCTCACCTACCTCGCGCCCTACGTCGACGCGCTGGCCGACGCCGGGGCGGGACAGCGTGGTGTGCTGTTCGCGGTGTCGGGTGCGGCGGGGATGCTCGGCATCTGGGCGGGCGGTGTCGCGACCGATCGATGGGGTCCGGACCGCGCCCTGATCGCCGGGGTCGCGGCCTTCGTCGCCGCGATGGCGGCGCTCCTGGCGCTCTGGCCGTGGCGACCGGTGCCGGTCGTGCTGCTGGTGCCGGTGGTGGCGGTGTGGGGTGGGGCCGCCTTCTGGAACTCGCCCGCGGTCCAGGCGCGGCTCCATCTGCTCGCGGGACCGGTGGCCACGCAGGCGCTCGCGTTAAACACGTCGGGCACCTACCTCGGTGTCGCCGCGGGAGGGGCGATCGGTGGTGCGGTGCTCGGGGCCGGTGGCCTCGCGCAGCTTCCCGTCGTGGCGGCCGTGGCCGGGATCGTGGCGCTGGGACTGTTCGTGGCGGCGCGTCGGGCGGCCAGCTCGTCGAAGTCGAGGTCCGCGTCGTGAATGGCGTCAACACCAGGTTGACGATAGCAGGATCGTCAACCTATCGTTGACGCATGACGGACAAGTCCATCAAGCCCCCGACGATCCGGCTCGACGACCTCATCGACGCGATCAAGAAGACGCGTCCCGACATCCTCGAACAGCTCTCCGACGCGGTGTTGCTGGCCGAGCACCTCGGCGACGTGGCGGACCACCTCATCGGCCACTTCGTCGACCAGGCGCGGCGGTCGGGTGCGTCCTGGACCGACATCGGCCGGAGCATGGGGGTCAGCAAGCAGGCCGCCCAGAAACGGTTCGTGCCGAAGTCGGAGCCGCTGACGCTCGACCCGTCCGAAGGGTTCCAGCGCTTCACTCCGCGTGCCCGTAAGACGATCATGGCTGCGCAGGAGGAAGCGCGGGCGGCGGGTAATTCCCTCATCACCCCCGCGCATCTGGCGTTGGGCCTGCTCAGCGAGCCTCAGGCGATCGCGGCCATGGTGCTGGAGGACCAGGGAGTGACCGCGAGTGCGGTGCGCGAGGCCGTGAGCTCGGTCCTGCCGCCGCGCGAGGACGAGGTGCCCGAGCTGATCCCGTACGACCAGAACGCCCGCAAGGTCCTGGAGTTGACGTCCCGGCAGGCCCTGCGCATGGGGCACAACTACATCGGGACCGAGCACGTCCTGCTGGCGTTGTTGGACGACGAGGACGGGACGGGGCCGCTGTCCGGGCTCGGGCTGGACAAGGACGCGGTCGAGCGTGCCGTCGTCGCGAAGGTGGAGGCGGCGGCCGGCGCCTGAGGTGGGGAGCCCGCCGCCGCCTCGCATCGTGTCCGCGGTTCAGCGACGTGTGTCCGCACCGGGTGTCGGCGTGTCCGCAGTCTGCGTACGCGTCCTCGCGTCGCAGCTGCGGACACGCGTACCGGAGCTGCGGACACGCGTACCGGAGCTGCGGACACGCGTACCGGAGCTGCGGACACGCGTACCGGAGCTGCGGACACGCGTACCGGAGCTGCGGACACGCGTACCGGAGCTGCGGACACGCCGGGTTCACGGGGCTTGGACGAGGCCCGCGCCCACGTCGGTGGACGGCAGCGGCAGTCGCTGCGCCGACTGACCGAGGCGAGCCCACAGCTCCCAGGCCCGGGCGCCGTGCTTCTCGGCGATCAACGCCGCGACACCCGCCACGTGCGGCGTGGCCATGCTGGTGCCGCTGATCGAGTTGTAGCGTTCGGGCATCGTCCAGCTCGAGTGCACGTTCACCCCCGGTCCGACGACGTCCACGGCACCGTTCGGGTCCACCGTCCCTGAGGAGAAGTTGGCCACGGCCATCGACGCGTCGACGGCGCCCACGGCGAGCACGGACGGACAGTTGGCCGGGTGGCTGATCGGGGCGATCGTCCCGCCCGCGCGGTCGCTGTCGTTGCCCGCCGCCGCCACGATCAACGTGTTGCGTTGCATGGCCCGACGGGCCACCGTCTCGAACGTCTCTGAGTGCGGTTCCCCGGCCTGGGTCGGAGCTCCCAGCGACAGCGACACCACCGCGCATCCGTTGTTCACCGCCCAGGCGATGCCGGAGAGGATGTCGCCGTCAGTGCCGCTGCCCGCGTTGCTCAACACCTTGCCCGCGTAGATCTCGGCCCCGGGGGCCACCCCATATCCTGGCCCTTCCTCCGGAGCGCGGGGCCCGCACGCCGTGCCGATGCAGTGGGTGCCGTGGCCGTGCCCGTCGTCGACGTCCTCGCCGTCCACGAAGGACCGTGCCTCGACGTCGCGGTCGGCGAAGTCGGGATGGTCGACCGCGAAGCCCGTGTCGAGCACCGCGACGCGGATCCCGGCACCGGTCGCGGTGTCGTCCCCGATGCCGAGTGCCCGCAGGCCCCACGTCAACGACGCCTCGGCCAGCGTGGGGCCGCGGCCCTGCACGGTGTCCTCGTCGCTCTCGCCCGGCGGTGCGGTGTAGGCGTGGACCGTGCGTTCCGGCTCGATCCGGGCGATGGGGCCCCGATCGGCGATGGCGCGCAGCAGCGCGTCGGCCTGGTCGTGAGCGGCTGTGACCACGGCGACGCCGAGATCGTGGAAGAGCAGGCCGTCCGCGCCGCTCAGTGCGTCCGCGGTGCGGAAGCTGCTGACGTCCGCCGTGCTGGCTGCCCGGAGACCCGCGACCCGTGCCATCGTGCGTAGCCCCGCCGCGGCCGAGTCCTCCTGCAGAAGGACCAGGTAGCGGCCGGTTCCCGTGTCACCGCTGCCCGTCGCGCTCGTCGTCGACATCACGCACCCCTTTCACCTCGGTGGACCCTCGGCGCCCTGTCGGAGCGTCCGTGGAAGGCACCAGCCTATGTGGGGAACGTCACCATGTCGTTACGCTATGTGGGTTGAGTTGTCACAAAGGGTGATCAACTGCGGGGTGTGGTGACGATGCGGGCTCCGCGCGCGGGCACCGTCGTGATGTTGCGGGCCTTGGGATACTCCGGCGCGAGTCGTTCGGGTGTGACGTGGTGTCGGCTCAGCACCGCGCGCAGCATGATGACTGATTCGAGCTGCGAGAATCCCGCGCCGAGGCAGCGACGCACACCACCGCCGAACGGGAACCAGGTTCCCGTGGGTGGGTTGGCGTCGACGAACCGTTCCGGTCGGAACCGGTCCGGCTCGGGATGGTGGGTGGGATCGGCGTGTACGAGGCCGATGGACGGCATCACCGTGTGGCCTGCAGGAATGCGCATGTCGCCGATCTGGATGTCCCGGGTGACTTTCCGGGCGACCTCCGAGATCACCGGGTGCAGGCGCAAGGCTTCCTTGACCACGGCTTCGAGGTACTTCTCGTCGCCTTCGTCGGCCGCTCGGGTCGCTCTCGCGAGGGCGTCCGGGTCGCGGGCCAGCTCGTGCAGTGTCCACGCCAGGGCGGTGGCCGTGGTCTCGTGTCCGGCCAGGAGCAGGGTGATCAATTGGTCGCGGAGCTCGGCGTCGGTCAGGGGTGGCTCGTCGGAGTCGGCGGATACCGTGAGCAGGCGCGAGAGGACGTCGCGGCGGTCGGCGAGGTCGGTGGCCCGGCGTCGTTCGGCGATCTCGGCGTACAGCAGCTCGTCGACCCGACGTTGGGTGAGCGCGTACCGCTTCCAGGGGCCGGTGCGCTGGAGGTCCGGATTGAACCAGCCGATCAGTTGGATGGGGCCGATGTCGACGATCCTGCCGAGCAGATGCCGCAACTCGTCCAGGCGCGGGCCGTCGGACACGCCGAACACCACGCGCAGGATGACTTCCAGGGTGAACGCCTGCGTCCGGGCGTGGGCGGAGAACGGACGGTGCGCGGGCCAACGCCGTACCTCGGCCTCCGCCAGCTCGGTGATCATGTCGCGGTAGCCCCGCAGCGAGGCGCCGTTGAAGGCGGGCATCAACAGTTTGCGGGCGCGCAGGTGCACGTCCTCGTCGGTGAGCAGGACGGAGTGGTCGCCCATCGCGGGCTTGAGGATCACGTTGCCCTCGCCCGCGTGGAACACCGAGGTCGGGCCCGCGAAGATCGCGCGGATCTGCTCGACGTCGGTGAGGAGGACGACGGAGCGCCCCGGGTAGAGGCGCAGGCGGAACACCTCGCCGTAGCGGCGTCGGAGGTGCGGCAGCCAGTACCGGCGGAACCCGCCGAACAATATGGTCTGGACCAGCATCGGCAGGCGGGGGCCGGGAGGCTCCCGAGTCGCGGTGACGTCGTCGAGTCGGATGACAGTCCGTGAGGTGTCGGTCGCCATGAGTGTCTTATACGCTCGTATAAATCGGCTGTCCAGCGTGTCGTAGGCTCGACACCGTGAGTCATCGGGAAGAGTTGCTCGCCGCCGCGCGCCGACTGCTGCGCACGAAGGGCTACGCCCGAATCACCGCTCGCGATCTGGTGGCCGAGTCGAACACCAACCTCGCCTCCATCGGGTACCACTTCGGCTCGAAGGAGGGACTGCTCAACGAGGCCATCGGCGAGGCGGTGGAGGAGTGGACGGCGGCGTTGGCCCGGGTCGCGATGGCCGATCCCGACGCCACGACGGCCGAACGCGGTTTCTCCGCGTGGTCTGCTCTGCTCGACGGGCTCGTGGCCCAGCGCGAACTCGTCGTCTCACATCTGGAGGCCCTCGCGCAGGCGGAACGCGATCCGATGTTGCGGGAGCAGTTCGCGCGGCAGTACCGCCGCTGTCGGGCCACGGTGGCCGAACTCGTCGCCCGCTCCCTCGGGGACGGCAGCACGCCCGACGACCCGAAGGTGAAAGCGGTCGCCGCGTTCGTCGTCGCCGTCTGTGACGGTCTCGCCGTCCAGTGGATACTCGATCCCGAGGAAGCGCCGACCGGTGAAGAGCTTCGCGAGGGTGTGACGCACGTCTGGAAGCCCGTCCACCATGCGGACCGGTGAGGCACCCACGCGCATAGGGTTGAGGTATGCAGACTTGGTCCTCGGTCGCCGTTCCCCGTGTTCCCGGTAGCCCACGCCCGTTGCGGCTCCACGACACGGCCACCGGTCAGCGTCGGCCCACCGCGCCGGGCCGGGTCGCCCGGATGTACGTGTGCGGCATCACGCCGTACGACGCCACGCATCTCGGGCACGCCGCGACCTACCTCGCCTTCGACCTCGTGTACCGACTGTGGCTGGACGCGGGTCACGAGGTCCACTACGTCCAGAACGTCACCGACATCGACGATCCGTTGCTGGAGCGGGCCGAACGCGACTCCGACGACTGGGTCGTGCTGGCGCTTCGGGAGACCGCGCTCTTCCGCGAGGACATGGAAGCACTGCGTGTGCTGCCGCCACGCGACTTCGTCGGCGCGGTCGAGACGATCCCGGAGATCGTCGAGGCTGTCGAGAAGCTGCTGGCGAGCGGAGCTGCTTACCGGGTCGACGATCCGGAGTACCCCGATGTCTACTTCGACCGGTCGTTCACCGGTCGGTTCGGCTACGAGTCGAACTACGACGAGGACACCATGCGCACGCTCTTCCCGGAGCGAGGCGGTGATCCCGACCGGCCGGGCAAGCGTGACCCGCTCGACGCCCTGCTGTGGCGGGTCGAGCGCCCCGGGGAACCGGCCTGGGACACGAGCCTCGGTCGGGGGCGACCCGGATGGCACATCGAGTGCAGCGCGATCGCTCTCAACCGTCTCGGCCTGGGCTTCGACGTCCAGGGCGGTGGTTCGGACCTCGTCTTCCCGCACCACGAGTTCAGCGCCGCGCACGCCGAGGCGTTGGCGGGGGAGCATCCGTTCGCGCGCCACTACGTGCACGCCGGGATGATCGGCCTCGACGGCGAGAAGATGTCGAAGTCGAAGGGCAACCTGGTCTTCGTCTCGCGGCTGCGGGCGGACGGCGTGGACCCGTCCGCGATCCGGCTCGCCCTGTTCGCGGGGCACTACCGGACCGACCGGACGTGGACCGACGATCTGCTCGCACAGGCTCAGGCGCGGCTCGCGCGCTGGCGGGAGGCGGCCTCGGCGCCGTCGGGTCCCGCTGCGGAGGCCACGATCGACCGGCTGCGTGACCACCTCGCCGACGACCTCGACACGCCCAAGGCGTTGCTGGCCGTCGATGCCTGGGCCGACGAGACCCTCCGCTACGGGGGCCGCGACGAGACGGCCCCCGCGCTCGTGCGGTCGGCGGTCGACTCGCTGCTGGGCGTGGTGCTCTAGGCGCACCCGCGCCCGTCACAACGGACGTAGTGACAGCTCCGCCCCGGTCCACCGGCGGCGGAGCCAGCGGTCGTGCGAGGCCAGTACCACGGCGGGCGACGCGGTGTCGAGCGCCTCGACGAGTTCCTCGGCCAAGGTCAGCGAGAGGTGGTTGGTCGGCTCGTCGAGCAGGAGCACGTGCGGCGGGTGGGCGACGAGCAGGGCGAGCGCCACCCGCCGACGTTGCCCCACCGACAGCGCCCCGATCGGCCGGTCGATCTCCCGTGGCGCGACCAGTCCCAGCGACGTCAACGTCGGTACCGCGCGGTGGGCGGTCGCGGCGTCGTAGAGCTGCCGGGGCGTCTTCGAGGGATCGGGGAACGTCACGTCCTGCTCCAGCAGTCCCACCCGCACCCCGCGGGCCCGATCGACCGTGCCCGCGTCCGGGGTGAGTCGACCGGCGAGGACGGAGAGCAGGGTGGACTTGCCCGCCCCGTTGCCTCCCGTGACGAGCAGCCGCGTGGCGGAGCCGTCGCCGCCGAGGTGCAGGTCCAGTTCGGACACCGGCGCCAGCCGACCGGCGACGGTGACGCCGCGCGCCGCGAGAAGGCGTCGGGGCCCGGCACCGAGGTCGCCGGTGATCTCGCCGCTGAACCGCAACGGGGGTGGTGGCTTCCGTACCTGGTTTCGCTCCAATTCGGACAATCGAAGTCGGGCGGCCCTGACTCGGCGTGAGAGCTGCTTCTGCACCCGTCCGGCCGCGAAGTCGTAGGCCATCTTCGCGTTGTCCCGCGGGGCTCGGTTCGGGGCCACCTGCCGGGCGGTGACCTGCACGTCGTAGCGCAGTTGCTTCAGTTGCCGCTGCTCCTCGGCGTGGCGTTGTTCCCACCGCACCCGTTCCGCTCGCTTGTACTCCAGGTACTCGGAATAGGCACCGCCGTACCGTGTGGGCCCGCCCAACGCCGGATCGAGGTCCACGATGTCGGTGCACACCGCGTCGAGGAAGACGCGGTCGTGCGACGAGAGCACCACGATGCCCGAGACCGACGCGAGGTGCTTCTCGACGAACTCCAACGCGTCGTCGTCGAGGTGGTTGGTCGGCTCGTCCAGCAGGAGAGTCTCGGGCGCACGGATCAGCAGCGCCGCGAGGGCGAGGCGGCAACGCTGGCCTCCGGACAACGTGTGCAACGGGCGGGTGGGCGCCAGCGTCGACAGTCCCAGCCCGGCACAGACCAGCTCGGCTCGCCGGTCGGCGTCCCAGGCGTCGTGCGCCTGCGCCCAGTCGAGGACCTGGCCGTACTCCTCGAGCAGGTCGGGATCGTCCGGACGGTCCTGCAGCCGTTCGGCGAGCACGTCGAGCCGCGCGAGGGCTTGCCGGATGTCCCGCAAGGCGTCGTCGAGGACGTCGGAGAACCGGGCGGTGGGCGGGAACGGCAGCTCCTGGTGCAGGAAGCCGATGTCCCCACCGCCGCTGATCTCGCCCGCCTGCGGTTGTTCCTGCCGGGCCAGCAGCCGCAGCAGCGTCGACTTGCCCACACCGTTCTCGCCGACCAGGCCGAGTCGGCGCCCTGCGCCGAGGGTGAGGTTCAGTCCGTCGAAGACGACGCGGTCGGAGTAGGAGAAGGAGAGGTCGCGCACCTCGATGACGAGAGACGAAGACATGAGAAATCACCGGCCCGTGAGGGAAGACGGAATCACCCGCCGGGCGCTGCCTCGGACGCGGGTGCGGACGCGGTGTCAGTTCTTCATGGCGGAATCGACTCTAACGTCACGTCGCCGGGGTCGCCACTGATTTTCCGAACGTCGCTGCCGTCGCGGCGTCGAGCGCGGCTACCGTGGGCGCGTGCCCAACTTGTACGCGACCAGCGACCTGCACGTCACGCACCGGGGAAACGAAGCCTTCGTCGACCAGATCGTGCCGGAAGGTCCCGACGACTGGCTGATCGTCGCCGGTGACGTGGGCGAACGGATGGGGACCGTCGTCGACACGCTCGCCCGGCTGCGGGAACGCTTCGCCACCGTGATCTGGGTGCCCGGCAACCACGAGCTGTGGACGACCGCGCAGGACCCCGACCAGCACCGCGGCGAGGAGCGCTACCGCGAACTCGTCCGACGGTGCCGGCAGCTCGACGTCCTCACGCCCGAGGACCCGTTCCCGGTGTGGCCGCACGCGGAGCGGCCGCTGACGGTGGCGCCCCTGTTCGTGCTCTACGACTACAGCTGGCGAGCCCCCTCGGCGGAAGGGGAGTCCGTCGAGGAGGCGCTCCGGCAGGCGCGGGAGGCGGGTGTCGTCTGCACCGACGAATACCTGTTGCACCACGAGCCGTACGCCAGCCGCCGGGAGTGGTGTGCCCGACGACTGGAGTACAGCGAGAAGCGGCTCGCCGAGATCCCCGACGACCACGGCACCGTGTTGGTGTCGCACTGGCCGCTGCACCGCCACCCCACCGAGCCGCTCTACTACCCGGAGTTCGTGTTGTGGTGCGGGACGCGCGAGACGGAGGACTGGCACGTGCGGTACCGCGCCGAACTCGCCGTGTACGGACACCTGCACATCCCGCGCACCACGACGGTCGACGGGGTGCGCTTCGAGGAGGTCTCGCTCGGGTATCCCCGTGAGTGGCGTCGTCGTGCGCGGGGCGCGGTGCCGGTGCGCAAGCTGCTCTGACCGGCTCTGACCGGCTCTGACCGGCTCTGACCGGACGCGCGGTCAGCGGCCGGACGGGCCCCCGGTGCCGCCGTCGCCGGTGGTGCCGCCCCGGCCGTGCCGACGCAGGTAGCGCTCGAACTCGGCCGCGAGCTTGTCACCGCTGTTCTCGTCCAGCACGAGTTCGGCGTCGCCGCGTTCCTCCAGGCTGCGCACGTACTCGCTCACTTCGTCGTCCTCGTCGGTCATCTCCGTGACCGTCTGCTGCCACTCCTCGGCCTGCTCCGGCAGCGCGCCGAGCGGGATGCGCACGTCGAGAACGTCCTCCAGCTTCCGCAGCAGCGCGAGCGTCGCCTTCGGCGACGGGGGATGGGACACGTAGTGCGGTACGGCGGCCCAGACCGAGACGGCGGGCACCCCGGCCTTCACACAGGCGTCCTGGAACACCCCCACGATGCCCGTGGGCCCTTCGTAGCGGCTGCGTTCCAGCCCGAACCGTGCCGCCGCGTCGGCGTCGTAGGCGGTTCCGGTGACGGGGACCGGACGTGTGTGCGCCGTGTCGGCCAACAACGCACCGAGTGTGACGACGCTGGAGACCTCCAGCCGGTCGACGTGAGCCAGGAGCTCGTCGCAGAACGCCCGCCACCGCATGTTCGGCTCCGGACCGTGCACGAGCACGACGTCCCGGTCGTAGCCCTCCGGTCGACACACCGCCAGCCGGGTGGTCGGCCATTCGACGCGGCGCGTGACACCGTCCACCAGGCGGACGGTGGGGCGGTTGACCTGGAAGTCGTAGTAGGCGTCCGGGTCGATCTCCGCCAGAGGCTTGGCGTCCCAGTTCAGCTGCAGGTGCTCGACAGCGGTGGTGGCCGCGTCACCGGCGTCGTTCCAACCCTCGAACGCCAGCACCATGACCGGCTTCCGGTCGGATCGCTCCTGTGTCGTCTCGTCGAAGGGCGTGCTCACGTCCCCCAGCCTACGGCGCTGTGCGAGTGATTTCGGCACGCGTCGGGCTTCGCCGGTGCCACGACGGGCCCACGGCGCCGTCGCCCCGGGTCGACGCGAAGGCCCGGCCCCTGGCGATCACCGTAGGCTGTCGGGGAATGCTTGCGACCACAGCCCGTGCGGCGGTGGCGTACGTCGTCGGCGGGCAGCGTGGCCGGTGTCGACGCCGATCGATCGAGGACCGAGGAGATGACGTGGACGAGGTGTCCGCTGTGGACGAAATCGCCGCCGTGCTCTGGGACATGGACGGCACGCTCGTCGATTCGGAGAAGCTGTGGACGGTCGCGCTTTACGAGGCCGTGGAGTGGCTGGGCGGCACGCTGACGACAGACCAGCGAGCCGCGCTCGTCGGGTCGAACATGACGGCGACGTGCCGGGAACTGCTGCGCGTGACCGGAAAACCGGTCGACGACGAGGCGGTGGCCGAGGTGGCCCAGTGGATTCGTACCAGGGTCAAGACGTTGTTCGCCGACGAGATCCCGTGGCGTGAGGGCGCGAACGAGGCGTTGCTCGCCGTGCGCGAGGCGGGTGTTCCCTCCGCGCTGGTCACCTCGACCGAGCGGGACATCACCGAACTGGCCCTGCGCACCATCGGTCACGACAAGTTCGACGTGACGGTCTGCGGCGACGAGGTGGACGGACTCAACAAGCCGAACCCCGAGCCGTACCTTCGTGCGGCACGGCTGCTCGGCGTCGATCCCGCACGGTGTGTCGCGGTGGAGGACTCGCCGGTCGGGGCGGAGTCCGCCGTCGCCGCGGGCTGCACGGTCCTCGTCGTTCCCCACGAGGTTCCGGTGCCGCCCGGGCGGCGTCGGGTGTTCCGCTCGTCGCTCGTGGGCGTCGACGTCCCGACTCTGACCGCGCTCGCGCGCTCGGTCTGAGCCGGTCGGCGACGCCGCACGGCGTCGGTCAGGACAGCAGGTCGGCAGGCAGGTCGGCCTGCTTCCTGCCCACCACGGCGACGTAGTGCAGTGGCTCACCCCGGACGTTGCGGCGGTGCCGGTAGCGTTCCGACATCCGCACGTCGAGCCGCCCGGTCTCCTTGGCCCGTTCGATGAGCCTGGCGAAGCCGGAGGTGTCTTCCTCCGAAAGGAATCGATCCTTGATGGTGAAGGCGATCCAGCCACCGTCGGCGACGAAGTTGAAGGCGGTCCGGAAGGCTTCCGGCGGAATGTCGCCGTAGCCGAGTGCCGCCACGCACGACAGCGCGGTGAACCGGTGCTGTGCCAGTGCGGCCCGGTCCTGTTCCGCCAGGTCGGTCATGTCGAGCACGAGGTAGTCGTCGTAGACCTCCGGCCGATCGCGCAGTGCCGCGGCCCGCGCCTCGGGAATGATGTCCACGCCCACCAGATGCCCTGCCCCCACAGTGCGCATCTGCGCGCCGACGAGTCCATTGCCGGCCCCCAGATCCAGGACGCGAAGTGACGAAGGACTCACATTGCTGCGTTGCAGTTCTTCTTTCAGCAGCTTGCCCACGACGTCAGGGGAACGGCAGTCGAGAATGTCGTGGAATAGCTGTTCGTACAGTCCCGGAATAGCGAAGATCCGGTCGTAGTCGTGGAATCTGATCTTCTGCCAGTCGCCGTCCAACAGGACCGAGCAGTACTCCGTGTCCTGGTCGATGCGCTCGACGTGGTCGGGTAGACGCACGTCGAACTGCCCGTGTCGGCGCTGTGAGCCGACGGTCTCGTCCGGAAGCCTCTCGTTCTCCATACCACGACCTTTCGTTGTCGCACGGTGACGAGCCGAATTCAGCAAAGTGGATCGCGTCAGCCAAGTCAACCGTGCCTTGCGGCACTCTGTTCCCGGGGCCTGGGTCGCTCGACGGGAAAGCCGCGCAGGATGCGAGGATTCTAGCCGTGAAAACCTTCGACGAGTTGTACGCCGAGTTGACCGAGCGGGCCCGCACCCGCCCCGAGGGATCGGGCACCGTCGAGGCGCTGGCGGCGGGAGTGCATGCCCAGGGCAAGAAGGTCCTGGAAGAGGCGGGAGAGGTCTGGATCGCCGCCGAGCACGAGTCGGACGAGCGCTTGGCCGAGGAGGTCTCGCAACTGCTGTACCGAATCCAGGTGCTCATGCTCGGCCGTGGACTCACGCTCGAGGACGTCTACCGCCACCTGTGAGCGCCGTCTCGCGTCCGCGGGTGGCGGCGAGTGCCGCCCACCGGTGACAGTGAACGCATGCGTGCCGTCTCGTGACGGCGTCGCGTCAATTCGGTTAGTGAGGAAGGACACCAACATGCTGCGGGTCGCAGTGCCGAACAAGGGAGCGCTGGCAGAACCGGCGTCGGAGATGCTCGGTGAGGCGGGTTACCGGCAGCGACATGAGCGGCGCGACCTGACCGTGCCCGATCTTGCGAACGACGTCGAGTTCTTCTTCCTCCGGCCGAAGGACATCCCGATCTACGTGGGGTCCGGAGAGCTGGATCTCGGGATCACGGGCCGTGACCTCGCGCTCGACTCGGGGGCACCGGTGGAGGAGGCGCTGTCGCTTGGCTTCGGCGGTTCCACGTTCCGCTACGCGGCACCGGCGGGCCGGGAATGGTCGGTCTCCGACCTGCAGGGCAAGCGACTCGCCACGTCCTACCCGCGGTTGGTGCGCGAGGACCTCGCAAGGCACGGCGTCGAGGCCGAGGTGATCCGGCTGGACGGTGCCGTGGAGATCTCGATCCAGCTCGGCGTGGCCGACGTGATCGCCGACGTCGTCGGCTCGGGGCGGACCCTGCGGCAGCACAACCTCGTGGCGTTCGGCGACCCGATCTGCGTGTCCGAGGCAGTGCTGGTCCACCGTCGGGGCGCCGAGAAGTCGGCGAAGATCGCGCAGCTCACCGCGCGGTTGCAGGGCGTCGTGTTCGCGCAGCAGTACATGATGCTCGACTACAACTGCCCGCGGGAGCTGCTGGAGAAGGCCACGGCCATCACACCGGGACTGGAGTCGCCGACGGTGTCGCCGCTCGCCCACACCGACTGGGTCGCCGTGCGGGCGATGGTGCCGCGCAAGCAGGTCAACGCGATCATGGACGAACTCGCCGCCGTCGGAGCGCGGGCGGTGCTCGCCTCCGACATCCGCGCCAGCCGCCTCTGAGGCGGGCACGACCAACCGCGTGCCGAACGGCACCGTTCCCGACGGATCAGTCGGGGCGGTGCCGTTTCGGCAACAGGTCGTAGAGCCTGCGACGAGCCCCGCTGTCGTTGGCCGAGCGGGCACTCGACACCTCGGCGATGAACTCCTCGAACACGAACTCCTGCTCCGGCGGATTCGGCGGCGTGGCCTCGGCCGCGGCGCCCGAGTCGAGGACCCGGGCGATCTCCCGGAACGCCGCCGCCTGAGCCGTCTCCGGGGCGAACGTGGTGACCGGGGTGCCGCGCGAGGCGGCCTCGTTCACCACCACCCCGAGTGGGACGTGGGCCAAAACCGGAATGCCGAAACTCTCCAACTCCCGCAGCGCCGCGGCCGCGTAGGCGGAGACCGGCCTGCGGTACAGGCCGGGCACGAGCCCGTAGTAGACCAGCGGCGGACGGCCCACCGTCGCCTCCAGGTAGCCGATCTGCTCCCGCATCAGGCGCAGGGCGCGGATGCTGGTGCGATCGGGCTGCACCGGGACGAGCACGCCGTGACTGGCCACGAGCGCGTTGTTCGTCAGCACGTCGAGCGCGGGCGGGCAGTCGATGACGACGTGGTCGTAGTTCGCGAACTGGATGACTCGCGCCAGTTGCCAGCCGGGCACGCGGAACTGGTCCAACCGCCGGATCAGGTCGAACATGCCGGGCGAGGTGGGGATCACGTCGAAGGCGCCACCCCGGCCGACGTTGGCCCGGGGGTGCGGGACCACCAGTTCCTCGATCGGTCCGCGCCAGGTCTTGGTCAGAGCCTTGGCGAGACTCGGCGCCTCCGGGGGCGGCTCTGACAACCCGAGCATCTCGGTCGTGGCGTGTCCCTGGGGGTCGAGGTCGATGAGCAGCACCCGTCGCCCGCGCTCGGCCAGGGCCGCGGCCGTGCCGACGCTCAGCGCCGTCTTCCCGACCCCGCCCTTCTGGTTGACCACCGAAGTGATCTGCACAGTGCCCAGCTCCCGTCTCGTGATCTCCGAGCAGGTTAGTGGATCAACATGGCGAAAGTCAGCCACCGTATCGGAGGAGAAATGGTGACGCGGTGTCGTCCTCCGGTCAACGATGGCGGACCAACAACGCCTGCGCCCCGGCTCCCACCGGCCCGTCGACGTCGTGCAGCGTGCTGCGCGCCGTCGCCACGCCCCGAGGCCCCACTGTGGTCGCGGCGTCCAGCCCGATCCACTCGCCCACCGGCTCGCGCTGCACGTGCACGGTCAGCTCGGTGTTGATGAACAGCCAGTCGCGCGGATCGAGTTCCTGGGAGACACCGCTGCCGGAGTCGGCCACCGCGAACACGCGTTGCAGCGGACTCGGGGTCTCGTCGTCCACGAGCGCCACCCGCTGCCGTGCCCAGACCGCGGCGGGGCCGGAGGACGTGACGGCGCCACGTACCGCGCGCCACTCCATCGCGTCGAGGTACCCGCCGTGCCAGGCGTCGGGCCACGCGGCCTCCGGGCACTCGTCGACGGGCGGCAGCGGCTCGATCGAGGTGGTCGAGACCTCCGCCGTGTCGCCGACGGCCAACCGCCAGGCCGAGGCACGCGCCACCACGCGGTCGTCGGCTGCGAGCGTCGCCGAGAGCAGCTCGACCGATCGTCCGGAGCGGACCACCTCGGACGTGACGGTGAGTTCCGACAGCGGTGCGGGGCCGAGAATCTCCACCGTCACCCTGGCGAGCGCGCGGTCGCCGGAGTGGGGTTGCGACTCCAGCTCGCGCACCAGCAGCGCCGAGGGCGGTCCGAAGTGCTGCGAGTCCGGGTTCCAGGGACCGGCGGTGTGCTGGGTCGGCAGGTAACGCCCGTCACCACGGGACAGGTAGAAGGTTTCCATCAGATTTCGTGTCACTTTCGTTCGTCGACGCGGGATCAGTCCGCGCGATCGAGAGCCGACTCCTCGCCGGGGTCGGGTTCGGGCCAGCCCGGGTACTCCGGCGGGGTGCCGCCGAAGGACGGGCACAGCGGCTGGTGCGAGCACCAGCCGCACAACTTGCTCGGGTTCGGACGGAAGTCTCCCGTGCGTCCGGCGCGCAGGATCGCCTGCCAGATCGCTTCGAGGGTCCGTTCGAACCGCGCGAGTTCGGGTTCATCGGGCGTGTACGCGAGCGCCTGCCCGTCGCTCAGGTACAGCAGCTTGAGCTGCCGGGGGACCACGCCGCGCAACCGCCAGAGCACGACGGCGTAGAACTTCATCTGGAACATCGCCTTCGCCTCGCCGATCTCCCTCGGCGCGGCTCCGGTCTTGTAGTCGACGACGCGAATCTCGCCGGTGGGGGCGACGTCGAGGCGGTCGATGTAGCCCCGCAGTCGTACTCCCGAGTCCAGTTCGGTCTCGACGTGGAGTTCACACGCCTCGGGCGACAGCGTGCGTGGGTCCTCCAGTGCGAAGTAGGAGTCGAGCAGCTTCTCCGCCGAGGTCAGCCACTCGGCCACCTCCTCCGTCGACCGGGCGTCCGTGAAGATCTCCATCCACTCCGGACTCTCGGTGGACAGCTCGGACCACGTAGGACGGAGCAGCTCGCGGGCGGCCTCGACGGTCCGGTCACCTCGGGGCAACGCGAACAGTCGCTCCAGCACCGAGTGCACCAGCGTTCCCCGCACCTGCGCCTTGGTGGGCGTCTCGGGGAGCCGGTCGACGGCGCGGAAGCGGTAGAGCAGGGGGCACTGCTTGAAGTCACCGGCCCTGGACGGGGACAGCGCCGGGCGACGCACCTCCGTGCGTGGTGCCGCGGCTGCGTCGGTCGTCTCGGGGGCCGTGCCGGTGGTCGTACTCCCGTTCGCCATGCCGGGCAGCGTAACCGGGCCCCACGACATCCTCGCGGCCCGTGGCCCGGCGCGTCCGGCGGCGGATCGCCCGACACGCCGGACATCACGGGCGTCCAACACGATCCGGTCTACCCTCGGGGCGTGCGCGCGACGAGCGAGTACAGCGACGGCCGGTCCCGGGGTGCTCATCCCGCGGACGGCGGCATGCTGCTCTTTCGGGTGGGCGACGTCCCGGTCCGGCTCGCGCCGTCGTGGTGGTTCGGATCACTGCTCGTCGTCGCTCTCTACACGCCGCTCGTGTCGGCGCTGCTGCCCGAGGCCGACGTCACGACGTCGGTCGTGCTGGCGGCGGCCTTCGCGGTCCTGCTCGGACTGTCGGTCCTCGCCCACGAACTCGGACACTGCGTCGTGGCGTTGCGGCTCGGGGTACCGGTGCGTCGCGTCCGGCTGTTCCTGCTGGGCGGGCTGTCGGAGGTGGTGCGCGCGCCCCGCCGGCCCGGACAGGAGGCACTGATCGCCGCGGCCGGACCCGCGGTGTCGCTGACGTTGGCGCTGGTGTGCTGGGCGCTGCTGCTGGCCGTGCCCGAGGGAGGGGCAACCTGGCTCCTCGTGGCCCAGTGCGCGGTGGCCAACGCGGCGGTGGGCGTGTTCAACCTCCTGCCCGGCCTTCCCCTCGACGGGGGCCGCCTGTTGCGGGCCGGGGTGTGGGCGTGTCGCGGCACCCGATCGGCCGGGACTCGCGTCGCGGTCGTCGGGGGAGCGGTGGTGGCCGTCGGGCTGCTGGTCTGGGCGCTGTGGGGGCTCGCATCGGGAAGCGACGACCGGTGGCTCCGGCTCGGTGTCGGTGTGGTGACCGCGTGGTTCGTGGCCATGGGCGCCACCGCCGAATTCACGTCGGACGACCGCAGGTCGTGGCCGGAGGGGTTGTCGGTGACCGACCTGATGCGTCCCGTCCTGCAGCTGCCTGCGGAGAGCCCGGTGTCGGCGGCGCTCGCCGCGTCGGCAGGCCGGGGAGTGGTGCTGGTCAGGGCGGACGGCGTGGCGGCGGGGCTGCTGGACACGGAGGCAGCCGTGCGCCTGGCCTCGGCGCAGCCGGAGTCGCCCGCGGAGTTGGCGGCGGAGCCCATCCGGGCCGAGATCGTGCTGCTCACCTCGGACTCGCCCGACGAGATCGCCCAGCACGTCAACGAGGTGGGGACGTGGCAGTTCCTCGTCGTGGACGGCGAAGGACGGCCGACGGGGGTGCTGTGTCTGGAGGACCTGCACAGCGCTCTCACGGCGCCGGAGGGACACGGGACGAGCACTGTCCGTCCGTTCCGGACCGGGTGAGACCCCGTTTCGCCGGATCTGCGACGATCGCGAGCGGTTCTCGCCCACGATCGCGGGCGAGTGTGGACTGGAGGTGCGGTGTCAGCAGGGCCGTTTCGCGCGGGTGACCGGGTGCAGTTGACCGATCCGAAGGGACGGCACTACACGATCGTCCTGGCGGAGGGACAGGAGTACCACACGCATCGGGGAGCGGTGTCGCACGACGCGCTCATCGGGGCGCCGGAGGGATCGGTGGTCACCTCGACGCAGGGGACCTCGTACCTCGCGTTGCGGCCGCTGTTGCCCGACTACGTGTTGTCGATGCCGCGCGGGGCGCAGGTCATCTACCCGAAGGACGCCGCCCAGATCGTGATGTGGGGGGACATCTTCCCCGGCGCCCGCGTGTTGGAGGCCGGAGCGGGTTCCGGTGCGTTGACGTGCTCGCTGCTCCGTGCCGTCGGACCGGAAGGCAGCGTCACGTCGTACGAGGTGCGGGACGACCACGCCGAGCACGCCGTGCGCAACGTGGAGAAGTTCTTCGGCGAGCGCCCGGCGAACTGGACCCTGCACGTCGCCGACCTCGCCTCGCACACCGGCGAGGTCGACCGTGTCGTGCTGGACATGCTGACGCCGTGGGAGGTGCTGCCGACCGTGTCGGCGGCGCTCGTCCCCGGCGGCGTGCTGGTGGGCTACGTGGCCACGGTGACGCAGCTGTCGACGTTCGTCGAGGCGTTGCGCGAGCAGAAGTGCTGGACCGAGCCCGAGGCGTGGGAGTCGCTGGTCCGCCCGTGGCACGTGGTGGGGCTGGCCGTGCGCCCGGAGCATCGCATGATCGGACACACGGCCTTTCTCGTCACCGCCCGGCGGCTGGCGGACGGGGTCACGCCGCCCCGTCCGCAGCGCAGGCCGAGCCGAGGCTGAGCCGGCACTCCCGGTCACCCGACACATTCGAGGCAGGCGGAAGGCCTGCCGAGAGCGTGTCCGGTGGCCGGCGGCGCGGGAACTCCGAGAGCTCGGTCCTCGACCCGACTATGGCGACACGCAACGATCACCGTGTCGTCACATGTCGAAACACCAGTCGCCGTTCTGCTTGTAAGCCTTGAGTTCCCCGTCCTCACGGTGAGTCGAGTCGCTCAAGGTCATGGGGACCTTCGCCGTGTCTCCGTTGATCGTCGGCTCACCGTTGCGCTGCATCGTGACCCCGTCGGGAACGTTGGGCTCCTTGTCCAAGCCGCCGCACAGCATGCCCTCGACCGCTGCGAAGTCTCGCGAGTTGAAGGCGGAGACCATCTCGTCCGCGAGCTCGTTGACCTGGTCTTCGTCGCTTCCGCCATTGCTCAGCAGCAGGACCGTTGTGACACCACCACCGACGAGAAGCACGACCGCGAGGACGATGCCGACGATGAGGCCGGTCTTCTTCTTCGGTGCCGGGCCTCCGGGCTGTTGCCCGAACTGCGGTGCCGCGTTCCAGGCACCGGGTGGCTGCTGTCCGGGCTGGCCCGGGTGGGCGAACTGGCCCTGCTCCGGGTAGCCCTGCTGCCCGGGCTGGCCCTGTTGAGCGAACTGAGGGTCGGTGCCGGGGTAGCCCTGCCCCGGGAAACCCTGCTGGGGATACCCGGGCTGCTGCGGGTAGCCGCCGGAATAGGGCTGGGCGTAGCCCTGCTGCTCGGGCTGGCCCTGCTGGCCGAAGCCGCCCGACGGGTCCGACCAGCCCTGGCCGCCCGGGTACTGAGGTGGAGGAGAAGTCACGTCGTCCCTTCCTGGATCGCGCCGCCGTGTGGCCGGCGGGTCTGAAGAATCCTAAAGAAGGGAGTAAACGCATTTTTTACACGCCCGGGTGTGGGAATCTCGTTCGGTCTACTCCCGCCGAACCGTTCGGTCACGTGGTGTCACCGGCGTTGTGACATGCGGATGAGCCCGGCACGGCGGAGTCGCGCCGAGCGTGAGCGGGTACTCCGCCGCAACCGGACGACGCGCCGATCCCGGAACGCGGATAGGGCTTTTCATGTCGGTGATCGCCGGTACCGTGGAAAGAAATGCATTCCGAGGAGGTGCCGAAATGCAACACGACCTTCCCGGAGGTCGGCACGAGGAGGCCGACTCTTCAGAGATGAGCGGAGCCGGAGGCACGGACATCCCGTCGAGCGAGCAGGCGCGTCAGATTCGCTTTCTCGAGGAGGAGGTGGCGCTGCTCCGCCGCAAGCTCACCGACTCGCCCCGCCAGAGCCGACTGCTGGAGCAGCAGTTGGCCGAGGCGAACGAGCGGGTGAGCCAGCTCACCGAGCGCAACAACAAGCTGGTCGAGACTCTGCGCGAGGCGCGGAGCCAGCTTCTCGCGCTACGTGAGGAGGTCGACCGACTCGCGCAACCTCCCAGCGGTTACGGCGTGTTCGTCGGCGCCTACGACGACAACACCGTCGACGTGTACACCTCGGGTCGGAAGATGCGCGTGGCCGTCTCTCCCTCCGTGGACGTCGAGGAGCTGCGGCGTGGGCAGAGCGTCCGACTCAACGAGGCGTTGACCGTGGTCGAGAGCGGCGGCTTCGAGAGCACGGGTGAGGTGTGCACCCTGCGCGAACTGCTGGCTCCCGACACCGAGGGCGGGAGCGCTCGCGCTCTCGTGGTCGGTCACGCCGACGAGGAACGGGTGGTGTGGCTGGCCGACCCGTTGGCCGAGCAGACCCTCAAGTCGGGCGACTCGATCCTCGTCGACTCGAAGGCCGGCTACGCCTACGAGCGGGTGCCCAAGGCGGAGGTCGAGGACCTCGTGCTGGAGGAGGTCCCCGACGTGCGGTACGAGGACATCGGTGGGTTGTTCCGGCAGATCGAGCAGATCCGGGACGCGGTCGAGCTGCCGTTCCTCCACGCCGACCTCTACACGGAGTACCAGTTGCGCCCGCCCAAGGGCGTGCTGCTCTACGGCCCTCCGGGATGCGGCAAGACCTTGATCGCCAAGGCGGTGGCCAACTCGCTCGCCAAGCAGGTGGCCGCGGCCCGGGGCGAGGCGGACGCGAAGTCGTACTTCCTCAACATCAAGGGGCCGGAGCTGCTCAACAAGTTCGTGGGCGAGACCGAGCGGCACATCCGGATGATCTTCCAGCGGGCGCGGGAGAAGGCGTCCGACGGCACTCCGGTGATCGTGTTCTTCGACGAGATGGAGTCGATCTTCCGGACTCGGGGCAGCGGTGTGTCGTCCGACGTGGAGACCACGATCGTTCCCCAGTTGCTGTCGGAGATCGACGGTGTCGAGGGGCTGGAGAACGTCATCGTCATCGGCGCCTCCAACCGCGAGGACATGATCGACCCGGCGATCCTGCGCCCGGGCCGACTCGACGTGAAGATCAAGATCGAGCGTCCGGACGCCGAGGGCGCGAAGGACATCTTCTCGAAGTACCTGACGCCCGACCTGCCGATCCACGCCGACGATCTGCGGGAGTTCGGTGGCGACCGGCAGGCGACCATCGACGCGATGATCCAGAACACCGTCGAGCGCATGTACGAGGAGACCGACGAGAACCGGTTCCTGGAGGTCACGTACGCCAACGGGGACAAGGAAGTGCTCTACTTCCGTGACTTCAACTCCGGCGCGATGATCCAGAACATCGTGGACCGGGCGAAGAAGTCGGCGATCAAGTCGGTGCTGGAGACCGACCAGCCGGGGCTGCGGGTGCAGCACCTGCTGGACGCCATCGTCGACGAGTTCGCCGAGAACGAGGACCTGCCCAACACGACGAACCCGGACGACTGGGCACGGATCTCGGGCAAGAAGGGCGAGCGCATCGTGTACATCCGCACCCTGGTCACGGGCAAGAACCAGGAGTCGGGCCGCGTGATCGACACGGCGACCAACACGGGCCAGTACCTCTGATCCGTGTGCGGGGCTCTCGCGGTGGCCTTCGGGTTCGCCGCGGGAGCCCCGTTTCGTGTGGCCGGTGTGTCGCACCGATGCTGTCCGTATAACGTCCTATACGCTTCGGCTCATGGCAGAGGACTCGACGCCCGTCTCCGCGACCGGCGAACCATCACTGAGGGCTCCCGTCACGGCGGCCGACGTCCTGGAGTGGCTGGAACAGGCCGCCGAGGCGGCGCGCTCGGGAGAGCTGGACGCGCCCGCCCTCATCGACCTTCTGGGTCAATTGCGCCAGGCGTCCACGGCCTGTGCGAACGCCTCCGACTGGGCGCTGCTCGCCGCCCGCGAGGCGGGTGCGAGCCTGCGCCAGATCGCGCCGGTGTTCGGCAAGGGCTACGTGCGCGCCCCCGCGGCACGGCTGGAGAAGCTGCACCGCGAGGTGTTGTCGTCCGAGCAGTTCCTCGAACTCATGCGACGCCGCATGGGCAACAGGTGACGTCGAGGCCGACTACGGTGGCGGCCATGGACACCCTGGCACGCACGGCCGTGGGTCTCGCCGCGATCGGCAGGCCCGCTTACATCAACCTCGGCCGCGACGCGGTGTTGCCCGCCCGGCGTGACGTCGAGGCTCTGCGGGAGCGCACGTTCGCGGTGCTGGACGCCGCGTACACCGCGGGAGTGCGTCGGGTGGACGTCGCCAGGTCCTGCGGCAGGGCCGAGGAGTTCCTCGCCGGGTGGCTGGAGGCGCGCCGGCCCGACGACGTCGTCGTGTCGAGCAAGTGGGGCTATGCCTACGTCGGAGGCTGGCGGCTCGACGCCGACGTCCACGAGGTGAAGGAACACTCGCTGGCCCGCTTCCGCGAACAGTGGTCGCAGACCCGCTCGTTGCTGGGCGACGCGGTGTCGCTGTACCAGGTCCACTCGCTCACGCCGGACAGCCCGCTGTTCGACGACCCCGCTCTGCTGGCGGCGCTCGCGGCGCTGACCGACGAGGGAGTGCGCGTCGGATTCTCCACCTCGGGGCCACGACAGGCGGACACCGTTCGCAGGGCGTTGGCGTTGCGGGTCGACGGCAGCCCGGTGTTCACCGCCGTGCAGTCGACCTGGAATCTCCTGGAGCCTTCGGTGGGTGCCGCCCTGCGCGAGGCCCACGAGGCGGGTGCGCTGGTGCAGGTGAAGGAGACACTGGCCAACGGCAGGCTGGCCGTGGACCCGCCCGATGCGGTCGCCGAGGTGGCTCGCCGCCACGGGGTGGGGGCCGACGCGGTGGCGCTCGCGGCGGTGTACGCCCAGCCGTGGGCCGACGTCGTCCTGTGCGGTCCCGCGAGCGTGGAGCAACTCCGGGCCAATCTGGCCGGGACCGCCGTGGAGTTGTCCGCGGACGAGCTCGACGCGCTCGGCGCGACGGCGGTGTCGCCCACCCGGTACTGGGCGGACCGGTCGTCGTTGGCGTGGCGTTGAGGCGAGCCACGGACAACTCCACGGCGGCGGAGGGAATCGCGCCGTTATCCGTCCGCGACCGCTTTTCGGCGGGGCTTTCGGGCTCATGCCCCGTAGGCTTGAGATATGCGCCGGATCATGGGAACCGAGGTGGAGTACGGGATCGCGGTCCCGGGTGACGCGACAGCGAACCCGGTGTTGACGTCCACCCAGGTGGTGTTGGCCTACGCCGCGGCTGCGGACATCCCCCGAGCCCGGCGGGCTCGATGGGACTACGAGGTGGAGTCGCCGTTGCGCGACGCGCGAGGGTTCGACCTCGCCGGACCGACCCAGCAGAACCAGGACCCCGACATGGAGGACCTCGGTGCCGCCAACGTGATCCTCACGAACGGCGCCCGCCTCTATGTCGACCACGCCCACCCCGAGTACTCGGCGCCCGAGGTGACCAACGCCCGTGACGCCGTCATCTGGGACAAGGCGGGCGAACGGGTCATGGAGGAGGCGGCTCGACGCGCCGCGACGGTGCCCGGGCAGCCCCGACTGCAGCTCTACAAGAACAACGTCGACGGCAAGGGCGCCAGTTACGGCACCCACGAGAACTACCTCATGGCGAGGTCGACCCCGTTCACGGCGGTGATCGCCGGGTTGATCCCGTTCTTCGCCTCCCGGCAGGTGTTCGCGGGGTCCGGTCGGGTGGGTATCGGCCAGCAGGGCGAACAACCCGGTTTCCAGCTCTCGCAGCGTGCCGACTACATCGAGGTCGAGGTCGGACTCGAAACGACCCTGAAGCGCGGCATCATCAACACGCGCGACGAGCCGCACGCGGACGCGGACAAGTACCGCAGGCTCCACGTGATCATCGGCGACGCGAACCTGGCCGAGTACGCCACGTACCTCAAGCTGGGCTCCACCGCGCTCGTGATCGACATGATCGAGCACGGGATGCGCTTCGACGACCTCAAGCTCGACGAGCCCGTGCGGGCCGTGCACGAGATCAGTCACGACCCCACCCTGAAGACCACCGTGGAGCTGGCCAACGGGCGCAAGTACACCGGCCTCGACCTGCAGTTCGCCTACCACGAGTTGGCGGCCGAACACCTGGAGCGGGTCGGCGCGGACGAACAGTCCAAGGAAGTGCTGCGGCTGTGGGGGGAGATCCTCGACGACCTCGCCCGCGACCCCCAAAGCTGCGCCGACCGCCTCGACTGGCCCGCCAAGCTGCGGCTGTTGGAGGCCTACCGGGAGCGCGACTCGCTCGGCTGGGCGGCGCCGAGGCTGCACATGGTGGACCTGCAGTACTCGGACGTGCGACTGGACAAGGGCCTCTACAACCGCCTCGTGACGCGCGGGTCGATGAAGCGGCTCGTCACCGAGGAGGAGGTGCAGGCGGCGATGACCACCCCGCCCTCCGACACGCGCGCCTACTTCCGGGGTCGGACATTGGAGAAGTACGCGGCGTCCATCGCGGCGGCGTCGTGGGACTCGGTGATCTTCGACGTGGGGCGGGAGTCCCTCGTGCGTATCCCGACGCTGGAACCGCTGCGTGGCACCAAGGCCCACGTGGGGAAATTGCTCGACGAGGCAGGCACGGCCGAGGAACTCGTGGAGGCGTTGACCTCGGGCGGCTGACCGATTCCGGGGTGCCGGAAAGGCGCCTTTGGTGATCGGCCACGCCGGTGACGAAGGCCCCGGATGTCGGCGACTCTGGGTAGGCTAGGACCAAGCGGCCCGACCGGGAGGCGAACATGGCTCAGGAACGCATCGAAAAGCACGGCGGCGGCGACAACGACGACGACGTCGAGACCGGCGCCCCCGCAGGCCAGGAACACCGGGAGAAGCTCGGCGAGGACGTCGACACGATCCTCGACGAGATCGACGACGTGTTGGAGGAGAACGCCGAGGACTTCGTGCGTGCGTACGTGCAGAAGGGCGGCCAGTAGCGGCTGCGTGACCATCTTCTAGGCTTGTCGATCACGAGTGGTCGATGAGCACTGTTGTCCTGTTCATCCTCATCGAGGGGAACCACGAGCACGCATGGAACACACGCCGCGCAGCGCGGGCTTCTCGCTGCCCGCCGCCTACCTGTCGTCCACGACGTCGTCCTTCGTCGACTTCCTCAAGGTGCAGGCACCGGAGCTGTTGCCGCGCACCCGGGTCGACGGGGCGCCCGCTCCGCACAGTCGGTTCGAACCGCCGCACGGCACCACGATCGTCGCCTCGACGTTCAACGGGGGCGTGCTGATCGCGGGCGACCGGAGGGCCACCGCGGGCAACACGATCGCCAGCAGGGACCTGGAGAAGGTCTACGTCACCGACACCTACTCCGCGGTCGGGATCGCGGGCACCGCGGGGATCGCACTGGAACTCGTGCGCCTCTACACGGTGGAGCTCGCGCACTACGAGAAGATCGAGGGCGTCTCGCTGTCGCTCGACGGTAAGACCAACAAGCTCGCGACCATGGTCAAGGGGCACCTCGACGTGGCGATGGCCGGACTGGCCGTCCTGCCGTTGTTCGTGGGCTACGACATCGACGCCACCGACCCGAAGCGGGCGGGCCGCATCGTGTCGTTCGACGTGACGGGCGGGCGGTACGAGGAGAACGCCGGGTACCACGCCATCGGCTCCGGCTCGGTGTACGCCAAGTCGTCGCTGAAGAAGCTCTACGACCCCGAGGCGGACGCCGAGACGGCGGTGCGCGCGGCGATCGAGGCGCTCTACGACGCGGCCGACGACGACACCGCCACCGGCGGCCCCGACCTCGTCCGCAACATCTATCCCACGGTCGTGACGATCACCGCCGAGCACGGTGCCGTGGCGCTGCCGGAGTCCGAGACCGCCGCGCTCGCGCAGGCGGTGGTCCGGGAGCGGTCCGAACGACCGGGCCGCCTCGGCTGACGGCGCGACGGCGGCGACTCCAGGCCGCCGAATGCAGGTAAACCTCCAGTCGATCGAGCAGAGCGGAGCCAACGCCAGTGACGATGCCGCTGTACGCCTCACCAGAGCAGTTGATGCGCGAGCGTTCGGAGCTCGCGCGTAAGGGCATCTCCCGGGGACGCAGCGTGGTCGTGCTGAAGTACCGGGGCGGAGTGCTGTTCGTGGCCGAAAACCCGTCGCCCACGCTGCACAAGGTGTCGGAGATCTACGACCGGATCGGGTTCGCCGCGGTGGGCCGCTACAGCGAGTTCGAGAGCCTGCGGCGGGGCGGCATCCGGCACGTCGATCTGCAGGGCTACATGTACGACCGCCGGGACGTCAACGCGCGGGCGTTGGCCAACGTGTACGCGCAGACGCTGAGCACGATCTTCACCGAGCAACTGAAGCCCTTCGAGGTGGAGATCTGCGTCGCGCAGGTGGGTGAGAACTCGGACGAGGACGAGCTGTACCGGCTCACCTACGACGGCTCCATCGTGATGGACGAGCCGAAGTACGTGGTGATGGGTGGCCAGACCGACGCCATCAATGCGAAGTTGAAGGACACCTACCGCGACGGGATGGACCTGGCCGCCGCGCTGGGTGTCGCGGTGGAGGCCCTGCGTGCGCCCGCCGCGTCGTCCTCGTCCAACGCGGCAGCGGCCAACAACGAGCTCACGGCGAACAAGCTGGAAGTCGCGGTGCTCGACCGCGAGCGTCCGGGTCGGACGTTCCGCCGCATCACCGGGGCCGCGCTCGACGCCCTGCTGCCGACCCCGGCGCAGGACGAGACGTCCGAGAAGACCGACGCCGGCGAGAAGTCCGGCGACACCGAGTCGAGCTGACGGTGGCACGAGTCGCGGCGCTGTTCCAGTACCCGGTCAAGGGTTGTGCCGGTGTCGAAGTGTCGGAAGGGCTGCTCGGGCGTGCCGGCCTGGGGCCCGACCGCACGTTCATGGTCGTGGACGCCGCCGACGGCGACTTCCTCAGCCAGCGGAAGGACCCGCGGTTGGCCGTCGTGCGACCCGACCTCACCGAGGACGGTGCTCGGCTCACGCTGAGCGCTCCGGGGCTCGAACCGGTCGAGGTCCGGGTGGACCCGGGGGAGTCGCCGGAGCGTTCCGCCGTGAGCATTCACGGCAAGCCCTACACCGGGGTCGACCAGGGCGAGTCGGTCGCGGACTGGTTCTCGACGTTGCTCGGCCGACCGTGTCGGCTGGTGAGGGTGCCACCGGAGCACGACCGCCTGACCAGCGGCGAGACGGAGGGCACCGCGGGTTTTGCCGACAGTACGGCGGTGCTGATGACGTCGACCGCGAGCCTCGCCGAACTCAACGACCGGTTGGCGGCCAAGGGTGAACCCGCGCTGCCGATGAACCGGTTCCGGCCCAACGTCGTGGTCGACGGCTGGGACGAACCGCACGTCGAGGACCGGGTGCGGCGTGTCGAGATCGGTGAGGCCGAGATCGGCTTCGCGAAGCTCGCCGCCCGGTGTGCCGTGACCATGGTCGATCAGGGCGCAGGCGAGCGTCGCGGCCCCGAGCCGTTGCGCACGCTGGCCGACTACCGACGAGTGGACGGCGGCGTCGTGTTCGGTGTGCGGTGCGCTGTGACCCGGGCGGGGAAGGTCTCGGTCGGCGACGGACTGCGCGTGACGCGCTGGGCCTCGCCGTGAGACCGTTCCCGGCTCAGGACTCGCGTGCCGGGCGATAGACCGACAGCGCACTCGGCCGGGACCGGAAGCGGAACCGGTGTCCGAGCGGTCCGACCTCCCCGTCGGTGGCCACCCGTCGATTGCCGTCCAGGATCGTGACGTCGAGCGAGGCCAGGTCCCGTTGGGTGTAGACGTGACTGGTGTCCAGCGTGTTCGTGATCGCGGCCAGCAGGAACCGAACCCGCGAGTAGGGGCGGTCGGCGCGCAGGTACCGGACGTCGAGCAGGCCGGTGTCCAGCGCGGGCCTGCGGGACGGCACGACCCCCTTCGGCGCGTAGGTGCCGTTTCCCACGAACAACATCCACACGGACAGCGGTTCGCCGTCGAGTCGCACTCGTAGGGGGCGGGCGCGGCGGAGCGTGCGCACCATGGCGAGGACGGCCGAGGGCCACTTCGGGTGACGACGCTCGATGGTCTCGCGCAGCCGCACCATCTCGGGGTAGCCGCCGAGGCTCGCGGTGTTGACGAACCAACGGCGTGCGGTGCCCTCGTCGCTCTCGATCTCGATCTCGCCGAGGTCGATGCCCACCGCGTTCCCCGCCCGGACGGCGGTGTCCGTGTCGGCGGGTTCACTCAGGCCGACGTCGCGCGCGAAGTGGTTGAGCGTCCCGGAGGGGATGAGGGCGAGGGGCAGTCTCGTCTCGGCGGCGACGGAGGCCACGGCCGCGACCGTGCCGTCGCCGCCGGCCACGGCCAGCGCACGAACGTCGGTCTGCCGTCGGCGAATCTCGTCGGCGAGCTGGGTACGGAGGTCGACGTCCTGGTCGGGGTGCACGATGACGGCGCGTGGCCACATCGCGCGGACCTCGTCCGTCGGATCTTCCGGAGGGTTGCCGGAGGACGGGTTGACCACGGCCAGCAGGGCGTCGCCGTCGGGGAGGGCGGGCGCGTCGGCGGGATGGTCGGTGTGGGCCCGGGTGTCGGGGTGCAGCGGCCACCAGTGGCGGGTGGCCAGGGCGGCGAACACACCGATGGCAGCGCCCGCCCCGATGTCGCTCGGCCAGTGCACACCGGTGTGCACCCGGGAGTACGCGACCGCCGCGCCCAGAGGAGCCAACGCCACCCCCAGTACGGGTGATTCGAGGCCCGCCGCGGTGACGAACGCGGCAGCCGACGCCGCGTGCCCCGACGGGAACGACGACGACGTGGGCCGGTGGTGCAGCCGACGGAGCTCCGGGACGACCTCGGCGGCGGGCCGTCGTCGAGGCAGCAGCGGCTTGGCCACCAGGTTCGCGGCGGCGCTGGCGCCGGTGAGGGCGACCAGACCGCGTAGGGCCGCGCGTCGGGTGGGACCCTTGCGGATCGCGAGTCCGGCCGCGAGAACCCACCACAGCCGCCCCTTGTCCGCGGAACGGCTGAGTGCCGTGAGTGTCGGGTCCAGCGGCGTTCGGGGGAGGGCGGCGCTGCAGCGCATGGCGCGGTGGTCTGCTGTGGTCACTCGGCGTGCCTTGCGCGCCAGGCGGGTGATGACGGTGTCGATGATTAGGCCACCCCGGTTCTGAACGGTTTTCGTTCACCGTACCGTGGCCGAGAGCGCCTACCCTTGAGGAATGCAGCGGCGGATCTTTGGGATCGAAACCGAGTTCGGGGTGACCTGCACCTTCCACGGGCAGCGCAGGTTGTCTCCCGACGAAGTGGCGCGCTACCTGTTCCGGAGGGTCGTGTCGTGGGGCCGGTCCTCCAACGTCTTCCTGTCCAACGGCTCCCGCCTGTACCTGGACGTGGGCTCCCACCCCGAGTACGCCACCGCCGAGTGCGACGACCTCACGCAATTGGTCACGCACGACAAGGCGGGTGAGCGCATCCTCGAGGACCTGCTCGTCGACGCCGAACGTCGCCTGGCCGACGAGGGCATCGGCGGGGACATCTTCCTCTTCAAGAACAACACCGACTCGGCGGGCAACTCCTACGGATGCCACGAGAACTACCTGGTGGGCCGCGCCGGGGAGTTCTCCCGGGTGGCCGACGTGCTGCTGCCGTTCCTCGTGACCCGCCAGCTCATCTGCGGGGCGGGGAAGGTGCTGCAGACGCCTCGCGGCGCGGTGTACTGCCTGTCGCAGCGCGCCGAGCACATCTGGGAGGGGGTGTCGAGCGCGACCACCCGCTCCCGGCCGATCATCAACACCCGCGACGAGCCGCACGCTGACGCCGAACGCTACCGCCGCCTGCACGTCATCGTCGGCGACTCCAACATGGCCGAGCCGACGACCTTGCTGAAGGTCGGGTCGGTCGACCTCGTGTTGCAGATGATCGAGGAGGGCGTGCAGTTCCGGGACTTCACGCTCGACAACCCGATCAGGGCGATCCGCGAGATCAGCCACGACCTGACGGGACGGCGGCAGGTGCGGCTGGCCGGTGGCAGGGAGGCTTCAGCGCTGGAGATCCAGCGCGAGTACTACGCCAGGGCCGTCCAGCACGTGGAGACGCACGGTGCATCGCCGACCACCGAGCAGGTGATCGACCTGTGGGGCAGGGCGCTCGACGCGGTGGAGCAGCAGGACTTCTCGGGCATCGACACCGAGATCGACTGGGCGATCAAACACCGGCTCGTGGAGCGCTACCGCAGCAAGCACGACCTGACGCTGTCCGATCCCCGGATCGCCCAGCTCGACCTCGCCTACCACGACATCCGGCGTGGTCGCGGCGTGTTCGACCTGCTGCAGCGCAAGGGCCTGGTTCGGCGCATCACCGACGACGGCGAGATCGAACTCGCCAAGGACACCCCGCCGCAGACGACGCGGGCGAAGCTGCGTGGCGACTTCATCGCCGCGGCGCAGCAGGCGGGCCGCGACTTCACGGTCGACTGGGTGCACCTGAAGCTGAACGACCAGGCGCAGCGAACGGTCCTCTGCAAGGACCCGTTCCGGTCGGTGGACGAGCGGGTGGAGCGGCTGATCAGCTCGCTCTGACCGTCCGGAGGGCCGGGCTCGGCGAAGCGCCCGGCCTGCGCAGACCGGGACTCGGGCGGGCGATAGGGTGACGGTGTGTCCACCGCCCGCGCCGAGCGCCTGGTGAACCTGGTGCTTGCCCTCCTGTCCACTCGGCAGTACCTCACGGCCGAGCGGATCCGCAGCATCGTGCCCGGCTACGTCGACGCCACCAGTGACGAGGCGTTCGCGCGCATGTTCGAGCGCGACAAGGCGGAACTCCGGGAACTCGGCATCCCGCTGGAGACCGGGCGCGCCTCGGCGTTCGACCCGGTGGAGGGCTATCGCATCGCGCGCCGCGACTACGAGCTCGGCGACGTCGAGTTGGCTCCCGACGAGGCCGCTGCGGTCGGGCTCGCCGTGCGGTTGTGGGACTCCCCGGACCTGACGGGGCAGGCGCAGAGCGCGCTGGTCAAGCTGCGGGCAGCCGGAGTCGAGGTCGACGAGAACGCGGCCACCCCCGTGGAGCCGCGGGTCCACGCGGATCCGGCGTTCGGGCCGCTGTTGTCGGCTGTGCAGCAGGGGCGGGTGGTCCGGTTCGACTACCGGCGCTCGTCGTCGCCGGAGCGCAGGGAACGCACCGTCGAACCCTGGGGTGTGGTGTCGTGGCGAGCGCGCTGGTACCTGGTCGGGCACGACCGGGACCGCGACGCGCCGCGGTGTTTCCGACTGTCGCGGATCACCGGGCCCGTGCGCCCGCTCGGGCGCGCGGGAGCGGTCACCCGGCCCGAGGACGTGAATCTCCTGGAGTTCGTCGCGGGTGTGGATGGTGCCGACCGGGAGCCTCAGCCCGTGATGCGGGCACGACTGTGGCTGGCCGAGGGCCGCGCTGCGGGAATCCGGCGGCATGCCACGCTCGTCGGTCGCCGCACGGTGGCCGACATCGACGGCGACGTGGTGGACATCGATCTCTGGAACCAGGAGAGCGCCGCCGACTGGATCGCCGGGTACGGCCCCGACGCACTGGTGCTCGAACCGGACGTGTTGGCCAAGGCGGTCGTCGACCGCTGGGAACGAGTGATGCAGGGGGAGTCGCGGTGAGCGGATCGGGTGATCGGCTGCCCAGGTTGCTCGCGCTCGTGCCGTACCTGCTGGCCCGGCCCGGCATCCGGATCGACGAGGCGGCGCGCGACTTCGACGTCACGCCGAAGCAGTTGCGCAAGGATCTGCAACTGCTGTGGATGTGCGGGCTGCCCGGTTACGGCCCCGGCGACCTGATCGACCTGTCCTTCGACGGCGACACCGTGTCGGTGACCTACGACGCGGGGATGCGTCGCCCGCTTCGGCTCACGGGAGCGGAGGCCAGCGCGCTGTTGATCGCGTTGCGCGCGCTCGCCGAGACACCGGGTGTGGTGGACGCCGACGCGGTCCACCGGGCGATCGCGAAGATCGAATCCGCGTCGGGTGACGCTCGGCCGTCCGGCGTGGTGGTCGGCCAGAGCACCCGCGAGGCGGCGGCGACCGCGCGGACGCGCGAGGTGGTGCGGCAGGCGTTGCAGAACCGGCGCGCGCTGTGGCTGCGGTACTACAGCGCGTCCAAGGACGTGGTCACCGAGCGCGTCGTCGACCCGATGCGGTTGCTGATCGTGCAGGGCGTCAGCTACTTGGAGGCGTGGTGTCGTCGCGCCGAGTCGGTGAGGCTGTTCCGGCTCGACCGGATCGACGAGCTGGTCGAGCGTGACGAGCCGTCGGCGCCGCCGGAGAGCGCGACCCCGAAGGATCTGTCCGACGGGGTGTTCCCCCAGCAGTCCGGCTTTCCGGAGGCGGTGCTGGTGCTCGCGCCCGGTGCGCGGTGGGTGGCCGAGTACTACCAGTGCGAGGAGCTGGAGGAGCTTGACGGCGGTCGGTTGCGGGTGCGGCTGCGCTACGCCGACGAGTCGTGGCTGGTCCGACTGGTGCTCCGGCACGGCGGCGAGGTGACCGTGGAGCAACCGGACTGGGCCGCGCAGGCCGTGCGAGCGCGGGCGGACGAGGCGTTGGCCCGAGCACGTCACCTCGCTGCGACGTCGGCTGGTTAGGGTGGAATCGTGTCGTATGTCGTGAGTGCCGCTGTCGTCCTGGTCGCGCTCGTGGTGCTCGGGTTCGTGATCTTTCGCGTCTTCCGGCTCTTGCGTGCGTACCGTGCGACGGCCAGCATGGTGTCGGCTCGCGCTGGTGATCGGGTCGGGTTGCTCCGCGCTCGGTCCGCTGCGGTTCGAGTCGCGATCCGCGAGCGTCGTCGGTGATGACGCGACACCGCCGCAGCACAGTACGATCGATCCGAACGAGTAAGGAGGCCAGGCGATGAATGCGTTGCAGCCGTGGCATTTGATCATTCTGGTTCTTGTCGTGGTTCTGCTGTTCGGCGCGAAGCGTCTGCCCGACGCGGCCAGGTCGATCGGCAAGTCCATGAAGATCTTCAAGGCCGAGACCAAGGACATGCGCGCCTCGGGGTCGACCGACACGCCGTCCACCGGTGAGCAGACCGCGTCCGCCACCGAGCCCGACACCCGCCAGCTGCCGCAGTCGACGTCTCCGGCGTCTCCCACGTCCGGCACCACGCCCGCCGCCGACCCCGCCGCGGCCACCGCCGCGCAGGTCGAGCAGTTGCAGCGCCAGCTCGACGAACTGAAGCGGCAGCAGGCCGAACAGGCGCAGCGCAACGCGGGCTGACGCTCCACCTGCCCGGTCAGGGCTGATTCGTCAACACGGGATGGGAACGGACACGGTTCGTGGCGGATTCCTCGGACAGCCGCGCCAAGCGGCGTAAGCGCAGTCGTCGGCACAATCCCGACGGCACGATGACGCTCATCGAGCACATCTACGAGTTCCGTCGTCGGCTCGGTTTCGCGCTGCTCGCGCTGGTCGCGGGCGGTGTGGTGGGTTTCCTCTGGTTTTCCAACCGGGTCGGACCCATCCCTTCGCTCGGGGACATCGTCACAGGGCCGTACTGTGCGATCCCGCCCGAGCACCGGTTCCCGAAGGAACCGCCGTGCCGACTGCTGCAGACCGTGCCGTTCGAGGCTTTCATGATCCAGTTGAAGGTCGGTCTCACGGCCGGTGCCGTGCTGTTCGCCCCGGTGTGGCTCTACCAGTTCTGGGCATTCGTCGCGCCCGGCCTGTACAGCAAGGAGCGCAAGTACGCGCTGACGTTCGTCGGCTTCGCGAGCGTGCTGTTCGCGGCGGGCGCGGTGCTCGCCTACGCCATGGTCCCGTTCGCGCTGGAGATCCTCGTGAACTTCGGTGGCGGCGCGTTCGACACCTGGTTCACCGGTGACAAGTACGTCTCGTTCGTGCTGTCCCTGCTGCTGATCTTCGGGGTCAGCTTCGAAGTGCCGCTGCTGGTCATCATGCTGAACCGAGTCGGCGTGGTGTCGTACGCCCAGCTCAGCAAGTGGCGGCGCGGGCTGATTTTCGTGGCGTTCGTTTTCGCGGCGTTCGTCACTCCGGCCGACCCGTTCTCCATGCTCGCCCTCGCGGGTGCTCTGACGTTGCTGCTGGAGTTCTCCTTCCAGGTGACCCGCCTCCACGACCGGCGCAAGCGCCGCCGGGAGAAGGAGACCGAGCAACTGGCGGACGACGAACCGGCACCGTTCCACTACACCCCGAGTCGGATCGACGACGACCCGCCGAGCGGTGGGGCCGCGTCGCGCACCGAGGACGTCACCTGAGCCATGGGGCGGCGCGTGGCGTTGGCCGTGCACCCCGGCTCGGGGCAGGGCGCGGCGGCTCGGATGGCGGGGACGGTCGCGGAACGGTTGCGTGGCGAGGTCGACCACCTCGCGCTGATCGCGGCGAACTCGGCCGAGGAGTTCCGGACACGGATCGCCGCGTGCCGGGACTCGGGCCTCGACGCGGTGATCGTGCTCGGCGGTGACGGCGCTGTGCACCAGGCCGTGCAGTGCTGCGCGGACTCGTCGGTCGCGATCGGTGTGGTGCCTTCGGGCACCGGCAACGACTTCGCGCGCGCGCTGAACATCCCGCAGCACCCGGCGGTCGCTCTCGACGCGTTGGCGTCGGCCGTGCGACACGATCGGCGGCGTCGGATCGACCTCGGCCGCGTGGACGGCGCGGGCGCGACGGCGCGCTGGTTCGGCACCGTGCTCTGCACGGGCTTCGACGCGGCCGTCAACGCGCGGGCCAACAGCATGCGCCGGCCGCAGGGGCCGCGCCGCTACGACGTGGCGCTCGTGCGGGAACTCGTGTCACTTCGGCCCTCGCCGGTCGTGGTCGACACCGACGCCGGGCGGCTGACGGTGGAGGCGACCCTCGTGGCGGTGGGCAACACCGCCTTCTACGGCGGCGGCATCCCGATCTGTCCTGGCGCGCGCTGCGACGACGGACTGTTCGACGTCACCGTGGTCGGCCCGGTGAGCCGACTGCGCCTCGCGAGAATCCTGCCGCGACTGCGTACGGGCAAGCACGTCGACCACCCCGCCGTCCACACGGTGCGCGCCTCCCGCGTGCGCGTGGAGGGCCCGGCGGACTGGCCCGTGTTCGCCGACGGCGACCCGATGGGAGCCCTGCCCCTGACGCTGACATGCGTGCCCGGCGCGCTGTCGGTCCTGGTCTGAGCGGTCGCGAACCAGCGGCGAAGCCACCTCCGTGACCGAGGTGTGACGTCACTCCGACGTGGTACCCGACGAGTGGTCGAGAGGGCGGCGTCTCGTCGGCTCGTGGGCACGACTCGTCGTAGGCGACGCATGGTGAGCGCCCTCGGAGAACGTCCCGCGGGTGGCCGGACCGATCGCAACCCAGGCCCAGCGGTGCCCGGACGTCCAGCCTGCCGACCATCGAGCGCTCCCGGCGCACGCCGAGCGACACCGTCGCCTCGACGGGGTGTCGGCCGAACGCGACACCGGACCCGACACCCAGGAGGCATGATGACCACCAAGACGCGCGAGACCACGATCGAGGGCCTCGCGGATCGACCGGCCGTCCGTATCGTGCGCGATTTCGCCGCCACTCCCGACCTGGTGTTCCGCGCCTGGACCGACCACGACCTCGCTGCCCGGTGGCTCGGGCCGAAGGACCTCGACATGCGGATCCACACGTGGGACGCCCGCACCGGTGGCAGCTACCACTACACGATGTGGCGGGGCGCCGAGCAGGTCGCCGAGTTCTACGGGTCCTTCCACGAGGTACGGACGCCGTCCCGACTCGTGCAGACGTTCACGTACCTGGGGATGCCCGACGACGTCTCCCTGGAGATCAACACGTTCGAGGCGATCGACGGTCTCACGCGTGTCACGAGCCTGTCGCTCTACGAGACGTACGAGGCCCGCGACGCGATGCTGTCGAGTGGGATGGAGATTGGGGTCGTCGAGGGTTACGCCGCGTTGGACGAACTACTGCGCTGACGGGTCGTCGAGCCGGGGCTGCCGATGCTTGGGCAGGCCCGCCACCACCAGGTCGTACGACTCGTGCACGAGGTCGACTGTCAGGCCGTCGGGCAGTGAGCCGTCGAGGGTCACCGTGATCCAGTGCCGCTTGTTCAGGTGGTAGCCCGGAGCGACGGCGGGGTAGGTGTCGCGGAGGTGGAGCGCCTCCTCCGGCGCGCACTTGAGACTGACCGCGAGCGGCTGTTCGTCCAGTCGCGACACTGCGAACATCTTTCCGGCCACGGAGAACACGCTGATCTCGGGGGAGAAGGGGAAGCGCTCGACGGCGGCGGGGAATGACAGGCAGAGCCGTCGTAGGCGGTCGGGCGTCCAGACGTCCATGCGGCGCAGCGTAGTCGTGAGCACCGACACAGTCGGTGTCACACCGTGACCGACCCCGCCCCGTGCACACACCCGGTCGGGTGTGAAACCCTGGCGCCGTGGACTCCTCCACTTCGACTCCGAGCCCCGCCGAGGCGTACGCCGCGGCTCGGCGACGCGGCAAGTATCCCCAGCTCGCGCGGTTCTCCGCCGACGTGGGCTTCACCTTCGATGACTTCCAGGTGCGGGGCTGCGAGGCCCTCGAGGACGGGCACGGCGTGCTCGTGTGCGCACCGACCGGCGCGGGAAAGACGATCGTCGGCGAGTTCGCGGTGCACCTCGCGCTCGCCGAGGGCCGCAAGTGCTTCTACACCACGCCTATCAAGGCGCTGTCGAACCAGAAGTACGGCGACCTCGTCGAGCGCTACGGCTCCGACACCGTCGGCCTGCTCACCGGGGACACCTCCGTCAACGGCGGCGCGCAGATCGTGGTGATGACCACCGAGGTGCTGCGCAACATGCTGTACGCGGAGTCCTCCGCACTCGACGACCTCGGCTACGTCGTGATGGACGAGGTGCACTACCTCGCCGACCGCTTCCGAGGGGCGGTGTGGGAGGAGGTGATCCTCCACCTGCCGTCCTACGTGCGCGTGGTCGGTCTGTCGGCCACGGTGAGCAACGCCGAGGAGTTCGGCGAATGGCTGGTCGAGGTCCGAGGCGACACGACCGTCGTCGTCGACGAACACCGCCCCGTGCCGTTGTGGCAGCACATGCTCGTGGGAGGGCGGCTGTTCGACCTCTTCGCCGGTGAGGCCGTCGACACCGGTGAGGCGAAACTGAATCCCCAGTTGCTGCGTCGGGTCGAGGACACGGCTCGCATGCACGCGCCCGCCGCCTTCCGCGGCCGTGGTCGGCGCGGCGGGCAGTACCGAGGACCGCGCTACCGGCCGCCGTCGCGTACCGAGATCGTCGACCGCCTCGACGCCGCCGGGCTGCTGCCGGCCATCGTCTTCATCTTCTCCCGCGCCGGATGCGACGCCGCGGTGGCGCAGTGCGTGCGAACCGGCCTGCGGTTGAACACCCCCGAGGAGGTCGAGCAGGTCCGCCGGATCGTCGACCGACGGACGGCCGACCTGCCGCAGAACGACCTCGCCGTGCTCGGCTACTGGGAGTGGCGCGAGGCGTTGGAGCAGGGCGTGGCGGCCCACCACGCGGGGCTGTTGCCCGCGTTCAAGGAGACCGTCGAGGAACTGTTCGTCCGGGGGCTGGTGAAGGTCGTCTTCGCGACCGAGACGCTCGCGCTCGGCATCAACATGCCCGCGCGCACGGTCGTCCTCGAACGGCTCGTCAAGTACAACGGCGAGGCCCACGTCGATCTCACCCCCGGCGAGTACACGCAGCTCACCGGCCGGGCGGGCCGTCGCGGCATCGACGTCGAGGGCCACGCCGTGGTCGTGTGGCAGCCGGGCGTCGACCCTCGGCAGGTGGCCGGGCTGGCCTCCACGCGCACGTACCCGCTGCGCTCGTCGTTCCGTCCCGGCTACAACATGGCCGTCAACCTCGTCGGCCGGTTCGGCTCCGCCCAGGCCCGTGACCTGCTGGAACAGTCGTTCGCCCAGTTCCAGGCCGACCGGTCGGTGGTGGGGTTGTCGCGGCGCATCGACCGCAACACCGAGGCGTTGCGCGGCTACGCCGACGCGGTGACCGCCGACTTCGACGAGCTGCGCTCGTACCTCGCCCTTCGCAAGCGGGTCTCCGATCGGGAGAAGACGCTCGCCCGGCAGAACACGAGCCATCGGCGAGCACAGACGGCGCGGTCGTTGGAGAAGCTCCGCAAGGGCGACGTCATCGCCGTGCCACAGGGCCGCCGCGCCGGACTGGCTGTCGTGATCGACCCCGGCGTGGACCAGTTCGACGAACCGAGGCCCGTGGTCGTCACCGAGGACCGGTGGGCGGGCGCGCTGTCGCTGTCGGACTTCCCCGCCCCGGTGGAGCCGTTGGGCAGGCTCAAGCTGCCGAAGCACGTGGAGCTGCGCTCGCCCAAGTCGCGCCGCGACATCGCCTCGTCGCTGCGCAACCTGAACATCCGTCCGCCCCGGCGGCAGAAGTGGCGTTCGGACGTGCACTCCGACGCCGAGCTGGCCCAACTGCGCCGGGAACTGCGTTCCCATCCCGTCCACGGGCTGGCCGACCGGGAAGCGAACCTGCGCTGGGTCGAGCGGCACCAGCGGTTGGAGCACGAGACCGAGCAGCTCAAGCGCAAGGTGGCGGCCACGACCCACTCGCTGGCCCGGGCCTTCGACCGGATCAGGCGGCTGCTCTCCGAACGCGGCTACCTCGACTCCGACGGGGACACCGTCACCGAGCACGGCCAGTTGCTCGCGCGGCTCTACAGCGAGTCCGACCTGTTGGCTGCCGAGTGCATCCGGCAGCGACTGTGGCACGGGCTGGCGCCCGCCGAGCTGGCCGCCGTGGTCTCGACACTGGTGTACGAGGCGAGGCGCGACTCGCCGGGCGAGGCGAAGCTGCCGTCGGGGCCGGTCTCCACGGCGTGGCAGGAGACCGTCCGGGTCTGGACCGACCTCGTGGAGGACGAGCGCCGCCACCGGCTCGACCGCACCCGGGAACCCGACGCCGGATTCGCCTGGCCCGTGTACCGATGGGCACGCGGGGAGGCGCTGGAGAAGGTCCTCACCGCGGCCGAGGCCAACGGGCAGGAGCTCTCCGCCGGGGACTTCGTGCGCTGGTCGCGTCAGGTGGTGGATCTGCTGGAACAGATCCGGGACGTACTGGGCAAGGAACACTCGGTCGGCGGGTCGGCCGGGAAGGCGTCTCGGCTGCTCCGACGCGGTGTGGTCGCCGCGGGCGAGGTGTAGCGGCCAGCGTCGGGCAGCCGTGTCCGGCGAGCGGTGGGTGTGATTGGATCGGGCGCGGCGGGACCGTCGGGGGAATCACCCGCCGCGACAGTGCGACGTCCATGGCTTGCAGACGCGGAAGGGCAACACGATGAGCGCGCCGTACGGAGGGAACAACCCCGCGCAGTGGGGGCAGCAACCGCATGCCGATCCCAACTCCGGTGGAATGGCCCAGCCCGGCGGGTACGGACAGCAACCGGCCTACGGGCAGCAGCCCGCCTACGGCGCTCCGCAGAACCCGCAGCAGAACCCGCAGGCTTCGCAACCGCAGTACGGTCAGCAGCCTGCGCAGCATCCCTACGACCCGGCCAACGCCTACGGTCAGCAGGGCGCGTATCCCCAGCAGGGTCAGTACGGCGGTGGGTACGGCCAGGGCTACGGCCAGCAGCCGATGCCGTACGGACCGCAGGGCGGTCAGCAGCCGGGCAAGTCCGGCAAGGGCCTGTGGGTCGGCATCGGCGCGGCCGTGGTGGTGTTGGGTGCCGCCGCCGTCGTGCTCTTCTGGGTCCCGGGTCTGCTCAACACCACGACCTTCGACGAGCAGAGTGTCGAGAAGTCGGTCCAGCAGTTGGTGCAGGAGAGCTTCGGCGTCGAGGCGAGCGAGGTGGACTGCCCCGGTGACCAGCCGGTGGAGGAGGGGCACACCTACAACTGCACGCTGACGGTCGACGGCGAGCAGCAGACCGTGAAGATCACCGTCACGAGCGAGGAAGGGCACTACACCGTCGACCAGCCCACGCCGGCGGGCTGACGGCACCGCCGAAAACCGATGGACGCGCCCGAGCACACTGGACAGGATCGCTGCATGAACGACGTTGTGGTACGCGCGCTGCGTGAGGACGAGTTTCGCGCGGCGAACGCGCTGTTCTACGCAGCGCTGCATGTCAAGCCCCCGACCGACGAGCAGTGGGAGCGCGTCCGTGACGTCTACCAGCCCGGCCGAGTGCTGGGCGCCTTCGACGACCGGCTGATCGGCACCGCCCGGTCCACCGACGCCGAACTCGTCGTACCGGGTGGAGTGCGGGTGCCGCTCGCGGCCGTGACCGGGGTTGGGGTTCGGGCCGACCGCACCCGGCGGGGCGTGCTGACGTCGGTGATGCGACATCAGCTCACCGACTTCGCCGACCGGGGCGTGGTCGCGGCGCTGCTGTACGCCTCGGAGGGCGCGATCTACGGACGGTTCGGTTACGGCATCGGCACGCGCTTCCGCAATTGCACGGTCTTGCGGCACCGCGCGCGGCTGCGTCCCGGTGTGCCGTCGGGCGGCGAGGTGGAGCTGGTGACCTCGCTCGACGAGATGCAACGACGGCTGCCCGAGGTGTACGACCGGCTCCCGCTGCGTCCGGCGATGATCACTCGGGGACCGCGGTGGTGGCCCGGGCTCTTCTCGATGCTGCGGCGGCAGGACGGCGCGGTGGCCGCCGTCGTGCACCACGGCGCCGACGGCCCGGACGGCTTCGCCGTCTACACCGTGGACCGGAACGCCGGGGACGGCGGGACGATGCGGGTCCTCGATCTGCACTACGCGGACGCGTCGTCGTACGCCGGGCTCTGGCGGTACCTGCTCTCCGTGGACCTGGTGGACGAGATCCAGGCCCACCATCGAGGACTGGACGAGCCGGTGGACGTGCTGTTCACCGACCCGCGGGCGTGCCGCACGACCGAGGTCCTCGACGAGGGCTGGTTGCGCCTGGTGGACGTCGAGCGTGCGCTGGCGGCCCGCTCCTGGCGTGGTGAGCCGCTGGTGCTGGAGGTCGAGGACACGGTCCTGCCCGACAACGCGGGGCGGTACCGCGTCGGCCCGGACGGGGCCGAACGGACGGACGCGGCACCGGACGTCCGGTTGGACGTCGCCGCGCTGGCGATGATCTACACGGGCGGGTGGCTCCCGTCGACCCTGGTGAACGCGGGGCTCGTGACCGTCGCGGACCCGGCGACCGCGGACCGTCTCGACGAGCTGGTCGCGACCCCCTCGACGCCGTGGTGCGGTACGTTCTTCTGACGACAGAGCAGGTCGACGTCGTGAGGTGGAGTGGTCGTGCGAGTGCGCGGTGCGGGGAGAACGTGGTCCGTCGCCGTGTCGGTGTGCGCGGCCCTCGTGCTCACCGCGTGTGGTGACGACGCCGACCCCGGCGAGTCCGTGACGTCGGAGAACGTGCCGAGCTCGTCGGCGACCACGTCGGACGCGGTGGAGTCGTCGCCGGAGTCCCCCACCCCGCCCGCGCCGGTGCCGAAGGCGCTCGACGGCAACGCCGTGCAGCGGTCGGTCGCCTCGGTGCTGACCGGCAGCTACGGCATCAAGGACGTCGAGAGCGTCCGCTGTCCCCGGAGGCCCGAGGTCCGGCCGGGGTTGACGTTCGACTGCACCGCCGTCATCGGTGGCGACAGCAAGCGCGTCCCGATCGAGATCCTCGACGAGGAGGGCCGCTACGAGGTCGGCCTTCCGCTGTAGACGGACCTCGTCCGGTCAGCCCTGCAACGCGGCCAACAGCCGGTCCACCGACCTGCCGAGGGTGTGGCGTTCGGCGAGGTCGGCCACCCGCTGCGGGTCGACGGGTTCGGTGGGAACGCGGTCGTCGCCCGAGGAGACCACGGGCGCGTCGGTCGCCACGCGGACCACCAGCGGAGCAGCGGCGAGGTAGTCGGCCGACTCCGCGAGCCGCAACCGGGTCTTGGGCGGCACGTCCCGGTGCCCGTCGCGGGCGGCGACCAGCAGACCTTCCAGGGAGCCGAACCGCGACACGAGCTTCGCGGCCGTCTTCTCCCCGATGCCCGGCACACCCGGCAGCCCGTCGGACGGATCGCCCCGGAGCATGGACATGTCCGCGTAGGCGGCGCCCGCGTTCTCCACCGGCAGCGCGTAGCGGGCCGCGACCTCCTCCGGACCCAGCACCTCGGCCTTGGCCCAGCCCTTGCCCACGTACACCACCGACACCGGACTCGGCTCGTGGCGCACGAGCTGGAACAGATCGCGGTCACCGGTGACCACCTCGACCGGACGGTCGGACTCCCGCGTCGCGAGGGTGCCGATGACGTCGTCCGCCTCGTAGCCCTCGGCCTCGGCGACCGCGATCCCGACCGCCTCCAGCAGGTCGAGGATGATCGGGACCTGCGGCGTGAGGGTGTCGGGCACCACCTCGGTGTCCGGGCCCTCCTCCGCCGTCTCCGCGACGCGGTGGGCCTTGTAGCTCGGCAGTGCCCGGACCCGGAAGTCCGGTCGCCAGTCGGCGTCCAGGCACGCCACCAGGCGAGCGGGACGCCGGTCGGTGAGGACCCGGGCCACGGTGTCGGCGAAGCCGCGCACCGCGTTGACGGGCCTGCCGTCCGGCGCGGTCATCGACTCGGGCAGCGCGAAGAACGATCGGAAGTAGAGGCTCGCGGCGTCGAGCAGCACCAACGGGGCGGTCACGCGACCAGCCTGCCACAGCACGCCGGTGCCGGTGAGTGTGCGGGCACCGACTCGCCGCTAGGCTCAGCGCCATGTCGCGTCGTTCACTGCACAACCCTGCCCCCGACGCCGCCACGCTTCGCGCGCGTCTCGACCGTGCCCGTGCTGCCGCAGCGGACGCCGCCACGGACGCTCTTCTGATCGGACCGGGCTCCGACCTGCGCTACCTCATCGGTCAGGCCGGTGGCTCCTTCGAGCGGTTGTCCGTGTTGCTGGTGCCCGCCACCGACACCGCTCCCGTGCTCGTGCTGCCCGCGTTGGAGGCGCCCGGTTACGTCGACGTGCCGACCGACGAGCTCGGCATCGACGTCGTGACCTGGGTCGACGGGGAGGACCCGTACCGGATCGTCGGCGACCGGCTCGGCAAGCCGGGACGGGTCGCCGTGAGCGACACGATGGCCGCCCTGCACGTCCTCCGGTTGCGCGACGCCGTGGAGGGAGCCGAACAGACGCTCGCCGGGCCGGTGCTGCGCACCCTGCGCATGTGCAAGGACGCCGCCGAGCTCGCCGCCCTCCGCCGTGCCGCCGAGGCCATCGACCGCGTGCACGCGCGCATGGGCGAGTGGTTGCGCCCGGGCCGCACCGAAGCCGAGGTCGGTGCCGACATCACCGAGGCCATCGTCGCCGAGGGGCACACGCACGCCGACTTCGTGATCGTCGGGTCCGGTCCCAACGGCGCGAGCCCGCACCACGACGTGTCGGACCGAGTCATCCAGCCAGGTGACGTCGTCGTGGTGGACATCGGCGGCCCGATCCCCGAGGGCTACAACTCCGACTCGACCCGCACGTACGCGATCGGTGAGCCGCCGTCGAAGATCGCCGAGGAGTACGCGGTGCTGCAGCGGGCGCAGGAGGCCGCGGTGCAGGCGGTGCGGCCGGGCGCCACGGCGCACGACGTGGACGCCGCGGCGCGCGACCTGTTGACCGAGGCCGGGCTGGGCGAGCTGTTCATCCACCGCACCGGGCACGGCATCGGGCTCGACGTCCACGAGGAGCCCTACATCATGAGCGGCAACGACCTGCCGTTGCAGCCGGGCATGGCGTTCAGCGTCGAACCCGGCGTCTACCGGGCCGGGGAGTGGGGCGCGCGGATCGAGGACATCGTCGTCGTGACCGCCGACGGCGTCGAGCCGCTCAACCGGCGTCCGCACGAGCTGGTCGTGCTGCCGGCATGACCGCCGCAGGACTGGAGCCGCTCGATCGGGCGATCGTGCGGGAGCTGGCGGCCGACGGCCGCCGCAGCTTCACCGACCTCGCCGAGCGGGTCGGGTTGTCGGTGTCGGCGGTGCACCAGCGCGTCCGGAGGTTGGAGCAACGCGGCGTCATCCGCGGCTACACCGCCCGGCTCGACGGCGAGCAGATCGGGCTGCCGTTGACCGCGCTGATCTCGCTCACGCCGAACGATCCGGCCGCGCCCGACGACTACCCGCAGCGGCTCGAACACATCCCGGAGATCGAGTCCTGCTACTCGGTGGCCGGGGACGAGTCGTACGTGTTGCTGGTGCGGGTGGCGTCGCCGCTGGCCCTGGAGGACCTGCTGCGGCGCATCCGGGAGTCGGCGAAGGTGTCCACCCGCACCACGGTCGTGTTGTCCACACCGTTCGAGGGGCGTTCGCCCACGTTGTGAGCCTCCCCCGACCGGGTGGCGCGCGCTACCATGTCGGCATGGCAACGCGGAAGGTGACGGTGTCGCTCGACGACGGTGTGCTGGCCTTCGCCGAGCAGGCGGCGAAGGCCCACGGTGTCTCGTTGTCCGCCTGGCTGTCCAAGGCGGCACGTCGTGAGGTCGTGCGGACGGGTTTCCGCGTGAGCGACCCGGTCGGGTATCGCCAGGCAGCCGAGCAGGAGGCGCTGCGCGACGAGACCGAGCTGGTGGCCGCGGTGGAGGACCTGCGTGCGCAGGGGTGAGGTCTGGACCTATCACCCGCCCTCCGAACAGGCTCGCGCTCGCCGGATGTTGTTGCTGTCGTCCGACGGCGTCAACGAGTCCGAACGACCCTGGCTCATCGGCACGGAGCTGCTCGATCGGGACCCCGACGACATCCTCGCGGTGGCGGTCGACGGCCACTACTGGGTTTCCACGGTGAACGTGACGCGGCTGTACCGGCCCTGGCTGCGGGAGTGCGTGGCCGAGATCGACGGTGAGGTCCAGGAGCAGATCGACGGCGCGTTGCGAGCCGCCTTGGACCTGTGAGCGGGCCGTCAATGACCTTCGAGTGACCGGGGCGAGGGCGCGGCGTGGAGTCGCCCGTCCGCCCCTTCCAGGCACGCGGCCTCCCGGTCGTTGGTGGCGAGGAACTCGCTGAGACAGCCCGCCACCTGCTTGTGCCCGGCTGCGTTCGGGTGGAACGACTCCTGGATGGCGTGATTGGCGCGATCCACGTCCTTGAGGTCGTCCCAGCGCACCGTGAAGCGGGTGAACCATTCCTGCGAGGCGTCGTCGCCTCCGCTGCACGCCTCGTGACCGGCCCCGGCGCGGGAGAGATCGAGGAAGCGGACGTCGGCCTGCCGTGCCGCCCCCCGCAATGCCTCGGACAGCTCGATCGCACCGGTCTCGGCGACCCACGTCAGGTCGTCGGTGCGGAACGGGCACCCGTTGAGATTCCGCCAGTCCTCGGGGATTTCGGGGCCGATCGGGGAGGCGTAGGACTGCAGGACGATCTCGTAGTCCGATCGTTCGTAGCCCGCCTCCTTCAACACCTGCTTGACGTCCTCCAGCGCGGCCACGACCTTCGGCACCATCGCGTCGAGCCGCTGCTGCCAGTCCTGCTTGATCTGGGCACTGCACGGGGAGTCCTGCTGCAGGAACCACGACGTGAAGCACTGGGAGATCAGTCGGGAGAAGTGGGGTTCGTCGTTGGCGCCGACGGCCACGACCACCGCGGCCACCCGATGGTCGTCGAGCAGGTCACGGAGCTGCTCGGCCTGGGACGGTTCGGTGTACTGCTTGACGTCGCCGAGCCCGACGTGTCCCGACGGTGCACCGGAACAGGCCAGGTTCACCGACTCGACCACGCCGGTCAGCTCGATCTGGTGCACCAGGGCGTGAGGGGACCGGTGGCACCAGTTGCCGCCCTTGCCGTCGGTGTCGCGCGTGTAGTCACCCGCGCCTTCCCCGGAGATCGTGCTGTCGCCGAGCGACACGACGGTGAGGGGACCGGTTCCGGGTGGGCCTGGGCGGTCGTCGGTGTCCGAGCCCGGACCGGTGAGCACGACGACGGCGACCAGAACAGCGACGGCAGCGAGCGCCAACGCGCCGAGCACCCACCGAGACCTGCGCACGGTGGAGCATCCTACGCGAAAAGCGCTCCCGTTCTCCGGCCGCCGTGTGCGAGCATGCCCGCGTCGTGCTCGTCACCCTCCGGAGGCCCAGGTGTCCCTGCCCTGCTCCACGCTCTTATTCGACGCCGACGACACGCTGTGGGAATGCAACGTCGTGTTCGAGAGGGCGATCGACGACTTCTGTGGGTGGCAGCAGCGGCCCGGCCTCGACGCGACGGCGATCCGCCGGATGCTCGGGGACATCGAGCGCGTCAACTCGGCCCGGCACGGCTACGGGGCGACGGTGTTCCTGCGCAGCCTCGGGGACTGTCTGGAGCAACTCACGGGGCGTGCCCCGACGCCGGAGGAGCAGGACCACCTGCGGCGGCTCGCGGCGGCCGTCCTGGAGTGCCGCATCGAACTGATTCCCGAGGTCGCCGAGACCTTGGAGGCGCTCGGCCGACGCTACCCGCTCGTGCTGGTGACGAAGGGTGACGCCGCGGACCAGTGGCGCAAGCTCGACCACTCCGGACTACGCAAGCACTTCGAGGCGGTGCACGTGGTGCCGGAGAAGGACACCACGACCTACGTCTCGCTCGTCCGACGGCACGCGCTGGACCCCGCCACGACCTGGATGGTGGGCAACTCGCCGAGTTCGGACGTCCTGCCCGCGTTGGCCGCGGGGCTGGGCGCGGTGTACGTGCCCAACGACAACACGTGGGCGTTGGAGCACGCGGAACTCGACTTCGGTGCCGACCGGCTGGTCACGGTGGAGCGGTTCGGTCGCCTGCTCGACCACTTCTGACGGCGCGGCGCGGGGTCGCACTCGGCGCAGGTGCCGTGACCGCGCGTGGCATCGTGGTCTCCCGGACGCGCGAGTGCCGTCCCCGAAGGGAGGTCCCTGCGTGGCGACGTCGAGGAGCCGTGTCGCTGTCCTGCTCGGTCTCGGCCTGCTCGTCGGCTGTACACCGCCGGTGGACTCGCAGACCTGGGCGGCGTGCGACGACAACGCGGCTGTGGAGTGCGTGAGGGTCTCGGTGCCGGTCGACTGGGCGGAGCCGGACGGCGACGCGATCGAGATCGCGGTGGCGCGCCGGACGACCGCCCACCCCGAGTGGCGGGTGGGCACGCTGGTCCACGTCCCGGGCGGACCGGGCAGTTCGGGCGTGGCCACCCTCACCGACGACACCGTGTTCGAGCGGACGTTTCCGGACGAGGTGCGGCAACACTTCGACATCGTGAGCTTCGACCCGCGAGGGGTGGGCGCGAGCAGCCCGGTGCGTTGCGATGAGTCGCTGTTCGCCGCGCTCGACAGCCCGGCACCGCGGAACCAGGCCGAGTTCGAAAGTGTGCTGGCGGCGCAGGCGGAGCTGGGCCGAAGCTGTCGGGAACGCACCGGGCCGGTGATCGACCACCTGGACAGCGTCGCGGCAGCTCACGATCTCGACGCCCTGCGGGAGACCTTGGGAGAGGACCGGCTGACGGTCTACGCGCACTCCTACGGCACCGTGCTCGGACAGATGTACGCCGAGCAGTTCCCTCACCGGCTCCGGGCGATGGTGCTCGACGCGGTGGTCGACCACGGTGCCGACACCGAGCAGGCCGAGGTCGTCGGGGCGCGGGCCGCACAGGAGGCGTTCGACGTGTTCGTCGACTGGTGTGCCGGGAGCACGGCCTGTGCGGTGCACGGCGAGGACGTGCGGGCACTCGTCGCGTCGCTCGTCGCTCAGGCCGACGCGGGCGAGCTGACCGACCCCGACACCGGTGCGGTTCTCGACCGACGCGGTCTGGCCCGGTACCTCCTCACACCACTCGCCGACGCCGCCGTCGTCGAGGTCGGGGAGCGTATCGAGGCGCTCACCGGCGCCGACGGCTCGTGGTTCGTCCCGTCGGTTTCCGCGGCGTCGCGGCAGCTCGATCCGTCGGCGCTGCCCGCCTACCTGTACTGCGCCGACCACCGGCACGACGTGCGTTCGTATGCCGAGCTGCGTCGCATCGCCGAACGGGCGGCCGAGGTCGCACCGGACGTGAAGACGGGTCGGCACGGCCCGCCGTCGGTGTGTCTCAATCCGCCGTTCGAGACGAGCAATCCCCAGCACGACCTCGCGGTCGAGGGTGCGCCGCCGATCCTGGTGACCGCCGCCCGCTACGACGACCGGACACCGCACGAGAACGCGCGGCGCGTGGCCGAGCAGCTCGGTGACGCCCGCCTGGTGAGCTACGACGGGCTCGGCCACGGCGCGGCGTTCCGAGGTCAGTGCATGCGGTCCGTCGTCACGGATTACCTGCTCGACGGCACGCTGCCGGAGCCGGGCACCCGATGTCCCGCCGAACCGCTGCCGTAGGACGTCCGTCGCTCCGGCCCGTCCTCACACCGGCAGCAGGACGCCGCCGTCGAGTTCCAGGCGGCGATCGGCGACCTCGCGCACGGCCGGATCGTGCGTCACCGCCACGACCGCCGTTCCCTCGTCGGCCACGCGCCGCAGCACGGCCAGCACGGCCTCGGTGGAGTCGGCGTCCAGATGCGCCGTCGGCTCGTCCACCAGCAACACGGTGGGACGCGGGGCGACGGCGCGGGCGAGCGCCACGCGCTGCTGCTGGCCGAACGACAGCTCGGCGGGGTAGCGGTCGGCCAGCGCGGCGAGGCCGAGTTCGGCGAGCACGGTCGAGACCACGACGTCCACCGCGCGGGTGGGGCGGGGCCCCAGCCGCAAGGGCAACGCGACGTTCTCGGCGCACGTGAGTTCCTCGGCGAGCCCGAGCGCCTGCGGCAGCACCGCGCACACCGACCACGGCACCGCCTCCGCCGGGACCCCGTGGAAGGTCACGCTGCCCTCGTCCGGGGTGTCGAATCCCGACAGCACCGCGAGCAGAGTGGTCTTGCCCGACCCCGAGCGTCCCGTGATGGTGACGATCTCGCCCGCCTCGGCGTGAAGGTCGACACCGCGCAGGATCTCGGTCTCCGTGGTGCCTCGACCGAAGCGACGGCGGAGTCCGCGCGCCACCAGAGCGGGGGAGCGTTCCGGGGACGGCGGGGCCTCGGGTTGGACTCGTTCGATCGTCATCGTCGTTCCTCTCGTCCACTGTGCTCGGCCACGACCCGACCGGAGCGGATGCGTATCACGCGGGAACCCCGTTCGATCAGTCGTTCGTCGTGCGAGGCGACGACCACGGCCACGCCCTCGGCTCTCAGCACCTCGATGGCGTCGAGGACGTGGCCCGCGGAGCCGTCGTCGAGCTGGGAGGTCGGTTCGTCGGCCAGCACCACCGGGGTGCGCCGGGCGAGGGTGCACGCGAACGCCAGCCGCTGCTGCTGTCCGCCGGAGAGCGCCGCCACCCGCGACGCGCCGGTGCCCCCGAGGCCCAACCGGTCGAGCAGGGCGTCGGGGTCGCAGCGGTGTCGCGTCGACTGGGCGGCGGCATGCAGGTTGTCCGACACCGACAGATGCGGCACCAGGTTGTCCAGCGGCGTCTGGAAGACCAGGCCGATCGCCTCGCGACGCAAGGCTCTCCGTCGTCGGGCGGACGAGGAGACCACCGCGCCTCGGAACTTCACCGTCCCGCGGGTGGGCGGCTGGAACAACGACAACACGCGCAGCAGCGTGGACTTGCCCGAGCCCGACGGTCCGGCGAGGACGGTCAACCCGGAGGACGGGATCGTCAGGGTGACGTCGTGGAGCCCGGTCACCCGCTCGCTGGTGGAGGGCACGGCGTACTCCACGTCCACCGCCTCCAGCTCGTAGATCGGCGACTCAGTCACGCAGCAGCTCCGCGACTCGGGCGGTGCGCACCGAACGCACCGCGATCCAGCACCCCACGGCCGTCACCACCGCCCCGCACGCGGCGATCGTCGCGACGAACGGGACGAGGTCGGGTAGGCCGGACGCCGGTGGTAGCCAGCGCGCGGGATCGAACCGTCGGATCGACCCCGCCGCCACACTCAGACCGCAGGTCAACCCGACGGCGACGGCCGCGAACGCCACCACACCGAGTTCGGTGGCATGGCTGAGCCAGAGCGCGCGACTGCGCAAGCCCATGCGCATCGCCAGCGCTCCGGCGAGGGTGTTCTGCCGTCGTCGCACCTCGACCGCGATCATCAGCGACAGAATGGCGGCGATCCCGAGAACCAGTCCGAGCAGGCTCACGAACGAGAACGTCCACTCGACGACGTAGAACGGCAGGGCGTCGAGCGCGGTGTCGCGGTCCACCGAGTTCATGTGGACGATGCCCGCGGAACGCAGGGCGGCCCCGACATCCTCGACGGACCAGGTCGACAGCACGGCCCACTGCGGCACCTGGTCGATCCGAGCCGCGTCGAGTGCCGTGCGGGAGACGAGATAGCCGGGCCGAGCACCCAGCACCGGGGCCACGTCGACGGCGCCGACGGCGCTGAGCCGTCCCAGCGCGGTACTCGCGGACTCGGGTGCACCGCCGACCCGGATCGCGGGCACTGTGCCCTTCGCGGGGGCGGAGAGGGCGGCGAGCATGCGGTCGAGGTCCTCGCGGGGGAGATGCTCGACGTAGGCGGCGTCGGCGAACGTCGCCGGGTCGATCACGAGGACGGTGCCCACGTGACCGGTGTCGAAGGTGCCGAAGAGCGTGCTCGACCGCGCGACGGACTCCGGCAGGGCGAGGTCGCCGCGACCCACCGCGTTCTCCACGTCGGTGCGCGACTCCGCCCCGACGAACACCCCCGACTTCACCGCCAGAGCCTGCTGTTGACCGGCGGCGATGGAGGAGCCGACGGCCAGGGTGCCGACCGCGAGCACCGCGACGACGAGCACACCGACCACCGGCACGCGGGCGTGGGCGAGTCGCCGAACCGCCCACTGGATCGCGGGCCGCGACCACCACCGCAGGCGGTGGGAGGACGCGAGTCCCCACCAGGCGAGCCGGGCGGCCACGAGTCCGACCGTCAGCACCACCGCCACGGGGAAGATGAGGGCGAGCGGGTCGGTCTCGGGCACGGGGCCGGTGGAGACGACGTCGCCGTAGCGCGGCAGCCGCGACCAGCCCAGCACTGCCACCGCCGCCGTGAAGATCTCCCACGGCACGTAGGCCAGGCCGCGCCGTGACCGCCGGGGCGCGGTGACACCGAGTCCGAACTCCCGGTGTGCGCGCACGGCCACCACGGTCACCAGCAGCACCAGCGCGAGCACGAGGATGCCGGCGGCCACGACGGCGCCGGTGAGTTCCGCGTCCGCGCTGAAGGCCCCCGGCGGCGCGTACAGCGGCAGGGTCAGCCGCGCCAGGACCGCACCGAGCACACCGCCCAGCGTGACCGGAATCCCGAGTTCGGCCACCGCCAGCAGTCCCACGGCGACGGGCCCGTGGCCGCGCGCGGACTGCAAACGGACCAAGGCGTGTCGCCGGTGGTACCACTGGAGTCCGACCGTGGCCGCTCCCGCGAGACCGACTCCCATGCCGAGCGCCGTCAACGGCAGCACCGACCACGCGACCGTCGTCTGTGCTCGTTCGGCGAGATCGGTGGAGCGGGAGAAGGGCAGTGACAGCAACGCGTCGCCGAGCCCCTGCGCTCGCAGGTCCTCGCGGACGTCGGCCAGCATCGCCTCGCCACGCCGCCGGTTGTCCTCGGCCTCGGCCAGCGTGTGTGGCGGGGGCGTCGAGAACGTGATGGTGAGCCGTTCGAGCGTGTCGTGGTCCCGGGTGGCCTCGTCGAAGCCGGAGCGGTCGGTGGCGAAGACCACCGCGCCGGTCGGGATGTGGTCGACCAGCCGGTTCTGCACGGCGAGGTCCTGGACCGAGCACCACCAGCGGGGTGCGGGGTCGTGGAGGTCGGCGTAGACCCCCGTGACGGCGGGCCAGTCGGCGTTGACGACCTTGCTGCCCGGGTCGATCCCGGCGAAATCGGCCAGGTCCCGACCCACCCACAGTCCCGGTGCGTCATCACCGCGTACCAGGGAGAGGTGGTCCGTACCACCGTCGCGATAGGCGAGCCGGACGGTGTAGCTGTCACCGGTGCCGAAGTCCGCACCCGGCACGAGGCCGCTGAACAGACTCACGGTGGGCGCGCCGAAGCCGTGGGCGGCGGCGTGGCGTTCCACGATCTCGGTGACGGGCCCGACCTCCTCGGGCGCGATCCTCGGTTTGGTGATCGCCGGACCGTAGGCGTCGGGGCACACCGTCGTCGCCTGGTAGTCGAGCGTCGAACCGCCCGAGGCCGACGCGTGGAGCACGGCACCCATCCCGAGGAAGCAGGACAGCAACGCGGTCACGGTCGCCGCCACGAGGGTGAGTGGACTCGACAGCGCCGCGCGGGGAGCCGTGGTCCACGGCAACCGGGGCAGCGGGCGAGAAGATGATCTCCGCCAAAGAGGCATGCCGCATGCTAGCGCTGTCCCCGGTCACCGCAACCTTCCTTGTGGAAGGACGGTCGTCAGCCGTTCTCCCGCCACCACTGGCGACCGGACTCCGGCAGCGTCGACACCGGGTCGTAGTACGGGTAGCGACGCTGCAACGCCTCCGGATCGTCGTGTTCGATACCGGTGCGGTAGTTCTTCGTCCAGTACGAGATGCCGCGCTCGCGGTCGTACTCCGCGATCTGGTGCACCCACCGCTTGCCGACGTAGGGCACGTCGCACACGATTCGCGGTGTGGCGTAGCCGGGCAGGTAGCCCATGATCGCGTGCTGGAGCTCCTGCGCCTCCCACACCGCCAGCCGCCAGTGCTCGGCGTTGGGGATCATGTCGCACATGTAGAAGTAGTACGGCAGGATGTTCGCCTCGCCCTGCAGCGCGAAGCACAGGTCGAGCAGGTCCGCCGGGGTCGCGTTGACGCCCCGCATGAGCACGCCCTGGTTGCGGACGTCCCGGACGCCGACCTCCAGGGCAGCCCGCGCGGCCTCGGCCACCAGCGGCGTGACCGACTGCGCGTGGTTGACGTGGGTGTGGATCGCGAGGTTCACACCACGACGCCGGGCCGTTCCGGCGACCCGCGCGAGACCTTCGACGACCTTCGGCTGCAGCCAGTGCTGCGGCAGCCCGGCGAGTGCCTTGGTGGCCAGTCGGATGTCGCGCACGGTCTCGATGTCGAGCAGGCGCATCAGGAACGCCTCCAACTGGTGCCACGGCACGTTGGCCACGTCACCACCGGAGACCACCACGTCGCGCACACCCGGGGTGCGCTTCAGGTAGTCGATCATCGCGTCCTGCCGGTCGACCGGCTTGAGCGACAGCTTGTGCTTGTCGATCAGGGGGGTCGAGTTCCCGACGAGGTCCATGCGCGTGCAGTGGCCGCAGTACTGCGGACACGTCGACAGCAGCTCGGCCAGCACCTTGGTGGGGTAGCGGTGGGTGAGACCCTCCACCACCCACATCTCCGCCTCGTGCAGCGAGTCGCGCTGCGAGTGCGGGTGGCTCGGCCAGTCGGGGTCCCGGTCGCCCCGCACCGGCATCATGTACCGGCGGATGGGGTCGGCGTAGAACGCCTCGGTGACCTTGGCGGGGTCGGTGCCCGCGTGCGGCGCCATCGTGTTGAGCATCTGCGGCGGCAGCAGCATCGACATCGTCGCCATCTCCTGCTGGTCGGCGACGAGGTCCTCGTAGAACCGTTCCTCCAGCAGGTCACCCATGACGGCACGGAGCTGCTTGACGTTGCGCACGCAGTGGACACGCTGCCACTGCGCGTCCCGCCACTCGGCCTCCGTGACGTCGCGCCAGCCCGGGAAACGTCGCCAGTCGGGTTCCACCAACTCCACGCGACGGTAGGTGTAGGGCTGTTCCGCGAGTCCGATCGACGCGTCAGCAGATTCCTGGGTAGCAGTCACTTCTGCTCCTCGGTCTCGACAACTCGTGGAAAATATCCTGTCATAGAAGCCTGCGAACGTAAAATCTCCCGCAAAGGCGAGGGTGGCAGACTCACGGGGGTGAGTAGCAGCAACACGACGCTTCTGGTGGGCGGACGCGTCCACACGCCGAGCACGCCCGATGCCACCGCCATGGCCGTCACCGACGGCACCGTCGTCTGGGTCGGGCAGGACGGCCCCGGCCGTGCGCTGCACCCCGACGCGGAGGTGGTCGACCTCGACGGCGCGTTCGTCGCACCCGCCTTCGTCGACGCGCACGTGCACGCCACCAACACCGGCCTGCATCTGACCGGACTCGACCTGACCGGAGTGCGGGACGCGGGCGAGCTCCTGGCGGCCGTGCGCGCCGCCGTCACCCCCGGTGAGGTGCTGCTCGCCCACGGCTGGGACGAGACGACCTGGACGAGCCCGCGACTGCCGAGTCGTGCCGAGCTGGACGACGTCGCCCGCGGCGTGCCCGTCTATCTGAGCCGGGTCGACGTCCACTCGGCACTGGCGTCGAGCGCGCTGCTCGACCTCGTGCCGGAGGCGGCGACCGCGGAGGGCTACTCGCCCGACGGCCCGCTGACGCGCGCCGCGCACCACGCCGTCCGCAGGGCGGCCTACGCCGCGATCACGGCCGAGCAGCGTGAGCGCGCCCAACGCGCCTTCCTCCGCGCCGCCGCCGCGGCCGGGATCGTCAGCGTCCACGAGTGTGCGGGCCCCGACATCTGCGGCGAGGACGACCTGCGCAGCCTGCTCCGCATCGCCGCGGAGCCGGGACAGATCGAGGTCGTGCCCTACTGGGGCTCCCTCGCCGACGACGCGGCTCTCGACCTCGCGCGGGAGCTCGGCCTCCGGGGGCTCGCGGGTGACCTGTTCGTCGACGGCGCCCTCGGCTCCCACACCGCCGCGCTGAGCGCGCCCTATGCCGACCGCCCCGACACCTCGGGGGCCCGCTACCTCGACGCCCGCACGATCGCCGACCACGTGATCGCCTGCACCGAAGCCGGGTTGCAGGCCGGGTTCCACGTCATCGGTGACGCCGCCGTCGCCGAGGTCGTCGAGGCGTTCACGCTGGCCGAGCAGGCCGTGGGGCAGCGTGCCCTCGCGAGTGCGGGGCACCGCCTCGACCACGTCGAGATGATCACCCGCGAGCAGGCGAGCGCGCTCGCGCGCTGGAACGTCACCGCGTCCGTCCAGCCCGCGTTCGACGCGCTGTGGGGCGGGAAGGACGGGATGTACGCGACCCGGCTCGGGGCCGAGCGCGCGGCGGGACTCAACCCGTTCTCCACGCTCGCCGCCGAGGGCGTCTCGCTCGCGCTGGGGTCCGATGCCCCCGTGACCCCGCTCGACCCGTGGAGCGGCGTGCGCGCCGCCGTGCACCACCGCACGCCCGGCTCCGGAATCTCCGCACGCGCGGCCTTCAACGCTCACACCCGGGGCGGTCACCGGGCGAGCGGGGTGAACGACGGTGTCACGGGAAGTCTCGTGCCCGGCGCGCCCGCTCACTACGCCGTCTGGGAGGCCGACGAGCTGGTCGTCGCCACCCCCGACAGCCGGGTGCAGCGCTGGTCCACCGACCCGCGCTCGCGCGTGCCGGGCCTGCCCCCGCTGGAGCCCGGCGCGACGCTGCCGACGTGCCTGCGCACCGTGCGGGCGGGCGAGGTCGTCCACGAGGCGGGTGCGACGGACGGCTCGACCGCCCTCGACCGGGCCTAGGCTGTGCGCGTGACAGCCCCGGCTTCCCCGGTGGGCGATGACACGGACGCCGACCGGCCACCGCGTCCCGCCCTGCTGAGCCGCGCCTGGCCGGTCGCGGTGCGGCTCGTGCTCGCCGCGGGCGCGGGCCTGTTGTTCCACCTCGCCTTCGCACCACGCTCGTGGTGGTGGCTCGCGCCGGTGGCGTTCGCCGTGCTCGGTGTCGTCCTGCACGGCCGTCGGACGTGGGGTGCGGCGGGTTACGGCCTGGTGTTCGGGGTCGCCTTCAACCTGGTGCACCTCGTCTGGATCCAGGACTTCCTCGGTGAGGAGTTCGGACCGGCGCCGTGGCTGGCGTTGACCGCGGTGCTGGCCGTGTTCGCGGCGGCGGCCTGCGCGCTGTTCCCGGTCGTGTCGACACTCCCTGGCGCGCCCGTGTGGCAGGCCCTGGTGTTCCTGCTGCAGGAGGCCGTGCTGCTGCGTTGGCCGTTCAACGGCTTTCCCTGGGGACGCGTCGGGTTCAGCCAGGCCGAGGGCGTCTATCTCTCGCTGGCGTCGCTCGGCGGTGCCCCGTTGCTGGGTTTCGCCGTGCTCGTCACCGGGTTCGGCTTGGCACAGCTCGTGGTGCGGGTGATCGAGGGCGGGCCGAGACCGAGCCGCCGGTTGCTCGCGCCGACCCTGGCCGTCGTGCTCCCCGTGGTGGCGGGCGCGGCCGTCTGGCCCACGATCACGACGGAGCCGGAGACGGGCACGCGGACGGTCGCGGTGGTGCAGGGCAACGCCCCCGACGTCGGAATCGGGCTGCTGGGGCACCGCGACACCATCCGCACGAACCACTTCGCCGAGAGCGCCCGCCTGCTGGAGGACGTCCGCACCGGGGCGGTCGCCCGCCCGGACGTCGTGGTGTGGCCGGAGACGGCGACGGACGTGCGCGGCGGCGACCCGCAGCTCGACGCCCTGGCCGACGCGTTCGGCGTGCCCATGCTGGTGGGTGCACTGCACCGCGACGACGGCAGCACCCTCACGGCGAACGCCACCCTCGTCTGGGAGCCCGGGACGGGCATCACCGGGCAGTACACCAAGCGGGAGCTCGTGCCGTTCGCCGAGTACGTCCCGCTGCGCGACATCGCCCGCTGGTTCACCCCGTTCGTCGAGGACACCCGCGACATGCGCTGGGGGGACGAGGGCGTCGCCCTCGACGTCGCGGGCACCCGGGTCGGAACGGTGATCTGCTACGAGGTCGCCTACGACTACGTGGCGAGGGAGAACGTGCTGGCCGGGGCCGAGCTGCTGGTCACCCCCACCAACAACGCGTGGTTCGGGCCCGGCGAGATGAGCCAGCAGCAACTCGCCATGTCGCGGGTCCGCGCGGTCGAGCACGGTCGGGCGGTCGTGGTGGCTGCCACCAGCGGTATCAGCGCGATCGTCGCCCCGGACGGCAGCGTGTCGCGCTCGACCAGCCTTTACACGGCCACCTCAATGGTCGCCGACGTGCCCCTGCGCCAGCAGACTACGCTGTCGGATCGACTCGGTGCGTGGACCGAGTACACGCTGGTCGGGGCCGCGCTCGCCGCAGTGGTCGTGGGGTTCGTGCTCCGGTCGCACTCGAAACGGACCACATCGCGCGCAGATGCGACAGAAGGGGAGCAGCATGGCGGAGGGCACGCAGCACACGGATGAGATCGACCCGGTGCTGGTGATCATCCCGACCTACAACGAGCGGGAGAACCTTCCGCCACTGGTGGGTCGGCTCCACACGGTGCTGCCGCAGGTGCACGTGTTGGTGGTGGACGACGGGAGCCCGGACGGCACCGGTGAGGTCGCCGACAAGCTCGCCAACGAGGACGACCGCGTGCACGTCCTCCACCGCACGGAGAAGGCCGGTCTCGGCGCCGCGTACATCGCGGGCTTCCGCTGGGCGCTCGAACGGGGCTACGCCACCGTCGTCGAGATGGACGCCGACGGCTCACACGCCCCCGAGGACCTGCCCCGGCTGCTGGACGCCCTGTCCGACGCCGACCTCGTCATCGGCTCGCGCTACGTACCGGGTGGGGCGCTCGTGAACTGGCCGCCCCACCGGCAACTGCTCTCGCGGGCGGCCAACCTGTACTCGCGCCTCGCGCTGGGGGTTCCGGTCTCGGACATCACGGCGGGGTTCCGGGCCTATCGCCGCCGCGTGCTGGAACGGCTGCCGCTGGGCGGCATCGCCTCGCAGGGCTACTGCTTCCAGATCGATCTCACGTGGCGGACCGCCGACGAGGGTTTCCGCATTCTCGAAGTGCCCATCACGTTCACCGAACGCGAGGTGGGGCAGTCGAAGATGAGCGGATCGATCATCGGTGAGGCCCTGGTCAAGGTCGCGCAGTGGGGGTTGAAGCGGCGCGCCGACCAGGTTCGGGCCTGGCGCGAGCGCGCCCGGGCCTGACCCGCGCGCTCCCTCGACACGACGAAGGCCACTCTCCCCCGCGGAGGAGAGTGGCCTTCGTCGTGTCGAAACGGGCGGGTGTGCGGGCTACGCCGTGCGACCCCGGCGGTTCTTGAGCTCGGCGAGCCGCTCGTTGAGCAGCTCCTCCAGCTCCGGAATCGACCGCCGTTCCAAGAGCATGTCCCAGTGCGTCCGGGGCGGCTTCGACTCCTTGGGCTCGGGCGCACCGCCGTTGACGATCTCGGACTCGCTGCCGTGCAGCCTGCACTCCCACACGGAGGGAACCTCCGCGTCGTCGGAGAACGGTACCTCGAACTCGTGGTCCTTCGGGCACCTGTAGCGCACGGTACGTCGTGGGGCCAGGTCGTGATTGCGGTCGGTCTCGTAACTGACCGCACCCAACCGGCTTCCACGAAGAACACGGTCGGCCATGATGGGTCCTTTCGGTCGGCTCCCGAAGGAGAGCCAGGGTTTCGCTCACCCTGTGCAACGACAGAGGCCATCGGTTGAATTCCCAACAACCCCGTCGTTACGCGCGATGAACTACATCACCCGTGTCAAAACTGCTTTCTTCAGAGGGAGACGCCGGACGCGATGTTGTGACGCGACAGCGACATCCCTCCTGCCACATCCTCCATTCGGGCGAGGACGGATAGGCCGGTCAGGCCAACTGGAGTTGCCCCGGTCCGGACGCGTCCGGCCCCACCTCTCCGAGACGGAAGTGCCGTCGACAAAGTACCTGGTAACGGACGGTAGCCGTCTCCGTCGACGAGCGTGTCGTGTCCGAGTTCACCTCACCGGTCGTCCCCGGTCCGGGTGTACTCGTCGAGGTGTCCGCGACGAAGACCGTGTCGCCGGTCCGCAGCACGACGCCGTCGCGCACCCGGGCGTTGAACCGTCCCGGACGGCCGCACCAGCAGAGCACTTCCACCTGAACGGGTTGAAGTTCGTCCGCCAGCTCGAACAGCCGCCGCGCACCGGCGAACAGCTCGCTGCGGAAGTCGGTCGCGATCCCGAAGCAGTACACGTCGATGCACGCCTCGTCGGCGAGATCGGTCAGTTGCTCGACCTGCTCGGAGGACAGGAACTGCGCCTCGTCGACGATCAGGTAGTCGACGTGCTTGCCGCGCTCCCAGGCCTGGCGGACCAGCGCGCGCACGTCGGTGTCGGTCTCGACCTCGATCGCACTGCGGGTGATGCCGATGCGACTGCTGATCTGCGCCGTGCCGGACCGGTCGTGGCGCACCAGCAGCAGCCCCTGCCGCCCCTGCCGGGCGAGGTTGTGGTCGATCTGCAATGCCAAGGTCGACTTGCCGCAGTCCATCGGGCCGTAGCAGAACTTGACCTTGCCCGTCACCGGCAGGTCCCGACGCCACGCGGCAGCCGGGACGGGGGAGAGCGCGTCGGTGGGATCGCTGTCGTCGTCATGCAGAACGGTCACGACGAAGCACCCTATCCGTACGCCGCGTGGCGCTCGCGGACACTCGCGTCGACGACTACAACACCGTCGGCTCGGGGTTGCCCGCCTGTGCGATCGCCTTCCGCACGGGGATCAGGGCGACCAGCACGAACCCGACGACGAAGAACACGAGCAGCGCGATGATCGCGTACCGGAACGAGCCGGTGGCCTGGCCGACCCCGGCGAACAGCAGCGGACCGAGCCACGACGTGCCGCGCTCACCGATCTCGTAGAGCGAGTAGTACTGGGCCTCCTTGCCCGCCGGGATCATCTGGCTGTACAGCGAGCGTGAGAGCGCGTTCGTGCCGCCCAGGACCAGGCCGATGCCCGCCGCGACGGCGTAGAACTGGAACTGTTGCCCCGCCTCGATGAAGTACGCGCTGGCGATGACGACCATCCACACGACCAGGCTCGCCAGGATGGTCTTCTTCGCGCCCCAGCGGCGGGCCACGAGCCCGTGCAGCATGCCTCCGACGTAGGCGACGAACTGGATCACGAGGATGGTGGCGATCAGCACCTCGTTGCCGAACTTGAGTTCCTCCGAGCCGTACTGGGCGGACACGGAGACCACTGTGGAGATTCCGTCGGTGAAGACGAGGTAGGCGCCGAGGAACGCCAACGTCAGGGGGAACGCCTTCGCTGCGCGCAGGGTGTCGCGTAGCTCCACGAATCCGGCCTTGAGCACCGACGCGCCGTGTTCCGGCCCGTGGGGCGCTTGTCGTTCGGTGAGGCGGCGCAGCGGGATGATCGTGAACGCCGCCCACCACAGTCCCGAGGTGAGGTAGCAGATGCGGACGGCCAGCGACTCGCTGATGCCCAGCGCTTCGTGACTGAGGTAGAAGGCGAGTTGGATGGCCAGCGCGACGCCGCCGCCGAGGTAGCCGAACGCCCACCCCCGTGAGGAGACGTCGTCCCGTTCGTCGGGCGTGGCGATGTCGGGCAGGAACGAGTAGTAGGTGACGATCGACGCGCCGTACCCGATGTTGCCCAGCATGTAGAGGGCGACGCCGAGTTCCCACCGGTCCTCGGACATGAAGAACAACAGCGCCGAGGCTGTGGCGCCGAGGAACGAGAAGAAGCCCAGCATGCGCTTCTTGTTCTGGCTGCGGTCGGCGATCGCGCCCGTGATCGGCAGGATGAGTACCTGGATCACCGTGGACGCCGCGAGGAGGTAACCCCAGAGCGAGCCGGCGGGGAAGGTGAGCCCGAGCAGGCTGATGTCGCAGTTGACGAGGTTGTTGTCGACCCCGTTCTCGTCCACGCATGGGGTGGGGCCGTTGCGTTCCGGGTGCGACTTCGCGTCCAGGGCGGCCACCGAGCTCATGTAGAGCGCGCCGAAGACGGTGATCACCGACGTGTAGAACGTCGAGTTCGCCCAGTCGTAGAAGTACCAGCCCCATTGTTCGCGTCGACGTTGACGCGCGTCCGCCGCCGGTGTCGGGCCGGGGGGCGAACCGGCTGACGAACCATTGCCCACGGTGCTCATCCGGGCTCCTCGCTCGGTGATCGTTCCAGGTGAGCGGAGACTACTCGGCCGAGGACGCCGAGTGGGCACGGACCGGCGAACCGATCGCCGAGCGACGGCTCGCCACGACGAGCTCGATGTATAACGCCCTATACGCCAGGGCTCTGGTCGCCCATGCCTCGTACGGGGTAGTCGAGGACATGGCTGACTGGACCGGCATGTTCACCCTGGACACCCCGGCGCTCGAACTCGTGCTCCGCGGAGTGTTCGTCTACCTGCTCCTGCTCGTGCTGCTGCGGGTCGCCGGGCAGCGGGAGGCGGGCGGTCTCGGCCTCACCGACGTGTTGATCGTCGTGCTCATCGCGCAGTCCGTCGGCGGGGGCCTGGCCGGTGACTCCGAGAGTCTCGCCGACGCGGCGGTGCTCGCCACGACCATCCTGTCGTGCAGCGTCGCCGTGGACGCCGCGACGTACCGTTTCCCGCGCCTCGCGTCGCTGCTCAAGGCTCGGCCGCGGTTGTTGATCGAGAACGGGCGGTTGAACCGGCGTGTGCTCAGGCGGGAATTCATGACGGCCGACGAGGTGCGTAGTCAACTGCGGTTGCACGGCATCGAGGACATCGCCGGTGTGCGCGTCGCCTATCTCGAACCGAACGGGATGATCAGCGTGCTCACCGACGACGGCCGCGCCGCGGAAGCCGCGCCGAAGCCTCCGACGGCGTGACGCGGCGGCTCACCGAACGACCGGTGTGAACCTCATCGGGGGCGAGGCTGCGAACCTGACGGGAGCGGACGTCGGGGCGTGGCGGTGTGCTCGTCGAGTCCACCGTGGAGACCCGTCCGGGCCGCTCGGGTGATCGTCCTCTCTCGCGCGTGCGGCACGCCGGGGCCAAAGTTGACTTGTTCCAGAAAAGCTGCTTGGCTTCCCGCCGTGGCAATCATCGACGCCCCCGCGCTTTTGCGTGGGGCAGCACTGCGGGTGACCCGCCCGCGGGTTGCCGTGCTGACGATGGTCGCGGCCAACCCCCACTCGGACACGGACACCATCGCGACGGCCGTCCGCCGCGAGCTCGGATCGGTGTCGACGCAGGCGGTCTACGACGTCCTGCGGGCACTGACCGACGCCGGTCTCGTCCGCCGGATCGAGCCGGCAGGGTCTCCTGCCCGTTTCGAGACGCGGGTGGGCGACAACCATCACCACCTGGTGTGCCGCCACTGCGGCTCCATCACAGACGTCAACTGTGCGGTGGGCGAGGCGCCCTGCCTCCACGTCGAGGATCCCGAGGGATTCGCGGTCGACGAGGCAGAGGTCACCTTCTGGGGGACCTGCCCCTCCTGCCAGGCACAGGACGATTGAAAACCCGTATCGACGAAGTATCCGACGAGGAGCGCGTCTTGCCCGAGAACAACCAGAAACCGCTGACGACGGCGGCCGGTGCGCCGGTCGCCGACAACCAGAACTCGCTCACCGCGGGTCCTCGCGGTCCGATGCTGCTGCAGGACGTGTGGTTCCTGGAGAAGCTCGCCCACTTCGACCGTGAGGTCATCCCCGAGCGTCGGATGCACGCGAAGGGCTCCGGTGCGTACGGGACGTTCACGGTCACCAACGACATCACCCAGTACACCTGCGCGAAGATCTTCTCGGAGGTCGGCAAGAAGACGGACCTGTTCGTCCGCTTCTCCACGGTGGCCGGTGAGCGCGGTGCCGCCGACGCCGAGCGCGACATCCGCGGTTTCGCCGTGAAGTTCTACACCGAGGAGGGCAACTGGGACCTCGTCGGCAACAACACCCCGGTCTTCTTCTTCCGCGACCCGCTGAAGTTCCCGGACCTCAACCACGCGGTGAAGCGCGACCCGCGCACCAACCTGCGTGATCCCGAGAACAACTGGGACTTCTGGACCAACCTGCCCGAGGCGCTGCACCAGGTGACGATCGTGATGTCCGACCGCGGCATCCCGGCGTCGTACCGGCACATGCACGGCTTCGGCTCGCACACCTACAGCTTCATCAACGACAAGGGCGAGCGGTTCTGGGTCAAGTTCCACCACCGCACCCAGCAGGGCATCAAGAACCTCACCGACGCCGAGGCCGAGGCCCTGATCGGGAAGGACCGCGAGTCGCACCAGCGTGACCTCTACGAGGCCATCGAGCGCGGCGACTTCCCGAAGTGGAAGCTGTACGTGCAGATCATGCCGGAGGCGGAGGCCGAGACCTACCGCTACCACCCGTTCGACCTGACGAAGGTGTGGTCCAAGAAGGACTACCCGCTGATCGAGGTCGGTGAGTGGGAGCTGAACCGCAACCCGGAGAACTACTTCGCCGAGGTCGAGCAGGCCGCCTTCACCCCGGCCAACATCGTGCCGGGCATCGGCTTCTCGCCCGACAAGATGCTGCAGGGTCGCCTCTTCTCGTACGGTGACGCCCAGCGTTACCGCCTCGGTGTGAACCACCACCAGATCCCGGTGAACCAGCCGCGGTGCCCGGTGAACTCCTACCACCGCGACGGCGCCATGCGCGTCGACGGCAACCAGGGTGCCACCCCGGGTATCGAGCCGAACTCCTACGGCCGTTGGCAGGAGCAGCCCGCCTACCGCGAGCCGAGCCTGGCCGTGGGGTCGGTGGCCGACCGGTTCAACTACCGCGAGGACGACGACAACTACTACGAGCAGCCCGGCATCCTGTTCCGCAACATGACGCCGGAGCAGCAGCAGGCGCTGTTCGAGAACACCGCCCGGGCCATCAACGGTGCGTCCGAGGCGACCATCGAGCGTCACATCGCCAACTGCACCAAGGCCGACCCCGCTTACGGCGAGGGCGTCCGCAAGGCGATCGAGGCGCTGGCGGCCGGTCAGCTCTGATCGAGGCCGTCGACGTCGTCGACGTTGACGGTGTCGCTGTCGTATAGACACCGCCCCGTGTGGTTCGCCATGCGGGGCGGTGTTTCTCGTTGAGGAGAGAGGCAAGAATGAGGCTGACCCCGGAGCAGGTGGAGCGGGTCGTGGCGATTGCCATGGACCTGGCGCGAGAGGGCGACACGGCACAGTTGCTGGAGTTCCTCGACCACGGGCTGCCCGTCGACGTCACCGATCCGTCGGGCAACACCCTGCTGATGCTCGCCGCCTACCACGGGCACGCGGCCACGGTGCGAGCGCTACTGGACCGTGGAGCCGATCCGGACCGCCGCAACGCGCGTGACCAGTCGCCGATCGCGGGCGCGCTGTTCAAGGGCGAGGACGAGGTCGTCGCCGTGCTCCGCGAGGCGGGCGCGGATCTCGACGCGGGCACACCGACCGCCCGTGCTGCCGCCGTCATGTTCGGCCGCGAACACCTGCTGAGCTGAAGCGTTCGCCCCGTCGAACGTGCTGTGGGGCGTCACGTGTGCGTGGGGCAGGCGCGCGCTCGGCCGTGACCGAGCACAATGATGCGTTCGCGCGGTACGGCGAGTGTGCAGACGATCTGGTCGAGGGCCGTGGTCGACAGCACCTCGGGCGGGAGAGCCGTGTCCACCACTGTCCTTCCGCCTGGGTCGGTGAACACCGTGAACGGGGCGGCGTCAGGTGGAACGTCGCTGCTGAGGCCACGCGCGCTTTCGTCGCGGGTCGGACCTGTAGCGAGGAGTGCGAGTAGTTCTCCGGGCGGCAGGGGACTGCTGGGACGGTGAACGAGTTCGAGCTTGCCGTCCTGCACCAGGAACAGGACGATCATGTCGTCCTGTTCGGCAGCGCCGCTCGGCGGCGACGCGCCTCGGATGACGCCGCTCGGCTGCACCCCGCACGCGGTGAGGAGCAGCGTGAGGAGCAACGCCGTGAATGCTCCGGCCGAGCTGTCGTGCTGGGGACGCCTCACGATTCCTCCTCGTCGGACCGGTCCGTCCACCGGGGCAGAAACAGCCTGAACACGGCTCCGCCGTCCGGGGCGTTGGTGGCCGTGAGGTCGCCGCGATGCGTGTCGCTGCGGTGCAACCGCGCGTTCTCGCGCGCGATGGCGAGTCCGAGACCGCTGCCGTCGGATCGGGTCCTGGCCGCGTCCGCCTTGTAGAAGCGATCGAAGATGTGGGGCAGCACCGAAGGGTTCACGCCCGGCCCGTGGTCGCGGACCTCGACGGTGATCAGCTCGGCGTCGGCGCGCAGTCGCAGCGACACAGGCGGCTCGCCGTGGCGGAGTGCGTTGCCTACGAGGTTGGCGACGACGACGTCGACGCGGCGAGGGTCGAGCCGGGCCGTCGTGGGCGGAAGGTCGGTGTCCACCCGTCCCGTCCAGCCGCGGGCCCGTAACGTCGCCTGTACCAGCGCGGACACGTCGATCTCGTCCAGAGTGAGCACGGCGGCGCCGGAGTCGAACCTGCTGATTTCGAGCAGATCGTCGACCAGCCGGGACAGGGCGTGTGTTTCCCGGCTGACCAGCCGGGCGGCTTGACCGGTGTGGGCGGGCAGGTGGACCGCTTCCTCGTCGAGCACGTCCGTGACGGCCGTCATGGCCGCCAGTGGGGTGCGGAGCTCGTGAGACACGTCGGCCGCGAACCGGCGAGCGTCGGCTTCCAGCGCCCGGAGCCGTTCCACGTGCCGTTCGAGTTCCGCGGCGGTGTCGTTGAACGTGCGCGCGACGTCGGAGAGTTCGTCGGAACCCCGGACCGTGATCCTGGTGCGCAGGTCACCGGCACCCAGCCGCTGCGCCGCGTGACCGAGCTCCCGCGCCGGGCGCAGCACGCTGCGGGCGGCCAGCAACGCCAGCACGATCGCCAGCGCCACAGCGGCTCCGCCGATGGCCCACGCGGTGGCGGCGAGCTGGTCGATGCTGCGTTGCTCGGGTGCCAAGCTGCGGATGGAGTAGACCTCGATACCGGAGGGCCAGGCCGCTCCGTCGGGGTGGATGATCCGCAGCGGCGTACCGATGATCAGCAGGGGTTCGCCGTGCCGTACCACGCGTTGCCAGGCCACGTCCCCTTCGGCGACCGCCTGCCGCAGAGCCCGGGGCAACGCCTCTCGGGGCACGCTGCTCGACGACGTCAGATCCTTGTACATCGCGACCGTGGCGCTGTCCTGATCCGTGACCACGTCGGCGATGTACTGGAGTTGGCTGCGGTGGGGAGTGCCACGGGCCAGCGGGTAGACCGCGGACAGTCGGTCGGTCAGGGTCCGCACGCTCGCATCCTGAGTCCGCTGCAGGATGTCGTTGCGGGCCTGGACGTAGATCCCACCGGCGACGCCCGCCGTCGTCAGTGTGGACAGGAGGACGAACGCGAGCAGCAACCGCGCGCGCAGCCCGAGAGCGCGGCGGAGACGTCCGCGCCAACGGATCACAGCGGGCCGAACCGGTAGCCGAATCCACGCACCGTCTGCACGTAGACGGGCGACGACGCGTCGTCTTCGAGCTTGGCCCGCAACCGCTGCACGCACGCGTCCACGATGCGCGAGTCACCGAGATATCCGTAGTCCCATACCGACTCCAGCAACTGTCTGCGGCTGTGCACGCGGCCGGGGGTGGCCGACAGGACGAGCAGCAGACGCAGTTCCGTCGGCGTCAGCGTGAGGGGCTCGCCGCGCTTGGTGATCATCAACCCGGCCCGGTCGATGCCCAGCTCCCCGTGACGTTCCAGGTCGGACTGTTCCCGGCCGATGCGGCGGAGCACCGCTCGGATGCGCGCTTCGAGCACCCGCGGCTGTACGGGCTTCACGACGTAGTCGTCGGCGCCGGCCTCCAAGCCGGCCACGACGTCCATGTCGTCACCCCGGGCGGTGAGCATGATGATCGGCACGTCCGTCGTGGCACCGGCTCGGCGGCAGACCTCGAACCCGTCCATGCCGGGGAGCATGAGGTCGAGCACGACGACATCGGGAGGCATCGTCCGGAGCCGGTCCAAGCCCTGCTCACCGGACTCCACCGCGTCCACGGTGTGCCCCTGCCGGGACAGGGCCAGTTCAAGACCTTCCCGGACTGCGGGATCGTCCTCGATCAACAGAATTCGCGACATGGCGGGCCTGAGCATAGTGATCGTCGTTTCGCCTTTCCGGCGCCCGTCGCGGCCGACGCCACCGCTCGACCGGATCTCGTGGAAGAATCCAGAAGGCATTGACCGGGCAGAAATCCGTCGAGCAGCGGCCTCAGCGGGCTGGGGCGTCACGGCGCTCCTCGCGCCTGAGTGCGGTCTCGATGAGGATGTCGAGCAGGTCCGCGTAGCCCAGACCGGCTTCGGCCCACATCTGCGGAAACTGCGAGTTCACGGTGAACCCGGGGAAGGTGTTGACCTCGTTGACCACCGGGGTTCCGTCCGGCGACAGGAAGAAGTCGACTCGCAGCAGGCCCGCGCAGCCCAACAGTTCGAACACCCGCAGTGCCGTGGCCCGCAGCGTCGCGGTGGTTTCGGCATCCAGGCGGGCCGGTATGTCGAAAACGGCACCACCGTCGGTGTACTTGGCCTGGTAGTCGAACACCGACTGGTGCGGTGCCAGCCGAATCTCCAATGGCGGGCCCGCCTCGATCCGTCCGTCCGGTAGCTCCAGCACTCCCACGTCGATCTCCCGGCCGTGCAGGGTCTGTTCGACGAGCACCTTGCAGTCGTCGGCACGGGCCGACGCGATCGCCGCGGGCAACGACTCCCACGAGTCCACACGCGACACACCGACACTGGATCCGGACCTCGCGGGCTTCACGAACACCGGAAGCCCGAGGCGGGTCCGCTCGTTCTCCGACAGGAGGGTTCGCCCGGTTCGCAGGACGACACCGTCCGCCACCGCCAATCCCGCGCCGGCGAGCAGCTTCTTCGTGTACTCCTTGTCCATCAGTCTTTCGGCGAGGGGACCCGCTGCTTTAGCTGCGGGGTGAATCGGCGCTACGTTTCGCGCCTTCCGTTGTCAACCTGCACCGAGTGTCCCTCGCACCCTCCCTTCGATGGTTATACCTGCGTCGTGTGTATAATTAGGCTGTGTCTGCGACCAGGAAAGTCCGCCGGTTCTCCGGTGGCGTGTACGACCTCGGGCTGCACGTGGTGTGGTGCCCGAAGTACCGCCGCCGGGTCCTCGGTGGCCGGGTTGCGGAACGTCTGGACGAGCTGATCCGGGAGAAAGCCAACGAGCGCGGCTGGACAGTCGTGGCCCTGGAGGTCATGCCCGACCACGTGCATTTGTTCGTCAAGCACGACCCGAAGTCGTCTGCCTCGTACGTGGCGAACCAGTTCAAGGGGTTTACTTCACGGGTGCTGCGTGAGGAGTTCCCGCACCTCAAGTCGCGGCTTCCGACGTTGTGGTCGTCGTCGTACTTCGCCGCTTCGGTCGGCTCGGTCAGCGCCGAGACCGTGCGGCGGTACATAGATACCCAGTGGGAGCGGGTGTAGCCGTGCGTCGCTCGTACAAGTTCCTTCTCCGCCCGACCAGCAAGCAGCAGCAGGCGATGCGGGCGATGCTGGCCGACCACTGCGACCTGTACAACGCCGCGTTGCAGGAACGCCGCGACGCCTACGCGCACCCGTCGAAGACCAGCGTTCGCTACGGCGACCAGTCCGCACAGCTCAAAGACATCCGAACCGCAGACCCTGACGGACAAGGCCGGTGGTCGTTCTCGTCGCAGCAGGCGACTCTGCGCCGGTTGAATAAGGCGTTCGAGGCGTTCTTCCGCCGCATCCGCAACGGCGACGAACCCGGATACCCAAGGTTCAAGGGCAAAGGGCACTTTGACACCGTCGACTTCCCGAAAGACGGCGACGGGTGCCGGTGGAACTCCACCCCGCACGACACCCAGGTCCGCGTGCGCCTGCAAGGCGTCGGCCACGTCCGCGTGCACCAGCATCGTCCGGTGCAGGGTCGGGTGAAGACGGTCAGCGTCAAGCGCGAGGCGAACCGGTGGTTCGTCGTCCTGTCCTGCGACGACGTGCCCGCTGAGCCGCTTCCCGCAACCGGCCGGGCCGTCGGCATCGACATGGGTGTCGAACACTTCGCGACCACCAGCGACGGCGAGCGCTTCGCCAACCCCCGGCACGCCCGACGCGCTGCTGACGAACTCGCCGAAGCGCAGCGCGCGCTGGACGCGTTCCCGAAACGTGTCCGGAAGTCGCTGCGCACCAAGAAGCACAGACAGTCCGCGCGCAGGGTCGGCAAGCTGCACGCCAAGGTCCGCCGCCAGCGGTTGGACCACCACCACAAGACCGCACTCGCGCTCGTACGCGCCCACGACGTGATCGCGCACGAAGACCTCAACATCAGCGGCATGACCGCCGCTGCGAAACCGAAAGCAGATTCGGATCAGCCCGGTGTGTTCCTGCCCAACGGGGCGACGGCTAAGTCCGGTCTGAATCGGTCGATCCTCGACGCGGGTTGGGGGCAGTTCCTCGGGATCCTGGCAGGCAAGGCTGAAAGCGCCGGTCGCCACGTGATCCGGGTAGACGCCCGCAACACCTCCCGCACGTGTGCCGAATGCGGGCACGTCGCCAAGGAGAACCGCGTTAGTCAAGCCGAGTTCGTCTGCGGACGCTGCGGGCACGCAGCGAACGCCGACGTCAACGCGGCGATCAACATCGCAACCAGGGCCGGGCTGGCCCTCTCCGACGCTGCTTGAGCAGCACCGGAGGAAGCCCGCCGCTTTAGCGGTGGGTGGAGTCACCCCGATGGCACTGGGCAGGATGCCGTTGCCGACGAACGGCAGGCCGAAGAACTCCAGCAGTGATTGCAGACTTCCGTCCTCGCCGTACCTGCCGTGAAGCGCGGGGAAGACGACGTCGACGTCGGCGAGCCGGTCGAACGCCTGAGGGATGCCGTGGAGGGCGGCCACCTTCGCGGAGCCGAACGTCTCGCTGAAGTCGGCGAGCGCACGCGCACCGTCGGTGCGGAGTGCTTCGGGAGCGTCGACGCCCACGATCCAGGTCCCGTCGGTCTCGATCTTGACAGGCACCACCTCGTAGCGGGTGCGGTCGAGATGAGACAGGATGCTCGCCGCGGACGCGCAGGACACGTCGTGCTCGCTGTTCCTGCCACCGAACACGACGGCGACGCGAACTTTCCCTCTGTCAGACAACGGTGTTCCCCTCAGTGCTGGTGTGGGCTGCTGCTCCGCCGAGGTAGCGGCGCGGCACCCGATCGCCGATGCCCGTGAAGATCTCGTGGGGCAGCGTGCGCGCCCACTGCGCCCACTCGTCCACGGTCGGTCCTCCGTGCTGTTCCGGAGCGAGCAGCACCACGTCGTCACCCGGCTGCGCGGCGAGCGCACCGAGGTCGACGACGAACTGGTCCATCGCGATCCGCCCGGCGATGGGACGGCGCCGGCCTCCGATACGCACCTGTGCCCGACCGCCGGCCAACCGTGGCACGCCGTCCGCGTAGCCGAGCGGAACGAGGGCGAGACGGCCGTCGCGCGGCGTGGCGTAGTCGTGCCCGTAGGACACGCCGGTGCCCGCGGGCACGTCCTTGACCAGCAGGATGTGCCCGCGCAGCGTCAACGCCGCCCGCAGTCCGAACCTCCGCCCGGCCACGGGCTCCACGCCGTAGAGCCCGATGCCGGGACGGACGAGCTCGTAGGCCGATCGGGGCGAGTTCAGCGCGGCCGCGGAGTTCGCCACATGGCGCAGCTCGGGGTCGAGACCGGCCTCGCGCGCGAACGCCACCGCGTGATCGAAGCGTGCGAGCTGCGCGGACGTGTGGGCGGAGTCGGGATCGTCGGCGCTGATCAGGTGGGACCAGACACCGCGCACCCGCACCAGCCCGTGCCGTTCCAGGTTCCTCGCGGCCCGCACCAGCGCGGGCCACTGCCGCTCCGGGGCGCCACCCCTGCTCAGGCCGGTGTCGAGTTTCAAATGGACGCTCGCGGTCCGGCCGAGATCGGCGGCGCAGGCGGCGATCGCGTTCACGTGCGCGACCGACGACACCGACAGATCGACGTCCGCGCGGATGGGGCTGCGGAAGTCCGTACCCACGCCGTGCAACCAGCTCAACACCGGCGCCGTGATACCGGCAGCTGAGTCGGAGGGCCTCCTGCGCGGTCGCGACGCCGAGCCAGCTCGCCCCGTGCGCGAGCACCGTCCGGGCGACCTCGATCATGCCGTGTCCGAACGCGTCGGCCTTCACCACAGCCATGACGGCGGCCGGACCGCTGCGGTGGGCGATCAATTCGGCGTTGTGCGCGATGGCGTCGAGATCGACGATCGCTTCGGACATCGGACGATTCCGCCCAGTCGATGCCGCGGCGGGCTCTGCATCACCACCTGAGCCAGCATGATCAGGCGATGTCCCGGCTGCGTCCGGACTGTGTCATGGTCGTGTCACGACCGCGGCCGGGGCTCGCCTTGTCGCACAGTTGTGACACGCGGAGGGCAACACGCGAACATCCGCCGCCGACGGTGGGTGTCATGAACGAATCACGGATGCGGCGCTGCCGAGACCGGGTGTTCGCGATGGTCACCGTTTCCCTCGCGGTGCTGCTGTTGCCGGTGGCGTTCCTGTCCCGCCCAGGACGTGCCCGCGAGCTGGCGTGCGCCTGGGCCCTGCGTCTGCGGTTCCCGGCGGAGGATCTGACCGGCCTGACTCCCGGCGCCAGGGCGGCGTTCGACTCCGCCCGCACCGATGCGCTGTGGCGTCACGGTCGACTCCTCGGCCTCACCTCCGGGCACCGCGAGCCGTCCGTTCAGCAGAGGCTGTTCGACGAGGAGGTGCGCAGGTCCGGCTCAGCCGCGTCGGCGCGGCTGCTCGTCCTCCCACCAGGGGAATCCAGTCACGTCAAGGGCGTCGCGCTCGACGTCCGGCCGAAACAGGGGGCGCGATGGCTGGAAGAACACGGTGCCCGCTACGACCTCTACCGCACCTACGACAACGAGTGGTGGCATTTCGAGCACCGGCCCGGGGGCGTGCCGCCGAGGCGGCTGCCCTACCCGGGCGCGATTCTCGATCAGGACACCGTCCCCCCTGCGAACGAACGGTGTTCGGCTCGCGCGCTAGCACGAGCTGGGAAGGCGGTCGTGGACAGCCGTGCGGACTCCGCTCACGCAGTCCCCGGATCGAGGTGGGCTTGGAGGTCGGACGTGCTGAACGACCCACTGGTGTTCGGCCTGACCAGCAGCAGCACGGCGGACGTGAGCATTCAGCATGGCGACCAGCCACGGCGGACCGTCCACGTGTCACGCGACGCCGGTGGTGACGGTGAAATCGAGGGACAGGGTCGTGCCGAAGCCCTGCCGGGACAGGACGATGTCGTCGACCGGCTCGGTGCCAACGGCATTGTCGGCCACCATGGCGCTCCCCAATTCGGTCGTGGCCTGGCTGCAGGGAAAGCACAGCGCCGCTGGCGGGCGTGGGCAGTGCCGACGGCCAACCCGGAGGGGGATCCGTGTGCTCGGTGCCCGCGCTGGTCGCAGATACCGACCACGAGCGAAGAATCGCGCGGGTGAGTAAGCGGGATTGAGAACGTTGCGTCACCTCGCGCTCCTCCCGCGAAGGCGATGATCACGTGGAGTCGCTTGTGTGTCTGGGTCGGAGGTTCTCTGTCCCTCGTCCGGAGTCTTGTCCTTCGCGCGGTGTTGCTCTCCGTCGCGTTCTATCTCGACTGCGCATCGGTGCCGTGACGCTTCAGTGCATCGTGATCACCGTCTCTTGTGTGCGGTAGATGCCGTGATTACTTTTCCGAGCGTTTTGGCTCGTTTGTCGGGCACCGGGTGATCACGTCGGCGGGAAACCAAGCCTGGCGGTCCCCTGCGCTCGTTGCTGTCAGGGGGTTTCGCATGGTTCGCCGATCGGTGTCCGCTGCGCTGCGCTTGTTGACCGTGTTCGTGGTCATCGTGGTCGCGGCCGGGCTGGTCGTCGCGTTGCCGTGGAGTAACGGGATCGGGGCGGCTGAGGGGCAACTTCCCGAGCAGGAATGGGGATCGGCGGAGGGACACAGCCACGCGGTGTCCGCCGAGTCCACAAGGTCGACCGTCGAGGTCGGTGAGCACGCATCACAACCTGCCGACGGCGTAGCCCCCGATCAACGGGACCCAGAACACGGCCTCACCGCCGCGCCGCTTCGCGAAACCACTGTGGAGGTGCGCGAAGCCGATGTGCCGGGAGATCCCGAAGGCTTCGATCCGGCCACGAGCCGACTGCTGGTCGAGGAAAGTAAGCCCGACCTGCAGGTCTTCGCGAACGCCGACGGTACCCGAACGCTTCGCGCCTATGAGGGAAGGCAGTTCTACCGCACTACGGGCGGCTGGACCAAAATCGACACCACCCTTGTCTCGGACGAGAGCGGCTGGCGCACCCGTGCCGACTCGGACGTGAAGCGTTTCGCCGCCTCCGCGGGAGCCGATGCGCTCGCGACCGTGGAACTCGACGGGCATTCGTTCGGATTCGGGGTCGCGGACGCCGACCCGGTCCGCGGCGAGGTCGAGGGCAGTGAGGTCGTGTATGCCGAGATCCGACCGGATGCGGACCTCCACGTCGAGGCGACTCCGGCAGGAGCGAAGGAAGCCATCGTCCTCAAATCACCGGACGCCCCCACGGTCTGGGACTTCCCTCTGCACCTCGATGGCTTGAACGCTGAAATCGACGACGGGGCCGTGGTGTTGCGAGCCGCGGACGGCACCGTGCAGGGTGTGATCCCGCCGGGCTTCATGGAGGACGCGAACGTCGATCCGAACATCGGCGAGGGCGCTCGATCACGAGACGTCTCCTACGAACTCGTGGAAGATGCGGACGGGACGATTCTGCGCGTCCGAGTCGACGAGGATTGGTTGGCGGACCCCGAACGGGTTTTCCCGGTCGTGGTGGATCCGACTGTGTCGAAGAACGCGAACGGTTCCACCTACGTGATGTCGGGCTTCGATGCCGACTATTCGGGCGATCCGCTTCTGAGCGTGGGGACGTACAACGGCGGTGGAAACGTCGCGGCGGCCTACCTCAAGTTCGACTCCATCTCCTCGCAGCTGTCAGGGCACTACGTGCTGGGCGCGAAACTGCGTATGTACTCGGCCTGGTCGTACTCGTGTGACTTGACGCTCGCAAGGTGACGGTTCATCCGGTCACACAGTCCTGGTCGGTCAGCGGTAAGAAGTCGTATCCCGGGCCCTCGTACGGTTCCTCGATCGCCGAGAAGTCCTTCGCGTATGGCCACAGTTCCGCCTGCTCCTCTCGGTGGGTCACGATCGATCTCGGTGAGAAGGGCCGCGATCTGCTGCACGGGTGGACGCACGGGAAGCCGAACCATGGTCTCGCCGTCCGCGCTTCCACCACGGATTCGAAGGCGTGGAAGAAGTTCGCGAGCGTCGCTTCCGCCAATGCGCCTTACCTGGAGGTGACCTCCACCCCGTATTGGGCGACGTACCAGGTGGGAGACCTGATCTCGCCGGTGAGCACCACAGACGACGGCATCATGCGCGTGACTGTGAAGAACGCGGGCAAGGACACGTGGACACCCACGAACGGTTACGAGCTCGGTTACCGCATCTGGGACGCCGAGGGCAACGAACTGCCGTACAACGAGTGGGCGGTGGACCACCATGCCCCGCAACGTGGCCCCGGGCCAGTCTGTCACCGTCGATGCGCGCGTCAAGGCGCTACCGCCGGGCACGTACTCGGTGCACTGGGACATGGGACTTCGGGGAAAGACACGCTTCTCCTGGCACGACGTGCCGATGTCGAAGCGCGTCGTCTTCTCCGTACCCAACCAGACTCCGATGATCGAGTCGGCGTCACCTCCGAGCAACTTCAACGCGACCACCCTCACACCGACCTTGGCTGTGAAGGGTCGGGATCGTGACAACCATCCCGGTAAGGACCTCCGGTACAACTTCAAGATCTGTACCGACTCCGGTGCCGACTGCACGGAGTCGGGTTGGCAGAGCACGCCGCGTTGGACGGTGCCGGAAGGCACACTGGAGTGGAGCGAGACCTACGTCTGGCACGGTCAGATCAGCGACACCGAGGAGCCGAGCCCGTGGACGCTTCCGACCTACCTGTCGACGCGCGTCCCGCAGCCCGCGATCACCAGCCATCTCGCCTCGACCAACGGTGTCGATCCTGGTGTGGGCAACTATTCGACCCAGGTCACGGATGCCGTCCTGTCGGTGCCCGGGCCGGAACTGTCGGTGACGCGAACCTATAACAGCCTGGATCCGAGGGAAGAGCTCGCGTTCGGGTCGGGATGGGCGACCCGTTGGGACACGCGGGTGCGGTCCGAGGAGGGCACGGACGTCGTGCTGCTCACCTACCCCGACGGGAGGCAGGCACGGTTCGGTCGGAACTCGGACGGAAGCTACGCCGCGCCACCGGGGCAGGGCCTCAGCCTCGTGTCCGAGGAGGACGGTTGGCTGCTCCGGTTCAAGAACGGGGACAGGTACTCCTTCGACGCGGACGGCAGGATCGTCTCGATCACCGATGCGGCCGGGCACGTCCAGGAGACGACCTACAGGACAGATGGCACCCTGGAAAGGGCCACCGACGTCGCGTCAGGTCGCGCACTGCACTTCACTTGGGCCGATGGTCATGTGGTCGAGGTGCGGACCGAGCCGGACTCCTCGTCGACGTGGACGTACACCTACGACGGCGATCGTCTCGTGTCCGTGTGCGACCCCACGGACGCCTGCACGCGTTACGACTACGGCAGCGGTTCGCACTATCCGACAGTGGTCCAGGACGCGAACCCGCACGCCTACTGGCGCCTGACCGAAACCGAGGGCCCCACCCTTGCCAGCGAGGTTCCCGGGTTCTGGGGAAGCCTCGACGGCACTGCCAGGGAAGTCGGATTGGGCCAGGAGACCGGGCCGTTGGCCGGTACCTCGGCGACAGCAGCGGTGTTCGACGGATCCACCAGCTACGTTCAGCTTCCGGACGATCTGGTGCGCAACTCCGCCTACGCCTCGGTGGAGCTGTGGTTCAAGACGACCTCTACCACGGGTGGTGTGCTGTTCTCGACGAGCCACAACACGCCGGACGAGGTCGACCCGAAGGGGTCGATGCCGGTTCTGTACGTGGGTACCGACGGCAAGCTGCACGGTCATTTCTGGAACGACCAGACCGAAGGCATGGTCAGTGCCGGTGCGGTGAACGACGGTCTGTGGCACCACGTCGTGCTCACGGGTGCCTTCGACACCCAGACCCTCTATCTCGACGGCACGGCGGTCGGTTCGCTGGCCGGCGAGCTCGTCAACATGGACCCGCACAACTTCCTCGGTGTGGGGGCGGTCGACGACCGCGCTTGGCCCGCCAAGCCATCAGGGCCGTGGAGTTACTTCGACGGAGTCATCGCAGAAGCGGCGTTCTACCAACACCCGCTCGATCCCGTCGTGGTGGCCGAGCACTACGCCGCCGACACCGCCTCCGATCGCCTCACGAAGACCACCCGCCCTTCCGGCGCGGTCGAGGCTGAACTGACGTACCACGAGATCGCCGACCGCGTCACCACCTACGTCGACGACAATGGCGGCACCCGGACCTACGGCACGCCCACCGTCGAAGGCGACGGTTTCCGGTACGCCTCGGCAGTGCGGGATTCAACGCCCGCCAGTTACTGGCGGATGTCCGAGACCGAAGGCAGTGACGCACGGTCGAATTCGAACATGCGACGGGGCGCCTACCACCGAGGCAGTGGTGGGCGAGGTGCTGGCCCCTTCCCGAACAGCTTCTCACGGACATTCGACGGGACCGACAGCTATGTGCAGCTGCCCGACGACACCCTTCATGGCGCTCGTCGGCTCTCGGTGGAGTTGTGGTTCAAGACGACCTCGGACAACGGCGGGGTGTTGCTCTCCATCGCGGATCACCAGCCCGGTGAACCGTCGTCGGGTGGGTCGATGCCGGTGCTGTACGTGGGCACGGACGGCAAGCTCCACGGGCACTTCTGGCAGGGAAGCGTCGCTGGAATCGAGAGCACGGACACCGTCAACGACGGCGAGTGGCACCATGCGGTGCTCACCGGCAACGTTGACACCCAGACGCTCTATCTCGACGGGAGCCCGATCGGTTCGCTCTCCGGAACGATCTCGAACCATCGGACGCATACCTTCGTCGGCACCGGTTGGACACCGAACCACTCCTGGCCTGCGATCGGCAGCCGCGATTGGGCTCATTTCGACGGGTCGATCGCCCAGGTGGCGGTGTACCACCACGCGATGGACCCCGAGCGGGTCGCTGCTCACCACTCCGCACAAGCTGACCGCGCCACCTACGTCGATGCTGTGCGCGCCAGTCGGCCACACAGCCGATGGGGACTGGAAGACGGCGACACAGCCCGGCATGCCGAAGCCGATGCGGCGACGATGGTCGGCACCTATCACAACGTGTCGCTCGGCGCCGACCCGGTGATGCGCGGCGGGCACGCCGCAGACTTCGACGGAATCTCGAGCTATCTGAGCCTGCCTGACAACGAAATCCACGGTCGGCAACGTCTCGCGGTGGAGTTGTGGTTCAAGACGACGTCGGCCGACGGTGGTGTGCTCTTCTCGATCGCTGATCACCGACCCGGGGCGGCGACGTCCGGCGGCTCCATGCCGGTCCTCTATGTGGGCACGGACGGCAAACTCTACGGACACTTCTGGAACAACTCGGTCAAGGGAATCGTCTCCACCGAGTCGGTCAACGACGGCGAATGGCACCATGCCGTGCTCTCGGCCGACCGCACACGCCAGTGGCTTTACCTCGACGGCAACCTGGTCGATCACCAGGACGGCGAGATCCTGAACTACCGGGCACACGCGTTCGTCGGTACCGGATGGACAGCCAACCTCCCCTGGCCCAACATCGGGGAGCGCGACTGGGCCTACTTCGACGGGTCGATCGGCGAAGTGGCTGTCTACCAGCGGCCGCTGGATTCGGCGAGCATCGCCGCGCATTACTCGGCCAGCACTGCCTCCACCAAGGTGCTGACCACCGATCCGGCCGGCCAGGAAACGGTCTACAGCTACGACCCCACGCGCGGCGGTCGTGTCATGTCGGTGACGCTCCAGGGCGCGGGCACGACGCTGTACGAGTACGACAAGGGCGGCTTCGTCCGCCGAATCGTGGACGAGAACGGCCACGCGGTCACCTACGTCAACGACGAGCGCGGCAACCGGCTGTCCACGACCCGGTGCCGGGACGAGAGCAGCGAAGCCTGCTACACCAACTACCGGGAGTACTTCGTCAACCCCGACGACCCGCTGGACCCGCGAAACGACAGCGTCACGTTCGCGCGGGACGCCCGGTCCACGTCGGACTCGGACGACCGGTACGCCACCCGTTACGTCCTGCACGGCAACGGGCTCGTCTCGTCGGTCCTGCAACCAGGTGCCACGGGCGGTCTGCAGCGCACGACCTCCCACACCTACACCGATGGATCCGAACCCGCCGTCGGCGGCGGAACACAGCCGGCGTGGTTGCTCGAAACCACCACCGACCCGGCGGGCAACGTCACCCGCTACGCCTACACCAGCGCCGGTGACCTCGCGCGCCTCACCGACCCTGCGGGCATGGTCACCGAGTACGCCCATGACGGCCTCGGCAGGGTGATCTCGGAGACCGTCAACTCGGCCGCGTTGCCGGAGGGCTCGGCGACCACCACCTACCGCTACGACGGCGCCTCACGACTCGTGGAGCAGACCGACCCGGCCACCACCAACGCCGTGACCGGAGCCGAACACCAGCAGCGCACCACGAACGTCTACAACCCGGACGGCACGCTGGCGTCCACGACGCTGTCCGACGTGGCCGGCCACGATCCCGCCCGCACCACCACCTACACCTACGACGAGCACGGCCGCGTGCACACCGTCACCGACCCCGAGGGCGGTGTGACCACCACGGAGTACGACGACTTCGGTGCGGTGGTGCGGACCGTGGACCCGGTGGGTACCGAGTTCCTCACCACCTACACCAAGGCTCGTCACCAGTTGGCGACTCGCACGGTGAAGGGCTTCACCGGCGACGGACAGCCAGCGCGGGACGTGGTTCTGGAGTCCCGCGCCTACGACCCGGCGGGCCGGCTGGCCAGCGTCACCGACGCGATGGGCCGCACCACCGCGTACACGTACTACGACGACGACCTGCTCGCCTCGGAGACACTGCTCGACTACACCGATCCGAGCACGGGCGAGACACGCGACGTCGAACTCTCCACGTACACCTACACCGGTACGGGACAGGTCGACACCCACGCTCACGGCGAGGGCCGGTTCTCCTCCACCACCGTCTACGACAACGCCGACCGGCCGGTGCGACGCACCGACCGCGAAGGCGACGACGTGCTGCGTGAGGAGGAGACCACCTACGACGACGCCGACAACGTCACGCGCGTCATCGGCCGCGACGCGGACGGCTCCGTGCACAGCGACGTGGAGTTCACTCACGACGAACTCGGCCGGGAGACCGGTCGCACCGTGCACACCGGGTCCGAGTCGCTGCTCACCCTGACCCACCGCGACGAGGCCGGTCTCGTACGGTCGGTGGTCGATCCGCGTGGGACGGCGACCGGAGCAGACCCGGAGGCGTTCACCACCCGCTTCACCTACGACGCATTCGGCAGGCAGGTTACCCAGGTCGCGCCGCCGGTGGAGGCGGAGTCGCACGGCAACCACGCGGTGACCGCCACCCCCGTCACCACGGTGGGCTACAACGCCTTCGGCGAGGAAACGGAGCTGAAGGACCCGCGTGGCAACGTCACGCACACCAGCTACGACCGCGCCGGACGACCGATCGAGCTCCGCCAACCGGAGTACCTGCCTCCCGGCGGGGACGAACCGATCACTGCCACGTCCGCGCTGGACTACGACGCGGCAGGACGTGTGGTCGCGAGTACGGACGCACTCGGACAGACCACCACCTACGGTTACGACGAGCTCGGTAACCAACGGCGGGTCACCGATCCGCCCGCGCTGCACGGTCAGGCCGGCGGCACGTGGATCGCGACGTACGACCCGCTGGGCGAGGTTCTGTCCACGAGCGATCCGCGAGGCACGCAAACCCACGCCACCTACGACAAGCTCGGCAGGCAGATCACGAGCACCGTGGTGGAGAAGGTTCCGGAACCGACGCGCATCCTCACCACTCGTTACACCTACGACGAGCTGGACAACGTCGCCACCGTCACCAGCCCGGGCGGTCGTGTCGTCGAGACCACCTACGACGATCTCGGCAACGAACTGACCGTCACCGATGGCTTGGGCAACACCATCAGGAGCGCCTACGACGGCGCAGGTCGTCTGTTGTCGAGCACGGACGCCACCGGACGAGGCAGCGAGATCGACTACGACCGAGCGGGACGTCAGCTGGCGGTGTCGGATCTCGGCCCTGACGGCACGGTGGAGCGCACTCGGGAGTTCGCCTACGACCGGGCGGGCAACGCGACTCGGGTGACGGACGCGCTGGGTTCCGCCACCACCTACACCTACGACGCGCTGAACCAGGTCACGTCGATCACGCGTCCGGTGTCGGACAACGAGTCGATCACCACGAGCTACGGCTACGACCGGGCGGGCAACATCACCCGCGCCACCGACGGCAACGGCAACACCACGGTGTTCACCGTCAACGCGTGGAACATGGCCGAGTCGACGATCGAACCGGCCACCGAGCAGACCCCGGAGGCGGCCGACCGCACCTACACGGCGAGCTACGACGCGGCGGGGCGGCTGGCGGAGCTGCGTAAGCCCGGCGGGGTGACGATCTCCCACAGCTACGACCCGCAGGGCAACCTCGTCAAGCAGGTCGGCAGCGGGGCGAGCGTGGTGACGCAGGACCGGGTGTTCACCTACGACCCGGCGGGGCGGATGGTGTCGGCGTCGGCGCGGAACGGCGAGAACACCTTCACCTACGACGACCGCGGCAACCTCGTCACGGCTTCGGGACCGTCGGGGGAGTCGAGCTTCACCTACGACGCCGACGGTCTGCCAACCAGTGTCACCACGTCGGCCGGTACGAGTTCGTTCTCCTACGACGCGGCGGGCAGGCTCGCCACCGCCCTCGACGCAGCCACGGGCGCGACGCTGGGCTACGACTACGACGAGGCCGGGCGCGTTACCGGCGTCGGATACGGCGTCGGCGCCGCGACGCGGACGTATGGATACGACGAGCTGGGTCGCATTGCGTCCGACACCGTGCTGGGGCCTGACGGCGTGGAGACCACGTCGATCACTTACGAGTGGGACGACGAGGACCATTTGGTCGTCAAGCACACCGAGGGCCTTGCTGGTGCGGCGGAGAACGTTTACGGCTATGACCGTGCGGGTCGGTTGGTGTCGTGGGACGACGGCGATGCGGTGCACACCTATGAGTGGGACGCGGCGGGGAACCTGACCCGTGATGGTCCGGTTTCGGCGGTGTTCGACGAGCGGAACCGGTTGTTGTCGAAGGCGGGGACCGACTACTCCTACACGCCGCGGGGGACGTTGGCGTCGCGCACGGCCGGTGGTGTGTCGACGTTGGTGGAGTTCAACGCGTTCGACGAGTTGGTCGCCGATGGTGGGACCGATTACCGCTATGACGCGTTGAACCGGTTGG
>NZ_JACBJG010000025.1 GCF_015910535.1 Saccharomonospora sp. NB11 | reverse complement strand
TTAGAGCGTGTCTCGTTTGGATCTTGATCGGTGTTCAGGGCAAGATCATCGTCTGTGGTTGATGCGTTGTCACGGCGGTTGGTTCCCGACGAGCTCTGGGAGCTGGTCGAGCCGCTGATTCCACAGGCTGGAGAGCGCCCGCAGGGTGGTGGGCGGGCACCGGCGGATGCACGCAAGGTGTTCACCGCGATCGTGTATGTGCTCACCAGCGGGTGTGCCTGGCGGTGGTTACCGCCGTCGTTCGGGGTCACGGTGCCCACCGCGCATCGATGGTTTCTGCGATGGACCGAGGCCGGATTGTGGGCCCGGATCCACCGGGGGTGCTCGACGAGCTGGGCAGTCAAGGGCTGATCGACTGGTCCCGGGCCGTGGTGGATGCCGCCGCGGTGCGGGCGAAAAGGGGGGCGCTATGACCGGACCGAATCCGGTCGACCGAGGCAAGCCGGGCTCGAAGCTGCATGTGCTCACCGACCGGGGCGGACTACCCCTGGCCACCGGCATTTCCGCGGCCAACACCCCGGACGGGTTCGCTGTCAAGCCCTTGGTCAACGCCATCCCCGCGATCCGGTCCCGCCGCGGACCTCGCCGCCGCAAGCCCGGCAAGCTGCACGGCGACAAGGCATACAACAGTGCCGAACGCCGAGTCTGGTTGCAGCGACGGGGAATTGTGCCCCGCCTGGCTCGCATCGGCATCGAGACCAGCCAGAAACTGGGCCGCCACCGCTGGGTCGTCGAACGCAGCATCGCCTGGCTGGCCGGTTACCGACGCCTGACCATCCGCTACGAACGCCGCGCCGATGCCTTCAAAGGCTTCCTCGCCCTCGCCGCCGCACTGACCTGCTTCAAGAAGCTCAAACAAGCCAAGTGAGACACGCTCT
>NZ_JACBJG010000024.1 GCF_015910535.1 Saccharomonospora sp. NB11 | reverse complement strand
AGCCGTAAACGTTCTCCGCCGCACCAGCAAGGCCCTCGGTGTGCTTGACGACCAAATGGTCCTCGTCGTCCCACTCGTAAGTGATCGACGTGGTCTCCACGCCGTCAGGCCCCAGCACGGTGTCGGAGGCGATGCGACCGAGGTTGTCGTAGCGCTGGGTCGTCAAACAACCCTGGCTCTGCTGCACCAGTTCTGACGCCTGGCCGAACGCTGGGAACGCCGCACCGCATCCACCACGGCTTCCTCGCCCTCGCCACCAGCCTCGCCTGCTGGCGCCGACTCACGAAAACAATGTGTTAGGAGCTCGAAGACTGTTGTTGCGATCAGACTCGCAAAACGATTTAATTTCCCCTATGGTATTTCCCCGCCGCGCTGCCATCGGACTAGACTTTCAAGCGTTGCAAGGAGCTCATTAGCGCGCCCCAAATTTTGATACCTATCAAACACTTCCCCTGTTGAGATATCGCCGTATTGACATTGAACGTCTCCGGTTGTCCAGACAGTTATTTGACTCATACGGATACCATTCTCGAGGTTGAGCCACACCGAAGGCGTCCCCCAGCGCATCCTAGAATCATTCAGGGAGTAGCAGATCCCTTCTTCCTTTAAGAGCTGCTTATTCTCGTCCAGCCAGTGCCGCAACTCGTGCAACAGGCGAAACTCTTCTACCACTTTTCTTTCACCAGCTCTACATTTAGGGCTGCAGGGAACTTTAAAGGATCTTGTCCGCGCTTCTTCGCGAGTCTGCCATACATCGAGTTCGGCCCTGGTATCTGAGCCCAACCCGGCTTGCCAGCCGGATATAGAGAGCTGTGGGGAACATCGAATTCAACGTAAATACTCCCGGGCTTAGCTTCACGCCCGAATGCGTTGGGGTCACCTGGATGTGCGACATAAGTTGTACCGCCTGCGCCTTCTTGAACTTGCCCAGTATGCCGCATCGCATCGTACTCCCCTCGCGACATCCAACGCCCTACCCTAGTAAGCTGTTCCCCTTTTGATGTGCTCGTCGAACCTTCACGCGCACCCCCATCTGAACCGCACCTCCATATCTGGGCGCTACGGCTGCCGTCGGTCTTCGGCCGCGCCCCATCGGCGCATGAGTCGTTGAGGTGTGCTGTTGCTGGTGGCAGGGGTGCGGGTTGGTCGATTCCGTGGTTGGTTTCTGGTTCGTAGGGGGCTGGTTCTCCGCCTTCCGGTTGGATGACTCCGAGGTCGATGACCGTTCGTTTAGCAGCGTCGATGGCTTCCTGGATACTGTCGACGACGGTTCGTGTTTGTGGCGGTCGGGCGTGGGGTGTGTTGACAAGGTCTTCGAGCCTCTGGCGGCGAAGCTGTTCGAGGAAAGTCCTGAGACGCTGGAGATCCACGGTGTTCCACGCGCCTGGACTGGCCGGCCCGAACCCGCCAAGAGGACCCCCAACCCCACCAATGAACCCTCCAGATCCGCTCGGCCTGCTCCCCGACGGATGAGGGAAGTTGAAACCTGCCAACAAAGCGATTCGCGAAATTTCGAGCGACTGCCAGATTGACCAGGCTATTTGCGGAATCGGAACTGACTGAGGCGCCGGGCTCGGTATCCCTCGAATTTTCTTCGTCGTAAACAGATCAGACGCCCAGTCACCGACGATCCCACCCACGATCGCAGCACCGCGCGTAATCAGTCTTGTACCTACTTGCCGCACCGCTGCTGACCTGGCTATAACGGCAACAATAGGAACCACCGGCGCAACGACGAGGTACCCGCTGGGGTCGGTATTCGCCAGCGGATCTGCGCTCGCATAGGCGTAGCGGTTGCTGTTGCTGAGGTCTCGTGGGTCCAGGCCTGCGGTGTCGCGGCTGGCGAACGTTGCTGTGCCCGGCTGATACCACCGCGCACCCATGTTCACGTTCCCGCTGTCAGGGTCGGTGTACTGGTGCTGGAAACCCAACGCAGGCTGCGTTCCCGCCTCAGCCTGCCGCTGTCCGAACGGACTGTAAGACCG
>NZ_JACBJG010000023.1 GCF_015910535.1 Saccharomonospora sp. NB11 | reverse complement strand
CTCCAACGTCTGCTCGCCGTCGACCGACATCCGCCGCACCGTGTTACCGGCCTCGTCATAGTCGAACTGCTCCAGCGTGGTGCTGCCGCTCGGGAACTGGCTGGTCACCGACTCCAAGGCATGCCCGACCCGCACCCTCGACAAGCAACGAGCCATGTGCTGGGTCAGTCGAGTAAATCGTGGCGCTGCTGCATCAGCTCCGCTGCCCCCCGCCCCCGCGGAAAATGACATAGACAACCGTCATGGCGCTCTCGTCCTCGCCAACCGCATCGTCGACTGGCGCCGATCTATCACAAGAATATGTTAAGATTTACCAGCACAGTACCGCAGACCAACCAATAGGCAAGCTTTCGATCTATTGGTCATCTCGTCTCGAACAGCGTAGAAAGATCGACTCCGATCATCGCTTCCGCTTCCGCCCTCACTTCGCGTGTAAATCTCGGCATCTATGTCATCCAGGGAGTGGAACTTACTCCACAAACCCGGCTGGTGAATCGACTTCACACGCCAACCTGAGTCAAACTCCACTATTCGCACAACGCCCACCTCTTTGAAGGACATTGATTCGAACTCAAAGTTGCCCCTCCTGCCGGAACCCGCGGACATCCGATCATGCAGACCTGAGGCTAATTCGGGAACAGGGAACAGTATCTCACTGTACAGCTCCTGTCCATCGTCCGATATTGGAATATCGGCCTCAACATGAACGAGAAGCTCACCGCGCGCCGACCATTCCGTATTTAAGATCAGCAGTAGTGATCTTGCCACGACGGATACGAACCATCCCGATAGGCCTCCCCAATGTCAATATAGGCTCGGAATGAATCTGCTCTGTCGCCGTTTGCGCGAACTATCACATTCGGGGACGTGAAGTCCAGCTAAAGTGACCATGCGGAACATATTCGCAGGCCATCACTTACTCGGGCTAGGAAGTGGAATCCAATCCGGCCACAACGAAGACTCCTCTCCCTGGCATTGGATCGCGCGAACCCCAAACCTGGGAACCGACTCCCCCCAATCGAATATCAATTGTGCATACAACGACAACTCCCCCCAAGTAAGCACAAACACCCCCAATGTCACACAAGCCAACCCAAACGCCCCCCGCCAGAAGAACGCATAGCGTTCCACTAGCCGGCGGATAAAGACAATAACCAACCAGGAGGCGATTACGTAAAATAATATTCGCAGCAGAGCCCAGTCGAGGGACACATAACTAACGACCACGCCAAGCTCAGCCGAACATGTGTTCAACCTGGGAGATACTAGAGCAAGCGCACCCAAGCTCCACACTATTCCGGCAATCAAAGAGACGCCGACGAGAATACACCCGTCAAGCCGCCACATCCCAACGGGGTGCCGCTTCCTTTCAGGAATCAAAACCATCCGCCACGACACATTACAAGGATTGCAAGCCCTTCAAAGGCAGTCCTCATGAAAAGTCACCTTCCGTTTTTTCCTATGAACTAGGTTAGCCCTCGAGTAGGAACATGAAAGCTACACTTTATATCCTTCTTCAACAACCCGACCTAGGAGTCGAGCACGTTAGCACTGCGCCAGTAGCCTTCAACTCATCGATATTATCCATAATAGCTCGGTGAACATGCTCTGGGCGAAGCTCTTCAGGACTGTACGATTCGCGGAGCTCAATACCCACCCGAACGGCCACATCGTCTGCAGGGGATGTGCGGGGCTCAGGGAGTGTAGAAATTAAATCGGCGATATCCGCACTCATCCTTAGATCCCAATCCTTGAATCCAGCTTCAGTTCCAACATAACCATAGTGCATATTCGACCAGAACTCATAAGTTATTCTATTCTCTCCATCCGGCATGGGGGTGAACACATTTCCGCGCTTCTCCATTCCCATAGAGTCCAGGATCATGGGTTTATGATCCCATTCCCCTCCAGGTCTGACCATCTCAGCCCATGCAAGGGTAGCCGGGACGCCGCAAACCGGCCAAATCCAGCATCCATTGTTTTCTTTTATCTTCTGTACGAGAGAATCTTGTGAATTGATAACCATTTCATCATACATATAGAAAAGAATTGAATCATACTCGACCGGATTGATGCGATGTGCATCACTCGCCCGCAGGCGAGAGGCACTCTGCGAACTCCCCCCACCCCCAGAAGAGTTGGGTGCGCCCATGCGACGTGCGCTTTGGGGCTGCGAGTATCCAGACCACTGGGGTCGCTGGAAATACCGTTTGGCGACCTTGACGGCACTCGAGACCACCTTCGTGAACCATTCGAGGAACAACCCCGACGGGTCCGAATAGGTGATCGGGCTGTTGTTCGAGTAGGTGT
>NZ_JACBJG010000022.1 GCF_015910535.1 Saccharomonospora sp. NB11 | reverse complement strand
CGGTCTTACAGTCCGTTCGGACAGCGGCAGGCTGAGGCGGGAACGCAGCCTGCGTTGGGTTTCCAGCACCAGTACACCGACCCTGACAGCGGGAACGTGAACATGGGTGCGCGGTGGTATCAGCCGGGCACAGCAACGTTCGCCAGCCGCGACACCGCAGGCCTGGACCCCCGGGATGTGGGCAACGCCAACCGCTACGCCTATGCGAGCGCAGACCCGCTGGCGAATGGTGATCCGTCGGGACACTTCAGCTGTCGGGGCGGTTTCACGTGGGGTGGTCGTGGTCTGGGTGGGCTTGCTGGTTCCTATATTGGCGGTCCGTTCGGTTCTCGGGTGGGTAGTGCGTTTGGTGGGTGGCTTGGCGGGGGGTTGGCTTCGTGGATTTGCGATACACCAGCGCCTCAGTCCTCTTACGATCCTTCCAGAGATCCGCACTACTACGAGGTTGACACCAACCTCGTTGACGAGGTCGCGTGGCTTGTCCATCGGACCACTCCAAAGCGGAAGATCCCGAGTCCGCGCGGCGGTTCCCCAGGAAGTCCGGACATCTGGATGCCTTTGGGTGGTGGTATAGGCGTCGCTGTCGGCGGCGGAGTGGCTGCGGCCAAAGCGGCTGCCCAAGCGGCTTACCAGGCGTGGCTGCAGGCCAGGCGACAGCGCGTCATCGATGACGTCAACACACCCCACGCCCGACCGCCCAAGACGGACACCATCGTCGACAGCATCCGCAAAGCCATTGACGCCGCCAAACGAACGATCATCGACCTCGGCGTCATCCACCCAGAAGGCGGAGAACCAACCCCCTACGAACCAGAAACCAACCACGGAATCGACCAACCCGGCCCCCTGCCACCAGCCACAGCACACCTCGACGACTCGTGTGCCGATGGTGCACGGCCGAAGACCGACGGCAGCCGCAGCGCCCAGGTTTGGGCATGTGGAACTGGTGCAAACGCCGCGAATCATGCGAAGTTTTTGGAACAGTTAAAAGTTGCCGAACTGGCGAATCCGCTCATTGATTATTTGAGAGAAACTGGCAAATTGCCGCCAAATTACGTAACGAAAGAGAAAGCTGAGGCGGCTGGTTGGCGGCCTGGTAAATCAATCGGGCACTATATTCAGGGTGCTCAAATTGGTGGTGACCCGTTTAAAAACTTAGATGGCAAGCTTCCTGTCGCTTCTGGTCGTCTTTGGTACGAGGCTGATGTTGGACTCAGCAGCCGCATTGGTCGAAATAAGCAGCCGGGATGGAGGCTCTTGTACTCAAGTGATGGTCTAGCGTATGTTACTATAGACCATTATGAAAGCTTCTACAGGATTTCGAATTGGAGGTAAGTTGTGGGTGTCGTAGTGCTTAATGGGAGGAAAATCCGAACGCTGCGAGATTTTCATTCTCAGATGTCAAACATGTTGGGTTTCGGTCCGTATTATGGAAATAATTTTGACGCCCTCTGGGATCGACTTAGTCGCGACGTGGAGCGCCCTATTCATATTCGCTGGGAGCATGCTTCCTGTAGTCGTTCCGCCCTTGGTGAAGAGTTATTTAATAAAATAGTTAGCATTTTTAATGATTTAACCATAGAGGATAGAAGTCTAGATCCATCTGAACGATTTACCTTTGAGGTTCTTGAACGCGGTCCGCTAACGCATTGATGATCTTGTGTTGGGATGATCTTGGCGTGAGTGCGATGGGTTATGTCGGATGAGTTATGGCTGCGGATCGATTCGTTGCCGGATTGGCAAGTGTTGCCGGGTATTGTTTGTGCTCTACACCAGGGCGGGTAGGAGGAGCTGCCGCAGAAGCTGGGTTCGGCTCCGATATGACATGCTGGCGGTGATTGCGGACTGGTCCGGGGCGGGGGTGTTTGTCCGGCTGCACGAGGTGCTGCTGGCCGAACCGCACGCGGCGGCGATCTCCCGGGTGTGTAGATGCTTCGCAGGTAAGTAAAGGGAGGGGCCGAGTACGGGGCCCGAGTCCGGGCGAGAAGCGACGAAACCGGCTCCACGCATTAAGAGCTCCTGACACGTTGTTTTGGTGAGTCGGCGCCAGTAGATGAGGCTGGTGGCGAGGGCGAGGAAGCCGTGGTGGATGTCGGTGCGGCGTTCCCAGTGGGTGGCCAGACGGCGGAACTGGTGTAAGAGTGCGAGGGTTTGCTCGACGCCCCAGCGCACGGTCTGGTTGTTGTCGCGGGTGCCGCGTCGGCTGATGAGAGGTCGGATACCGCGTCTTTGGAGCAGATCTCGGTCTCTGTCGTGGTCGTCGCCGCGGTCGGCGACCAATGCGTCGGGTTTACGGCGGGGCCGTCCCCGCCGTCCGCGCACCGGTGGGATCGCCTCTAACAGCGGGATGAGCTGGGTGATGTCATTGCGGTTGCCGCCGGTCAGGGTTACCGCCAGTGGGATACCGCCACCGTCGCAGATCAGGTGGTGCTTTGAGCCGGTCTTGCCCCGATCGACCGGGCTCGGGCCGGTGTCGGGCCCCCCTTTTTTGGCCCGTACGTGGGAGGCGCCCACGCAGGCCCGGGACCAGTCGATCGCCGCTGCGGCATTCAGTTCGGCCAGCAACACCTCATGCAACTTGGCGAATACCCCGGCTTCCTGCCAGTCCCGCAGCCGCCGCCAGCAGGTCATCCCCGAGCCGAACCCCAACTCCTGCGGCAGGTCTTCCCCTCCAATGCCGGTGTAGAGCACGAACAGGATGCCCTGCAGCACCGCCCGATCCGGCAGCGGCTTGGGCCCTGTCCTGGCGGCTGGACGTACCGGCAACAACGGCTCGATCCGCTCCCACAACTCCTCCGAGACCACCCACGGCACAACCACACCAAGATCATCTCAACCCAAGATCACCAACGTGTCAGGAGCTCTAAGGTCGAGACGTTCAACCGGCCATAGTTGTGGAATGTGTGACGGGTAAGGGATTCTCCGTCGGCAATGACGACGACGGCGCCAGCGGCCGTGTTCTCGAGTATTCGTATACGCCGCGGGGGACGTTGGCGTCGCGCACGGCCGGTGGTGTGTCGACGTTGGTGGAGTTCAACGCGTTCGACGAGTTGGTCGCCGATGGTGGGACCGATTACCGCTATGACGCGTTGAACCGGTTGG
>NZ_JACBJG010000021.1 GCF_015910535.1 Saccharomonospora sp. NB11 | reverse complement strand
GCAAGGTCCGGGTGATCGGCGTCGATGCCGGTGTCCAACACCGCGACCCGCACACCCTCACCGGTCAGCCCGCTGTCCCACGCCTCCGGCGCACCGATCTGCGGCACACTCTCCGCCAACGTCGCCTGCACCGGCGCGTCCAACCACAGATGCTCGATCTCCGCACCCGGCTTCAGCATCGGGCGGACGTTCTCCCAGAAGGTCTCCGCCTCCGCCTTCTCCGCCTCCACCGCGGCACCGTCGATCGCCGCAAGCGACCGAACCTGCTCCGCCGCGCCGTCGGCGGTGATGCGCGCCGAGACGCCGGCGGCGGACACCGTCCCCTCCCGGTACGACACCATCACGGGCACGTCGTCGCGGGCACCGTCGTGGTAGTCGGCCTTCACGAGCGCCGTCACGTCGAACAGCCGCTTGTCCAGCGTGCCGTTCGCGATCCACGGAGCCGCGTCGTTCGGGACGACGTACACCGCACCGTGCTCGACGTACTGGCGGTAGCCCACCTCCTCCCGTCCGGAGCCGAGCACGACGTCGGTGACGACGCCATCCCTGATGTCGACCCGGTCGCCGGTCACGAGCGTGACGCTGACCGCGCCCTCGCCCGCCGACGTGACGACGAACGGCGACGGCTGCGCCTGCGCGGGTGCCACCGCGACGGCCGTGCCTGCCGTCACGAGCGTCACCACGCCCAGGGCCGTCATCACCAGCCCGCCGACGGGTCTCGATTTCTTCCGCACGTCTTCGCTCCCCTCAGATTCAGCGAGTGAAGAGAAGAGTGCCGTGAGTCACGCGGGGGAAAGACCAGCCGCACGGCCAGCTCGTCGCGACGACATCGGCCGTTCGGCCGACGGACGGATGGCCGAACGATCCGACACCCCTCCCCGCGTGTCCATCCTTTTCGGACGGACACGTACGGGAGGTGCGGACACGTGTGCGCAGGCCGAGGACACGGTGTCGCAGGCCGAGGACACGCCGGGGTGGTTACGTCACCAGGTACGCGCCGAGAATCGTTTGCGTCACCTCGTTGCCGTCGGCGTCCTTCGCCACCGCACGCAGCGACACGTCCTCCGCCCCGTCCGGCGCGGTGACCACCACGGCCCCGTCGGTCACCGGCGTCGTCGACCACGACTCACCGCCGTCGAACGACACTTCGACGCTCAGCGACGCCAGGTCCGGTTTCCCGGTGAGGCCGTTGCGGTGCACCGCGATGGGTATTCGGACGGCCTCACCGACCTCGCCGGCATGGTCGTCGCCCAGTTCCGGCGCGAACTGCACCGCGAGCAACGGCAAGTCGACCTCCGCCTCGCTCGGTCCGGACCGGAAGGTCCACTCGGCACGGATCGTGCGCGACAACGGCGTCAGGCTGCCTCGTTCGGACTCGACGACGAGGCGATACTGCCCCGGCTCCGCCGGGACGTCGAAGATCCCGTAGCCCGGCTCCTCCTCGCGCGCCAGTCGTTCACCGTCGCGGTACAGCTCGGTGAATCCCGAGTCGGTGATCGAGAATCCCCCGCCGCCGGACAACGAGTGCCCGTACAGCGGCAGGCTCACCAACAGCGAGTCGTCGTCGCGCACCGCCCACAGTGATCCCGGTGGGAACGCGGGCCCGAACACCGGCGTGTTCCACCGGAGCTCGCCGTTGTCCCCCGGCTCGAAGGTCGCCACGTGGGACAGGGAGAACTCGCCCGCGGCCTCGGGACTGTCGCCCAACCACAGCATCGAGTTCCACCGCACGCCCGGCGTGTAGTACTCGGTGAGCGTGAACGGCAACTCGCCCGTCACCAACTCCCGCGAGCCCACGACCCCCGGCCCGCCGTCGGTGTGCACGCTGGTGACCTTCGCCAGCTCGGCGGTCGTGACCTCGTAGGTGAGGTCGTCCGGCACGGCGATCGTCGCCGAGTGTCGCAGGTGGTAGGTGAACGGACTGCCGTCGAAGCCGCCGTCACCGTCCGGTCGCGCGTGCTCGGTCCTCAGCGAGAAAGCGAACCCGTCGTGACGAGTCTCGGAGGGCCGGACGTAGGTGTCCTCCAGCGAGGAGTCACCGGCGAACCACCCGATGTACGGGTGTCCCTCGGTGCGGAGGGTGACATCGAGCTCCGCGTAGCCGATCTCGGCGTCCGGTTCGTCCAACACCACGTCGACCGGAACGGCGTCGCGGGCGTCGAGGACGAGTGAGCGATCGGAGTCCAGGCTGATCCGGGGTTCGAAGAACGACGTGCTGCCGGGGACGGTGTAGTCGTCGTTGATCTCCACAGCCAGGAAGTAGTCGTCCTTCGGCAGGCGCAACGAGATTTCGCCCGTCTCGTGGTAACCGCCTTCCGACCACGGCTTGGCGTGTCCGGCGAGCATGACGTACGGGTTGGTCGCCACCGTGCCGTCGTGGTCGATCACCGTCAGGTCGAGACGGTAGCTCTCGACCTCCTGCTCGATGCCGACCGGCGTGGTCACCGTGGTGCCGTCGGCCGTCGCGGTCACGACCCCGCCGTAGCGGCCGTCGGGTCCGCCGACTCGGGTGTCGACCGTGACCGTCGCCTCGGCCGACTCGCCTGCGGGCACAGTGAGGCGCGACGGCTCGACAGTGATCATGCCCTCGGGTGCGGCTCCGTCCGGACCGGACAGCGTCGCGCGCAGGTCCACCGTCACGGCCGTGTCCGAGACGTTCGTGTACGTGATCGTCTCCTGCACGGGCTCGTCGTCGGTGCGCGGCCACTCCACGATTCCCAGGCTCAGACTGGCGGGCGAAGCGAGCAACGACTGGGTCAACGCCTTCGGCACGTCGATCCGGCCCGCGCCCTGTTCGAAGACCGAGAGAGTGCGATGCGCCTGCGCGCTTCCGATCAGGGCCGCCTTGAGCTCGTCGGCGTCCCAGTCCTGGTGCTGCTGCGCCAACAACGCCGCCGCCCCCGCCACGTGCGGAGTCGCCATCGACGTCCCCGACAACGTGACGTAGCGCTCGTCGACGGGCGTACCCAGAGCGGTGCCCTCGGCCATGGGAGCCACGATGTCGGCGCCCGGCGCGGTCACGTCCGGCTTGACGGCCCCGTCACCGAGACGCGGGCCGCGGCTGGAGAAGTCGGCCAGCTCGTCGTCCTTGGCGACCGCACCCACCGTCAACGCGGCATCGGCACTGCCCGGGGAGCCCACGGTCTCGTCTGCACCCATGTTGCCCGCCGCGACGACGAAGAGCGCCCCGGTGCTTTCGGTGAGTTCGTTGAGGGCGAGCGACATCGGGTCGGTGCCATCGGTGGCGTCACCACCCAGGCTCATGTTGACCACGGAGGCGTTCTCGGCCGCCCACTCCATCCCGGCGAGAATCCACGACTCCTGGCCGAAGCCGTCGTCGTCGAGGACCTTGCCCACCACCAGCTCGGCGTCCGGCGCCA
>NZ_JACBJG010000020.1 GCF_015910535.1 Saccharomonospora sp. NB11 | reverse complement strand
GGAAACACGAATTGTGTTGTTTGAGAACTCAACAGTGTGCTAGTGATTGTTCATGCTAGTAGTGCTCTTTTGAGCCCCTTTTTGTGGGTTTCTTTGAGATGACTGATTGAGTCGTCGGATTGAATTCATTGTTGGAGAGTTTGATCCTGGCTCAGGACGAACGCTGGCGGCGTGCTTAACACATGCAAGTCGAACGCTGAAGCCCAGCTTGCTGGGTGGATGAGTGGCGAACGGGTGAGTAACACGTGGGTAATCTGCCCTGTACTCTGGGATAAGCCTGGGAAACTGGGTCTAATACCGGATAGGACATTCCACCGCATGGTGGGGTGTGGAAAGCTCCGGCGGTACAGGTTGAGCCCGCGGCCTATCAGCTTGTTGGTGGGGTGATGGCCTACCAAGGCGACGACGGGTAGCCGGCCTGAGAGGGTGACCGGCCACACTGGGACTGAGACACGGCCCAGACTCCTACGGGAGGCAGCAGTGGGGAATATTGCACAATGGGCGCAAGCCTGATGCAGCGACGCCGCGTGGGGGATGACGGCCTTCGGGTTGTAAACCCCTTTCGCCAGGGACGAAGCGAGAGTGACGGTACCTGGAGAAGAAGCACCGGCCAACTACGTGCCAGCAGCCGCGGTAATACGTAGGGTGCAAGCGTTGTCCGGAATTATTGGGCGTAAAGAGCTCGTAGGCGGTGTGTCACGTCTGCCGTGAAAACCTGCGGCTTAACCGTGGGCGTGCGGTGGATACGGGCATCACTTGAGTTCGGTAGGGGAGACTGGAATTCCTGGTGTAGCGGTGGAATGCGCAGATATCAGGAGGAACACCGGTGGCGAAGGCGGGTCTCTGGGCCGATACTGACGCTGAGGAGCGAAAGCGTGGGGAGCGAACAGGATTAGATACCCTGGTAGTCCACGCCGTAAACGTTGGGCGCTAGGTGTGGGGCGCTGTTCACGTGTCCCGTGCCGTAGCTAACGCATTAAGCGCCCCGCCTGGGGAGTACGGCCGCAAGGCTAAAACTCAAAGGAATTGACGGGGGCCCGCACAAGCGGCGGAGCATGTGGATTAATTCGATGCAACGCGAAGAACCTTACCTGGGCTTGACATGCACTGGACCGGCGTAGAGATACGTCTTCCCTTGTGGCTGGTGCACAGGTGGTGCATGGCTGTCGTCAGCTCGTGTCGTGAGATGTTGGGTTAAGTCCCGCAACGAGCGCAACCCTTGTCCCATGTTGCCAGCGGGTAATGCCGGGGACTCGTGGGAGACTGCCGGGGTCAACTCGGAGGAAGGTGGGGATGACGTCAAGTCATCATGCCCCTTATGTCCAGGGCTTCACACATGCTACAATGGCTGGTACAGAGGGTTGCGAGACCGTGAGGTGGAGCGAATCCCTTAAAGCCAGTCTCAGTTCGGATCGCAGTCTGCAACTCGACTGCGTGAAGTCGGAGTCGCTAGTAATCGCAGATCAGCATTGCTGCGGTGAATACGTTCCCGGGCCTTGTACACACCGCCCGTCACGTCATGAAAGTCGGTAACACCCGAAGCCCATGGCCCAACCCCTTGTGGGAGGGAGTGGTCGAAGGTGGGACTGGCGATTGGGACGAAGTCGTAACAAGGTAGCCGTACCGGAAGGTGCGGCTGGATCACCTCCTTTCTAAGGAGCTTTTGCTCTTAGAGCTTATTGTGAACCGCTACTGGTTGGTTGATGCTGGCTCGTGCCGTTGGGGTGCGGGGGTGTTGACCGGTTTCGCTGGCACACTGTTGGGTCCTGAGACAACACGTGGTGTTGTTTCTGGGTGTGGTGTTTGAGAATTGCAGAGTGGGTGCGAGCATCTTTGTGGTCAAGTTGTGTAGGGCATACGGTGGATGTCTTGGCACCAGGGGCCGATGAAGGACGTGGGAGGCTGCGATAAGCCTCGGGGAGCTGTCAACCGAGCTGTGATCCGAGGATTTCCGAATGGGGAAACCCGGCACCCGTTATGGGGTGTCACCCGCCGGTGAATATATAGCCGGTGTGGAGGGAACGCGGGGAAGTGAAACATCTCAGTACCCGTAGGAAGAGAAAACAACCGTGATTCCGTGAGTAGTGGCGAGCGAAAGCGGAAGAGGCTAAACCGTGCGCGTGGTGAAGCTGTCAGGCGTTGCGTGTGCGGGGTTGTGGGAGCCACTGTCCAGTAGCTGACACTGCTGGGGATGGTGTGTGTGGTTAGCGGAACACGTTGGGATGCGTGACCGGAGTGGGTGAGAGTCCCGTACGTTAAAACTGCATGGCATTGTCTTGGTGGTGTTCCCGAGTAGCAGCGAGCTCGTGGAATTTGCTGTGAATCTGCCGGGACCACCCGGTAAGCCTAAATACTTCCTGGTGACCGATAGCGGACGAGTACCGTGAGGGAAAGATGAAAAGTACCCCGGGAGGGGAGTGAAAGAGTACCTGAAACCGTGTGCCTGCAAGCCGTCAGAGCCTTCGGGTGATGGCGTGCCTTTTGAAGAATGAGCCTGCGAGTTAGTGCTGCGTGGCGAGGTTAACCCGTGTGGGGTAGCCGGAGCGAAAGCGAGTCTGAATAGGGCGTTGAGTCGCGTGGTCTAGACCCGAAGCGGGGTGATCTACCCATGGCCAGGGTGAAGCGCCGGTAAGACGGTGTGGAGGCCCGAACCCACCAGGGTTGAAAACCTGGGGGATGAGCTGTGGGTAGGGGTGAAAGGCCAATCAAACTCCGTGATAGCTGGTTCTCCCCGAAATGCATTTAGGTGCAGCGTCACGTGTTTCACATCTGGGGTAGAGCTACTGGATGGCCTAGGGGGCTTACCGGCTTACCGAAGTCAACCAAACTCCGAATACAGGTGTGTGAGAGCGTGGCAGTGAGACGGCGGGGGATAAGCTTCGTCGTCGAGAGGGAAACAGCCCAGAACACCAGCTAAGGCCCCTAAGTGTGTGCTGAGTGGGAAAGGATGTGGAGTCGCTGAGACAACCAGGAGGTTGGCTTAGAAGCAGCCATCCTTGAAAGAGTGCGTAATAGCTCACTGGTCAAGTGGTTCTGCGCCGACAATGTAGCGGGGCTAAGCACACCGCCGAAGCTGTGTCATTCACGCTTGTGATCGGCTCGAATCTTTAGGGTTCGGGTCCAGTCGTGTGGATGGGTAGGGGAGCGTCCTGCATCCAGGGAAGCAGCCGGGTAACCGAGTTGTGGAGGGTGTGGGAGTGAGAATGCAGGCATGAGTAGCGAATGCAGAGTGAGAATCTCTGCCGCCGGATGACCAAGGGTTCCTGGGCCAGGTTGTTCCGCCCAGGGTAAGTCGGGACCTAAGGCGAGGCCGACAGGCGTAGTCGATGGACAACGGGTTGATATTCCCGTACCCGCGTGTGTGCGTCCCTGGCGAGGCAGGTGATACTAACCACCCGCTTGTCACGGCTCCTTCGGGAGTGTGTGGTGAGTGCGTGGGACCTGATCCTGTAGTAGCCAAGCGATGGGGTGACGCAGGAAGGTAGCCCCGCCAGTCAGTGGTGATACTGGTGTAAGCGTGTGGCCCGCCCGATAGGCAAATCCGTCGGGCTGATCTTCGAGATCGAGGGTGAGGCGTGATGCATAGCCGTTGTGGCGAAGTAGGGTGATCCTCTGCTGCCGAGAAAAGCCTCTAGCGAGTGCGCGCGTGGCCCGTACCCCAAACCGACACAGGTGGTCAGGTAGAGAATACCAAGGCGATCGGGTGAACTGTGGTTAAGGAACTCGGCAAATTGCCCCCGTAACTTCGGGAGAAGGGGGGCCAAGGCACTTGAAGCTCCTTGCGGGCTAGGGTGTGTTGGCCGCAGAGACCAGCGGAAAGCGACTGTTTATTAAAAACACAGGTCCATGCGAAGACGTAAGTCGATGTATATGGACTGACGCCTGCCCGGTGCTGGAACGTTAAGAGGACCGGTTAACCCTCCTTGTGGGGGTGAAGCTGAGAATTTAAGCGCCAGTAAACGGCGGTGGTAACTATAACCATCCTAAGGTAGCGAAATTCCTTGTCGGGTAAGTTCCGACCTGCACGAATGGCGTAACGACTTTCCGGCTGTCTCAACCACAGGCCCGGCGAAATTGCACTACGAGTAAAGATGCTCGTTTCGCGCGGCAGGACGGAAAGACCCCGGGACCTTTACTATAGCTTGGTATTGGTTTTCGGTTCGGCTTGTGTAGGATAGGTGGGAGACTGTGAAGCGGCCACGCCAGTGGTTGTGGAGTCGCTGTTGAAATACCACTCTGGCCGGATTGGGAATCTAACCTCGGACCGTGATCCGGTTCAGGGACAGTGCCTGGTGGGTAGTTTAACTGGGGCGGTTGCCTCCTAAAGGGTAACGGAGGCGCCCAAAGGTTCCCTCAGCCTGGTTGGCAATCAGGTGTTGAGTGTAAGTGCACAAGGGAGCTTGACTGTGAGACCGACGGGTCGAGCAGGTACGAAAGTAGGGACTAGTGATCCGGCACCTCCTGGTGGAAGGGGTGTCGCTCAACGGATAAAAGGTACCCCGGGGATAACAGGCTGATCTTGCCCAAGAGTCCATATCGACGGCATGGTTTGGCACCTCGATGTCGGCTCGTCGCATCCTGGGGCCGGAGTAGGTCCCAAGGGTTGGGCTGTTCGCCCATTAAAGCGGCACGCGAGCTGGGTTTAGAACGTCGTGAGACAGTTCGGTCCCTATCCGCCGCGCGCGTTGGAGACTTGAGGAAGGCTGTCCCTAGTACGAGAGGACCGGGACGGACGAACCTCTGGTATGCCAGTTGTTCCGCCAGGGGCATGGCTGGTTAGCTACGTTCGGAAGGGATAACCGCTGAAGGCATCTAAGCGGGAAGCCTGTTCCAAGATGAGGTCTCCCACCACCTTTGAGTGGGTAAGGCCCCCTAGAGACGATGGGGTTGATAGGCCAGACATGGACGCACAGTAATGTGTTTTTGAGTGGACTGGTACTAATCGGCCGAGGGCTTGACCTACAAAGATGTTACGCACCCACTCTGCGACTCTGAAACACCACGCGACCAGGACACTGGGTGGTTGTTTCGTAGTGTTTCGGTGGTTATAGCGGTGGGGAAACGCCCGGTCCCATTCCGAACCCGGAAGCTAAGCCTGCCAGCGCCGATGGTACTGCACTCGAAGGGGTGTGGGAGAGTAGGACACCGCCGAACT
>NZ_JACBJG010000001.1 GCF_015910535.1 Saccharomonospora sp. NB11 | reverse complement strand
GGCGGGGACGGCTTCGGGTGACTACACCGGCGGGGCGGGGTCGTACTGGATGTGCCGCCGAACCTCCCGCGCCCGCTCGGGGCCGGCCAAGCGGGCGAGCAGATGCAGCGCCATGTCGATACCCGCCGACACCCCGGCCGACGTGATGACGTCACCGTCGTCGACGAATCGTTCGTCCCGGCGCACGTCGATCGTCGGGTCGAGATCGGCGAGTCGGTCCAGCGACTTCCAGTGCGTCGTCGCGGGCCGGTCACGCAGCAGCCCGGCCGCCGCGTACACGAGGGAGCCGGTGCACACGCTCGTCAGCAGCGGAACGGTCTCGCGTTGCTCGCGAGCCCAGGCGAGTTGGTCCTCGTCGTGCAACTGGGAGCGCGTCCCACGGCCGCCCGGATACAACAGCACGTCGAGCGGCGGAGCGTCACCGTAGGAGTGGTCGGCGAGAACACGCAGCCCCTTGGCACACCGCACCTCGCCGCCGTCGCGTGCCAGCGTCACCACTCGATAGCCGTCGTCCGGGTACGTCCGAGCCCAGTGCGACAGCGCTTCCCACGGACCGATGGCATCGAGTTCTTCGACGTCGTCGAAGAGCACGACGCCGATGGTTCGCATCAGACGCGGCCCGCGGCACGACGGCGACGCGCGACCTCGGCCAGCAGCACCGCGCCCGCGACGGAGGCGTTCAACGACTCGACACCGGCCGCCATGGGAATGGACACGGTGTAGTCGCAGTTCTCACGCACCAGCCGCGACAGGCCGCGTCCCTCGGACCCAACCACCACGACGAGCGGGTCGACGTCGATGTTCATGCTGTCGATGTCCACCGAGCCGTCCGCGTCCAGCCCGACGATCATGAGGCCCTCGGACGCCCACTCCTGGAGCTGCCGGGTCAGGTTCGTCGCCATGCCCACCGGGAGCCGTGCCGCCGCGCCCGCGCTCGTCCGCCAGGCCACCGCGGTCATGCCGGCGCTGCGCCGACTCGGCAGCAGCACACCGTGGGCGCCGAACGCGGCGGCGGAGCGGATGACGGCACCGAGGTTCCGCGGGTCGGTCACGCCGTCGAGCGCCACGAGCAGCGGCGGCTCACCCGACTCGCGGGCGGCCTTCAACAAGTCGTGCGGACTCGCGTAGGAGAACGGCGGCACCTGCAGGCCGAGGCCCTGGTGCACGGCGCGGTTGGTCTTGCGGTCGAGCTCGTCGCGGGGCACTTCCAGGATCGAGATGCCTCGGTCCGCGGCGACGCGCACGGCCTCGGTCACGCGGTCGTCGGCGTCGATGTTCAGCGCGACGAACAGGGCCGTGGCGGGCACCCCGGCGCGCAGCGCCTCCACGACGGGATTGCGTCCCGCGATGATCTCGGGGCCCTCGGCCGCCTTCTTGGCGGCGTTGCGCTTCTGCTCCGCCCGGGCCGCCGCAGCGGCGGCCCTGCGCTGGGCAGGGTGGCCGGGCCGCATTTCCGCCCGGGGCGTCGGGCCCTTGCCTTCGAGACCCTTGCGGCGCCTGCCGCCGGAGCCGACGACGGAGCCCTTCTTCGTGCCCTGCTTGCGCACCGCTCCACGGCGGTGGGAATTGCCTGCCATTCGTCAGTCTCTCACTGTCCACATGGGACCGTTGGGGGTGTCCTCCACCGAGATGCCCGCGGAGGTGAGTCGATCGCGGATCGCGTCGGCCTTGGCGAAGTCACGGTCGGCGCGGGCCTGCTGCCGGTCGGCGAGCAGACCGTCGACCAACGTCGACAGTGCCTCGGCCTCGGTACCCGTGTGCTCCGCCCACTGCTCGGACAGCGGGTCGATGCCGAGGACGTGCACCATGGCACGCACCGACTCGGCGAGTTCGAGCGCCTTGTCGTCGGAGGAGGAGTCGAGGGCCGCATTGCCGTCGCGCACCGTGTTGTGCAGCACCGCGAACGCCTGCGGCGTGCCCAGATCGTCGTCGAGCGCGGCGGCGAACTCGGCGGGCACCTCGCCCACCCGGACCTCGCCGGACGTGCCGCGCACACGCCGGAGGAACTGTTCGATCCTCCGGTAGCCCTGCGCGGACTCCGACAGCGCGGCGTCCGAGTACTCGATGGTGGAGCGGTAGTGCGGCTGGATCAGGTACGCCCGCAGCTCCACCGGCCGGTACCGGCGCAGCATCTCGGGAATGGCGACCACGTTGCCGAGTGACTTCGACATCTTCTCGCCCGACATGGTCACCCACGCGTTGTGCAGCCAGTACCGGGCGAACGGGTCGCCCGCCGCCATCGACTGAGCCCGCTCATTCTCGTGATGCGGGAAGACGAGGTCGACCCCGCCGCCGTGGATGTCGAACTCAGCGCCGAGGTAGGTGGTGGCCATGGCCGAGCACTCCAGGTGCCACCCAGGCCGTCCCGGGCCCCATGGGGTCGGCCACGACGGCTCGCCGGGCTTGCTGCCCTTCCACAACGTGAAGTCGCGGTGGTCGCGTTTGCCCGCGGCCTGCGTCTCGCCCTGCTGGACGTCCTCCATCCGCTGGCCGGACAGCGCCCCGTAGTCGTCGAACGACGCCACGGAGAAGTACACGTCACCCTCGGCCGCGTAGGCGTGGCCGGAGTCGATCAGCCGCTGGATCAGCTCGATCATCTGCGTGATGTGTCCGGTGGCGCGGGGTGCTGCCGACGGAGGCAGGCAGCCGAGCGCGGCGTACGCCTCCTCGAACGCACGCTCGTGGGTCGCAGCCCACTCCCACCACGGGCGTCCCGCTTCGGCGGCCTTCGCGAGGATCTTGTCGTCGATGTCGGTGACGTTGCGCACCAGCAACACGTCGAGTCCGGAGTGGACCAGCCACCGGCGCAACACGTCGTAGTTCAACGCGCCGCGGACGTGTCCGATGTGCGGTACGCCCTGCACGGTGGCCCCACACACGTAGATGGACGCCGTTCCACTGCGCGCGGGATGGAACTCGCGCACCTGCCGGGTCGCGGTGTCGAACAGTTGAAGGACCACGTCGCAAATGGTACGGGTCAGAGCACGGAATGCTCGCGCAGGGCGGCCAGCAACCCGTCGGTGCGCTCGACCGTGGGCAGGGGATCGACCAGCGCGAACGCGCAGCCCAGCTTCGTGGCGCCGCCGTCGGCCTCCTCGCTGTCACCCACCATGAGCGTGTTCTCCGCGGCGATCCCGAGCCGGTCGAGCGCGATGCGGAACACCGTCGGGTCGGGCTTGATGGCGCCGACCTCGTACGACAACACGAAGTCGTCGACGTAGGCGTCGTAGCCGCGAGCGGCGAAGGCGGGTCGGATGTCGAACGCGATGTTGCTCAGCACGCCCACCTTGGTGCCCGCCTCGGCGAGGCCGCGCAGCACGTCGCCGGTGTCGGGGTAGGGCGTCCACTCGGAGGGGTCGACGAGTCTGCGATAGACGGCCTTGGCCTGCTCGACGCGGGGGATGCCCGACTGCCGCAGCACTTCCAGGTACACCTTGCGGTGCAGCGTCGGGTCGAGGTCCCGGTGGTGCCAGGCGTGCAGGTGCTCGTCGTCGAGGTCCACGCTCAGCGTGACGGGCGCCGTCATGCGCCGCAGCAGCTCGGTCTGTGCCTCGACGTCGAGCGGGTCGCCCTGACCGTCGGTGAGGTCGGTGACCCAGCTCGGCTTGTGTTCCAGTCGGAAGAGCGTGCCGGAGAAGTCGAACAGCACCGCCTCGATCGCCACGTCGTCAGTTCCTGTCCGTCAGCGGGAGCAGCAGTGCCGTCGCGATGGCCGCGACGCCTTCGCCGCGCCCGGTGAGCCCGAGTCCGTCCGTGGTGGTGGCCGCCACGGACACCGGCCCGCCCACGGCCTCGCTCAACACGCGCTGCGCTTCGTCGCGACGTGGACCGATCTTGGGCCGGTTGCCGATCACCTGAACGGTTGCGTTGCCCACGCGATAACCCGCGTCGGTGATGCGCCTGCGCACCTCGGTGAGCAGTTCCACGCCGTGTGCGCCCGCCCACCGTGCGTCTCCGGTGCCGAAGACCGAGCCCAGGTCGCCGAGTCCCGCCGCGGAGAGGAGCGCGTCACACAGCGCGTGTGAACCCACGTCGCCGTCCGAGTGCCCTGCACAACCGTCGGCATCGGGCCACCGCAGCCCGACGAGCCAGCACTCGCGGCCCGCCTCGATGGGGTGCACGTCGACGCCCTGACCGATCCTCATTCCCGTCCTTCCAGCAGTGCCTCCGCCACGGTGCGGTCGAAGGTGGTGTCCACCCGCATGCCGTTCGGGTGTCCCGCCACGGCGCGCACGGAGACACCGACGAAGTCGAGTGCCTTCACCAGATCGGTGCGGTCGAGGACGTCCGCGACGAAACCCCGTGGCGACTGGGCTCGCCGCAGGTGGTCACGATCGCTGGTGCGACGGACGACGCCGCTGGAATCGACGACCTTGACGGTGTCGGTCACCGGCTCCACCGGTACGGCAGCGGGTGCGCCTGCGCGAATGGCGTCCACGACGGCGGTGATGCTTTCCACCGGCGTGAAGGGACGCGTCGCGTCGTGCACGAGCACGACGTCCTTCGCCGTCGGCTCCGCGGCCAGCAGCGCCAGCCGGGTGGATTCGATGCGGTCACCGGCACCGGGTACGAGATCGACGCGAGAACCGCCGACCGCCGCGAGTGCGTCGGCGTACTCGCGATGGTCCGACGTCGGGCCGGCCACCACGATGTGGTCGCTGCGGTCGGCGGACACGATGCCGCGCACGACATGTGTCAGAAGCGCCACGTCACGTATGCGTGCGAGTGCGCCCGACCCGTCTCGATCTTGCGCCCCGAGCGGGACCAGTGAGATGACGTTCGGCAGTGCTAGACCACCGCGGTTTCCAGCACCTCGTCGAGCAGCACCTCGGCCTTGTTCTCGTCGGTGCCCTCGGCGAGTGCGAGCTCGCTGACCAGAATTTGCCGCGCCTTGGCCAGCATCCGCTTCTCGCCCGCGGAAAGGCCACGGTCCTTCTCCCGCCGCCACAGGTCGCGCACCACTTCGGCCACCTTATTGACGTCGCCCGAGGCGAGCTTCTCCAGGTTGGCCTTGTACCGGCGAGACCAGTTGGTCGGCTCGTCGGTGTGCGGCGCCCGCAGCACGTCGAAGACGCGGTTCAGTCCGTCCTGGCCCACGACGTCACGAACGCCGACGACCTCGGCGTTGTCGGCGGGAACACGAACCGTAAGATCACCCTGCGCGACCTTGAGGACGAGGTACTGCTTCTCCTCGCCCTTGATCACGCGGGTTTCGATCGCTTCGATGAGTGCGGCACCGTGGTGCGGGTAGACGACGGTCTCTCCGACCTTGAAAACCATGTGTCCTCTGCCCCTTTCGCTGTGTCCATCTTAGCACGCGCTTTCGGCTGCGAACCAGACACCCGACCTCGTTGTCGCAGGTCAATGGCCTGATTGTCGCAGGTGAGGGGGTTGACAAATGGGTAATTCGCATACTCACGCAGGTGACGACGGGGGCATTCGCGTGCCTTTGCGTAATCCATTGTGGACGCATTTCCGGAAGTTGATCTCAGGCCCCGCGGTGAAGCCGCGGTGAAGTCTGCGCCACACTCGCGGGCCACCGGGTGACGTCCTCGGCGCGCACCCGGGATAGTCTCAGCGACAGGTAGCCCTGAGTAGGAGGGACTCCAAGTGAAACGTCGCACGGTGGGTTCGAGGGCCGCATCGTCGGGGCCGGTCGTGGCCGCTGTCGGTGCCGCACTGCTCGTCACGGGCTGTGGTGCCGGGCAGATCACACAGACGGACACCCAGGTGGCGGCGATCAACGGCACCTCTGTCGACGCCGGTTCGATCGCGATCCGCAACGCGGAGGTCGCCTACCCGGAGACCAACGGGTCCGAGCCCGCCGTGTACCCGAAGGGCAGCGACGCCGGGACCACGATCTGGCTCGTCAACCAGAGCGGCAAGGCCGACGAGCTGCTGTCGGCGAGCACGGAGGCGGCGGCCGACGTCACGCTGGAGGGCTCCCGCACCGTTCCCGCGTACCGCACCCTCGTGCTCGGCCCCGGCCAGTCCGCCACGGGCGACGAGGTCTCGGGCGACCCCACGCGCGGCTCGCTCACGCTCAACGGCCTCACGCGTGACCTGCGCCCCGGCCAGATGATCGACCTCACGCTCACCTTCCGCGACGCCGGTGCGGTGACGTTCGAGCTGCCGATCACGGTGCCCGAGGAACCGAGGACGAGTGACTCCGCCTCCTCGTCGCACGAGGGCGGCGGTCACTGACCGGTCGCCGACGGCTCCGTTCGCGCGCGGCCGCCGACTCCGCTTCGGCGAGTGTCGGGGTCGCGCGTTAGCGTCGGCGCGTGGTGAGGAAGGGATCGAGCTACCGCTGCGCGGAGTGCGGCCACGAGGTCGCGAAGTGGGTGGGGCGCTGTCCGGAGTGCCAGTCCTGGGGAACCATCGAGGAACGGGCCGTCCCACGCGCGCCCGTCGGCACGGTGGCGGCCGGTGCGCCCAGCGCGCCCGCCAAGCCGATCGCCGAGGTCGACGTCGAGTCGTCCCGGGCCAGGCCGACCGGGGTGTCGGAACTCGACCGGGTGCTCGGCGGGGGTCTCGTTCCGGGTGTCGTCGTCCTGCTCGCGGGTGAACCCGGGGTCGGCAAGTCGACGCTGCTGCTGGAGGTCGCGTACCAGTGGGCGGCTCGCGGTGAGGCCGCCGCGCTCTACGTGACCGGTGAGGAGTCCGCGGGCCAGGTGCGGCTGCGGGCGGAACGCACCGGCAACGTGCACGACCGCATGTTCCTCGCCGCCGAGAGCGACCTCGCCTCGGTGTTCGGTCACGTCGACGACGTCAAGCCGGGCCTGCTGATCGTGGACTCGGTACAGACCATGTCGTCGCCGCAGGCGGACGGCGCTCCCGGCGGCGTGACGCAGGTGCGCGCGGTGACGGCCTCGCTGGTGGCGTTGGCCAAGGAGCGGGGACTGCCCGTGGTGCTGGTCGGCCACGTCACCAAGGAAGGGTCGGTCGCGGGCCCGAGGGTGCTGGAACACCTCGTGGACGTCGTCCTGCACTTCGAGGGGGACAAGCACTCGACGTTGCGGATGGTGCGCGGGGTCAAGAACCGGTTCGGTGCCGCCGACGAGATCGGGTGCTTCGAGCTGCACGACGACGGGATCGAAGGAGTGCCGGACCCGTCGGGACTGTTCCTCAACCGTCACGCCGAGGCCGTGCCGGGGACGGCGGTCGCCGTCACCGTGGAGGGCAAGCGACCGCTGCTGTGCGAGGTGCAGGCGCTGGTCGCCGAGTCGGCGCTGCCGCAGCCGCGCCGTGCCGTCAGTGGGCTCGACTCCTCGCGGGTGAGCATGGTGCTCGCGGTGCTGGAGAAGCGCTCCGGCAATCCGATCGGGGGCAAGGACGTCTACACGGCCACCGTGGGCGGCATGAAGGTCACCGAACCGGCCGTCGATCTGGCCGTAGCGCTCGCCGTGTGGTCGGGCATGCGGGACCTCGCGCTGTCCCCGCGGCTCGTCGCGATCGGCGAGGTGGGGCTGGCCGGTGAGGTGCGGCGGGTGACCGGCGTGGGGCGGCGACTGGCCGAGGCTGCGCGGTTGGGGTTCACTCACGCGCTCGTGCCCCCGGACCCGGGTCCGCTGCCGGACGGCATCAAGACGCTGGAGGTCGGCGACCTCGCCAGTGCCCTGCACGCGGTCGAGTACGTTCCCGGCACCCGACCCGCGGACCAGACCACCGGCCGGTGAGACGAGAAGGCCGGCCCCGAGAGTTCCCGGAGCCGGCCCGTGTGCTCGATGTCAGCGAGGCGTCACGCCTCCGACAGCAGGCGCGCACAGCGGATCAGACCGATGTGCGAGTACGCCTGCGGGTGGTTGCCGAGTGACCGCTCGGCGATCGGGTCGTACTGCTCGGGAAGCAGACCCGTCGGGCCCGCGGCGTCCACGAGCTGTTCGAACAGCTCCTCGGCCTCGGTGCGCCGTCCGGTGAGCAGATAGGACTCGATCATCCAGGCCGCGCACAGGTGGAAGCCGCCCTCACCACCCGGGAGGCCGTCGTCGCGGCGGTACCGGTAGACGGTGGAGCCGCTGCGCAGCTCGGCCTCGATGGCGGTGACCGTCGCCTGGAAGCGCTCGTCCTGCGGGTCGAGCAGCCCCGACAGCCCCACGAACAGCGACGCGGCGTCCAGGTCCGTGCCGTCGTAGGCCGTCGTGAACGCCTGCACCTCGGCGTTCCAGCCGTTGGTCAACACGTCGTCGGCGATCTCGTCGCGCAACTCGACCCAGCCGGTGGGCACCGGGCGGCCGTAGACGTCGGCCAGCTTGATGGCGCGGTCGAGTGTCACCCAGCACATGACCCGCGAGTAGACGCGGTGGCGGGGGACGTGCCGTTCCTCCCAGATGCCGTGGTCGGGCTCGGACCAGCGGCGCGTGACGGCCTCGGCCATGGCCCGCACCATCTGCCAGTCCTCGTCGCGCAGCTCGCCACGCGCCTCGGCCAGCGTCACGACGAGTTCGACGACGGGGCCGAACACGTCGAGCTGCACCTGGTGGTTGGCGAGGTTGCCGACCCGCACCGGTCGCGAACCCTTGTAGCCGGGCAGCGAGTCGATGACGGCCTCGGCGCCGAGCTGCGTGCCCGCGAGCGTGTACAGCGGGTGCAGGCGTTCCGGGCCCGCGAGTGTCGACAGCACTCCGTGCAGCCAGCGGAGGAAGCCTTCCGCCTCCTCCAGCGAGCCGAGCGTCACCAGCTCGCGCACGGTCATCGCGCCGTCGCGAATCCAGCAGTAGCGGTAGTCCCAGTTGCGGACACCGCCGATCTCCTCGGGCAGCGAGGTCGTCGCCGCCGCCATCACGCCACCGGTGTCGGCGTCGGTGAGGCCGCGCAGGGTCAGCGCGGACCGGGCCACGAGCTCGGGTTCGACCTGCGGGAGCTTCAGCGTGGTGGCCCACTCGCTCCAGTACCGGCCCGCGCGCTCACGGCGTTCGGTCTCGGACAGCTCGTGTGGGCCGAGGTCGGTGGTCCCGCAGCGCAGTTCGAGGACGACGGGCTTGTCGCGTTCGGGCGTCACCAGGGCGCTGGCCGTGTCGTGCAGGCCGTCGCTGGTGATCTCCCACTGCACGCCGGGGGAGCGCAGGACGAACGGCTCCGAGGTGCCGAGCACCCGCAGGCCGTCCTCCTCACGCAGCAGTCGCACGGGCACACCGCCGAACTCCGGCCGCGGCGCGAACACGACGGACGCCGTGGTCTCGCCGCTGATGACGCGCACGAGGTCGGTGCGGTGCGGAGCGCTCTCCGGCTCCAGGTAGTCGGTGACGAGCAGGCGCGACCAGCGGGTCTCCACCGTCATCGTGTTGGGGAGGTAGCGCTGGCCGAGCGGAAGACCGTTGCGGTGCGGCTTGATGGAGAAGTGTCCCGCGCTCTCGCCGCCGAGGAGGTCGGCGAACACCGCCGGGGCGTCCGGGCCCGGGTGGCACAGCCACGTGAGCTTGGCGTCCGGCGTCACCAACGCCACCGACCGTTCGTTGGCGAGCATCGTGAGTCGCTCGATGGGCGGAGCCTGCTGGCCGTACAGCCAATTGCGGCGTTCCTCCAGCAGGAACGCCAACATCGTGGCGACGTCCTCGGTGTCGCCGATGCGGAACTCGGCCGCCGTGTCGCCCTCGCCGACCTTCACCCCGAGGTCGGGGCCGGTCAGCCGCGCGAACGCCTTCTCGTCGGTGACGTCGTCACCCACGAAGATGGTGGCGGTGGCACCGGCCTGGTGTCGCAGCGTGTCGAGCGCGCTGCCCTTGTCGGTGCGCACCACGGCGAGTTCGACGACTTCCTTGCCGTCGGTGGTGGTGACGCCGTCCCACGTGGCCGGGCCTTCGTGGACGGCCGCCACGACCTTCCGGGCCGTCTCGCGGTCGGCGCGCCGGACGTGGACCGCGACGCTCGCGGGCTTGACCTCCAGTGCCGCGCCCTCGACCCCGTCGATGATGCGGTTGAGCTCGGCCTCCAACCGCCGGTGCAGTTCGCGCGCCTCCGGTTCGAGCGCGTGCACGAAACCGATGTCGAACTCGGAGCCGTGGCTTCCGACGAGATGGATCTCGGCGGGCAGCCGCGACAGGATGGCCAGGTCGCGCAACGCGCGGCCGGAGATCACGGCACACGTCGTCTCGTGCAGTGACGCGAGGGACCGCAAGGCGCCCACCGACTCCGGACGGGCTCTGGCCTCGTCCGGGTTGGTCGTGATGGGGGCAAGCGTTCCGTCGTAGTCGCAGGCGACCAGCAGGCGCGGCGTCCGGGCGATCTGCACGATCGCACGCCGCAGCTCAGCAGGCAGGGCCTCGGCGGTCAACACTCCTCCTCGGGGAGTTGAGCAGCGGTCTGGGGAGAAGGTCAGGCGGCCGCTTCCGTTCCGAGGGCTTCGAGGAACGAGCGCGCCCACCTGTCGACGTCATGCGTCAGAACCTGGCGACGCAGGGCGCGCATCCTACGCCGACCTTCTGCGGGGTCGAGCGTAATAGCTCGCTCGAGTGCGTTCTTCACCCCGTCCAGGTCGTGAGGGTTGACCAGAAAGGCGCTGCTCAGCTCGGCTGCGGCTCCCGCGAACTCCGACAGGACGAGCGCTCCGCCAAGATCGTGACGGCAGGCCACGTACTCCTTGCAGACGAGGTTCATGCCGTCCCGCAGCGGGGTCACCACCATGACGTCGGCGGCGGAGAAGAACGCCGCGAGTTCCGACCGGTTCACCGACTGATGCAGGTAGTGCACCGCGGGGTGACCGACCCTGGCGAACTCGCCGTTGATGCGGCCGACCATCTGTTCGATCTCGCTGCGCATCTGTTGGTAATGCTCGACGCGTTCACGGCTCGGGGTGGCGAGCTGGACGAAGGTGACGTCGTCGGGTTTGACGCGGCCTTCCTGGAGCAGTTCGTGGAACGCGGCGAGCCGGAGGTCGATGCCCTTGGTGTAGTCGAGCCGGTCGACGCCGAGCAGGACGGTCTTCGGGTCGCCGAGTTCGCGGCGCACCTGTCGCGCCCGTTCCTGCACGGGCTTGCTGCGCGCCAGCGAGTCGAGGCCCGCGGCGTCGATGGAGATCGGGAACGCCCCGACCCGCACGGTCCGGTCGCCGACCTGCACCATGCCGGGCCGCGAGCGCACACCCACCGAACCGCGACTCGGTTCGAGGCCGATGAGCTGGCGGGCGAGCCACAGGAAGTTCTGCGCACCGCCCGGCCGGTGGAAACCCACGAGGTCGGCGCCGATGAGGCCCCGCACGATCTCGGCCCGCCACGGCAACTGCATGAACAGCTCCACGGGCGGGAACGGGATGTGCAGGAAGAAGCCGATGCGCAGGTCGGGCCGGATCTCCCGCAGCATCGTGGGCACGAGCTGGAGCTGGTAGTCCTGCACCCACACGGTGGCGCCCTCGCCCGCCACGGCGGCACTCGCCTCGGCGAAACGTCGGTTGACGCGCACGTAGCTCTCCCACCAGCCCCGGTCGAAGACCGGCCTGGCCACCACGTCGTGGTAGAGCGGCCACAGCGTGGCGTTGGAGAAGCCCTCGTAGTAGTCGCGGACGTCCTCGGTGGTCAGGGTGACCGGGTGCAGGACGAGCCCGTCGTCGCTGAACTCGTCGACCTCCACGTCCGGTACGCCGGGCCAGCCGACCCACGCGCCCTTGCGGGAGCGCAGGAACGGCTCCAGCGCCGACACGAGCCCGCCCGGGCTCTGCGTCCAGCGCTGGCTGCCGTCCGCGGTGCGTTCGAGGTCGACCGGTAGCCGGTTGGCGACGACCACGAACTCTGCTCGTGCGTTCGACCGTGGGATGAACGTCGGGTTCGAGGAAAGCTCCGAGAAAGGCGCGGAAGGCATGCTCAAACAGTAACTCTCACCGGCTATTCCAGCGGGCGGCCAGTGTTCAGGGGGCCTGCCATCCGCGGCCCGGCGAGCTTGCGTTCGAGCCGCCCGAGCCCGGTCTTCACGGGCTGCGCCAACCACTCGCCGAGCACCACCCCGGCCGCGAGTGCCAGGCCGATCGCCGCCGCGGACATCAGAATCTTGATGTCGCCGTTGGCGACCAACTGGGACATGCCTCGGTAGGTCGAGAAACCCGGGAGCAGGGGCGTGATACCGGACACCGCGACCACGAGTGGCGTCACCTTCAGGCGCCGCGCGAGCACACCACCGCCGAAACCGACGAGGGTCGCGGCGATCGACGCGGCGATGATCTGGTTGTAGCCGGCGAGGCTCAGTGCCCCGTAGGCGCCCGCACCGACGGCACCGGCCACGGCCGCCACGGCCATCGGACGCACCTTCGAGTACGAGGCCAGCGCGAAGCACGCGGCCGCGCCCGACCCGGCGACCATCATCACCGGCAGCGTCAGCGGCGAGGCGGTGGGCGTCGTCGGCACCGGGGTTCGGGTCGCGCCCAGTTCGGCGGCGAGACTGATCGCGGCACCCACCCCGGTGATGAGCCCCGCACTCATGATCACGACTTCGAGCGTGCGTCCCGATGCGGTCACGTAGTAGCCGGTGATCGCGTCCTGCACGGCGGAGACGGTCGACAGCCCCGACAGCAGCACCGTCAGGGCGGCGGCCACGACGAGTGTCGGTCTCTCCAGTTCGAAGACCTCGATGTTGACGATGGCGATGGCCGAGAGCGTGGCGATGAAGCCACCCACCACCTGCTGGAAGAAGAACGGCAGCGCGCCCTTGTTGAGCAACCTGCCCACGCGGTCGACCACGGCGCTGATCAGGAAGGAGATGAGCGGCAGCCAACCACCGCCGCCGAGCAGCAGGGTGATGAACGCGGCCATGCCGCCCCAGGCGAGGGTCGACACCCACCGCGGGTACGGATGTTCGGCGTTCGTGAGCCGCGACAGCTCCGTGTACGCGTCCTCGGGGCTGATCCGACCCCGGATCAACTGCTGGACGAGCCGCTCGGCGTCGGACAGTCGGGTGTAGTCGAGGCTGCGCGAGCGCACGACCCGCAGCGCCGTGACCGGCGGAAGGTCGCTGCCTCGCAGACAACTCACGGTGATGGACGTGAAGATGACGTCCACCTCGCAGTGTGGGAGGCCGAGAGCCCGGGTCAGCGTGAGGATGGTGGCCGTGACGTCGGAGGCGCCCGCTCCGCTGGCCATCTGGACCTCGCCGATGCGGGTGACGAGATCCAGGACCATGTGGACGGTCGCTTCGTCCGGCAGCTCCGGTCCGATGGCGGCGTCCTGCAACGGCTCGACCGCGGGCAGCTCGCCCGTCGGTGGCTCCAGGATGTGCCAGGCGCGTTGCCGGATCTTGCGGCCCGGTTGTTTCTCGGCGCGTTTCTCGGTCTGTTCGTCGGCTGGTGCTTCCAGGATCTGCCACGCGTGACGGCGCTTGGGTGCGGCCGCACGAGCGCGCGGCTTCAGCTTCATCTCCACCTCCTTGGAAGTCCAGCTGATTCCTCCCGGGAGAGCATCGGCAGCGCGGCCTCGACCGTTGCACCCCGAGGGTCGTGGCGTATACCACATCGTTGTCCGAACGTGACCTCGATCCACGGTAGTCGCGCGAGGGGCTCGCAGCATCGACCGGACGTCGTGCAGGTGCCCGCTGTGGCGCAGATCGCGCCGGATATAGTGAGGCCGGGCCCACGCGCTTTCGGGCGAGGGGCAGGCCGGCATAGCTCAGCTGGTAGAGCATCTGTCTTGTAAACAGAGGGTCGCAGGTTCGAGTCCTGTTGCCGGCTCCATCGACACCGAGGAACGTCACGCGATTTCCGGGTAGTGACTTCCCATTCATCCTGCGGCGCCGTACCTTCTTCACGGCGTCGCACCCGTTTTCGGTCGCGCTTCGCGTTCGGCCGGTGACCAGGCGAGTTTGTTGCGATCCAGTGGGTTGCGCGCGGGTTCCGCGCGTGGATTCCTCCCGTACAGTCGGGTTCTGATGTCCTCTTCACCGAGGAGTCGACAGTGAACGCGGCTTACGATCACCCGACTCGCGAGTCGTCGAACGGCGCTCAGACAGGGGCCAACGGCGCGCAGGCGAGGACGCCCCAGCCCGGCGACTGGGCGCACGTGCAGCTGATCGGGGAGCTGTCGCGGCAGCTCACGGGGTCGCTGAACGTCCGGCGCACCGTGTTTCGAGCACTCGACTTCGCCGTACCCCATTTCGGCGACTGGGCCATGCTCGCGTTCTTCGACTCCGACAGCGTCTCCGTCTACTCCCACGACCGCCACGCCCGCGTGGCCGGTCCCGTGCTGCTCGGTCGACTCGATCCGCGACTGGCGCTGGGCCGATTCCGGCGTCGGGGCGTGAGCCAGCGGTACGTGGCACCCCACGACGACGTGTGCGCCGTGCTCGGCGACCTCGTGCCCTCCACGCCGCTGCGGGAGGAGGCGGCCGCGCACCAGCCGTCGGCGGCACTCGCGGTGCCTCTCAACATCGGGGGCGCCACCAACGGGGTCTTCGTGGCGGTCCGCGGACCCGACACCGACGGCGGCGACTACAGCACCCACGACGTGCTCGCCGCCGAGGAGTTCGCACGTCGGGTGGCCGCGACCCTGGAATCGGCCCGGCTCTACGAGGAACGTCGCGAGATGGCCGACGCCCTGGAACAGGTGCTGCGGCCACCGGAGCTGCCGGAGTACCCGGGGGTGTACATGGCGGCGCGGTACCGGCCCGGACAGCAACGGTTGCGGATCGGTGGCGACTTCTACGACGTGCACGGCGACGCGGACGACTTCACCGTCGTCATCGGCGACGTCTGCGGCAAGGGCATCGACGCGGCGGTGTACACGAGCCTCGCCAGGCAGACGGTCCGGGCGGCGGCCTACTTCGATCGTTCGCCCGCCACCGTGCTCCAGGCGTTGAACGAGGTGTTGCGCCCGCAGATGTCCCAACGGTTCGTGACGGCGGCGTGCGTGCGGTTCCGGCGTCGCGCCGACGACGGCTCGATGACCGCCACGATGGCCGTGGCCGGACATCCTCCGCCGCTGGTGCTGCGTGCCGACGGCACCGTGGAGGAGCCGGGCGTGACCGGAACGGTCGCGGGCATCATCTCCGGTCTGTCGTACGTCGAGACCGACGTACGGCTCGGGGTGAAGGACACGGTGCTCTTCTACACCGACGGCGTCGACGAGGCGCGTGGTGAAGAGGGCTTCTTCGGGCACGACCGCCTGCGTGTCATGCTCCCCGAGTACGCGGGCGCGAGTCCGGCCACGGTCTGCGAGGCCGTGGAGCAACGAGTTCTGGAACATCTCGACAGTGCGGCACACGACGACATCGCTCTCATCGCCGTGCAGAACGGAACGTGATCATGTCCGCGTCCACGACGGCGCACGGCGCCGACTTCCGCGACGACACCGTCGACTTGTTCGATCGCTTCGAGCAGGCGCTCTCGGAGGGCAACGCCTCCACGGCGCTCGCGCTCGTGGACCGGGCGCTCGACGACGACGCCGACCCGGTCTCCCTGCTGTGCGACGTGATCACACCCGCGCAGCGGCGCATCGGTGAGCGGTGGCAGAACGCCGAATGGTCGGTGGCGCAGGAACACATCGCGACCGGTATCTCCCTGGCCGCAGCCGAGGCCGTCGCGAGACGAGTCAGGTCGCTGCCGTTGACGAAGGGACGCGTCATCGTGGGCTGCGCCGAGCGTGAGTGGCACGCGCTCGCCGCGATGGTGGTGGGCACGTCCCTGCGGTCCCGTGGCTGGCACGTGACGTTCCTCGGTGCCGCGACACCCGCCGAGCGCCTGTACTCCTACCTGTACCAGGTGGAGCCGGACGTGGTGGCCGTGAGCTGTTCCGTGGCCGGGGGCCTGCCGAGCACTCGCCGGGCCATCGAGTCGGCGACCACGGCGGGGATTCCCGTGCTGGCGGGTGGGAGCGCGTTCGGGACCGACGCGCACCGCGCGCGGGTGCTCGGCGCCACGGCGTGGGCGTCGACGTTGCCGGAGGGACTCGACCTCGGCGAGGACCTCCCCCCGACGGTCGAACCCGCACCACCCCTGCCGCAGGACGTCGTCTCGGAACAGCGCACTCTCGACACCGAGCACCACAGCCTGGTGCGGAGCGTCGCCTCCCGGTGGGAGCCCGCCGGGACCGTCGGCGACGGCGACATCGTCAGCGACACCGACCTGAACCTGGTGATCCGCGACTGCGTGGAACAACCTTTCCGCGCGCTCGAAGGGGCCCTGCTCACCGCCGACGGCCGCCTCGTGCGGGAGGTGGCCCAGTGGGTCCTCGCCGTGTTGACGGCGCGGTCGGTCGCGCCGTCCGCGGTCGACTCGCTGCGCTCGGAGGTGCTCGGCGTCGTACGGTCGCTGCCGCGGGCACACGCGCTGGTCGAGGAGCACTGGCCCGTCCCGGCGAGCGACGCCGCGTGAGCGGGAACCGGCCCTGTCTCGTATCCCGGTCGGCGTGACAGGATCTCGGACGTCAGGAAGTCATCCGAACGAGAGGAAGAACTGTGACTGCCGCATCGCGGGACGTGGAAGCCTTCTACTCGACCGCCGACGTCGTGGCGAAGCTGCGCCGGCTGGCCGACGCGCTCGAAACCGACAAGCCCTTCCGCATCCAGATCGCCGGTGAGCGCATCCGGGTTCCCGCGCGGGCCCGGTTCTCGATCGAGCACGAGCGCGGTGACGGCGAGGAGGAGATCGAGTTCCAGTTGAAGTGGACGATCGAGGACGCCGACTCCGCCGCTGAGGATTCCGAAGACGACGCCGCCGACGCCGCCGACGCCGACAAGTCCGTCGTCTGAGCTCGACGGGCCACGCGCCGCCTCAGCGGTGAGGCACGGGGCGGCCGTGGGTTCGCGCGCGAGTCACTTCCAGGCCGTTCGCACCTCGGTGTAGACGAGTTCGTCCGAGTCCTCGTCGCGGTGGTGGATCAGCCACACCGGCGGTTCCTCGTCGGGGATGCCGTACAGGTATCCGCCGTCGTCACAGGTGTAGCTCAGGTGGAGTTCCTCGCGGATCTCCCTGACCCCGAACACCTTCACGCACTGCGTGCCGTCGGCGAGTTCGAGTGCCCAGTGCGGGTCCACGTCGTCCCACGGCAGGCCGTAGACGCCGGTGTCGTCCGCGACGTAGATGCGGGTCAGGTCGGTCTGGTCGGGGGCGGCGAGGCACACGGCGACGGTGATGACGCCGAGCTTGCGCAGCTCGTCGTGCGCGACCAGGCGGCGTCCCACGTCCGGTTCCGGCACGAAGCACGGGTCCATCGCCACGGACGTCTCGGTGGCGAAGCAACGACGGGCGAGGTCGTTGTCCGGGCTCAGCACCGAGGGCACGCACCTGCCGGACACCTCCTGCTCGACGCGCAGGCCCGGCTTGAGGTCACCGTCGGGCTCGAATGGCTGCATCGTGACCGTGCGGGTCTCGGTCACCGGTGGAGGCGGAGCGTCGTCCGCGGGGGAGCCGCAGGAGGCCACCACCGCGGCGAGCAGCGCTGCAGCGAGCGCCGAGCGACCGCGCCGTGTGTGGAGCACAGCGACCTGCCCCTTCCTGCCGAGCCCGGGTACCGTCAAGCCTGTCCCGAGCGTAATCGGCTGACTTCGTGCCCCGACCAAAGGGAGGAACGCGGTGCTCGACCTGCTTCTCCGCGACGTACGAGCCCTGACCCTGCGCGACGACCGACCGCGGGCTCACACCGTGGGCGTGTCGGGAGGCCGCATCGTCGGCGTGGACGACGAGGTGGCCGGACTGTCCGCCGCGACGGTCGTCGACGGCGGGGGCGCCGTGCTCGCCCCGGGGTTCGCCGACGCCCACAACCACATGGTCTGGTACGGCCTGTCGCTGGCCGAGTTGGACCTCTCGGTGTGCCGGAGCCTCGACGAGCTGTACGACACCGTGGCGGCGCGGGCGGCGCAGTTGCCGTCGGACGCGTGGGTGGTCGGGTCGCAGTACGACGACTTCGTGCTCGGGGGGCATCCGTCGCGGGAAGCGCTGGACCGTGCCGGTGGCGGGCGGCCCGTGTGGCTCAAGCACCGGTCGGCCCACATGTGCTCGGTGAACAGCGCCATCCTCGCGCAGGCGGGCATTCTCGACGGCACGGCCGTGGTTCCCGAGGGCGGCGTCGTGGAGCGGGACGACTCGGGCGAGCCGACGGGACTGCTGGCCGAGCAGGCTCAGCAGCTCGTGGACGCTCTCGTCAAGCCGTATCCGGTGGAGGAGCTCGCCCAGGCCGTCGCGCGGGCGGCGAAGGTGTACGCCGCCGAGGGGCTCACGCACGTGACCGAAGCGGGCATCGCGGGCGGGTGGATCGGCCACAGCCCCGCCGAGGCGGCGGCCTACCAGCTCGCCCGGCAGCGAGGCGACCTCACCGTGCGGGTGGAGTTGATGCCCGCCGCCGAGACCCTGCATCCGCTCGTGGAGGACCTCGTGGGCCTCGATCTCGGGGTGCGCTCCGGGTTCGGCGACGATTTCCTGCGGATCGGCCCGATGAAGATCTTCACCGACGGAGCGTTGAGCAGCCGGACCGCCGCCGTCACGGAACCGTTCGAGGGGGACGGCGGGCTCGGCGTCCTCGGTGACGACCCCGAGGTGCTTCGCAGGCGCATCCTCGACGCGCACCGCAGCGGCTGGCGGGTGGCCGCGCACGCGATCGGCGACCGCGCGATCGACCTGACGCTGGAGGCGTTCGAGCAGGCCCAGCGGGAGTTCCCGCGGCAGGGAGTCCGGCACCGCATCGAGCACGCGGCCATGGTGCGGCCGGACCAGTTGCCACGCCTCGCCGCGCTCGACGTCGTGCCCGTGCCCCAGGCCCGATTCCTGTACGAGATCGGCGACACCATGTTCAAGTCGCTGGGCGAGTCCCGGGTGCCGTGGTTGTACCGGCACCGCTCGTTCCTCGACGCGGGACTGCGGGTGCCCGGCAGCTCCGACCGGCCGTGCGTGGGCAACGGCGCTCCGCTGTCGGGCATGCGCAACATGGTGGAGCGCACGACGAGCGGGGGTGTCGTGCTGGCCGAGAACGAGCGGGTGGACGCCACCGAGGCGTTGCGGGCCTTCACCACGCACGCCGCGTACGCGGCGGGGTTGGAGAACCGGCGGGGCCGGATCGAGGCGGGCATGGACGCCGACCTCGTGCTGCTCGACGACGACCCCACCTCCGTGCCCACGTCGGCCATCGACGGCATCGGGGTGCTGGCGACGTTCGTCGCGGGCGAGGCCGTGCACGGCGGCGAGTCGCTCACCTACGCGAAGCGGGCCGACTGAGTCCTGAGCCGCTCCGGGGGCCACGGCGGCCCCCGGAGCGGTCTCGCGCCGACGAACTCGCGGAACCCGGTTGCGCCGCCTCGCCGACCCGGCTGAGATGGGCCGCGTGTCGACTACCGAGGTGAAGGAGATCGTGCCGGTGCGTGACAGAACGCGAGAATTGATCGACGCCATCGACTCGCAGCACGAGAATCTGGCCAAGGCCGCCGAGCTGGTGCTCGACGCGGTGAACGGCGACGGCATCGTGCACGCGGCGGGAGCGGGTCACTCGTTGGCGATGGTGTGCGAGACGTTCTACCGGGCCGGTGGTCTCGCCGCGGTGCGGCCGATGTGGGACCCGGAGGTGCTCCCGTTGACGGGCGCGCTGCGCAGCTCCGCGGCCGAGCGAGTGCCCGGTCGAGGGCGGGCGCTCGTCGAGAAGTCCGACATCCGCCAGGGTGACGTGGTCGTGGTGTTCTCCACCAGCGGGCGCAACCCGTACCCCGTCGAGATCGCGCAGGCCTCGCTCGCGCGCGACGTCCCGGTGATCGCCGTGACCTCCACGGCAGCGTCGGCCGCCGCGGCCGACCGCAGCGGTGGAACCCGCCTGGCCGACCACGCCACGGTGGTCCTCGACACCCACGTTCCCCCCGGCGACGTCGTGTACCCGGCCTCGGCGCCACGCACGTCCGCCGTGTCCACGGTGGCGGCCGCCTACGTCTGGTCGGCGCTGCTCGCCGAGTTGGCCGACCTCGCCGACGAGCGTGGCGTCGACCTGCCACTGTGGACCAGCGCGAACGTGCCGGGCGGTGACGAGCGCAACGTCGAACTGGTGGCCCGCTACGGCGACCGTATCCCCGAACTGTCCGCCTGAGCGGCCTGAGTCGTCGTGACCCCGGCTGTCCGTCGAGCCGCGTCGTCGGCGGTCTGTCGGGCGGCCGGTGTGCGAGCCGGCGCGAGGCAGGGTGTCGCGCTCAGGGTTCGAGCCGGGCGACGGCCGACATGCCCGACAGCTCCAGCACTCTCCGGGCGGGTGTGCCCACGGGCGCGGCGATTCGGCACTCGGTCTGGAGCAGCCGTAGCCGCTCGGCGAGCGCGAAGAGGATGCGCAGTCCCGCGCTGTCGATGTAGGCGAGCCCGCCGAGGTCGATCTTCACGGCGACCAGGCGGTTGTCGATGGAGGCGAAGATCTTCTCGCGAACCAGGTCGCTGTTGGACAGGTCGATCTCGCCCGTGAGCAGGATCTCGACCGTGTCGGCGTGCGTGCGGACCTCGACGTTCGCCTCGGTCATCCAGTCTCGCCTTCGGAAAGTCGTTTGCGCAGGATCACGCACGTGCCCGACGGGTCGTGAGCGATCGAGACGTCGTCACAGAGCTGGCGCATGAGCTGCGTGCCCCTGCCACGGTGTTGGCCTCGGGCGGCGCGCCAGGTGCCCGTGTCGCAAATCCCGATCTGGACCTCCTGGTCGTGCGCCTCGAGTTGGATCTCCACCTTACCGCCCTGCGGGCCGTAGGCGTGCTCGATCGAGTTGGCCACGGCCTCGCCGACGGCGATGAGCAGATCGGCCACGTCGTCCTCGGAGGCGCCGACGTTGGGCAGCCATCGGCGGAGTTCGGAGCGGACGTCGGCGAGGGCCTCCGGCACGGCGTCGATTTCGAGGTCCAGTTTGTTCGGTGCGGTGGGCAACTGCCTCCGCACGGCGAGCGCGGCGATGTCGTCGGCCGGGACCTCCGAGCCGACGAGCTTGCTCATCACCTCGGCACACAGCAGATCCGCGGGGCCGGTACGAACGGCCTCGCACAGCTCCTGCAGCCCGTCGTCAAGCGAACGGCCCCGACGCTCCACGAGTCCGTCGGTGTAGAAGAGCAGACTCGCCCCCAACGGAATGGGGACCCGGACGGTGTGGCGGCGCTGCGGGGCGGAACTCACGCCGATCGGAGCGTCGATCGACGCCTCGTCGACGAGGCGACTCGGCTCGCCGTCCGCCGCGACGACCGGCGGGAGATGCCCGGCGAGCGACAGGTGCACCGCGTCCAGGGAGGGCTCCCACATCGCGAAGGCGATGGTGGCCATCGTCTCGGGCTCGAAATGGCGGACGTGCCGGTCGACCTTCGTCAGCACCTCGGCGGGGTCGTCGCTGTCGAGCGCGTGCGCACGCACCGCGGTACGCAGTCGACCCATCACCATCGCGGCGGGCAGGCCCCGGCCCACCACGTCGCCGATGGCCATGCACAGCTGTCCCGACGGCAGCGTGAACACGTCGTACCAGTCACCGCTGATCTCCAGGCGCTCACCGGGCACGTAACGCGATCCGAAGTCGAGGCCCGGAATCCGGGGCAGCTCACTCGGCAACAACGAACGCTGCAACGTCGTCGCGGCGTTGCGTTCCGTGGCGGTGAGCTGACTGCTGAGGTGGATCGCGATGCGGTCGGCGGCGACGCGCAGCCACTGGACGTCGGACTCGTCGAACTCGCGGTCACGCAACGTGCCGACGTGGAGGATGCCGAGCAGATGCCCCTCGGCGAGCAACGGAACACCGGCCAGCGTGCGAATGCCCTTGCGCCACAGCAGCGGGTTGACCACCGTGTCCGCGCTGACGTCGTTGATGAGGTGCGGACGGAGTTCGGCCGCGATCCGGCCCGCGAAACCCTCACCGACCCGCACGCGCACGCCCTGGCGCACTTCCTCCTCGATTCCGGAGGACGCGGTGGCGACGAGGTGCTGTCCGGCGTCGTCGAGGAGAAGAATGGTGGCCGTGTCGGCGTCGAGGTTTTCCCGAACACGGTCGAGAAGAACCTGAAGCACGTCCTCCACCTGCAGATGTGCGAGGTCGGAGTCGGTGACCGTCTCGATACGACGCAGGCGGTCTTCGGCTCTGTTCTTGTCGACCGCCCGTGGCATAGAGGCGAGCATAGTCCTCGGGTACGCCGATGGCAGCCTCGGCAAACGTGACACGGCGCGCGTTGGTGTTGGCACACACCCGCCGACCCGAAAGGATCGGACGATGGTCACGAGCCGTTACGAGAACATCACCGTCGACACGCCTGCTGCCGAGGACCAGACCTTCCGTGCTTTCGTCGCTGTTCCGGACCAGTCACCGGCACCCGCCGTGGTGCTGTTCCAGGAAGTCTTCGGCGTCAACGACAACATGCGGGAACTCGCGCTCCGGTTGGCCGACAACGGGTTCCACACCGTGGTGCCGGACATGTTCTGGCGGTTGCAGCCGGGCTTCGAACGCGACGAGTCCGGGCTCGCGGAAGGTATGGAACTCGCGTCGCGGCTGGATTTCGACCTCGCGGTGGTGGACATGACCGCGACGTTGGCCCACGTGCGTGCCACGCCGGAGTGCTCGTCGCGCGTGGGGGCCGTCGGTTTCTGTCTCGGCGGCACGCTCGCGTATCTGTTCGCCACGTCGGCACGCGTGGACGGGGCGGGGCCGGACGCGGCGGTGTCGTACTACGGCTCCGGCGTGCACGACCGATTGGAACTCGCGGGCGACATCGCCTGCCCCATGCTGTTCCACTACGGCGACGACGACCCGTACATCTCGCGGGCCCAGATCGCGGCGGTGGAGGCCGCCGTGGCGAACCGGCCCGACATCGCCGTGCACCACTACGCCGCCGGGCACGCGTTCTCGAACTTCGACGCGCCGTCGTTCCACGACCCCGACGCGGCGGACCTCGCCTGGGGCCGCACCCTGTCGTTCCTGCAGGACACCCTGACCTGACCGGCGTGTCCGCACCTTTCGCACGCATGCCCGCGTCGCAGGGCGCCGACATGCGTACGCAGGGTGCGGAAACGGGTGCGCAGGACGCCGACATGCGTGCGTGGGGCGAGGACACGCGTGGGGTCAGTTCGGGGTCGGTTCGGGATCACAGCGAGGGGCGGTCGTCGGCCAGGAGGGGTTCGAAGAGGTCGCCGAGGTCGTCGACGCGGTCGAGGACCTCGCCGGCCTCGAAGCGCAGGTCGTCCGGTCTGCGGCAGGATCGGACCTCGTCCCACTTCACCGGTGTGGAGACGGTGGGGGCCGGCCTCGCGCGCAGCGAGTACGGGGCGATCGTCGTCTTCTTCGGGTTGTTCTGGCTCCAGTCGATGAGCACCTTGCCGCCGCGCAGGTTCTTCGCCATGCGCGACACCACGAGGTCGGGGTGTGCGCTCTCCAGTCGCTCGGCGAGTTCCTTGGCGTACTCGCTGGTCCGTCCCGCCGAGCGGGTGCGGACGGGTGCGTAGAGCTGCAGCCCCTTCGACCCGCTCGTCTTCGGATAGGCGGTCAGCCCGTCCTCGGTGAGTTCGTCGCGCAGCCACGACGCCACCTCGCAGCACTCGACGATCGTGGCGGGCTCGCCGGGGTCGAGGTCGAAGACGAGCAGGTCGGGCGTGCGCTCGCCCCCTCGGGGGCCGACCTTCCACTGTGGAACGTGCAGTTCGATGCTGGCCAGATGAGCCGCCCACACCAGCGTGGGCAGATCCTGCACGAGCGCGAAGTCGGCGCTCTCCGCGCCCTTCGAGCTGCCCGGGGTCTCGATGCGGACCGTGCGGACCCAGTCGGGAGCGTGGCCGGAGACGTTCTTCTCGAAGAACGACTTGGCCTCCACGCCGTTGGGGTAGCGCTTCAACGTCAACGGCCGGTCCCTGACGTGCGGGAGCAGCACCGGGGCGACGCGGACGTAGTAGTCGATGACCTGCCCTTTGGTGAATCCGGACTCGGGGTAGAACACCTTGTCCAAGTTGGACATTCGAAGGCGGCGGCCTCCGACGTCGACGAGCGTGGGGGTGTCGGTCATCGGATCAGCTCCTCCGGGACTCGGTCGGGGCGCAGGCCACGCCAGGCGGGGGCGCGCAGCCTGCCGTCGTCGGTCCATGCCTTGAAGGCCACCTCGCCCACGAGCTTCGGGCTCACCCAGCGGGCCCCCGTGGCGCGGTCGCGCGGCAGCGGGGTGGTGAAGGGTGAGGTGCGCCGTTCGAGGCGGTGCAGCCGCGACGTCAGGGCGCGGAGGGAGTCGTCGTCGAAACCGGTACCGACCTGGCCGACGTAGTGCAGGCCGTCCGCGTGGGGCACTCCGAGCATGAGCGAGCCGAAGGTGTCGGCGCGTCGCCCCTCGCCGGGCCGCCAACCGCCGATGACGACCTCGATCGTCAGCAGGTCCGTGATCTTGAGCCAGGCGCTGCTGCGCTCGCCCGCCCGGTACGGCGAGTCGAGCCGCTTGGCGACGACACCCTCCAGCTCCTGCTCGGCGGCCGCGGTGACGACGGCGCTGCCCCCGCCGCGGAACCAGGGCGGGACCTGCCAGTGCTCGCCGCCCAGCTCCAGCCGATCCAGCAGGTCACGCCGCTGTCGGTACGGCAGGTCGAGACAGGAGTGCCCGTCGAGGTGGAGCAGGTCGAACACGAGGTAGGTGACCGGCACCTGCCGGGCGAGTCGCCGGGCGCGCTGCTCACCCGCCTGCATCCGGCTCTGCAGGGCGGAGAAGCTCGGCCGCCCGTCCCGGACGGCGACGATCTCGCCGTCCAGCCACACCTCGGTGGTGCCGAGCTGCTCACCCAGCGCGCGCAGTTCCGGGTAGGTGCCGCTGATGTCGTCGCCGCGCCGGGAGAACAGCGTCGCCCGGCCGCCCTCGACGCGGGCCAGCGCACGGACCCCGTCCCACTTGAACTCGTAGCCGAACGCCGCGTCGTCCTCGGGCAGTGTGCCCGCGACCGCGAGCATGGGCTTCAGCGAGCGCGGCAGCGCGGTCCGTTCGGGATCGTCGGGCGGGTCGGAGCGAATGACGTTCCACCCGTCGTCGTCCTCGCCCCGCGACCGGAAGAACACGTAGCGCCCGTGCACCCGCTCGCCGTGCAGGACCACCGACACCTCACGGTCGCTCCACTTGACCGTCTCGTAGCTACCGGAGTCCCAGATCGTCATGCGCCCCGCGCCGTACTCGCCCTTCGGGATCTCGCCGGAGAAGGTGGCGTAGTCGAGCGGGTGGTCCTCGGTGTGGACGGCCAGCCGCACGGTGCCCGGTTCGGCGGGCAGCCCCTTGGGCACGGCGAACGACACGAGCACGCCGTCGCGTTCCAACCGGACGTCCCAGTGCAGCCTGCGGGCGTGGTGTTCGTGGATGACGAACCGCTCGCCCGGACCGGGTTCGGGCTCGTCGGCGGGCAGTGGCTCGGGGGTCCGGCCCTTCCTCCGCTTCGCCCGGTACGGGTCGAGTCGAGACGTCATGGCCGCCGAGTACCCGGCGGACGTCGGGAGAATGCCGGGCGACGGCGCCGAGAACGCGATCAGCCGGGCACGGCGGGGGCCGTACCCGGCTGATCAGCAGGGGAGTCGAGAGGTCAGCCGGTGACCGACTCGACGACCACTTCCGCGCTGCCGACGCGCAGGTCGTCGGCGGTGCGCACGGCGAGGACACCGCGCAGGACGCGGCCCTCGCCCGGGTCGGCCTTCGCCGTCACCGTGGCGGGCACGGTCCACGTGCTGCCGGTGGGGCGCTCCGCCTGCTCGTCGGTGACCTCGACGTCGCCGAGGCCGTCGAGCGCGTAGGCGTCGAGGTAGTCGTACTCGGTCGTCCCGGACGGGACGGAGTACGCGTCGATCTCGATGCGCCAGGTGCCGGCCTTCGGGTCGGCCACCGTCACCGACTCCGCCGAGTCGCCGTTGGCGGAGTAGTCCGCCAGCTCGCACGAACCCGACGTGCAGTCGTAGACGAACAGGTCGAGGTCCGCGCCGCCGTCGGAGGTGTTGCCGATGGTGGCGGTCAGCGACGTCGCGCCCTCGGGCACGACGACGTCGTAGGACTTCACCTCGCCGTCACCGATGCTCGGGCGCTCCTTGCGGGCACTGTCGAGCGGGACGCCCGTCAGCGCGCCGGTGAAGCCGCCCAGCGTGTTGGTGACCGTGTACTCGCGCGACACGGGCTCGTTCAGCGCGGCCTCCGGCAGCACGTCCGGGTTCGGCTCCACCGCGGCGCCCTGCACCTCCATCGACAGCGACCAGTCCGAGGTCGCCGCATCGGACGTCCGGCGTGCCTCGACGACGATCTCCCACACGCCCGGCATGGGGTCGGTGACGGTCCGGCTGGTGGCCGTGCCACCCGCGCAACCGCCGCCCGCGTCGGGGTTGAAGCAGTTCGTCGACGCCGTCGAGTCGACGGGGATGCCGGTGGGGTCGTAGCGGAGGAAGCGGACCTGACCGGCGCCGGAGTCGCCACCCGCGCGCATGTCGATCTTCAGCGACGCGGTGCCCTCGGGCACGCGCACGAACGTGCTGGTGACCTGGTTGCGCCCGACGGTGCCCGACGCCTCGGCGGTGAAGCCGTTCTCCTCGGCGAAGTCCAGGGCGGCGAACACGACGTTCATGGTCTGGACGTCGTAGCCGACGGTGCGACGGTCGTCGAGACGCAGCAGCGCCGAGTGCACGCCCGCCTTCTTCGGGTCGACCTTCACGTCGAACGTCACCGGCTTGTTCAGCGGCAGGCTCACGTTCTTCTTGGACGAGAACGTGCCGTCATTGCCGACCCAACTGACGCGGTAGTTGACCGGCTGCTTCGAACCACTGGTGCGCGTCAGCGTGTAGGTGCGGGTGTAGCTCTCCCCGACCCGCACGCCCTCGCGGTCGTGGATGCCGACGCCGGTGTTCGGAGTGGACAGTTGGTGCGACAGCACCGTGTTGACCTCGACGGAGGTCGTGACGGTCGCGTGCTCCTTGCTCCGCAGCACGTCGAGCGCGCGGATCGTGTCGATGAGACCGGCACCCTGCGCGTAGGCGGGGATGTCGTCCACGAACCGCGCGGTGGAGGTCATGGCCGACCGCAGCACCGACGCGTCGGGCCGCTTGCCGTACAGCGACTTGTAGGCACTCACCAGCAACGCGGCGGAGCCCGTGGCCTGCGGAGCGGCCATCGAGGTGCCGTTCAGCATGCTGTAGCCCGGGGGCAGGTCGTACGTGCCCGGCACCGGGCCGCCCGGCTGCCACCGCGGGGTGGGTGCGATCGCGGAGCCCGGCGCGACGAGGTTCGGCTTGAACCCGCCGTCCTCACGCGGGCCGCGTGACGAGAACGGGTGCAGGCTCTCCTTGGTCGCCGACTCGGAACCGTAGTTCGCCAGCCACGTGGCCTTGCTGATGTAGGAGCCGACACTCACCGCGTCGGTGGCCACCGACGGGTCGCCGACCGAGTTCGCGCCGGCACCGCTGTTGCCCGCCGAGATGAAGAGCTGCACGTCGTAGGTGTCGATGATCCGGTTGTACAGCTCGGCGCGGGCGTTGTTGCCGTCGTTGAGGGCGGGCAGCCCGCCGATCGAGATGTTGACGACGTCGGCGCCGTTCTCGGCCGCGTAGATGACGCCGTCGACGAGCCCGCTCGACGTGCACGACGGGGTCGACAGGCACGCCTTCACCGACATCAGCTTCGCGCCGGGAGCCGCACCGTCCATCTTGCCGCCGAACAGGTCGTTGCCCGCCGCGATGCCCGCGACGTGCGAGCCGTGCGCGCCCGCCGCCAGGCCGATGTTGACGTAGCCCTCCTGGTCGGTCTGCACCACGAACGCCATGCGGTCGACGACGTCGGTGTCCGGGTCGTCCTCGCCGAAGTAGCCGACGTCGTAGTCGACCTTGTAGTCGCGCATCGGCTTCTCGTTCGTGAAGTCACCGTCACCGTCGAGGTCGACGCGCACTTCCTTCGTGGCGGTGTCGAGCAGCACACCCCAGCTGTCCTCGCGGTCGCCGTCGCGGTTGACGTCGCCTTCCAGCTCGCTGGTGCCCGAGCCGAGGTCCTGGGCGGTCTCGCTGAACACACCGAAGGTGAATTCGCCCTCGGGCGCGGTCCACTCCCGACCCGCGGCCGTGAACGTGCCCGAGTAGGTCTCGTCCGACATCGTGACCCACGTGCCGTCGCCCGAGTCTGGGGAGTTGGCCGTGTACCAGTCGACGATCTTGCGCTTGCCCGTGCTGGTCTTGGCCAGCGCCGGGTGGTCGAGGTCGATCCCGGTGTCGAGGATCGCGATGGTGGTTCCCCGACCGTCCCAGAACGGGAACAGCTCGCTGAACTGGGCCGCCTTGGTGTCCTGCGTCGGCAGGTACGGGTTGCGCTTGGGCGTCTTGGCGTCCGGAGCGGGCTGCGGAATCGGGTCGGTCGCGCCCAGCGGTTCCGGCTCGTCCCTGGCGATCAGCCCGTCGACGTCGACCGCCTTCACCGAAAGAAGCTTCTGCGCCTGCTCCGCCGCCTCGATCGGGACGGTGACCTTCAGGTAGTCGAGCTCGGTGTCGGTCTTGCGCACCTTGCCGCCCAGCGAGGCCAGCTCGCTCTTGGCGGCAGCCGTCTTGCCGGACTCGGCGGCGACGAGCAGGGTGACGGTGGACCGGCCTTCCTTCTCGGCCTGCTCCAACAACATCCGGTCCTCGCGGTCGAGCTCCTGACCGGGCTCCGACTGCGGCGGGACCTCCTGCTCACCGGAAGCCTGGGGCACCCCGAGCCCCATCACCGCGACGGCACTCACCGCCGTGGCGACGCCTATCCGTCTCATCCAGGGTTGTCTTGCCACTAGGTGACCTCCCACGAAAGTTTGGATCGATCATCCTCAGCGGACTCACAGACGTTTCACATCCGGACGTTCCGGTTCGAAAGTCCCGACTTTCGTAGGGGGTGGCGCGTACGATCCGCGTTCGAGACGGGGGTCTTGATCACGCGGAGTGCTCGGTCGGGAAGACTGGTCGCACCGATGTTCGACCGTGTTCCCCGACCGACGGCTGGAGGTCTTCGGCTCTCATGATGGGTCGCACCCATGCGTTGACCGGGTGGTGCGCCGGCCTGGCGGTGGCACCCTTAGTGGGAATCTCCACGCTCTCCCAGGCGGTCGTGTTCGCCGCGACCACCGCGGGCTACGCGTTGTTGCCGGACCTCGACCACCCGGGCGCGCGGGCGTCGAAATTGCTCGGGCCCGTGACGGGTGCGCTGTCGTGGCTGCTCCGCCACGCCTCGGCGTCGCTGTACAAGGTGACGAAGGGGCCCCGGGACGAACGGAAGAAGGGCGCCCACCGGCATCTGTCGCACACGCTGCTCTTCGCGTTGCTGCTCGGTGGCCTGACGGCCTGGGGCACATCGGTGGGCGGGCCGTGGGTCGTCGTGGGTGTCGTGGTGTTCGGGCTGTTGCTCGCCGAGGACGCGCTCGGCGACTGGCTGCTGCCCGTGGCGTGCGGGGCGGTGGTGTGGTGGGTCGTCGAGAACAGTCCCGACGTACTCACGCAACTCGACTCGGTGTCAGGGCTGCTGGGCATCGCGGTGGCACTCGGGTGCTTCACACACTGTCTCGGCGACGCGCTGACGGAGTCGGGTTGTCCCTTCCTGTTCCCCATCCCGATCGCGGGCGAGACGTGGTACGAGCTGCGCCCGCCGAAGAAGCTCCGGTTCAGCACCGGGACCAAGGTCGAGACGGCCATCCTGTTCCCGACGTTCGTGGTCCTCGGCGTGCTGTTGATCCCCGGGGTGTGGCCGGCGTTGGTGAACTTCGTCGCCGACGTGCTGAACCAGAAGTACCTGTGAGACACGACGATGCCCCGGTGGCCGTGGGCCGTGCCGGGGCATCGTCGGGCGTGCGGAGGGCGTGAGAAGCGAGTCGTGACTCGCTTCGGTCAGTCGATCTCGGCCTGGGCGGCTTCGGCCTCGATCTCGCCGACGGCGGCGCCGGTCGCGTCAGCGGCGGCACCCTCGGCCTCGTACGAGGCCCAGTCGACGTCCACGGACACGCCCTTGTGCTCGTCGCCCTTGTCGTGGCGGGCCTCGCCGGAACGCTGGTGCTTGCCGTCCACATCGGCCTCGAACTCGGCGTGCAGCGCCTCGCTCTCGATCTCCTCGACCTCGGCACCCTGGTAGGTCGCGGAGGCGTACTCGGCCTCGTAGGAGGCCCAGTCGATGCTTCCTTCGACCTCGTCGGCGGCGGCCACACCGGCCACGCCGAAGGCGAGCGGGAAAGCCAGGGCGGCGGCGACGAGACCGCGACGAACGTTGCGCATGAGTTGTCCTTCCTTCTCCGGTTCAGCGAGTGGTCACGAAGCCCGACTCCGCCTACCCGCGGACCGGCCGTCGTAGTGCCGGTTTCAGGCCACCGGAGGACGCATGTCCCCGGGTCGGGTGCGCATACGAGAAGGTGTCCCGGGACAAGCTCCCGGGACACCTTTCAGGACGTGACGAAGAGGATCAGTCCTGCTCGGCGTGGAAGGACGCGGCTCCCACGCTGCCGGCGGCGGCACCGAGCGGGCCGGCGGCAGCGCCGCTCGCCTCGAAGGCAGCCCAGTCGACCTCGCCGCTGTCGCCGTTCTTGTCCTTGTGCTTGTCCTCGCCGCCCCTGGCGTCGTGGCGGGAGTCGCCGTGCTTGCCCTTCTTGTGGTCGTCGTCGCCGTTGTCGGAGTACGAGGCGTGGAACGCCTCGCTCGCGATGTCGCCGGCAGCGGCGCCCCACGGGCCGGCCACGGCGAAGCTCGCTTCGTACCCGGCCCAGTCGACGCTGCCTTCGCCGTTGCTCTCTCCGGCAGTGGCGACACCGGCGAAGCCGAACGCGAGCGGCAGGGCGAGGGCGGAGGCGACCAGTCCGCGACGAACACTGCGCATGAGTTGTTCCTTTCTCCGGATTTCCAGGGATGGGGCAGAGGCAGAAGGCCTCGACGTGTGTGCTACCCGGTGCCCTGGGCACTAAGCGGCGGCGCGGTGCTCGAATTCGGCAATCACCGATGTGAGGTAGCGCGAGATCTTCGGAGCTCGAAAGGAACGACAAAGGCAACGGCGCACACGGCGGTGCCCCGGGAAAACGGCCCGGGGCACCGTGCACACCGTGGAACAGGGGAGAAGGTCAGTTCTTCTCGGCGTGGAAGGACTCCGCCTCGACGTCCCAGGCGATGGCGCCCTGGTAGCTGGCGGCAGCACCCTCGTCCTCGTAGGCGGCGTAGTCCACCTCGCCGCTCACGGACTCGTGCTTCTTCTTGTCGCAGCCCTTGTCGCCCTTGTCGTCGGAGCGCTTGTCGCCGTGCTTCTGGTCCTTCTTCTTGTCCTCGTGCTTCTTCTTGTCCTTGGTGACTTCCTTCGCGAAGTCGGCGTGGAACGCCTCGGCCGAGACCTCGCCCGCGAAGGCGCCCTCGGGACCCGCGACGGCGATGCTCGCCTCGTACTCGGCCCAGTCGACGCTGCCCTCGGTGTTCTCCCCGGCGGCGGCCACACCGGCGAAGCCGAACGCGAGCGGGAAGGCGATGGCAGTGGCGACCAGTCCGCGACGAACGCTGCGCATGAGTTGTTCCTTTCTCCGAATGATCACAGGCGTGTAGCAGGCACGAAGCCTCGAGACCTGCTACCCGGCAGCGGTTTCGTGCAATCGGGAAATAGGGAGTGGTGCAGATCACGTAGCCGGATCGACGGAATGGAATTCAAGTGGAAACGGTGCAATTCCTGGGGAAGGAGAAATGGTGTGACACCGGGTCGTGTCGCCACTCCGCGTGACGGTGATCGACACGATTCTCGAACGGGCTGTGGACCGTGGTTCCGTCGAGTCGTGCCGTGCCCGGCCCAGCGCGGGCGGGCACGCGGTGTGCACAGCGTGGTCGGGTCGGGCCCCGGCGTCGTTTATGGCCGTGGACCCGGAGGTACCCCGCCGGGGAGGAGGAGCCATGTCCTACCGGACCAGCGGACTGCATCACGTCACCGCCATCGGCGGCGACCCGCAGCGCAACGTCGACTTCTACCTGCGCACGCTGGGGCTGCGGCTGGTGAAGACGACCGTGAACTTCGACGACCCGGGCACCTACCACCTCTACTACGGCAACGAGGACGGCCGTCCCGGCACACTGCTGACGTTCTTCCCCTGGTCGGACGCTCCGCGAGGACGCTTGGGAACCGGGCAGGCCACGGCGACGGCGTTCTCGGTGCCGGAGCACTCGCTCGGCTGGTGGCAGCGACACCTTCGGCGCGCGGGGGTGTCGACGGGCGAAATCCTCCACCGGGACGATGAGGACGTCCTGCCGTTCCGCGACCCCGACGGGCTGTCGCTGGCGCTCGTCGCGCACGAGCAGGGTGACCCGCGTGCCCCGTGGGACACGCCGATGGTGCCCGCCGAGCACGCCGTGCGGGGCCTGCACTCGGTGACGTTGTCGGTGAACCGGGAGGACGCGACGGCCGGGATGCTCACCGAAGGGCTCGGCCTGCACTTCGCCCACGAGGAGGGCAACCGGTTCCGATTCGTCGCGGGCGACGGTGGCCCCGGCGCGACCGTGGACGTCCTCGTGACGCCGGACGCGCCCCGGGGTCTGGTCGCGGCGGGCACCGTCCACCACGTGGCGTGGCGGGCTCCCGACGAGTCGACCCAGGCCGCGTGGCGGGAGGAGCTGCTCGACCGCGGCGTCGGAGTCACGTCGATCATGGACCGGCAGTACTTCCGTTCGATCTACTTCCGGGAACCGGGAGGGACGCTGCTGGAGCTCGCCACCGACCAGCCGGGCTTCACGGTCGACGAGCCGTTGCTGGAGTTGGGGCGGGCGCTGAGGTTGCCGCCTTGGCTGGAGCCCGACCGGGAGCAGATCGCCGCCATGCTGCCGGAGCTGGACCTTCCGCGTGAGAACAACCCGGTGAGCGCATGACCGATCTGACGTTCGAGCACGAGTTCGTGGAGGGCAGCGCCGGGGCTCCGGTCCTGTTGCTCCTGCACGGCACCGGGGGAAGCCCGACGGACATCCTGTCGCTGGGCAAGGAACTGTGTCCGGCCTCGCCCATGATCGCTCCTGCGGGCCCGGTGTCGGAACACGGGGCGGCACGGTGGTTCCGTCGGCACGCCGAGGGAGTGTTCGACACCGAGGACGTCGTCCACCGGGCAGGTCAGTTGGCCGACTTCGTGACGGAGGCGCGGCACCGCTACGGCCTCGACGGGCGTCGGCTCGTGGCGGCGGGATTCTCGAACGGCGCCAACATCGCGGCGGCCACCGTTCTGCTGCGCCCCGACGTGCTCCGCGAGGCGGTGTTGTTCGCGGCGATGCTGCCGATTCCCGAGCCGCCTCGGCACGATCTCACGGGCACGCGGGTGTTGATGGCGAACGGGCGACACGACCCCATGGCCCCGTTGGTGCCGGCGCAGGAACTCGCGGCGGCGCTGCGGGAACGCGGCTCGGACGTCACCGAGCACTGGCACAGCGGCGGGCATCAGATCACCGTCGACGGCATGGCCGCGGCGAAGGAATGGCTGGGGGCTTGAGGAGACGTCACTGCGGCGAACGGGTGATCGTGGGGTCGGTCAAGGGGAGTGACCCGATCACGCGAATATAGTCGTGTTCGCTTCCGGAAACGCAGAGGAAGATGCACGATGAACTTCGGCGACATGGTGAACTGCCCGCGCTGCCTCGGATCCGGGCTCGCGCCCAACCGGAAGGACCCCTGTGGGAACTGCGGAGGACTCGGCCAGGTTCCGAAGTGACGACTGCGCTTTGTGCGAGGACACCGGCGTCCTGAGGTGGCAACAGCCTCACCGCGGTGTTCTCCGGGCCATGGAGGTTCCGTGTCCCGCCGGGTGCGGCGGGCACTGGAAACATCCGCGTGCCGAAAGTTTCCGGGTGATTGACGGCTCCGACGCCGTGCCCGCGCGCCCAGAGGGAAACGTCGCCCAGACCAATCGGATCGGTGCGGACTTCATCCGTGCTGCGCTGGAACGCTGGGGGTTCGTGCCTCCCGACCCGCATCACCCGAAGGGGTAGCGCTGTGTCGTCACCGGCAGGCACCATCGGGACGTGGCGACCGGACAACTGGTACGGCGGATGGGCAGGGCGGCCGGCTGGGCCGCGCGCACGGGCTACGAGCTGGTGACGCTGTTACCCGGGGCCGAGGCCACCGACTCACGCCCTTCCCGTCGGGGCGAACTGCCCACCGCCGACGCTCCCCGTGACGCGGTGCGGGCGAGGACGGCGGCGTTGCTCGATGAGTCGGCCGAGCAGAGGGAGGACGCGGCCACCTGGCGGTTGTACGACGCGGTGATGCGGTCGCTCGTGCCCGACGAGGTTCGCCTGCTGCGGCTGCTCGCCCAGGGCGAGACGTGGCCCACGGTCGACGTCGTCGAGCGAGGTTTCCTGCGGACCAACGCGGTGCTGCTGCGGCACGCCTCCACCGTCGGCAGCGCGGCCGGGGTCACGCTGACCGACGCCGTGCCCGTGTACCTGGGCAGGCTCGTGGCGTTCGGGCTCGCCGAGCTGGGGCCGGAGGAGCGCAGCCTGGCCACGCAGTACGAGGTGCTGCTGGCCGACGAGAGTGTCGTCGCTGCCACCAGGACCGCGCGCCGGCCGAGATTCGTCCGGGGCGCGGTCGGTATCTCACCCTTCGGCGCGCGGCTCTGGCGGGCCTGCGATCCGGCGGACGGCTGAGGACGTCACCACTCGCCGCAGAGCCAGTCCAGTGCCACGGCCGCCGTCCACGACTGCTGCGTACTGCCCAACGGCTCACCGGTGAAGGGTTCGTAGTACTCGCCGAAGGAGCCGTCGGAGACGAGCCGGAGCCCTTCCTCGCGCCAGCGCGCCGCGAGGGCGGTGTGGCCGCCGCGCCGCAACGCGTGGCTGAACAACCAGGTCACCACTGGCCACTGTGGACCACGCCAGTATCGGCGGGAGTCGAACCCGGGTTCGCGGGGTGACACCGACGGGGGCACCGCGGCCACGAAGTCGGGATGTCCGGCCCAGTCCGGGCCGGCCAGCTCGTCGAGCAACCGGGACTCCGTCGCCGTCGGTAGGGCCCCGCAGAGCACGGGGGCGAACGAGGCCACGGTCGGTGCGCGCAGCGGGCGGTTCCGTCGCAGATCGCGGTCGTGGGCCAGGCCACGCGGGTCGGCGGCCTCGGCGACGGCGCGTCGCGCGGCGCGTGCCCACTCCCCAAGGTCGGTCACCTCGCGGGTGACGGGCAGGTCGAGCTCGTCGGCCAGCGCGACGAGGTCGTCGCAGGCGAGGGCGAACAGGGCCGTGCTGAACACGTCGCCGACGCGGAAGTCCGAGTTCCGCACCACCGCCGTGGCGTCGTAGCGCACCCGGCGCATCTGCTCGACGAGCCAGAGGTAGCGGTCGTACTCGGCGTCGCTGGGCCGCTCGCCGGGGTCGTCGACGCCGAGCGTGTCGAGTCGCACGTACGGCGGCAGGTCCGGACCGGGTTCCACCGCGGCGTAGGCGTCGTCCCAGCGCGGTGAATTGTCCATTCCGGACTCCCACCCGTGCACGATGGTGACCAGGCCGCACTCCGGGGAGACGCGGTAGGTGGCGAGCCAACGGTGCCAGCGGTAGAGCGCGTCCCACGCACGGGCGGTGAAGCTCTCGGCGAGTTCGGCGTCCGCGGGCGAGGTGCGGCGGGCGATGGCGACGATGCGGCGCAGCGCGATGGCGTGCACCGGCGGTTGACAGATTCCCGAGGTCCGCACGGTCGCCGGGCGCTGCGGGGCGTCGTCGGTGCCCCAGCGATCCGGCCCGGGGAAGTAACCGTCCGCGTCGGTGAAGACGATGTGGGGCAGCATCCCGTCCGACCACTGCGCCGCGAACAGGGTGTCGAGTTCCGTCAACGCCCGGCGCACGTCGAGGTAGGCCAGGCCGATGGCGATGAACGCGGCGTCCCAGCTCCACATGTGCGGGTACAGCTTGGGGGAGGCGGTGACCAGCGCGCCGACGTCGTTGTCCCGCAGCACGGCGGCGGCCCGGGCGGCCAGCGCGGGACCGGAGAGTCCGGGGGGTCGCAGGTCCGACGACGCGGTCACCGTGCCTCCAACAGCAGTCCCGTGTCGGGGTCGTACCACCGGCACTGAGCCGAGGGCAGCCGCAACCGCAGCTCCGTGGCCGTCTCGGCCCGGAACGTCGCCGGTGCCTGCACCTTCACCGGCTGCCCGCACACCTCGGTGGTGAGCAGCACCGCCGAGCCGAGCGGCTCCAGCACCTGCAGCGAACCCCGCAGCGTGGCCTCACCGTCGGCAGTGCCCTCGACCGCGACGGCCTCGGGACGGACCCCCAACGTCAGCGACTTGCCTTCGTACGACGACAGCGCCTGCGGTAACGGCACCGACTGCCCCCCGAAGTCCACGGTGAGCCGACCCGACTCGGCGCGCTGCACGGTGCCGGTCAGGAAGTTCATGGGCGGGCTGCCCAGGAAACCCCCGACGAATGTGTCGGCCGGGTCGTCGTAGACCGACGTCGGTGCGTCGCACTGCACGATGGCGCCGTCACGCATCACCGCGACGCGGTCGCCCAGCGACAGTGCCTCCACCTGGTCGTGCGTCACGTACAGCGTGGTGGTGCCGAGTTCGCCGACCAGTTTCTTCAGCTCGGCCCGGAACGACAGGCGCAGCAGGGCGTCGAGGTTCGACAGCGGCTCGTCCATCAGCAACACGTCGGCGTCCATGACGATGGCTCTGGCCACCGCCACCCGCTGACGTTGCCCGCCCGACAGCTTCGCCGGGTACCGGTCGAGGTAGGGCGTGAGCTGCAACAGGTCGGCGGCCCACTCCACCTTGCGGCGGATCTCGTCGGCGGGCAGTTTGCGCACCTGCAGCCCGAACCCGATGTTGTCGGCCACCGACTTGTTGGGGAACACGGCGTAGGACTGGAAGACCATCGACAGGTTGCGTCGTCGCGGCTCCAGGTAGGTGACGTCGCGGTCGCCGATGACGATCTGCCCCGAGTCCGGCAGCTCCAGGCCCGCGACCATGCGCAGCAGCGTCGTCTTGCCGCAGCCGGACGGCCCGAGCAGCACCATGAACTCGCCGTCGGCCACGGTCAGCGACACCTCGTCGGTGGCCCGGGAGTCGTTGCCGGCGTAGGTCTTGACGAGGTCCTTCAGGACGACCTCGGCCATGGATACCCCCTCATCGGAGCGTGGTGCCCCACATGTTCAGCAGGTAGCGGCGCATCAGAAAGATGAACAACAACGCGGGCACGATCAGCGCGAACCCGCCGGCGAAGCGGTAGGCGACCGACGCCTCGGCCAGGGACGTCAGTACCTGTGCGGGCAGGGTGCGGTGGCCGAGCGTGACCACCGTGGCGCCCAGGATCTCGTTCCACGACAGGACGAACGTGAAGATGGACGACGCGGCGAGGCCGGGCAACGCGAGCGGCACCACCACCCGGCGGGCGGCCTGCCACCGAGTGCACCCGAAGACCTGTGCGGCCTCCTCGACGTCCGTGGGCACCGAGACGAAGATGCTGGCCGTGATCAGCACGGTGGTGGGCAGCGCGAGCGTGGTGTGCACCAGAGTGGTGGCGAAGACGGTGTCGTAGACGTCCAGCCGCAGGAACATGGTGGCCAGCGGCACCGACAGCACCACGATCGGCAGGGCACGCACCAGGAGCATGAACACGCGGTAGGCGTCCTTGCCCCGGAAGACGTGCCGCGCCAGCGCGTATCCGGCGGGCGCGCCGACCACCAGCGACCAGAACACGGTGTAGAGCCCGACGAGCAGCGAGTTGCCGAACGCCGGGAGAGTGCCGGTGGCCGACACGAACGCCTGGAGCGTCTCCAGTGAGAACTCGCTGGGTATCAGCGACTTCGGGAATTCTGCGAGCGACTGGCGTGACGACACGGCGGCCAGCGCGATCAGCAGGATGGGCACGGCCATGAACAACGTCACGGCGGTGCAGGCCACCTGGACGGCGAGTGCCCGCCGACGGCGTCGGCGCAGGGGAGCGAGGTCGACCTCGGGCAGCGTGCGCTGTGGTCGGCCCGTGACCTGGGTGCTCATCGCGCGTCCTCCGAGGTGCGGACCGTGCGCAGGTACAGCACCGCCGTGCCCAACGAGACCACGAGCACCACGAGTGCGACCGCACTGGCGACGGCCGGGTTCTGCAGGTTGACGTACCACTCGTAGGTCTCGCCGACGAGCAGCGGGAAGTCGCGGCCGGTGAGTGCCTGAGCCACCGCGAACGCCTGCAACGCCAGAATCGTGCGCAGTATCAGCGCCACCTGCAGGCTCGGCGCGAGCAGCGGCAACGTCACGTGCCGCAGTCGCTGCCACAGCGACGCGCCGAACACCTGCGCGGCCTCGTCGTAGTCGCGCGGGATCATCTGCACGCCCGCGACGACGATGACGAACATGAGCGCCGTGGCCCGCCACACCTCGGCCACCACCACGGCGAGCAGCATCGTCGTGGGACTGTCGTAGCCCAGCCACTGCACGCCGTGCTCGGACAGGCCGAGGGACACGAGCAGCGAATTCAGGTATCCGCGGTTGTCGAACACCGACAGCCACACCAGGCCCGCCGCCAGCTCGGAGATCGCGAGGGGCACGCACCACAGGTAGAAGTGCACCCCGGCGAAGCGGGGACGAGCCTGCATCAGCAACGCCATGCCGACGGACAGCACGAGCTGGATCGGCACGACGATCACGATGAGCAGCAGCGTGTTGCGCAGAGCCCGCAGGAAGTAGGGGTCGTCGATCAGCCGTTGCCAGTGCGACAGCGTCACGCCGTCGTCGTCGGTGAACGCCACGATGATCGCCTGGAGCAGCGGCCAGCCGAATAAGGCGAGCATCAGCACGACCGAGGGCAGCAACAGGATCCACGGCGAGCGCACGAACCGGGCCATCACGCCACCCCACACAACTCGGCGGCCGGGTCGGGCGCCCAGCACGGGATGCGCAACTCGTCGAGGAGTCGCTGCAGCACTTCGGCCTGGTGATCCAGTGTGGACCTGATCGGAGCGCCGTCGAGGACGATGGAGCGGAAGGTGTCCTGGAAGACCTTCGTCACCTCGCCCTCACGGTCGCCCAGCCCCACCGGGGGCAGCGAGAGCACGCTGTCCTCGGCCTCTTGCTGCCTGCGCACCGCGTCGGCCTCCAGCGCGATGGCGGGCGCGAGATCGTCCGGGATCTGTGCGGCCACGGCGGGGAAGAAGCCGTTGGAGCGGAGCAGGCCGATCTGCGTCTCCGGCCGGCACAGCGCGTCGATGGTGCGTTCGGCCAGGTCGGGGTCGGTGCTGCCCTTCGGGATCGCGAGGCCCGCGACGACGGCCATGTAGCCGAGACCGTGGGGGCCGCGCGGGCTGGGCAGCATGCGCCAGTTCTCCGGATCGCGTTCCGGGGCCTGGACCAACCGCACGACGTGGTCCCACGCCATGCGCACCTCGCCGTTCTCCAGCGGCTCCTGCATGAAGCCGTAGGTGGTGCTGGAGGGGGTGCAGTTCGCCCACAACTCGCGCAGGTACTCCCACGCGGTCACGGCCTCGTCGGAGCGGAAGGTGGTGATCTGGCCGCCTGTGAAGGACGGCAGCAGGTAGCCCTGGGTGAACCGGTGCAGCAGCCCGTCCGGCCCGGCCGGGAGTCCGAGCATCGGTCGGTTGCCGTTGGCCCGCCGGGCGGCGACGGCCCAGTCCAGGAAGTCGTCGTAGGTCAGCGCGTCGGCGTCGACCCCGGACGGCAGGTGTTCGAGTGCGTCGGCGTGGGCGGCGAGCACGTAACTGGCGGTCGCCCACGGCACGTACCAGTGGCGGTCGGTGCCCGTGCGGGCCAGCTCCAGGTACTCGGGCGGCCAACCGCGATCACCGAGGCGGCGTAGCAGGTCGGTGACGTCGGTGAGGTAGTCGCCCGCGAGCGGGGCCAGGTCGCCGTGCAGGCCCGCGACGAGGCCGAGTTGCGTGGCGCCCGCGTCGACCTGACTGCGGATCTGGCTGGCGAACGGCCCTTCCTCGATGGTCACGTAGCTGACCTCGCCGGGCGCGGTGTCGGCCAAAAGCCGCCGGAATCGTTCGGCTTCGTCGACGGGATGGAACTGCGTCGACAGCAGCACCATGCCGCCGTTTCCCGTGGTGGCGAAGCCGGTGCACCCTGCGGCCAACGCCACCGCGCCGAGCCCGGCGGCGCGCAGGAGCGAACGCCGACTGAGACCGACTCTCCGCATCGAGACTCCAGGACTGGCGCAGACGACTTTTGTCAGGCTGGTGAACATAAGTGGACTGGGCCATTCTGTCAACCATGCTCGACATCAACCCCACCTCGCCGGGACACGTGCTCGCCGTCCTCCGTGCCCACGGTCCCCTCACCCGGCAGGAGCTGCAGGAACGGGTCGGAGTGTCGCGGGTGACGATGGTCGAGCGGCTCGACGCGTTGCGTCGGGTGGATCTCGTGCGGCAGGTCGGGTTCCGGCGCTCCAGTGGCGGGCGCAGGGCGGAGCTGCTCGCGGTCAACGACGTCGGCCGCACAGCGCTGGTGGCCGACATCGGGCAGAGTCACGCCACGCTCGCGGTGGCGGATCTCGCGGGAAGCATCCTGGCGCGCCACGACCTTCGACTGTCCACGCGACACAGTCCGAACGAGACGTTGCCGATGCTGGTGGCCGAGGCGCGGGCGTTGCTGGCAACCTCGGAACGCGCCGAGGACCTGTGTGCCGTGGGGCTGTCCGTGCCGGGGCAGGTGGATCACGACACGGGAGTGACGACCGCTCCGCCGACGATGCGGGAGTGGGGCTCGGTGCGGCTGCGGCAGCCGTTCGCCGACGCGTTCGGGGTGCCCGTGATGTTGGAGAACGACGCGAACGCGCTCGCGCTGGCCGACTACTACGCGATGGGGCGCCCCGAGGCGACGCTCGTGGGAGTCAAGGTCGGTACCGGGATCGGGGCGGGCGTGGTGATCGCGGGCCGCGCGCTTCGGGGCGAGACCGGTTCGGCGGGCGAGATCGGGCACATGAGGGTGGAAGGCAGCGAGCGTCGCTGCACGTGCGGTCGGCGTGGCTGCGTGGCCGCCGAGGCGAGCGGGCAGGCTCTGGTGCGGGCGCTGCGCGAGCACGGTGTGCGGTCGGTGAGCGACGTGGTGCGGCGGGTCGCCGAGGGCCGCCCCGAGGCCGTGGAGGCGGTGTCGGCGGCGGGACGCCTGGTGGGCACGGTGCTCGCGACCGTGGTGACGATCGTGAACCCCCGCCACGTGCGGTTGGGTGGCGAGGTGGGCGTGTTGCCGCCGTTCGTGGCCGCGTTGCGGTCGACGGTGGAGGCGAACGCCCACGCCAACGCGTTGCGCAAGCTCGACATCGCGGCCTCGCAACTCGGCGACCGAGGTGCCTTCGTCGGGCTCTCGGGACTGGTGGCCGACGAGATGCTCTCGCCCGCGACCGTGGACGCTCTCTGCCGCCGCGCCACCTGAGAGGCCCCACGTACGGACGTCGTCTCCGGCGGGAGGTGCGTATCTGTCCGACAATGTTCGAATGGACAGCGTCGAGGTTCTCACCGACGGGTTCGACCGTGTCAGACAGTCCGTGCACGACGCCGTTCGCGGACTGAAGGTGTCCCAAATCAACGAGCGAATCGGGCAGTCCAACTCGATCGCGTGGTTGTTGTGGCATCTCGCCCGTGTCCAGGACGATCACGTGTCCGAGGTGGCCGAGCGGGAGCAGACCTGGACGGCCGACGGCTGGTACAGGCGGTTCGGGCTGGATCTCCCGCAGGACGACACGGGCTTCGGGCACACGAACGAGGAGGTCGACCTCGTGCAGGTGCGGTCGGTGCGGTTGCTGACCGGCTACTACGACGCCGTGCACGAGCGGACTCTGGCCTACCTCGACGACATCAGCGCCGAGGACCTGGACGTGGTGATCGACGAGTCGTGGAGCCCGCCCGTCACGTTGGGCGTGCGGCTGGTCAGCGTGATCGCCGACGACCTGCAGCACGCGGGCCAAGCGGCATTCGTCCGGGGGTTGTTGCTGCACCGCTGACCGGCGACGGTGCGCGGTCAGAAGGACAGGAAGCTCTGGTACGCCCTCACCCGTTCGGCGAACCGAGGGCAGCCCGCTCGTGCCAACTGCTCGCCCAACGGAGCCCGTCCGCTCCGTCGTCGCCAGTAGCGCGTCTGGTTCGCCGTCGCCGTCTCGACGTGCACGGGTGCGGTGTCATCGACGTGAACGAAGAATTCGTCCGGGGTGAAGACCTCGTACGGTAGCGAGTCTGGGTCGACGTCACCGCTGACGAAGCCGTTGTCCGCCGTGAGGAGGATGTCGGCGTCGCAGGCGAGAGCGGCTGCGTGGACGTGCGCGTCGTCGGCGTCTCTGCCGGGAAACGTCGTGTCGACGACGAAGTCCTCGACGCGACCGCCCTCGAACGCGCGCTCGATCTTGTCCCGGACGTCGGCGATCTTCCTGCCGTCCCACCCCGGGTGCTTCCGCCGTAGGCGGTAGAGGGTCTCGGCAAGGATGTCCTCGGTCCAGTAGACCCGGTACGGTTCGTCGTCCAGGCTCAGCGATATCAGTGCGAGCCAGTCGCGCAATGTTCTAGAGTAGAGGACATTGGCGTCGACGAGGACCCGCGGGATCGACATGCGCCAGACGTTAGCGAAAAGCGCAGGCGGCGATCCCGCGGTTCGAGAAAAATCAGTCCTCGTCGTCGAGGGCACGCAACTCCTCGAACGCGGCGCGGCGACGTGCCAGCCTGGCGTCGCGCATCGCGAGGACGTCTGCGGTGCGGAGTCGGGTGTGTGTCCCCACCTTGTGCGCCGGAATCTCGCCGGCCTTGATCTTCTTCATGAGCGTCGGCCGGGAGATGCCGAGTTCCCTCGCGGCCACCGTCGTGGTCAGTTCCTCCGGCATCGCGCTGACGGTGATCGCGCCGCCGTCCGCCACGACACGAAGGAGGTGGCGGATGATGCCGGATAACTCGGGTGGCACGGCGATGGACTCGCCGTCCGGCGTGGCCGCGGTGAACTGCGTGGGGTCGCTGGTGAAGGAGTCGACCACTTGCCGTGCCTGGTCGCGCTGTCGCGAGTCGGTCAGCACCACGTCGCGCTCGTTCGACTTGGTCGCCATGGTGATGCTCCCACCCCTCGGTATTCCACTTGTAAGTGTAAGCCGGTGGTCGGAGCGGGGGCAACCGGGAATCGGTGACTCAGGCGAGGGTGTGTCCGGTGGTGGCGTCCACGTGATCCGGCACGTCGTCGTGCCGGATCCCGACGCTCGACGTTCCGGTGCGCTCGAACAGCAGGATGGAGGCGCCATCAGGCGACGACGGCTTGTGTTCGACTCCGCGCGGCACCACGAACACCGAGCCCTTCGGAAGCGTCACGGTGCGTTCGTCGGCCCCCTGCCGGAGCGCGATCCGCAACTCGCCGTCGAGCACGCAGAAGAACTCGTCGCCGTCGTCGTGGGCGTGCCACAGGTGCTCTCCCGCGACCTTGGCCACGCGCACGTCGTGGTCGTTGACCGTGGCGACGATCCGGGGGCTCCAGAGCTGGTCGAAGCGCGAGAGTGCCTCACCGAGGTCGAGGGGTTCAGCGTTCATGGTGGTGAGCTTGCAGCGCGGCGGCGGACGTCGGAAGTGGCAGGACGCGCACGTTTCGCAAGAGTCGTCGCAGCCGTCTCCCGCGATCGGCCTTCGGCCCGGCGCTCGGCCGTCCGGGCCTGACCGATCTCGTCCGAACGGCCTGCGAAGGTCCCCCGGAAGTGTTAGAAAGCGCAGATGCAGTCGTCGCAGTCGGCGCATCGGGTGGTCGCGATCGTGGACGACGGGTCCAACCCGTTCGAACTCGGGGTGGCCACGGAACTGTTCGGACTTCGTCGTCCCGAGCTGGACGGCGCGCTGCGCTCGCCGTGGTACGAGTTCCGACTCTGCGCGGCGACCCCGACCGTGTCGATGCACGCGGGCTTCTTCCGGCTCACCGACGTCGCCTCCCTGGAGGTCGTCGAGCAGGCCGACACGGTGCTGGTGCCCAACCGGCCCGATCCCGAGGTCCGGCCGTCGGAGTCGGTGCTGGAGGCGGTGCGAGCGGCCGCCGCGCGTGGTGCTCGGCTGATGAGCTTCTGCACCGGGGCGTTCACCCTGGCCGAGGCGGGCGTGCTCGACGGGCGTCGCGCGACGACGCACTGGCGGTGGGCCGACGCCTTCCGCGTGCGGTTCCCTCGGGTCGAGCTCGATCCGGACGTCCTCTACGTCGACGAGGAATCGGTGCTGACGGCGGCGGGCAGTGCGGCGGCACTCGACCTCGGCCTGCACGTCATCAGGAAGGACCACGGAGCGGAGATTGCGAACGCGGTGAGCAGGCGCGCCGTGTTCGCCGCCCACCGCGACGGCGGCCAGCGGCAGTTCGTGGAGCGACCCGTGCCGCGCCGTTCCGAGGCGGGCCTGGCGGAGGTGCTGGAATGGGCGCAACAACGCCTCGACCAGCCGCTCACCATTCGGGACCTGGCGCGGCGGGCGGCGGTGAGTCCGGCCACGCTGCATCGCCGGTTCGCCGCGGAGGTGGGGACGACGCCGCTGGCGTGGCTGACGGGCGAGCGGGTGCGATTGGCGTGCCAGTTGTTGGAGCGTGGGGAGTTGCCGCTCGATCAGGTCGCCGCGGCCAGCGGACTCGGCACGGCCTCCAACCTGCGGTCGTTGCTGCGCAAGCACGTCGGGGTGAGTCCCACGGAGTACCGGAGGCGCTTCGGGCATCGACACCTGCCCGGGAGCGTCGAGGTGAGGCGTCGCGGCCACGGCGACGAGCGGGTTCGTCTGCGAGGATGAGGACATGCCGACGCTGAACCTCACCGGCGACGCCGCCGCCGACGCGCTGCTCGGCGACGACCCGGCTGCCCTGCTCACGGGCATGCTGCTCGACCAGCAGATCGCGATGGAGGTGGCCTTCACGGGGCCCAGGAAGATCGCCGACCGGATGGGGTCGTTCGACGTGCACGCCATCGCCGAGGCCGATCCCGAGGAGTTCGCCGCCGTGTGCGCGCAACAGCCCGCCGTGCATCGGTTCCCCGGTGCGATGGCCAAGCGCATCCAGGCGGTGTGCCGATTCCTGATCGACCACTACGACGGCCGCGCCGACGCGATCTGGACGCAGGGGAACCCGGACGGTCGCGAGGTGCTGCGCAGGTTGAAGGAGCTGCCCGGGTACGGCGACCAGAAGGCGCGGATCTTCCTGGCGCTGCTCGGCAAGCAGCTCGGCGTGCGGCCCGAAGGGTGGCGGGAGGCTGCGGGAGCCTACGGCGAGGAGGGGGCGCGGCGCTCCATCGCCGACGTCGTGGACGAACAGACGTTGCAGGAAGTCCGCGCGTACAAGAAGGCTGCGAAGGCGGCGGCGAAGCGGAGTTGACCGCCGCGCGGCCCGGTCACCGACGGTGACCCGAGGCTCCCGTGTGCTGGAGGGGGCGCGCCGCCGGGACACGGTGATCGTGTCACTCGACAGGACGCTAAGTAGCGCAGCCCCTCGCGTTCTGTGCCCGACGCCACTACCGTCTCACTCAGAGGTCGCTCGAATAGAGCGCGTCCAGCGCTGTGCTTATAGCACATCTTTTGGCTTGATCGGAACCTTTTTGTTGGTGTTGTCACGTATGTTTCTGCGTTGTTGCAGGTAGTCACGGTGGGCAGTGACGCGTCGGGCTGAGACCCGCAAAGCACTCTGTTACGTTCTTTGAATATGTCCGGAAAGCACTCAGAGCGTGCCAACGGCGATAATCAATCGGCGGGCCGCATTGTGATCGAAACGCCGACCAAGCAGGACGGCGCGGCCTTGTGGCGAATCGCCCGCGATTCGCAGAAGTTGGATCTCAACTCGTCGTACGCCTACCTGCTGTGGTGTGTCGATTTCGCCGACACGTCGGTCGTCGCACGCGTCGACGGAGAAATCGTCGGTTTCGTCATCGGTTACCGTCGCCCCACGGACCCCGAGTCCGTGCTGGTGTGGCAGGTCGCCGTTGACGCCTCGCAGCGGGGCCGCGGGCTCGCGGGAACCCTGCTCGACGACCTGTTCGGTAGGCTCGTGGACTCCGGAGTGCGGTATCTGGACACCACGATCACGCCCGACAACGAGGCGTCGATCAGGTTGTTCTCCTCGTTCGCCAAGAGGTGGAACGCGACGCTGGAGCGGTCGCGGCTGTTCGAGTCGGGCGACTTCCCCGACGGCCACGAGCCCGAGGATCTCTTCCGTATCGGCCCGCTTTCGAGCGCCCAGCAATCACAGTGATCGATACACGCGAATGTGACTGATCTCGCGAACATCGATTTTTTCATCCTCAATAGCAGGAGACTGAGCAAGTGAGCATCTTTGAAACCCTTGAGTCCGAGGTGCGCAGCTACAGCCGTGGCTGGCCCACCGTGTTCGACCGGGCTCAGGGAAGTTGGCTCTACTCGGAAGACGGCAAGGCTTACCTCGACTTCTTCGCCGGCGCGGGTGCCCTGAACTACGGGCACAACAATCCGGTGCTGAAGAAGGCGTTGATCGACTACATTTCGCGTGACGGTGTGACGCATGCACTCGACATGTTCACCGTCGCGAAGCGGGACTTCCTGCAGACGTTGAACGACGTCATCCTGCAGCCCCGCGACATGGAGTACAAGGTCATCTTCCCCGGCCCCGGTGGCGCCAACGCCGTCGAGGCCGCGTTGAAGTTGGCCCGCAAGGTGACCGGCAAGGAGTCGGTCATCAACTTCACCAACGCCTTCCACGGCATGACGCTGGGTGCGCTGTCGGTGACGGGCAACTCGATGAAGCGTGGTGGGGCGGGCATCCCGCTCGTGCACGCGACGCCGATGCCGTACGACAAGTACTTCGACGGGGCCTACCCGGACTTCCTCTACTTCGAGCGCCTGCTGGAGGACTCCGGCAGCGGGCTGAACGAGCCCGCCGCGGTCATCGTCGAGACCGTGCAGGGCGAGGGCGGCATCAACGCCGCGCGGCTGGAGTGGCTGCGCGGCCTGTCGGACCTGTGCCAGCGCCACGGCATTCTGCTGATCCTCGACGACGTGCAGATGGGCTGCGGCCGCACCGGGCCGTTCTTCAGCTTCGAGGAAGCGGGCATCAAGCCCGACATGATCTGCCTGTCGAAGTCGATCGGCGGCTACGGTCTGCCGCTGGCCATCACCCTCATCCGCCCGGACCTCGACGTGTGGTCGCCCGGTGAGCACAACGGCACGTTCCGCGGCATCAACCCCGCGTTCGTGACGGCGGCCGAGGCGCTGCGCACCTACTGGCGCGACGACGAGCTGGAGAAGTCCACCAAGGCCAAGGGCGAGCGCGTCGGCCAGGTGTTCACCGAGCTCGTCGAGGCCTACCCCGACGCGAACCTCGTGGCCAAGGGGCGTGGCCTCGCCCGTGGACTGGAGTTCTCGAGCGGTGAGGTCGCGGGCAAGGTCTGCGCCGAGGCGTTCGACCGTGGTCTGCTGATGGAGACCTCCGGACCCGACGGGGAAGTGGTGAAGCTGCTGCCGGCGCTCACCACGTCCGACGAGGAGATCGAGCAGGGGTTGTCGATCATCAAGGAATCGGTCGCCGCCGTGCTCTCGCGCTGAGCGCGAACAGACGTTGCAACTGAGATTCGCGAAGGAGCCAAATTGATCGTTCGTACCCTCGACGAGATCACCGACACCGAAGCCGACATCAAGCAGCCGAACTGGCGCAGCAAGCGCATCGTGCTGGCCAAGGACAAGGTCGGTTTCTCCGTCCACGAGACGACGCTGTACGCGGGGACGGTCAACGACTTCTGGTACGCCAACCACATCGAGGCGGTGTTCATCGTCGAGGGCGAGGGTGAGCTGACCGACAAGGCGACCGGAGAGACGTACCAGTTGAAGCCGGGCTCGCTGTACCTGCTGAACGAGCACGACCAGCACCAGGTGCGGCCGAAGACGGACATGCGCACCGTGTGCGTGTTCAACCCGCCGATCACGGGTCGTGAGGTCCACGACGAGAACGGGGTCTACCCGCTCGTCGTCGAGGACTAACGCCCGCAGGGCCACAGGTTTCGTGGGAACCGTCTCAAGTGGAGGCGGTTCCCGCGGACCCCGAACGGGTATCACCTGAAAGAACGGGGAACCTCAAGAAAACAACGGCAAAACAGCACAGTGGCACTCGGAGGAGGCGAGTTACGTGACTCTCGCGGAGAGCCGGACGACCGACATGTACCCCACGCGTGTCGCGGGTGAAGCGACGCTGCTGGAGCGGACGGACCCGACGGTCTGGGGTGGTGAGCAGGACGGCCCGATGGACGCGGCTGCCCTGGCCTCGCACGACGCCAAGGGGTATTCGATCATCGAGGGACTCCTGTCCCCTGCCGAGGTGCAGGGGTACTGGCAGGAACTCGTGCGGCTCTCGTCGGACGAACAACTCAAGGCCGACGAGCGTGTCGTCACCGAGAAGAAGTCCGGCGACGTCCGGTCGATCTTCGAAGTGCACAAGATCAGCGAGCTGATCGGTGAACTGGCGCGGGATCCTCGGATTCTCGATCGGGCGCAGCAGATTCTGGGCTCGGACGTCTACATTCACCAGAGCCGCGTCAACTACATGCCCGGCTTCAAGGGCAACGGCTTCTACTGGCACTCGGACTTCGAGACGTGGCACGCCGAGGACGGCATGCCGAGGCCCAGGGCCGTGAGCTGCTCGATCGCGCTGACCGACAACTACCCGTTCAACGGCGGGCTGATGGTGATGCCGGGATCGCAGCGTACGTTCGTCCAGTGCGTCGGCGAGACGCCGGAGAACCACTACAAGGCGTCGCTGAAGGAGCAGGAGATCGGCGTCCCGAGCGAGGACGACATCACGAAGCTCGCCGCCGAGCACGGTATCGACCAGTTCACCGGACCGGCGGGTTCGGCGCTGTTCTTCGACTCGAACATCATGCACGGGTCGGGCAACAACATCACGCCGTACCCGAGGTCGAACATCTTCCTGGTCTTCAACAGCGTGGAGAACACGCTGGTGGAGCCGTTCGCGGCGAAGAGCCCGCGCCCGACGTTCATCGGGGCGAGGGACTTCACGCCGCTGACCCGCTGATCGCCCCGTCGCGCGATCACAGGGCAGGACCATAACCGGTAGGAGGGCCGCATCGGGGTGCAGCGTAGTCGCCCCGATGCGGTCTGTTACCGTATCCGCACCTCAGCGGCGCGGCTGGTGAGGTGACCGCCGCCAGAACATCGGGCGTGACTCCTTGCTCGGGGTGAGTCCGGCATGTGTGACGGCGTGGATGTGCGTGGGTACGGCCCCGCGCCGCCAGGTTCGGGACTGGCGGCACGGGGCCGTATTCGTGTCCGCAGGCACCCGCCGGTGCGCCGCTCAGTCGAACAGGCTCGTCTCCGAGCGGATCTCCAACAACTCGTACACGGGACGGCCACGGCGGCCGTCGATGGTGGTGGTCCGCACGACCCGGAGCCGAGCGGTGACCGGCCGGTCGAGATTCTCCTTGATCTCGTCGAGCAGGTCGGGGGCGACGGCACCCTGGATCGTGGAGCCGGTGTCACGCTCCAGATAGAAGATCCGCCTGCGGGTGCGGACTCCGTCGAGCCTGCCCGTCACCGTCTCGTAGCCGACGTCCTCGCGGGACTCGCGCAGGCTGCTCTGCAACACCCGCGCCTGTTCGGTGGTCATGCTGCGCGCGACGTCCTCGCCGGTGGTGGGCGTGAGCGACAGCGCGATGCTGGACGTTCGCATGACGGCGTTGACGACGTCGCTGATCGCGTTGCGCACCGTGTCGCGTTGCAGCAGCACCGCGTCGAGCGCGCCGTCGTCCGAGCCGTTCACCGGCAGGAAGTCGCACAGCTCCTTGACCGCGCGCTCGGACAGCGTCTCGATGCCGTCGGAGATGAGGGCGCCCGGCACGGACGTCTCCGGGAAACCGAAGAACATCGCGTTGCCCGCCTGACCGCGTTGGATGAGCGGAGCCTTCTCCCGGTCGGCCGGCTGCACCGACGTGATCTCGGTCTGCGGGTTGCGGACGATGTGGCCGATCTTGGCCGTGGCGTCCTGCAGCGCACGGCTGAGGTCGGACGACGTGTAGGCGTCGAGGTGCGAGGAGCCCAGGACCGACACGCGGAGCAGTGGCGACCGGGCGGTGCGCTCGAACTTCGCGTGGGCGGCCAGTGCGGACGCGCGGGCGAGGTCGTCGAGCCACGTGCCACCGGGGATGTTCTCGGCGATCTGCCGGAAGCTCACCACACCACCTCCGGAAATCCCTTCACTGTGCCTGGGACGGGGCCGTGCGACCAGACCGACTCCCAGATGTCCTCGTCACCGGGATGACACAGGAAGCCGTCCACCAGGCCGCTCACCGGTTGCACCTGCTCCAGGTACATCGCGGGTTGTTCGGCGATCACGCCGCGCAGCGTGAACATGCCGTAGAACGTCGATCGGGCGTGGCCGTCGAGTCGCTTGAGCGCGCCCCATTCGTCGGGCAGCAGCACCACGTCGACGTCACGAGGGATCTCGGCGGAGCGCACGGCCAGCTCGCCACCGATCCAGGCCCGGCCCGACGGGATCAGCCTGCACACGACCCCGAGGTACCCGCTCAGCGCGCTGAAGAGGATCTCGCGCTCGTTGCGGTACGGGGCGTCCCACACCAGCCGTTCGTAGATGTCGGAGAGGTCGGCCTGGTGCCGCCCCGGCGGGAGAACGTTCTCCGACGTCCAGTGCGGAAGCGGCATGCGCGATCCTTCGGGCGACGAACGTGAACCGGGGGAGTCAATCGCCGAACCTACCAGCTCGCGCCGTCAGCTCTGCCGCCGCGGGCGGTTCTCCTCGGCGAGGGCGATGTCACGCTCGTCGGGCCATTCGTTGCGGGCGTGCCACTCGGCCGAGGACAGCGGAAGGACGCCGTGCACCCGTCCCTCGCTCTCGTCCGTGCGGTCGCCGTGCGACGGGGCGGCGGCACCCGGTTCGACGCGACGCATGAGGGTGGTGCGTTCGGAGTCGGACACCCGTGGGACCGGTGCCGTGGTGTCCGTGGCCGTCTCGTCGCCCGCGGCACTGCGTCGCCGCAGGGAGTAGAAGGTCAGCCCAGCCAACGCCAGGCCCAGCACGAACGCGGCCAACAACCACAACCAGATCTCGCCGAACAACCACAACATGGTCCCGCCTCCTGCCAGCTCGCCTTCGGCGCCGGGCGGTCACCGCACGTGGATCTCCACCCTCCGGTCGATCGCGGACGTACCGAGCGTCGACAGCGGGCGGGTGTCACCGTGCCCGACGGTGGTCAACCGGCGACGTGGAAGGCCCGCGTCGACCAGCTCGTCGGCCACCGTCTCGGCACGTGCGCGCGACAGCTCCATGGCGCCCTTCCGGTCCGTGTCGGATACCCGTGCGACGTGTCCCTGCACCTCGAACCGCCAGTCCGAGGGAGCGTCGGACAGCACGGAGGCCACCTCGGCGACGGCCTGCCGCCCGGCGCGCGTCAGGGTGGCGGAGTCCGGGCGGAAGGTGATGGGGTGCTCGGCGAGGACACGGTCGAGCGAGCGTTGCAGCCGCGCCTTCGCTGCGGCGTCCGGGGAGGCGAGCGCGTCGGAATCGGAGCCGGTCCGAGGGCCGGAGGTGAAGGCGGCGATGTCCACCGAACGGACGCCGTCGACCTCGGCCACGACGGCACTCGCCAGGACCGCCTCCCTCGGCGAGCGGGCGCGGATGCTGGCGTCCCTCCCGGAGAAGCTCACGACGTCGGTGGGCAGCTCGGCCTGGGAGAGTGCCTGTCGGGCGCGTTCGGCGAGCTCGGTCTCGACGTCGTCGCGGACCACGACCGTCGCCACGAGCGCGAGCAGGCCGGTGAGCACCACCGCCGTGGCGGCGAGCGCGGCCAGGACGCGCGTGGCGGGCATGCCTCGACTGTAAGTCCGGGTCGAGGCACGCCGCCAAGACGGTGATCGGCCGTGCTCGCCGGTCGGCTCAGGCGGAGCGGGACTGCCGGTGAACAGGCTGTTCGGACACCAGGGTGGCGGTGGCCGTGCCCGAGTCCTTCGCCGTCACCGGCGCGAGCTGGGGCCGCTTCGGCAGGATGCCGTCGCCCATCGACTCGCCGCGGAGCTGCCTGCGGATCCACGGCAGGAGGTGGGTCTTGGTCCAGGCCAGGTCGGAGCGACGCAGGGTGAGCCAGTTGACGGGTTCGTTCTCCTCGGGCCACGGCTCGCGCCAGTCGCTCTCGGTGGGAACGCCGAGCACCTCGGCGGCCCGCAGCGCGATGCGGCGGTGGCCTTCGGACGTGAAGTGCAGACGATCGTCGCTCCACGCCCGGGCGTCGTGCAGGACGTTCATCGCCCACAGGTCGACGACCTTCGCGCCGTGGCGGTCGGCGATGGCCCACAGGTGCGCGTTGTAGATGCCGACCTTGCTCCGCAGGATGCTCATGACCGAGAGCCGCTTGGTGTCGGGTCCGGTGAAGATCAGCACCTCGATGCCGGCTTCGCGCAGCGTCGCGATGCCCTTCTCGAACTGGGCGGCGACCTCGTCGACGTCGGCGCCGGGCACGATGATGTCGTTGCCGCCCGCGCAGACGGTGACCAGGTCGGGACGGGCTTCGAGTGCGACGGGGAGCTGCTCCTCCATGATCTCGGCGAGCATCTTGCCGCGGATGGCGAGGTTCGCGTAGCGGAAGTCCTCACGGCCGTCGGCGAGGATCTCGGCCAGGCGGTCGGCCCAGCCCCGGAACGACCCGTCCGGGAGGGTGTCGTTGAGGCCCTCGGTGAAGCTGTCGCCGATCGCCACGTAGCTGTCGAAATGGGTCACCAACGTCTCCTCCCAGTAAAGCCCCAGTGAAATCCCGCAGACAACCGGACAGGATGCACCGGTGAGTGCCGCCTACGCCACCGTCGGTTGATTCGCAACCCCCAGTCTCGACGAGGGGGATGTCATTTTCCTGCGCTTTTCCGGTGGTGTGGCAAAGCTCTCGCGCGCTCGCGGGCAGCACTGACGCCGGGGGCGAGCCGGGAACGGGTGACGCGGTACGGGTCGAGGTGCTCGATGGCACCGGCAAAAGGTCGCGGCGCCCGACGAGACGCGCTCGACGTCGCCGCACCGCAAGGAAGCGGCCCCCGGCGAGGGGGAGGTCCGGGGGCCTCAGTCCACGGTACCCGGTGTGGGTCGGGGAGCGTCGGGCCCGAACGCGTCGAGTGCCGCGAGCCAGGCCGCGCCCAGCGCCCCGTTGTCGCTGCCCAGCACGGGTGCGGAGGTGGCGGCCCGGAGAGCGGTGCGCACGCGTTCCCCCACTGGACTCGTGGGACCGAGCACACTGCCGACGAGCACCACGGGCGTCGTCTCGCCCTCGTCGCGGGCTGCCAGCGCCGTCTCGGTGAGCAGGGTCGCGGCCTCGTCGACGATCGCGACGGCGGCGGCGTCGCCCTCGGCATGCGCCGCGCTGACGAGCGGGGCGTAGCGCGCGAGGTTCACCGGAGCCTCCGCGTTCACGGCGGTGATGAGGCGGAACGCCGCGTCGCTGTCACCCCCGGAACGCCGGTCCACGCCGGCCTGGCGCAACACCGCGTCGGCGAGCCGCGACGGCGGACGCTGCCCGGCCAGGACGTCGAGCGCGACCCGCACGGCCTGCCTGCCGAGCCAGAACCCCGACCCCTCGTCGCCGAGGAGCCAGCCGTAGCCGCCGACGGTGGAGACCATCTCGCGGGCCCGGATGCGACCCGCGATCGACCCCGTGCCCGCGACGAGCACGGTGCCGTCCGGTTCGGCCGTGGCCGACACGAACGCGGCGACCGCGTCGGACACCAACGTCGGTCGTCGCACGTGCTCGAATCCGAGGGCGTCCCACTCGCGTTCGAAGACGGCGGCGATCGCGGGATCGGTGAGCTTGCTCCGGCCGGCCATGCCGATCACCCACGCCCGCACCTCCGACGGGTCGGACGACGCCATGGCCGTGGAGATCGCCTCGGTCATCGCCTTGGCCGCCGACTCGGGCGGGTGCGAGTTCGGGTTGGCCCCTCCGGCGGTGCCGGTCCCGACCACGTGCCCGGCGGCGTCGACGACCCAGGCTCGGGTGGACGTACCGCCCGCGTCCACCCCGACCGCGAGACTCATCGGGTCCTCGTCACCTTGCGCAGACCGCGCGGGGCGTCCGGGTCGAGACCGCGGGCGAGGGCGAGTCCCAGGGCCAGCCGCTGGATCGGCAGGACCTCCAGGACGGGGGCGACCTCCTCGGCGGTCTCGGGAACCGGCACGGCCAACGCTGCAGAGGACACGGTGTGCGCCGCCGAGCCCACACACAGCAGGTCGGCACCACTGCGGGTCACCGTGTCGAAGACGTCGCTCATCGCCGCGCCGCCCTTGCCCGCGCTCGCGAGTCCGAGCACGGCGGTGGTGGCGTCCACGGCGGCGACCGGTCCGTGCAGGAGGTCGGCACCGCTGTACGCGCGGGTGGGGAGATAGCTCGTCTCGGCCAGCTTCAGGGAGGCCTCCAGCGCGGTGGCGTAGGAGTAGCCGCGCGCGGTGGTCAGGATGCGCTCGGCGAACCGGCACCGGGAGACGGCCTGCTCGACCCCCTCGGCGGAGTCGGTGAGCGTGCGTTCGGCCAGTTCGCCGATGTCGGACACATGCTCGGCCTTGCCGCCACGGATGGCGTCCACCAGCAAATACAGCGCCAGCAACGTCGCGGAGTAGGTCTTGGTGGCGGCGACGGCGCGCTCGGTGCCCGCGCGGATGTCGACCGCCAGCTCGGCGGCCTCGGTCAGCGGGGACGACGGCGTGTTGGTGACGGCGACGGTCAACGCCCCGCGCGACCGGGCGGCCTGCGTGACCTCCAGCAGGTCGTACGACCCGCCGCTCTGGCTGACCGAGATCAGCAGGACGTCGGTGAGGTCCTGCTCGGCGCCGTACAGGGTGGTCGTCGACGGGGAGACGAGGCCCGTCGGCAGGCCCAGCAACACCTCGACGAGGTACTTCGCGTAGACGGCGGCGTGGTCGCTGGACCCCCGCGCGGCGAGCAGCGCGAACCGCGGCGGCCTCTGGGCGATCCGTGCTCCGACCTCGGCGATGTCGGAACGTGCCCGGACCAGCCCTGCGAGGACGTCCGGTTGCTCGGCGATCTCGGCGGCCATGTGCCTGCCGGGTTCGGTCTCGTTCACGGTCGTCACCCTTGCTTTCACCCTAGCCGGTCGAGGTGCCGCGCGCCCGGGTCGCGGATCACCGGTCTAGACCAATACTGACCACGTTCAACGTACTATCCGGAGGGTACGTTCCAGGGTGAGGGGGTAGGTGTCTTAGTGAGGGAGTCACCAATGGTGGAGACGCTTTCCGGAACGCGTGCACAGCGTGAACCGAAGTACTGGGCGCTCAAACAACACCTGCTCGACCTGCTGGAATCCCTGCCCGCCGGCTCGGCCATCCCGACGGAGCGGGCACTGGCGACGGACTTCGGCGTGTCCAGGACCACGGTCCGACAGGCGCTCGCCGACCTGACGGCCGAGGGGCGCCTGCATCGCGTGCAGGGCAAGGGGACGTTCGCCGCGGAACCCAAGCTGGCCCAGCGGCTGGAGTTGTCCTCCTACACCGAGGACATCCGGGCGCAGGGGCGGGAGCCGTCGTCCAAGGTGCTGGAGGTCGACGAGATCTACGCCGAGGGCGAGCTGCCCAAACTGCTCGGCATCCGGACCGGCGCGAAGGTGCTGCGACTGCGCAGGCTCCGCCTCGCCGACGGTGAACCGATGGCGGTGGAGACGACTCATCTGCCGTCCTCGCGGTTCCGAGGGCTGCGGCGGCAGGTCGAGTCGGGCGGATCGCTGTACGAGGCGTTGCGCGACCGCTACGGCGTGGAGCTGGACCACGCGGAGGAGACCATCGAGACGTCGCTCGCGGGCCCGCAGGAGGCGGACCTGCTCGGCGCCGAGATCGGTATGCCCGTGCTGCTGCTCTCGCGGCAGACGTTCGCCTCCGACGGCAAGCCGGTCGAGTACGTGCGCTCGATCTACCGGGGCGACCGGTACAAGTTCGTCACGACGTTGAACCGTCCGTGACCGTTCCGCCGCCTTCTGTTCCACTGTGGACGTGACGTCCTCGTTCCGCGTCGAATCGTGACGTAATCGTGCTCACGTCGGGCAACGCCGGGAGCCTCTCGGGCGATGAATTCGTTGAGGGGTTGTCGGGGAGTTGCGAGCGGATCGAGGGGCATGAAGGACGACAGGACGAAGGTCAACGACACCGGTTCGCAGCAGTCCGAGAAGGCGGAGAAGTCCGGGCTGTCGCCCGCGCAGGTGGCCGCCGCCGCGCTCGCGGCGGTGACGGCGGCGTTTTTGTGTTCGACGCTGGGCGTGTACGGCACGGTGGTCGGAGCCGGGCTGCTCAGTGTGGTCACCACCGTCGGCAGCGAACTGTTCCTGCGCTCGCTGCGACGGACCAAGGACATGGCTCGCATCGCGGCCGGACGTCGAAAGGCCGTGCTCGAGGACCTGGACCGCACCGTGTACCTGCCCGCCGTCACGCAACAGCGGTGGGAGGAGCACACGGCGGCGATGGAGCGCACGCGCGTGTTGACCTCGACCGGTCAGGCCGAGGACTCCCGTGCGCGACGGCAGTGGTGGCGGCGCCGGGGACCCGTGTTGGCGGCCACGAGCGCACTGGCGTTCGTCATCGGCATGCTCGTCGTCACCGGGTACGAGGGCGTGACGGGCAAGGCGTTGTCGGGCGACGGCTCCACCACGGTGAGCAACATCGTCCGCGGTGACGGCTGGACCGGGCACGACCGGATGCCGCAGGGACCGGGCGACGAGCGTGAGGACTCCGGCGACCCCGCCGACTCCGCCGACTCCGCCGACTCCGACGCCACCCCGACGTCCGGACCGGACGAGCCGGGACAGCAGCGCGACCGCGACGAGGGCGAGTCGACGCCGAGCGAGACCCCGCGCCCCGACGCGCCGGAGGACTCCACCCAGCCCTCGCAGCCGGTGCAGCCGAGCGAGCCCGACTCCGCCCCGTCGGAGCCCGACGAGCAGCAGCCCCCGCTCACCACGGACCCGGCAGGCGGGCAGGCCCCGCCGGGCGGCGAGGAGTGACCGGGCGGGTCAGCCCGTGAGGTGCTCCCGCAGAGCCCTCGCCGCCGCCGTCGGGTCGTCGGCCTCGGTGATGGCCCGGACCACCACGGCCCGACGCGCCCCGGCTGCCGTGACCTCGGGCAGCCGTTCGAGGTCGATCCCGCCGATGGCGAACCACGGTCGAGCGGCGTCCGGGACGATCTCGGTGGCCACGGTGCGCACGAGGTCCAGGCCGGGTGCGGGCCTGCCCGGCTTCGTGGGAGTGGGCCAGCACGGCCCGACGCAGAAGTAGTCCACGCCCGGTTCCGTGGCGGCTGCCCGGGCCTGCGTGGCCGAGTGCGTCGAGCGTCCGATCACGGGCGCGTCGCCGATCACGCGCCGCGCGACGGACACGGGAAGGTCGTCCTGACCGAGGTGCAGGACGTCGGCGTCGACCGCCAGCGCCACGTCGGCGCGGTCGTTGACCGCGAGCAGCGCTCCGTGTCGGGCGCAGGCTTCGGCGAGCACCTCCAGCGCCGCGATCTCGTGGGCCGCCTCCAACGGAGCACCCCCGGTCTTGTCGCGCAACTGCACGATGTCCACGCCACCCGCCAACGCGGCGTCCACGAACTCGGCGAGATCTCCGCGGTCGCGCCGTGCGTCCGTGCAGAGGTAGAGGCGCGCGTCGTCGAGGCGCTTCCTGATCCGGTCACCGTCGAGGCCTGGCATGCCGTCACCGTAGTACGGGCGTACGGCGAACGCGGGGTAGGCTTGGGGCCGTCCGCACGGGAGTCCCACAGGGGCTGAGAGGGAGCGAAGGCTCCGACCGTGGAACCTGATCCGGGTCATGCCGGCGCAGGGAGCGTGATTTCGTGGTGAGTCGAGACCTCGCGGTCGTCGGTGCCGGTGTCATCGGCCTGGCCGTCGCGTGGAAAGCCGCTGCCGCAGGTCATCGCGTCACCGTCTTCGATCCTTTCCCCGCCAGGGGCGGTGCGTCGTGGGTGGCGGGCGGCATGCTCGCGCCCGTGGCCGAGGCTTGGCCGGGCGAGGAGGCCGCTCTCGCCCTCGGTGAGGAGTCGCTGCGTCGCTGGCCCGCGTTCGCCGACGAACTGCGCGCGCAGGGATTCGACTGCGGGCTCTCCGCCCACGGCACCCTCGTCGCCGCCTTCGACCACGCCGACGCCGACGCGCTCGACGTGCTCGCGCGGTACCTCGACGGCATCGGCAGACGGGCCGAGCGAGTCACCGGCCGCGCGTTGCGCCGGGAGGAACCCGGGCTCGGGCCCGTTCGGTCGGGCCTGCTCGTGCCGAGTGACGTGTTCGTCGACAACCGGCGACTGCTGGACTCGCTGCTGGCCGCGGCCCGCGAATGCGGGGCGGAGTTCGTCGCCGAGCAGGCCGAGAAGCTCACGGCGGACAGCGTCACGACGGCCTCCGGAACCCGGTACGTCGACGCGGTCGTGTTGTGCGCGGGCGCCCACAGCGGGCAACTCCACCCCGACCTGACGACCGCGATCCGCCCGCTGAAGGGCGAAATCCTGCGGCTGCGGGCGCGCCGAACGACGCTGCCGCCGCCCCGACACACGGTCCGCGCCGTCGTGGAGGGCCGACCGGTGTACCTGGTGCCGCGCGACGACGGGACGCTCGTGCTCGGCGCGACGCAGTACGAGGCCGGATTCGACACCGGAGTCCGGGCGCGGGGAGTCCGCGAGCTGATCGAGGCGGCGGAACGGGTCTTCCCGTCGATCGCCGAGTACGAATTGATCGAGACCGCCGCCGGGCTGCGGGCGGGCAGTGACGACGCCGTGCCCTACCTCGGGCCGTTGTCCGACGGCGTCTATGCGGCCACCGGTCACCACCGCAACGGCCTGCTGCTCGCCCCGGTGACCGCCGACGCCGTGCTGGCGTGGCTCGCGGGACGCCCCGGCCCGGAGGGCACGCTGCAGGCTCGACCGGATCGACGAGTGAAGGAGCGCAGTGATGCGGGTGAGGGTCAACGGCGAGAGCCGTGAGGTGCCCGAGGGCAGCACCGTCGCCGACGTGCTGGCCACGGTCGTCGAGAACACCACGGGAGTCGCCGTCGCGGTCGACGGCGAGGTGGTCCGCCGTGGTGACTGGACCGACGTCGTCGTGCGGGACGGGACCGTGGTGGAGGTCCTGACCGCCGTGCAGGGAGGTTGACATGGCCGTCCCGGAGGTTCGCGCCGAAGCCGGCGGGGACGGCGGCGACCAGCTCGTCCTCCACGGCCACCCGCTCACGTCCCGGCTGCTCATCGGCACGGGCGGGGCGAGCAACCTGAGCGTGCTGGAGCGTGCGCTCGTCGCGTCGGGGACGCAGCTCACGACCGTCGCCATGCGGCGTGCCGACGCGGAGGGCGGCTCCGGTGTGCTGGAGCTGCTTCGTCGCCTCGGCATCGCGCTGCTGCCCAACACGGCGGGCTGCCGCACCGCCGCAGAGGCGGTCCTCACCGCGCGACTGGCGCGGGAGGCGCTCGGAACCGACCTCGTGAAGCTGGAGGTCCACGCCGACGACCGCACGTTGCTGCCCGACCCCGTCGAGACGTTGGAGGCGGCGGAACACCTGGTCGCCGACGGGTTCGGAGTGCTGGCCTACACCAGCGACGACCCGGTGCTGGCCCTCCGGTTGGAAGAGGTGGGGTGCGCGGCGGTGATGCCGCTCGGTTCGCCCATCGGCACCGGACTCGGCATCCGCAACCCGCACAACATCGAGCTGATCGTCGCCAGGGCCGGAGTGCCGGTCATCCTCGACGCGGGCATCGGCACTGCCTCCGACGCGGCGCTGGCGATGGAACTGGGTTGCGACGGAGTATTGCTGTCGACGGCGGTCACCAGGGCACAGGACCCGGAGCGGATGGCACACGCCATGCGGTCGGCCGTCGTCGCGGGCAGGCTCGCCCGGGAGGCAGGCCGCATCCCGAAGCGGTTCTGGGCGCGGGCGTCGAGCCCGCCTCGGTGAAGTGCCGTACGGTGAGCGGCCCCGTGCCCGTAAGGTGTTCGACCGTTACGGTCAGGCGCGAAAGAAGGAGCTTTCCGTGGCAGAGCCGACCGAGTCGTCGTCCGACGTACCCGGCAGACTGTTCCTCATCATCGGACGGCTGTCGCGGACGTTGCGCCAGGCGAGTGCGCCGGGGCCCGGCCACGGCGCGATCTCGGCGATGTCCACGCTCGGCGCGTGCGGTCGGATGCGGCTCGGCGACCTCGCGGCGAAGGAAGGGGTCGCGGCGGCCACGATGTCGCGCATCGTCTCGGCGTTGGTCGAGAGCGGCTACGTGCGTCGCGAGTCCGATCCGGCGGACCGCAGGGCGTGGCTCGTGGAACTCACCGAGGAAGGGGAGCGGTTGCTCGCCGACGTGCGTGCCACCCGCGTGCACGAGCTGAGCGCCCGCATCGACCGCCTCTCACCCCAGCACCGGGCGGCCCTCGTGGAGGCCGTCCCGGCGCTGGAGGCGTTGCTCGGCGACGACGACCGGTCGCGCACCCGGCCGGGCTGCTAGAACTCGGGTTCCTCGGCCACTCGCCAGAACGCCGACACCGGACCCACCTTCGCGCCCATCGGGTACGAGTGGCGCACGGCGTTCGAGACGTACCACTTCCCGAACCGGGCGGCCTCCGGCACGCTCATGCCGCGTGCGAGGCCCGACGTCAGCGCCGAGGCCATCGCGTCGCCCGCCCCGTGGGTGTGGGGCGTGTCGTGGCGTGGCCCGGGCAGCTCGGTGAACTCCGAGCCGTCGAAGAGCAGGTCGACGCACTCCGGGTCGTCGGTCAGGTGCCCGGACTTCACGAGCACGAACCGCGGACCGAGCTCGCGCAGGGCCACCGCGGCGTCGCGCATCTGCGACCGCTGGGTCACCTCGATGCCCGTGAGCAGCCGCACCTCGTCGAGGTTCGGCGTCACGATCGTCGCCATCGGCAGCAGACGCTCCCGCAGAGCGGCCAGTCCGGCGTCGTCGAACAGCGGGTGACCGTGCATCGAGGCAGCCACGGGATCGACGACGAACGGGATACCACCGGTGCCTCCGATGCCCGCCCGGCCGCATGCCTCGGCGACCGCCTCGATGATCTCGGCCGAGGCGAGCATGCCGGTCTTGGCCGCGTCCACCCCCATGTCGGCGGCGACCGCCTCGATCTGACCTGCGACGATGTGCGGCGGGACGTCGGAGCGGTCGTGCACACCGAGGGTGTTCTGCACCGTGACCGCCGTGACCGCCACCAGTCCGTGCACACCGCAGGTGAGGAAGGTGCGGAGGTCGGCCTCGAGTCCTGCGGCGCCACCGGAGTCGGATCCGGCGATGGTCAGCGCGGAGGGAGGTCGCGTGTCGCTCATCCCTCCAGTGTCACCGACCGATCGAGTGACCTTCGGGCCGGGCGGGTGTTCCGGCCCGAAGGTCGACCACGGTCTCAGCCTCGCGACGGCGTCGCATCGGGCCGCAATCGCCAGAACGGCGACACCGGACCGACCCCGGCGCCGAGGGCGTAGGACTCGGCCACGCACCGCTCGATGAACTTCTTGCCCGCGGCCACCGCGTCGGGCACGCCGAGCCCCTTCGCGAGGTGCGCCGTGATCGCCGAGGCGAGCGTGTCGCCCCCACCGTGCGTGTGAGGGGTGTCGTAGCGGGGGCCGTCGAAGGCGACGAGGTGGGTGCCGTCGGAGAGCAGGTCCACGCAGCGGGAATCGCCGTCGGCGTGCCCGCCCTTGACGAGGACCCAGCGCGGCCCGAACTCCAGCAGTGCTTCGGCGGCCTTGCGGCTGTCGGCGGCGGTCCGCACCTCGATGCCCGTCAGCAGCCACACCTCGTCGAGGTTGGGCGCCACCAGAGTCGCCCTCGGCAGCAGTTCCGTGCGGATCGCCTCCAGCGCCTCGGCGCGCAGCAGCGAGTCACCGTGCATGGAGGCGGCGACGGGGTCGACGACGAAGGGAATCCGTCGGTCGCGGCCGATGTCGGCGGCGTCCACCGCGGCGGCCACCGCGGTGATGATGTCGGCGGTGGCGAGCATGCCGGTCTTGGCCGCGTTCACGCCCATGTCGCCGGCGACCGCGGCGATCTGTGCTGCCACCACGTCCGGCGGGATCTCGGTGAAGCCGCTGACACCGACGGAGTTCTGCACGGTCACCGCCGTGAGCGCGGTCAGCCCGTGCACGCCACACGCGAAGAACGTGCGCAGGTCCGCCTGGATACCCGCGCCCCCACCGGAGTCCGAGCCCGCGATGGTGAGCGCCGTCCTCGGAGTCGCGGTCATCGGTCCACCACCGGAAGGTAGATCTCGCCGCCGGTCTCGGTGAACTCCTTCGCCTTCGCCCGCAGGCCCGCGTCGATGGCCTCGACCGTGGTGAGCCCGTGCTTCTCGGCGTAGGCACGGACGTCCTGCGTGATGCGCATGGAGCAGAACTTCGGCCCGCACATGGAACAGAAGTGCGCCGTCTTGGCCGGCTCGGCCGGAAGCGTCTCGTCGTGGAACGCGCGGGCGGTGTCCGGGTCCAGCGAGAGATTGAACTGGTCGTTCCAGCGGAATTCGAAACGCGCCTTCGACAGCGCGTCGTCCCACTCCTGCGCGTACGGGTGTCCCTTGGCGAGGTCGGCGGCGTGCGCGGCGATCTTGTAGGTGATGACGCCGGTCTTGACGTCGTCCCGGTCGGGGAGGCCGAGGTGTTCCTTCGGGGTGACGTAGCAGAGCATGGCGGTGCCGTACCGCGCGATCTGCGCCGCGCCGATCGCGGAGGTGATGTGGTCGTAGGCGGGTGCGATGTCGGTGGCCAACGGGCCGAGCGTGTAGAACGGCGCCCCGCCGCAGAGTTCCTCCTCGCGCTCGACGTTCTCCTTGATCTTGTGCATCGGCACGTGGCCGGGGCCCTCCACCATCACCTGCACGTCGTGGTCCCTGGCAATGCGTGTGAGTTCGCCGAGCGTCTCCAGCTCCGCGAACTGCGCCCGGTCGTTGGCATCGGCGATGGAGCCCGGCCGCAGGCCGTCACCAAGAGAAAACGTCACGTCGTAGGCGCGCAGGATCTCGCACAGCTCCTCGAAATGCGTGTAGAGGAAGGACTCCTGATGGTGGGCCAGACACCAGGCCGCCATGATGGAGCCTCCGCGCGACACGATGCCCGTGATCCGGCGCGCGGTCAGCGGCACGTACCGCAGGAGCACTCCGGCGTGCACGGTCACGTAGTCGACACCCTGCTCGCACTGTTCGATCACGGTGTCGCGGTAGACCTCCCACGACAGCTTCGCCGGATCTCCGCCGACCTTCTCCAATGCCTGGTAGATCGGCACGGTGCCGACGGGCACGGGGGAGTTGCGCAGGATCCACTCACGGGTCTCGTGGATGTGTCTGCCCGTGGACAAATCCATCACGGTGTCGGCGCCCCAGCGGATCGCCCACACCATCTTCTCGACTTCCTCCTCCACCGACGACCACACGGCGGAGTTGCCCAGGTTGGCGTTGACCTTGACGAGGAAGTTGCGGCCGATGACCATCGGCTCGGTCTCGGGGTGTCGGCGGTTGGCGGGGATGACCGCCCGCCCCGCGGCCACCTCGGCGCGGACGAACTCGGGGTCGACGCGTTCGCGCGCCGCGACGAACTCCATCTCCGGGGTCACGACCCCGGCCTTGGCCCAGCCGAGCTGGGTGTCGTGCTTCTTGCCTTCCCACCAGGAATTCCGAACCTTTGGCAGTCCGGAGTGGACGTCCACAGTGGCATTCGGGTCGGTGTACGGCCCCGAGGTGTCGTAGACGTCGAGATGGTCGCCGTTCGACAGCTCGATCCGCCTGCTCGGCACCCGCAAGCCCGACGCCGTCACGGTGTAGTGCTTGCGGGATCCGGTAAGGGGACCGGTGGTGATTCTGGGTCGAACGTCGGCATGCTGCGCAGCAGCCATGACTCACTCCCTACGCCGGCATTACCCGGTCAGGTTCATGCGGTCGGCGGCACCGGGTCCGGGAAGAGACACCAGCCGCCCTCTCAGCCCGCCAAGGCGCGAGCTCCCGCGAGGTGCTGAAGTTGTGCCCCGACCATGCCATGCGGGCGGTCGGGACTCAACCCACCAGTTCGGTGGGCATGGCCACGACGTCGACCATCGCGCCGTTGCGCAGCACCGTGACCGGCAACCGGGTGCCGATCACCTCGGCGAAGAGCCTGCGCTGAATGCCTTGTGCGTCCGACACGCGTTCGCGGCCGACCGTGAGCACGAGGTCGCCCGGCCGCAAGCCCGCGCGGTGGGCCGGGCCACCGTTGATCACCTCGACGACGCGGAGTCCCGTCGCCTGGCCGGTGCGCTCGGCGACGTCGTCCGGCAGGGGAGCGGGCACGCCCACCACGCCGAGGTACGCCCGGCGCACGCGCCCCTCGACCACGAGTGTCTCGACGATCCGGCGCGTGGTGGCGTTGACGGGTACCGCGAGACCGAGCCCGATGCCCGCCACCGCGGTGTTGATGCCCACGACCCGGCCGGAGGCGTCGGCGAGCGCGCCCCCGGAGTTGCCCGGGTTGAGTGCCGCGTCGGTCTGGATGACGTCCTCGATGACGCGGGCGGCCGCGCCCTGCTGCACCGGGATCGCGCGGCCGAGCGCGCTCACCACACCGGCGGTGACCGAGCCGGAGAAGCCGAGCGGGCTGCCGACGGCGACCACGAGCTGGCCCACCACGAGACCGTCGGCGTCGCCGAACCTGGCCGCCGTCGGCGCGTCCCCATGCACCCGGAGCACGGCCAGATCGGACAGCGGGTCGGAGCCGACCACGGCGAACTCGGTCTCGCTGCCGTCGGCGAAGGTCGCTGTGCCGTGTCGACTGCGACCGACCACGTGCGCGTTGGTGAGCAGATAGCCGTCGTCGGCGTACACGACCGCCGAACCGCCGCCACGCGCGAGCCGCACACTTGCCACGTGCGGTGTCGTCGTCCGCGCGACCGTGCTCACCACACGTGAGTACGCGTCGAGGGCTCGGGTGCCGTCGGCGTCGTGCCCGAGTGCGGAGGCGCGCTCGCGGTCCCGGGCCTCGTCGTCGGGCACGGGCGTGCCAGGGTCGTCGCGGGGATCGTCGTGGAGGAAGTCGGGAACGTCGAAGCCGTCGGTGTCGGACACACTGGCCTCCTTCGGCCGAGGGGTGTCAGGACCCACCGCCATTGTGCGCCTGCGAGACAACGGTGTTCACCGACGTTCGCCGTCGGCTGACGTCCCCGCGTCGGGCCATTCCGGTGAACTTCCCGCTCACGGCCGTGGTCGACGGTGGGGGCCGCGCTACCGTTCGCTTCTCGTCACCGCCGAGGGGGTCGGGGCCGATGAGCGGGGTCGACGACGTCCACCGAGTCCTGCGCGCACTGGTCGTCCAGCGCCGCCCGATCCGAGACGTCGCGGACGACGTCGCGGCGACCGGGGTCGACGTGTTCGTCGGCGCGCTCACCGACCTGTTCCTCGCCGTGGCAGGGCGTCGGTTCACCGGGCACGAGTCCCGCACCGAGCTGACCACCGCGATTCGTCGATTGCGACGACGCTACGCGTACCTGCGTCCGCTGGACGTCCCCGCCGCCGTGCACCACCTGCACGCGGGGCTGCGCGGACACCACCCGCCCGAACCCGTGCGCCTCGACACCCTGGTCGAGGTCGCGCTGCTCCTCACCCGCGCGATCGCCGAGGACACCCGGCTCACGGGCGACGAGTTGGAGATCTACGTCCTGAGCGCGGCGGGACGGTCCTGCGCCCCCTGACCCGCGCGGGACGCTACTCCTGCTCGCCCGGCAGCCAGGTGTTGCCGGGCACGCCCCACTTGTTGGCCTTGAGCATCTTCTTCGCGGCGCGGGCGTGCCTGCCCACCAGCCGGTCGAGGTAGATGTAGCCGTTCAAGTGGTCGGTCTCGTGCTGCAGGCAACGGGCGAAGAAGCCGGTGCCCTCCACCTCGACGGGGTTGCCCTCGACGTCGAAACCCGTCACCTTCGCCCACGACGCACGGCCGGTGGGGAACGACTCGCCGGGCACCGACAGGCAGCCCTCCCAGTCGTCGTCGGGGTCGGGCATCGTCTCGGGGATCTCCGACGTCGTCAGCGTCGGGTTCACCACGACGCCCTTGTGTCGGACGCCCTCGTCGTCGGGGCAGTCGTAGACGAAGACCCGCAGGTCCACGCCGATCTGGTTGGCCGCGAGCCCGACGCCCTGGGCCGCGTACATCGTCTCGAACATGTCGTCCACGAGCGTGGCCAGCTCCTGGTCGAACGTGGAGACCTCGCGGGTGGGCCGGTGCAGGACGGGTTCGCCTGCGATGCAAATGGCGTGGATGGTCACGCCTCGTCATCTTAGCGGCGACCGAGACCCTGACGCGCCGGGCGTGCTCCCCGGCCGAAGCGCTCGTTCGTGATCTAATGGCAAGCCGAAAGATCAGGTGGTTCACCCGAGTCGACGAGGAGCCAGATGGACCCCGCTGAGTCGACGGCCCCGGATGGCCGACTGCCCTCGCAGGGCGTGTCGGAGGAACCCGAGGCCGGTCTCACCGAGCGGGAACTGGATGTCCTCGCGTTCGAGCGCCAGTGGTGGAAGTACGCGGGTGCCAAGGAACAGGCGATCCGCGATCGATTCGGGGTCTCCCCCACGCGCTACTACCAGATCCTGAACAAGCTCATCGACAAGCAGGAAGCCGTGCGCGCGGACCCGATGCTGGTGAAGCGGCTCCGAAAGGTGCGGGCTACTCGGGCGCGCACCCGCGCGGCACGCCGGTTGGGGATTGATCTGCCATGAGCATCTTCGACGGGGTGTCGAGGCCTCTCCGGGCCGCGGGACTGGGGTTGCTCGCGGTCGCCGTCGTCGCGGCGGCGATCGGTGGTGTCACCCTCGTCTCGGGTGAGGACACCGAGAACACCGCGGCCACCGCGCCCGCCGAACCCGGTGGCGAGGACAAGCGCGACGAGAAGTCGAAGGCTCCGGCGCCCGGCGACGGCGGTGACGAGAGCGACGGCGGCGACGAGGGCTCGACCGGTGAGGACGAGGCCGACTCCGATGACACCGACGGCTCCGGCGGTGCCGAGGACAAGCCCGTGTCCGACGAGTCCGTGCCGGTGCGCGTCTACAACAACAGCACCATCAAGGGCCTGGCCTCGCGGGCCGGTGACGATCTCGGCTCGCTCGGTTGGGACGTCGTCGAGACCGGCAACTACTCCGCCGGCGTCATCCCGCGCAGCACGATCTACTACCGGCCGGGTACCGAGGAGGAGGCCGTCGCGCATTCCCTCGGCGAGACGTTCGGCATGCGAGTCGAGCCGCGGTTCGACGGCATCGCCGACGCCAGCCCCGGTCTGATCATGATCGTGACCAAGGACTACGCCGGGCCCGACACCACCAAGTGAGGTCGGGCGCCGGTCAGCGCGACCGCGCGTAGGCCTCCAGCTCGGCGAGCTGCACGGGGTCGAGCGAGGGCCGCACGGCCTGCCGGGCGGCCGCCAGGTGCTGCGCGGTCACCTCCGCGGCTTCGAGGGATTCCCGCATCGCCGTCAGCGCAGCCTCCCGGATCAACGCGGCGCAGTCGGCGGCCGAGTACCCGTCGAGGTCGGCAGCCAGGGCTTCCAGGTCGACGTCCGACGCCAACGGCGTGTTGCGGGCGGTCGCGCGCAGGATCGCCGCCCGTCCTTCGGCGTCCGGCGGCGGCACGTAGACGAGTCGTTCCAACCTGCCGGGGCGCAGCAGCGCCGGGTCGACCAGCTCGGGGCGGTTGGTTGCGCCCACCACGACGACGTCCCGCAACGGTTCCACACCGTCCAGCTCGGTCAACAGGGCCGCGACGACGCGGTCGGAGGCACCGGAGTCGCTCGACTGGCCGCGTCGCGGCGCGAGCGCGTCCACCTCGTCCAGGAAGATCAACGACGGGGCGGCCTCGGCGGCCCGTCGGAACAGCTCCCGCACGGCCCGCTCGGACTCGCCCACCCACTTGTCCATCAGCTCGGCGCCCTTGACCGAGAACACGTTGAGCGCACCGGTGCCCGCGAGCGCCCGCACGAGGAACGTCTTGCCGTTGCCGGGCGGGCCGTAGATCAGGACGCCGCGGGGCGGGGCCACGCCGAGCCGGGCGAAGGAGTCAGGATAGCGCAGCGGCCACAGCACGGTCTCGGTCAGTGACTGCTTCACCTCGGTCATGTCGCCGACGTCGTCAAGGGTGAGCCCGCCGGTGGCGAGTGTGTCGGTGGTCGACAGGGAGATCGGTCGCACCGACTCCACGGCCTCCAGCAGGTCCTGTTGCCGGACTCGGGGTTCGGCCTCGTCGGTGTGCCGGAGCGCGGCACGCAGTGCGGCGTCCCGGCGCAGTGCGACCAGGTCGGCGGCGACGAAGCCGGGAGTGCGTTCCGCCACGGCGCCCAGGTCGATGCCCGGTTCGAGCGGAGTCTCCCGCAGGAGCACTCGCAGCAGCTCGATCCGCGTGCGGGTGTCGGGCATGCCGAGGCGCAGTTCGCGGTCGAGCAGGTCGACGGCGCGCAGGCGCGGGTCCACAGACTCGGGGTGGGCGGTGGTGGCGACGACGGCGATCTCGGCGCGGGCGAGCGCGGCGCGAAGCCGGTCGAGCACCACGGTCGCGACGGGCGGCGGCTGCGACGCGGGCAGCAGGGTGTCGACGTCGGAGAGCAGCAGAATGCTCGGTCGACGGCGGGACGCCGCCGCGATGGCCTCGGTCAGCCGCGCCACCGCCGTGTCGGGCTCCAGCACCGCGAGCGTGGGTGCCTCGACGATCACCACGTGGGCGTTCTCGGCGCGCGCCACCGAGCGGACCAGCGTCGCCTTGCCGACCCCCTCGGGGCCGGAGAGCAGGACGCCGAGTCGTGGGGACGTGCCGAGCTTGTCGAGCAGGTCGGGGCGGTGGAAGGACAGGTCCAGCCACTCTGTCAGCCTGCGAGCCGCGGACTCGGCACCCGCGAGGTCGGCGACCGGCGGCGGAGCGTCGTCCTCCTCGACCGTGTCGGTGACGGTCTCGGTCTCGTCCAGGGGCTCCACGTCGATCGGGTCGTCGATCGAGATGCCGACCGGGGTCGTCACCGTCGTCGACGACGACGACGAGGACGGCGAGGACGGCGACGACGGCTCGATCGTCGCTGTGTCGGCGCCGTCGCCTCGCCAGGAGACGACGGTCGACTGTCCCACGGCGACGGGACCCGCCGGATCACTGGCCGTGATCGTGAGCAGTTCGGTGGTCCAGGTCGCGCCGATCGACCGGGAGAGCATGCCGCGGACGGCGGTGACGTCCGAACCGGGTGGGGGAGCGAGGTCCTGCGGCAGCAGCGACACGGCGTCGCCCACGACGAAGACCTTGCCCAGCAGCGCCTGCCGCAGCACGTGAGGGGTGAGCGACATCCTCGCCAGCCGCGAGCCCGCTACGGTGACGCTGCGCGCGGCGTGCACCTCGCACGGCTCGACCACCACCTCGGCACCTTCCGTGAGGCCGAGGTTGGCCATCGTGACGTCGTCGGCCAACACGACGCCGGGTGGATTGTTCGGCGCGCTGGCGGCCAGCGCCACGCTGACTCGCGCTCCCGTGAGCCGCACCGCGTCCCACGCGCGGAGGCCGAGCGCGTCGAAGACCTCCGGATGCAATCGGACGACTCCACGCCGCGAGTCGAGGGCGGAGGTCGTGTGGCGGACGGTCAGCGCGATCCGTGGTGACGTCACGCGACCACTCTAGACACGCGGAGCGCCCGCCCGACACGTCCGTTGATCAGTCGCGCCCCTGTCGCAGCCCGATCCGCCGCCAGTTGCGGCGCCGTGGCCCCCGCTCGTCGTCGCGGCTACGGGGTGCCGAGACGGTCTCCGGCGGATACACCCGCGGGACGTGGGCCGTGGAGGCACGTGGGCGCCTCACCGCGCGCCGGGCCGCGCCGGCGACCTTGTGGAACTGCGGCTTGCGCAGCCCGAGTCGACGCTGGGACCGGTTGCGTCGGATCGCCCTGCGTTCCTTCGGCGGCACGTCCCAGGCCTCCGGATGCTTGGCGAGCCACTGGTAGCGGCGCACCGCGTACGGCAGGTGCACCAGATACAGCAGCAGCACGCTCATGAGCACCACGACCGGGTACTGGATGGTCGCCGCCGCCGCGAGCCCCACGACCACGAGCAGCGGCGCCACGACCCTCGCCGGGACCTTCAGCTTCTTCAGCGACAGAGTCGGGATCCGGCTGATGCACAGGGCGGAGATGCCGACCGTCCAGATCCAGACCGTGACCTCGTCCGACCACCAGCCCTCGCCGAACTCCAGCGTGGCCATCATCGGCAGCAGGGCCAGCAGCCCTCCCGCCGGAGCGGGAACGCCCACGAAGAACTCGGCCGCGTACGGGGGCTGTTCCTCGTCGTCGAGCAGCGTGTTGAACCGGGCGAGCCGCAACACCATGCACACCGCGAAGATGAGCGCGGCCACCCACCCGAACTTCCCCGGTTCGGGAAGCCACACGTACAACACCAGGGCCGGAGCCACACCGAACGAGATGGCGTCCGACAGGGAGTCGAGCTCCGCGCCCATTTTCGAGGTCGCGTCGAGCAGACGAGCGATCCGACCGTCCAGGCTGTCCAGCACCGCCGCGATCCCGATGGCGCCGATCGCGAGACCGAACTGGCCGTTCAGTGCGAACTGGACGGCGGAGAGACCCGCGCACAACGCCAGCACGGTGATCGCGTTCGGCAGGAGCCGGACACCAGGTGTGGTCCGGGACATGTATCAGTCCTTCACTACGTCATAACGCGGCGAGAGGGGTCTCGCCGCCGATCGTGCGCTGGCCCTTGCGGACCAGCACCCGGCTTCCGGGCGGCAGGTAGGTGTCCACCCGCGAGCCGAACCGGATGAGCCCGTAGGTCGAACCTGCCTCGACGTGATCGCCCTCACCGACCTCGCAGACGATACGCCGTGCCACCAGACCGGCGATCTGCGTCACCACCAGGCGGCGGTCGTCGGCCATCCGCAACAGCACCGAGTTGCGCTCGTTGTCCTCACTGGCCTTGTCGAGATCGGCCGAGAGGAACTTGCCGGGGCGATAGGCCACTTTCTCGACGGTACCGCGCACCGGTGTTCGCTGGACGTGAACGTCGAAGACGGACAGGAACACGCTGACCCGGGTCAACGGTTCCTCGGGCAGGCCCAGCTCAGGTGGAGGGGTTGCCTCCTCGATCAGCGACACCAGGCCGTCGGCGGCCGCGAGCACGAGGTCGTCGCGCTGCGGCGGGACCCGACGAGGTTCCCGGAAGAACGCCGCCGTGGCGAGCGTGCCGAGGCCGGCCAGCAGGCCGAGCCGTGGCGACAGCTTCCGCAACAACAAAGTGGCGACGGCCCCGCCCGCCACGAACGGGCGGCCCGCGGGATGCATCGGGGGAAGGGTTTCACGGACGAGGCGCGCGGCATGGCCGAGCGAGTTGGCGCTCATGACGTCGATTTTCCCGTAGTGGACGGGCCGGGTGCCGTCCGCCCCCCGACGTCGCACGCCACCCGGCCGCGGACCGTCGATGGTAGGACTCCGCCGTCCGTCTCGTCACCACGTGTGCGTAAAACGTTACGAGGCGTGGCTCGATCGCGGGAGCTGCTCACCGCTGCCGCTCCAGCACCCGCAGTACGGCCAACAGCACCACGGCGCCGAGAACCGCCACGCCGAAGCTCGGGAAGTCGAACTCGAACGACTTCTTCTCGCCCGTCGCGAGCCGGTAGAGGAACCCGCCGAGCGTCGCGCCGACCACGCCCACCAGAACGTTGAGGATGCAGCCCCGGTGGCGACGCCGCCCTCTCCCCACGATCAGGTCGGCGGCGAGGCCCGCGAGTGCGCCGAAGACGATCCACGAGAAGAAGCCCATGGCGCGCGAGCCTAGAACACGGCCGGTCACGTTCGGCGAGCGCACGCGCACGCTGAGAGAAGGTCGACGTCACGCGGTCACAGGAGCAGGACGTCGACGAGCGAACCCTCGGGAACCTCGGTGGACTCGCCGTCGAGCACGATCAAGCAGTTCGCCTGCGCCAGCGAGGCGAGCAGGTGCGACCCGGGCCCACCCTGGGGTGCGACGACGCCGGTGGTTCCGTCCGTTCCCGGTGTGTAGCGGCCACGGCGGTACTGCCGTTTGCCCTTCGGCGGGGTCAGCGCCTCGGTGAGTCGCGCCCGCACCCGGGGGCGGTCGGCGTCCCGATGCCCGAGCGCGGCCCGCAACGCCGGACGCACGAAGACCTCGAAGGACACCAGCACGCTCACCGGGTTGCCGGGCAGGGTCACCACCGGCACGCCGTGCCAGAGTCCGCAGCCCTGCGGCCCGCCCGGCTGCATCGCCACCTTCGTGAAGGTGACGCCGGTGTCGGTGAGCGAGTCCTTCACGACCTCGTAGGCACCCGCGCTGACCCCGCCGGAGGTCACCACGAGGTCGACCTCGGTCAGCCGCGGCTCCACGGCCGCGCGGAAGTGGGCGACGTCGTCGGCCACACTGCGCACGACCTCCACCTCGCAGCCCAGCTCTGTCAACCCGGCCACCAGCATCACGCTGTTGGACTCGTAGATCTGACCGTGCCGCAACGGGGTCGGCGGGTGCACGAGTTCGGTGCCGGTGGACACCACGAGCACGCGTGGGGGTGCGTACACCGGCAACCGGTCGACGCCCACGGCGGCGGCGAGTCCGAGGTGCGCGGGCCCGAGCACCGTTCCGGACCTCAGCACGATGGTGCCCGCGGTGACGTCCTCGCCCGCGCGGCGGACGTGCAGCCCCGGGGTGACGGCGGTGGAGATCGCCACGCGCTCGGTGCCGCCGTCGGTGCGTTCCACCATGACGACGCTGTCGGCGCCTTCGGGCAGGGGAGCGCCGGTCATGATGCGATGCGCCGTCCCCGGTTCCAGCGCGGGCACGTCGACGTGCCCCGCTGGGATGTCGGCGGCCACGGGAAGGTGCACCGGGGCGTCCTCGCGGGCGTCCGCGACGTCGGCGGCGCGCACCGCGTAACCGTCCATCGCGGAGTTGTCGAACGGCGGCAGCGACACCCCCGCGGCGAGGTCCTCGGCGAGAACCAGGCCCGCGCAGTCGGCGAGCGGGCGTCGGACCACCGGCCGCGTGCCGACGACCTCACGCACCCGTGCCCTGTGTTCTTCGACGGAGATCACCAGACCATCCTCACCGTCCGGTGGGCTCGTGCCAAACTTCACCGCGCGCAGGTTGCACGGACAGGGGAGGCCGCAGTGCAGGTACAGATACGTCACCAGCCGTCGTTCGCCGTCGCGAGGCTGCTGCTCGCTCCGCACGAGCCCGCGCAGGTGGAGGCCGGCGCGATGGTGGCGACCAGCTACGGCATGCACGTGCAGGCCAACACGCAGGGGGGCGTGATGAAGGGCCTGGGTCGTGCGCTGCTGGGCGGCGAGTCGCTGTTCGTGTCCACCTACACGGCGCCACCCAACGGTGGTTGGGTCGACGTCGCCGGCGGACTTCCGGGCGACCTGCGGGTGATCGAGATGGACGGCCGTGTCGGCTGGTGCGTCACGCGGGGGTCGTGGCTCGCCAACTCGCACGGCATCAACCTGGAGACGAGGTGGGGCGGGTTCTCGAACCTGTTCGGCGGTGAGGGTGGGTTCCTCACCCACGCGCAGGGACAGGGCCAGCTCGTCGTCTCGTGTTACGGCGCCATCGACGTGGTCAACCTCCAGCCCGGCGAGTACGTGACGATCGACTCCGGCCACGTGGTCGCCTACGCCGACACCGTCCAGACGCAACTGCGCAAGGTCTCGCAGGGCGTCGTCCAGTCGTTGAAGAGCGGCGAGGGCTTGGTCTTCGACTTCGCGGGCCCGGGCCAGGTCCTGACGCAGACGCGGAATCCGGACGCGTTGGTGAGCTGGCTGATCGCCCGGATGCCGTCCCGGTAACCCGGATGCGCATCAACACTCGACACACGCCCGCGTTCGGCGTCGCCCGCGTCGTGCTCTCCGCCGGGGAAGCCGTGGAGGCGCACCCGGACACGGTGCTGGCCCACAGCTTCGGGGTGTCGCGGACCCGGCGGGGCAAGAGCCGTGGTCTCGCGATCTTCACCGCGCCCGCGCAGGGCGGCTGGCTCGACCTCGCGCCCAAGGAGCCCGGCGACGTGTACCCGTTGGAGCTGACCGGACAGGTGGGTTGGTCGGTGGCGTCGAATGCGGTGCTGTCGAGGCCCGCCACCGTCCGGCAGGACCACCCGTGGCCCGCTCACCAAACGCTGTTCGGCGGCGACTCCGGATTCCTCAAGCACTACAGCGGGGTCGGCCCGCTCGTGTTCGCCTCCCGTGGTCCGGTGGACGCCTTGACGCTGAAGGCGGGCGAGGTGGTGACCGTCAACCCGCTGTTCGTGCTGGCCTATCCGGACACCGTGCAGGTGCGGTTGCGGGCTCTCGACCCGGCCGAACCGCAGTCGATCAAGACCGGTGAGGGGTTGGCGTTGGACGTCGCCGGGCCGGGCACGGTGCTGGTGCAGACCAGGCCGCGGAGCTGAGTCGCCGCCTTCCCCGGGCGTCACCGACCGTCGTCGGGGCGGGCGATCCGGGGGCGCTCACAGCGCGTATTTACCGCGAATTGCCCATTGCTCCAGCGCATTCTTCGGGTAGCGTGATCGTCGCTTGGGGCGCGGCAGGCACCGACTGTCCGCGTTTGATTTGGCACGAGGAGGACGCCGTGGCTGTCGGCACGGTCAAGTGGTTCAACGCGGAAAAGGGCTACGGGTTCATCGAGTCCCCGGAGGGACCCGATGTGTTCGTACACTACTCCGCCATCCAGGCGGAGGGTTTCCGGACCCTCGACGAGGGCGACCGGGTGGAGTTCGAGATCACGGCCGGGCGGGACGGACGTAGCCAGGCCGCGGACGTCCGCAAGGTCTCGTAGCTGCGGTTCGGCTCCGGCACGCCTGGTTCGCGTCCACGCGGACACGGGCACCGGGGCCGAGGTGCAGACGTTAGGCTGCGCTCTGTGGCAGGCGAGGAGTCGGCCGACCTGACGGGTCGGCGGCTGGGCAACTACCGCATCGACGGGGTGCTCGGCCGAGGTGGCATGAGCGTGATGTATCGGGCCACCGATGTGCGCCTAGGGCGCAAGGTGGCACTCAAGGTGATCGGCGAGCACCTCGGTGCCGACGCCGAGTTCCGGGAGAGATTCGTCGACGAGGCACGCAACACCTCGGCGATCGATCACGCGAACATCGTGCCGCTGTACGACTTCGGCGAGCTCGACGGGATGCTCTACATCGCCATGCGGCTCGTCGACGGCTCCGACCTGGCGAGCCTCATCTCGGCCAGCCCGATGGAACCCGGACGGGCGCTGGGACTGCTCGACCAGGTCGCGGACGCACTCGACACGCTGCACGAGCGCGGCCTCGTCCATCTCGACGTCAAGCCGGCCAACGTCCTCGTCACCAGTCGCGAGTCGGCCCGCGAACACGTCTACATCGCCGACTTCGGTCTGACCCGCCGGGGAACCACCGGCCACCGGACGCGCAGTGGTGACTTCCTGGGGTCGCCGACGTACGCGGCTCCGGAACATCTGCGCGGTGAGCCTCTGGACGGTCGCACCGACCAGTACGCCTTGGCCTGTATGTTGTTCGCCTGCCTCACGGGTCAGCCCCCGTTCAAGGGCGACGTCCAGACGGTGATCAAGGGGCACCTCAGCGGTGAGGTGCCGTCGGTGTCGCAGGCCGTGTCGTCCCTGCCCGCCACGATCGACGACGTGGTGCGCAAGGGCATGGCGAAGACTCCGGACGCGCGGTACGCCAACTGCGTCGAACTGATCGCGGCGGCGCGCAAGGCGCTGGAGAGCGGTGCGGAGTCCCCGCGGCAGGGGCAGGCTCGAACGGGAGAAGGGACACCGGTGCAACAGTTCGGTGGTCAGCAGGGCACGCCCGGCACGCCACAGGCACCACAGCCCGGCGCCGGTCAGTTCGGGGCGCCGCAATCGCCGATGGGCGGCTACCCGGCGCAACAACCTCCGAGGGTCCCTCCGCAACCGCAGCAGCCGCACCCGGGGCAGCAGCCGTTCGGCGCGCCGCCGATGGGTGCGCAGCACCCGATGTCCTCGCCGTACGGCACTCCGCCGCACGGTTCGCCGATGCCCGCGCAGCCGGGCGGATACCCGCGGCCTCCACAGCAGTTCGGGCAGCCGCCCGCCAAACGGTCGACGCCGTGGTGGGTGTGGGCGCTGGCAGCGTTGGTGCTCGTCGGTGCGGGCGTGCTCACCGTCGTGCTGCTCACGACCGGTGGCGACGAGGACGGCGACGGGGGCGACCAGGCTCCGCCGACCCAGAACTCGTCGATCCCGTCCATCCCGATCGGGCCCGGAGGCGATGGTGTCGACGGTGGTGCCACCAACCAGCTCCCGCCGACGTCCATCCCGATCGTGCCGGGCTGAGGTCGCGGATCAGCCGTAGAAGTCGCCGATGCGGCGCCCGCCGACGTCGTGCACCGGGATGTCGAGGTCGAACACGGTGCGGAGCACGTCGGTGGTCATGACGTCGGCGACGCCGCCGTGCGCGACCACCGCCCCGTCCCGCATGGCGACGACGCGGTCGGAGTACCGGGCCGCGAAGTTGATGTCGTGCACCACGAGCACCACGGTCTTGCCGTAGTCGTCGGCCATCCGTCGCAGGCGGCGCATGATCTGCACCGAGTGCCGCATGTCGAGGTTGTTCAGCGGCTCGTCGAGCAACACGTAGTCGGTGCTCTGGCACAGCACCATCGCGATGTGGGCGCGTTGCCGTTGCCCGCCCGAGAGAGTGTCCAGGGGGCGGTCGGCGAACTCGGTGAGCTCGAAGTAGCCGACGGCGTCGTCGATGACGTCGTGGTCGGTCGGGCCCAGCCGACCTCCCGAGTGAGGGAACCGTCCGAACGCGACCAGTTCACGAACGGTGAGCCGCACAGCGGTGTGGTTCTCCTGGCGTAGCACGGCGAGGCGCTTGGCGAGGTCCTCCGTGGGCGTGGTGGCGACGTCCAGACCGGCCACCGTGATGGTCCCCGCGTCGGGCTTCGACAGGCGACTCATGAGCGACAGCAGGGTCGACTTGCCCGCGCCGTTGGCGCCGACGACGGACGTGACACCACCGGAGGGGATGGTCAGTGACACGTCGTCGACGACGGTCGTGTCGCCGTACCGCTTGGTGACTCCGTCGAGTTGGATCATCGTCGTGTGGACTCCCGGACGAGCAGGGCGATGAAGTACAGACCACCGCCGAAGTTGACGACCACGCTGAGGGCGGTGTCGGTGCCGAGCACGCGCTCCAGCACAAGCTGACCCACCGTCAGCGTGGCCACGGCAAGCAGCGAGGCGGCGGGAACGACGACGGCGTGCCGGAACGTGCGGGTCAGTTGCCGCGCGAGGTTCGCCACGAGCACGCCGAGGAAGGCGACGGGACCGACGAGTGCGGTGGACACCGAGACCAACACCGCGACGATCATCAGGCTGCGGTTGACCACCGACCGGTGGTCGACCCCCAACCCGATCGCCGTGTCCCGGCCGAGCGACACGACGTCGAGCCTGCGGAACAGCCGGGTGCCGAGCCCGCACAGCACCACGAGCACGACCGTGGAGAAGGCCAGCAGGCTCTCGTCGACGGAGTTGAAGCTCGCGAAGAGGCTGTCCTGCAGTGTCACGAAGTCGTTGGGATTGATCAGCCGTGAGGCCAGCGACGACAGACTGGAGAACAGCGTCCCGAAGATGACGCCGACGAGGACGAGCAGGTAGAGGTCGCGGCCGTCGCGGTCGAACAGCCAGCGGTGCAGGGCGAGGGCGAACACGATCATCACGCCCGCCTGGAGCACGAACAGCGCACGCGGGTCGGCGCTGCTCAACGTCATCGCCCCGGCGAAGTACACGATCAGCGTCTGGACGAGCACGAACAACGAGTCGAACCCCATGATCTGCGGGGTGAGGATGCGGTTGTTCGTGACGGTCTGGAACAGCACGCTGGAGTAGCCGACGGCCACGCCGACCACCGTCATGGCGAGGACCCGGCGCAGGCGGATGCGCAACGCGTACTCGAGGTTGCCGGTGAGCCCGACGACGCAGAACGCCACCGCCGCGGCCAGGGCCACGGCCAGGAGGATGCCGAGGACGCGGCGTTGCCGGCGTACGTCTCGGGTGTGAGCGACGGTCATGCGACTCTCCTGCGGGAGCGCAGCACCAGGTACACGAAGAGCGCGCCGCCGACGACGCCCGCGATGGTCTCGACGGGGATCTCGTACGGATGGCGCACGGTCCGGCCGACGACGTCGCAGCACAGCACGAAGAACGCTCCGGCGAGCGCGGTGACCGGCAGGACGCGCCGCAGGTTGTCGCCGAGCACCAGAGTGACGAGGTTCGGCACGACGAGGCCGAGGAACGGGATGTTGCCCACCGTCACCACGACGACGGCGGTGATGACCGAGACCAGCACGAGCCCCGTGGTGACCACGCGGTCGTAGCGGACGCCGAGGTTCACCGCGAAGTCGCGGCCGAGTCCGGCGAGGGTGAAGCGGTCGGCGAACAGGTACGTCAACACGGCGGCCGCACCGGTGAGCCACAACAGCTCGTACCGTCCTTTGAGGACGGCCGAGAACTCCCCGCTCGTCCACGCCGCGAGCGTCTGCAACAGGTCGGCACGGTAGGCGAAGAACGTGGTGAGCGCGGAGATCACGCCGCCGAACATGATGCCCACGAGCGGCACCACGATGATGTCGGCGAAGGTCAACCGCCGTAGCAGTGCCAAGAACAGCGCCGTCCCGAGCAGGGCGAACCCGGTCGCGACCGCCATCTTCACGCCGACGGCCTCCGCGCCGAAGAACACGGTGGCGACGAGAACCCCCAGCGAGGCCGACTCCGCGGTACCCGCCGTCGACGGCGTGACGAACCGGTTGCGGGTCAGGCTCATCATCACCAGGCCCGCGACGCTCAATGCCGAACCGGCCAGCAGAATCGCGGCCAGCCGGGGCAGTCTCGACTCCCACAGCACCGTGAGCTGTCGTTCGTCGCCCGCGAGCAGACCCGCGGGAGTCAGTTCGGTGACGCCGACGAACAGCGAGCCGAAGGCCGCCGCTGCGAGCAGCGCCAGTGCGAGCGCGACGTGGCGGCGGCGGACCGGGCCGACTCGCCCGCTCCGCCGCGCCCGGTCGGCCGGGGTGGTCGACGTGGTCACGCCACGCTGTCCCCGACGGCCTCGACCATCGACTCCAGCGAGGACAAGCCGTTGGAGGTCAGGTACCACTGAGTCGGGTCGAGGTGGACGATGCCGCCCGACCTGGCGGCGGTGGTTCCGTTCACGAGCGCGTTGTCGAGCACCTGCTTCGCCGACTGACCGGCCTCGCCGATGGCGGAGTCCCGGTCGATCACGAACAGCAGGTCTGGGTCGGCGTCGGCGATGAACTCCGCCGAGATCGCATCGCCGTGGGTCTCGGCGGACAGCCCGGCCACGGCGGGCCGCACCCCGAGGTCGTCGTAGACGATGCCGAACCGGGAGCCGGGGCCGTACGCGCTCATCTTGCCGCCCGTGGTGAGGACGACGAGTCCGGTCTTGTCGGCGCCCGACGAGGCGATCTCGTCGGCGCGCGCGGCCAGTGCGGAAAGCCGGTCCTGCACCGCGTCCTCCTTGCCGAACAGCGAGCCGAGCGTCTCGATGCGCTCGGTCGCGCCGGCGAGGAAGTCCGTGGTGTCGACGGTGAGGTCGACCGTGGGAGCGATCTCGGACAGCTCGCCGTAGGCGGGCGCAGACCGGCCCGCCACGATGACGAGATCCGGTTCGAGTGCGTTGACCTGCTCGAAGTCGGGTTCCTTCAAGCTGCCGACCTTCGTGTAGTCGTCGGAGCCGTACTCGGCGAGGTGCTCCGGCAGGTTCGCGACCTGCGGAACGCCCACCACGCCCTCGACGCCGAGTTCGTCGAGAGTCTCCAGCACGCCGAGGTCGAGGACGACGATGCGCTCCGGTGGTCCGTCGAGCGACGTCGTGCCCTGGGCGTGCTCCACGGTGATCGCGCCCTCGCCCGGCTCGGCGTCGGTCGCGCCACCGCAGGCGGTGAGCAGTCCGACCAGCCCGGCGAGCAGCGCCACGAACGCTCCTCCGCGGTGACTTCCACGCATCTTTTGCTCCTACTAAAGATCAAATATTCAAGATAGGTGAGCCTAACTTAAGTCGAAAGCGGGCAATTGGGGAGTGATGTGGGTCGCAAAGTGAGCGAGGCCCCAGCGGGATGGGTACCGGAGTGAGGGGGTGTCGCGGCCCGCGTCGGTGGGGTGCGCGCCCCAATGTCGCAGTTGAACGCAGGGTGGTCCGGCGGCGGCGTGTCGGCGGCGAGATCGGGCGGTCGGAGACCCCCTTGCTTGCACTCTCATGGGGAGAGTGCTAAACACGGAATTGGCACTCGGCACCGTCGAGTGCTAGGTGGCAGGTCGACGACCGCCGCCTGAAGGTCGGGACGGTGAGGCCATGTTCGGCGATACCGAACTGGTCGTCCGTCGCGGGCACCGAGCCTGGCCGAGGACGTGTCCTGACTACCGGAGGACCACACCGAAATGGCCAAACTGATTGCGTTCGACGAGGACGCCCGCCGCGGTCTTGAGCGCGGTCTCAACACCCTCGCCGAAGCCGTCAAGGTGACGCTCGGCCCCCGTGGCCGCAACGTCGTGCTCGAGAAGAAGTGGGGCGCGCCGACGATCACCAACGACGGTGTCTCGATCGCGAAGGAGATCGAGCTCGAGGACCCGTGGGAGAAGATCGGGGCCGAACTCGTCAAGGAAGTCGCCAAGAAGACCGACGACGTCGCCGGTGACGGCACCACCACCGCCACGGTGCTCGCCCAGGCGCTCGTCAAGGAGGGTCTGCGCAACGTCGCCGCCGGCGCCGACCCGATCGCGCTGAAGCGTGGTATCGAGCAGGCCGTCGAGGCTGTCACCGAGCAGCTGCACAAGATGGCCAAGGAGGTCGAGACCAAGGAGCAGATCGCGGCCACCGCGTCGATCTCCGCGGCCGACAAGACCATCGGTGAGCTGATCGCCGAGGCGCTCGACAAGGTCGGCAAGGAAGGCGTCGTCACCGTCGAGGAGTCGAACACCTTCGGGCTGGAGCTGGAGCTCACCGAGGGTATGCGCTTCGACAAGGGCTACATCTCCGGCTACTTCGCCACCGACGCCGAGCGGCAGGAAGCGGTCCTGGAGGACCCGTACATCCTGCTGTACGGCTCGAAGATCTCGAACGTCAAGGACCTGCTCCCGGTGCTGGAGAAGGTCATGCAGGCCGGCAAGCCGCTGCTGATCATCGCCGAGGACGTCGAGGGCGAGGCTCTGGCCACCCTGGTCGTCAACAAGATCCGTGGCACCTTCAAGTCCGTCGCCGTCAAGGCTCCGGGCTTCGGTGACCGCCGCAAGGCGATGCTGCAGGACATGGCCATCCTCACGGGCGGCCAGGTCATCAGCGAGGACGTGGGCCTCAAGCTGGAGAACGCCGACATCTCGCTGCTGGGCCAGGCCCGCAAGGTGGTCGTCACCAAGGACGAGACCACCATCGTCGAGGGTGCCGGTGACGCGGAGCAGATCCAGGGCCGCGTCAACCAGATCCGCGCCGAGATCGAGAACAGCGACTCCGACTACGACCGCGAGAAGCTGCAGGAGCGCCTGGCCAAGCTCGCCGGTGGTGTCGCGGTCATCAAGGCCGGCGCTGCCACCGAGGTGGAGCTGAAGGAGCGCAAGCACCGCATCGAGGACGCGGTGCGCAACGCCAAGGCCGCCGTCGAGGAGGGCATCGTCGCCGGTGGTGGCGTCGCGCTGCTCCAGGCGTCCAAGGCCGCGTTCGAGAGCCTCCAGCTCTCGGGCGACGAGGCGACCGGCGCCAACATCGTGAAGGTGGCCGTCGAGAGCCCGCTGAAGCAGATCGCTGTGAACGCCGGCCTCGAGGGCGGCGTCGTGGCGGAGAAGGTCAAGACCCTGCCGCAGGGCCACGGCCTGAACGCCGCCAGCGGCGAGTACGAGGACCTGGTGGCCGCGGGCGTCATCGACCCCGCCAAGGTCACGCGGTCCGCGCTGCAGAACGCCGCCTCCATCGCCGCGCTGTTCCTGACCACGGAGGCCGTGGTCGCGGACAAGCCGGAGAAGGAGAAGGCTGCCGACCCCACCGGTGGCATGGGCGGCATGGAAGGCATGATGTGATTCCAGCCCCATAGGCGCGGAGAAGCCCGGTCCCCGAAAGGGAACCGGGCTTTTCCGTGTCCGCGCCTGGCGTCGGCGTGTCCGCAGCGGGCGTCAGCGTGTCCGCATCTCCCGGCGGTGTGTCCGCAGCGGGTGTCGGCGTGTTCGCACCTGCCGTCGGCGCCTCCGTACCTCCCGTACGTGCGTCCGCACTTCCTGCACGCGTGCCCCGCAGTCCTCGCGCGCGTGTTCTCACCCGCCGTCCGCATTCCCGTGCCCGGCGGCCGCATGTCCGCGCTTCCGTCACGGCACATGAGGTCGTTGGCGTACGCGAGGCATCGTTCGAAGCTGCGCTGAGTAAGTCACGCTGCGCTGACCAGGTGATGCTGCGCTGAGTAGGCGCGGTCTCATGATCGAGTGCACGTCTGGATCTTTCGCGACGCTAACGATCTGAATACCGTCCGTGTCGACATCCGTACCAGGAGGTTGACATGGGTAGAGAGGGCAGATCGAGTCGATCGCGGAGACGTGGCGCGGCGACCGCGGTGGCGGGGCTGGCTGCGGCGATGCTCGCCACGACACTCGTCCACACTGCGTCGGCGCAACCGACGTCCGCCGGTGGGGTCGCCGCGGAAAGCAGCGCCGACGCGGTGTCCCTGTTGCGCGTCCCGACGCCGGACGAGGCCGACGTCGACCGGTTGGTCGCGGCGGGCGCCGACATCGCTCCCGTGCCGGGCGACGGCTACGTGGAGGTCTACGCGCACGGCGCCGACGACCGCGAACGGCTCCGTGAGGCCGGGTTCGACTACGACGTCGTGATCAGCGACCTCGCCGCGCACACCCGCGCCGTGCTCGCCGAGGACGCCGCCGAGGCACGCACGCTCGCCGCGTCGCCCCTGCCGAGTGGTCGCAACACCTACCGCACGTACGCCGACTACGGCACCGACATGGCGGACCTCGCGGCCGCGCGCCCCGACCTGGTCGAGCCGATCACGCTCCCGCACCGGTCGTTGCTGGGCAAGGAGGTCCGGGGCCTGGAGATCGCGCACGACGTCGAGGCGGACGACGGCAGACCGGTCTTCCTCCTCGTCGGCACGCACCACGCGCGGGAGTGGCCCACCGCCGAGGTGGTCATGGAGTTCGCCATGGACCTCGTGCACGGCGACGGCCGCGACGAGCGCATCACCGACCTGTTGGAGCGCGCGCGGATCATCGTGGTGCCGATCGTCAACGTCGACGGCTTCGACATCTCGCGGAGTTACCTGCACGAGTACAAGCGCAAGAACTGCCGACTCGTCGACGGCAGCGACGACGTCTCGCCCGGCGAGTGCGCCGACGCCGACAGCGCCGACCTCGGTGTGGACCTCAACCGCAACTACGGCGGCAACTGGGGTGGCAAGGGTGCGAGCGTGAATCCCGCGAGTGGGACCTACCGGGGTGCCGCGCCGTTCTCCGAACCGGAAGTGCGCAACGTCCGCGACCTCGTGTCGAGCCGTCAGGTGACCTCGCTGCAGAGCGTCCACAACTACGGCGGCCTGGTGCTCCGTCCGCCGCAGCAGTCCGACACGCCGCTCACCGCCGACGAGGCGTTGTACGCGGAGATCGGGGACGCGTTGGCGGACGCGACCGGGTACCGCAGCATCCCCTTCTACCAGCTGTACGACACCAGCGGGTCCACCGGTGAATGGAGCTACTTCACCCCGGGCGGGTTCGGTTTCGAGTTCGAGCTTGAGGGCAGCAACTTCCACGTCGGCTACCAGGAGGCGGTCGTCGACCAGTACCTGGGTATCGGGACGCAGGAGCACGCGAACGGCGGTGTGCGCGAGGCGCTCTTGCGGCAGTTCGAGGCGGCGGCGAACCGCGATTACCACGCTGTGCTGGAGGTGTCGGCGCCCCGAGGCGCTCGGTTGTCCGTGGAGAAGACGTTCACCCAGCAGACGGCTCCGGTGCAGGAGCCTGGCGGTGGTGTCGGGGAGCCCATTCCGTTCACCAGCACGTTGACGTCGCAGCTCACGGCACCGGGCGGGGTCGTCGAGTGGAGTGTCAATCCGTCGGTGCGGCCGGATCGGGACGGCGGCACGATCACCGAGAGCTGGACGGTGCGGTGTGAGCGTGCGCGCGGCAACGCGTGGCAGGAGACGCAGGTGACCGTCGCCCGGGGCGAGCGGGTGGCCGTGGACCTGTCGCGCTGCGCAGGCGGTGCGAGGCCGTAAGGGGCGGGCGTACCCGACCTGCGGACAAAGGTACCCGGACTGCCGACATGAGTACGGGGACTGCGGACACGAGTGCGGGGACTGCGGACACGCGTGCGCAGCTCGCGGACACGCCGGTGGGGGAGCTGCTCCTCGGCGTGTCCGCGGTTCTCGTACGGGTGTTGGGACTTCGCGGCGCTTGCGGTTCCTCACGCGGTCGTTTCGGTCGCCCGTTCGGGTGGGTAGCCGATCGGCGTACCCCAAGGAAGGAGTGATGAGCGTGGCGGACACACTCATCGGTCGTCGAGTCGCGTTCCTGGCCGCACCCGAAGGGACGGAACAGGTCGAGCTGACCGAGCCGTGGAAGGCCATCGAGAACGCCGGTGGCAGGCCCGAACTGATCTCCACGACGTCCGGGAGGATCCAGGCGTTCAATCACCTGGACAAGGCCGACACCTTCGAGGTCGACTACACCGTGGCCGAGGCGTCGGCGGCCGACTACGACGGCCTCGTGCTGCCAGGCGGGGTCGCCAATCCCGACCTGCTCCGCACGGACGAGAAGGCCGTGAGCTTCGTCCGCGACTTCTTCACCCAGCACAAGCCGGTGGCGGTGATCTGTCACGGGCCGTGGACCCTGATCGAGGCCGACGTGGTCCGGGGCCGCCGGATGACGTCGTGGCCGAGCCTGCAGACGGACCTGCGCAACGCGGGCGCTGAGTGGGTCGACGAGGAGGTCGTGGTCGACAACGGACTGGTGTCCAGCCGCAAGCCGGCCGACCTCCCCGCGTTCTGCTCGAAGTTGGTGGAGGAGATCGCGGAGGGCAAGCACTCGAAGCAGGCCGCCGAGGTCTGAGTCGACGACGCTAGGCGCCCGGAGACAGGTGGGGCAGGCCGAGTTCGTCGGCCAGCGCCATCGCGTCGCCGGGCGCTTTCACTGTGACGTCGTTGTCGAAGTACACGTAGACGTCGAGGCCGTCGGCATGCCACCGGCGGATCGTGCGGGCCCACGCGCGAAGTGCCTCGTCGCTGTAGCCACTGGCGTACAGCTCGACGTCGCCGTGGAGGCGGACGTAGACGAAGTCCGAGGTCACGTCGTCCAGGTACGGCCATGTGCCCGCGGTGTCGGCGACGACGAGCGCCACGTCGTGGGCTCGGAGCAGGCCGGGAACCGCCGGGTCGGTGAAGCTGGGGTGCCGCACCTCCAGGGCATGACGGATCGGCCGGTCGTGCTCGACGGCGGTGTGTGGCTCGAACGTCACCTTGTCGTCGTGCCGTCGGGCCAGCTCCGCCGCCTCGGTCGTGCTGCGGGGGAGCAGGTCGAAGAACGCCGTGAGCCGCTCGGCGTCGAACGCCAACCGGGGTGGGAGCTGCCAGAGAATCGGGCCGAGTTTGTCGTCGAGTGCGAGCACCCCGGAGGCGAAGAAGTTCGCCAGCGCCGTCTCGACGCCCCGGAGCTGCTTCAGGTGCGTGATGAAGCGCCCGCCCTTGACCGCGAAGCGGAAGTCGGGAGGTGTGGCGTCCCGCCAGCGTCGGTACCGCTCGGGCCGTTGCAGGGAGTAGAAGGAGCCGTTGATCTCGACGCTGTTCACTCGCCGGGACAGGTATTCGAGTTCACGCCGTTGCGGCAGGCCCTCGGGGTAGAAGACTCCCCGCCAGCCGGGGTAGATCCAGCCCGAGGTCCCGACGCGGATCTCGGCGGTGCGCTCGGCTCCGGTCGACAGCGGTCACCTCACAGCGGTCGCAGCAGGTCGTCGGCGTCGACGATCCGGTAGGCGTAGCCCTGCTCGGCGAGGAACCGTTGCCGGTGGGCGGCGTAGTCGGTGTCCACGGTGTCGCGGGAGACGACGGAGTAGAAGTGGGCCTGCCGGCCGTCGCCCTTGGGGCGCAACAGCCTGCCGAGCCGCTGCGCCTCCTCCTGACGGGAGCCGAACGTGCCCGACATCTGGATGGCCACCGACGCCTCGGGCAGGTCGATGGAGAAGTTCGCGACCTTCGACACCACCAGCTTGTCGATCTCGCCTTTGCGGAAGGCGTCGAACAGCGCCTCGCGCTCCTTGTTCTTCGTCGACCCCTGCACCACCGGGGCGTTCAGTTCGACGCCGAGTTCCTCCAGCTGGTCGAGGTAGGCGCCGATCACCAGAGTCGGTTCCCCCGCGTGGCGTTCGACGATCGACTTCACCACACCGATCTTGGTGTGGGCGGTGGAGGCGAGCCGGTAGCGTTCGTCGGCCTCCGCGGTGGCGTAGGTGAGGCGTTCGGACTCGGTGAGGGTGACCCGGACCTCGACGCACTCGGCGGGTGCGATCCAGCCCTGCGCCTCGATGTCGCGCCACGGGACGTCGTAGCGCTTCGGGCCGATGAGCGAGAACACGTCGCCCTCCCGGCCGTCCTCGCGCACCAGGGTCGCGGTGAGGCCGAGCCGCCGCCGTGACTGCAGGTCGGCGGTCATCCGGAACACCGGTGCGGGCAGCAGGTGCACCTCGTCGTAGATGACGAGCCCCCAGTCCCGCGAGTCGAACAGCTCCAGGTGCTTGTACTCACCCTTGGTCTTGCGGGTGATGACCTGGTAAGTGGCGATGGTGACGGGGCGAATTTCCTTCTTCTCGCCGGAGTACTCGCCGATCTCGTCCTCGGTGAGCGAGGTGCGCTCCACCAGTTCGCGCTTCCACTGCCTGCCGGCCACGGTGTTGGTGACGAGAATCAGCGTCGTGGCCTTGGCCTGCGCCATGGCCGCCGCGCCGACCAGCGTCTTGCCCGCGCCGCAGGGGAGCACGACGACACCCGAGCCGCCCGCCCAGAACGTGTCGGCGGCCTGCCGTTGGTAGTCGCGCAGCGACCAGCCGTTCTCCTCCAGGGAGATCGGGTGGGACTCGCCGTCGACGTACCCGGCGAGGTCCTCGGCGGGCCAGCCGACCTTCAGCAGAGCCTGCTTCAACCTGCCCCGCTCCGACGGGTGGACCACGACGGTGTCGGGGTCGATCCGCGCGCCGAGCATGGGGCTGATCTTCTTGTGGCGCAGGATCTCCTCCAGCACCGCGCGGTCGGTCGTGGTCATCACGAGGCCGTGCGCCGGGTGGTTCTGGATCTGCAGCCGCCCGAACCGGCCCATGGTGTCGACGACGTCGATCAGCAACGGCTGCGGCACGGGGAAGCGGGAGTACGTGGTGAGGGCGTCGACGACCTGCTCGGCGTCGTGCCCCGCGGCGCGGGCGTTCCAGAGCGCCAGCGGAGTGATGCGGTACGTGTGGACGTGCTCGGGCGCGCGTTCGAGTTCGGCGAAGGGCGCGATGGCGATGCGTGCGTCGTCCGCGAGGTCGTGGTCGACCTCCAGCAGCACCGTCTTGTCCGACTGGACGATCAGGGGGCCATCAGTCACGCCCTCCTTTATACGTGGCTCGGCTCAGGGAAGTTCCTCCTTCGGGACGAGGGCCCCCACATCGAGTCGTTTCGGAAGCTGGCCGGAGCTGTGCATGAGGTCGGCCACCCGTTGCAGTCGTTCGGCGTGCACGACCTGCGGATACGTGCCCAGTGACACCAACGACGCCGTCACGCCGTCGACATCGGTGAGCCGGGGCAGCGCCCTGCGGACGGCTCCGTCGTCGGCACCCTCCTGCTGGGCCTCGGCGAGGAGACCGCGGAACAGGGACAGGGTGTTCGGGTTCGCGGTACCGAACGCCTCGGTGGTGGCGTAGGCCGACATGGGGAAGTCCGCGGTGGCTCCGTGCGCGCAGTGGGCGAGCACACGAGCGCCGTACGTCTTCTGCGCCGAGGTGAGATGGGGTTCCGTCAGCCACGCCGCGTCCACGTGCCCGTCCCGCAATGCGTCGATCATTCCGTCGAACGGAATCACCTCGAAAGTGATCGACTCCGGATCGACTCCCGCCGCGCCGAGAACGGAACGGGTCGTGAGCGCGCCGATGCCGTTCGGCTCGGGAACCGCGATTCGAGGAGCGGGAAGCAGACTCGGCTCGGTATAGGGCGAATCGGGCAGTGTCACGAGTGCCATGGAACCGGTTCCCGCGACGTACGCCTCACCCTGGAGAGTGATCTTCGTGCCTTCCGCGGCGGCGTGGAAAAGCGTGACGTCACTGGCGAACGTCACGTCGACCTCGTGGTCGAGCAATGCCTCGATCGGGTCGTCGTCGCCGAGTTCGACCAGTTCCACGGTCAGGCCACCGCGCTGGAACAAACCGTCCGACACGCCCAGCCGTAGCGGTGCGGTCTCCACGGCGTTGCCCACGCCCACCAGGAGGCGCTCCTTTTCCGGTACGGGTCGACTCGGCGCGTCCGTTTCACCGAACAGTGAGCAGGAACCGAGCAGCAGAACAGCGCCGAGGACGAAAAGCACGCGCCGGTGAGTTCGCACGGCCGCCTCCATGATCGAAAGGAATACTCCCGACAATGGTGGAGCTTAGAGCGATCGAGGCAATACCATGCGTCGGCAACCCTTCCCCGTCCATGGGCGTCCCATGGAATGTGAGAGGGCCCGGTTACTCTCCATGAGCATTCGAAGCGGACCGCCTGACTCGCGGACGACTGAAGGAAACCCAGGTGACTCGTCGCAGTGAACGTCCACGCCAGGACGGTGCGGCGATCGTGCGAGGGGCGGGTGGCCGGTGGCGAGTCCGCAACTGGCGGCTCCGCACCAAGCTCGTCGCGATCCTGCTGATTCCCGCCGTCGCGGTGTTGGTGTTGGTGGCGTTGCGGGCCACCGACGACCTCGACAGGGCGGCGACCTTCAGCGAGGGGGCCGAGCGCATCCGCGTGGAGACCACCGTCGCCGAGGTGGTGCACCAGTTGCAGCGGGAGCGCGACCTCGCGGTGCGCCATGTCGCCGATGGTCGCCGTGGTGAGTTGGACGAGCTGCGGGACCAACGCGACAAGGTCGACGCCGCGGTCGGCGAGTTCGAGCGCACGCTGGCCGCGTCGGCACACGCCCTGTCGCCCGACACATCCTCGCTGTTCCAACGCATCAGCCACGAGCTCGGGACGTTGACCGGGCTGAGGTACGCGAGCGAGAACACGGCGCTGCCGTCGGACGCGGTGCTCCGCTCGTACAGCGAGTTGATCTCGAACGTGCTCGGGGCGGGCGAGGTGTTCGTCTCCGACGCCGTCGACCGGGAACTCGCGGGAAGTCGGCTGGTGGCCAACGCGTTGGCGCGGGTCAAGGACCAGTTGTCGATCCGGCGCGCCGTGGTGGCGCAGGCGCTCGCGCAGGGCACCCTGACCAAGGACGTCGAGCGCGCACTCGTGGCGGCGGAGGCACAGTTGGCCTCGGCGAAGGAGGACTTCACCACCTTCGCCACGCCGCGTCAGCAGCGCCTGTACGACGACACGGTCATCGGACTCGTGGTCGACCTCGGCAACGGCATCGTGGAGTCGGTGCTCACCAGGGCCGAGAACGGCGGCGACCTGGCGGGCCTGTCGGCCGACGAGTGGGACCGCGCCTCCACCTACACGGTCAACCTCGTCAAGCGCGTGCAGGAGCAGTTGCTGCAGGAGTTGCAGGAGCGTTCCGACGCGCTGGCCGCGGACGCGCGCAGCTCGGCGGGGACGGACGCCGGGGTGGTGCTGGGTGCGCTGTTGTTCGGGGCGATCCTGGCCGTGGTGGTCGCGCGGTCGCTTCTGGGGCCGCTCAAGGCGTTGCGCCGCAGTGCGCTCGACGTGGCGCACAACAAGCTGCCCGCCGCGGTGGACGACATCCTCACCGAGGAGCATCCGACGCCTGAGCACACGTACACGCGGGCGGTGGAACCCGTGCCCGTCCACACGCTCGACGAACTCGGCGAGGTGGCCCGGGCGTTCGACGCCGTGCACGGTGAGGCCGTTCGGCTCGCCGGTCAGCAGGCCATGCTGCGCGAGAACGTCAACTCCATGTTCGTGAACCTGTCGCGGCGCAGTCAGGACCTCGTGGAGCGGCAGCTCGTGGTTCTCGACCGCATGGAGGAGCACGAGCAGGACCCCGAGATCCTCGGTGGACTCTACGAACTCGACCACCTCGCCACGCGGATGCGGCGCAACAGCGAGAACCTGCTCGTGTTGGCGGGCGAGGACGGCGGTCGGCCGCTGCCGGGTTCGGTCCCCGCGTCGGAGATCATCGGCGCCGCATTGTCCGAAGTGGAGCATTACCAGCGGATTTCGGTGGAGACGCCGCCGATGCTGTCCGTGCGGGGCGACGTGGCGTCGGACCTCATCCACGTCATCGCGGAGCTGTTCGAGAACGCCACCGCCTACTCGCCGGAACGGGAACTCGTCACGGTGGCGAGCACGGTGACGCGGGAGCGGGAGTGGCGGATCGAAATCACCGACCGGGGCGCGGGGATGCCGGAGATGGAGATCCGGAGGGCGAACAAGCGGCTCGCCGATCCGCCCGACGTGGACGTCGAGGTGTCGCGCCGCATGGGGCTCTACGTGGTCGGCAGGCTCTCGCGGCGCCACCGCATCGAGGTGCGGCTCGCGTCGGCGGAACCGCGTGGGCTCACGGCGACGGTGGTCGTGCCCTCGGAGTTCGTCGAGCCCGACAATCCCGAGTCCATCGAGCTGCCGGCGCCGTCGGCCGCGCTGTCGGAGGCGCCACTGCCTCCGCTCGCGACACCCGAACCCGACGACGTGGCCGATCCGGAGCCGCCCGACCGGGCCGTCGAGCCCGTCGAACCGGAGGAACCCGCGCCTCGCGATGATCGGTCGGCCGACGAGTGGACCTTCGAGGACGACCGGCTGGTCGGCGCCGTCGTGTTCGAACAGCAGGAATTGCCCGACCTCACGCCCCGCCGCACCACGGTGGAGCTGGGCGCTCAGCCGGCGTGGCCCACGGAGGACGACGACGAGCGGCATCCGCCCGCACTGGAGGAAGAGGTTCCCACCGACCGGTTGCCCGCCTACCAGGCCGTGCTGTCGCAGTGGTTCCCCGACACGGGAGGTCCGGCCGCCGACGAGGTCCAGTGGCCGGGGGAGCGGTCCGGCGAGCTGGGCGACGACGAGACGGACCTCGAACGCACCGACCCCACCGTGATGGTCTCGGGAACGATCGCCTCGGCGTTGGCCGACGACACCGGCTCAGAGCCGTCCGGACCTCGCCACGGCGTCGTCGATCGGCGTGGCGAACGCCCGCCGCCCGTGAACCGGTCGCCGGAGGCGGTGCGGGCGCGCATGGCGAGTCTGCAACGTGGTGTCCGACGAGGACGACACGCGGGTGGCGACTGACCCGGCCGGGTCGGTCACCACCCGCGTGGTGGTCAGTCCTTGACGGCGTCCGCCGTCTCCTTGACCCCGCCGTTGAGCAACCGGGCCACCTCGGCCCGCATCGACACGAACTCGGCGGACTCCCGGGTCTTGATCTGGTCCCGCTCGGCGGGGAGGTCGACCGTCAGGTCGGCCACCACCGTGGCGGGCGACTTCGACAGCACGAGCACCCGGTCACCCAGGTACACGCTCTCGTCGATGTCGTGAGTGACCAGCAGGACGGTGCTGCCGTTCGCCGACTGCACCTTCCTGAGCAGATCCTCCAACTCGAAGCGGGTCTGCGCATCCACCGAGGCGAACGGCTCGTCCATCAGCAACAGCGCGGGACGCCTCGCCAGTGCCCTGGCGATCGACACCCGTTGCTGCATGCCGCCGGAGAGCTGCCACGGGTACTTGTTCCCCACCCCGGGGAGGTTGACCCACTCCAGGGCCTCCTCGGCCCTGCTGCGCCGCTCGGCCTTGCCGATGTTGCTCCAGCGCAGCGGGAACTCCACGTTCTGCCGCACCGTCAACCACGGGAACAGCGACCGGCTGTAGTCCTGGAACACCACGGCCAGGTCCTCCGGAACGCCGTCCACCCGGTCACCGTGCAGCGACACCTCGCCGCCCGAGGGCTTGATCAGCCCCGAGATGCAGCGCAGCATCGTCGACTTGCCGCAGCCCGACGGTCCCACGATGCACGCGAGTTCCCCGGTCTCCACGGTGAACGTCAGGTCGTTCACCGCGAGGTGCGCGCCGTCACCGCCGCCGTAGCGGTGGTACAGGCCGGACACCTCCAGCATTGTTGCCATGTCACGCTCCCGTCGTCTTGGCGTCCGCGGTACCCCGCGTGGGCTGCCAGGACAGCACCCGGCGTTCCACGGCCAGCAGCAACGCGTTGAGTCCGTAACCCAAGATCCCGAGCAGCACGATCCACGCCCACATCGTGGTGAACTCGTAGCTCTGCTGCGCGTAGATCAGTTGGAAACCGATTCCGCTGGTGACCCCGACCATCTCGGAGATCACCATGAGGATCAGCGCGAGGGAGAGGCTCAGCCGCATCCCCGCGAAGATCTTCGGCATGGCCGCGGGCAGCACGACCATGGTGACCCAGTAGTGCCGCGGGGTCCGGAACGACCGTGCGGTCTCCTGCTGCAGCGGATTCACCGACCGCACGCCGTCCACCGTGTTCAGGATGATCGGCCAGATCGACCCGAACACGATCGTCACGATCTTCATGGTGTTGTCGATGCCGAACAGCACCAGGAAAACCGGAATCAGCGCCGGTGGCGGAACCGCACGCATGAACGACAGCAGCGGCCCCGTGTAGTCGAGTGCCTTCTGCGACCGGCCCAACGCCGTGCCGACGGCGACACCGAGCACCACGGCGATCGCCCAGCTCCCGAAGACCCTGCCCAGGCTGGGCAGGACGTCGTCGAACACCGTGTCGGCGAGGAACAGCGAACCGGCCGGACCGGAGAAGAACACCTCGACGGCCTGGGACAGGATCTCCGTCGGCGGTGGGAAGAACGGACTCTCCCCGGCCGACGCGGCCAACTCCCAGACCACCACGAGCGCCAGGACGAGCGACCACTTCAACAGGAAGGACTTGAGGGCATCCACGGTCCTGCTCATGCCGCCTCCTGTGTCTTGCGGGACACCCGCACCCGGTCGGCGGCCACGAACAGCGGGCGATGGTGGTTCGTCGCCGCCTCCTGTGTCTTGCGGGACACCCGCACCCGGTCGGCGGCCACGAACAGCGGGCGATGGTGGTTCGTCGCCGCCTCCTGTGTCTTGCGGGACACCCTCCCCGCAGCGGCCTTGTCAGCCTGCCGCAGCGTGGGCCCAACCCGGTCGGCGGCCACGAGCGGGATTCGATGGTCGCTCATGCCACCTCCGCCGTGGTCGCCTTGTGCCACCGGAACAGCTTCCCGCTCAGCCTCTCCAGCCCCTCGTTGGCGAGGTAGCCGATGAGGCCCGCGACCACGGTCCCGGCCAGCACGATGTCCGTTCTGCCCGCGCCGTAAGCCGCTTCGAGAATGACGCTGCCTATGCCGACGTTCGCTCCCGCGATGAACTCCGTACTGACGATCACGATCAGTCCCACCGACGCCGAGATCCGCAATCCCGTGAACACGAACGGAGCCGCGTGCGGCAGGGCGACGGAGGTGAGGATGCCCGCCTTCGAGACACCGCACGAGCGGGCGGTGTCGATGAGCAGCGGGTCGATCTCGTCGAAGGCGTAGATCGTGTTGTAGAGGATCGGCCACAACGCGGCGTACACCGCGAGCGTGATCTTCGCCTCAGGCCCGCCGCCGATCGACACGAGGACGAGCGGGATCAGCGCCACCGACGGGATCGGTCGCAGGAACTCGACGAGCGCTCGCGTCGCGAGGCGGACGCGGGGGAAGTTGCCGAGAATCAGCCCCAGCGGGATGCCGATCACCGCGGCGATGCCCAGGGCCAGCGCCCACGCGAGCACGGTGGCGATGGTGTGGCGCAGGAATTCCTCCTGGCCCAGCAGCTCCACGATCCGCGAGAGCACCACCGTCGCGGGTGGGACGTCTTCCTCCATGACCAGGCCGAGCCTGACCACCAGTTCCCAGAGACCCAGGAAGGCGATCAGGCCGGCGAGGTTTCGTACCAGGGGGCGCACGTCAGGTGGTGCTTGGGGTGACGAGCATCGGCTTGATGTCGAACTTCTTCTTCAACAATCCGAATTCGACCATCAGGTCGGGGACCCGCTGCAGTCGGGACGCGTCGAGGCCGGCGTGGAAGTTCGGCAGGTTGACCAGCGACGCCGTGGTGGCGTCGATGCCCGCCGTCTCCTGGATGACCGGCTCGATCACCTCGCGGTTCTGCGTGTCCTCCGTCGCGCGCTCCATCGCGCGCTGGAAGGCGGCCACGGTCTTCGGGTTCTTCTCGACGAACTCGGCCAGCGCACCGTAACCGGCGAGCGGGAAGTCCTCCGTCGGACCGGTGGCGACGTCGCCGATCGGCGTGACGCCGTGCTCCTCGGCGCCGATCGTCAGGAACGGTTCCACGACCAGACCGGCGTCCACACGGCCCTTCGCCACCGCCGAGGCGATGTCGGGGAAGGAGGTCTGGACGAATTCGACGTTCTCGGGGTCGAGGCCGTTCGACTTCATCGCCGACATGACGAGCGTGTCGGAGATGGTCTTGACCGCCGACACCGCGACCCGCTTGCCTTCCAGGTCCTCGATCGACTTGACCGAGCCGCCCTTCTTCGCGATCAGAACGAAGGTGTCGGGAGCGGCCGAAACCGCGTCGGCGACGATCTTCAGCTCGGCGGCGCCACCCGTGTGAGCCAGAAGGAACGGCACGTAGCTCGACTGCACGATGTCGGCGTCCCCGCCGATCATCTTCTGCGTCGCAGCCTGACCACTGGCGGCGACCTCGATCTTGACGTTGAGGCCTTCCTCCTTGAAGTAACCCTTCTCCTGCGCGATGTAGAGGGGAGCGACGTCGATGGAGGGCAGGTGGGCGACGGTGATTGTGGACTTTTCGACGGAGCCGTTGCCGCCCTGCGGCTCGGAGGTGTCCTCCTCGCCGCTCAACAATCCGCATCCGCTCGTGGAGACGAGAAGACCCGCAGTCACCACGGCTGCGGCCAGCCGCCGTGGTCTGGACTTCTTTCTCGTCGGGGTGCCGTGTCGAAGCAAAGCCACTCCTCAGTGAGGTTCGTACCCAGTTTTGGTGTGCTGACCGAGCGCGAAGCCCTCCCGCAGTCGCTCAGTGAGCCAGGGTCACTGTAGAGATTCGGCGCGCCACTCACAATGCGTACGTGTTCGGAATCCGTCGGTGGTCTTGGTCCACTCGTTCGGATGCTCGCCGTTGTGGTGTAATTAACTTTGGGTTAGTCAGGTGGCGCAGTTGTGGACTTCCGGCGAGAGGTACACGCTCCGTGAAGTCCCGCGAAGACCAACTCTGGTGGGCTTACATCTTCGGAAGGTCTTCGCTACATTCTGTGTCTCAACTGGGGTGGCGGAACACCGAAGTAGTGACGGATAGATGACTGTTTGGTGTAAACCAGGTCGACCACGTCGGCCAGGTCGACGTTTCGGTGTGCTGATCGGCCCTTCGAGGATTGACCCATCTGGGGGGCTCCCGGCATGCTTCCGCTGCCTGGTCACCATGGCGGTGACCGACGTCGCGTGAACGTGCACGGTGAGTGACAAGTGCTCGGCCAAGACGCCGGCAACATCCGGCTCGGACAATGATGGTGGTAAAGCGGTGCCCAAGACTGAGACCGCGGACGGGGATGGGCTGGGAGCCGACAAGGATGAGGCCCGGAGCCAGGAGGAGTCGTCGGCGCGTCAGGACGCGACCGAATCCTCCGACGTCGGCTCCGAGGTCACGACGTCTCGGTGGCGGCTGAGCAACTGGCCGCTCCGTTACAAGCTCGCGGTCGTTTTGATCATTCCGCTGTTGACCGCGCTCGTTTTCGGCAGCCTTCGTGCTGTCTCGGAGTTGAGCGACGCCGGTGACTTCGACGACACGGTCACCCAGGTCGAGGTGGCGCAGCAGGTGACGGCTCTGGTGCACGAGCTCCAGAAGGAACGCACCCTGCAGGCCATCGACATGTCGTCCGACTGGGTCGACGCGCAGACCGTCAACGACCAGACGAGCAAGGTGAACGACGAGGTCAACCGGTTGCGCGAGCTGCTCGCCGAACGGGACCTCGGTGACGACGAACTGCAGCAGACCTACGAGCGGGCGATCCAGCGACTCGATGCCCTCGACCCACTCCGCGCGAAGATCAACAGCACGAACATTCCCGCGCTGACTGTCCACAGCATCTACAACTCGATCCTCGAACCGCTGGTGAACCTCGGCCGGACGGTGAACCTGTCGGTGACCGACCGCGAGCTGCTGCGGCGCGGCACCACGGTGCAGGCGATCACCGAGGCGAAGGAACACACCGCGCGCGAGAACGCGACACTGCAGATCGCGGCCGGGAACAACGCGTTCGTCGCCGACCTGCTCTCCCGCTCCCTCGCGTCGCAGGCGAGTGCGAAGGCGGCCGTCGGCAACTTCCAGTCGAACGCCACGCTCGGCGAGCAGCAGCGCTACTCCGCCGTCGTGTCCGGTGCGGAGGTCGACAACCGCGCTCGCATCATCGGTACCGCCTACGCCTCGTTCGACCGGCCCGAGGGCCTGAGCATCAGCTCGCGGCAGCTCTTCTCCGACAGCACCGCGACCGTGGACATGATGCGCACGATGGAGCGCGAGTTGCTCGCCGGGCTGCGTGCGCACGCCGAGACGTTGTCCAGCCAGGCGAGCCAGGCCGCGTGGATCTTCATCGGTCTGATGATCGCGACGCTGGTGGCGACCGTCGCTCTGACGCTGTTGGTGGCGAGGGCGCTGACCCGGCCGCTGCGCACGCTGCGGTCGAGCGCGCTGGAGGTCGCCTACGTCCGACTGCCCGAGACGGTGCGTCGGATCCTCGCGGACCCCAACCCGATGGACGCGTCCCGCGACGCCGTCACGCCCGTCCCTGTGCACACGCGCGAGGAGATCGGCGAAGTGGCGCGGTCGTTCGACGTCGTCCACGAGCGGGCCATCCGCCTCGCGGCCGAACAAGCGCTGTTGCGCGAGAACGTCAACGGCATCTTCGTCAACCTGTCGCGTCGGAGCCAGCGCCTCGTGGAGCGCCAGCTCGGCATCATCGACCGGCTGGAGTCCGACGAGCAGGACCCGGACCAGTTGGCGAGCCTGTTCGAGCTCGACCACCTCGCGACCCGGTTGCGCCGTAACGGTGAGAGCCTGCTGGTGCTCTCGGGCGCCGGTCTCACGAAGACGATGTCGAAGCCGGTGCCCGCGGCCGACGTGATCGGTGCGGCCGTGTCGGAGATCGAGCAGTACGCGAGGGTGGAGCTGGGCACCATCCCCGAGGTGTCCGTGCAGGGGCGTGCCGTGCACGACCTGGTGCACCTGCTCGCCGAGCTGCTCGACAACGCGACCTACTTCTCCGAGCCCGACACCAAGATCAGTGTCCGGGCGGTGGTCACCCGTCGCACCTCGTTGGCCGTGCAGATCACCGACCGTGGTGTGGGCATGTCGGAGCAGCAGCTCGCCGAGGCCAACGAGCGCCTCGCCGACCCGCCGGACCTGGATGTGTCGGTGACCCGCCGAATGGGTCTGTACGTGGTGGCGCGACTGGCCAAGCGGCACGGCATCGAGGTGCGCCTGCGCGAGAACGAGGACATCGAGGGTGGTGTGATCGCTCGCGTCGTCGTTCCGAGCGAGCTGCTCACCGGTGCGTCGTCGATGACGTCGCTGCCCTCGGCGGCCCCCGCCGCTCCGCGCGAGAGCCGGGCCGAGGTGTCATCGCCGTCCTTCGTGGACACTCCGCCTCCTGCGGGGGTGCCGCCGCTTCCCGCACCGCGCAAGCCGTCGGTGGACGCCGACCGTGCGACTCCGCCGCCTGCGCCACCGGCACCGGCACCGTCGGCGCCGCCCGCACCCCCGGAGCCGGAGGAACCGGATTCGCAGCCCGACTCCGGCGGTTCCCACGTGGAGAACGGGTTGCGGCCACTGGACCAGCCCATCAGTCTCGACGACCTCGTCGGTGGCACCGGCAAGGCGGCGGGACCGTTCGTCAGCCCGGCGCCGCCGGAACCCGTGCAGGAGCCCGCGACCGAGCTCGTGCAGCCGGCACCGCCCACCGGATCGGAAGAGCCGCAGTGGCCGGTCGAGTCGCCGGACGGCGACGACGACCAGGTCGTCGGGGCGGCCGAGGCGACCGGCTACGCCCCCGCGGGCTCGCCGGTTTCGCCGAACGAGGAGACGCGCTACGTCCCGAGGGACGCGGACTCGGGGCCCGCGCCGTCGGTCGGCGGCGACGGCAGCGCGCTGGAGGACGATGTACCTACCAGGAGGCTGCCGATCTACCAGTCGGTGCTGTCGCGGTGGTTCAGTGAGGAAGAGCCCCTCGACGAGGACGGTGCCGACGACAACGGTGCGGGCGAGGCCTGGGGTGCCCAGCCCGGTTCGGTGTCCGAATCGGACTCGGCCGAGGCAGGCGATGCCCCGGTGAAGGCGGACGAGCCGGAGAACACCGCGCCCAGCTCCCAGGACACGGGGTGGCACAGCGTCTCCGACAGCGGTTGGCAGGCCGCTCACGCTCTGCTTGAGGACAAGCACGAGGAAGTGACTCCCGCCGGTCTGCCCAAGCGTGTGCCCAACGCATACTTGGTGCCGGGTTCGGTCTCTTCGAGTAGGGGCAACGCGTTCGCCGACACCACTGTCGGGGAGCCCGGACGCAGTGCCGTCGCCAGATCGGCCGAGGCGGCGCGCAACCGTATGAAGAGCTTCCAGCGTGGCTACCAGAGCGGTCGCCACGCGCTCAAGGAGCCGTCGGCCCAGAGGGAGCAGTACGACGAGACGGGCAACGACACCCGTCACAACGGGGCGAAGGAGTAGAAGTTGACACGCGCGGGTTCAGCGCATCCGGGTGCGCCGAAAAAGGGCAACTCCGGACAGCAAGGCAGCTTCGCTTGGCTCATCACCGACTTCGTGCACCGGGTTCCCGGTGCCGCCCACGCCGTGGTCGTCTCGGCGGACGGGTTGCTGTTGGCGGCGTCGCGTGGCCTGCCCAAGGACAGGGCCGATCAACTCGCCGCGGTCGCGTCGGGGCTCACCAGCCTGGCGCGAGGTGCCGCGCAGGTGTTCGAGGGCGGTCCCGTCGCGCAGACCGTCGTCGAGATGGCTAACGGGTTCCTGTTCCTGATGTCGGTGTCCGACGGGTCGTGCCTCGCGGTGCTCGGTGCGCCCGACAGCGACATCGGGCTCGTTGTCTACGAGATGACGTTGCTCGTGGACCGGGTCGGACAGCAGATGACTCCGGAGTTGCGGGCCCAGTTGCAGGGGTCGCGCCGGTAGAGCGGACACGGGTTCGCACGACCCGAGACGCGCTTCGACAGTTGGCAGTTGCAGTAACCGTGAGACAACGCAGTTCGGTGACAACACACTGAGGAGACCGCCGTGGATACCGGGCACTCACGAGGTGATCGACGGCTCGACAGAGACCGTGTGACTGGGGGTTGGCCGAGCGAGCCGGAGGGCGCGGCTCTCCCGGGCCGTGCGGGCCGGGGACGACGCCCGTCGCGACGGGTCGACGATCCGCTCGACACCGGGGAGTGGTTGCGTTCCGGCGGCCTCGACTCCCCGGGGCCGTCGGATTTCGACCTCTCCGACTACGGCCGTTCCTCGTTGTTCTCCGGTCCCGGTGCCGAGCTGTACGGGATGGGTGGCGGCGGGTTCGCCGACGAGACCTCGTCGAACTACGCCGACGACGGTTATGGTCGTGCGTACGACACCGGCACCCATGAAACGGGCTCGTACCGTTCCTACGACGCGGGCCCTGCCTCCGGTGAGTTGTCGCGGCCCTCGGCCTACGATCACAGGGCCGCGGAACCGGAGGAGCCGGAGGAGTCGTCGGGTCTCGTCCGTCCGTACTTCCGCACCAGGGGCCGGACGAAGCCGGACTACGACCTGGCCATCGAAGCGCTGATCTCGACCAGCGAGCGGGGCAGGCGGCTGGAGCGGGTGCGCGTGCCCGAGCACCGTTCCATCTGCGGGCTGTGCCTGGACACCAGGTCGGTCGCCGAAGTCGCTGCGCTGCTGAAGATGCCGCTCGGTGTCGTGCGAATCCTCGTTGGTGACGTAGCCGGTCTTGGTCTAGTGCTCGTGCACTCCGCCTCGTCCTCCATGGTGGGAGACCGGCCCAGTATCGAGTTCATGGAAAGGGTTCTCAGTGGGCTTCGGAGAATTTGACGCGTCCGCTGCTCCGCCGGCGGCGTCAGGCCCGACCCAGTCGGCCAAGATCGTGGTCGCCGGTGGTTTCGGTGTCGGGAAGACGACGCTCGTCGGGGCTGTGTCGGAGATCGATCCTCTGACCACCGAGGCGTCGATGACCGAAGCGAGCGTGTCGGTCGACGACCTCTCGCAGACGCCGAACAAGATGACCACCACGGTCGCGATGGACTTCGGCAGGATCACGCTGGACTCCGACCTGGTGCTGTACATCTTCGGCACGCCGGGCCAGCATCGTTTCTGGTTCATGTGGGACGACCTCGCGCACGGTGCGATCGGCGCCGTCGTCATGGTCGACACCAGACGGCTCGCGGACGCGTTCCCGTCCATCGACTTCTTCGAGAACCGCAAGCTGCCCTACGTCGTGGCGATCAACTGTTTCGACCGACTGCTGCACCACCAGATCGAGGATGTCCGCCACGCGCTGACCATCTCGCCCTCGGTTCCGATCATGGCCTGCGACGCCCGTGATCGGGAGTCGGCCAAGCAGGTGCTCATCTCGATCGTCCAGCACGCCATCGCCCACGACACGGCGCTGCGGGCGGGGTGATGCGTTGGGCCACCGGCGTGATTGAGCCTGGCGGTCGGGGGAATTGGGCTCGACAGGATTGACCGGGCTAATAGTCTTGCCGCGACAGCGGGGCGGCAGGCTAGGAGGGACTGTGACCGCATCGGCCCACAAGGGCAGCTTCGGTTGGCTGATCACGGATTTCGTGCGCCGGGTACCGGGAGCAGCGCACGCCGTCGTGGTGTCGGCCGACGGTCTGCTGCTCGCGAACTCGCATGGGCTGCCCGTGGCACGCGCGGAGCAACTGTCGGCGGTCGCGTCCGGTCTCGTGTCGTTGACGCACGGGGCCTCCCGGTGCTTCGACGGCGGTGCGGTGAACCAGACCGTCGTCGAGATGGAGAACGGGTACCTGTTCCTCATGTCGATCAGCGACGGTTCGTGCCTGGCCGTGCTCGCGTCCCCCGGTGCCGACATCGGCACGGTGGCCTACGAGATGACCCTGCTCGTCGACCGGGTGGGACAGCAACTCACGCCCGAACTGCGGGCGCGGCTCTCGGGCGGCGTGCGTGGCTGAGGGCGTGGACGAGTGGGAGGCGCTCAACAAGCCCACCGACAGAGAAGCGTTCGACCAGCCCAGCAAGTTCGACCTGAGCTCGGTCTCCGGAGTCACCCAGCTCGCACGGCGAGTGCGTGACCAGTCGGGTTCGACACTGCCGGCGGGTGGGCCCAGAGCGGCCCGCCCACCGGCAGGTGTCCCGGCCCAGCCGAGGACGGCGACGGCGCCCCCGCACTTCACACATCGGTCGCTGGTGCGGCCGTACGCCCGCACCGGTGGCCGGACGAAGCCGGCCAAGGACCTGGCGCTCGAAGCTCTGGTGGTGACCACCGAGAGCGGCAGGCGTTACGAGGGCGTCGTGTCGCCGGAACAGCGGTTCATCTGCGACCTCTGCGTGGACGTGCACTCGGTGGCCGAGATCGCGGCGTTCGCCCGGTTGCCGCTGGGCGTGGTGAAGGTGCTGGTGGACGATCTCTCCGAGACCCGAGCGGTGGAGATCCAGCGCCCGGGCTTCGTCCTGGCCGACCGAGGCTCGCGCGACTTCATGCAGCGCATCCTGAACGGCCTGCGCTCCCTGTAACACCGTGTCCGCGAGTTGCGCACTCGTGTCCGCGAGCTGCGCACTCGTGTCCGCGAGTTGCGCACACGAGTCCGCGAGTCGCGCACAGGTGTCCGCAGTTGCCGGACGCCGTGCGGTCAGTCCTCCACGAGCGCGGCCGACGTGATGCGGTGCAACGGATACCGCTCGCCCGTGGCCGTCTCCAACATCCCGGCGCCGACGCGCACGGGGGTGAGCACCCGCTGGGTCGCGGTGCCGTGCGAGTCCACGAAGCCGATCCAGACCTCCCGCCGCTCCCGGGCGGCGTTCGACAGCAGTGCCATCGTGGCCGACGTGTCGGCACCGCCACCAGCGGGCAGCCGCACCATCGACCCCTTCCGGCTGCGGGCGGCCTTGTCACCGGCACGGACGTGAGCCACGACGGCCGTGAGCTGGTCCGCTCCCAGCGGGCCGAGGCGACTCGGCTCCAGCCGCCGAGTCTGCCGCGCCCGAGCGGGAATGCGCCGTCCGCTCGGCCGGAGGTCGACGATCCTGCCGTCCGGTCCCTCCGCGGCGGGGGCGAACCCGGCCGCGCGCAACGCGTCCAGCACCTCGGCCAAGGGGAACGGGCTGACGATCACGGTCGGTGCGATGCGGCGGAGTTCCAGCTCGGCGGCTGCCGGGGTGCGCAGGACCTCGGTGATCAGCACCTCGTCGTCGCAGCGCAGGAACGACGACGCGACCCCGCCGCGCAGGCGGCCGTGGCGTCGGGCGACGTCGTCGATGAGGTACGACAGCGACTGCGGCACCGGAGTGCGTGACCGGGTGCGGAAGAGTTCGTGCAGTTCGTCGGCGGTACGACCGGTGTCGAGCGCGCGACGGACCGACGCCTCGCTGACGCGGTACATCGTGGCGTGTCCGGCCGACTCGACGTCGGCCACCGCCTCGATCATGCGCGCGAGGTCCGGCTCCAGCGGACCGGGCGCGACGACCGTGAGGTCGGCCTGCACGAGGACGTGATCCACCGGCTGGGGCAGTGCGTCCGCCATCGCCGCGGCCGCGCCGTGCTGGTCGCCGTCCAGGAGTGCGCCTCCGGCGGTGGTGAGGGCGCCGAGTGCCACGACGCCGAGGGCGGTGGCCTCCGACATCGTGTCGCGCACGGCGTCGTCGCGGCTGCGCCCACCTTTGCGCGGTGCTCGCCAGGCCAGGAGCGTGACGAGGTCGTCGACCGACATCCCCGCCCCCGTGGGGAGTTCCGCGAGCGTGTCCAGCACGCGTCGACGCAGGACGGGAGCCAGCGGCCGCCGCAGTTCCTCCGACAGCGGCACCACGATTTTGTCGCGCGCGTCCCGCTCACCCGCGAGCCCGGGCATCCGGGGGAGGTCCAACCACGCCTGGGCCAGCATCAGCCAGCGTCCCGAGGGTGGGCTGGACAGCCAGGAGTCGGTCAGCACGGTGGGCACCCACTCCGGCGAGGTGCTCTCGTCCGACGCGGCGAGTCCGGCTCCGACGACGAGTTCGACCAGCAGCGTGGCACGGCGTTCGTCGACGTCCAGCTCGCGGGCGAGTCGACGCAGTTCCCGCACGCCGAGCCCACCGGACTTCAGCACCGGCGGCGGTTGGTGCGACCACGCGCGCAGCAACGTCTCGGTGTGGCGGAGGAACTCCATCGCCTCGCCCGCCGCGACGGCGTCGACGCGGGCACTGTCGTGGTGGTCGAGCCGCGGGTCGGGTTCCGTGAGCGCGGAGCGGTCGAAGACGACTCCGCCACGCAGGTGCAGGCCCACCTCGCGGGGGAGTTCCACGGTCTGCGGGTCGCGCCGCAGGAGCAGCCCCCGGGCCAGCAGCTTCTGCACCGGCGTCGTGGCCTCGTCCAAAGGCATGTCGGTGGCCGCGTCGCGGGTGCGTCCGAGCGGCGACCCGCTGGACAGTGTGGACAGCAGCGCCCGTTCGTCGTCCCCGATCTCGGTGAGCCGGGCGGCCACCGACGTGTCGTCGAGGTCGACCAGCTCGGCGGACGAGGCTCCGAGCCCGGCGGGGAAGGGACCGAACACCTCGCGCGCGGCGGCGGGCACGCGCACGGCGTCGTCGGGTCCCCATGCCAGCGCGAGGGACCGAAGCCGGTCGAGGGCCTTCGGCGGGACGAGCGGCAGGAGTCGGGCGAGGTCGTCGGCGGGGACGGGCGCGGTGTCGGCCCCGGCCACCAGCAACGTCTCCAGGACGGCGAGGGTCCCGTTGTCGAGGTTCTCGCAGGCCCGGGCCACCGAGCCGGCTGTCTCGGCGCGGGTGGCGAGGACGTCGGAGTTGGCGGGGGGAGGGGTGGCGAGATCGCGCCGGGCGCGCAACAGATCGGCCAGCGCGTCGTCAGGCAGGGAACGCAGCCAGTCCGCGAGCGAGGAGGCGGCCATCGTCACCACCATATCCTTCGGCCCCCGGCATCGGGCACACTATGGTCAGTCGTTTGGTGAGTACAGGGAGGACGACGTGGCCAAGGCCGACAAGGACAAGCTGCGGAATCGGATCGACCCGGAGTGGCCGGACGCCGAGCACGCGGTCACCGAACTGGCGGCCGACCGCCAGGGGGCGCTCTCGCCGTTCGGCGAGGTGAAGTTCCCGCTCGACAAGGTGCCGTACGTGCACCCCGAGACGGAGATCAACAAGTCGGCCTGACCTCGCAGAGGTTACTGACGAGTCACCCATCCGGCCGAATGTGACCTCCCGCATGCGGATACGCTTTTCCGCGTATCCAGCGCCAGTTTCGATGCGGGGGGAGACCCATGCCCGTTCCCGGTCCCGGTTACTCGATCACCGTGCGACTGGAGGCACCGCCGTCGGCGAGCGCGGCAGGTGACCTCACCACAGCCGTCGGCCGGGTGGGTGGCGTCCTCACCGCGTTCGACATCGTCGAGTCCCGCCCCGACTCGATCCTCGTCGACATCACCGCCAACGTGGCGTCGGCCGAGCATGCCGACGACATCACCAAGGCGCTCGACGAGCTGCCCGGCGTGCACGTGCGGAAGGTGTCCGACCGCACGTTCCTGATGCACCTCGGCGGCAAGCTGGAGGTCACTCCCAAGGTCGCGTTGCGTAACCGCGACGATCTCTCCCGCGCCTACACCCCGGGTGTCGCCCGCGTGTGCCAGGCCATCGCGGCGAACCCGGACGACGCGCGCAGGCTGACCATCAAGCGCAACACCGTCGCCGTCGTCACCGACGGGTCGGCGGTGCTGGGACTCGGCAACATCGGGCCCGCCGCCGCGCTGCCGGTGATGGAGGGCAAGGCGGCGCTGTTCAAGAAGTTCGCCGACGTCGACGCCTGGCCGGTGTGCCTGGACACCCAGGACACCGAAGAGATCATCCGGACGGTGAAGGCGCTCGCACCGGTCTACGCGGGCATCAATCTGGAGGACATCGCCGCGCCGCGGTGCTTCGAGATCGAGCGTCGGCTGCGTGAGCAGCTCGACATCCCGGTGTTCCACGATGACCAGCACGGCACCGCGATCGTCGTGGTCGCGGCGCTGCGCAACGCGTTGCGCGTCGTGAAGAAGCCCATCGAGGACTGCCGCATCGTGGTCAGCGGTGTCGGCGCGGCGGGATCGGCGATCATCCGCCTGCTCATGCGGAAGAACCCCGGTGACATCGTCGCCGTCGACATCGACGGCATCGTGCACCCCGAGCGGCCGAACCTCGACGACAACCTCCGCTGGATCGCCGAGCACACGAACGCGAAGCGGCAGTCCGGCTCCCTGCACGACGCGCTGGTCGGAGCCGACGTGTTCATCGGTGTCTCCGCGCCCAACCTCTTCGGGGCCGAACAGGTGGAGACGATGGCCGACGACCCGATCGTCTTCGCGTTGGCCAACCCGGACCCGGAGATCGACCCGCTGGAGGCGCAGCGGCACGCCGCCGTCGTGGCGACCGGCCGCAGCGACTACCCGAACCAGATCAACAACGTGCTGGCCTTCCCCGGGGTGTTCCGCGGGCTGCTCGACGCGCAGGCCCACAAGATCGACGACGAGATGCTGCTGGCCGCGGCCGACGCGATCGCCGACGTCGTGGACGACCGGCTGAACGCCTCCTACATCGTGCCCAGCGTGTTCGACGCCGCCGTGGCCCCGGCAGTGGCCGACGCCGTCAAGGCCGCCTCGCGGAGGCACGAAGTAGTCTCGGGTGCGTGAGTGAACTGAGCCACGTCGACCACTCGGGCACCGCCCGGATGGTCGACGTCTCCGCGAAGGACGTCACCGCGCGCACGGCTGTCGCGACCGGCACCGTGCACACGACCGCCGAGGTCCTCGGCCTCCTGGCCGAGGGCGGTCTGCCGAAGGGCGACGCGCTGGCCACGGCCCGTATCGCGGGCATCATGGGTGCCAAGCGCACGTCCGAGCTGATTCCCCTGTGCCATCAGATCGCGCTCACCAAGGTGGACGTCGACTTCGAGCTCGGGGTCGACACCGTGGGGATCACCGCCCTCGCCAGGACGAGCGATCGCACCGGGGTCGAGATGGAGGCGCTGACCGCCGTCGCCGTCGCCGGACTCGCCCTTCACGACATGATCAAGGCCGTCGATCCGGAGGCGACTCTCGACGGGGTGCGATTGGTGCGCAAGGAAGGCGGGAAGTCCGGCCTGTGGCAGCGCGCCGATGCGGGCGCACGCCAGGACGGGACCCAGGAGGACGCATGAGCCGGACCGCGCGAGTGATCGTGGCGTCGAACCGGGCTGCGGCAGGGATCTATCCCGATCGCACGGGACCGATCATCGAGGAGTGGCTCCAGCGGCGTGGGTTCGAGGTGCCGCAACCGCAGGTCGTCCCCGACGGCGAGCCGGTCGCCGAGGCGTTGCGGGAGTGCGTGGCCGCGGACGTCGACCTGGTGATCACGACGGGCGGTACGGGCATCTCGCCGATGGACCGCACCCCGGAGGCCACGGCGGGCGTGCTCGACCGGGAACTGCCCGGCCTGGCGGACGCGATCCGCGCGGCGGGGCGCGAGGCCGTGCCGACGGCGATCTTGTCGCGAGGACGCGCCGGTGTCGCTGGCCGCACGCTGGTGGTGAATCTTCCCGGCTCCCGTGGCGGGGTGAACGACGGGTTGACCGTGCTGGCCGACGTGCTCGACCACGCGCTCGACCAGATCGCGGGCGGCGATCACGTGACGACGTCGTCCGCCGTGGAGGGGAGCCAGGCCCACCCGGTGACGGAGGAGAACGACAACGGCGCCGGAGTCCGGATCGCGCTGGCACACGTGACCGAGGAGCCGCTCTCGGTGGAGGAGCACGCCCGGCTGGTGGCTGACGCGAGCGCGGGAGCGGTCGTGACGTTCGGCGGCGTGGTGCGCGACCACGACGGCGGCCGCACGGTGACGGCCCTGCACTACGAAGGGCATCCGACGGCCGGGGAGGTGTTGGCGCGAGTCGTGTCCGACGTCGTGTCCTCCCGTAGCGGCGTTCGTGCGGTGGCCGTCAGCCACCGACTCGGCGACCTGTCGATCGGTGACGTCGCCCTGGCCTGCGCCGTGTCGGCCGATCACCGCGCGGAGGCGTTCGCCACGTGTTCGGACCTCGTCGACGAGGTGAAGGCCCGACTCCCGGTGTGGAAACACCAGTGGTTCGACGACGGCACCGACGAGTGGGTCAACTCGCCCTGACCTGGTCCGCCCCAGCGGGCGCGGTGGGACGGGCGACCGGTGCCGTCACCGGAGTGCTGTCCGGCGAAGGCCCCACCGCCCGGGGGACAGCGGTGGGACCTTCACCGCACGCGCGCGTCCGAGCGCGGGTGCGGGTGGCCGGAACAGCTCACTCGGTGGCGATCTTCTGGCCAACCACGATGTAGTCGGGGTCGGAGATGTAGCCGTCGTTCAGCTCGACCAGCTTCAGGTAGCCACCCTCGACCTCGTGCTCCTTCGCGATCTCGCTGAGGGTGTCGCCCTTCTTGACGACGTAGTCGCCCTCGGGGTTCGACTTCGCGATGGCCGGAGTGGAGGTCGCCTCGGGTGCCGAGGTCGGGGCGGGAGCACTCTCCTGGGTGGACTCGCCCGCGGAGTTGCCGCTGTCGCTGCTGGTGCTCGCCGCGCCATCGGTGTTGGTGCCCTGGTAGGTACCACCGTCGGAGCCACGGGCGCCGCACACCGGCCACGCGCCGATGCCCTGGCCGTCGAGAACGCGCTCGGCGATGGCGATCTGCTGCTCACGGGACGCCTCGTGAGGCATGCCCGTGCCGCCGTACGCCTGCCACGTGCTGAGGCTGAACTGCAGGCCACCGTAGTAGCCGTTGCCGGTGTTGATGCTCCAGTCGCCGCCGCTCTCGCACTCGGCGATGGCGTCCCAGTTCACGCTGTCCGCCTGGGCGGGGGTTGCAGCGATGGTGAGCGGCGCGCCGACGGCGATACCGGCGACGGCGACGCGCGCCAGGTTGCGGGACGCGGCGGACGGTTTGCGGTGCTTGCCTCGGTAAGCCATGTTGACTCGTTCGACTTCCGCACCTGCGAGGTCGCAAGGCGGACCGTAGGGCCCGGCCGATCTTCGGGGGATCGGCGACCGGCACCGGGGGATGCCGGTTCCTTCTCGTCCCAGTCCGAGAAGTTCAGTTGCTCGGGGTTTCGGTTCCGGGAGTTCCGCCGGACTGGGTTCGGCGCGCGGAATCCCGGTCGTGGTCGGTTCGGGGCCAACCGGAATGCGACGGTACGTAACCCTGAGCGTGATCGGAAATTTTTCCGGGGGTGGCCTAGGTCACAGTAACGAGACGCAACCTTTTGCGATTCTGGTATTTTCCCTGATCAGGCGGCCGTTATGATCCCGTTTCCCTTCTGAAATATTTCACCCAAAGTGAGGTCTGAGTCACCCCGGTCTAGACCGCTCTGCTCCGTTCGTGGCAGGGGCCGCCGACAGTGGTTCGGACCCTTCGAGAGTCGGTGCGGTGAAGGGAGGTCGAAGCCGCGATTCGGGTCAACCGGGCGAACGGTGGTGAACCGCCGGCGACCGGGGGTACTCCTCTTCGGACCGACAGTGATCACGGAAAGGCGTGGCGATGTCCCGGACGGGACCGGACGGCAGGGCGCGCGGCACGTGGCTCGGCGCGCGAGCCGTGTCCGTCACGTCCGTTGCGGCCGAGTGGTTCGGACCGCGGCTCAGCCGCCGGCGAAGGGCGGCAGGACGTCCAGCTCGGCACCGTCGGGCAGCGGACGGTCGACGTCACGCACCGCGACGCCGTCGAGCAGGAAGCTTGCCGCCTCGAGGATGCGACCCAACTGCTCGGAGTGGTGGGAGCGCAGCCAATCGAGCGCGTCGGCCACGGACGCCGACGGGGGAAGCTGGATGACCTCGTGGTCGGCACCCCGGGCCGCTCGGGCGGAGGCGAAGTACCGCACTCGCACCGTCACCGTGTGCCCGTCGGCCTCCGGGGACGTGTCGACCACCTCGTCGGCGCCTGTGCTCATCGACCGCTCCTTCGTCGCTGCCGGCCCGGTTCAGCCGCCGATCGCGCTCATCGGACGGATCGGCTGGGCGAAACCGGCTTCGTTGATCTCGTGTCCCGCGAGTTTGCCCCACATCGCGTCGCGCCAGGCGTCGGCGATGCGTTCGTCGTCGGCGCCCTCGCGGAGCAGGCCGCGCAGGTCTGTCTCGGTGGTGCTGAACAGGCACGAACGGACGGCGCCGTCGGCGGTGAGCCGAGTTCGCTCGCACGCCGCGCAGAACGGGCGCGTGACCGACGGGATGATGCCGACCTCTCCGGGGCCGCCGTTCACCAACCAACGCTCGGCGGGGGCGCCGCCGCGTCGGGTCGGGCTCGGCGTGAGGTCGAACTCCGTGCGCAGCAGGGCGAGGATCTCGTCGGCGGTGATCATGTCGGCGCGGCTCCAGCCGTGCTGGGCGTCGAGCGGCATCTGCTCGATGAAGCGCAGGTGGTAGCCGTGGTCGAGAGCGAATCGCAGCAGGTCGGTGGCCTGGTGGTCGTTGAGCCCCCGCATGAGCACCGCGTTGATCTTCACTGGTTCGAGGCCCGCGTCCCGGGCCGCGGCGAGGGCGTCGAGGACGTGCCGGAGGCGATCGCGTCGGGTCATCGTCGCGAACGTCTCGGGGTCGATCGTGTCGAGCGAGATGTTGATCCGGTCGAGCCCCGCGTCGGCGAAGGCACGGGCGCGCTTGGCGAAGCCCACGCCGTTGGTGGTCATCGCCAGCCTGGGACGCGGCGTCAGCGCGGCCATCCGGGCGACGAGGTCTTCGAGGTGGGGCCGCAGGAGTGGTTCACCGCCCGTGAGCCGGACGTCGGTCACGCCGAGCAGCCGCACCGCGATGTCGACGAGGCGGACGAGTTCGTCGTCGGTGAGCACCTGCTGTTGCGGCATCCAGTCGAGCCCTTCGGCGGGCATGCAGTACGTGCAGCGCAGGTTGCAGCGATCGGTCACCGAGACGCGCAAGTCGGTGGCCACGCGGCCGAAACTGTCGACGAGCGCAGGTTCGGCCGGGCGCGGCCGATCGGGGGCCGTGCGCGCGGTGGGCACCCTGGGGATGCCGAGGTCCACTCCCGTCACCATTCCCAGCCTACTGCTGGTGACGGCAAAATGAAGGGCTCGCAACCAGCGGCGCGTCGGCCGCTGTCACATTCGCAGATGCGGACTTAAGATCGCAGACGTGCCGCATTTTCGGATTTCTGAGGCTGCTCGACTGCTCGGCGTCAGCGACGACACCGTCCGTCGCTGGGTCAAGGCCGGGCTGCTCACCGAATACACCGACTCCGCGGGTCGGAAGGTTCTCGACGGAGCGGAGCTCGCGGCTTTCGCCCGACGTGAGGCGGCGGCCTCGCCCGATCCCACGGGCGTCGCGCGGTCGGCGAGGAATCGGTTCGTCGGGCTCGTCACCGACGTGGTCGCCGACACCGTGATGGCGAAGGTCGAACTGCAATGTGGCCCCAACCGGATCGTGTCCCTCATGAGTTCCGAGGCGGTGTCCGAACTCGGGCTCGAACCCGGGGTGCTGGCCGTCGCCGTGGTGAAGGCGACGCAGGTGATCGTCGAGACCCCGGTCCGTGGTCGTGGGGAGGAGCGATGACCCGGCGCTCTCGCCCCGCGCGGTCGGTCGTCGCGGCGGCCGTGCTCACGCTCGTGGTCGGCGCGGGGACGGCGTGCGGGAACGGCGCCGAGGGAGAGCGGGTGCTCACCGTGTTCGCGGCGGCCTCGTTGACCGACGTGTTCACCGAGTTGGAGCAGCGTTTCGAGCGCACTCACGACGACGTGGACGTCCGCCTGCACTTCGCGGGGTCGTCACGACTGGCGCAGCAGATCGCGGAGGGTGCTCCCGCCGACGTGTTCGCCTCCGCCGACGTCGCACCGATGCGGACGCTGGAGCGCGAGGGCCTGCTGGACGGGGCCGCCGAGGTGTTCGCGACGAACACGGTCACCATCGCGGTGCCGCGGGGCAATCCGGCGGGGATCACGCGCCTCGCCGATCTCGCCGACCCCGACGTGACCGTCGTGGTGTGCGCGCCCGCCGTACCGTGCGGGGCGGCGGCCCAGGAGGTGCAGCGACGCAGCGGGGTGGCGGTGCGCCCGGCCAGCGAGGAGGCGGACGTGCGGTCGGTGCTCACGAAGGTCGAGGTCGGTGAGGCCGATGCGGGCCTGGTGTACGCCACGGACGTCGCCGCGTCCGACGCCGTGGAGGAGGTGGCGATTCCGGAGGCGGCCGAGGTGGTGAACGGGTATCCCGTCGCGGTGCCCGTGACCGCGGAGCATCCGGAGTCGGCACGCCGGTTCGTCGAGCTGGTGCTCTCGGACGAGGGCAGGCGGGTGTTCGCGGAGGCCGGGTTTGGCCTCCCGGAGTAGGCGGCGTCGCGCGTCGGAGGTCACCACGGGCGTGCCCGCGGTGCTGTGGGTGCCCGCGATCGTGGCGCTCGCGTTGGTCGTGCTGCCGGTCGTGGGCCTCGTGACGCGGATCGACCTCGCCCGGCTGCCCGAGCTGCTCGGCACGTCGGCGTCGCTCAACGCGCTCCGGCTGTCGCTCGTCACGGCCACCGTCTCCACCGCACTGTGTGTCGTGCTCGGCGTGCCGTTGGCGGTCGTGCTTGCGAGGTCGAGGGGACGCGGGGTGCGGTGGTTGCGCGCCGTGGTGCTGTTGCCGCTGGTGCTGCCCCCGGTGGTGGGCGGGCTCGCGCTGCTGTTCCTGCTCGGCCGCAACGGCCTGCTCGGCTACCTGCTCGACGTCGTGGCCGGGGTTCGGGTGCCCTTCACGACGTCCGCGGTGGTGATCGCGCAGACGTTCGTGGCCATGCCGTTCCTCGTCGTCAGTCTCGAAGGCGCGTTGCGTGCCTCCGGGGACGGATACGAACGGGTGGCGGCCACGTTGGGGGCGGGGCCGTGGACGGTGTTCCGGCGGGTGACCGTGCCGTTGCTGTTGCCGTCGCTCGGGTCGGGCGCGGTGTTGAGCTTCGCCCGCGCGCTCGGCGAGTTCGGGGCCACGATCACCTTCGCGGGCAGCCTCGAAGGCGTCACCCGGACTCTGCCCGTGGAGGTCTACCACCAGGCCGAGGCCGACGTGGACAGTGCCGTGGCGTTGTCGTTGCTGCTGGTGGTGGTGGCCGTGCTCGTGATCGTGGTGGCGCGGCCCAGGGCGTTGGAGGGAGTGCGTTCGTGACGCTGCGGGCCGAGCTGTCGCTGCGCAGGACGACGTTCGCGCTGTCGGTGGAGTTGGAGGTACCCGACGGCGGGGTGCTGGCCGTGCTCGGACCGAACGGCGCGGGCAAGTCCACCGTGCTCTCCTGCCTGGCCGGGCTCGTGCGGGCGGACCGCGCGCGAATTCGGCTGGGCGAGCGGGTGCTGGACGACGCCGGGGTGCACGTCCCGGCACACCGGCGCGGCATCGGGCTGCTCGCCCAGAAGGCCATGCTGTTCCCGCACCTGTCGGTGCTGGACAACGTCGCGTTCGCGCCGCGGTCGCAGGGCGCCACCAGGGCGCGGGCGCGTGAGGTGGCGCGCCGATGGCTCGCCGACGTCGACGCCACCGACCTCGCCGACCGTGCGCCGGGTGAGCTGTCCGGCGGGCAGGCGCAGCGGGTCGCCCTGGCCAGGGCGCTCGCCGGAGGCCCCGACCTGTTGCTGCTCGACGAGCCGCTGGCGGCCCTCGACGTCGACGCCGCCCCCGCCGTGCGTGGGTTGCTGCGGCGGGTGCTGCGCGAGAGTGGCCGCGCGCTCACCACGGTGCTCGTCACCCACGACCCGTTGGACGCGCTGACCCTGTCCGACCGGGTCGCCGTGCTGGCGGAAGGCCGCATCGTGGAGCGGGGGCCGACCCGGGACGTGCTCGCCTCGCCCCGGACGTCGTTCACCGCCCGGCTCGCGGGGCTCAACCTGGTGACGGGCGTGGCGAGCGGGTCGGGGACGAGCGCCGCGGTGCGGACGCGCGACGGCCTGCTCTTCTTCGGGGTGCCCGCGCCCGATCTGGTCGAGGGCGACGCGGCGGTGGCGGTGTTCGAGCCGGGCGCGGTGGCGGTCCACCCTCGGGACGCGGTGGTCGGAGGGTCGCCGCGCAACGTCGTGGACGCGGTGGTGACGGCCGTCGAACCGCACGGCGCCGTGGTCCGGCTGCGGACACGCGAGGGTGTCAGCGCCGACGTCACACCCGCCTCGGTGGCCGACCTCGGTCTCGATCCCGGCACGCCCGTGCGGCTGGCCGTCAAGGCGGCGGCGGTGTCGTTGCACGCCGCCGGGGGCGACCCTGGCATCGGTCGAGCACCCGACGCGGTGGACGGCGCAATAGGCTAGGAAACATGACCGAGCAGCCCGCTCCGCGCGAGGAGTCCGAGCCGTTGCAGTGGAACTACCTCACCGACATGGACGGCGTGTTGGTGCACGAGGAACACCTCGTGCCCGGTGCGGACGAGTTCATCGACGAGTTGAGGGCGAACGGGGCGCGGTTCCTCGTGCTCACCAACAACTCGATCTACACCCCGCGCGACCTGCGGGCCCGTCTGCTGCACAGCGGCCTTGACGTGCCGGAGGAAGCCATCTGGACGTCCGCGCTGGCCACCGCGCGGTTCCTCCGTGACCAGCGGCCCGGCGGATCGGCGTTCGTGATCGGCGAGGCCGGACTGACGACGGCCCTGCACGAGGCGGGTTACGTGCTCACCGACGTGGACCCCGACTACGTGGTGCTCGGCGAGACCAGGACGTACAGCTTCACCGCGATCACCCGCGCGATCCGCCTCATCGAGCGGGGTGCGCGGTTCATCGCCACGAACCCCGACCCGACCGGCCCGAGCCGGGAGGGACTGCTCCCGGCCACCGGGTCTATAGCGGCACTCATCGAGCGCGCCACCGGTCGCTCGCCCTACTACGTCGGCAAACCGAATCCGCTGATGATGCGTTCGGCGCTGCGGGCGCTGGGTGCGCACAGCGAGCACACCGTGATGATCGGTGACCGCATGGACACCGACATCCACGCGGGGATCGAGGCCGGACTGCACACGGTTCTGGTGCTCAGCGGCATCTCCACCCGGGAGTCCGCGGAGCGCTACCCGTTCCGGCCGACCATGGTCGTCGACTCGATCGCCGATCTCGTGGGACGGACCGCCGACCCGTTCCGGGCGGGCTGATCCAGGCGGACTCGGGACCAGGGCTTATCGTCGGGGCGTGAAGGACCATCCCACGTTCGTCGTCGGCGACGTCCATGGCCACCGCGACGAGCTGGCCGACGCACTCGGTGACGCCGGCCTCGTCGACGACAACGACAACTGGACCGGGGCCGACGCCCACCTGTGGTTCCTGGGTGACTTCGTCGACCGCGGCCCCGCCGGGGTCGGCGCGATCGACCTGGTGCGGTCGCTGCAACGGCAGGCCCCGGAATCCGGTGGGTTCGTCGACAGCCTGCTCGGCAACCACGAGATCCTGCTGCTGGGCATGCACCGCTTCGGCGACACGCCCGTGCCCTCCGAGGCGGCGGGTGGCCCCGGCCGTAGCTTCGCCCGGAGCTGGGCGATCAACGGTGGGCAGCTCGCCGACCAGGACGCCCTCACCGACGAGCACATCGAGTGGTTGACGTCGCGGCGCGTCGTGGCGGTGGCCGCCGATCACCTGCTGGTGCACTCCGACACGTTGGACTACCTCGACTGGGGAGACACGGTCGACGAGATCAACGACGCCGTGCGGGACGTCCTCGTCGGGGACGACCTGGGACTGTGGTGGGACCTCTGGCGCCGGATGACGACCCGGTTCGCCTTCCGGGGGCCCGAGGGCGAGGAGGCTGCCGGCGAGCTGCTCGACCACCTCGGCGGTGAGCGCATCGTGCACGGTCACAGCGTCATCGCCGACCAGGTCGGTGTGCATCCCGTGGAACTCGACGCCCCACACCTGTACGCGGGCGGCAAGGCGCTCGGTATCGACGCGGGACTGTTCGCGGGCGGACCGTGTCTGGTCGTGGAGTTGCCCTACGAACCCGACGACGACGTCACCGCACCGGTGTGAGCAGGTCGTTCTCGCGGACGGCGGCCAGCGACAAGGTGCGGTAGCCGACCTCGTCGAACAGCACCGTCAGCCGGTCGGCCTCGTGGTTCACCACCACTCCGTGACCCCACTCGCTGTGCCGGACGGCGGTGTCGACGCCGAACTCCGTGTCGTCGGGTGGGGCGTGGTCCTCGGCGGTGCCCTGCTCGCAGGTGTCGCAGAAGCCGCAGGGCTCGTCCAGCGACTCCCCGAAGTACCCCAGCAGGAACTGCCTGCGACACGACCGGGTTTCGGCGTACTGGCGCAGCACCTCGATGCGGGAGCTGTCGAGTGCGCGCCTGCGCTCGAACTGTCGCTCGACCGCGTCCTGTGAGTCCTGTGAGTCCTGTGCGCTGCCGCCACCCTGGTAGACGAACCCGCCGTCGTCGTCGGCCTCGACGACACCGGCCTCTTCCAATAGGTTGAGGTTGTTCATGGCGCTGCGGCGGGACTGCTCGACCTCGTCGTCGACGTCGGTCGGGTTCGGGGTGCCGTCGTGGTCGCGCACCGCCTCGGCCACCTCCCGCACCTTGTCCAGGTCGAGCGAGCGCGACGTGAGGAAGCGTTGCAACCGGTAGTCCTCGGGCCGGTGCACGAGCAGGGCGTCGGCCCGCTCGCCGTCGCGGCCCGCGCGGCCGATCTGCTGGTAGTAGGAGTCGAGCGAGTCCGTGGGCGCGCTGTGGACGACGAATCGCACGTCCGGCTTGTCGATGCCCATGCCGAACGCCGACGTCGCCACCACCACGTCCAGCTCGTCCGCCATGAAGGCGTTCTGCACCCGCTCGCGCTCCTTGCGACCCAGCCCGGCGTGGAAGGCCGCCGCGCGGATGCCACGAGAGGTCAGGTCCTCGGCGAACTCCTCCGCGGTGGCTCGCGTGGGCGTGTAGACGAGGCCGGGTTTCTCGGCGTCGCTCACCCAGTCGCCCACGAGACGTCGGCGCCGATCGTCGTCGGTCACCTGGACGGCGGCGAGGTGGAGGTTCGGCCGGTCGAAGCCGGTGACGAGGCGGACCTCGTCGCGCATGCCCAGGTGGTCGACGATGTCGTCGCGCACCGGACCTCCTGCCGTGGCGGTCAGCGCGAGCACCGGCGGGCGACCCATGCGCTCGATCGCGTGGCGCAACCGTAGGTAGTCGGGCCGGAAGTCGTGACCCCACTCGGAGACGCAGTGCGCCTCGTCCACCACCACGAGCGTCGGTTGCGCCCGGGAGAGCTCGGCGAGCGTCTCCTCCTTGGCCAACTGTTCGGGGGAGAGGAACAGGTACTCGGCGTCACCGCTGCGCACCGAACGCCAAGCCTGCTTCTCCTCTCCGCTGCCCTGACTGGAGTTCACGGCGACGGCGTCGGGCACGTCCGCGTCGTCGAGGTGGTCGAGCTGGTCGTGTTGCAACGCGATGAGCGGCGACACCACCACGGTCGGGCCGGACAGCAACACGGTCGGGACCTGGTAGATCGCGGACTTGCCGGAGCCGGTGGGCATCACCGCGAGCACGTCGCGCCCGTCGAGCAGCGGCCGCATCGCGGCGAGTTGGTCGTCGGTCAGCGACCAGCCGAACGCCGACTCGGCGACCGACTGGAGATCGGTGGTGTCGTGGGGCACCCGATCGGTTTCCCGGCCTCCGGATCGGGAAAACCGGCGCGCCCGGTCAGCTCTCGGCCAGCAGTCGGATGCCGTCCAGCGTGGCTTCCATCCCGCGGCGGAGGTCGGCGAGCCGGTGCCGGACGATCGCGCTCTTCTTGTCGGGCTTCGCCTCGACCGCCAACGTGAGCCCCGACCTCGCGGGTCCGAGCCGCACCGAGTGCCGCAACGTCACGCCGTCCTCGTGAGGGGAGAGATCGAACCGCCAGGTCGCCATCGGGGCGTCCGGGCTGGCGTGGGTGTTGCCGAACCGGCCGTCCGGGTCGACCACGGCCCAGGCGAACGCGGTCGGCGGCTCCCACGCGACGACGTGCGACTCGGTGCGCCAGGTGCCGAGCACGTCGTTGTGGTTGACACCCTCGAAGCGGGCGCCCGGCGCGGGGCCGGTGGCGCCGTCCAACCAACGCACCCGCTGCAGCTCGGGACTGAACCGCGCGGGGAGTTCGATGTCGGTGACGAGCTGCCACAGTCGGTCCGTCTCGGCCCGGACGACGACCTCGCACGTGCAGTCGGCCTGTGACGTCATCGCGTCTCCACGATCTGTCGGCCCAGCGGCAGCAACGCCACGGGAAGCAGCTTGAAGTTGGCGATGCCCAACGGGATGCCGATGACGGTCGCGCACAGCACCACGCCCGTGAGGACGTGCACGATGGCGAGCCACCAGCCCGCCACGAGAAACCAGACGACGTTGCCCAGCATCGACGGGAGTCCGGCGGTGGGGCGGTCGGTGACGGTGCGGCCGAACGGCCACAGCGCGTACCGCGCGATGCGGAACGACGCGAGCCCGAACGGGATCGTCCAGATCAGGAGGCAGCACACGATGCCGGCGGCGACGTAGCCCAGCGCGAGCCAGAACCCGGACAGCACCAGCCAGATCACGTTGAGTATCGACCGCACGCCCTCATTCTTCCGCCTCGGGCGCCCGCCGTGGTGGTGGCGAGTGTGAAGTGGCTCTCACTACACTCGCGGCGAGTGTCGCGCCGTCGACGAGGAGGCCGTCATGAGCGAGTCGCTGCCGAGTTATTCCTCGGGTGTCTTCGACGTTCCGCTGCTCGGTGACACCATCGGCGACAACCTGGACCGCACGGCGCGGACGCATCCGGACCGGGACGCGCTCGTCGACCACGGCAGCGGGCGACGCTGGACCTACCGCGAGTTCGTCGCCGACGTCGACGCGCTCGCCCTCGGACTGCTCGCACGCGGGGTGGCGAAGGGCGACCGGGTGGGCATCTGGGCCCCGAACTGTCCGGAGTGGACTCTCGTGCAGTACGCGACCGCGAAGATCGGTGCCGTCCTGGTCAACATCAACCCCGCCTATCGGTCGCACGAGCTGGAGTTCGTGCTGCGGCAGGCGGGTGTGTCGGTCCTCGTCGCGGCGGAGGCGTTCAAGACCTCCGACTACGCGGGCATGATCGCCGAGGTCCGGCCCCGTTGTCCCGCGTTGCGCGACGTCGTCCTGCTCGGCAGCGACGACTGGACGTCGCTGTTCGCCGCCACGGCCGACCGGAGTGCCCTGGACCGGGCACAGGCGTCACTGAGCGCCGACGACCCGATCAACATCCAGTACACCTCGGGCACCACCGGGTTCCCGAAGGGCGCGACGCTCAGCCACCACAACATCCTGAACAACGGCTTCTTCGTCGGGGAGCTCTGCGACTACACCGAGCACGACCGGATCTGCCTTCCGGTGCCCTTCTATCACTGCTTCGGGATGGTGATGGGCAATCTCGCCGCCACGTCGCACGGAGCGTGCATGGTGGTTCCCGCTCCCGCGTTCGACCCGAAGGTGACGTTGGAGGCGGTGCAGGCCGAGCGCTGCACGTCGCTGTACGGCGTGCCCACGATGTTCATCGCCGAGCTCGCCGAACCGAGCTTCGACGACTACGACCTCAGTAGCCTGCGCACCGGCATCATGGCGGGATCGCCGTGCCCGGTGGAGGTGATGAAGCAGGTCATCGAGCGCATGGGCATGGCCGAGGTGTCGATCTGTTACGGCATGACGGAGACGTCACCGGTGTCGACGCAGACGCGCAAGGACGACTCCGTAGAACGCCGTGTGTCGACTGTGGGCCGAGTGGGGCCGCACCTGGAGGTGAAGGTCGTCGACCCCGAGACGGGCCTGACCGTGCCACGCGGAACGCCCGGAGAGCTGTGCACCCGCGGGTACTCCGTCATGCTCGGGTACTGGGACCAGCCGGACAAGACGGCCGAGGTGATCGACGCGGCCCGCTGGATGCACACCGGCGATCTCGCGGTGATGGACGACGACGGCTATGTCAGCATCACCGGACGCATCAAGGACATGGTGATCCGAGGCGGCGAGAACGTCTACCCGCGGGAGATCGAGGAGTTCCTCTACACGCACCCGGACATCCTCGACGCGCAGGTGATCGGTGTGCCCGACCCCAAGTACGGCGAGGAACTCATGGCGTGGGTGCGGATGCGCGACGGCGCCGAGCCCGTCACCGCCGAGAGCCTGCGCGAGTTCTGCACCGGCAAGCTCGCCCACTACAAGATCCCGCGTTACGTCCACGTCGTGGACGAGTTCCCCATGACCGTCACCGGCAAGATCCGCAAGGTGGAGATGCGCGAGCGGGCCGTGGAGATCCTCGGGCTCGGCTCCGCCGAGAGTTCCTAGACCCGCAACGTGCGTTCGAGCTGGTCCGGTGTGAGTGGTTCGGCCGCGATGTAGTACAGCACCGAGCCCGGCTGGAGCTTGGTGTCCGACTCGGGATTGACGTGCAGGTTCTCCCCGTCGCGGGCGGCGAGCAGCGTCGCGTTGTACCGGCTCCCGAGGGCGGTTCGGCACTGCTCCACCGTCAGCGGGCTCACCGTCTCCGGCAGGGTCATCGAGTACGTGTTGGCGCCGCCGTGCGTCATGAGTTCGGCGTAGACCTCGCCGATGCCGGGCGACTGGATTTCCTCGGTGATCATGCGGGTCGCGTGCCACTGGACGGGCTGGATGTTGCCGCTGACGTAGCCGAGCAGCGACGAGCGTTCCAGGTCTCGCAGCGTCACCACGACGTGGGCGTCGGTCGTCACGTGGTCCACGGCCAGCGTCACGGCGAGCGCCTCGTTGTCGTCACGCACGTCCACGAGCACGGTGCGGGCCCGGTGCACCCCCGCGCGTCGCAGCACGGCCGCGTCGGTGAGGTCGCCACGGACGAAGGTCACGGCCTCGCCGGGCATCGGGTGGGTGCCCACCTCGTCCCACGCGCACAGCACCAACTCGCTGTTGCTGCCGCCGTCGTCGGCGAGCAGTTCCGCCACGATCCGTTCCGTGCGGCCCGGGGTGTACCCGAGCAGCACGGTGTGGCCCGACTCGTCGACCGTGACCGAACCCTGCATCCGCTGTCCCTTCGCCTTCTCCAGTACCGATGCCAGCTTCGTGAACACCGTGGTGAGGGCGGCGATGCCGCCGACGATGACGTAGGCGCCCACGGCGTGTCCCGCCGCCGTCTCGGGGTAGAAGTCGCCGTAGCCCACGGTCGAGGCGGTGACCACGAAGTACCACCAGTAGTTCGCGGGCTGGACCAACTCGCTGCCGTCCGGCTCGGCCAACGTCATCAGCGGCCAGCTCGTGAAGAAGACGAACGCGACCACGATCACCGGAGTCAGCCACGAGGTGAGCAGCGTGAGGCGCGCCAGCAGCCTGGCGATGAAGAAGGGCACGAGAGCTCCCGTTGACAACAGCGGGTGACTGACTCGTTTCTACCAGTGGTCAACGACAGCTTGCCGACGTCGGCAGGTGAGGGTGCTCACGCCCCGCCTCACCTGCCGACGGAGGTCTCACGCGCCGCGTTCGGCGGCCTCGGCGAAGGCCTTCTCGTCCTCCCGGCCGAAGGTCTCCTCCAACTGCTCGGGGGAGTGGTCGAGGTCGATCGCCGCGACGTCGGCGCCTCGGGCCGAGGCGATCGCGCCGAGTCGCCGCTGCGCCCGATCGGCGGCGTACTGCACGAACTCGTTGTTGTCGATGCCGAACGGGTTCTCCTCGAACTGCTCGTTCACCCACTTGATCATGCCGAGGGCGTGCGGCAGTAGCTCGCCCATGCGTTGCTGCACGACCTCCCACAACGAGTCGTCGGCGGCCACGTGCCGACGACACGTGAACGTGCCCCACGCCATGTGTCGACGCTCGTCGTCGGAGATCCGTCGCACGAGTTCCTGCATCCCGGGCAGGATGCCGAGACCGGTGCAGACCTTCTGCCACGCGTAGTACCCGGTCAGCGCGAGGGAGCCCTCGATCACGTGGTGGTAGGTGACGCTCGCGCGGACCTGGTTGCGTGGGCTCGGGTCCTCGGCGAGGACGCCGAGGGAGGCGGGCAGCTCCTCGTAGAACAGCGCGCGGTAATGCGGGTTCTCGGCGACGAAGGAGTGCAGGTCGTCGGTGAGGCCGACCGCGTCCATCCACCGCCGGAACACCTCGGTGTGCTTGGCCTCCTCGAAGCAGAACTGCGTCAGGTACATCTCGTCGCCCAACCTGCCCTCGGCGGCCATCGCCTTCATGAACGGCTGGATGTCCTCGGTGACGGCTTCCTCGCCCGCCACGAACTGCGCGCACAGGTAGGTGGCCGAGCGGCGTTGGTCGTCGGTCAGGGACTGCCAGTCGGCCGCGTCGGCGCCGAAGTCGATGTCGGCCGGGTTCCAGAACTTGCGGTTGCCCTTGACGAACAGGCGCAGTGGGAACGAGTCCCAGTTCAGTCCGCCGCGGCGCAGCGACTGGAAACCGTCACGGTGCTCGGCCGGTGTCGCGGTCATGGTTTCTGTCCCTTCGGTCGCGTGCTGTCGAGATGCTCGGAGGGAACGTCGTGTCGGGGCGGAGGAGGGCAGCCACCACGGTTCGGACGTGGTCGGCCGCGTCGGTGGCGGAGCCGTGCGGCAGCACGAGGTGGCTGAGGGTGAGTCGGGCCATGGTGGTGGCGACGAACCGGGGATCGGCGAGGTCGGGGAGTTGTTCCCGCAGGTACGCCTCGGCGAGATCGGTGGCGGCGTGCAGCACGGGCTGCCCGCGTGTGGTGATCAGGGGAAGCAGGTCCTCGGCCGGGCGTGCGCCCATGACGGCGGCCACCAACCGGTTCCTGCGCGCGTGCTCGACGGTGTAGACGGTGGCGGCGTGGACGCCGGTGAGGACGTCGCCGGCCTCGTCGAGCCGATGTCGGATGCCCTCGGTGACCTCGCCGAGGATGCGCAGCACCACGGCCTGGACGAGTGCGGCCTTGTTGCCGAACTCGTTGTAGACGGTCTGTCGGCTCACGCCCACCGCCGCCGCGACGTCCGCCATACGCAGCCCGGCATACCCGCTCTCGGTCAACAACTCGGTGGTGGCGTCGAGAAGCTGTTCGCGTAGCGATGCCCGAACTCGATCCGCATGGTTCGTGATCTGCGCCATAGCTCGATCTTGACAGAATGGGCTGCAGTGTCAATCGGCTGGACGGGTCTTCCCTCGCTGTCGAGCGAAGCTACCGTGGGCCCGTGGGCACCTGCGTGGGGTTCGACCTCGACATGACACTGATCGACCCTCGGCCGGGCATGGTCGAGGCCATGAACGCGCTCGCGGACGAGTCCGGCTTCCCGTTCGACGGTGAGCACTTCGCCGCGAATCTCGGGCCGCCACTCGACCACGTCCTGCGCGACTTCGGTGCTCCGGTCGAACGCATTCCCGCGCTCGTGGCCCGGTTCCGGCAGATCTACCCGGAGATCGTCATCCCGCGCACGGTGGCGTTGCCGGGGGCGGCGGAGGCGCTGGAGGCGGTCCGCCGGGTCGGTGCCCGATCACTCGTCGTGACCGGGAAGTACGCGCGCAACGCCGACCTGCACGTGCAGGCCCTGGGCTGGACGGTCGACACGCTCGTGGGCGAGCTGTGGTCGACGGAGAAAGCGGCGGCGCTCACGCGACACGACGCCCACGTGTTCGTCGGCGATCACGTGGGCGACGTCCGGGGCGCACTGGCGGCCGGGGCGGTCGCGGTCGGCGTCACCACCGGACCGTGCGATCGTGCGCAACTGCTCGACGCGGGAGCGCACGTGGTGCTCGACTCGCTGACGGAGTTCCCAGCGTGGCTCGCCGAGCACCGCGACGTCGGGTTCAGGCGCGACGGTGCTCGCGGACCAGCGAGATGAGTCCCAGTCCCAACCCGAGTGGGGTCACCACTCCGGCGGCGGCGGACAACCAGACCGGCAGTTCCGAGTAGCCGGCCGCGAAGAGCAGGAACACCGCGACGACTGCGAGCATCCCGAGCGCGAAGAGACCGATGCCGATCCGCATCAGCCACGGCTTCCGCGTGGCAGTCGAGTTCTTGTTCGGAACAGCGGTTTCCATGAGGTCATCTTAGAGGCGGCCCCGATGCCGTGCCTCGGCGTGTGTGACCCATCCGTCGGAGCGTGACCTGCGTCGCGATCGAAAGAGGGCAGCCTGCGGGAACTCGGCACTTGAGGAGTCCTTTGTGGAAGTCGAGAGGCGCGTCGGCCCGGGAGGGTCGTCGTGCGCGGTGTCGTCGGTGGCCGACGCTTGCCGTGAACATCGACGGCCACGGTGCCGGGTCGAACCGGACAATCACCCTCGCCGTCGAGGGTGCGGCGCGATACCCTGAAGGAGTGCGCGTCCTGGGTACGCCTGGGGCGCGTTCGTCGTGCGGGGCCGTGCGAGTTGCAGGGTCCGTTGCAGGAGAGCGAAGGAACGGTGAGAGGCAGTGCCGACCGGCAAGGTCAAATGGTACGACGCGGACAAGGGGTTCGGCTTCGTCACACAGGACGGAGGCAAGGACGTCTATGTTCGTAAGTCTGCGCTGCCGAAGGGTGTCGAGGCGCTGAAGGCCGGTCAGCGGCTGGAGTTCGGTGTCGCCGACGGCAGACGCGGCCCGCAGGCCCTGTCCGTCCGGTTGCTCGACCCGCCGCCTTCGGTGGCTGAGGCCCGGCGGCGCCCGGCGGAGGAACTCCACGGCCTCATCGAGGACATGATCAAGCTGCTGGAGATGAAGGTGCAGCCCGACCTGCGCAGGGGGCGGTACCCGGAGCGCAGGAACACCAAGCGCATCGCCGAGGTGATGCGGGCGGTCGCGCGCGACCTCGACCCGTGATCGCGGGGGCGCACACCTGATCGTCGACAAGGGCGGGCACGCGGGTGCCCGCCCTTTTTGTGATGTAAAGCGGACTCGGGGAGTCGTCAATCACAAACGAGTACGGCGGAGTCCGGTTTCGGGGTTAGCGTCCCGGCGTGCAGCTCAACCGGTCCACGGACATCGCGCTCAGGGTGTTGATGTACACGGCCGCCAAGGACGGTCGCCGGACGGTCGACGAGCTGGCCGCGGCGCTGTCCGTGCCCCGGCACCACCTGGCGAAGGTGGTGCAGCGGCTCCAGCGCCTGGGGCTGCTCGCCACTGCCCGGGGCCGTGGAGGAGGGGTGGAGCTGGAACCGGGCGCCCGGCGAGTCGGGGTGGGCACCGTCGTGCGGCGGCTCGAAGCCGACGACGAGGTCGTGCAGTGCGACGACCCACCCTGTCCGCTGCGTGGCCAGTGCCAGCTGCGCTCCGCCTTCCGCCGGGCCCACGACGCGTTCCTGCGCAGCCTCGACGAGGTGTCACTGGCGGACCTCGTGGCGGACGACGCCGGGCCGGTGCTGCTCAGCATCGGATGGAGCTCCGGGGACACCGGGGCACGCTGAGAGGAGGACGCCATGCTGTCGGCCAAGTCAGCCGAGATCGTCCGGGCCACGCTGCCGGTCGTTCGAGACCACGGGCCCGAGATCACGACGCAGTTCTACTCCGACCTGTTCGCCGGACACCCGGAACTGCTCGACCTGTTCAACCTCGGCAACCAGGCCAACGGCGACCAGCAGCGCGCGCTCGCGGCGGCGGTCGTGGCGTTCGCCGAGTACCTGGTGGGCGAGCGGCAGGCGGACTTCACGCCCATCGCGGAGCGCGTCGCGCACAAGCACGTGTCGCTCGGGGTGCAGCCCGCGCAGTACACGATCGTGGGGAGGTACCTGCTCGGCGCGGTCGCCAAGGTACTGGGTGACGCGGTGACCGACGAGGTGCGCGCGGCGTGGGACGAGGTGTACTGGCTGTGCGCCTGCCACCTGATCGCCGCGGAAGCGCAGCTGTACCAACGCGGTGAGGTCGAGTCGACGTCGCCCTGGCGGGACTGGCGGGTGGCGAAGCGGGTCGCTGAGGCCGAGGACACGGTCTCGTTCACGCTGGTGCCCGACGACGGTGGCCCGGTGCCGGCGTTCCGGCCGGGCCAGTACGTCTCCGTCGCGGTGACGCTGCCGGACGGGCGTCGTCAGCCCCGGCAGTACTCGCTTTCTCAGGGCCCGGGCCGGGGTTCGTTGCGGATCACCGTCCGCCGGGTGCGGGGCGCTGACGGCGCTCCCGACGGCCGTGTGTCCAACCATCTGTGCGACCGAGTGGCGGCAGACGACATCCTGCAGGTCGGACCGGTGGCCGGAGACGTGGTGCTGGACCAGGGTGACGACCCGGTGGTACTCGTCAGCGCTGGTATCGGAGTGACACCGATGGCGGGCATGCTGGACCACATCGGGCGGACCCAGCCGTTCCGCGAGGTCGTCGCGGTCCACGCCGACCGCTCGCCCGAGCGGCACGCACTGCACGACGACGTCGCGCACGCGGGCGCGCAGCTGCGCTCTTTCGAGCAGTTGAGCTGGTACGAGCAGGGCGCGACCGGCGACGCACGGCCGGGGTTGCTGAACGTCGACGAGATCCCGCTCCCGGAGAACGCGCTGGTGTACCTGTGCGGCCCGCTCCCGTTCATGGCGTCGGTGAGGGCAGGATTGCGCAGGCGCGGGGTGCCCGCCGAGCGCATCTTCACCGAAGTGTTCGGCGCGGGGATGCTCACCGGCGACGGGTGAGTCCGTCGCGTCAGTCCGGGTCGATCTGGAGCGACCAGACACCGCGCACGACGAGCTGCGGCGACCCCTGCTCGTCCATGATCGGCTGGTCGTTCTCGTCCACGGCGTAGGCGGCGCCGAGCTGCTGGACCTCCACCACGAGCGGCTGATGCTCGGGCGTCTCCGGCACCACGGTGTGGGCGTGCCGGGTGCCGTCGGTGAACACCTCCTGCTGCATCGGCAGCAAGGTGCCGTCGGGGGCGGCGGACTGCACGATCACCAGCCATGGCGTCTCGGCGATCTCGGCGGGAACGGAGATCTGCACGGGCTGACCGGGGCGGGCGTCCAGCGTGACGGGTTCGCCGTCGGTGTCGCAGGCCGTCAGCAGCGCGTCGCAGTAGCTCAGCGGTAGCGCCTGCACGCTGTCGCCGTCGGCGTAGAAGGTCACCTCGGGAGGGTGCGGAGCGGAACAGCCGGTCAGCACGGCCGCCCCGGCGGCCGTCAGCGCTACTACTGAACGTCGCATGGGGCGAGACTACGAGTCGCCCCGCGTCGGTTCCGGAGCGGGTCCGGCCGAGCGGGAGCGCAGGGCGGGGATCAACGACGAGCCACCTCGCACCAGCCAGGTCTGTGTGAGCCCGATCGCGAGCAGGCCGGACACGACGAGGAAGCCGATCCAGTAGGTGGGAGGAAGCAGGAGGCCGACCGCACCGCCGAAGACCCAGGCGAGTTGCAGCACGGTCTCGGACCTGCCGAACGCCGAGGCCCGCGACTCCTCGGGCATGTCCTGCTGGATCACCGCGTCGAGGCTGTTCTTCGCGAGCGCGCTCGCGGTGGAGCCCACCAGCCCGACGAGCGCGGCGGTGGCGATGCCGGCCACCACCGTGGCGACGACGGTGGCCGCGAGTGCGCTCGCCAGGCACGCGAGCACCACCTGATCGGACTTGCCGAAGTGCATCCGGGAGCCCAGCGCGTTGCCGAGGAAGCCTCCGACACCGGCGGCGGCGCCGATGATCCCGAGCAGCAACAACTGCACGAACGCGCTCTGCCCGCTGGTCTCGGTCTCGGCCTTCACGGCGAACGCGGCGAACATCATGAGGAACCCGGTGAGCACCCGGATCGAACCGTTGCCCCACAGCGCCACCACCACGTGTCGCGCCATCGGCTGCCGAGGCTTCTTGCCCGTGGCCTTCGTGGGATGCTGCCCGGTCAGCGAGGCGGGCACCTCGCCCTCGGTGACCTCGACCCACGACGGGATGCGCATGGCCTGTGCGGCGCCGACCGCGCAGATCACCGCCGTGAACCACAACGCACCGGCGGACCCGAACGCCCAGTTCAGACCACTGGCCATCGCGCCGAACACGCCACCCGCGGCGAGGCCGAACACGGCGAGCCGGGCATTGGTCTTCGACAGCGTGATCTCGGGTGGGAGCACTCTCGGCGTCACTGCCGCCTTGAGCACCATGAACGACTTCGACAGCACCATCTTGCCCAGCGCGGCGGGGTAGAGCACCCAACTGTCGAAGTTCAACGCCATGAGCACGCACATCAGTGCCTGCCCGGCCGACGACACGGCCATGGCGAGGCGGCGACCCCGTTGGATGCGGTCGAGCGCGGGGCCGATGACGGGAGCCACCAGCGCGAACGGGGCGATGGTGATCAGCAGATAGAGGGCGACCTTGCCTCGGCTCTCCCCGCTGCTTGCCGCGAAGAACAGCGTGTTGGCCAGCGCGACGGCCATGGCCGCGTCACTGGCGTAGTTGAGCATCACCGCGTACGTCAGGGAGGTGAGCCCCGACTTGTCGGCCCCGTCCGCGGTGGTGGCGCGGCGGAAGGCCGCCACGGCCTGTCCGGACAACTCGCGCCCGCGCAGGGCCGCGACCCGGGTGACGGTGAGCTTCTTCGGCAGCCGACGTGGTTGCGGCGGTCCCTCGAACCCGTGCGCCGCGGTGTCGGATTCGGGGTCGAACGTCTCCCGCGGTTGGCCCGGCGGATAGCCACCGGTGTCGTAGTGCTCGTACGGGGGTTCCCCGCGGCCCGTTCGCCACGGCGGCGGCCCGGCGTAGGGGCGCGCGCCGCGAGGCGGCGGGGGAGGCGACACCGGGACTGCTCCGGTCGGGGCCTCGTCGGCGGTCGGGACGGCGTCGGCGGAGCGGTACCTCCTGGTCGGCGGTGGCGTCGACCGGTGGCCGCGTGTGGGGTCGTGCGACTGACCCGCCCGCGGCTCGGGCGTCCACTTCCGCCTACCGCTGCGACCGGAACGCATGGACCAATCCTGCCGTACTCAGCGCGTTTTGGTGCGCGTCATCGACCGGTCGGGACGAACCTCACCGTGAACATCTTCGGCCACCACTTGCCGGTCACGAGGAATCGGTCCGAGTCGGGGAACGCCGCGATGCCGTTCAACACGTCGGCGTCGACCGCCTCCTCCGGGGTGAGCAGTCCCGAGGCGTCGATGCGCGCCGTGACCACGCCCGTCTCGGGGTCGATGCGCAGGATGTCGTCACTGTGCCACACGTTGGCGTACACGGTGTCGTCGACGCACTCCAGCTCGTTCAGCTCGTCGACCGGCACGCCGCCGTCGGTGACCTCCACGCTGCCGAGCACCGAGAAGTCGGTCGGGTCGCGGAACGCGAGCGTCGGTGAGCCGTCACTCATGACGAGCCGGTCGGCCTCGGCCTGGTGGCACAGACCCCAGCCCTCGCCCTCGTAGGTCACCCGGCGAAGTTCGGCGAGCGTGTCGCGGTCGCGTTCGATGGCGACGCCGTCGCGCCACGTGAGCTGCCAGATCCGGGAGTCCACCACCGTGATGCCCTCGCCGAACAGGGGCGCGGGCAACGACACCGTCACCGTGGGCTCACCACCGATCGGGCCACTCCGAAGCGTGGACTCGCCGACCAGACCGGTGCCCTCGTACAGGGTGTCGTCGACGATCTCCAGGCCCTGTGTGAAGGCCGTCGGATCGTGCGGCAGGACGTCGACGACCTCGACGGTCAGGCGTTCGGCCTCCGTGGCGGCCGAGGTCACGGAGTTCTCCGCGGACGTCTCGTCGGACGTGTCGTCATCGCCGGTCGTGCAGGCACCCGTACCCAACGCGACGGTGAGAGCCACGGTCGACAGGGTGGCCGCGGCCTTGCTCGTCAGACTGATCACTCGACGCACGGGCACCACCCTGGCACGAACCCACCGCTTCGGTGTAGTGCCTCGGTGCTGCACAATTGAAGGCATGACGCTGCTGCTCACGCACGACGACGGCACGATTCGCAGGAAGCTGCTCGATGCGGTCGAGGCGGCACGTGAAGCGGCGGCGGAGGACGCGGGCGCGGACAACGTGGGCGACTACGTGGGCGCCGTCGTCGAGGACGCGTTCGCGGTCACACACCTGTTCGAGTCGGCGCTTCCCGGCTACCGCGGGTGGCGGTGGTCGGTGACGGTCGCGACCGCCGACGAGGAGGCGCCCGTCACGATCAGCGAAGTCGTGCTCACTCCGGGGCCGGACGCGATCGTGGCTCCACGGTGGGTGCCGTGGGCGCGGCGGGTCCGCCCGGGCGATCTCGGGGTCGGTGACATCTTCCCGACCCAGCCCGACGACGCACGGCTCGCGCCCACGTACGCGACTCTCGACGACCCCGAGGCGGAGGAGGCGGCCCGCGAGATCGGCCTCGGCCGAGTCCGGGTGATGTCGCGACTCGGGCGCGAGGAGGCCGCCACCCGGTGGCACCGCGGCGAGTTCGGTCCCCGGGCCGACATGGCGCGCGGCGCTCCTGCCACGTGCGGCACGTGTGGTTTCTACCTCCAGCTCGCGGGATCGTTGCGCAACGCGTTCGGCGTGTGCGGCAACGAGATCTCGCCTGCCGACGGTCACGTCGTCCACGCCGAGTTCGGGTGCGGCGCGCATTCCGAGGTGAAGTTGGAGACCAGCTCGTCGGTTCCGGTGGCGGAGCTGGTGTACGACGACTCGCTGCTCGACACCGAGCCCCTGGAGCAGGACGGCGGCGAGGGCGGCGCTGAGAACGGTACCGAGGACACCGCCGCCGACGCCGGTACTGCCGCCGAGACGGCTGAGACGCCCGAGTCGGCCACGGACACCGAGCGCGCGGCGGCGACCGGCGCGCAAGCCACGCAGGCGGACCCGACAGTGGATTCGATCAAGGACACGGCGAAGGACACGGCGAAGGCCGCCGACAGCCGTCCCGAGCCGGACACCGTGACAGCCGAGCCGACTCCCGAGTCCCCGGCGTCGGAGGCCGCCGAGCCCGCCTCGGCACCGTCCCAGTCGACCCCGAACGCCTGAGTGGACCACGCGCCCGACGAGTCCGTCGTCGCGTTGCGGCAGGCGGTGCTGCGCGCCTGGCGCGACTCGCCGACCCGCTTCACCGAGGACACCCACGCCGAACGCGACCTACGGGTCGGTGCCTACCGCGACCGGGTGTTCGTCGAACTCGCCCAGAACGCGGCGGACGCGGCGGCGTTGGCCGCCGAACCCGGACGTCTGCGGGTCCGCGTCGTCGACGGGGAGCTGCGGGTCGCCAACACGGGTGCCCCGCTCGACCGCAGAGGGATCGCGGCGCTGGCGTCGCTGCGTGCGTCGGCGAAGGACGGCGAGCGCCGTCCGGACGACGATGCCGGGGAACGGGCCACTGTCGGCAGGTTCGGGGTGGGGTTCTCCGCCGTCCTCGCCGTGACGAGCGAACCTCGGGTCGTCTCGCGCACGGGCGGGGTGGCGTTCTCCGAGACCCGGACCCGGCAGGTGTGGGACGCCGACGAGGTCCCGATCCTGCGGTTGCCGTGGGAACTGCCCGCCGACGAGCCACCGGTGCCGGAGGGATTCGACACGGAGGTGCGCCTGCCCGTGCGGGGTGGTGCGCGCGTCGCGGCGGAACACGTCGCCGCGATGGAGCGTGAGGCCGCCGACGTGTTGCTGATGCTGCCGTCGCTGGTGGAGATCGACGTCGAGGGTCGGCGCTGGCACCGACGCGACGACGGCGCCGAGGTCGTGCTCACCGACCCCGACGGCGGGGTCACGCGGTGGCTGACCCACCGTGGTGCCGGCTGCACGTGGGCCGTCCCGATCGACGAGGACGGTCGCCCACGTCCGCTCACCGAGGACGTCCTGCACACCCCGACCCCGACGGACGAGCGACTCTCGTTGCCTGCCCGGCTGCTCACGACCGCCGTCCCGATGGAGCCGTCGCGGCGGCGAGTGCTGGCCTCGGCCGACGCGCCCGACGTGGTGCGCGCCCTGGAAACGGCAGCGCAGGCGTACCCGGGGTTGGTCCGGGCGCTGCCCGCCGGCCATCGCCTTGCGCTCGTGCCGCGGCCTCATTTCCCGCTCTCGGACGTCGACGCCGTCCTGCGTGATCTCGTGATCGCACGACTCACCGACGACGCCTGGTTGCCCTCCGCCGCCGACTCCGCGCTGCTGCCGGGACGCCGCGCGCGGGTGTCGACCGTCGACGCGCCCCGGCTGGTGACGCTGCTGGCGGACGTGGTGCCCGGGTTGGTCGCCGCACCCCTGTGCGGTCGGTCGGCGGCACGCACGGCCGACGTCGTGCAGGCGCGTGACCTCGGCGTCGGGGAGATCGTGGAGGCCGTCGGCGGCATCGACCGACCACCGTCCTGGTGGCGTGAGCTGTACACCGAACTCCTCGCCGCCGTCGACCGTGGCGAGGCCGAGCTCGACGAGCTGGGGGCGCTGCCCGTGCCCCTCGCCGACGGGCGCACGCTGCCCGGTGCGCGCGGGGTGCTGCTCGTCGACTCCGCCGACGAGGACACCGTCGTCGGCCTCGACATTCCGGGCCTACACGTCGCGCATCCCGACGCGGTGCACCCGCTGCTGCGACGCCTCGGCGCGGTGGAGGCCGGACCCGCGGAACTGCTGCGAGCGCCCGCCGTGGTCGAGGCGATCGCCCGCAGCGTGGACGACGCGTTGGCGGGGCTCGACGTGTCTCCGTTGGTGGAGTCGGTCCTGACCTGGGTCTCGGTGGCCGGAGGCGCACCGGGGCTCGGGGCGTTGGCGCTGCCCACCGCCTCCGGTCCGCGCCGGGCGGACGAGCTGCTGCTGCCGGACTCCCCGCTGACGACGGTGCTGCATCCCGACGCGCTGGGCGACGACGCGCCGCTGGACGTGCTCGCCGCCGACACGGCCCGCGGCTGGGGGCGCGAGGTGCTCGTCGCCTGCGGCGTCCGCGACACCTTCACCGTGTCGCCCGACGAACCCGATCCGGACGCCGACGAGCCGCCCGTGCCCGACCTCGATCTCGTCGACGACGACGCGTGGCCGCGCGCGATCCGACTGCTCGCCTCCGAACCGGACACCTGGCGCGTGCTGACCGCGCCGGACCACCGGCTCCGGGACTGGCTCTCCACCCACGCCCTGCTGGCGGGACGGCCGCCACGACACTGGCGACTGCCGTCGGCGATCGACCTCGCGGGTCTGTTCGACCCCGTCCCCGATGTCGGGCTGCCCGAGAATCTGCTCGCGGCGGTCGGCGTTCGTGCCGAACTCGCCGTCGACCCGGCCGAGGCCGACGACGCCGAGCTGCTGTGCGCGCGACTGGCCGACGCCGAGCGCGCCGTGCCTGCCGGGCTGGTGCTGCGTGCCCACAGCGTGCTGTCGTCCGTCTCACCCGACGACGTCGAGCCGCCCGACTACGTGCGCACCCTCGCGGGCACCGTGTGTCCCGCGGACGAGGCAGTGGTGCTCGACGCGCCGTGGTTGCTCGCGACGTGGCCCGCCGATCGCCTCGTCGCCGCCTCCGACCTCGCCGACGTGCCCGCGCTGGCCGACGTCCTCGACCTTCCGCTGGCGAGCGACGAGACCACCGCGACGGTCGACGACGACGGCGAGAGCGGCTTCGCCCCGTGGCCGGAGCTGCCCGCCGTCGTGGAGGTCGCCGAGCTGGTCGGCATCCCGTTGCCCGCCGGGGGAGTGGTGATCCACGACGAGCTGACCGTCGCGGGAACCCCGGTGCCCTGGTGGCGGGACGACTCCGGCGACCTGCACGCCACGGACTCGCCGGAGGGCCTGGCCCGTGCCTTCGCGTGGGCAGCCGACCGATGGTCCGACCGAGTACTGCTGGAACGGCTCCTCGACGACCCCGATCCCCGCGTGCTGCTGGGATGACGTGTGGTCCAGGTGAAGGAACGTCTGGTGACTGTGCTAAAGGTTTCGTTGTGCAAAACGCGACCCTCTGCGGGACGCGGCGCGCTGCCAGACCATGATGGCCATGCCCACCAGGCCGAGCCCGCCGCCCGCGAGGGTCGTCCACAGCCACACGCCGTGGACCCCGACGACCAACAGCACGACGAAGGCCACCAGCCAGCAGACCGTGCCGATGGTCACAGGTATCCAGAGGCTGACCACTGATGGCGGCAGTTCAGGCGTAGGACGAAGCCGTCCTTCGGTCTCCGGTGGGTTGTTCGGTTCGTCCACGCGGGACAGGCTACCGCTGCCGAGACGACACGAAGCAGGTGCGCGATGTCAGATGTGACCGCGGAGAAGCAGCGGTCGCCGCTCGACCGGTTCTTCCGGATCAGCGAGCGGGGGTCCACCATCGGCCGCGAGGTGCGCGGTGGGCTGGTCACCTTCGTGACGATGGGCTACATCATCGTCCTGAATCCGCTCATCCTCGGCAGTTACTCGGCCGACGACCCGGGTGCCGCCAAGGACATGACCGGGGCCATCCTCCCGGTCGACCAGGTCACCGCGGTGACGGCGCTGGTCGCGGGTGTCATGACGATCCTCATGGGGATCGTCGCGAACTACCCCTTCGCGATCGCCGCGGGACTCGGCATCAACACGCTCGTCGCGGTGTCCATCGCCCCGCAGATGACGTGGCCCGCCGCGATGGGGCTCGTGGTCGTCAACGGCATCGTGGTGATGCTGTTGGTGGTCACCGGGGTACGGACCATGGTGTTCAACGCCGTGCCCCAACATCTCAAGGCGAGCATCGCGGTGGGCATCGGTCTGTTCATCGCGATCGTGGGGCTCGTCGACGCGGGCTTCGTGCGCCGGGTCCCCGACGCGGCGGGCACCACGGTTCCCGTGCAGCTCGGCATCGACGGCTCCATCGCCTCGTGGCCGACGTTCGTGTTCGTCGTGACGCTCATCCTCATGGGCGTGCTGGTGGCCCGCGGCGTCAAGGGCGCGATCCTCATCGGCGTGCTGGGGGGCACCGTGCTCTCCATCGTGATCGAGGCCATCGTGCACGCCGGTCCGTCCCAGGGCGTCGACCCCAAGGGCTGGAACCTCGGCTACCCCGCACTGCCCGACGCGCTCTTCGACCTTCCCGACCTCTCGTTGGTGGGGGCGTTCAACTTCGACGCGTGGGTGCAGGTGCCCGCGATCACCGCCGCGCTGTTGGTGTTCACGCTCGTGCTCACCGACTTCTTCGACACCATCGGGACGATGACCGGACTCGGGCACGAGGCCCGGCTCGTCGACAAGGACGGCAAGCTGCCCAACGTCGGCAAGGGCTTGTTCGTCGACTCCGTGGGCGCCATCGCGGGTGGTGCCGCCTCGTCGAGCTCCAACACGATCTTCGTGGAGTCGGCCGCCGGGATCGGTGAAGGCGCGCGCACCGGTCTGGCGAACGTCGTCACCGGGCTGCTGTTCATCGCCGCGATGTTCTTCACGCCGCTGTACCAGGCGGTGCCGATCGAGGCCGCCGCGGCGGCGCTGGTCGTCGTGGGCGCGATGATGGTGCGGCAGATCGCCGAGATCGACTTCAAGGACTTCGCGGTGGCGCTGCCCGCGTTCCTGACGATCGTGGTCATGCCGTTCACCTACTCGATCTCCAACGGCATCGGCGCGGGCTTCATCAGCTACGTGCTCATCCAGCTCGTCACGGGCAAGGCCCGCCAGGTGCACCCGCTGATGTGGGTCACCTCCGCGGCGTTCGTCGTGTACTTCGCGATCGAACCGATCAGCCAAGCCCTGAACTGAGCCCTCGGGCGCCCGAGGTCCCGCGGGCGCCCGCGCGTGTCCGCGCGTGGCGCACGCGTGTCCGCAGTTGGCGTACTCGTGTCTGCGGCTCCCGTGTGCGTGTCTGCACTTCGCGTACGAAGCTCGGGCAAAAGCCCGAGGTGCGTCGCCGAAGTGCGGACACGAGTGCGCAGGGCGCGGACACGAGTGCGCAGGGCGCGGACACGAGTGCGCAGGGCGCGGACACGAGTGCGCAGGGCGCGGACACGAGTGCGCAGGGCGCGGACACGAGTGCGCAGGGCGCGGACACGAGTGCGCAGGGCGGCGCGCCCGACACGTCCCGTTTCGGGCCTGCGATCATGACGGCCGTCTCACCGCTGAACGGGTAGGGAAGGCTAATCGTGAGTTATGCTAAGGATGTGTCGGAAACTGCTGACGAACGGTCGCTGGCGAGCCGCCTGAGGCTGGCCGTCGTTCGGCTGAACCGCAGGTTGCGGGCGCAGCGAGCGAGTTCCGACCTATCGCTCACACAGATCTCGGCTTTGTCGACCCTGCACAAATGCGGGCCGATGACGCCGGGACAGCTGGCCACCCGGGAAGGGGTGCAGCCGCCGTCGATGACGCGGGTCATCGCCGCGCTGGAGGAACTCTCCTACGTCGTGCGCAGCCCGCACCCCACCGACGGGAGGCAGGCGATCGTCACGCTCACCGACGCCGGGAACGAGTACGTGCTCGCGACGATCACCCGCCGGGAGGCGTGGCTGGACCAGCGGTTGGCCGAGTTGAGCGAGGAGGAGCGCCAGACGCTCTCCGAGGCAGCGGAAATCATCGATCGCATGGCACGACACGGCTAGCGGGCCGCGGGGTGCCATGCCTCTGACGGGAGGCGACTTCACCGCGTGACTATCACGGGTAGCGAAGCGACCACACGACGGAACCAGCCCGCTATCCCCGATTCACCCGCACCCCCACGCCCCGGCGGCGACGTCGACGACGACGGTCGATCGCGGGGCATGTTCGCGTCTCTCAAGATCCGGAACTACCGCCTGTTCTTCGGCGGTCAGGTCATCTCCAACGTCGGCACCTGGATGCAGCGCATCGCCCAGGACTGGCTGGTGTTCGAGCTCAGTGGCTACGACCCGGTGGCGTTGGGCGTCGCCGTCGCGCTGCAGTTCATGCCGACGCTGTTGTTGTCGTTGTGGGCCGGCGTGCTCGCCGACCGCGTCGACAAGCGCAAGCTTCTCATCGGCATCCAGGCGGGCGTCGCGGTTCAGGCGCTCGCGCTGGGCCTGCTGGTGCTGAGCGGCGCGGCGCAGCTCTGGCAGGTCTACGCGCTGGCCTTCGTGCTCGGCACGCTGTCGGCGTTGGAGGTGCCCACCCGGCAGTCGTTCGTCTCCGAAATGGTGGGTCTCGACCAGGCCGCCAACGCCGTCGCGCTGAACTCGTCGATCTTCAACCTGGCTCGTATCGTGGGCCCGGCCATCGCGGGCTTCGCCATCGTGTTGGTGGGCACGGGCTGGTTGTTCGTCGCCAACGCCGTGACCACCATCGCCGTGATCGCGGGATTGGCCCTGATGAATCCCGCCGAGCTGTATCGCGCACCCGCCGTGGCTCGCGCGAAGGGGCAGCTACGGGAGGGGCTGCGTTACGTCCGCAGCAGGCCCGACCTGATGACCATCATGGTGCTGGTGTTCTTCGTGAGCACGTTCGGCATCACGTTCTTCACGTCGCTGGCGATCGTGGCGGCGAACGTCTTCGGCACCGAGGCCGACGGCTACGGCATGCTGTCGACGCTGTTGGCCGTGGGCACATTCACCGGTGCGTTGCTGTCGGCGCGCCGGGCGAGTCGGGAAGGTCCGAGCCTGCGGTTGTTGCTGATCTCGGCGGCGGCACTCGGCTCGGTGGAGTTCGTGGGCGCGTTCATGCCCACGTACCTGGCGTTCGGGCTGGCGCTCGTGCCGCTCGGGTTCGCCACGATCACGTTCCTCACCACGGCCAACGCGCTGGTGCAGACGACGGTCAGCGCGCAGATGCGAGGCCGGGTCATGGGCCTGTACGTCCTGGTGTTGATCGGTGGGAATCCGATCGGCGGGCCGATGACGGGCTGGATGGCCGAGACGTTCGGCGGTCGTTCGCCGTTCTACATCGGCGGGGCGGTCGCGCTCGTGGCGGCGTTGGTCTGCGGGTACCTGGCCCACCGGGCGCGGAAGCGAATCAGTGCCCAGGTCTTGCCTGCTGGATGAGGTTAGGCTAACCTCAGTCGCGTCGCTTCGTGGTGGGAGTGGCAGTCAGTTCGGGAAACGAAACGAGGCCCCGCACCGGGTTGGTGTGGGGCCTCGTTCGTGTCGAGGTCGGCGCCGTGTACCGGCGGCGCCGGGCAGGCCGACTCAGCCCAGCAGCAGGCCGTTGCGGCCGGCGCGGGCGTCCTCGAAGCGGCGACCGATCTCGGCCCAGTCGAACACGTTCCACAGGGCGTTGACGTAGTCGGGCTTGACGTTCTTGTACTGCAGGTAGAACGCGTGCTCCCACACGTCCACCAGCAGGATCGGGACGGTCGGCAGGATGAGGTTGTTGTGGTGGTCGCGAAGCTGCTGAGTGATCAGCGTCTTGCCCACCGGGTCCCACGACAGGGCGCCCCAGCCGTTGCCCTGGATCGTGGTGCAGACCGCGGTGAACTGCGCCTTGAACTTGTCGAAGGAGCCGAACGCCTCGTCGATCGCGGCGGCCAGTTCGCCGGTCGGCTTGTCGCCGCCGTTGGGCGACAGGATCTTCCACCACACGACGTGGTTCGCGTGGCCGGCCAGGTTGAAGGCCAGAGTGGTCTCCAGGCCGACGATGGACGAGAAGTCGTTCGCCTCGCGCGCGGCGGCCAGCTTCTCCAGGGTCTGGTTGGCGCCGTTGACGTAGGTCTGGTGGTGCTTGCTGTGGTGCAGCTCGTTGATCTCGCCGGAGATGTGCGGCTCGAGGGCACCGTAGTCGTAATCGAGGTCGGGAAGCTCGTACGTGGGCATGAGCCCTCCTTCGTATCTCGCGAACCAAGCCTTTGCGTCGCTGCCCAACCTAGTAGCCGTCGGTGGGACCGGCTAACCGGGGCGTGACGAAGTTGACCTTGCAAAGTGGAGTTAGGTGGAGGTCAAGACGCTGTTGCCCCCAACACATCCACGCGAGGTCGCGCGAGCGGGATCGTCAGTCGACCGGCCACGCGTGCACCGGCTCGCCGGAACGCGACAGCTCCAGGTAGCGGGCGACCATGGTGGCCAGCGCCGTCTCCCGGTCCATACCGCGTTCCTCGGCCCGCACCACCATGTCGCGCTGCCACACGCTGCCGGTGCGTTGCCGGACGCAGCGCTGCTCGATGACGCCGAGGTAGCGGTCGGCCACCTCGTCGGAGACGTCGGAGCTGCGCAGTCCCTCCCTGGCCAGGGGGAGCAGCACTCGCAGGGCGAGTTCGTCCGGCGGGATCCAGCCGATGCCCGGCCAGTACAGGTGGGCGTCGAAGCCGTTGCGGGCGCCCGCGTAGAGGTTCTCCTCGGCGGCCTGGAACGACATCTGTGTCCACACTGGTCGTTCCTGCTCGGCGAGGGCGCGCTGGGCGCCGTAGAAGAACGCGGCGTTCGCCATCATGTCGACCACCGTCGGGCCCGCGGGCAGCACGCGGTTCTCCACGCGCAGGTGAGGGCGGCCGTCCACCACGTCGTAGACGGGCCGGTTCCACCGCCACACGGTGCCGTTGTGCAGGCGCAGTTCGGTCAGCTTCGGCACCCGGCCCGACTCCAAGGTCTCCATCGGGTCCTCGTCGTCGGTCTCCGGCAGCAACCCGGGGAAGTAGCGGACGTTCTCCTCGAACAGGTCGAAGATCGACGTGATCCACCGCTCGCCGAACCACACCCGGGGCCGCACGCCCTGGTTCTTCAGCTCTTCGGGGCGGGTGTCGGTCGCCTGCAGGAACAACGGGATGCGCGTCTCGTGCCACAACGCCTTGCCGAGCAGGAACGGGGAGTTGGCGCCGAGTGCTACCTGCACCCCGGCGAGACACTGGGCGGCGTTCCAGTGGGCCGCGAACTCCTCCGGCGCCACCTGCAGGTGAAGCTGCACGGACGTGCACGCGGCCTCGGGCAGGATCGACTGCGCGAACGAACGCAGTCGTTCGGGTGCCCGGTCGGGCAGGCCGACGCCTTCCAACGACAACAGCGGCTTCTCTCCGCGGGAGGCGAGAATCTCGTCGTTGAGCAGGGAGTAGCGGGCGCTGTTGGTGATCCACTTCTGGTCGAAGTGCTCGGACCGCAGCGTGGGCAGCACGCCGATCATCGCCACCTGCGCGCCGGCCTCGGCGGCCTTCTGACGGGCCTTGGTGAGGTAGTCGTCCAGCAGCGACTCCAACTGCAACGCCGAGGTCCCGTCGAGCGGCAACGGCGGCACGTTCAACTCGATGTTGTGCTGCGACAGCTCGGTGGTGAACGCGTCGTCGTCGAGCGCGCCGAGCACGGCCGCGTTCGACATCGAGGGCTGCATGTCCTTGCCGACGAGGTTCAGTTCCACCTCGAGTCCGATGTGCTTGCGCGGGAACGTGAAACTGCCGTCGGAGAGCATCCGCGCCAGTGTGTCCAGGCACCGTTGTACCTTGCGGCGGTAACGCCCTCTGTCCCTCGGGGTGACGGCGTCCGGTGACACGTCCTTGCCCATGGAATGTCGTTCCTTCTCCTCGTCCGGCCTCGGCTCACCCGAACGCCTTGGCGTTGACCCCCTGCCAGGCGGCAACGTTGACACACCCCAGTGATCACGACTAGCGGCCAAACTGGTGCACTCTGTCACCTCCACGTAACTCAGCGCATGATCACGTCCGTTCGTACGCCCGGGCTACCCAGCATTCGGAGCACCGACTCCTGTCGGGAAGGAGGAGTGCGACACTCCGAGGCGTGGCGAAGCTGATCGAGATCGACGACGCGGCGGACCCGCGCGTGGACGACTTCCGTGACCTCACGACCGCCGACCGTCGACCGGATCGGCCGGGAGGGCGCGGACTCGTCATCGCGGAGGGTGTCGTGGTCGTGCGGCGGTTGCTGGAGTCCCCGTACCCGTTGCGCGCCGTGCTCGGGGTGCCGCGCAAGCTCGACGAGCTGCGGGACGATCTCGACGCGGTCGACGTGCCCGCGTACGTCACGTCGGCGCAGACCATGTCCGACGTCGTCGGGTTCCACCTCAACCGTGGTGTGTTGGCGGTCGCGGACCGGGCGCCCACGCCGTCGTTCACCGAGATCGTCGAGTCGTCGTCGGTGCTCGCCGTGCTGGAGGGCGTCAACGACCACGAGAACCTCGGCGCGATGTTCCGCAACGCGGCCGCGCTCGGGGTCGACGGCGTCCTGGTGGGGCCGGGATGCGCCGATCCGCTGTACCGGAGGAGTGTTCGCGTGTCGATGGGGCACGTGTTGCGAGTGCCCTTCACCTCGCGGCTCGACTGGCCCGACGCGCTGTTCGCGTTGCGGCGGCACGGGTTTCGCGTGGCCGCTCTCACTCCGCGCAGCGACGCGGTAGCGTTGCGCGACGTGTGTGCGGGCGGAACCGGTCGGATCGCGTTGCTGCTCGGCTCGGAGGGACACGGCTTGTCGGAGGTGGCCCTCGACGCCGCCGACACGGCGGTGCGCATCCCGATGGCGTCCGGGGTGGATTCCCTCAACGTCGCCACGGCGGCCGCCGTGGCGTTCTACGAGCTGACGAGGTGAGGTGCGAAGCGCGGGTGAGCGGGTGTGAATGAGGCCGAGCTGTTGGTGCGCGACGACCACGCCGTGATCGTCGGCGTCGTGCGGCACACCGACCCCGGGACGGCTGAGGACCACGTCGTCGACAGGAACGCCGGGGACACCGGTCAGGGCGGCGGGGAGGTCACGGTGATCGCGCAGGGGCGCGCGGACGCCCGGAGCGCAGGCCGCGCGGCCGGTGGTCCCGCCACGCTCGGACTCGACGAACTCGTCGGTGCCGACCTCGCCGAGGCGCTCGACGAGTGGGCGCGAGTGTGCGCCGCCATCCGCCGCACCGGCAGCGGAGCGGGCCGTGCCGTCGTCTCGCGGCGAGGCGGCCAGCTCGCGCTTCGGGTGGCGTCGATGCTCGACGAGCCCGTTCGGTACCGCGACCCCATGACCGACGGCACGACGCTCGTCCATCCGCCACGGTCCGGGGTGCGCCCGGCCCCCGTTCCGGCGAGGGCGGCGGTCGACACGACGCCGTGGGCCACCGGGCTGACCGCCGCCGCCTTCATCGCCGTGTTCGTCGTCGTGGCGATGCTCGCCCTCGCGTCGTCCCTGGCGACGGAGACGGCCGGGTGGGTGTCCGTGGTCGCTGCCGCGATCGTCACCGCCGGGCTCGCGCCGTCGCTCTGGTTGGGGCGGCGGGTGCCGGTGGTGCGGTGGATCGTGCTCGGGGCCGTCGCGGGCACCGCCCTGTCGTGGGTGGGGGTCCTGTTCATCGCGTTCGCGTGACGGTCGGGACGGTCCGGAGCGCCGGTGTCCCGGAACGGTGAACACCCGTGCGTGGGGTGCGAACAGGCGTGCGTGGGGCGCGGACACGAGTGCGTGGGGCGCGGACACGAGTGCGTGAGCTGCGGACACGGGTATGGGTTCGACCACTCGGCGCATTGGGTACGTTGACCTCATGTCTTCCGCCACGCATGCAGAGTCGCCTCACGTCGTGGTCACCGGTGGTTGTGGCTTCATCGGCCGCGCGGTGGTCGCCGCGTTCCGCAGGCGCGGTGCGCGGGTGACGATCGTGGACCGGGAACCGGTCGCCACCCACGACGACGGCGTGGTCGCGATCCGGGGCGACCTGGCGGACCCGGAGGTGCGGGAGCGCGCCGTGGTGCCGGGCACCGACGGGATCGTGCACCTGGCGGCCATCACCTCCGTGCTGCGGTCCAAGGAAATGCCCGCGAAGACCTACGCGGAGAACGTCGGCATCACCCACGAACTGTTGGAACTCGCGCGGATGCACGGCGTGCGGCGGTTCGTCCTGGCGTCGACCAATGCGGTGGTCGGTGACGTCGGGACGCGCACCATCACCGAGGACATGCCGTTGCAGCCGCTCACGCCGTACGGCGCCACGAAGGCGGCGTGCGAGATGCTGCTCTCCGGTTACGCGGGCACGTACGGCATCGCCACGTGCGCGCTGCGGTTCACCAACGTCTACGGCCCAGGGATGAGCCACAAGGACAGCTTCGTGCCGCGCCTGATGCGCGCCGCCCTGTCGGGTGGGGGAGTGAAGGTCTACGGCGACGGCACACAGCGCCGCGATCTCGTCTTCCTCGACGACGTGGTCCGCGCGGTCGAGCTGGCGTGGGACAGCGGGCACGTCGGCAGGGCGATCGTCGGCGCGGGCCGGTCGGTGTCGGTGCTGGAACTGATCGACACCGTGCGCGAGGTGACCGGTGCCGCGATCCCCGTGGAACACGTTCCCGCGCCCGGCGGGGAGATGCCCGCGGTCGTCGTCGACGTCGCGCGCAGTGCGGAGACCATCGGATACCGGCCGACGTACAGCCTGCGCGACGGGCTGGCGGCCACCTGGCAGTACTTCCTCGACCACGACAGGCAGAAAGTGTTCTGAGTGACCGGCTTCCTCCGCCGCCACTGGTTGTTGCTCGTCCTGCTCGCCGGTGGCATCACGCTCCGTGTGCTGGTGTGGCTGGCGTACGAGCCCGCGCTGCTGTACATCGACAGCTTCCGCTACCTCGGCAACCTCGACGCGTTGCGGCCCACCGACCTGAACCCGCTCGGGTACACGGTCGTGCTGAAGGCGCTGCTCTCCCTCGGTGGTCTCGCGTTCGTGGAGACCGTGCAACACGTGTTGGGTGTGCTGCTCGCGGTGTCGCTGTACGCGCTGACGCTGCGACTCACGTCGCGGCCGTGGCTCGGTGCGCTCGTCGCGGCGCCGGTGTTGTTGGACGCCTACCAGCTCCAGATCGAATCGATGCTCATGTCGGAGGTCTGGTTCCAGGCCCTGCTCGTGGGCGCGCTGTGGGCGCTGCTCGGTCGTGGCGAACCGACGTGGTGGCGGGCAGGTGTGGCGGGAGTCCTTCTCGGACTCGCGGTGGTCACCCGAACGATCGGGTTCACCCTCGTGATGCCGATGGTCGCCTATCTGCTGTTGGTGGGGGGCACCTGGCGTCGCAGAGGTGGGTGGAAGCGCATCGGTGCGCGGACCGCGGCGGGCGTCCTCGGCGTCCTGGCCGTGTTGTTCCCGTACTCGGCGTACTTCTACTCGCAGGCCGGGTACTGGGGGCTGACCGGTGCCACCAACAACGTGTTGTACGGGCGCACGGCCAGCATCGCCGACTGCGACGAACTGCCCCCCGACGACGCCGGGCTGCAGTTGTTCTGTCCCGACGTGCCGCTCGAGGAACGGTACGGGGTCGACTACTACACCCACTACGTGTACGGCGACCCGAACTGGCCCCCGGAGGGGCTGCCCGACGATCGGTCCAAGGAGGAGCTGGCGAGTCAGTTCGCCAGGGAAGTGATCCGGAACCAGCCGGTCGACTTCGTCGTCTCGATCCTGCGGGACTTCGCGAAGAACTTCGATCCGATCAAGCAGACGCACCACAACGACGTTCCGGTGCAACGCTGGCAGTTCCAGCTCACCTACCCCTACTACAACGTCGGCGACTCCAGTCTGGAGGCGTACAACGAGACGACCTACGCCTACGACGGGACACCGCCCCGCGCGAACCCGGATTTGACGGCGTTCCTGCGTGCCTACCAGCTCGGTGGTGGGTACACATGGGGGCCGGTGCTGGCGGTGTTCACCGTGCTCGGCCTGCTCGCGGCGCTCGGCGTCGGCAGGACGCGTCGAGCGGGGTTGAGGGCCGCCGCCTTCCTCGCCACCGGAAGTGGCTCGATCATCCTGCTGGGAGCCGCGTCGTTCGAGTTCTCCTGGCGGTACCAACTACCGGCGCTGGTGTTGCTCCCGCTCGGGGGAGCGCTCGGGCTCGCTGCGCTGTTGAGGCCGCGCGACCCCGGCGCCGCGACGACAACACGGAGGACCACGTTGGACGACTACCCCGACGACGTCGACGCCGCGGCCGTCGCCGACTTCCGGCAGCGTTACGGCAACAGCCCGTTGACGCCGCTGGTCGTGGTGATCGCCGCCTACAACGAGGCAAAGGGCATCGGTGCGGTGCTGCGCGAGATGCCCACGCACTGCGGCGATCTGCCGGTGTCCACCCTCGTCGTGGTCGACGGCGCCACCGACGACACGGCGAAGATCGCCCATGAGGCCGGCGCGTTCGTGTGCGTCGCCTCGCGCAACCGAGGCCAGGGTGCGGCTCTGCGACTCGGCTACCACCTCGCGTCCGAGTCCGGTGCGCGCTACATCGTCACCACCGACGCCGACGGCCAGTACGACAACAACGAGATGCCGATGCTGGTCAAGCCGCTGTTGGACGACACGGCCGACTTCGTGACGGGATCACGCAGGCTCGGCAGCTACCAGCACGACAGCGCGATCCGCTGGCTGGGCGTGCGGGTGTTCTCGTGGCTCGCGACCGTGCTGACCTTGCAGAAGGTCACCGACACGTCGTTCGGCTTCCGCGCGATGAAGGCGGAGCTTGCCACGTCGGTCACCCTGCGCGAGCCGCAGTACCAGTCGTCGGAGCTGCTGCTCGGAGTCATGGCGCGGGGCGCGCGGGTGCTGGAGGTGCCCATGACCATGCGGCTGCGCAACAATGGCCGCAGCAAGAAGGGACGCAGCATCCCCTACGGGGCGAATTACGCGCGTGTCATGTTGGGGACTTGGCTACGTGAATACGTCCTGCGCGGCGGAAAACGATCCGGTCGAGCAGTGCGAACTTCATGACGAAAACGATCGCGTAACCGGCCAGGAAGACGGCGTCGAGGACGATAATTCGCACGAACCCGGACAATTCCAGCGGTTCGGTGAGGTGGCCGGCGAGTGTGGTCAGTCCCACCGAGGCGAGCCCGGTGAGTCCGATCACGAGAAAGTAGGGCAGTAGTTCCCGCCGAACGGCGGGTGTGCCCCGGCGTCCCCACGCCCACCGCCGCGCGAGGAAGTAGTTCGGGATCGCGCCCGCCACGAAGGCCACGGCGCTCGCGAGGGCGGGTGCGGCGCCCCACCACAGCAGTCCGATGAGGCTGACCTGGCTGATGCCGGTGGCGAGAGCAGAGCTCGTCGCGGCCCGGAACAGGCGGACCAGAAGCCGGGGGCGACGGTCCGTCGAAGACGGGGGAGGTTCCTCGGCCGCCGAGGTAGCGGTGCTCACGTTTCCATTGTGCATACCCGCCATCCGGGTGGCAGGGGAACGTTCGTATCCTCCGGGCGGGTTGATCCGTGGCTCCGAGTGGTACACGGTAGAGCCATCAACAGGCGAAAGAAGTGCACCAGAACGGAAATTGGAACCGGTGCACCGTGAAGTGACGATCTGGAGGCAGTCGAGTCGTGCGAGTCCTCGTTCTCGGTGGTGACGGATACCTGGGGTGGCCGACAGCCCTCCACCTTTCGGATTGCGGGCACGACGTCGCCGTCGTCGACAATTATGCGCGCAGAAGGTACGACGAGGAGCTCGGCTCCCAGAGTCTGGTCCCCATCGAGGACCTCGACACTCGGGTGGCGGCGTGGAAGGAGGTCTCCGGTAAGGAGATCCCCGCGTACATCGGCGATCTGCTCGACGCCGACTTCGTGTACCGCGTCGTGCGGGAGTACGAGCCGAACGCGATCATCCACTTCGCCGAGCAGCGGGCCGCCCCGTACTCGATGATCGACCGCGAGCACGCCGTCTACACGCAGCACAACAACGTGATCGGCAACCTCAACGTCATGTACGCGATCGCCGAGATCGACCCGGAGATCCATCTGGTCAAGCTCGGCACCATGGGCGAGTACGGCACCCCCAACCTCGACATCGAGGAGGGGTGGCTGGAGGTCGAGCACAACGGTCGGAAGGACCGAGTGCTCTACCCGAAGAAGCCGGGCTCGTTCTACCACCTCACCAAGGTGCACGACTCGCACAACATCGAGTTCGGGTGTCGCATCTGGGGCATGCGTGCGACCGACCTGAACCAGGGTGTCGTGTACGGACAGCAGACCGACCAGACCGCCCGCGACCCGCGCCTGGCCACCCGGTTCGACTACGACGCCGTGTTCGGCACCGTGCTGAACCGCTTCGTCATCCAGGCCGCGCTGGGGCAGCCGCTCACCGTGTACGGCAAGGGCGGGCAGACGCGGGGCATGCTCGACATCCGCGACACCGTCGAGTGTCTGCGGCTCGCCGTCGAGAACCCCGCCGAGCGGGGCGAGTTCCGGGTGTTCAACCAGATGACCGAGAGCTTCTCGGTCAAGCAGCTCGCCGAGTTGGTGGCCGAGACCTATCCGGGGTCGGTGGACATCGACTACCTGGAGAACCCGCGGTGGGAACTCGAGGAGCACTACTACAACGTCAAGCACACGGGGCTGCTCGAACTCGGCCTGAAGCCACACCTGCTCTCCGACACGCTGATCGAGTCGCTGTTCCCGATCGTGGAGCAGAACAAGCACCGGGTGAACCTGGACAACCTCGTGCCCAAGGTGAAGTGGTCCAGCGCCAAGAACTCCTGACGCTACGGCCGGACGACGAACGAACGGGCCCCCACCGGTGATCGGTGGGGGCCCGTCGGCGTGAGTGGTGGTCGGCAGTGGTGCCGGTGGTGTCCGGTCAGCCGCGCTGGCTGCGCACACCGAGCAGGACGTCCTCCCACGCGGGCACGGTCGGGTGGGTCTTCTTGCCCCGCACCGCCCCCTGCTCGGGGACGATCGAGTCGCCCGCCACCTGGCGCGCCGGGGAGGCGTCGTCCGCGTCGACCGCGCCCGGAATCGGTGCGATCACCCGGCCCCCGTCGGCGGCGGCGTCCGTCCGTCGGGACTCGACGGGCTGCCCCACCGCCCGCGGCCGGTAGGCGTCCGGGTCCAACAGCGTCTCGGCCAGTTCGTCCAACGGCGTCACGGTGCCGCCGTGAGCGCCGGGCGAGAAGGCCCACCGGGCCCGGTTGTCCGAGCACCCCGCCGTCCACGTGAGCCCGACGATCCACCTGCCGTCGTCGGAACGCCATGCGTCCCAGTTCGCCTGCGTGTAGTCGTGCCCGCGTCGCGCGAAGGAGTGGGCGACGATTTCGCCGAGGGTGCGCACGTCAGGGCCGTCCTCGCGCGCCGGGTGCGCGCGCTGGGCCAGCTCCGCCGTGCGAGCGCGTTCCGCCAGCACGGGGTAGGCGAACCGCTCCACTCGGGCGACCGACATGCCCGCCGCTTCGGCGACCTCGGCCACCGAGCTGCCGGCGCGAATCCGAGCCTGGATCTCGCGCGGGCGCATCGTGTTCTCGTTCTGGATCTGCCCGAGCCGGGCGGCGTCGCCCCGGGCCGCCGCACGCAGGCGTTCGTCCGCGGGCAGGAGGAAGCGCTCACGCCGCTCCGGGTCTTCGCACACGATGGACTTGCCGTCCTCGTGCAACCCGACCACTCGTAGCGTTCGCATGTCCCCGCCTCCGAAAGACTTCACCTGTGTGGGGGTCCACGGTAGAACGGCGAGTCGCCTTGACGAGTGAGGCGCGCCGAACTCCCTGTGCATTCGCGTCGATCTGCTCGACCCGACCCACAGAATGCCAGTTACGACGCGCCCGTTTACCCGTTTTCGGATCAGTCGAACCCGATCATGACGAAAGTCGCTCCACGACCCAGTCGACGCAGCGGGTCAGCGCCGTGACGTCGTCGGGATCGATGGCCGGGAACATGCCGACCCGAAGCTGGTTGCGGCCGAGCTTGCGGTACGGCTCCACGTCCACGACACCGTTCGACCGCAGCACCTTCGCCACCGCGGCGGCGTCGACGGAGTCGTCGAAGTCGACGGTGCCGACCACCTGCGAGCGCAGTGCGGGATCGCTGACGAACGGCGTGGTGTAGGAGGTCTTCTCCGCCCACTCGTACAGGCGGTTCGACGACTCCCGCGTCCGCGCGGTGGTCCACTCCAGGCCGCCGTTGCCGAGCATCCACTCGATCTGGTCGGCGAGCAGGAACAGCGTGGCCACGGCCGGGGTGTTGTACGTCTGGTCCTTGCGCGAGTTGTCGAGAGCCGTGGGCAGCGAGAGGAAGTCGGGCACCCACCGGTCGCTCGCGCCGATCTCGTTCACCCGCTCGATCGCGGCAGGCGACATCAGGGCGACCCACAGCCCGCCGTCGGAGGCGAAGGACTTCTGCGGCGCGAAGTAGTAGACGTCGAAGTCGGCCGCGTTCACGGGCAGTCCGCCCGCGCCGGAGGTCGCGTCGATCGCCACGAGCGCACCGTCGCTGCCCTCGGGTCGCACCACGGGGACCGCCACACCGGTGGAGGTCTCGTTGTGCGCCCAGGCCACCAGGTCTGCCCCGGCCTCGTAGGCGATGCGGGGCGCGCTGCCGGGCTCGCCGCTCACGATGATCGAGTCGCCGAGGAACGGCGCCTTGTCGGTGACCTTGGCGAACTTCGACGAGAACTCGCCGTAGGTGAAGTGCTGCGCCCGCTCACGGACGAGTCCGAAGGCCGCCGCGTCCCAGAACGCCGTGGTGCCGCCGTTGCCGAGCACGACCTCGTAGCCGTCGGGCAGGCCGAACAGCTCGGTGAGCCCGGACCGGACCCGGCCCACCAGGGACTTCACCGGCTTCTGGCGATGGGACGTCCCGAGGACCTTCGCTCCCTCCTCGGCGAGGTTGGCCAACTGTTCGGGGCGAACCTTGGAGGGCCCGCACCCGAACCGGCCGTCGGAGGGCTTGAGGTCCGCGGGCAGGGTCAGGTCAACGGCATCGGTCATGCCCACAGTCTTCCACGCGGCGTCCATTCGGTGAATGGGCCGTCTCACGCCTCGGACGGCCCGGAGGCACTCGGTCGCCAGCCGTGTTCGTCGACTCCACCCGGCACGGGTGCGCTCGGGTCGTACGGCGTGCGCGTGAAGAGGAATGTGGCCAGGTCGAGGTGGTGCGGCCTGCCCTCGGCGTCGCGGGCCACGGTGAGCGTCTCGCCTGCGTAGTAGCCGTCGAGGCCGAGCCAGCGGTCGTCGCCGAGCGGGCGGAACCGTGACCCGCGGCCTCCGCCCGTCGCGGGATTGAGGTCGAGCCAGCCGTTGGGCAGCACCCGCAGGTGGTACGGCGTCGGACCCCAGTGCCACAGGCCCGTGAGGTCGAGCAGCGCGGTGTCGATGGCCGCGGGTTCCCACTCGGCGGGCAGCACGGGTTCGTAGTCGTCGGCCATCGACACGAGGTCGGCGACCAGCGAGAGGATGCCGATGCCCGCGGTGGTGTTGGCGAACGCGACCGCACCCGTGCCGGTGGCCGGGTCGATCATCGTGGAGGCGAGGAAGCCCGGCATCGACCCGCTGTGCCCGGCGAGGCGCTTGCCGTTGACCTGAACGACCTGGAAGCCGAGCCCGTACCCGGAGGTCCACGGCCCGCTGTCGTCGATCACGGCGGCCTCGCGCATCTCCGCGACCGTGTCGGGGTGGAGGACCTCGCCCGTGTCGCCACCCACGAAGGCCGTCCAGCGCGCCAGGTCCTCGACGCACGACCAGAGTTGTCCCGCGGGGGCCATGGCGCCCGCGTCGTGCTCGGGTTCGGGCAGCAGGACGTCGGCGAACGGGTGCACGGCGTACCCGGTGGCGTGCCTGCCGCTCGGCCTGCCCGTGGTGTGCGACATCCCGAGCGGGCGGAGGACCTCGTCGCGGACCGCGTCCAACCAGCTCTCGCCGCGCAGGCGGGCGACCAGCTCACCGAGCACGCCGTAGCCGACGTTGGAGTAGTGGAATCGACGTCCGGCGCGGTGCTTCAGCTCGTCGGGGCCGAGGCTCGCGTTGAGTTGGGCCCAGTCGCCGCCCGGCGTGCGTTCCCACCACGCGCCCGGCGACTCCGAGGTGAGACCGCTGCTGTGGGAGAGAAGCTGCGCGATCGTGACCGAGCCGAAGCTCGTGCCCGGCACGTGCTTCTCCAGCGGATCGTTGAGCGCAAGCCTGCCCTCGTCCCGGAGTCGCATGACGACGGCCGCGACGATCGACTTGGTGATCGAGCCGATCCGGTACTGCGTCAGGTTGTCGGGCGCGGAGTCGTCGACCTTGCCGCGCGCGGCCGACCAGACGAGCTCACCGTGTCGAATCACGCCGGCCACGAGGGACGGCGCGCGACCGGACACCTGTTCGGTGGCCACACGGCGGAGCAGGGCGAATTCGGTGGTGGGCAGCAGCATGGCGGCTATTCTGCCGCGTGTCGCCCGTCCGGTGCCGTTCGGCTGCGCTGCAATCGGTGGATCACCAGGCCGACGGCAGCCAGGAGCGCGACGAGCAGCACGGTGCCGAGATTGAGCCCGAGCCCGTTGGTGAACACGAACGTCAACGCTCCCGCGAAGAGGCAGTAGTAGACCATCGGGATGATCGTCTTGCGGATGGTCTCGCCCTCACGCCCGAGCAGGCCCACGGTCGCCGACGCCGCCACGACGTTGTGCACCGTGATCATGTTGCCTGCCGCCCCTCCGACGGCCTGACCCGCGACGACGGTCTCGGGTGCGACGCCGATCTGTTCGGCCGTGGAGAACTGGAACAGCGAGAACATCAGATTGCTCACCGTGTTGCTGCCTGCGACGAAGGCGCCGAGCGCGCCGATCCACGGGGCCAGCACCGGCCAGGAGTCCCCGACGGCCGAGGCGGCGCCGTCGGCCAGCGTCAACGGCATGCTCTCGTAGCCGGAGGTGTTCTCCCCGGAGTTGATGAAGACGCGCACGAGCGGGAGCGCGAAGAGCAGCGCCACCGCCGTTCCGGCGAGCTGTTTGCCCGCCACTCGCCACGAGGCGGCGATCTGCGCGCGGTTCATGCGGTGCAGGGCGTAGGCCGAGACGCTGGCCAGGACGAAGATGAAACCGGGCAGGTAGAACGGATCGAGGCTCTCGTCGATCTCGGTGCCGAGGATGGAGTCGAAGTCCAGCGACAGTCCGGTGAGGAAGTCGGTCAGCGGGGTGAGGGTGCGGGTGAGCACCAGCAGCGCCGCCACGAGCAGGTACGGCGCCCATGCCCGCAAGGGATGCATGCGGCGACCGGCGACGTCGGTGTCGGGTGCGACGGTGCCGGTCCACCCGGCCTGCCAGGTTTCACGCGGTCCGAAGTCCCACTGCCGACGGGGAAGGAAGAGTCCTCGGCGCGCGGCGGTGACCACGATGCCCAGCCCGACGAGCCCGCCGAGCAGGGACGGGAACTCCGGGCCGAGCACGGCCGCGACCGTCACGTACGGCACGGTCATCGCCAGCGCCGAGAACAGCGCGAACTTCCACACGCCGAGGCCGTCGGCGAAGCGCGCGATGCGGGGCCGGTCGTCGGTGCCGAAGAAGCCGGTCAGCAGACACGCCAGGAACAGCGGGACGAGCGTGCCGATGATCGCGTGCACGACGGCGGCGTCGAGTGCGATGCCGGCGACGTAGTCGGGCAGGGGCAGGCCGAGCAGCGACGCACGTTCCGCCACGGCCGCGCTGCCGCTGAGGCCGTCGGTGACGCCCACGAGGACCGGGGTGCCGACGGCGCCGAACGTCACGGGCGTGCTCTGGATGACCAGGCCGACCATCACCGCCGCCATGGCGGGGAAGCCGAGGGCCAGCAGCAGCGGCGCGACGACGGCGGCCGGGGTGCCGAAGCCCGACGCGCCCTCGATGAAGCTGCCGAACAACCACCCGATGATCACGGCCTGGACGCGTCGGTCGGCACTGATGTCGGTGAACGTGGCCCGGATCGTGGCGAGCGCACCGCTGCCGGAGAGCGTGCCGAGCAGCAGCAACGCGCCGAAGACGATGTAGAGCAGGCCGACCGCGAGGATGAGCCCCTCGATGCTGGACGCCGCGATGACCACCGGCTCGACGCCCCACACGAACGCGGCGATGCCCACGACGACCGCGAAGCCGATCGGCATCGCGTACTTGGCGGGCCAGCGCAGGCCCACGAGAAGGAAACCGACGACCGCGATGGGTGCCAACGCGATCAGACTCAGTACGGCCAGGTTGTCGATGCCCATCGTGTCGCCCGCCCCGCCTTCGTTGGTGGTTCAGGTTTCCGTAGAGCGGAATACAACTTCCGCTCTGTTATCGGGATCACACAGTGTTACAGCGGGTGTGCCGGTCGTCAATAGTTCGAGTGGCGAAGGTTCGCCCTAGCATGAGTCGATGCGAACGACGGTGACGACCAGCGACGGTGTTCGGTTGTCGGTGCGGGTGCGTGGTCCGGAGCGGGCGCCGACTGTGGTGTGCGTGCACGGCTACCCCGACAACGCGGCGCTCTGGGACGACGTCGTGGCGGCGTGGCCGGACGGGTGGCGGGTGGTCACCTACGACGTGCGGGGCGCGGGTTCCTCCGATCGACCTCGTGGGCGGCAGGCGTACGGTCTGGACCGGCTCGCCGAGGACCTGCGGGCCGTCGTCGACGCCGTGTCGCCGGATCGTCCGGTGCATCTGCTCGGGCACGACTGGGGGTCCATCCAGGTCTGGCACGCGCTCGAAGGGCCGTGGCTCGACGGCCGGGCGGCGTCCTTCACGTCGATCTCCGGGCCGTCGTTGCGGCACGCGTTCCGCTGGTTGCGTACCGGCTGGCGTCGTGACGGTGGCGTCGCGGCGGTGCTGTCGCAGCTCTGGCGGTCGAGCTACATCGCGTTCTTCCGCACTCCCGTGCTGCCCGAACTCGCCTGGCGCACCGGGCTCGCGACAGCCCTGGTGCGCAGGCGTGAACCCGCGGAGGCCACGCCGTCCAGGGCCGACGCCGTGTTCGGGCTGAACCTCTACCGGGAGAACATGCGAGGCCGCCGTGGCAGGCCCCGGCCGGTCGACGTGCCCGTGCAGGTGCTCGCGCCACGGGCCGACCCGTTCGTCGGCGTCCGGCTGCAGACCGAACTGGAGGACTGGGTGCCGAACCTGCGCGTGCGGCGCATCCCGGGCAGCCACTGGGTCGTGCGGGCCGACGCCGCCCGGATCGCCTCGGCCGCCGCGGAGTTCGCCACGTACGTGCAGGGCGGTCCGGAGACCCAGGCCCTCAAGCGCGCGCGACGCGGGACGCTGAGGGTGGGCCGCTTCGACGGTCGGCTCGTCGTCGTCACCGGTGCGGCCAAGGGCATCGGGCGGGCCACGGCGTCCGCGTTCGCGCGGGAGGGTGCCGATCTCGTCCTCGTCGACGTCGACGACGAGGCGCTCGCCGAGACGGCCGGGTCGGTGCGCGATGCCGGGGTGAGCGCCGTGACGTACCACGTCGACGTGTCCGACGGCGCGGCGATGAGCGCCTTCGTCGACGAGGTGGTGCGCGACCGCGGGGTGCCCGACGTCGTCGTGAACAACGCGGGCATCGGCCTGGCGGGGCCCGTGCTGGAGACGACCGAGGAGGAGTGGCGTCGGCTGCTGGACGTCAACTTCTGGGGCGTGCTCCACGGGTGTCGGCTGTTCGCCCCGCACATGGTGGAGCGAGGAGAGGGCGGGCACCTGGTGAACCTCGCGTCGATGGCGGCCTTCCTGCCCAATCCGCTGCTGCCCGCGTACGCGACGGTGAAGTCGGCCGTGCTGATGCTGTCGGAGTCGTTGCGGGCCGAGCTCGCGGCGTCGGACGTCGGGGTCAGCGCCGTGTGCCCGGGGTTCGTGGACACCGACATCGTCTGCTCCACCCGCTTCGCCGGGACCGACGAGGCCGAACAGCGTCGCAGGCGGCAGCGGGCGCAGCGGTTCTACACCGCCCGCCGGGCGCGGCCCGAGCTGGTGGCGAAGGACGTCCTGCGGGCGGTGGAGCGGAACCTGCCAGTCGTGGCTCCCACCGTGGAGGCGAAGGCCGCGCGCCTGGCAACCCGGTGGGCTCCGGGGCTCGTGCGCGCGGCCCTGCGCCGCCGGTGATGCGTCAGCCGTTCGTCGCGAGCCGGTCCCAGCCCTGGACCTCCTGCGGGGTCCTGGGGCCGGGGCCCACGTAGGAGGCCGACGGGCGCACGAGTCGTCCCGTCCGCTTCTGCTCCAGCACGTGGGCGGCCCAACCCGCGGTCCGTGCTGCCGTGAACATGGCCGGCATCATGGCGGGCGGCACCTCGGCGAAGTCGAGGATCACTGCGGCCCAGAACTCCACGTTGGTCTCGATCGCGCGGTCGGGACGCCGCTCGCGCAGCTCGGCCAGCGCGGCCTGCTCCAGCTCGGCGGCCACCTCGTAGCGCTTGGCGCCCAGCTCGCGGCACGTGCGCCGCAGCACCCTCGCTCGCGGGTCCTCGGCGCGGTACACGCGGTGTCCGAAGCCCATCAGGCGCTCTCCGCGGTCGAGGATGCCCTTGACCACGGCCCGTGCGTCGCCGGTGCGCTCCACCTGCTCGATCATCGGCAGGACGCGGGCGGGAGCGCCGCCGTGCAGCGGGCCGGACATGGCGCCGATGGCGCCGGAGATCGCGGCGGCCACGTCGGCGCCGGTCGAGGCGATGACCCTGGCGGTGAAGGTCGAGGCGTTGAGTCCGTGCTCGGCCGCCGAGACCCAGTAGGCGTCGAGGGCCTTCACGTGCGCGGGGTCGGGCTCACCACGCCAGCGGACGAGGAACCGTTCGGTGGTGCCCGACGCCTCGTCGACCCGGGACTCCGGTACCGCGGGTACGGCGTTGCCCCGTGCGGACTGGGCGATGAAGGACAACGCGATGGCGGACACGCGACCGAGTTGTTCGCGAGCGTCGGCCTCGGTGATGTCGAGAAGCGGTCCCAGCCCCCACAGCGGCGCGAGCGCGGGCAGTGCCGACTGGACGTCGGCCCGCACGTCCCCACTGCGCACGGGAATGGGGAACGGTTCGTCCGCCGGAAGTCCGTTCTCGAAATGCCCGTCGACCAGCAAACCCCAGACGTCACCGAAGCCGACCGTGCCCGCCAGTTCCTCGATGTCGACACCGCGATAACGCAGGGCGCCTCCGTCGCGGTCGGGTTCGGCGATCTCGGTGCGGAAAGCGACCACGCCTTCCAAACCGGGACGGAAACCGTCGTCCGGGTCCTGCGCCGCGCTCGCTGTGGGCTGCCCGTTCGTGGTGGGTGTCATGGCAGTAGACCTTTCGTGCGAATCGCCGTGGGTCGTCGTCGAGCGCGGGAGGCACGAACACGCGCCTCGTCGCGCGTCTGAAAGTGACTCTGCTCCTATTACTGACCGGTAGCAATCAAAAGCGCGGTGGTATCGGTCACGATTCCGAGAACGATTCAGAAAGCGTTCGTCCTGCCGAAGTGGGACCCGTCACCATCCGCGTACTTTCGCGCTTCCGTGAGACCCTTTACCGTCGGCCACAAGCGGGGAGATCAGGTGCGCGGGAGGTTGCCATGACCGAAACCGGAAACGGCGTGGACGGCAGCGTGGAGAGCGCCGCGAACGTCGACGTCGCTGACGTCGCCGTACGGCTGCCCGCCATGCGGGTCGCCTACAACGGGGGCGCGTTGGACGAGGCGGACCTCGCCTCGACCTGGCACGAACAACTCCAGTCCTGGCTCGACGAGGCGATCGCCCACGGCCTCCCCGAGCCGAACGCCATGGTGCTCGCCACCGCCGACGCCCACGGTTTCCCGTCGTCCCGCACCGTGCTGTGCAAGGGGCTCGACGAGCGCGGCATCGTCTTCTACACCAACTACACCTCCGCCAAGAGTCACGACCTCACGGTGACGCGGTACGCGTCCGCGACCTTCCCCTGGTACCCGCTGCAGCGTCAGGTGCACGTGCGGGGCGAGGTGGAGAAGGTCGACCCCGCCGAGACCGCGAAGTACTGGGCCTCCCGGCCGCGGGGTTCCCAGCTCGGTGCGTGGGCGTCCCCGCAGTCGGCGATCGTGTCCGGGCGTCGGGACCTCGACACTGCGTTGAGCGCCATCGAGCGCCGCTTCCGTGACGTCGAGGAGATCCCGGTGCCGCCCCACTGGGGTGGCTGGCGGATCCGTCCGGAGATCGTCGAGTTCTGGCAGGGCAGGCAGGACCGGATGCACGACCGACTGCGCTTCGTCCGCGGTGAGGACGGCTGGGAGGTCCGCCGCGTCGCTCCCTGAGTCGCGAGGCGCGCGCCATAATCCGACCGGGGCAGGTCGTTAGCTCGGCTAAGCTCCCGCCACGTGACCGAGCAGACCTCCACGGACTCCGCCGGACCCTCGTCCACACCGCCGCCGAGAGGCCGGTTGCGCAGGATGGTGGGCGCACTGGGCAACGTCGTCGCCGACCGGCGACCGCTGCGCATCCCCGCGTTCCGGCGACTGTGGTTGAGCTCGATCGTCACGGCGATCGGCAGTCAGCTCACCGCCGTCGCCGTGCCCAAGCAGATCTACGACATCACGGGCTCGTCCGCCTACGTCGGCCTCACCGGTCTGTTCGGGCTCGTCCCGCTGCTGGTGTTCGGCCTGTGGGGCGGGGCGATCGCCGACACCGTGGATCGTCGGGTGTTGCTGCTCGTGTCCAACGTCGGGATCGCGGTGGCGGCCCTGCTGCTGTGGGCGCAGGCGCTGGTGGGGCTCGACTCGGTGTGGGTCGTGCTCGTCCTCCTCAGCGTCAACCAGGCGTTCTTCGCGATCAACATGCCGACGCGGCAGGCGGTGGTCGCCCGCGTGGTGCCCGAACACCTGTTGCCCTCCGCCGCCGCACTGACGGGCACGATGGCCACCTTCGGTGCGGTGTTCGGGCCGATGCTGGCCGGGGCGCTGCTGCCCGTGGTGGGCCTGTCGACGCTGTACCTCGTGGACACGCTGGCGCTCGTGGCCGTGGTGTGGGCGGTGTGGACACTCCCGTCCCTGCCGCCACTGTCCGGCAAGATCCGCGCGGCGGGACTGCGGGACGTCCTCCAGGGCTTCCGCTACCTCGCGACCCAGAAGGTGCTGCTCGCGTCGTTCGTGGTGGACGTCGTGGCGATGGTGGCGGGGATGCCGAGGGCGTTGTTCCCCGAGATGGCCGAGCGCACGTTCGGTGACCCGCCCGGAGGGGGAACCGCGCTCGGGTGGCTGTACGCCGGGATTCCGTTGGGTGCGTTGCTGCTCGGGCTGATGTCCGGGTGGGCGCACCGCATCGGCCGACACGGTGTGGCCGTGGCCGTGTCCATCGGCGTGTGGGGTGTCGCGATGGTCGGGTTCGGATTCTCGCAGTCGTTGTGGCTGGCCGTCTTCTTCCTCGCGCTCGGGGGAGTGGCCGACATGGTGAGCGCGATCTTCCGGCAGGCGATCCTCCAACAGGCCACCACCGACGAGATGCGAGGCCGGATGCAGGGGGCGTTCACCGTGGTCGTGGCGGGCGGGCCGCGCCTGGCCGACATGACACACGGCTGGGCCGCCGCGGCGATGGGCACCACGGCGGCGACGGCGGGCGGCGGTGTCCTCGTGGTGCTCGGCGTGGTGGTGGCGGTGGTGCTGCTGCCCGCGTTCTGGCGTTACCGCGCCCCCACGGAGGCCAAGCCGAGCTAGAGCCGTCCCCGAACTGCGAACACCCGTGCGAGACCCGAGGACACGCCGTCCTCTCCGGCGTGTCATGGCTCGGCGCACGCGTGTCCGCACTTCTCGCACTCGTGGTCGCACCTCTCGCACGCTCGGTATCGTCTGCGGCATGGCGAATCCGACGGGGGAACAGTTCGAACTGACCAGGGGCAACGCCCGTGCCGTGGTGACCGAGATCGGCGCGGGCCTGCGGGCGTTCGAGATCAACAAGGTGCCGTACCTGGAGACGTTCGCGCCCGAGGTGGAGCCCCCGAAGGCGGCCGGACAGGTGCTCCTGCCGTGGCCCAACCGCACGAAGGGCGCCCGCTGGGAGTTCGACGGTGAGGTGCAGGAACTCGCCGTCACCGAGGAGGCGCGCGGCAACGCGATCCACGGCCTCGTGCGGGACAAGGAGTGGGAGCTGCTGGAGCACGGCGAGTGGTTCATCCGTCTCGCCGTCGAGGTCGGCGCGGAGCAGGGCTGGCCCGTGCCGTTGCACACGGAGATCACCTACGACCTCGCCCCGCGCGGCATCACCGTGACGCACCAGGTGCGCAACGAGGGCGACAAGCCGATCGGCTTCGGCGTGGGGACCCACCCGTACCTGCGCATCGGTGACGTGCCCACCGACGAGCTGACGCTCACGCTCGCCTCGTCGCGCGTGCGCCCCTACGTCGCGGACGAGCAACTGCCCTTCGGTGACGAGATCGACGTCGACGGCACCGACTACGACCTGCGCGAGGGCCGCATCGTCGGTGGACTGGACCTCGACACCGCGTTCGGCGGGCTCGCGGCGTACGACGACGGTCGCTACCACCACCTGCTGTCGCACCACGAGGCGACCGTCGATCTGTGGGCCGACCCGGACTTCGGCTGGGTCCAGGTGTTCACGCCGTCCGACTACCCGGGTCGGGGAAGGGCGATCGCGATCGAACCGATGACGTGTCCAGCCGACGCGTTGAACTCGAAGACCGACCTCATCGAGTTGGAACCCGGCGCGTCCTGGGGAGCGTCGTGGGGCATCCTCGTCGACATTCGTTAGCGTAACGAACTATGACGACTGCGATCATTGGCGGATATGTGGTCCCCGTCGACGGGCAACCGATCGACGGCGGGACCGTCTTGGTGGAGGACGACAAGATCGTCGCCGTGGGCACGCAGGCCGAGGTCGACGTGCCCGACGGCGCCGAACTCGTCGACGCGTCCGGCTCGTGGGTGCTCCCCGGCTTCATCGACGCACACGCCCACCTCGGCGTCCACGAGGAGGGCGAGGGCTGGTCGGGCAACGACACCAACGAGATGACCGACCCGAACGGTGCCCGGTTCCGGGCGTTGGACGGCATCGACCCGTACGAGGTCGGCTTCGACGACGCGCTCGCGGGCGGCGTCACCAGCGTGGTGATCAAGCCCGGCTCCGGCAACCCCATCGGTGGCCAGACGGTCGGGGTGAAAACGTGGGGCCGCACGGTGCTCGACATGGTCTTCGCCGAGCACGTCAGCGTGAAGAGCGCCCTCGGTGAGAACCCGAAGCGTGTCTACGGCGAGAAGGACAAGACTCCGTCGACCCGGCTCGGTGTCGCGGCCACCCTGCGCGAGGCGTTCACCAAGGCCCGCAACTACGCCGCCCAGCGCGACGCCGCCCGCGCCGAGGGCAAGCCGTTCGACACCGACCTCACGTTGGAGACGCTGGCACGCGTCCTGGACGGCGAGCTCTACTGGGACCAGCACACGCACCGGGCCGACGACATCGTCACGGCCGTGCGCCTCGCCGAGGAGTTCGGCTACAAGCTCGTGGTCAACCACGGCACCGAGGGACACCTCATCGCCGACTTCCTCGCCGAACGAGACGTGCCGGTAATCCTCGGCCCGCTGTTCACCAGCCGCAGCAAGGTGGAGCTGCGCAACCGCACCCTGCGCTCGGCGGGCATCCTCGCGCGGGCCGGTGTCGAGATCGCGATCACCACCGACCACCCGGTCGTCCCGATCAACTTCCTCGTCTACCAGGCCGCGCTCGCGGTCAAGGACGGGCTGGACCCGGAGACGGCCCTGCGTGCGTTGACGGTGAACCCCGCCCGCATCCTCGGCCTGGACGACAAGGTGGGCGCGCTCAAGCCGGGACTGGACGCCGACGTGGTGATCTGGTCGGGCGACCCGCTCGACGTCATGAACCGCGCCCTGCGGGTGTTCGTCCGGGGCCGCGAGGTCTACCACTTCGACGAGGCGGCCGGTGAGGGCGTGGTCGTCGACCGGCGTTATCGCGAGTGACGCGGTCGCTCCTCACCGCTCCCCCGGGGCGGTGAGGAGGACCGACGCGGTGGGAGTTCCCGCGCGGTTTCAGGACTTGCGCAGTTCCCGCGCGATGACCATGCGCTGGATCTGGTTCGTGCCCTCGAAGATCTGGGGCACCTTCGCCTCCCGCAGGTAACGCTCCACCGGGAAGTCCCGGGTGTAGCCGGCACCGCCGAACACCTGCACCGCGTCGGTGGTCACCTTCATGGCGGCGTCGGTGGCGACGAGCTTCGCCACCGACGACTGTCGGGTGAACGGCAGGCCCCGGTCGCGACGTCGGGCGGCGTCGAGGTACGTCGCCCGCGCGGAGTCCACCGCCGCGGCCATGTCGGCGAGCAGGAACTCCAGCCCCTGGAAGTCGATGATCGATCGGCCGAACTGGGTGCGCTGCTTGGCGTAGGCGACGGCCTCGTCCAGCGCGGCCTGCGCGAGCCCGACGGAACAGGCCGCGATGCCGAGGCGGCCGGAGGCCAGCGACGACAACGCGATCTTCAGCCCCTGTCCCTCGGCGCCGATGAGCCGGTCGGCGTCCACGCGCGCGTCGTCGAAGAGCATCTGCGCGGTGGTGGAGCCGGTGAGACCCATCTTCCGCTCGGGAGGCGCGGCGGACAGCCCCGGCGTGTCGGCGTCCACGAGCAGGCAGCTGATGCCCTTGCCGCCGTCGTCGGACGTGCGCACCATCGTCGTGTAGTAGTCGGCCTGCCCGCCGTGGGTCGTCCACGCCTTCACGCCGTTGACGACGTAGACGTCGCCCTCGCGCCGAGCTCGCGTGGACAGTGCGGCGGCGTCCGACCCGGCGTGCGGCTCCGACAGCGCGTACGCGCCGAGCAGCTCGCCCTCCAGCATCTCGGGCAGCCACCGCTGTCGCTGTTCGTCGGTGCCGTACTCCGCGAGCGCGTAGCACGACATCGTGTGCACCGACAGCCCGACGCCCACCGACATCCATGCGCGGGCGATCTCCTCCAGTACCTGCAGGTACACCTCGTAGGGCACGGCGCCGCCGCCCCAGCGTTCCGGGTAGGGGAGGCCGAGCAGTCCGGCGCGGCCGAGGACGCGGAACTGCTCGCGCGGGAAGGTCTCCTTCTCCTCGTACTCGGCCGCCAGGGGTGCCAGCTCGTCACGGGCGATCTCCCGGGCGAGGGCCAACAGGTCCTCGGACTCGGTGTCGGGGAGCAGGCGTTGCACCGCGGTCGGCGTCGTGGGCATCATCGCCTCCGAAAGTGTACTGAGGATAGTACTGACGTCTGGCTTACAGTACTACCACGTACGATGACGACCATGCGTTCGACCGGGCCTCGCACTCGACGGCAACGGGTGTTGCTGGCCGAGCTGGAGGAGTTGTTCCTCGCCGAGGGCTTCATGTCCTTCACCCTCGACGACCTGGCCGCCGAACTGCGCTGTTCCAAGACCACGCTGTACGCGCTCGCGCCCAGCAAGGAGCAGCTCGCCGTCAAGGTGGTCGCGCACTTCTTCAAGGGAGCGGCCGAGCGGATCGAGGCTCAGGTCGCGGACGTCGACGACGCCGCCACGGCGGTCCGCACGTACCTGGCGGGCGTGTCGGCCGAGCTCGACCGCGCCTCGCCCGCGTTCATGGCCGACGTCGAGCGGTTCGAACCCGCCAGGGCCGTGTACGCGCTGAACTCCGAGGCCGCGGCGCGGCGAATCCGGCAGTTCATCGCCGACGGCGTCGAGCAGGGCGTCTTCCGGGACACGCACGCCGACGCGATCGCCGAGATGGCGGGCATCCTCGTCGAGTCGATCCAGTCGGGCGTGGTGGGCCTGCGGGCGCGCACCACGGACGCCGAGGCGTTCGAGGCGCTCGCGGACTTGCTGCTCAACGGCCTGCGCGTCGGACTGTCGGACTGACCACGTCCTTCGACCCCGCCACGTCGGGGGTCGAGGCGTTAGCATCGGCGACCGTGATCGTGTCCGGTGGTGAAGCGCTCGTCGACCTCGTCCCTGCCCCGGGAGGGCTGTTGGCTCCCCGCCTCGGTGGCGGCCCCTACAACGTGGCCCTGACCGCGGCGAGGCTCGGTGTGCCCACGGCGTTCCTGTCGCGCGTCTCGACCGACGCCTTCGGCGACGCGCTCGTGCGCAGGCTCGGCGAGTCCGGTGTGGACACGTCGTTGGTGCAGCGCGGGCCAGAGCCCACCACGCTCGCCGTGGTGACGCTCGACGACGACGCCAGTGCCCGCTACAGCTTCTACACCGAGGGCACGGCCGACCGGTTCGTCACCGATCCCGGCCCGTTGCCCGACGGCACCGCCGCGTTGTCGGTCGGCACGCTGGGAATGGTGCTCGACCCGGGCGCCACCGTGTACGAGACGATGCTGCGCCGCGAGCACGAACGGGGCGTGCTGACCGCGCTGGACCCGAACATCCGCGCCGACATGATCGCCGACCCCGACGCCTACCGGGCGCGGTTCGCGTCCTGGCTGCCGTCGGTGAGGCTGCTGAAGGTCTCCCTCGACGACGCCGAGTGGCTCGCCCGCGCGACGGATCTCGACGACGTCCTCGCCGCCGCGCGCTCCTGGTTGGACGCCGGCCCCCAAGCAGTGGTCTTGACCAAAGGCGGCGACGGCGTGGTTCTTCTCACGTCTTCGGGGCTGGACGTCACGGTTGCGGGCCGTCCGGTCGACGTGGTCGACACCATCGGCGCGGGCGACACCGTTCAGGGTGCGATGCTCGCGTGGCTGGTCCGACACCAGGTCACCGACCTGTCTGCGCTGACCAGGGGCGAGGCGGACGAGTTGCTCACGTACGCGACGAGGGCCGCGGCGGTCACAGTCTCCCGCAGCGGGGCCGAACCCCCGACCGAGGACGAGTTGCAGCAATGCGTGTGAAGCTGGTCGCACTCGGTTAGCTGTGGGTAACGCCACGGCTGCGTAACCGCCCTCATCTGGACTAGCGTTAGAGGGCATTCATACCCCAGCGGGGCGGTGTGCGAAGTATGTGAACCGCACGATCTGCGGTCACAGCCGGCCCGTGTGACCGTGAGAGGCATGTGCATGTCCGACGCGACTGCGGCGCAGACCGGGGGCGAGAAGGTACAACTCCGCCTGCCGACTGGCGAGCACGAGTTGAACGTCGTTCGCGCCGTGGAAGGCGCGCCCGGGATCGAGCTCGGGAAGCTGCTCGCACAGACCGGGTACATCACGTACGACCCCGGCTTCGTCAACACCGGAGCCACGTCTTCGGCGATCACCTACATCGACGGTGATCAGGGTGTGCTGCGCTACCGCGGCTACCCCATCGAACAGCTCGCGCAGCACTCGACGTTCATCGAGGTCTCCTACCTGCTCATCTACGGTGAGCTGCCCACGAAGGAGCAGCTGGAGCAGTTCACCTCCAAGATCAGCAGGCACACGCTGCTGCACGAGGACCTGAAGCGGTTCTTCGACGGCTTCCCGCGCGACGCGCACCCGATGCCGGTGCTCTCCAGCGCGGTGTCGGCGCTGTCGACCTTCTACCAGGACTCGCTCGACCCGTCGAACATCGACAACGTCGAGCTGTCCACCATCCGACTGCTGGCGAAGGTGCCCACGATCGCGGCCTACGCCTACAAGAAGTCGATCGGCCAGCCGTTCCTGTACCCGGACAACTCGCTGGGTCTGGTCGAGAACTTCCTGCGGATGACGTTCGGGCTGCCCGCCGAGCCGTACGAGATCGACCCGGCGATGGCCAAGGCACTCGACCTGCTGTTCATCCTGCACGCCGACCACGAGCAGAACTGCTCCACGTCGACCGTCCGCCTCGTGGGCTCGTCCGAGGCCAACCTCTTCGCGAGCATCTCGGCGGGCATCATGGCCCTGTTCGGCCCGCTGCACGGCGGTGCGAACAGCGCGGTGCTGGAGATGCTGGAGGGCATCAAGGCCGACGGTGGCGACGTCGACACGTTCGTCAACCGCGTGAAGAACAAGGAGAAGGGTGTCCGCCTGATGGGCTTCGGGCACCGGGTCTACAAGAACTACGACCCGCGCGCGAAGATCATCAAGCAGACCGCGGACGAGATCCTCTCCAAGATCGACGGTGGCGACGAGCTGCTCGACATCGCGAAGCGGTTGGAGGAGCGCGCGCTCTCCGACGACTACTTCATCGAGCGCAAGCTCTACCCGAACGTCGACTTCTACACCGGCCTCATCTACCGGGCCATGGGCTTCCCGACGCAGTTCTTCACGGTGCTGTTCGCCCTGGGGCGCCTGCCAGGCTGGATCGCGCACTGGCGCGAGATGATGAGCGACCCGGCCACCAAGATCGGCCGCCCGCGCCAGATCTACACCGGCGAGAAGGAGCGGGACTACAAGCCGCTGTCCGAGCGCTGATCGCTCCCGTCGGACACCGTGATCCGGTGACGACGACCGAGGGCCACCCTGCCGACGTGCAGTGGTGGCCCTCGTCGTTGATCAGAACACCTTCTTCAGGAAGCCCTTGGCGGTGTCGACGCCGTCGCCCAGGACGTCGAGCACGGTCGTGCCCACGGTGAGGATGTTCTCGCCCACGTCGCCGAGTGCCTCGTCCTTCTCCGACTCCACCTCCAGGACGTCGTCGACGAACTGCTGGAGCGCCGAGGGGCCCGACACGGCGTCCTTGTCGCCCGTGATCACGTTCGTGACGTCGTCGAGGAACGTGCTGTCGTCCCAGTACCCCGTGTGGCCCGTGAAGACCGAGACGCCGAGCTTCTCCGTTCCGCTCAGCTCGGAGGGGCCGTCACCGTGCACTTCCAGCCCGTGGGCGGCGCGGATGAGGTCGGACCCGCCCGTGGCGGAGTAGACGTCGCCCTTGAGGTTCAGGGCCTTCTCGACGTCGACACCCGAGACGTCGTCGAGACCGAATCCGGCGCCGCCGACGGTGACGATGTCGGCCTCCATGCCAGGTGACTGCTGCGCTGCTTCGCTCACGACGAGCGAGGCGTAGGAGTGCGCCACCAGGGTCGTGTGCAGGCCCCCGCCCTCGTGGGTCGTCTTGAGGCTGTCCACGAACGACCGCAGCGTGGGACCGCCCTTGTCGGCGTAGCTGGGGTCGTGGGCATGCAGAAGCACGCTGTCGGGGGCGTCGTAGTCGAGCCACAGCACCGACGCCACGCTGCCGCCCTTCTTGTTCGCGGCGTCGAACATCGTCTGGGCTCGATCCAGGTCGACGTCCAGACCACCCCAGAGCGAGGCCGTCGTGCCCGGCACGTAGACGGACACGTCGTCGGCCGTGTCGGGGTCGCCGATCGAGACGATGATCTTGCCGTCGCCGGAGGTGTCGAGCTTCAACAGGTACAGATCGTCGGCGTTGTCGGCATCCGTTCGCGAGGCTTCGATCCGGTCACGGATCTCGCGGAGCCGCTCGGCCTGAGTCTCGTTCACCTCCGTGATCTGCTTGTCGAGCACGGCGAGGTTCGCTTCGTGGCGGTCGCGAGCCGGGATTCCGTCGAGACTGCCGATCACCTCGGGATGTGCTGCGATCAGTTCTCGCCGCTGCGCCGGGCTCAGTGCCTTCCACCAGGCCGCGATCTCGGCCGGGGTCTTGCCCGTGGGGATGGACACCGTGGCCGCGCCGGTGTCGAGGGCGGCGGCAAGGCCCGCGCACTCGCTCAGAACCGAGGCCAGTTCGGCGTCGATGTTCCTGGCTGCCGCGAGCGCTTCCGTGGCGAGCGCGGTCAGTTCCGCCATGTCGTTCGGTTCCGGTCGCTGCCCCGGAAGTGGTCGTGCGGTGCCGTCCGGGTCGATGCGCAGGCCCAACGCGGGTGCCTGGTCGCAGGCTCTCCGCAGTTGTCCCTGGGCTCCCCGCCACTCGTTCGCGGCCTTGGCGAGCGCGCCGGCAATGCGTTCGGCTTCGTCGGCCGATGTGGTCAGGCGCTCGCGACCGGCGGTGATCGCCTCGCCCGCGCGATCCGCCGCGGCTCCCTGCCATGCCCCGCCGTCGATGGTCGCCAGCACGCGGGAGCTCACCGAGGAGGCCGACTCGTTGAGTGCGTCGGCCAACGCCCTCCAAGCGGCGGCGTCGGCATCGACGGTGCCGAAGTCGCTCGATCGAAGCTGTTCGGTGTTCATCACGCCGACACCCCCACCCGCTCCAGCAGGCCGAGGATGCGGCGGAGCCCTTGGGCGGCCTCGTTGTCGGTGGCCTCGTACCGGTCCGCCGCCGAGGCCAGTCGGTCCCCGAACGAGCACAACTCGTCGGCCAACGCCTGCACCCGCGACTTCCACGAGGCCGCGGCCGAGGCCAGCGCCGGGCCCGAGCGAGTCCCCGCGAGGGTCGCCGCCGAGTCGAGAACCGCGCTCGCTCCGCTGCCGGCGAGCGATTCACCCGCCGTGGAGGCGTTGCGTGCTGCGACACGCAACGCTTCGCTGTCCACTTCCGCCCGAACCATGACCGGTTCCTCCTTCGCCGTTCGCGTCCGTCGTGCATTCGGACGCCGAGGCGAGGCGGGTGGGTCCGTCCGCGAGCGGCCATGACCGCCTCAGGACAGATCAGCGGCGATCGAGCTCGGAACCGTCGAGCCAGCCGAGTTGGGCGGCCCGGAAGACGAGTTGGATGCGGTTCGACACGTCGGCCAGCTCGTAGAGTTCGGCGATCATGCGGCGTACCGTGCGGGTGGAGACGCTGAACCGGCGTGCCACGGTCTCGTCCTTGCTGCCGTTGGCCACCATCACCAGCAGTTGCTTCTGCGCCCGGGTCAGCGGTGCGCCACCGCGGTCGGGTTCCTCACCGTCGAGCGGGGCCGCCGCGAGCCAATAGCGTTCGAACAACTCCGACGCCGCGGCCACCGCGCCAGGTGTCCGCACGAGCAGGCTCCCCTGCGTGTGGTCGTCGGGGTCGAGCGCGGACACCACGTACTCGTCGTCGACGACGAGGGTCCAGACCGGCAACGCCGGTGCCGTCCGGATCTCCACACCGGCGGCGCGCATGCGACGTGCTCCCTCGACGAGCGGAGCGAGGTAGTTGATGCTGTCGAGCATGACCACGCGAAGAGCCACCCCCCGCTCGGCGAGGCGGATCGCGAACCGAATGATCGGTGTGTAGTCGGTCGGGTCGGTGATGCCCGGTGCCGGGCCGGCCGCGGCGAGCGCGTCGAGCCGTTGCGTGGCGGTGACGGTGATGTGTTCGAGGCACCGCAGTGCCGCCGCAGATCCCCGGTTGACCTGGATCTCGGGGGAGTCGGTCGGGGCGCCCTGCACGACCTGCGCGGCGAGTTCCTCCGCCGCGGCGGCCGCCAGTTCGAGGCGCTGTTCCTCGGCACGCAATTCACGGCGTGCGCGGGCGAGCAGCGGGGGCAGGGCGATGGCCGGATGCACCGGACGTACCCGGTCGTCGGGTAGTGGCTCGACGAGTCCGAGCGCGTGCAGCCTCGCCAGCGTCGCGGCCGCGTCCTCGGACGTCAGACAGAGCCGCTCCGCCACGAGCGCCGCCGCGCTCTCCGGTCGTTCGAGCAACAGGCGATAGGCCCGCTCGACACGGTCGTCGAGCCCCAGGCACTCCAACATCCGTCCCCCACGTGACTGCCGCGACGGTGTCCTCGATGACGTGTGTCACCGTACCGATCCGCGCGATCACGTGGGGTGAGTCACGGCGGCTCACCGGGAGCCCGACAGCACCTCCTGCGCCTTGGTCTTCGCGCCCTGCACGAGCAGGTGCCAGGCGTTGGGGTCGCCCTTGAGCAGTGCCTCCGTCACCGACTTGACCTGGTCGAACGTCGCGTGCGGCGGAATGGGCGGCAACTCGGGGTCGCAGTGGACGTCGAGGACCACCGGCCGGTCGGCCGCGAGCGCCACGTCCCACGCCTCACCGAGGTCACCCGGCTCGTCGACGGTGATGCCCTCCAGGCCGACGAGCTTGGCGAACTCCGCGTACGGCACCTCGGGCAGGCTCTGCGACTCCTCGAACTTCGGCGCACCACCCATCGCACGCAGCTCCCACGTCACCTGGTTCAGGTCGTGGTTGTTGAAGACGCACACGACGAGCCTCGGGTCCTGCCACAGTCGGCGGTACCGGGCGATCGTGACGAGCTCGGCCATGCCGTTCATCTGCATGGCACCGTCGCCCACCAGCGCCACCACCGGCCGATCCGGGTACGCGAACTTGGCGCCGATCGCGTACGGCACGCCCGCGCCCATCGTCGCGAGCGTTCCGGACAACGACCCGCGCATCCGCCCCCGCATCCGCAGGTTGCGGGCGTACCAGTTGGTCGACGACCCCGAGTCGGCCGTGACGACCGTGTCGTCGGGGGCGCGGTGTGACAACTCGTGGACGACGCGCATGGGGTTGACGGGTTCGGCGTCGAGCAGGGCCTGGTCGCGCAGGGTGTTCCACCAGTCGGACACGCTGCCTTCGATCGTCTCCCGCCACGACCGGTCGGTCTTGCGGGCGAGCAACGGCAGCAGGGCGCGCAACGTCGCCTTCGACTCGCCGACGAGGTTCACCTCGGTCGGGTATCGCATGCCGATCCGGCCGCCGTCGATGTCGATCTGCACGGCGCGCGCCTGGCCGAACTCCGGCAGGAACTGCGAGTACGGCAGATTCGAGCCGACGATCAGCAGCGTGTCGCAGTCGCGCATCAACTCGTAGCTCGGTTTGGTGCCGAGCAGGCCGATCGAGCCGGTCACGAACGGAAGGTCGTCAGGGAGCACGTCCTTGCCCAGCAGCGCCTTCGCCACTCCGGCGCCGAGCGTGTCGGCGACCCGGATCAGCTCCTCCGCGGCGTTGCGCGCTCCCTGACCGGCGAGGATCGCGACCCGGCGACCGTCGTTCAGCACCTCGGCGGCGTGAGCGAGTTCGTCCTCGGGAGGGAGGACGACCGCCCTCGGCGTGCTCGGCGGGCTGGAGGGCACTTGCTTGAACGCGTGCTCGGGCGGAGTGTAGTCCTGTTCCTGCAGGTCGGCCGGGATGATCAGCGCGGTCGGTGCCTTGCGGGCCAGCGCGGTGCGGAACGCGCGGTCGAGCGCGTTGGGAAGCTGCTGGGCGACGTTGACCTCCACCAGGTACTCCGAGGCGACGTCCTTCAACAGCGACTGGAGGTCGATCTCCTGCTGGTAGCTGCCGCCCATGGCGCTGCGTGCGGTCTGACCCACGATCGCGACGACGGGCACGTGGTCGAGTTTCGCGTCGTAGAGCCCGTTGAGCAGGTGGATCGCGCCGGGACCCGAGGTGGCGAGGCAGACTCCCACCTCACCGCTGAACTTCGCGTAGCCGACGGCCTGCAGTGCCGACATCTCCTCGTGTCGTGACTGCACGAACCGTGGCTGGTTGTCGGCCTTGCCGAACGCGGCGACGATGCCGTTGATGCCGTCGCCGGGGTAGCCGAACACCTGGTGGACACCCCAGTCCCGCAGCCGCTGGAGCAGGTGGTCGCCGACCGTGTCGGTCATGGGCCCTCCTCGCGTCGATGCGCTCGCAGTCTGGAACCCGGCTACCCGAGTGGGTGCTTCTCAACCGTTCGCGCGCGTGCCGGCGTCCTGCGCGCGCGTGCCGACGTCCTGCGCACGCATGTCGGCGTCGTGTGCACGCATGTCGGCGTCCTGGGGTGCGGACACGCGTGCGCAGACTGCGGACACGAATCGCGGGTACACCAACCCCGAGGTGACGCGAGGAGGTGGCCGTGTGGTGGCAGGCGGGCCTGTGGGGGTTGGTCGCCGGGGCGGCGTTGCTGCTCGGAGCCTCGGCCGGGTGGTGGCTGCGGGTGCCGCCCGCCGTCGTCGCCGGGGTGATGGCCTTCGGCGCGGGCGTGCTGGTGTCGGCACTTGCGTTCGACCTCGTGGACGAGGCCGAGCACAGCGGCGGTCTGGTTCCCACCGTGCTCGGCTTCCTGCTCGGAGCGGTCGCCTACGTCGGCGTGAACGCGGTCCTCGCCCGTCGTGGCGCGCGACATCGCAAGCGGTCGACCGGATACCAGCCTTCCGAGGAGGAGTCGGCGGGCAGTGGCCTGGCCATCGCCTTCGGCTCGCTGCTCGACGGCGTGCCCGAGTCGGTCGTCCTCGGACTGTCCGTCGTGGAAGGCGGAACGGTGGGGCTCGCCGTGCTCGCCGCCGTGGTCGTCTCGAACATCCCCGAGGGACTGTCGAGCGCGGTGGGCATGAAGCGAGCCGGTCGAAGCGCCGCGTACGTCTTCGGCGTGTGGGCCGGCATCGCGCTCGCGTGCGCCGTGTCCGCGGCGCTCGGCAGTCTCCTGTTGGTCGACACGTCGGCGGCCACGGTCGCGGTGATCACGGCGGTCGCGGCGGGCGCCATCCTCACCATGGTGGCCGACACGATGATCCCCGAGGCCTTCCAGCGCACGCACATCCTCACCGGACTGATCACGAGCCTGGGATTCCTCGCCACGTTCACTCTGCAACGGTGGGGTTGACCCGCCCCGCCAGTACTTCGCGGCAGAGCTGGTCGGCGTGACGGGTCGTTTCGGGAAGCCGGTATCGAGTGCACAAAGTGAGCGTGTGATCACGTGCCGTGTCGAGGCTCAGTCGGTGTCCGATTGAGACGAACACCGGCTTGACGCCATCGCGGGTGCGGACCACCGCGCCGACGACCTCGTCGTCGAGCAGCAGGGGCGACCACGCTCCGCGTCGGGACGCCGGGGGGACGAACTCCCCGACGTGGACGTTCTTCGCGACTCCGAACGTCGGGACGTCGGCGAGCAGACCGAGGTGGCAGGCGAGTCCGAAACGGCGCGGGTGGGCGAGTCCGTGACCGTCGCACACGATCAGATCGGGCGTGGTCCGAAGCTGCTGTAGCGCCGTGACCAGCGCCGGAAGCTCGCGGAAGGCGAAAAGGCCCGGCTCGTAGGGAAACATCGCGGTGGTCACCACGGTGGACGTCTCCACGACCTCCAGGGTGTCGTGGTCGAGCACCACGACCGCGGCGGCGAGCCGGTTCGAGTCGGCGGCGTACGCAACGTCCACGCCGGCCACGGTGCGTAGTGGAGTGGTGACGTCGTCGACAGCGCGAATGCGGTGCCGGAGTCGCTGCTGCATCGCCACCGCCTCGGTCGCCGTCGTCGGCCAAGGATCGGAGAGTCGAATTTCCATGGTTCCCCTTTTTCTCACTAACGTGGACGTCCATTCTCGACAGTTCGGACATGTCGTAGGGGCAGTTCGCAGACATGATCGAATCGAGGTCTGTACGACGGCCACGGAGATCGACTACTCTGAGCGGCGCAGTGAGGCAGGCCGTTCGTGCCGCCGTTCATCTCAGGGCTTTCGTATGGAGGTGCACTGGGTTCCGCGGTTTTCCAGCGCGCCCGTGCCACGGTGTGCTGACATGTTCTGGCAGGCCGACCGATCTCTGGATGTTCATGGATAACTCATCGACGACGCGGCGTGGCCCGAGTCCTCTCGGCTGGGCGTGTATCGCCCTCATTGCCGGATACGTGATCGTCGCATCGATCATGCTGGCTGTCGGTGGGCAGCCGTGGTGGCTCGTTCCGGGAGCGGTGGCGCTCGTGGTGCTCGGCGTCTTCGCCTCCGTGACGGTGCGTACGGCCAACAGCATGGCCGCGTGTCGCCAGGCGTTGGCCGACGAGTTCGCCGCCCAACGCGAGGTGCAGGAGTTGTTCCTGCAGTACATGGACGCGTACTCGCAGGGACTGACGCCCACGGCACTGCCCGAGGAGCCTCCGAGGCCGGAGGCGGCCGAGCAGTACGAGCGCATGAAGTCGATGGTCGACAACGCGCGGAACGCCTACGAAGCACAGCGCAGTGCGGTCCACTCGGCGGTGGTGTCGCTCGCCCGTAAGGTCCAGACCTCCGCACACCGGATGCAGGAGGAAGCCGGGCGCATGGTCAGTCGGCACCCGAACGACCCGGACGTGCTGGAGACCAGCATGCGGGTCGACCACGCCGCCGCGCAGCAGGCGCGGTACGCCCAGTCGCTCGCCGCCCTGTGCGGGGAACGGCCGGGGCAGCAGTGGAACGAGGCGCTGGCCCTGTCCGACGTCGTGCGTGGAGCAGCCGGGCGCATCACCGCCTACCAGCGTGTGGAGGCGTCGGGCGACCCGGCGATCGCCGTCACGGCCCGTGTGGTCGAGCCCCTCATCCACATCGTCTCCGAGCTGTTGGCCAACGCCGCACAGTCGTCGCCGCCCACCACGAACGTGCTGGTGACGCTGCGGCATGTCCAGCGCGGTGCCGTGATCGAGATCGACGACTGCGGTGTCGGCATGGACGACCGCCGGCTCGAACAGGCGAGGCGGATCGCCTCGGGCGAGGAGGTGCACGACCTGTTCACGCTCGGGGAGGTGCCGCAGACCGGTCTGCCGTCGGTGGGTACGTACGCACGTCGGTACGGCTTCCGGGTCGACCTCGGCGAATCCGTCTACGGCGGTGTGCGCGCCATCGTGATGGTGCCCTCCGAGCTGACCGAGCCGTTGCCGCCGGGACATGCCGCGATGAGCGGTCAGCTCGCGCTCACCCGGCAACACTACACGGCCGACAACCTCAAGCCCGTGGTGAAGGGGGCAGCTCCGACACAGACCGCGCCGCAGTCGCAACAGTTGCCCCTGCCCGATCCCACTCCCGTCGCCACCGAGCAGCGGGAGGAGCCGAAGGAGGCTCCCGTCGCCCCCTCCGCCCCGCAGGCAGACCTTCCCGTGCTGCCTCGCCGGAAGTCTCGGCGCGGCGAGGCCGTCGTCGTCGAGAACAGCAGTGAAATCACCATGGACATTCCCGCGGTTCCCGCCGATCCTCAACAGGCGGCGGAACAAGCCGGGCAGTGGATGAGCGCGTTCCTCAGTTCGGACACCTCGAATCGGAGCGCCGCCACCCAGAACCCGCCGTCCGCCTCTCGTGACATTTCGGAGGAGTAATGGTTGCCCCCGCCGGTGACAACAGTTGGATGCTGGAACAGATCAGAAGCGTGCGTGGTGTGCGCCACGCGATTGTCCTCACGTCCGACGGTCTGCTGAAGGTCAAGACCGAGCAGACCGCCACCGACCTCGCGGACAAGCTCGCCGCCGCATGCGCCGGGTTGACCTCGCTCGGTCGAGGCGTCGGTGACGAGTTCGGTTCCGGCGGTGACCCGAAGCAGGTGATGGTCGAATTCGACGGCGGTTTCCTGTTCGTGCGCGGCGCCGGTGACGGTTCCCGGCTCGCGGTGGTGACCGAGTCCGTCATCGACCCGGGCCTCATCGCGCAACAGATGCAGCTACAGGTACTCCAGATCGGAGAGCGGACCCTCAGCACGCCGACACGCGCACGCTGATCATGGACCGCTCCGAGGAGTACCAGGACGGGCCGATCAGGCCCTACGTCATCACGGGTGGCCGCGCTCACCCGACTCGGAACACCCTGCGGCCCGAGACGCTGCTGGTGGCCAATCCCGATGCGCTTCTCCCGCCGTCGACCAGCCGGGAGAAGCGGTCCCTTGTGGACATGTGCCGAGGCATGCTGTCGGTCGCCGAGGCGGCGGCACACCTGCGCCTGCCGGTGAGCGTGGTCGTGGTGCTCGCGTCGGACCTGATCGACACGGGGCACCTCGTCGTGCGCTCCAGCCCGCAGCGACTCGTCATCCCCGAAATCGATCTGCTGGAGAAAGTGCTGAATGGGCTCCGCAAGCTCTGAGCGTTACGTGTCCTCGACCGTCATCCAGTCGGTCAAGATCCTGGTGGTCGGAGCCTTCGGCGTGGGCAAGACGACTCTGATCGGGTCGGTCAGCGAGATCGCCCCGCTGCGCACCGAGGAGACCATGACGGCCGCCAGCGTCGGAGTGGACTCGCTCGCCGGGCTGGACAGCAAGAGCACCACCACGGTGGCCATGGACTTCGGGCGCATCACGTTGACGCCCGAGATCGTCCTGTACCTCTTCGGTACGCCGGGGCAGAAGCGGTTCTGGAATCTGTGGGAGGGCCTGTCGGACGGGGCCGTGGGCGCTCTCGTGTTGGTGGACCCGCGCAGGCTGGAGGACAGCTTCGAGGTGTTCGACCAGTTGGAGCTGCACACGAAGGTGCCGTTCGCAGTGGCGGTCAACCAGTTCCCCGGCTCGCCGCAGTACAGCGAGGAACAGCTTCGGGAGGCGCTCGACCTGCTTCCGGAGACGCCCATCGTCTTCTGTGACGCCCGGGAGCGGAAGTCGGCCGCGCAGACGCTCGTCAAGCTCGTCGAGTACGCCATCGAGGTGCGTAACAAGTCGGAGGTCGCATGACCACGCCACGGCAGCAGCGGACGTTGGCCGAGATGACCGGGCTGACGCCGTTGTCGCACATCGTGAACTCGCAGGACCCGCAGGCGGTGTACAGCGAGTTGCGAGCCCGCTGGGGTCAGGTCGCGCCGGTGGAGTTGATGCCGCGGGTCAACGGCTGGCTCGTGATGGGTCACTCCGAGATCTGTCAGGTCGCCCGTAACGAGCGGCTGTTCTCGCACGACCCGCGGAGCTGGCGTGAGTACACGAGCGGGGTGATCCCGCCGGACGCGCCGCTGGCCGCGTTGTTGGCGCCGTTGGACAACGCCGTGTACGCGGATGGCGAGCGGCATCGTCGGTTGCGGGCGCCGGTCGAGGAGGGTTTCGACAAGCTCGACGAGCACCGGCTGCGTCGGACGGTCGAGCAGATCTGCATGGGCCTGCTCGACGAGTTCTCCATGCGCGGTGAGGCCGACCTCGTCAGCGAGTACGCCGCCGCCATTCCCATGCTGGTGATCCTGTCGCTGCTCGGTGTGTCCACGGAGGACCAGGCGAAGCTGCGGGAGACGCTGCTGGCGGGCATCGAGTCGTACTTCGCCGACGACTCGATGCAGAAGTTGCTGGTCCAGCTCGTGCACGATCGTCGGGCACAGCCGCAGGACGACCTGACCTCGCAACTCGTGCGGCACCCGGCGATGCGCACCGACGACGAAGTGCTGCACGCCATGATGATGGTGATCGGCATGGGGTACGAGGTCACCGGTGTGTGGATCGCGATGGCGTTGCGCCTGATGCTGACCGACCGCCGGTTCACCGCCCGCATGCGTGGTGGTCGCCTCGGTATCGACGAGGCCCTCGACGAGGTGTTGTGGCGTGACCCGCCGGTGGCGAACCTGATGGGTCGGTACGCGGCCGCGGACTGCGAACTCGCGGGGCAGCAGATCCGGCGTGGTGACGCGGTGATCCTCAGCTTCGCGGCGGGCAACGCCGACTACCGGGTGCGGTCCAACGATCCGTGGCTGGAGATCGGCAACCGGGCGTACCTGTCGTTCAGTGCGGGTTCCCACGCCTGCCCGGCTCAGCGTGCCGGGCGGTTGATCGCACGCATCGCGGTGGAGACGGCGCTGTACGCGCTGGACGACGTGACGGTCGCCGTGCCGGTGGAGGAGTTGACGTTCACCCCGGCGCTGTGGAACCGGCATCTGACGTCGCTGCCGGTGCGGTTCACGCCGTCCGCGACCGCCCACCGCTGACGAGACCGTTCCTCACCCACCGCCGTGGCCGGACGTCGGTCAGGCGGAGCCGCGAAGCGCGGTCCGGCGGACCGACCGCGCGAGCAGGGCGGCGGTCACGAGTGCGAGAGTGATCGCCGCGGCGACGTCGAGCGGCCCGGCCGCGCCGGTGACGATGCGGCTCGGCACGGCGAAGGGTGCCACGGGCGGCAGCAGGGACGTCACCAGCGCGGTGGGATCGTCCGGCCGAGGCAGTACGGCCATGGCGGAGCCGAGTCCTGCGAGCACCACCAGGACGGCGGGCACCCAGGCGGGTCGCTCGGCCTGCGACAGCAGCACGGTCACCGGTGCGCACGACACCCACGCGAGCCCGAACCACACCAGGCTCCACACGAGCGTGGTGACGGCGAGGTCGAGCGGTGGAGCCGCGCCGATGGAGGCGGCGACGATCAGGGCCGTCCCGCCGACGAGCAGCAGTTGCAGCGCCCCGGCGAGTCCTGCGGCGCACGCGAGTGGCCACACCGGACCGACCGTGCCGACCGGCGCCACGTCTCCCCGAGCCAGCTCGCGCCGGAGCACGACACCACTGCCTGCCAGCGTCACCACCAGCAGTGTGATCGCCGCCAGTGCCACGAGTGCGCGTTCGCCGGGTGAGGCGGTCTCGGGAACGGTCTCCACCTCGACACCCACGGACAGCACGTCGTCGTAGGCCGTCGCCGGGTCCGCGCCCGCCTGCGCCAGCTTGGCGGTGACGACCTCCGCGCGGGAGATCTCGGTGAGCAGACTTCTCACGACCTCGTCGAGGTCGGCCCCGGTGATGGCGCGCAGGTTCGCGGCACTGCCCGAGACCAGCACGTCGAGCGTTCCCCGTTCCACGTCGGCGCGCGCGAGTTCGGCGTCGTGGTAGCGCACGACGTCGACGTCCACACCCGCGTCGTGTGCGGCACGAAGAAGCGGGTCGGCGATGGCGCCTGCCTGCCCGCTGAGTCCCACCGTGGTGCCGCCCACTGTGTCGGACACGGAGGTGTAGAGCAGTGGGACACACACGAGCGCCGCGAGCAGGAGCACCGTGCTCGTGAGGAAGTAGCCGGGTCCCAGGTGGCCGCGCAGCGCGCGGAGCGTGGCGGCGGGCGACGTCTCGCGGCGGAGGGTGATGCCGTCGGGCATGGCATTCGCTCCTTCCCGTCGCGACGCGCCGAGCCTACGTCAGCCCACGCAACGCTCGCTCGACCAAGTCGGACACGACGGGGTGAGCTCTTTCCGCGTCCTCGGGGACCAGACCAAGGCGGGTCCGCCGGTGGAGCACGTCGTCGGCGTCGAGGGCCCCTTCGTGCCGCACCGCCCACACGACCTCGGCGGCGGTGATGGCGCACCCGGGGAAGAGAGGGCGGGCCAGTTCGGGGTCGACGTCGCCCAACGCGGCCACCCGGGGTGCCTCGATGCCGTACTTGCCCACCAGCCTGCGGGGTGCCTCCACGGCGGTGAGGGCAGGGCGCGGCGCGGCACCGACGAGCGGAAGCCGTGCGGTGCGCGAGGGCGCGGCGGACAGCCCGGCTCGCCGAACGGCGGCGTCCACGGCCTGCTCGGCCATCACCCGATAGGTCGTGAGTTTGCCGCCCACGACCGTGACCACGCCGGTTGCGGGATCGGTCAGGACGGCGTGTTCCCGGGAGAGGTCGGCGGTGCGGCCCCCGGGCGTGTCGAGCAGGGGGCGCAACCCGGCGAACGAACCCCGGACGTCGTCGCGGGTGAGCGGGCGGGCGAGCACCGTCGACGCCACGTCGAGCAGGAAGTCGACGTCGGAGTCGGGTACCTCGGTGACGTCGGTGGCCTCTCCGTCGAGCGGCTCGTCGGTCAGTCCCAAGTAGACGGTACCGCCGGGCTGGGGAAGCAGGAACACGAACCGGTTGAGTTCCCCGGGAACGCCGACCATGAGAGCCGTCTCGCCGATGCCGACGCTGCGGGCGTCGAGGACCAGGTGGGAGCCGCGGGACGGTCGCAGCCGCACGTTCGGCACCAGACCGCCCGCCCACACGCCTGCGGCGTTGACCACCTGCCGGGCGCGAAGCTCGACGTGTTCGCCGGTGAGCTCGTCGCGGGCGCGGACCCCGTCGCCCCTCAGGTCGAGTGCCCGCACGCGCGTGAGAACGCGGGCCCCGAGCCCGGCCGCCGTGCGGGCGAGCGCCACGACGAGTCGTGCGTCGTCGGTCAGTGCCCCGTCGAACGCCAGCAGACCACCGCGAAGCCCGGTGTCGCGCAAGCCGGGGACCAGTGTCAATGCCGCTGGAGCGGGAACTGTGCGGGGTCGGGGCAACAGCGAGGACGGGGTCCGGGCGAAGCGACGCAGCGCGTCCCCGGCCGTGAGCCCGGCCGCGGTCAGGGCGTACTCGCGGGACGGGGTGTCGGCGTAGCGGGGGAACAGCTGCGCCATCGGCCGCGTCAGGTGGGGCGCGGTGCGGCGAAGCAGGACGTCGCGTTCGACGGCGCTCTCGCGGGCCAGGGCCAGCTTGCCGTGGGCGAGGTACCGCAGGCCGCCGTGGACGAGCTTGCTGGAGAACCGGGACGTGCCGAACGCGAGGTCGTGGGCCTCGATCAGCGCCACCGACAGCCCGCGCGAGGCCGCGTCGAGGGTCACCCCGACGCCGGTCACGCCGCCGCCCACCACGAGGACGTCCACGCGCTCTCCCGAGGCGAGTGCGTCGAGTTCACGCGCCCGGCGGCGGGCGGTCAACGAGGCGTGGATCAGGTTCGTTCCGCTCATCGCGTCAGACCTTCTTCCAGGAGGTGTCGGAGTTCGGACAGCAAGGGCTCCGCCGCGACGTCCTGGGTGGCGGGGCGCCAGGAAAGGACGAACGACTGCACGGTGAGCAACACGGCCCTGGCCTGCACCGTCGGGTCACCGGAGCGGATCGAGCCGTCGGCCTGCCCCTCGGTGATCAGCTCCACGAGCGTGTGCTCGGCAAGTCGCTGGGTGCTGCCGAGTCGTTCGGTGACGTAGGGCAGCAGCAGGTCGGCGTCGCGGTCGAGCACGGTGCGCAGCAGCGGGTCGGTGACGAGGGCCCGCACGGTGGCCACGGCGAGTCGCACGAGGCGGGAGCGCGCGGGCAGCGAGGGGTCGACGGTGGCGTCGACCTGCCGGAGCAGTGACGCGAACTCGCGGGTCAGCAGCGCGGCGAGGATGCTGCGCACGTCGGGGTACCGACGGTAGAGCGTCATGCGGCTGACCCCTGCGGTCCGCGCGATGTCGGTGAGTGTCGTCCGTCGCACCCCGCCGTTGAGCACGCAGGTGCGGGCGGCGTCGAGGAGAACGTCGTCGGGTACCCGGGTGGTCGAGGTCCGTTCGCCCACGGCCGTCCCGCTCCGCGCAGGGGTGTGACGTTCGCTGCTCATGTGTCACACTCTAGTCGTGAACGAGACCGTCGACCATCGACTCCGCTCCGCCTGGACTCCCGAGGCGGGTCACGCCGCCGCCCTCCCGCCCCACGCGCTGCGCTGGCTGGCCGACCGCATCGGGCCGTTGACGCCGTCCACACCCGCCGCGCCCTCGTCGGCGATCGCCGTGCCGCCGTCCGAGCTGGCACCCGAGGCCAAGGCGGCTCTCGTCGAGGTGGTGGGGGCCGACGGAGTGCTCGACGAGGGGAGTGAACGGCTCGGTCGAGCGGGCGGACTGTCGTACCTGGACCTGCTCCGCCGCCGTTTTCCCGACGGGCTCGCGGTTCCGGACGCCGTGGTGGTGCCCGCGGACCCCGACGCCGTGCAGCGGGTCGTGGACGTGTGCGTGGCCCACGACGTCGGCGTGGTGCCGTTCGGCGGAGGCACGTCCGTCGTCGGCGGGGTGGCCGCGTTGCGGGGCGACAAGAAGGCGGTGATCGCGCTCGACCTGCACCGACTCGACCGGTTGGTCTCCGTCGACCCGACGTCGCGGCTGGCCGTGTTCCAGGCGGGCGTGCGCGGGCCCGCAGCGCATCGACTGCTGGCTCCGCATGGTCTGACGCTCGGGCACGTGCCGCAGTCGTTCGAACGGGCCACGCTCGGTGGGTTCGCCGCGACGCGCTCGGCGGGGCAGGCGTCGTCGGGCTACGGCCGGTTCGAGGACATGGTCCAGGGGGTGCGGTTGGCGACGCCGTCGGGTCCGTGGCGACTCGGGGTGGCCCCGGCTTCGGCGGCGGGGCCGGACCTGCGGGCGTTGGCCGTCGGCAGCGAGGGAACGCTCGGTGTCATCACCGAGGTCACCGTGCGGGTGCGGCCGGTGCCGGAGCGCGAGCGTTACGAGGGCTTCGTGCTCCGAGGCTGGCACGACGCGATGCACGTCGTGCGCACGCTCGCGCAGAACGGGCTGGCGGCCGACGTCACCCGCGTGTCCGATGTGGACGAGACAGAGGTGACGCTCGCCCTCAAGGGCGGGGTCGTGACGGGGGCGCTCCGTCGCTATCTCTCCGCGCGCCGGGTCCACGAGCCGTGTCTGCTGATCCTCGGCTGGTACGGCCGCGCTCCCCAGCGGGCGCGGGCACTGAAGGTGCTGCGGGCGGCGGGGGCCGTCTCGCTCGGGCGAGCGCCCGGCGAGGCGTGGCGACACGGCCGGTTCTCCGGTCCCCGCCAGCGTGACGCGTTGCTCGACGCCGGGGTGTGCGTGGAGACGCTGGAGACGGCCACACAGTGGTCGCGGCTGGCCGAGCTCTACGACGCCGTGCGCTCCGCACTGCGTGGCGCGCTCGACCGTCCGGTGATCATGTGTCACATCTCCCACGCCTACGAGACCGGTGCGTCGCTGTACTTCACCGTGCTCGCCGCGCGCGACCCGGACGACCCGTTCGGACAGTGGGAGCGCGCGAAGCGGGCCGCCAGCGAGGCGATCAGCGGACGCGGCACGATCAGCCACCACCACGCCGTCGGGGTGGACCACGCGCCGTACCTGCGCGCCGAGATCGGTGACGTGGGGATGTCGGTGCTGGCGGCGGCGAAGAACGCGACCGACCCCAGCGGCGTCCTCAACCCGGGCAAGCTCGGCTTGTGACACCGAGCCCGAGGCGGGTGCGGCTCAGTCGGGCAACGCGCCGGGCGGGGCGATGAGGTAGGCGACGCCCGCGGGGGTGTCGACGACCGCGCCGTCCTTGCCCGGACGTCGGGTGCGTTGCCAGACGGTCTCGAATTCCGCGCGTGGGTAGATCCGACGCACCGAGTCGGCGTCGTCGGAGGCGGGGTCGTGCGCGATCACGTCGCCGGAGTCGGTGAAGCCGACCACGACGAGGAGATGGCCGTTGGTGGCGTAGTCCGCGCCGGGAAGCTCGCCCTCGGTGAACGACACCGAGACGATCACCGGCACGCCGTGGGCGACGTGCCGTTCGACGTCGCGCAGTGAGGCCAGGCGCGCGACCCGGCCGTGAAGCCCGTACTGCGACGCGTATGCCACGTTGAACGCCCAGTTGCCCGTGCCGCCGTAGGCGTGGTCGAAGGTGTGTCGCGCGGCGTGCACCACGCTGCGGTCGGGGTGGTCGTGGGGGACCCACGCGAGTTCCGTCCGCGTCGGGCCGGCGCCCCAGTACTCGACGACCATCTCCGTCGAGGCCGGGCTGCACCATCCGTCGCCGCCACCGCCGTACTCGGCGAACTGTCCTCTGTGGAGATACTGCGCGTAGCGCGGCACGGGCAGTTCGATGCCGCGGCCCGGGCCGGGGGAGGACGTCGGGACGTCGGACCGGGGTTCCGTGGCGGAGACGACGCCTCCCACCGTGCTCACCACGGGGCTGGCGTCGGTGCCCGCCGCCCGGCACAGCGTCACCCTCACCCGGTAGCCGCGCAGGTGCACTCCTTCGGCGGCCAGGAGCCGGTCGACGGCGACGTACGCGGTCTCGTCGCGTTGTCCCGACACCGACGTGCGCCGGACGTCGGCCTCGTCGAACGACCAACGTCCCATCGAGAACCACGAGGTCTCGCGGCCCGAGTCGGTCCGGGCCTGCGCCTCGACGGTCAGCCACGTACCGGGCGGCGTCACGGCGTTCCACGACACGACGAGGTCGTCCGCGTCGAAGGGGACGGACACCTCGGGCGAGGTCCACCAGGCGTACTCGCCGCCGTCCTGGACCCCGGCCGGAGCCCCGATCCGGAGCCCGCTTCCCGTCACCTCGGTGCCCGTCGATTCGCCCTGGGCGAGGGGTGACTCGCCGCTCCACTCGTGGTAGTCGATGTCCACGTCGTTCAGCCTAAGGGCGTGGTGGGCGAGCTCGACGGATTCGCACCGCGGCGGAGGTCAGGATCTCAGTACCGCCTGGGTCTGGGTGACCTTCGCGACGAGGTGATCGTCGTCGTCGTGGATCTCGGTCTCCACGACGATCACCCGACCGCCCGCGTGCAGCGGTCGGGACGACGCGGTGGCGTGTCCGGTGCGGACGGCGCGCAGGAAGTTGGTCTTCGACTCGATGGTGGTCGTGCCCTGGGCGCCCTCGGGGAGGTTCAGGTACGCGCACACGGCGGCGGCCGAGTCGGCCAGCGACATAAACACACCGCCGTGCAGGGCTCCGCCGAGCGTGCAGAGCGACTCGTCGTGGGCGATCCGCGCCACGACGAGCTCCCGGGAGTGCCGCAGGACCTCGACACCCAGGCGTTCGGTGAACGGCATGGTGCGGTGGAACAGGGCGGTTCCGTCGTCGTCGACGGTGGGCGCTGTCTGCATGTGGTAACCCTGCCGCACCTCCCGGTCGGCGTCCAGCGGCCGGAGGCGACCCCGCCGGAGCGAACGGCGGGGTCGCGTGCGGCTCAGAAGTGCGTGACGTCGAGCTTGCCGTCGGCGTGGGCGGCCCGCAGCCGCTTCTTGTCGAACTTGCCCACGCTGGTCTTGGGAACCTCGTCGACGAACGTCCAGTGCTCGGGAAGCTGCCACTTCGCCACCTTGTCGGCGAGGAAGTCGCGCAGTTCCGCGGCGGTGACCTCGTGGCCCTCGCGAACCACCACCGCGACCAGCGGCCGTTCGTCCCACTTCTCGTCGGGCACGGCGATGACCGCCGCCTCGGCGACCGCCGGGTGAGCCATCACCGAGTTCTCCAGGTCCACCGACGAGATCCACTCGCCACCGGACTTGATGACGTCCTTGGAACGGTCGGTGATCGTCAGGTACCCGTCGGGCGTGATCGTGCCGACGTCACCGGTGCGCAGCCAGCCGTCGTGGAACTTCTCGGGGTCGGCTCCGCCGTGGTAGGCCCCGGCGATCCAGGGACCCTTCACCTCCAGCTCGCCCACGCTGGTGCCGTCCCACGGCAGTTCGCGGCCCTCGTCGTCGACGAGCCGAGCCTTCACACAGGCGGGGAAGCGGCCCTGGGTGTAGCGGTAGCGCCAGGCTTCCTCGCCGGTCGCCTTCGACGGAGGCCGCGCGACGCTGCCCATCGGGGAGGTCTCGGTCATGCCCCACGCGTGGAGCACCGGCACGCCGTACCGCTCCTCGAAGGCGTGCATCATCGCCGGCGGGGCGGCCGACCCGCCCACCACGACCTCGCGCAGGTGGGAGATGTCCTGCGGGTTCGCGTCGAGGTGCTGGAGCAGGCCCTGCCAGATCGTGGGCACCGCGCCGGCGAACGTCGGCTTCTCGGCGGCCAGGATGGTCGCGATCGCAGCGGGCTGGAGGAACCGGTCGGGCAGCACCATCGACGTGCCCACCATCAGCGCCGCGTACGGCATGCCCCACGACATGGCGTGGAACATCGGCACGATCACGAGCGCCTTGTCCTGGTCGGTCAGGCGCATCGAGTCGGTCATGCACACCTGCATGGAGTGCAGCCAGATGGAGCGGTGGGAGTAGACGACGCCCTTCGGGTCGCCGGTGGTGCCGGAGGTGTAGCACATGGCGGCGGCGGAGCGCTCGTCGATCTCGGGCCAGTCGAACGTCTCCGGCCTTCCGGCGAGCAGCTCCTCGTACGAGTGCACGGTGACCCCCGAGGGAGCCTCCAACGCCGCCGCGTCACCGTTGGCCACGACGACGTGCTTCACGGTCTTCATCTCGGGAAGCTGCTTGGCGAACAGCGGCAGCAGCGACCCGTCGACCACGACGACGTGGTCCTCGGCGTGGTTCGCGACGTACACGAGCTGTTCAGGGAACAGCCTGATGTTGAGGGTGTGGAGCACGGCCCCCATCGCCGGGACCGCCAGGTAACACTCCATGTGCTCGGCGTTGTTCCACATGAACGTGGCCACCCGCTGATCGCCGGTGACGCCGAGTTCGCGCAGGGCGTGGGCGAGCTGGGCGGCTCGCGCGCCGATCCGCGCGAAGGTCGTCCTCCTCGGACCGCTGTCCGTCCAGGTGGTGACTTCGGCGTCACCGTACATCCGCGTGCCGTGTCGCAGCAGATGCGCCAGGGACAGCTGATCGTCCTGCATGGTGCTCAACATTGAGGCTCCTGCTGTAGGTCGAGGGACCAGGTTGTCGGCGACTGTAATGCGCGCCGCACGTTCGGGGCTTGTGCACAGCGCCCAACTGTGCCCGCCGTCGTCGATTCGCCACCGGCTGTGACCATTCGGTGGCACGGAAGGGGAAACCTCGCGTGTCGATTTCGCGTCGCGGGCACAGTTGGCGTTTACTGAGGCCCAGGACCGCGGCGGTTTTGCGCATCGGCGTGACCGGGTAGGTCTGTCACCGCGCGTGCGCGGTGTTCGACGAGCACGAAAGGAACACGACGTTGGCACTTCCCACTTTGACCCCGGAGCAACGGGCGGAGGCTCTCGCCAAGGCCGCTGAGGCCAGGAAGGCGCGCTCCGAGTTGCTGGCCAACATCAAGTCGGGCAAGGAGAGCATCGACGCGGTGCTCAACCGGGCCAAGGAAGACAAGACCGTCGGAAAGACGAAGGTGACGCAGCTGCTCAAGGCCGTTCCGGGGCTCGGCCAGGTGAAGGTCATGGCGCTGATGGAGCAGGCGGGTATCGACCCCGACCGCCGGGCCGCGGGCCTCGGCGACCGGCAGCGCGAAGCACTCATCAACGCTCTCAAGTGAGTATTCGGGGCGAACCGGCCCCGAATACCTGAGCACGAAACGCCTCCCGGACGGAATCGACGACCGACGGCGAGGCGAGATCGTCGACCGACGCAATTCGGTCGATCACCTCTGGGGCAGGCCCATCGCGCGCAAGAGAGTCGCGAATTTGGCCGACGTTTCCTCCAGTTCCGTTCTCGGATCGGATTCCGGCATGATTCCGCCGCCCGCGTACAGCCGGAGCGAATGCTCCGTGACTTCGGCGCAACGGATCGAGACGGCCCATTCGCCGTCGCCCTGCGCATCCACCCAGCCGACCGCACCCGCGTAGTACCCGCGGTCGAACGTCTCCAGCTCGGCGACGAGTCGCCGTGCCGACGACGTCGGCGTTCCGCACACGGCGGGGGTGGGGTGCAGGGCGGCGGCGAGGTGCAGGGCCGTGACGGCCGGATCCGTCAGCTCGCCGCTCACCGTGGTTCCGAGATGCCACATCGTCGGCGTCGCCACCAGTGCCGGGCGAGCCGGTGCGCTCAACCGTCGGCAGTACGGTCGCAGCGTCTCCACCACCGCTTCCGTCAACACCGCGTGTTCGCGGTGGTCCTTGCGGGAAGCCAGCAGGGCCGTCGCGTTGCGCTCGTCGACGTCGGGGTCCGGCGATCGCGGTGCCGACCCGGCGTGGGGGTAGGACCGCACCGTCCGCCCGTGTCGGGACAACAGCAGTTCCGGACTCGCCCCCAGCAGCGTCGCTCCGTTCGGCAGGGCGGCCGCGAAGGTGTAGCCGCCCACGTTGTCCACGACGAGGTTGTGCAGCACTGCCTCAGGGGACACCGGCTCGGCGAACTCGACGTCGAGCGCGCGGGCGAGGACGACCTTGCGCAGGTGCCGGGCGGTCAGTGCGGTGATGCCCGAGGCCACCGTCCGGAGGTGCTGCTCCGGCTCGGGGACCGGCCGGATCGTGACGGGGGTGGTGACGTGGCGACGCGCCCACGACGCGGCCTGGGGATGAACGCTTCCGGCCTCGGCGAACTCGACCGGGACGACGAGGTGTCCGGGCGTGTCGGGTGCCTCGGCGAAGGGCAGCACTCCCACCGCCACGTCGGGCCCGGCGGTGCGGGTGTCGCGGAGTCGGTCTCGCACGAGATCGGCGAGCGCGGTCGCGTCGGGGTCCGTGAGCGTCGTGCGCACCCCGGTGGCGAGGAGGGTGCGTTCGCCCGTGGCGAGGAAGAAGTCGCCTCGCCGGTAGCGCGACACGAGTTCGGCGGGGCGGCGTGCGGTCACCTCGGCCCCTCTCGGGTCGGCTCGGTCGGACTCGCTCCTATTGTCCGTCGAGGGAGGCGCCCGGGCGCCACCAGCGCTCGGTGACGTCGACGTTCTCCGAGGTCAGGACGGCGACGGCCGCACGGTAACCCGGGCCTGCGTCGAGGTCGCGGAGTCGCGTGGTGTCGGGGGACAGGGTGGTCTCACCCGAGACGAGCAGCCGGGCCGGTGCGTCCGCACTCGACAGGGTCAGCGCCTTCAGCGAGATGCGCAGGCCGCGACCCGTGGCCTTCATCAGCGCTTCCTTGCGCGTCCAGAACGTGAAGAACGCGCGGGCACGGCCGGCGGCGTCGGTGGGCAGAGTCCGTTGCTCGGCTTCCGACAGGGCGTAGGAGATGAGCGAGTCGTCGGCGTTGCGGCTCGCGTCCTCCACGTCGAGGCCGACCGGCGCGCCCGAGGTGGCGGCCACCCCGATGCGGTCGCCCGCGTGGGAGATCGACAACGCCAGTGCGGCGCCGGGAACGCGCACGGGCCCGTGTGGCTTGTCGCAGTCGGGGCAACTGGCGTCGAAGTGGATGTTTTCGGGCGTGCTGCCCAGTCGGTGTGCCGCGACGGTCTTCGCGAGGACACGGCCGGTGAGGAACCGCCGCTGATCCTCGTGCCTGCGGTAGGCGCCGTAGCGCTCCTTCTCCGTGGGGTCGAGCAGGGCCAACGCGTCGGAGGTCGCGGTGATCGGTTCCGACCACCACACGGCGCAATCGGTCATCGAGATCCTCTCCCCCTGGAGCGCTGCGGATCGAGCCGGACCCAATCTATGCGGCGTCGGGGCTCCCGCCAAGGCCGCGCTTGCGCTACCGTGCGAACTAAGCAATCGCTTAGTCAGCTTCAGTCAGGAGCGTGAGCCGATGGATTTCAGCCTCAGCGACGAGGAACGTCAGATCCGCGACTGGGTCCGAACGTTCGTTCAGAAGGAACTCGTGCCCCTCGAACAGGAGGTGCTGCGCAGGGAACGCGCACACCAGCCGGGCCTGACCAACGACGAGTTGACCGAGCTGCGGCAGAAGGCGAAGAAGTCCGGGTTCTGGGGCGTGCAGACGCCGCAGGAGTACGGCGGCATGGGTCTGTCCGCGGTCATGACGGCACTGCTGGAGGCCGAACTCGGCCGCACGTTCGTGCCGTTCAGCTTCGGCGGCTCGGCCGACAACATCCTCTTCCACGCCAACGAGGAACAGAAGCAGCGCTACCTGCTGCCCACCATCGAGGGCACCCGCAAGTCGTGCTTCGCCATCACCGAGCCCGGGGCGGGCTCCGACGCCAAGGCGATCCGCACCACCGCCCGCAAGGAGGGCAACGAGTGGGTCATCAACGGTGAGAAGACGTTCATCACCGGCGGCAACGAGGCCGACTTCACCATGGTCTTCGCCGTCACCGACCCCGAGAAGGGCGCGAACGGCGGCGTCACCTGCTTCCTCGTCGACCGCGACATGGGTTGGCGCTCGGAGTACATCGACACGATGGGCGAGTGGGGCCCCGCGTCGCTGATCTTCGAGGACGTGCGGGTGCCCGAGAGCCAGATCCTCGGCGAGGTCGGGCAGGGATTCGCGCTCGCGATGCAGTGGATCGGCCGGGGCCGCTACCTGCTTCCCGCGCGAGCCATCGGGTCGTGCGAGCGGCTGCTGACGATGGCCATCGACCACGCCAACACGCGCGAGACGTTCGGCGCTCCCATCGCCGAGCGCCAGGCGATCCAGTGGATGATCGCCGACTCCGGGGTCGAGATCGAGGCGTTGCGGTGGCTGGTCCTGCACGCCGCGTGGCTGGTGGACTCGGGACTCGACTCACGGCACGCGCAGTCGATCGCCAAGCTGTACGGGGGTCAGAAGGCCAACGAGATCGTGGACCGGGTGCTCCAGATCCACGGCGGCATGGGCTACACCCGTGAGCTGCCCATCGAGCGGTGGTACCGCGAGCTGCGACTGCTGCGAATCTACGAGGGCACCGACGAGATCCAGCGCCGCACGATCGCGCGGAACCTGCTCAAGGGGCACGTGAAGGTCGGCGGCACGCTCGGCTGAGGACGGGCAGAGGGCAGGTAGAGGGCAGGTAGAGGACAGGCAGAGGACAGGTAGAGGACGGAGCCTCGCGCAGGACGGGGTTCGGGAGACGCCGTGGAGTCGGTCGGTCCGGCTCCACGGCGCCCGTGTCACCTCGTCGTCAGTTCGTCATGTCGTGGCGTCGACCTACTTGTCGGCCTCGCCGCGCTCGCGGAGGGCGACCGGGACCCCGGCCAGGTCCTCCTCGTTGCACAGCAACTTGAGGTCGTAGTAGGGGTAGCCGTCGCGTTCGTCGTAGTCGAGGTGGACGGCGAGCACGTCCACCGGTTCCCCGAGCCACTGCTGAGCCTGCCGGAGCCAACCGGCGCAGCGTTCCAGCGCGGCGGGGAGATCGTCGTCGCGGAACTCCACCGGTCGGTAGGGCACGTCCTGGATCTGGTCGCGCGGGTCCGAAGGCATGGGAAGCTTCGGGGAGACACCGGCCTCGTTGAGTTCCAGCTGGATGGTTTCCTCACTCACCCTTCGACTGTCCCTCAGCCGCGCTCTGCGAGCAAGCTCCCACGGCACGCAGTGCTACGTCGGCGTAGTGCGAGGCGAGTTCGTCGAGCGGCAGTGAACCCCGGGGCGAGTACCACCGCGCGACCCCGGTGCACATCTCCAGGAGCGCGAGCCGGGTCACACCGGGGTGCGCGGTGGTGAACACCCCGGCCTCCACGCCGTCGGTGACGGCGTCGGCCCACAACCGCTCGTAGGCGTCGCGGAGTTCGACCACCGAGTGCCGCACGCCGGGGGAGAGCACGGGGATCTCGTGGTCGACGATCCGAGTTTCCTCCGGCATGCGTGCATGGGCTCTGACGTGCAGTTTCACGAGTCTGCGCAGTCGGGTCGCCGGATCGTCGACACCGGCGAGCTCGGCCTGTGCGGAGTCGAGCAACGACCGCAGACACCGACGCATGATGTCGGCGAGCAGGTCCTCCTTGGAGCCCATGTAGTGGTAGAGGCTGGCCGTCGACAACTGCGACTCGCTCGCCAGGTCGCGGATGCCGGTGCCGTGGAACCCCTTCTCCGCGAACAGCTTCACCGCCGCCCGGTGGACCCGCTCGCGCGTGTCTAACGCCACCGTTGCTCCACCCGGTCGTAGGAGTCCTTCGGGGCGTCGGCCCCCGCTTTGCGCAGTTCGCCCTTGGCGACGCGTTCCGACGCGGTGAGAGGCAGCGAGTCGACGAACGCCCAGTAGCGCGGCACCTTGAAGTAGGCGAGCTTGGTGCCGCAGTGTTCGGCCAACTCGTCCGGGGTCACCTCGTGTCCGTCGGCGAGGACGACGAGCGCCTTCACCTCTTCACCACGCAGCTCGTCCGGCACGCCGAGCACCGCGGCCGTGCGCACGGCCGGATGCAGTTGCAGTGCCCGCTCGACCTCGTCGGCCACGATGTTCTCGCCGCTGCGGCGAATCATGTCCTTCGTGCGGCCGACGTAGTAGACCAGGCCGTCGCCGTCCATCCGCGCCACGTCGCCGGTGCGGAACCAGCCGCCGCGGAACGCCTTGGCGGTGGCCTCGGGGTCGTCGTGGTAGCCGTGCATCAGTCCCACACCGCGGATGAGCAGCTCGCCCTCGGTGCCGCGCGGAACGGGGCGGCCGGCGTCGTCGGCGATCATGACCTCCCTGCCGGGCGCGGGCCTGCCGAGGCACCCCGTGCCGACGCAGCGGTCGTGGTCCTCCGGGTACATGCGGATGTCGCCGCCGGTCTCGGTCATGCCGAACGCCTCGTACCAGGGCGCTCCCCAGCGGCGTTCGAGTTCGGCGTGCAGATCCTTCGGGATGGCCGAGGCACAGACGGCGCGCACGCGGTGGTCGCGGTCGGCCTCGGAGGGCGGCATGCGCAGCAGCAGTGTGGGCATCAGTCCGAGACAGTAGAACCAGGTGACCTCGTACTCGCGCACCTTCTCCCAGAACGTCGAGGGATGGAAGCGGTCGAGCACCACCAGCGTGGCGCCGGACGCGAGTCCGAGTGCGACATTCCACTGTGGATCAATGTAGTGGAACGGTTGAGCGGTCAGGAGAGTGTCGTCCGCCGAGATGTTCGGGAACTGCGACACGAGGCCGTGCGCCAACGTCGTCCAGTAACGGTGTGGCAGGACGCAGCCCTTGGGTGCGCCCGTGGTGCCCGACGTGTACTGGATGTTGGTGGGGCGCTCGGGCGCGACCTGGTACGGCGGTGGAGCCTCACCGGTGATCGCCGCCAGTTCCTCGGGCGTGAGCACGCGTTCCACCGACGTCCGCGGCGCGATGGTGGTCAACAGCTCCACGAACCGCTCGGCACCGATCGCGAAGCGGGCACCCGAGTGGGCCAGCACGTGCTCGCCGTCGAGTTCGCGGTAGTTCGTGTTGACCGGCACGAGCACCGCGCCGAGCCGGGCCAGTGCCAGCCAGAGCAGGGGGAACTCGGGCCGGTTGTCGAGCATCACGGCCACGCGGTCGTCCGCGCGCACGCCGACGGCGTGCAGTGCCGCCGCGAGCGACTCGACGCGCTCGGCGAGGTCGGCGAACGTCACCCGCTCGCCGGTCTCGTCGAACACCCAGGCGTCCTTGTCCGGCCACGCCGTCGCGGCGTGCCGCAGCAGTCCTACGAGGTCGTCGGTCATCGTTTCCCGAATTCCTCCTTCGACGCGGCCACTTCCGGTGTGTGCTCGGTGATCATTGCGTGACTGACCTCCAGTTCCAGTGCCGTCTCGACCGTGCTGTCGACACCGCGGTCGACGGCGCGCTTGGCCAACGCCAGAGCCGAGGCGGGCTTGTCGGCCAAGGTGCGGGCCAGGGTGTGGGCCGTCGGGGCCAGCTCGTCGGCTGCGACGACCCGGTTGACCAGGCCCATCGCGTGGGCCGACGCCGCGTCGACCCGCTCACCGAGCATGATCATTTCCTTGGCGCGCATCGGGCCGACGAGCAGCGGGAGCAGGCGAGAGGCGCCGTTGGTGATGCTCAGGCCCAGGCCCACCTCGGGGAAGGCGAACACGGCGTCGTCGGCGGCGAGCACCAGGTCACACCCCAGCGCGAATTCCGCACCCGCCCCGATCGCGTAGCCGTGGACGGCCCCCACCACGGGCTGGGGCAGGTTCCGCAGCGCCCGCGTCACGTCCTGCAGCTGCTCCAGCCGTTCCCGGGACTCCTGCTCCGGCGGCGGCTGCTTGAGGTCGTGGCCCGAGCAGAACGCCCGGCCTCGACCGGCCAGCACCACCGCGCCGACACCGCGATCGGCCGAGATGCGGCCCAGCGCGGTGAGCAGGTCGGACACGAGCTGCGGTGTCACGGCGTTCAGTCGGTGCGGCCGGTTCAGCCACACCGTCGCCACCCGGTCGTCGAGGTCAACGTCCACGGTCTCAAGGTCTCGCATGAGCTCGCAGCCTAGCCAAACGATCGATCGATCGATAGGGTTCGTGACATGCCCATACGCGACGCCGTGAAGGACGACATCGACGAGATCTGCTCGATGATCGAGGAGCACGCCCGTTACGAGGGCAACGACGACCTGCACCTCGACCGCGCGGAGATGGCGCAGCACCTGTTCGGCCCCGATCCGAAGGCGTGGGTGCTCATCGCCGAGGTGGACGGCGCGGTGGCCGGGCTGGCGTTCTGCTCGTGGAACTTCTCGACGTGGGAGGCCAAGCCCGGAATCTGGCTCGACGACCTCTTCGTGCGTCCCCAATACCGCAGGTCCGGACTCGGCAGGCAGTTGCTGCTCGAACTGAAGGCCCGCACCGACGGTCGCGTCGAGTGGGACATGCAGGAGGGCAACGAGAAGGCCGCTGCGTTCTACGCCGACCTCGGAGCGCAGCCCGTGCCGGGCTGGGTGCGCTATCGCTGGCGTGGCTGAACGGTCCGTATCGTAGAAGCCATGGTTGGTGGCGCGAACCGTCGATCGGCCTCGATCGAGGACTACCTGAGGGCGATCTACGGCCTGGAGGAGCGGGGTGAGGCCGTCACGAACACGTCGCTGGCCACCCGCCTCGAGGTGAGTCCGTCGTCGGCGTCGGGGATGGTCACCAGACTCGCCCAGCAGGGCCTCGTGGAGCACGTCCCGTACCGGGGCATCGAGTTGACCGGTGACGGTCGGCAGTTGGCCATGTCGGTGCTGCGTCGGCACCGGCTGATCGAGTCCTACCTCGTCTCCGAGCTGGGATACACGTGGGACGAGGTGCACGCCGAGGCCGACCTGCTGGAACACGTGGTGTCCGACCTGCTCGTCGAGCGCATCGCGGCGAAGCTCGGCAACCCCGTGCGCGACCCCCACGGCGACCCGATCCCGGCCGTGGACGGGTCGGTCGAGGAAGTGTCCACCAAGCTGCTGGAGGAACTGCCCACCGGAGCCGTCGGCGAGATCGTGCGCGTGTGGGACACCGACCCGGAGCTGTTGCGGTACCTCTCCGAGCGCGCCATCGGCCTCGGCGAGCGCATCGAGGTCGTCGAACGTCAACCCTTCGGCGGGTCGATCGTGGTGAAGGTGGGGCAGCCGCCGCACGACGCCACGCACGCGCTCGGCAGGCAGATCGCCCACGCCCTGTCGGTGTCGCTGCGTTAGCGACGGCGCGGTGCCACGGGGGCTGGTCGCGAGGACGGCACCGACGGCACGTCAGCCGACGATCGAGGCCCCGGCGGAGTCCGGTTCCGACGCGAGGCGATGCAGCCGGGCGAGCAGGCGGTCCGGAAGCAGCCGCCCCGCCAGCACGAACGCCCAGTTGTAGAACGGGCCCGTGACGACGTGGGCGCGTCCCGCCATCACCGCTTGGTAGGTCTGCCGCGCGACGCGCACCGGGTCGTCCTTGAACGACAGTGAGCCCAGCTTGGTGTCGAGCATCCTCGCGCGAGTGAAGAACTCCGTGTCGGTGAGCCCCGGCAGCACCGTGGTGACGGTGACGCCCGTGCCCCGCAGTTCCTCGGCGACGGCGGCGGCGAACGACGACACGAACGCCTTCGACGCGTTGTACGTGGACTGGAACGGTCCGGGTAGGCCCGCGACCGTCGACGACACCACGACCAACCGCCCGCGACCGCGCTCGACCATCGCGGGCAGGAGGCGTTTGGCCAGGTGCAGGGTGCCCGAGACGTTGAGGTCGACCACCCGAAGCTGGTCGTGCAAGGGCGTCTCGCCCACGAACGGGCCGCCGACACCCACCCCGGCGTTGAGGACGAGGACGTCGACGGGCCGGTCGAGTTCCTCGATGCGTTCGACCAGCTCCGTGACGCCGGGGTAGGTGGCGAGGTCGCCACGCACGCTCCACACCCGCCGACCGTGGGCGCGCACCGCCTCCGCCGCGGCGTCGAGTGCGTCGTCGTCGGCCGAGAGGACGAGATCGAACCCGTTGCGGGCGAACTCCTCGGCGAGTTGCCGTCCGATGCCGGTCGACGCCCCCGTGATCACCGCCAGTTGCTCGTCCATCCTCGTTCCCCTTCCGCCGTTCGTGCCGCCCGAGGGATACCCGCCTCACCCGGGCCCTTACGCTGCCCGACGTGATGACGGACGTGGGACTCGCCGTCGCGCTCGCCGAGGAGGCCGGAGCGCTGTTGTTGCAGGTTCGGCAGGACGCCGGTCGGGACGCCGACGCCAGGGAATTGGGCCGTCGGGGTGACGCGGAGTCGAACGCGTTGATCCTGCGTCGACTCGCCGAGCACCGGCCGCACGACGCGGTGCTGTCGGAGGAATCGGCCGACGAACCCGCGCGGCGACACGCCGAGCGAGTGTGGATCGTGGATCCGCTCGACGGAACGCGGGAGTACGGGATCGGGCGTTCGGACTGGACCGTGCACGTCGCGTTGTGGCAGGCGGGGCGCGGCATTACCGACGCCGCGGTGGCGGAGCCGGACAAAGGGTGGGTGAGTTCCACCGACGGCGCGGCGATAAAAGGGGTAAACCCGATTCGGGAAAGAACGCGAATTCTGGTGAGCGACAGCCGGCCACCCGAATTCGCGAAAAGGGTCGCCGAGGAGGTCGGGGCGGAACTCGTGCCGATGGGATCGGCGGGAGCGAAGGCGATGGCGGTGGTGCGCGGGGAGGCCGACGCCTACCTCCACGCGGGTGGTCAGTACGAGTGGGACTCGGCGGCACCCGTCGGCATCGCCGTGGCGGCCGGGCTGCACACGTCCAGGGTGGACGGTTCCGAACTGCGCTACAACCAGGACTCGGTGTACCTGCCTGACCTGCTGATCTGTCGCCGAGAACTGGCGGAACCACTGCTGCGGGCGATCGCGCGAGCCTGACCGTACACATGGAAACGGGTGGGAGGCCAGAGCCTCCCACCCGTAGCTGGAGTAACGACCTCAGTCGTTGTTCGCCTCCGCGTTGGTGCAGACCGTGTCGCCGGTGACGTTGGCACCGAGCAGAGCGATCAGGTTCAGGTCCAGCGTGTCGCAGAGGTTGATGTCGTTGTTGCTCAGCACGTCATCAACGTTGATGAGGCCGATCTGGTTCGTGTTGTCGTTGGCCTCCACGTCCGCGGGCGTGGTCGCGAAAGCGGGCGAGCCGATCATCATCAGTCCGGCCGCGGCGGAGGCGACAATAGCAGTCTTCTTGAACACCTTAACCCATTCCTATCGACTCGAGGGACGTTCGGTTGCGGTTCGGAATTAACCCGCCAACCGAGAACGAATTTAGCCGCAGGTCCTGTCGAGCACACGACAAAAAGCGACTGCATCCGATCACCCAAAATTGTCGTGACACGGATCACTTCCCGGGGAGGATTAGACCGCGAATGCCCGTTGACCTGCGAAAACATGAAGCCGGTGAGGTTGCGCTGCGTAGTTGGGCACCTGGTCGGGAAGATCGCGACACTCGGGGTGGTGGCGACGAGCCTGCTGAGCGTGTCGAAGAATGCGAGCGCAAATGACCCGATGGAATGAATGAGAACCGTCGCTATCGCTAAAGGCGATTCATAAACCGCTGCTCACCTCGGCTTTACCGGGCCCGAGGGGGTGTCGGAGCGCGGGACGTCATCGGCTACGGGGGTGTCCGGGTCAGGACGTGAGGACGCCGAGCACCTCGTCGCCGTAGCGGGACAACTTGGTCTCCCCGACGCCGTTGACGGTGCCCAGCTCGGCGCGGGTGGACGGGCGCAACGTGGCGATCTGACGCAGCGTGGCGTCGTGGAAGAGGACGTAGGCGGGCACGCCCTGCTCCTTCGCGGCAGCCGCTCGCCAGGCACGCAGTCGCTCGAACACCGCGCTCGCCTCGTCGTCCAGTTCCACCGTCTCGGCACGTGCCGACGTCGTCCGCGACGAGCGCACCGCCGTTCGCGCCGGGTCGCGCCGCAGCGGCACCGTCCGACCCCGGAAGAGCACCTCGTCGGAGGCGTCGGTGGTGACCAGCGTGCCGTAGTCGCCCTCGACGGCCAGCAGTCCCTGCGCGAGGAGTTGCCGGACGACCGCACGCCACTCGCCCTCGCCGAGATCGGTGCCCACGCCGAAGACCGACAGCTGGTCGTGTCGGTGCTGGGTCACCTTGGGCGTGCGCTTGCCGCGCAGGATGTCGACGATCTGGCCTGCGCCGAACTTCTGTCCCCGTTCCCGCTTGAGACGGACCACCGTGGACAACAACTTCTGTGCCGCCACGGTGCCGTCCCACGTCTCCGGAGGGGAGAGGCAGGTGTCGCAGTTGCCGCACCGCTCGCCGTCGAGCTGCTGACCGAAGTAGGCGAGCAGCCGGGCGCGGCGGCAGTCCACCGTCTCGCACAACGCGAGCATGGCGTCGAGGTGCGAGGACAGTCGTCGTCGGTGCGCGGCGTCGCCCTCGGAGGTGTCGATCAGCCGACGTTGCGCCACGACGTCCGCCAGCCCGTAGGCCAGCCATGCCGTCGAGGGGAGCCCGTCGCGTCCCGCGCGCCCCGTCTCCTGGTAGTAGCCCTCCACCGACTTCGGCAGGTCGAGGTGCGCGACGAACCGCACGTCGGGTTTGTCGATGCCCATGCCGAACGCGATGGTGGCCACCACCACGAGCCCGTCCTCCCGCAGGAACCGCGCCTGGTGTCGCGCGCGGGTCCCCGCGTCGAGCCCCGCGTGGTAGGGCAGCGCCTCGATGCCGTTGCGGCTGAGGAACTCGGCCGTCTCCTCCACCGAGCGTCGTGAGAGGCAGTAGACGATGCCCGCGTCGCCCGCGTGCTCGGTGCGGAGGAAGTCCAGCAACTGCTTGCGCGGGTCCCGCTTCGGGACGATGCGGTATTGGATGTTGGGGCGGTCGAAGCTGGAGACGAACACCCGCGCGTCGGTCAGCTTCAACCGCGCGGTGATCTCCTCGCGCGTCGCCGGTGTGGCCGTGGCCGTCAACGCGATGCGCGGCACGTCCGGCCTGCGCTCGTGCAGCGTGGACAGTTCCAGATAGTCGGGGCGGAAATCGTGGCCCCACTGCGACACGCAGTGCGCCTCGTCGATGGCGAACACCGACACCGGCCCGCGCTCGACGAGCCGCATGGTGGCCTCGGAGCGGAGCCGTTCCGGCGCGAGGTAGAGCAGGTCGAGTCGGCCGGCGAGGAACTCCGCCTCCACCATGCGGCGTTCGTCCGGGTCCTGCGTCGAGTTCAGGTAGCCCGCGCGCACTCCGGCGGCCCGCAGGCCGTCGACCTGGTCCTGCATGAGGGCGATGAGCGGCGAGATCACCACGCCGACGCCGTCGCGTACCAGGGCGGGGATCTGGTAGCAGAGGGACTTGCCCGCGCCGGTCGGCATCAGCACGAGCGCATCGCCGCCGTCGACCACGTGGTCGACGACCTCCTGCTGGTCACCGCGGAACGAGTCGTAGCCGAAGACGCGGCTCAGCACGTCGAGTGTCTGCGGATTCCCCACGCCGCGATCCTAGGGCGTCGAGTCGTCGCCGAGGCCCCACGGCGGCGAACGGAACCGCACGTGACGCCCGGCCACGTTTACTCACGGGGTATCCCGCTGGGCGAACTGGAGGGAGTACCGGCCGTCATGGCAGCACAGCCGACCGACACACTGCGGGACCTGCTCGGGGACCACGACCTGCCCGGACTGCAACGCTGGCTCGACGAACACCAGCCGTACGAGATCGCCGACGAGCTCGGCAGGGCGGACGCCGTTCACGCCGTCCTGCTGTTCCGTCTGCTCGACAAGGACCGCGCGCTCGACGTGTTCGAGGAACTCGACCCGTCCGACCAGCACAAGGTGCTGGAAGGACTGCGGGAACCAGCGTTCCGTGACGTCGTCGAACGCATGGCCCCCGACGACCGGGCCCGGTTGGTGGGGGAGGCGCCCGCGAAGTTCGCGCGCCGCGTGCTCGCCGGGCTGAGCCCGCGGGAACGCGAGTCGACGGCGGCGCTGCTGGGCTACCCGGAGCACTCGGTCGGCCGCTACATGACACCGGAGACGGTGGCCGTGCGCCACCACATGACGGCCGACGAGGCGCTCGCCCTCGTGCGACGCAAGGGCGGTGACGCCGAGACGGTGTACACGCTGCCCGTGGTCGACGACCGACGGTGCCTGCAGGGCATCGTGTCGCTGCGCGACCTCGTCCTGAGCGCGCCCGACACCGAGGTCGCCGACATCGCGACCACCGACACGCCCCGGGTGCAGGCCACCGAGGACGTCGAGGAAGCGGCGCGGCTGATGCAGGACACCAACGTGCTCGCACTGCCCGTGACCGACAGCGAGAACCGGGTACTCGGTCTGCTCACCATCGACGACGCGTTCGAGGTGATCGAGGCCGCCGACACCGAGGACATCGCCCGGCAGTCGGGGTCGGCGCCCTGGGCGGGGCACTACATGTCGGCGAGCGTGGTGGAGCTGGCGCGCTCACGCGCCGTGTGGCTGCTGCTGCTCATCCTCGCGGCCACGCTGACGGTGAACGTCTTGCAGTTCTTCGAGGACACGCTGGCGAGTGTGACGGCTCTGGCGCTGTTCATCCCGCTGCTCGTGGGGACGGGCGGCAACGCGGGCGCCCAGGCGGCGACGGCGGCGGTGCGCGCGCTGGCCGTGGGCGAGGTGCGCACCCGGGACGTCCTGCGGGTCGCGTGGCGCGAGTGCCGGGTCGGCCTGGTGCTCGGGTTGATGCTCGCGGTGGTGGCGCTGGCCATCGGCTCGTTGCTCGTGGACGTCACCGTGGCGGGGAGCGTGGCCGTGTCGCTCGTGGCGGTGTGCGCGTGGGCGGCCACCATCGGGTCGACGATGCCGCTGTTGGCCAAGCGCGTCGGCATCGACCCCGCCGTGATCTCCGCGCCGCTGGTGACGACGCTGGTGGACGCCACGGGGCTCATCATCTACTTCCTCGTGGCGCGGCTCGTGTTCGGGTTGTGAGCACCATGACGAAGGCCACCGTCACCGGGGCTCGGTGGCGGTGGCCTTCGTGGTTGCCCTGTGGGCGATCACAGCACGATGCCGTGCTCCTGCAGCCAGGGCAGCGGGTCGATCTTGACGCCGTTCTCGTGGATTTCCAGGTGCAGGTGCGGGCCGGTGGACTGGCCGCGGTTGCCGATCGTGGCGATCTGCTGGCCGGCCTCGACGCGCTGACCCACCGTGACCAGCGACTCGTTGATGTGGCCGTACACGGAGATCAGGCCGTTGTCGTGCTGCACCCGCACCCACAGGCCGAAGCCGCTCGCGGGACCGGACGAGATGACGGTGCCCGACATGAGGGAGTGGATCGGGGTGCCGATGCTGTTGGCGATGTCCACGCCGTAGTGCGTGGTGCCCCACCGGGCACCGTAGCCGGAGGTGAACGTGCCCTCGGCGGGCTTCACGACGCCCGGAGCGGGGGTCGGCTCGGCTGCCGCGAGCGCGGCACCACCGGCGGCCGGGTCCTCGGCGGGCTCCTCACCGTTCTCGATCCGCTTGCGCTCGGTCAGCTCGTCCAGCGCGGACTGCTTCTCGTCCTGCTTGGCCGAAGCCTGCTCGTGTGCCTTCTCGGCGTTCACCTTGGCCCGCTCGGCCTTGGTCTCGTCGCGCTCGGCGGCCTTCACGGCCTTCTCGGCGTCGTCGACGGCGTCCTTCTTGTCGTCGACGTCCTCACGCAGCGAGTCGGTGACGTCCGAGCCGAGGAAGCCCAGCACAGAGGTGACGACGCCCGCGAAGCTGAAGCCGGAGGACTCCTCGTCGAGGCGCTCCTCGGCACGCTGCAGGTCGGCCTCGGCCTTGGCGACGGCGTCGCGGGCCTGGTTCAGCGCACCGCGAGCGTCGGCGGTGGCCTTCTTCGCCTCGTCGTGCACCGACGTGGTGTTGTCCAGCTTCCGCTGGGCGTCCTCGGTCTGCTTCTTCACGCGCTCCAGGGCCTTCTCCGCGGAGGCGATCTGCTCGTCGAGGGACTTCTCGCCCTGCTGGGCCGGGGCCTGGACGCTGTGCTGCGTCGCCGGGGTCGCCGGGTCGGCGAAGCTGATGCCGGGCGTGGAAATCAGGGTCAGGGAGGCGAGCAGGGCAACGGGGGCCGCCCGCCGAACATGATGCGCACGCATGATTCTGTGCGAACTCCATTGATGTCGGGGGATGAGAACACCGGTGGGGGGCCGATGCACTCGAATCGGGGCAATGGCGACTATGCGAGCTCCCCAAGATCGCTCTCTAGCAAACTTGACGCTCGCCACAACGTTTTGGTCACGGTTTCCGCAAAAATCGGCGTGGTGTACTTGACTGCGCACAGATCGCCGAACTATTGCAGCCCCTCGACGAAGGTCGGGAACCCCGGGAAGAGGGTTCCGTGTTGATCACCGAAGTGACACACTCGACGTGATCGAACACGCTCGGTGGCAGAGTGTTGATCGACAACTCGCCACCGGAAGGAGCCCAAGGCAGTGCAGGACGCAGAACGAACAGTTCCGCCGTCGGCTCGGCTCGACCCGACCAAGCCCACGGTGGCCCGCATCTACGACGCGAGCCTCGGCGGCAAGGACAACTACGAGGTCGACCGCCAGATCTTCGAGATGATCAAGCAGGTCGCCCCGCATCAGGGTGACGTGAGCTGGATGAACCGGCGATTCCTGGTGCGCGCGGTGCGCTACCTCACCGAGCTGGTGGGCATGGACCAGTTCCTCGACCTCGGCAGCGGTCTGCCCACGGTCCAGAACACCCACGAGGTGGCCCAGTTCAGCAACCCCGAGGCCAGGGTCGTCTACGTCGACAACGACCCCATCTGCAACGCGCACGGGCGGGCTCTGCTGGAGGAGAACGAGTACACGCGGTTCGTGGAGGCCGACCTCACCAAGCCCGCGGACGTGCTCGCTCACCCCGAGATCACCGCGCACCTCGAACTCGACCGACCGCTGGTGCTCATGCAGATCGGCACGCTGCACCATGTGTCCGACGAGCAGGACCCGGTCGGTGTCATGCGCCACTACGTGGATGCGTTGCCCTCGGGCTCGTACGTGGTCCTGACCCACTTCTGGGACCCCGCCGACGAGAACCCGGCCTGGTCGAAGCAGGCGCACGACCTGATGGACAAGCTCCGCAGCGCCAACATGGACACCGGCTTCTGGCGCACTCGCGAGGAGATCGAGAAGTTCTTCGGCGGCGCTGAACTGCTGGAGCCGGGGCTCGTGGAGCTCGACGAGTGGTGGCCGTCGGGTCCGCGCACGCGCGAACCGTGGCCGGAGGAACACCTCATGCTCGGGGGCGTGGCCGTCAAGCGGTGACGGGCCTGTGCCCGCACGTGGTCAGTGCTCGGCTCCGTGGCGGTAGGAGTGGGCGACGGCGTGCCCCATGCCACGGCCGATGAGCCACTTGTTCACCGGCGTGGTGACCACGAACGCCACGGCGAGAGCCACGGCGAGCGAACCCCAGAACAGGGGTGAGTCCAGCGGCGCGTCCATCGCGTCGGGGATGGCGAGGAGGACAGCGTTGTCCACCGCCTCCATCACCGCGATCGACACGGTGTCGGCGGCCAGCGCCACGCGCAACGCCTGCCGGAGACCGACGCCCGCGCGCAACACCCCGCGCATGCTGAGGGCGTAGCCGAAGAAGAACGCCAGCACGATGGCCAGGACGAGCGTGGGGACGGTGCTCCAACCGAACGCCGTCCCGATCACCATGCCGAGCACCTCGCCGATGGCGCAGCCGGTGAGGCAGTGCAACGTCGCCGACACGGCCATGCCCCAACCGGCTGCGGAGGCGACGCGATGTCGTTGCTCCGTCGGACTCGCGTGGTGGTCGCTGTGTGGCACCGTCCCCTCCTTCTCCGGTCACGGTGGCTACCCGCTGTCGACCATCGATCAACCTGGCCGGGCAGGCAAGGATTCCGTGGCGGTGCTCGACGACGTGACGCGGAATGCTGCCACCGTCGTCCGGTACCGAGCATGTCGACTCGCCGTCGGGGACCGGAGCCCGATACGCGTGCCGGGTTCACCTCCCGTCGCTGAGGACCTCCTCGATCCCGTCGCCCGAGCGCCATGCGCGCAGCAGGCGTTGGAACGCCGCCGGGCCGGGGCCGTAGGTCTGCCGGGGGCCACGGGACATGCCCTCGTTGTTGTAGTAGCCCGGCGTGCACTCGGCGTCGAACTCGCCTCGGTCCGGGGAGTTCGCGCGGATGGTCTCCACCCACGCGTTCTCGGCCTCGACGGTCGGTTCGATGCACTTCACGCCGCGCTTGCGGGCCTCCGCCACGACGGCCGCCACGTGGATCGCCTGCTCGTCGAGCACGTGCGTGAAGTTCACCGACGGCGCGTTCTGGATCGGACCGAGGTGGAACAGGTTGGGGAACCCGTTGCTGTAGAAGCCGTGCAGCGTGCGCGGTCCGGTGGTCGCCCACGACTGGAGCAGGTGCACGCCGTCGCGGCCGTACACCGGAAGCCGCCCGGTCATCACGTCGGACTTCCCGACCTCGAAACCGGTGGCGAACACGATGCAGTCCACTTCGTACTCACGGTCACCGACCACCATGGTGTGCTCGGTGATGCGCTCGACGCCGCCGTGGTCGGCAGTGTCCACGAGCGTGACGTTGTCGCGGTTGAACGTCGCCAGGTACTCGTCGCTGAAGGTCGGCCGCTTACAGCCGTAGCGGTACCAGGGCTTGAGCAGCTCCGCGGTCGCCGGGTCCTCGACGATCTCGTCGACACGTGCGCGGAGCTGGTTCATCTTGTGGAAGTCGAGCAGTTCCTCGACACGGTCCCACTCGGCGGGGTCCATGCCCTGGGGGACATCGGTCGACATGATTTTGCCGAGGACACGGGCGCTCGCGGTCCACGCGTCGTTCACGAGGTCCTCGTCGACCTCGGCGCCGGTGACGACGGCCTGGAAGTTCTCACGGCGCCGGCTGTGCCACCCCGGCTCCAGGGACGCCGCCCACGCCGGATCGGTGCGCCGGTTGCCGCGCACGTCCACAGTGGATGGTGTGCGCTGGAAGACGTACAGGTGTCGGGCGTCGCGAGCCACGTGGGGGATCACCTGGATCGCCGTGGCGCCGGTGCCGATCACCGCGACCCGCTTGTCGTTCAGGCCGGTCAGATTGCCGTTCGCGTCGCCGCCCGTGTAGGCGTAGTCCCACCGGCTGGTGTGGAAGGTGTGTCCGGCGAAGTCCTCGATTCCCGGAATTTTCGGCAACTTCGGGTGGTCGAGCGTGCCGTTCGACACCACCACGTACGTCGCCCGCATCTCGTCGTCGCGGTCGGTGCGCACGATCCACTCGCCGTCGTCCCACCGCAGCTCCCGCACACCGGTCTGGAAGCACGCGTCCCGGTACAGGTCGAACGTGCGGCCGATGGCCATCGCGTGCTGCCGGATCTCCTCGCCCGGCGCGTACTTCCACTTCGGGACGTACCCGACCTCCTCCAACAACGGCAGGTACACGTAGGACTCGATGTCGCAGTGGATGCCGGGGTAGCGGTTCCAGTACCACGTGCCGCCGAAGTCGCCCGCCTTCTCGATGATGCGGATTCGGTCGAGACCCGCCTGCCGAAGTCGTGCGCCCGCGAGCAGACCGCCGAAGCCGCCGCCGATCACGACGGCGTCCACCCGGTCCCGCAGCGGCTCCCGGGTGAAGCCCGGTTCGACGTAGGGGTCCTCGGCGTAGTAGCCGAACCGGCCCTCCGCTCGCTGGTACTGCGTGGCGCCGTCGGGACGGATTCGCCGATCGCGTTCCCGGCGGTAGCGCTCCCTCAGGGCGTCGACGTCGACGTCGAGGTCGTCGGGGAGCCACGGGTGCTGGGACATCGACATGAGGCGAATCTCCTGGGAGCGCGACACGGTCCGTTTCAGTCAGGTGACTGAAACGGACCCTACCGGACGTGATCGTCCGGTCACGTCCCTGCCGGTCGCGTCGCCCGCGCGGTCAGGAGTCGCTGTTGTTCGGCGAGGGCGTGCTGCACGGCGCGGCTCGCCGGATACAGCGCGCGGTACTGCGCGTAGAACGCGTCGTGGATCTCGCGGACGTCGGGATTCGGTTCGCACACGTGGGCGGGCGGGTTCCAGTCGGTCATGCTCACGGACTCCACCAGTCCGGCGGCGAGGAACGCGGCACCGTAGCTCGCTCCGACGGTCACGCTCGGCACGAGCTGTGGCAGTCCGGTGACATCGGTGACGATCTGGGTCCACAGCCCGCCCTGGGTGCCACCACCGACGGCGACCACCCGCGTGATGTCCGACCCCACCTCGCGCAACGCCTCGACGTTGTGTCGCACCGCGAACGCCGTGGCCTCCAGCACCGCGCGGTACACGTCGCCGCGCGTGTGGCTCACGGTCAGCCCGGCGATCACGCCCCGGGCGTCCGGATCGAAGATCGGCGTGCGTTCCCCGGCGAAGTACGGCAACACCAGGAGCCCGTTCGCTCCCGCGCCCGACTCGCGAGCCTCGGCCAGCATGGTCGCGTAGTCGGGGCCGCCCGTGAGGTCCCGCAGCCACGACGTGATCGCGCCGGAGGTGGCCATCCCGCCCGCGAGGTTCCGGGTGCCCGGCAGAGCGCCCAGCGTGCCCCACATGGCGGGCGTCGTCAGCCGCTCGCGCATGGTGTTGATCAGAAAGAGCGTCGTCCCGTACATGATCATGAGGTCGCCGGGGTTCTGCGCGTCGACGCTCACCGCTTCCGACCACGCGTCGATGGTGCCCGTGATCACGGGCACGCCCGCCGGGATTCCCGCCACCGCACGTGTCGTCACGCCCGCCCTCTCGCCGGGCCAGCGCAGTGGCGGCAGCTCCAGGTCCGGGCAGACGTGTCGGGTCCACGGTTCGTACCAGGCGGCGTCCACGGTGTCGAACAACGGCGTGCACTGGCTGGCGGAGTGGAAGTCGAGCACGTACTCGCCCGTGAGCCGGTGGACGAGCCACGAGCTGGGGACGAACAGGCGGCGAGCGCGCGCGTAGCGCTCGGGCTCGTGGTCGGCGAGCCAGCGTAGTTTCGGGCCCACCGCTTGGCTCGACAACATCGAGCCGCATCGGGCGAGGATCGCGTCCGCGCCGAGTTCGTCGTTCAACGCCTCGATCTGTGCGCCCGCGCGCGTGTCGACGCCGTAGAGGATCGCCGGGCGCAGCGGGGTGCCGTCGGCGTCGGTCACCAACACGCATGGACCCATGCCGCTGACACCCACCGCCGCCACGTCGACGTCACCGGGGGCGGTGAGTTCCTCGGCCAGCTCCACGAACTCGCGCCACCAGACCTCCGCGTCCATCTCCACGTGACCGGGAGCGGGGCGCTGCACCGTGTGCTCGCGGACGGCGGTGCGCACCAGTCGTCCGTCTCCCGTCACCAGCACGCCCTTGCTGCTGGAGGTACCGATGTCGACGCCGAGGTAGCCACGCATGTCCCGCAGACTGACAGGTGGCGGGCCCGGTGACAAAGAATTCGGTCGAAGGATTCGGTCGAACGGGCAGCGCTTCCGTTGTTGAGGGTCGCCGCCATGGCCTGGCAGCTCTACCACTGAGTCGAATCCCGCAGCCGCCGTCGCTCGCGTCGACGGCCGATCAGCCCTGCCCTCGTCGCGCGTCAGCGCGCGGCGTTGCGGGCGGCGGCGGACCTCGTCGAACGGTTGCTCCGACGGGTGTCCGGGCCGCGAAGCGTCACAGCAGTCCGCGCTTCGCGGCCTGGACCCCTGCCTGGAACCGGGTCGTCGCACCCAGCCGATCGAGCAGTGCGGCGATACGTCGCACCACGGTGCGTCGGGACATGTCGAGGCGTCGGGCGATGGTGTCGTCCGTCGCGCCGGCGGCCATGAGCGTCAGAATGGCGCGGTCCTGTTCCGGAAGACCCTGTTCGCCGCCCACATCCGTCACCGGAACACTCAGTGTCCAGAGTGTTTCGAAAATTCCGATGAGCGCCTGGAGTAAACCGGAGGCGCGCACCAGAAGTGCGCCTTCGAGACCGGAGTGGTCGGGGTCGGGCACCAGTAACGCCGACTCCGCGTCGCCGATGGTGAGTTTCACCGGCAGTTCGGGCAGCACGCGCACGCGTTCCCCCAGCTCGGCCATCCGCGTCATCGTGGTGAACAATCGTTGGTCGGCGTACACGGCCTGGCTGTAGAGAGTCCGATAGCGAATGCCCTCGGCCATTCTGCGCGTCTGCGTTTCCGCTTGCTCCCGGAAATGATGCGGCTTGCTGTAGTAGGGCGGGCGGTCGAGCCAACGGACCTGCTCTGCGGCCTGCTCCTGCAGCCGGTTGGTGAGCATGATGAGCGTCGCCGGGTGCTCGATCGGCTCGACGTACCGCAGCGGTCCACTCGCCGCGTGCGCGTGGTGGTAGAGCCGGTCCAGCTCGGCTCCCGCACGCCACAACCGAGCACGTCGTTCTTCCTCCTCCGCCAACGCCAACGACATCACGCGGTCGGGGGGAGCGGCCTCCCAGCGGGCGGGCTCGCCGTCGTCGGCGGCGACCAGGTCGAGCTCGGCCAGCGTGTGCAGGACCTCCAGCACCGTGTCCTCGGGCAGGCCGGTGTAGCGGGCGATCGCTTGGTGATCCGATCTGCCCCGCATCGTCAGGGCGCGGTAGATCCGCCCCTGGTCGCTGTCGGGCACGAGGACGTCGAGCACGGTCCCCTTCCGGTTTCCGGGCACACTGCGGGCCCGGAAATGATATGATCTTGCTCTTTTCCGGTCAACATACGAACGTCGGGAATTATGCAATGCCGAGTCGAGAATTGGCGCAACTGTGCGATGTCACAGGTGCGCCAGCTCGATCACTGGATATTGTCTCGCCGGTCTTGGCACCATCGAGTCCCATTTTCTGACTCAGGGGAGTAGGAATGCGTCAGCGAAAACTGGCCGCTTCGGCTGCCGCGCTCACGGTCATGCTCGCCGTTCCGCTGCTGGGGCCCGCCACTGCCGGTGCCGCCGTCGAGGCCACCGGTCCGGCCGTCACCGCGAAACCTGCCGCCGCCGACCTGGCGCAGGAACCGCGGGCGATGGGTGAGGTCATCCTCAACGTCGACTACCAGGTGCAGGAAACGGGTTACTGGTGTGGACCGGCCGCCGTGCGCATCGCGCTGTCGGCTCGCGGCATCTACCGCAGCCAGGCCGACCTCGCCGCGGAGCTGGGGACGCACACGGGCGGCACCGACTGGATCGGCCAGGTCACGCGCGTGCTGAGCAACTACGTCGGCTGGTACGAGACCAAGGAGATGCCCAACGATCCGCCCACGCAGGCCCAGAAGGACCTGTTGTGGCGCGACATCGTGCTCAACATCAACAACAACTACCCGATCGTCGCGAACATCGTCGCGCCTCCGGGCAACCAGCCCCCCGGCTATCCGCCGAACCAGACCATCTATCACTACTTCACGGTGATCGGCTACAACGACATCGACCGCACGGTGCTCATCGCGGACCCGGCGTCGTTCGGCGGCTACCAGTTCTACTGGCTGACCTTCGACCAGCTGGCCTCACTGATTCCACCCAAGGGATACAGCGCCTGACGGCGCGGAGGGAACGATGGCAAAAAACAGAAAAGGGCGTGCGGCGCTCCTCGCGACCGTCGCCGCCACCACCCTCGCCGGGCTGCCCGTCGCACAGGCAGCGGCTGAACCCGTCACGTCCAATGCCTGCCCGGAGACGGCGGTGTTCGAGGTCGACGGCTATGGCCACGGCGAGGAACTGACCAACTGGAACAACACGGCGTTCAACGCCAACCCGCCCGCCGGGTGGGAGATCGTCCAGGTGCCCTACCACGACGGTGTGTTCCCGGTGGTCGACGAGTACCCGCTGGACAAGGCGGTCGCCGACGGGACGAGTAAGCTCGACGCCGCGGTGCGGGACTTCCACGCCCGGTGCTCGGGGACTCGGTTGGTCATCTCGGGTTACTCCGAGGGTGCCTTGGTGGCGGGCAACGTGCTCGAAGCCTTGGCGAAGACGAACGACATCCCGCATCACCTCATCGAGGGCGTGCTGTACGGGAACCCGCGCCGGGCGTTCGGCGACGGCGGTGCGGGCGGCATCGCGGGTGGTATCGAGACGAACCTCCCGACGATCCTGCCCGACGTCACCATGCAGGGGCCGCACGAGTTCGGCGACCTCTCGGTGGCCGACATCTGCAACGAGAACGACGGCATCTGCAACTCCGCCAACATGATCACCAACCTGGCGGCGTTCGCCAACGGTCTCGTCGGCTACGCCTCCGGCGACCACGGCTACGTGCTGAACCCGGCGGCGGACCTCGGCAAGGGGCGGGTGCTGTACCGGCAGCCGCAGCGGGTGCCGCACGGTGCCCCGTTGCCGCTTCCGATCGGCACGCCGTGGCAGATCCAGCAGTTGCTGGGTGACACCACGATGGCTCGCGACGCGGCGCGGACGGCGGCCAACGGCCTCTCGGCGTTCGTGGGTCAGGAGACTCTCGACAAGCTGGCCGAGACCAACCCCTGGTACCTCCTCCTCAAGGAGGCCTGAGCAACGACGCTCACACCTCGACGGCCGCCTCGGGACACCGTTCCCGAGGCGGCCGTCCTTTGTGTTCTCTCCGCCGCTCACTCGGCGGGCAGCGCCCGCGCCACGAAGTCGGCCACCAACGCGTCGAGGTCGACGTCGTCGAGGACGTCGGGCAGCGTGAGGTGTTCCAGGATCAGTCCGCTCATCGCGTAGTACAGCAACACCGTCGTGAGGTCGTCGCCGGGCAGGCCGCCTTGACGACGTCCTTCGACGTTGAGCCGCAGGTTCTCCTTCAGTGTCGTGGTCAGTGTCGTGCGCAGGTCCGGCCGTCGGGTGGCTTCGAGTCGGAGTTCGAGCAGGGCGAGCCAGCCCGCGCGGTCGTCGGCGATGCGGTGCAGCAGCACCCGCATGAACTGGGTGAGCATCGCCTTCGGCTCGGTCTCGGTGGCATCGGCGGGGCCGACGGCCACCCGGTGGTGGATGCGCTCGGCTGCCTGTTGCAGCAGGTCGTCGCGGTTGGCGAAGTAGTTGGACGCGGTTCCCTTCGGCACGCCCGCCTCGGTGTCGACCGCGCGGAAGGTCAGGCCGCGAGCGCCGTCCCGGGCGAGCACCTCGATCGCCGCGTCGACGAGGGCGGTGCGGCGTTGTGGGTTGGTGACCATCGAACACCTCTCCGTCTTGACAACCACTGTGTCCATAGTACTACGCTCGAAGTACTTCAACTGGAGTGGTTCAAGTGGCGGGAGGCGCCCATGCGAAAACTGACCTACCTCGTGGCCCAGACGATCGACGGCTATATCGCCGGCCCTGCCAACGACGACCCGTCGCCGTGGTTCGTGCTGGAGGGAGACCACGCCGAGCCGTTGCGTCGGGAGTTCCCCGACATGCACCCCACGCACGTGCGCTCGATGCTCGGCCTGGAGGACGTGCCCAATCGGCATTTCGACACCGTGTTGCAGGGGAGAGGGTCCTACGAGATCGGGTTGCGACACGGCATCACCAACGCCTACCGGCATCTGCGCAGCATCGTGTTCTCCACGACGATGACGGAGAGTCCGGACCCGACGGTCGAACTGGTGCGTACCGACCCGGTCGCCACGGTGCGCGCGCTCAAGCAGCAGGAGGGGATGGACATCTGGTTGTGCGGCGGCGGCAGGCTCGCCACCACGCTGCGCGACGAGATCGACCGGCTGATCGTCAAGTTGCAGCCGATCGTCGCGGGCGACGGCATCCCGTTGTTCCACGGCGCGAGTTTCCGGCCGGAGCGCTACGACCTCACCGACGTCCGGCACTACCGCAGCGGCGTCGCCGTGCTCACCTACGACAAACGCTGACTCGGTTCGTCGAAGTGGCCTTCCCTCCGCGGGGCGGTGTCGGGAAGGATACGGCGTGATCGACGGCGTTTCCGGCGAGTTCGGGTCCGTTCGGAGGTTGTGAGAGCGACGGCACTTCGCCTCGAGAGAGAAAGCGATCGGTGCATGTCCTGGACGTGGTGGGTCTGGTCCCTCGGTGGTGCCGCTCTGCTCTGCGCAGGCTTCGCCGCCGCCTACGTACCTCGTCGGCGGGCTCGTCGACGGGCCGCGGCGGTGGAGTGGTCGACTGCGCGGGCGGCGATCACCCGTGCGGAAGTGAGTCGCGACGCCACTTCGGCCGCCGTGCCGGAGGCCGAACGGCTGCTCGCCCGCGCCCGGCACCTGGCGGCCGACGGTGGCGGCAGCGCTGCAGCGCGCGCGGCGGCGGACTGTGCCACGGAGGCCGACCGACTGTGGCGGGAGGCCGCCGATGTCTGACCACCACACCCGAGCCGAGGCCACGGCACACCGACGGACGTTGAGCCGCTGGGGCGCGCTCGTGCTCGCCGCCGTCGCGCTCGTCGTGTTCGTCGAGGCCCAACCCGACCGGCCCGACGCCAGCTACGCCAACACGTCGACGACGAAGTTGGCCGAGGGCAGCGCCGGGGAACTCAGCGACCACGGTGTCCCTTCGGTCGAGGAGATGACCGCGCTGCTCGACGAACGACCCGTGGTGCGGTTGCCGGGCTCGATCGCCGTCTGGGACGAGGATCGGGTGCGGGAGGCGATCGGCGACGCCGGATACCGGCTGCTCGTGGTCCCGCCCGGTCTGGACGAGGCCGAGCGCGACCGGGTCAACGACGTGGAGAACGCCGACATCGTCGTGCAGGGAACCCGGGTGTCCGGCGGCGGGTTCGAGGTGGTCGGCGACGAGCTGTCGGACTGGCGCGACCAGTTCGCGATCGGCGACGTGACGAGCGAGCTGGTCACATTGGTCCAGGCCCTGCGCGAAGTGCCGAGAGAGCAGGTGGAGAGCGACTTCGCGTGGCGGGAGCCCACCGAGTCCGAGCTGGCCACGGTGGTCGCCGACCTGCGCGACACCGGTGTCCACGTCGCGGAGGGAGCCACGCTCGGCGAGGTGCCGGAAGACTCCGCCCGCGGCGCGTTCCCCGACCAGGACCTCCTGGTGGTCGCGCTGCCGCAGCAGCCGCGCGGTGAGCCCGTCGCCCGGTACGGCCCCGCGCTCGCCGAGGTCTTCCCCGACACCCCGATCGTCGTCGTGTACGGGTCGTGGGTCGAGTACGACGGCCCGCACCGCGACGAGTTCGCCGAGGTGGCGGCGACGAGTTTCTACGCGCAGTTCGGCAGCAGGCTCAGCCGGTACGACTACCCGCAGGACAACATCCTGTACGCCTACCTGAACCGCGTGGGCGATTTGCGGTTCTCGGGCGTGTTCGGCAGGCCGACGCCACCGGAGCCGTTCGACCCGATGCCGACCGCGTTGCTGGCACTGCCGTTGGTGTTCCTGCTGTGCGTGGCGGCGTTCGTGACCACGTCGCTGCGACCCGTTCTCGGCGACGCCACCCGCCCGAAGAGTCCCTCGGCTCGACTGGCCGGGCTCACCGCGTTGTCGATCGAGGTCTCCGGACTGTCGGGCCGCGACACCGACCCGGCACTGGTGCGGGCCATCGCGACCCTGTCCTCGGCCAGGGAAGCCGAGGACAGCAATCTGGGCGAGTCGCACGTCCAGTCCCTTCTGGACGATGCCGAGCGCGAACTCGCCTCCGTCGCCGACTCGCTCGGCCGCCCCGACTACGCCCCCGACGTCTACTTGCGGAGCAGGATCGCATGACCCGACGCATCCCTGTCGCGAAGCGGCCGATCCTGCTGATCGCGCTGCTGTGTCTCGGTGTTCTGGGCTGGTCGGCGTGGACGGGCGGCTTCTTCGACGACGAGGTCGAAAGCCACGTCCGCACGTCCTCCTTCTACGCCGCGCCCGAGGTGGACGTGGACCGCGAGGCGGCCGAGCGCATCATCGGCGATCGCAAGCTCGTCGTGATCATGCTCGAACCGGGAGCCGACCGCGACGCCCTCGACGAGCGGTGCGAAGGCCACTGGAACGCCGCGGCGAACACACTGATGCTGGTGCTCAGCCAGCGCGACGACGAGTACGGAACCTGGGCCTGTAGTCATTTCCCCGGCGCGTACGAGGAGAACTTCGGCAAGAGCGTCGTCGTGGAGTCCATGATCGCCAATGGGGTCGACCAGTTCGTGGACCGGCCGCTGGAGGCGTTGAAGGTCGTGGTCGTGAATTACGACCTGCTGGTCGGCAGCGGTCATCAGCCTGACGGTTCCCGGCAGATCGACGCACCGATCGGACGGTACGTCGTCGCCGCGGCGACCCTGCTCGCCGTGGTGGTCGGCACGGCCGTCGCGTACGTCGGTGCCCGCCGGGTGGGCCGGGTGGCCGCGCGTCGGGCCGCGCAGCGCGAGGCGGCCGGCGACGCCCGATCGCGGTTGAGTGCCGCGGCGGCGCACCTCGCGCAACAGATCATCGACCTCGACCGGCTCCACGACGACGTGTCGACGGCGGCGCGGCGACGGAAGTTCCGGCAGCACTACCGGTCGGTCGTGTCGCAGTACACGCGGCTGGGCGAGCAGGCCGTCCGTTCCGACCTCGACGAACGGGAGGCGGAACAGCTCACCGCGAAGATCGAGGCGTTGAGCCGACGCTGCCGGGAACTGGAGAGCATGGCGACGCGCTGAGCGCGGCCTGTCACACCCCGGTGATGCCGTCGATGCGTTCCCGGATCAAATCGGCGTGTCCACAGTGGCGGGCGTACTCACCGACCATGTGAGTGTAGATCCACCGCAGCGACACCTCGCCGCCGTGGGGAAACGGTCGGAGCTCGTCGAGCGAGTGCGCCCGGCAGTTCCTCCGCGCGACGGCGACCTCGTCCTCCCACGCGGCCAGCGCCTCGGCCGGCGACACGTCGGCGGCGACGTCGAAGGCGCCGTCGTGACTGCCGTAGACACGCGGCAGATCCTCGCCGTGGAGAACCTGGCGGAACCAGTGGCGCTCCACGTCGGTCATGTGCTGCACCAGTCCCAGTAACGTCAGCGACGACGGCGGTACCGAGGCGGTCCGAAGCTGCTCGGTCGACAGCTCGGCACACTTGAGCGCCAGTGTGGCGCGGTAGAAGTCGAGCCACCCTTCCGCCATCGTGCGTTCGTCGGCGGCGAGGGGTGGCATGGGGCGGTCGTGCGGGGAGTGGTCCGGCATGGGCCGATGCTGCCACCCGGGTCGGACAGTCTCAGGGCACACGGTGCGCTTCCACGGCGCGGAGCACGACGTCCGCGAGCTGCGTCGGCTTCGTGAACTGCGGCCAGTGTCCGGTGGGCAGGTCGACGAGTTCGACGTCCCTGACCTCGGCGAGTTCCGCGACCATCGGATGCCCCTCCGCCAGCCACCCGCGTAGCAACTCGCTGGAGAACTCGCAGCACACGACCGTGGCGGGCACGTCGTGACGCCGTTCGTCGTGCAGTACGAGTCCGTCGTAGGCGACGCGCGCGGGCTCGGGGAGCGCCCGGGCGCGGAACGCCTGCCGCAACGGCTCGTCGAGGTCACGCAGGTCGGCGTCGGTGAAGTACGACCAGTCCGGCAGCGGAATCTCGCCGTCGACGACCGGGAGGTCGTCGTTGATGGGGCGTCCTGCGGGAAGCGGAGCCGAGTCGACGTAGACGACCCGTGCCACGCGGTCGGGCCGGGCGTCGGCGACCGCGTACGTGATGGCGCCGCCTCCCGAGTGCCCGACCAGCACGACGTCGCCGGTGCAGCGGTCCACGACGTCGACGACGGCATCGACGTGGTCCTGCAACGTGATGCCCCGGCGATCGGCGTCGAGGGATTCGAGCCCCGGCAGCGTGACGGCGTGCACACGATGCCCGGCGCGTCCGAGCAGCTCGGCGACGTCACCCCACGACGCGCCGTCCAACCAGAACCCGGGAACGAGAACGAGGTCCATGCCCACCACGCTACGAGTGGGGGCCGACGATGCGCGTCCCGAGCGCGTCAGCGGTGCCGTCGCCGCGGGACCGGAGACCTGCTTCCGTTCCGGCAGCCGTGACGGCCGATCGCGGCGAGCGTCATCGCGAAAGCGACGCAGTGGCGCGTGCGATCACACGGCGTCGCGCAGCATCGGGAGCCTCGACAGGCAAGTGAATACTTGCCTATGGTGGGTGTGGTGAGTGACGTGTTCAAGGCGCTCGCCGATCCGACTCGTCGGGCGGTGCTCGACGAGTTGACGGAGCGTGACGGCCAGACCCTGTTCGAACTGTGCGCGCGGCTCACCAGCAAACACGGCCTGACTTCGTCGCGACAGGCGATTTCCCAACATCTCGCCATCCTGGAGGAAGCGGGTCTGATCACCACGCGCAAGGAGGGGCGCAGCAAGTTCCACTGGCTCGACACGACACCACTGCGAGCCATCACCGACCGCTGGCCGGTGGCGGACGGCGGAAGGACGACACCGTGAGAATCAACATCACCAGCGTCTTCGTGGACGATCAGGAGAAGGCGCACCGCTTCTACACCCAGACGTTGGGCTTCGTGACGAAGCACGACATGCCGCTCGGCGACGCCCGTTGGTTGACGGTCGTGTCGCCGGAGGAACCGGACGGCACGGAGCTGTTGCTGGAACCGGACGGTCATCCCGCGGTGCGGCCGTACAAGGACGCACTCGTGGCCGACGGCATCCCGGCCGCCTCGTTCGCCGTGTCGAACGTGGAGGAGGAGGTCGAGCGGCTCACCGCGCAGGGCGTGCGTTTCACGCAAGCGCCGTTGCGGATGGGTGGCGTGACCACCGCCGTCTTCGACGACACGTGCGGCAACCTCATCCAGATCGCCGCACACGGCTGACCGGAGGTGAAAATCCGTCGGGCGGCGCGATGGAAGTCGGTAGGTTGACGGCGTGAAGCTCGATCAACGACTCGTGGACGCGGCGGTCGAGCAGATGCGTCGCCGCGACCGCACCGAAGCCGCAGCGGTCTACCTGGAGGACGGTCGAATCCTCACCAGCGTGGCGCTCGACAACCTCAACGCGGCGGCGTCACTGTGTGCGGAGACGGGCGCGATCTGCCAGGCGTACACGCTGGGCGTGGCCATCACGGCGTCGGTGTTCGTGAGTAGCTGGGGCAACGACGGCGCGATCACGGTGCTCGCCCCGTGCGGCATCTGCCAGGAACGCCTCGCCCTGTGGGGGCCACACGTGCAGGTCGGTGTCGAGGACCCCACTGCGCCGAACGGGTGGAGCGTGCGCACGCTGGCGGAGCTGAACCCGCATTACTGGGCGAAGCACTTCGTCGAAGGCGACACCTGGCCGCCACCTGAGGCGCACGCGGACTGATTACGGCGGCGTAAGCCTTCCGGGCGTGTCACCTCGCGCCACGCCGTGGGTGTGCTCGGGCGATGTTGGGTTCGTCCGTTGGAGGTCGGGTACGTCGCTGGAGGAAGCCGACCCTGGGGCCCTGTGGGAGGCGTCGGTCGTCGGCCGGGAGTGCATCGGCCCCGCAGCGGAGAAGCGCTCGGGCGGTCGGTGCCGGACTGGGCCCCGCGGCTGCTCGGTCACGCGGGGAGGGCCACTATCAAGATTCGAAAGTGGAAAGTCGCGACATGAAGTTCTGGCCAATGCGTGGCCAGAGGAGATGCGCCCCCGGGAGGATTCGAACCTCCGACACCCGCTTTATGGCGGCGCGTCTCTCGTCATCTGTCGATGGGGCTCAACATCGGCTGTGACCTGCTCGAACAGGCAGAGCAGTGTTACCAACTTCGGGCGATGAGTGTCGTCATTTGACGTTGATTGGCGAGGGTAAAGCGTGGCGACGATCAAGGAGTGCGTTCGCGTTCAGCTTTCCAGAGGCGCAACGCTCGGTGTCGCAAGGGCTGGGCGCGCTCGCGTGAATCTTTCAGCCACGCGAGCGTGTCCAGCACTTCGCGTGCTGGACAGCCGTCTTCGATCCATGTGAGCGCACAGGTTGGCCAGTGATCGGAGGTCCACGTGAGAGCAAGACGTAGCAGTTGACTCCATGGGGGCAGGCCGGCGGTGGCAACGTGTGGCGCTGCCGCGTGTTGCACGTTGGTGTACGGCTGTTCCAGGAGAGGCAACAGGGCGATAAGCGCGTCGCTAGCGGCCCTGGCGTCCGACTCATCGTGTCCGACCGACCATGCTCCATCAGCATCCACGCCGAGCATCAGGCCATACTCGTTGACTCTGAGTACCGGCTGCCACTCTGGTATTCGCACATGGCCCACGCTAGCGCCACCGAGTGACGTCCTGCGCCGCATACAGGTGGCAGAGATAGGTATCACTTGACCGCCCCCAGGATCACGAAGCACCGCCTTAGGAGGGCGCTTCGGCCATGCCCTCTGCCTGCTTCCTGGCTGCTGACCTGCGCCCCAATGTGTCGCCTGGTGGTGGTCAGTTGTCGTTGGTTTCGGTCACTAGTGCCTCCCATGTGCCCCCAATGTGCCCCGTGCTGGTGCTGATGGGTGGACTCAGCACCAGCGGTTGTTGGTGAACTGCGTCCGGCCTGGGGTGATGTCGCGGTGAAGGCCTCTGACCTGCGTGTTGGTGCTCGTCGGTTGCCGTCGTTTCGCGTTGGTCGTCGCTGCCGCCTGTACCGGAGTTGTACCGGGAGCGCCACGCACGCGGGTGGCTTGGTGTTCCATCCCGTCTGACCTGGCGTAGCCCGATCACGCTGTGTCAAGGGGGCAACCTTCCTCGTTGACCGGCGGCTGACGTTGCCAGGCTTGCCCCCTTGACGCGGCGTGATAGCCCTCTGGGAGGTCGGACGGGATGGAACACCTACCGGACCACCACCGAACCGCAACGTGCGTGATGGTCCCGGCCATCCCGGAGACCTGCCCGCCCGGCGAGGGCATCTCTTCTTCCTTCTGGCGGCCCCGGCGGGGCCGCCCTTGAACAAGAGAAGAAAGTTTGGAACAAGAGAAGAAAGTTTGAACACACGCGCAGTGGTGGGCTCCAGAAGGCTCATGCGGCTTCGAATGCGTGCCAGGCGTCGGTGATGATGTCGGCGAGTGCCGAGTGTTGTGGCTGCCAGTCGAGTTCTTGGCGGATGCGGGTGGTGTCCGGGACGATGTGCTTGACCTCGTCGACGGCTGGCTTGCGTTCGATGGCGATTGGTCGCCTGGTCACCTTCTCCGCGGTGGTGATGATGTCGCTGACGCTCGCTCCCTGTCCGCTGCCGACGTTGAATCGGCCGAAGGTTCGGGGCGTGTTGAGAGTGGCGATGACGGCGTCTGCGGCGTCCTGGACATGTAGGTAGTCGCGAACACTGTCGCCTGCGCCGTTGACCGGTACGGCTTCACCGTTGCGTGCGCTGATCAGTACTCGGGGGATGATCGCGCTGGTGGACACCTGGCGTCGCTACCTGGCTTCACGTGTGGGTGCTTTGCGTATCCAGGATGTTCGGGTCTCGACGGTCAACCGGGTCATCACCGAGATTCGCGACCAGGTGGGCCGCGGGGCGGCTTCGCACGCCAAGGTGGTGCTGTCTGGCATCTTCGGCCTGGCGGTGCGACACGACGCGCTCGACAAGAACCCGGTTCGCGAGATCGAAGGCCTTGGCAAGAAGAAGCGCAAGAAGGAACGCCTGGTCAACGCGCGCACCATTGGTGCTGTCTTGGCGCTCTTCCATGCCTCGGAGAAGGCTGCACGCTGGGATCTGGTCGACATGGTGGATGTGCTCTCGGGGCTTGGCTGCCGGATCGGGGAGCTGCTCGCGCTGAACTGGGACAGCTCGGTCGACTTCGACGCCGGCACCATCCGGTTCCACGGCACGGTCATCCGCGTCACCGGCAGGGGCCTGTTCGTGCAGGACCACACCAAGAGCCGCGCGGGGATGCGCACCATCCGCCCGCCGGCGTGGGTCATGGACATCCTGAAGCGACGGCACGCTGAGACGGAGTCACCGTGGGTGTTCCCCTCCGCGACGGGGACCTTGCGAGACCCGGACAACACGCGGGCGCGCATCCGCCAGGTCGTCGCCGGGACGGCGTTCGAGGGCCTGCATCCGCACGACTTCCGTCACTACGTCGCGGGTGTGCTCGACGACGCCGGGCTCACGGCTCGGGAGATCGCCGACTACCTCGGTCATGAACGCATCAGCACGACGCAAGAGGACTACATGGAGCGTGGTGTCGTCGGCGAGGATGCGGGGCTGGCTCTCGCTGAGCGGCCACGGACCGGACCCGCGAATATCGAGGGTTAAACGTGGGGAGGTTCGGCGTAGCTCCCCTGGTCGGCTCGTGACCAGGGGGTTTGCGCCCCCGGGAGGATTCGAACCTCCGACACCCGCTTTAGGAGAGCGGTGCTCTATCCCCTGAGCTACGAGGGCTTGTGAGTTCTCGACTCTACGCATACCTTAGCGCCTCCGTCGGTCCACGCTGTGAGTGGGACCTTGACGGAACGCGGGCCGCTCACTGTAATACCTCCACTACTTATCAGTAACCGCATTGTGACTGGGCGCGTGACGCGCTCCGTCGGCTGCCGGAGGCGCTGTTGATCAAGGTGATGTTCGCCGACGACGAGGAGCTGGTCCGGTCGGGGCTGCGCGCGATGGTGGCGCCTGCTTCAGACATCGAGGTGGCGGGCGAGGCTGCTGACGGCAGAACGGCGGTCGAGGCGGTGCGGCGGTTCCACCCGGACGTCGCGTTGCTCGACATCCGGATGCGTACTCCTGACGACGGCATCCGTGCCCTGCGGGCCATCCAGACCTTGCCGAACCCTCCGGTCGTCGCCATGTTGACGACCTTCGACATCGACGAGTACGTGAGCCTCGCGCTCCGCTTCGGGGCCAACGGCTTCCTGCTGAAGGACATCGAGCCCGCCATGCTCGTGCGCGCCATCCGCGACCTCGCTCGTGGCGGTGCGGTGCTCGATCCCGGCGTGGCGGCGCGCATGGTCAACGCGCATCGCGACGGGCAGCGTGCGTCAGCACCGGCGCGTGAGCTGATCGCGTCGTTGTCCGAGCGGGAACGCGAGGTGGTGACACTGATCGGGCAGGGTTTGTCGAACGCCGAGATCGGGAGTCGGCTGCATCTGTCGGAGGCGACCGTGAAGGGCTACGTGTCCGCGGTGCTGTCCAAGATCGGCGCGGCGAACCGGGTGCAGGCGGCGCTCCTGGCCTACCGCGGTGGTCTCGTGGACTGAGGACGTCGTTAAGGAGCTTCTCAGCCGTCGGGGCCAGACTGGACCCATGCGCATTCTCGTTGTGGACGACGACCGGGCTGTCCGGGAGTCGCTGCGGCGTTCGCTGGAGTTCAACGGCTACCAGGTGGAGCTCGCCGGCGACGGAGCCCAGGCACTGGAGAAGGTGGCCACCGATCGTCCCGACGCCATGGTGCTCGACGTCATGATGCCGCGTCTCGACGGCCTCGAAGTCGCGCGTCGGCTCCGGGGAGTCGGTGACGACCTGCCGATTCTCGTGTTGACGGCGCGGGACGCGGTTTCCGACCGGGTGGCCGGACTCGACGCCGGGGCCGACGACTACCTGCCGAAGCCGTTCGCGTTGGAGGAACTGCTGGCGCGGTTGCGGGCGTTGCTGCGTCGGGCGGGCCAGGGCGGGACCGGAGGCGACGATGACGTGCTCACGTTCGCCGACCTCACGTTGAACCCGAACACGCGGGAGGTGTCGCGCGGAGGGCGGCCGATCAGCCTCACCCGAACCGAGTTCTCGCTGCTCGAACTCTTCATGTCGCGGCCGAAACACGTGCTGGCTCGCAGCCGCATCCTCGAAGAGGTTTGGGGTTACGACTTCCCCACGTCCGGTAATGCGCTTGAGGTCTACGTCGGCTATCTGCGACGGAAGACCGAGGCGGGCGGGGAGCCGCGACTGATCCACACGGTGCGCGGTGTCGGTTACGTGCTGCGGGAGACACCGCCGTGACGACGGCTCCGGACGCACCTCCACGACGCAGGCGCTTCTCATTGCGGGCGCGCGTGTCATTGCTCGCCGCCGTCTGCGTGGGCTGCACGGTGGCGTTGGTGTCCCTGGGCGCCTACGTCACCGTGCATCGCAACCTCTACGCCGAGTTCGACGAGAACCTCGTGAACCGCGCCCAGGCGGCTGTGCGGAGCCCGTCGGTCGAGAATCGGCTGCAGTCCGTGCCGGGTGCGTTTCTGGCGAGCAGTGACGTCCACATCGGGCTCCTCACGGCGCAGGGCGGGCTCGTCTATCCACGCGCGGGGACACCGCCACCGTGGGGCCGCAGCGAACTCGCCGTCGCCGACGGCTCCAGCGAGTCCTCGCTGCGGACCGACGAGAAGACCGACATGCGGGTCGTGGCACTGCCTGCGGGCAACGGCGTGGCGTTGGTGCTTGCGCAGTCGCTCGCACCGACGAAACGAACACTCGGTGAACTGGCTCTGGTGCTGCTGTTCTTCGGCGGCGCGGGAATCCTGGTGGCCGCTGCTGCGGGTACGGCCGTGGCTCGCGCAGGTCTGAGACCTGTGGAGCGCCTGACCTCCGCGACGGAGCGGGTCACGCGCACCATGGATCTGCGGCCGATTCCCGTGAGCGGTGACGACGAACTCGCCCGGATGACCCAGAGCTTCAACACGATGTTGGCCGCGGTTGCCGAGTCGAGAGACCGTCAGCGCCGACTCGTTGCCGACGCGGGCCACGAGCTGCGAACGCCGCTGACTTCGCTGCGCACGAACTTCGAGCTTCTGCTGGCGGCGAGCCGGGAGGGCGCTCCGACGTTGTCCGCTCGGGATCGCGCCGACATCGAGGCGGACATCCGGGCACAGCTCGACGAGGTCACCCAGCTCATCGGCGACCTCACCGAACTCTCGCGCGAGGACAGCGCCACGGAGACGACGGAGCGCGTCGATCTCGTCGAGGTGGTCGAGCGCGCACTCGACCGGGCTCGACGCCGAGCCGGCACCATCGAGTTCCGGACGGACCTGCGACCGTGGGTGCTGATCGGGGATTCCCACGGACTCGAACGTGCGGTCCTGAACCTGCTCGACAACGCCGTGAAGTTCTCGCCACCGGACTCGGTGGTCCACGTGGCACTGCGGCCCCTCGGCGACGGCACGGCGGTGATCGAGGTGTCCGACTCGGGGCCGGGTATCGCGGCAGAGGACCTTCCGCACGTGTTCGACCGCTTCTACCGCGCCAACGAGGCCCGCACGTTGCCGGGCTCCGGACTCGGTCTGGCGATCGTCAAGCAGGCGGCCGAGCGGCACGGAGGCACCGTGTACGCGTCGAACAAGCCGGACGGCGGCGCGCTCATGGCACTGAGGCTTCCCGGTATCACGGGCTGACGCCGTCGAAGGCTGTGCCCCGCTCGGGTTCTCGTCACTCCCCGTATGGGTGATCATCACCGAGAGTGCGGTTGTTCGCGTACGCTTTTCTGATAGAGGCGTGGTCGCGGAAACGGAGTCGACAGTGCTGGCGCGGCAACGACAGGCGGTCATTCTGGAGGAGACCCGACGCACCGGTGCGGTTCGGGTGAGTGACCTCGTGAGCAGGCTGGGTGTGTCCGACATGACCATCCGGCGGGATTTGGACGTGTTGGCGGGCCGTGGCCTGGTCGAGAAGGTGTACGGCGGCGCCACCCGCGTGTCGGGCGGGTCCCCCGTCGAGACCTGTGTGGAGGCGAGGGCACGGCACGAGGCCATCGCGGCCGAGGCGGCACGTCGGGTGAGACCCGGGCAGGCGGTGGCCTTGTCGTCCGGTCCGGTCACGAACGTCCTTGCCCGCGTGCTGGACCCGGTGCCGAACCTGACCGTGGTCACCAACTCCCTCACGGTTGCCGACATCGCCGCCTCGTCCGCACAGCCCGACCGGGTGGTGATCCTGACCGGGGGAGTGCGGGGCGGTTCCGACGTGCTCGTGGGACCACTCGCCGTGCAGAGTCTGCGCGGCCTGCACGCGGACCTCGTCTTCCTCGGGGTGTACGGGATCAGCGAGCGTGCGGGTTACACCGTGGCCAACCTGTCGGAGTGCGACGCCGACCGGGCTCTGGTGGAGACCGGCCGGAGCCTCGTCGTCCTCGCCGACCACACGCGATGGTCCGTGGCCGGCATCTCGACGGTCGCGTCGCTTTCCGAGGCCGACGCGGTGATCAGTGACGAGGGACTGGACGACGCGGCGCGCGACGTGCTCTCCGCCCATGTGGGCGAGTTGACGCTCGTGCCGCAGCCGCACCGAGAGGGCTCACGCTGAACAAGGCGGTGCGGCAGCCCGCGGACGGCCGTCGGACTGTCCACCGCGACGGGACGGAACGCCCGCTGCCGCGCACGGCGGCGGACAGGGACCGAGACCCGGCCTGGTTGTACTTGGAGCTGTCCTCGGTGCGGTGAGCGCGGGACGAACTCATGTACCTCGCGGGGTCGGAGCCGACCACGGGGGTCCGGATCAACGACAACACCTCGAACCGGGTCGTGGAGCGCGCCGCTGGTCGGTGCACTCGTACCGAGCACACAGCCGGTCTTCAGCGTGCTCTCAGGAGTTCGCCCCATTATGGAGACATGACCGAGAACGACCCTTCCGCGCAGGACAGGCCGACTCCGGCGCCGGGAACGCCGGAGCAGCCGGACTCGGCACACAGCGACCCGTCGGGCCCCCGCGATGCCGCCACGGGGCCGACGGACGCAGGCGGGCCGTCGCACGACTTCCAGTACCCGCCCCACACACCGCCACCCGGGAACACAGCCGGGGGTTACGGGTCGTCCCCCTACGGACAGGCGCACTACGGCGTGTATCCACAGGCCGACAGTCCAACGCGGCGGCAACAGACCGCGATGGTGATGCCGCGCAAGCTCGTGGCAGGCGTCGCGTTGCTCGCGTTGCTGGTCGGCGGTGCAGCCGGAGCGGCGGGCGGATATCTCGCAGCCGACAACGCCGCTGCGCCGCCTGCGCCGAACGCACTCGATCAGCCGCTTCCGGCCAAGCAGACCGGCAATCCGCCCGAGGGAAGCATCGAAGCGGTGGCCGCGAAACTCGAACCGAGCGTCGTCCAGCTCCAGGTGCAAGGCCTCGGCTCGGCCAACGAAGGCTCCGGGTTCGTCATCAGCGAGGACGGCTACATCCTCACGAACAACCACGTGGTGGAGGCTGCGGCTCGGGGCGGCCGCATCACGGTGTCGTTCCGCAACGGCGACCGAGCGGAAGCCGAGATCGTCGGCCGAGACCCCACGACCGACATCGCCGTGGTGCGGGCGGACGCCGACGGGCTGACCACCGTCGAGTTGGGGCGTTCGGACGATCTCCGAGTGGGCGAGTCCGTGGTCGCGGTCGGCTCTCCGTACGAACTCGCCGGCACGGTGACGGCGGGCATCGTCAGCTCGTTGAACAGGCCGGTGACCGCAGGAGGTCAGGGTGACCAGGCCACGGTCATGGACGCCATCCAGACCGACGCGGCGATCAACCCCGGCAACTCGGGTGGCCCGTTGGCCAACATGCAGGGGCAGGTCATCGGAATCAACTCCGCGATCTACAGCCCCTCGCAGGGCGGGAACGTGGGCATCGGGTTCGCGATCCCGATCGACCAGGCACGCCGGACCGCCGACGAGATCATCGAGAACGGGCAGGCGACGCAGACCTTCATCGGGGCAACGGTGGGAGACGCCCCGCGAGGCGGTGCGCGGATCGGTGACGTGCAGGCCGGTAGTCCCGCCGAGAAGGCCGGCCTCAAGTCGAACGACGTGATCGTCAAGATGGGCGAGCGTCGCATCGACGACGCGAACACGTTGGTCGCCGCCATCCGGACGAGGGCGCCGGGCGAGAAGGTCACCTTCACGCTGGCTGACGACAGCAAGGTCGAGGTCACGTTGGGTGGCCAGCCGGTCCCCGTCAACTGAGGACGAGAACGCCGCGGGCGCGCGCGGCGGCGAGAGCGTGCCCGCGGACTTCGGGGGGACTCCGCTCACCGAACACGGGCGGGCCATTCGTGCGACCGCGTTGCTGTCGTGCGACCCCAGGACGAGGGCGAGGTGCTGTCGGCGGACGACACGGAGTGGGTCCGCCGACCGCGCGGCACCGATCACCCTGAGTCGGCGAGTGGCACTACGGTAGTGGTCATGGAACGGGATGCACAGCGGTTGGGTCGGGCCCTCGTCGTGATCGTGGACGACCGGTTGGCGCAGGGCGAACTGGAAGACAGCACGGGACCGCTCGTCACCGAACTCCTGGAGGAAGCCAACTTCATCGTCGACGGCATCGTGGTGGTGCGCGCCGACACCGTGGAGATCCGCAACGCACTGAACACGGCGGTGATCGGCGGCGTCGACCTGGTGATCACCGTCGGTGCCACCGGAGTGTCCCCGCGCGACGTCACGCCCGACGCCACCGCGGGCGTGCTCGACCGCCCCGTCCCCGGCATCGCCGAGGCGTTGCGTTCGTCCGGTCTGGCCGCGGGTGCTCTGGACGCCGGCATCTCGCGAGGCCTCGTCGGAATCTCGGGCAGTACGCTGGTGGTGAACCTCGCAGGCTCCCGCGCCGCGGTCCGCGACGGCATGGCGACGTTGTCGGCGCTCGTGCCGCACGTCATCGACCAGCTCTCGGGCCTGGACGGAGCCTGATTCCGAGCCGAGACACCTTGGACGACACTGTGCGACCGGACGATCAGAGCCGCCGTGAACGACCGCGGCGCCGTAAGACTCTCGACGATGTGTTTGGTGACGTCCTTCCCACCACCACGCGCGACGAGCGGGAGCCGTCGTCCTCCTCCGGTCTCCCGGACGACTGGTATCGCGAGAACCGGCCACCCCACCACGACCGGTGACCATCCGAGTGGACGTCATCGCAGCGCCACGGTGACAGGTCGGTCCAGCCCGGCCGCTGCGACGTGCGCTGCCTGCTCGGCGGCGACGGCCACCAGCACGAGTGGGCGGTGCGTATGGAGTGGTCCGCCGATGCGTTCGGGCTCGGGCTTCGTCACCATGACCACCCTCGCGCCTTCGGCGAGCACGTCTGCCTGATCGGTCCCGTCGCCGGCGGGAACGACGACGTCGACGCGAGCGCCTGGCCGCAGCAGGCCGCTGACGTCGGGGTCCGCCAGCCGGAGCGGCACGGTCGTGAAACCTGGTGGAACGCTGCGCCGATCGTCCAGGCGTACATCGGTGACGGGTTCACCGGCCCTTGCGGGTCCGACGAGCCGCCGGTGCACGGCCTGCCGTAGCTCGGACAACGCACCGTCCGGGCGAGTCGCGACGGCCATGTCGACCACGCGGAGATCGGCGGACGACAGGGCTGAACCCGACGTCACGTCCCGGGTCGTCACCAGCGTGGGGAGCGTTCGTTCCTGATCGGTGCCCGGAACTGCGGCGAGACCGGCGGCGACGAGAAGCAGCGCGATTGCGATCCCCCGCCGGACGAGGACGAGTGATCGCCCGCGCAGCCGGGCCCGCAAGAGATGTCGCCGTCCACGGGTACGTGTGTCGTCCATGCTGCTTCCCCCTCGTCGTCCCTCCGTGGCGCGCGTCACGCACGCCAGGGACGAAGGTAGGAGCTCAACCCACCCTCAGGAAGCAGCCGACCGACAGCCTGTGGACAACTCCGCCCCTGTGGACAACCGGCTCACGCGGGCCGTGTCACGGGCGCCGACAGCTACGGTCAGGAGGCCGCGGCGGTGGAGGTGCTGGAGCTGGACGAGCTGGAGGAGGTGGAGCCGTTCGACGAAGAGGACGTGCTGGACGACGAGCTGCTCGAGGAGGACGAGGACGAGCTGGACGAGGGCTTCGCCGCGGTGGAGGTCTTCGAGTCCGACCGCGAGTCCGTGCGGTAGAACCCGCTGCCCTTGAAGATGACGCCGACGGACCCGTAAAGCTTGCGCAGCGGCCCCTGGCACTCGGGGCAGTCCGTCAGGCTCGCGTCGGAGAACGACTGGACCACCTCGAACCGGTGGTCGCACTCCTTGCAGGCGTACTGATAGGTCGGCACAAGGTCTCCTTCAGAGGATTCGGCACTCCCGTTCTGGCACTCGGAAGCCGAGAGTGCTAACGCAATTCTGCTCGATCGTGTTCCCCGAGCGCAATCGAGGTCCAGGTGGGACACAGCGGCGTGGCTCACACCTCGGGGCGTTCGGCAAGGTGGACGAGCCCTCGTCGAGGGGTGACGGCAGCGTGCACCCGGACGTCGTGAGGCTCGGAGGGCAATCGGTCGACCAGCTCGGAGTCGCGGACCACAGCGACGAATCGGGTCGTGCGGGCAGCGAGCACCAGCGACCGATCGTAATAGCCTCCGCCCTTGCCCAGCCGCACGCCGACGTGATCGACCGCCAGGGCGGGCACCAGGACGACGTCCGCCTCCGCCACGACGCGAGGCCCGAGGCGGCTGCCGGTGGGCTCCAACACCGACGGCATCGCACCGGGAGCGAGTGTGTCCGGGCCACCGTACTCGGCCCAGTCGAGCGGCCCGGGCTCGTCCGGGATCACAGGAAGGAGAACTCTGATGGTCTGAGCTCGGAGAACGTCGAGTAATCCGCGACTTCCCGGCTCGGTGCCGAAGGGAACGTAGGCGCACACGGTGGACGCCCGCAGCTCGGCGAGGGCTTGTGAGAGTGCCGCAGCTTCCTCGGCACGCTGTTCGGGTGGGACGGCGGCGCGTTCGGCGCGAATCCGGGCACGCCACGCTGTCTTGCCACTCGCCGGGGGGTTGTCGTTGTCGGTGCGTCGCACGCGTCCAGGCTAGGCTTTGCGGCCATGACGGGCGCCACGATTGAGACCACGTTCCGGACCGCCATCGTCCCGGCCGCGGGGCTCGGCACCAGATTCCTGCCGGCCACGAAGGCTGTGCCGAAGGAGTTGTTGCCGGTCGTCGACACGCCGGGCATCGAGCTCGTGGCGAGCGAAGCCGCTCAAGCGGGTGCTCAGCGCATGGTGATCGTGACCTCTCCCGAGAAGAAGTCGGTGGTGGACTACTTCTCCGGTAAGCCCGAGCTGGAAGCCACGCTCGAACGCAAGGGTAAGACCGCATTGTTGGAGAAGGTCCGTCGAGCGCCGGGATTGTTGGACGTCGAGGTGGCGATCCAGGAGGAGGCGCTGGGGCTCGGTCACGCGGTGGCGCAGGCGGAGCCCAATCTCGACGAGTCCGACGAGGCCGTGGCAGTGCTGCTGCCCGACGACCTCGTGCTGCCCACGGGTGTGCTCTCGAAGATGGCGGAGGTTCGTGCGCGCCATGGCGGAAGCGTCCTGTGCGCGTTCGACATTCCGAAGGAACAGATCTCGCCGTACGGCGTCTTCGACGTCTCGGACACCGACGACGCCGACGTCAAGCAGGTGCACGGGATGGTCGAGAAGCCGGCTCCGGAGGACGCGCCCTCGACGTACGCCGCAGCGGGACGTTATCTGCTCGATCGGGCGATCTTCGACGCTCTGAAGCGCATCGAACCGGGTTCCGGCGGTGAACTGCAGTTGACCGACGCCGTCGCGCTGCTGATCTCGGAGGGGCATCCGGTGCACGTCGTCGTCCACCACGGTGGTCGACACGACCTGGGCAACCCCGGCGGGTTCCTGCGCGCGGCCGTCGATTTCGCACTGGACAACCCCGACTACGGCCCCTCGCTCCGAGAGTGGCTGATCGAACGGATCGGTACTGCCGACTGATGACTGAGACCGAGTCGACCGTCGTCACACACCCGACCGCCGAGCTGCGGTCGGTCGAGGATCAGCTCGCACTGCTGCTGAAGGCGGCGGTGCGGCCCCGTCCTGTCCGGGTGGCGATCTCCGAGGCCCAGGGACTGCTCTGTGCCGAGGAGGTGGTCGCCGAACAGGCGCTCCCGGGATTCGACCAGGCGGCCGTGGACGGCTACGCCGTGCGCAGCGTCGACGTGCGCACCGCCAACGAGGAACCCGTGGAGATGCCGGTGGTGGGAGAGATCCCGGCCGGTTCGCGACAGCCCAGGCGGTTGCAGCCGGGACAGGCCGTCCGGGTCGCCACCGGTGCGCCGCTGCCGACTCTCGCCGACGCCGTCGTGCCGAGTTCCTTCACGGACGGCGGCACGGCGAAGGTCACGGTCAAGCGCCCGGTTCCCTCCCACGGCTACGTCCGCCGGACCGGTGAGGACGTCCAGACCGGTGACGTGGCCGTGCGCAAGGGCGACACGATCGCCGCCGCGCAGGTCGGCCTCCTCGCCGCGGTGGGCAGGTCCAAGGTGCTCGTGCACCCACGGCCCCGCGTGTCGATCATCTCCGTGGGCGACGAACTCGTGGACATCGACCGCACACCCGCCGTCGGCCAGGTCTACGACGTCAACTCCTACGCCCTCGCCGCCGCGGCTCGGGACGCGGGCGCGGAGGTGAGCAGGGTGGGCATCGTCCCGCTGGACCCGAAGCGGTTGCGGGAGACCGTCGAGGGCCGGTTGCTGATGTCCGAGGTCATCGTCGTGGCCGGGGGAGCGGGCGGCACCATCGGCGAGGAGGTCCAGGCCGCGCTCGCCGACCTCGGCGAGATCGACACCACGCGGGTCGCGATGCACCCCGGCTCCACCCAGGCATTCGGGCGGTTGGGTCCGGACGCGGTGCCCACGTTTCTCATCCCGGCCAACCCGATGAGCGCGTTGGTGGTGTTCGAGGTGATGGTGCGTCCGCTGATCCGCGCGGCCCGGGGAACGCGAAACCCGCACCGCAGGACCGTGGAGGCGCGGTTGCTGTCGCCGATCACGTCCACGAAGGGCAGGCGCGGTTACCTGCGGGGACAGCTCCTGCGCGACGAGAGCAACGGCGAGTACCTCGTCCAGCCGCTCGGCACCAGCGGGTCGCACCTCCTCACGTCGCTGGCCGAGGCCAACTGCCTCATCACCGTGGACGACGACCTCGACGAGGTCGCGGCGGGCGAGCAGGTCAAGGTCGCCTTCCTCGCCCCGCGTGCGTAGCGGGGCGGATCATGTCCCCCGGGTCCGGTGTGCCGTACGTCGCGGAGCCCCAACGTCCCGGGTGGCCCGCGAGACTGGGCCCGCTGGTCGTGCCCGCGGGTGTGGTGCGGTTACGGCCTCTGCGGCTGCGCGACGGGCGTGACTGGAGCCGACTGAGGCTTCGTGACCGCGACTACCTCGAACGTTGGGAGCCCGCCCAACCGGGCGGCTGGCGCGAGCGCAACGCGGTCTCCGCCTGGCCGTCCCAGTGGTCCGGACTGCGTCGGCTCGCCAAACGAGGCGAGTGCTTTCCGTTCGCCATCACGGTCGACGACGAGTTCGTCGGCCAACTGACGATCGGCAACGTCATCCGCGCCGCACTGCGGTCGGCATGGATCGGTTACTGGGTCTCGTCCGTGCACGCCGGGGGTGGGGTGGCGACGGCGGCCGTCGCGTTGGCGACCGATCACGCGTTCACCGAGGGCGGCCTGCATCGGCTCGAAGCGACAGTGCGTCCGGACAACGTCGCGAGTCTCGGCGTGCTGGCCAAGGCCGGGTACCGCCGGGAGGGATTGTTCCTGCGCTACTTGCTGGTCGAGGGACGGTGGCGAGATCACCTCTGCTACGCGATCACGGCAGAGGAGATCGGGGACGGGGTCGTCGCCCGGCTGGTGGAATCGGGTAAGGCGAGTCGGCTCGAATCACGATGATCGTGTGAAGTCGGTGTGGGCCAACCAGGTGAGTCGGCGGCGAGTCCGGCGAGTCTCCACACCTTCCGTCACCTTCGTGACTAGCGTGACGAGAGCCGGAGTGCGGGCGGAGTGCGGGCCGCGAGGCCGAAAGAGTTCGACACACCGGCGCGCAATACAGGTCGGGGGAGGTGACGGGAGTGCCCAGCTCGTTGATCATTGTGGGGCTCGCTGCGGCATGGCTTGCCGTCCTCGTTCCCATGGTGGCGCGTAAGCGACAGGTGATCACGCAGACCAACGACGCGGCTCTGGCTGCGCGGGTCGTGCGCAGTGGGAGTGCGCGCGACGCGGCGAGCGGTGAGGTCGACGGTGGGGACGTCGACTTGTCGAGAACCGGGAGCGCGGGCCGCTCGGACGACGTCCGCGACGCCTACGAGGACACCGAGGGCACCGAGGACGTCGACGACGACCACACCTATGGTGACGAGGGTGGTACGTACGGCGATGAACGCCGCCTGGTCGGTGGCGACGAGTTCTCGTCGGGACGGGTCGCGATGAGCGAGGACCGTTCCGTTCGGCGGTACCGGCCCGGGCGTGGGGGGTTCGATCCCGAGGCCGCGGCACTCGCCGCCAAGGCGAAGTACGCGTTCCGGCAACGCGTCGTGCTGATTCTTCTCGTCACGGTGTTGGTGACCGCGCTCGCGGCGGGTCTCGTGCTCCCCGTGCTGTGGTGGGTCAACGGTGCCGCCGACCTGGCTCTGGCGGCCTACCTCGTGTACCTGCGTAGGCAGGTCCACATCGAGGAGGAGATCCGGCAGCGTCGGCTCGCACGCCTGCGCGCGGCGTCTCGGCGGACGCCTCGACGGGCGGACCCGTTGGAGGACATCGAGGTGGTCCACCAGGACGCGGGCGGCATGGTCGGTGCCGAACGCAAGCCCATGCCCACCACACGAGTGCGGAGGCAGGCCGTGGTCGTGGATCTCGACGACGAGGATCCCGCGTTCCACGAGCTCGACGACCCCAGCCGGTTCTCGTACCGGCGGGCCGTGGGGGAATAGGGACCCCCCTTGTTCGCGGGTGTGGCAGGGTTGCTATGCTCTTCGAGCAAGTGAAAAGGGGCTGTAGCGCAGTTGGTAGCGCGTCTCGTTCGCATCGAGAAGGTCAGGGGTTCGATTCCCCTCAGCTCCACTCCGAAAGCCATCCGCTGCGGCGGGTGGCTTTTTTCGTATCGGCAGCGACTCGACCGCGACACGACGCCGACCGCCTCACCGCGGCGAGACCGCGAGTGGAGTCTCCCGTTGGACCAGACGTCCGTGACCCGCGGAGACCGACGACACGGCGCGGGATCGACTACCGGGCGGCCATCCGCGGTGTCGTGACGTCCGGCGGTGAGAGGTCCAGGCCACGTTCTCCGGGCGGCGGAAGTCTCGGGGTTGTCGAGGTGGTCCGACGCACCTGCGTCGGCGCGGGTCCGTGAGGCCGGGGCGAGCCGAGTGGTGAACCTCACCAGCGGGTCGACGAACTGTGCACGTCACGGCTGTGGTGCCGCAGGGGTGACGTACGCCGTCTTGCCGACCGGCGTGCAGCGATGTTTCGTTGAGGTTAACGATTCGGTCGTCGACCAGCGATTCAGGAGGCGGGTGTGCCGATTCACGAACGGCTCGAAAGCGTCTACGCCGAAGTACTGGCGCGTAACCCCGGTGAGACGGAGTTCCATCAGGCCGTCCGTGAGGTCCTCGAAAGTATCGGGCCCGCCGTGGGGAAGCACCCCCAGTACGCGGACGCGAAGATCGTGTCACGCATCTGCGAGCCGGAGCGTCAGATCATCTTCCGCGTGCCGTGGGAGGACGATCGCGGGGAGATCCACATCAACCGCGGCTTCCGGATGGAGTTCAACAGCGCGCTGGGCCCCTACAAGGGCGGCCTCCGCTTCCATCCGTCGGTGTATCTCGGCATCGTCAAGTTCCTCGGCTTCGAGCAGATCTTCAAGAACTCGCTGACCGGTCTGCCGATCGGCGGTGGCAAGGGCGGCTCGGACTTCGACCCCAAGGGCAAGTCCGACCGCGAGATCATGCGGTTCTGCCAGAGCTTCATGACGGAGCTGCACCGGCACATCGGCGAGTACACCGACGTGCCCGCCGGTGACATCGGCGTCGGCAGCCGCGAGATCGGCTATCTGTTCGGCCAGTACAAGCGGATCACCAACCGGTACGAGTCGGGTGTGTTGACCGGGAAGGGCCTCATCTACGGCGGCGCGCGGGTACGGACCGAGGCCACCGGCTACGGCACGGCCTTCTTCGTCAACGAGATGCTCGCCGCCCGCGGCGACAGCTTCGCGGGCAAGACCGCTGTGGTGTCCGGTTCCGGCAATGTCGCCATCTATGCGATCGAGAAGGTGCACCAGCTCGGTGGTCGCGTCGTGGCGTGCTCCGACTCCTCCGGCTACGTGGTGGACGAGAAGGGCATCGACGTCGAGCTGCTGAAGGAGATCAAGGAAGTCCGTCGGGAACGGATCTCCGCCTACGCTGAGCGGGTCTCTCACGCGCGTTACGTGGCCGGACAGCAGGTGTGGGACGTGCCGTGTGACGTCGCCATGCCGTGTGCGACGCAGAACGAGATCACGGGCAAGGAGGCCGAGCGCCTCGTCCGCAACGGCTGCACCGTCGTCGCCGAGGGCGCCAACATGCCCACCACGCCCGAGGGAGTGCGCCTGTTCCAGGACGCCGGTGTGGCGTTCGGGCCGGGCAAGGCGGCCAACGCCGGTGGCGTGGCCACTTCGGCGTTGGAGATGCAGCAGAACGCCTCGCGTGACTCGTGGTCGTTCGAGTACAGCGAGGACCGTCTCGAGGACATCATGCGCGACATCCACACGCGGTGTCTGGAGACGGCCGACGAGTACGGCATGCCCGGCAACTACGTGGCGGGCGCCAACATCGCGGCCTACACCCGGGTCGCGGACGCGATGCTGGCGCTCGGCCTCATCTAGGTCCCGTCACCCGCGTGGCAGCGCCGAGGCGATCTCGGTCGCGAGCTGCTGCGCGGGTTCGCAGGGCACCGGCTCCTCCATCTCGCTGTAGACCACGTCGATCTCCTCGACGCGTCGGTCGTCGACGGGGCGGTGTGCCCAGCGGACCCCGCAGTAGCTCTGCCTCTCCGGGAAGAAGACCTCGGCGTCGACGCCGTTCAGCGACACCTGGCGGGTCTCGACGCCGTCTGTCTCGTAGCCGCCGGAGAGCCCGGGTGCCACCCGCACCCGCACGCTCTTGTTCTCTCCCCACCGGCACACGTGCAGGCCTTCGAACGTCGGCCTAGCGGGACCCAGTACCTCGCGAACCACCGCGTCGTCGAGCAGCTGGCAGGGGTCGAGGGGATAGGCGCTGTCGGCGGGGTAGTCGGCCAGCACGTCGTCGCTGCGTAGTCGGTCGAGCGCCTGCTCCAGCGCGGCCTGGACGTCTTCGCACGAGTCGGTGACGGCGTCCTGGACGCTGAGGGCGTAATCGGGGTGCTCGGGGAGCTGAATGGAGGCCTCACAACCGGTGAGCGTGTCGAGGTGGATGGTCCGGCCGTCGGCACTCTGCACGGGTGTTGCCGCGTTGAAACGAGTGGCGAGTCGGAGTTGGACCGACCCCGACTTGGTCCCTCGGTAGTAGCAACTGTCGAGGGAGTAGGGACTGGTGTCGGGGATCAACGCGCCCCACGACGGAGTGCGGACGTGGGCGAGCGGGATGCACGGGTCGACCCGACGCAGCCGTTCGATCGACAACGACTCCTCCGCGCCGACGTCGGGTTCGAACGCGAAGGGCAGTGACGGAGACTCCTCGGACGCGCCGGTGTCGAGGACGTTGACGAGCACCACGACGAGGACGGCGACCAACGCCACCGCGTAGGCGGCGACAGGTACCATCCAGGGTCGTCGCCGTCCGGGTGAGACGGTCGGAGGCGGGGGAGGCGGAGCCTGGGTGACGGCTCGCAACCGCTGTTCCTGCCGGGTGATCAGCGCGCGCACGGCCTCGGGCCACGGTGCGGTCGTCGACGTCACCGGCCCGAGTCGGTCGACGAGCTGCTGCGGGGTCGGTCGCTGCGCCGGGTCCTTGGCGAGGCACGGCTCGACGAACTCCCGGAGTTCCGCCGGAAGGGAGCTGAGGTCCGGGTCGAGGTGGGCGACGTTGTACAGGGTCTGCGGTGTCGAGGCGCCGGCGAACGGTCGTTGCCCGGTGGCGGCCGTGAGCAGCAGCGAGCCGAGGGAGAACACGTCGCTGGCCGGGGTGATCTCCTTGCCCAGGGCCTGCTCGGGTGACATGAACGCCGGTGATCCGATCAGCGCGTTCGTGGCCGTGAGGTCCGCACCATCGGCGGCACGGGCGATGCCGAAGTCGATGACTCGCGGTCCGTCGTGGGTGAGCAGGACGTTGCCGGGCTTGAGATCACGGTGGATCAGGCCGGCGCGATGGATGTCGGCCAGCGCCACCGCGAGGGTGACGGCAAGGTGGCGAATCCCGGTGACGTCGAGCGGTCCGACCTCGTCGACCACCTCGGCCAGCGACGGCCCCGGCACGTACACCGACGCGAGCCACGGGGTGTCGGACTCGGGGTCGGCGTCGAGCACGGAGGCGGTGTAGGCGCCCGAGACGAGCCGGGACGCAGCCACCTCCCGGCGGAAGCGGTCACGGAACACGGAGTCGTGTGCCAGGGACGAGAACACCAGTTTCACTGCGGCGAACCGGCCGTCGGGTCCGACCGCCAGCAGTGCACGGCCCATGCCGCCCTCGCCGAGCACGGCCAGGGTCCGGTAGCGACCCACGAGACGCGGGTCGTCGGGGCTCAGCGGTCTCACGGTCGCGGCAACCTCTCCAGGACACGCGCCGCCGCGAACCGGGCGGCGTCGCAGGCGTCCATCTGCGACCTCGCGCCGATGGGCGAGTATCGCACCGTCACAACCTGGGTCGACGTCTCCTCCGAGGGAACGTGTGCCCAGCTCAGCGCACACGACCGCGTGTCTTCTGACGGTCCCTCGCGGTACACCGTGTGGCCGCCCAGCTCCTCCGGGCGGAAATTGCGGTCCAGTTTGGCGGGATCGGTTCCCATGCCGAGATCGACGGACAGCGTCCCTCCGACGTTCCAGTCGCACGAGCGCAACCCGTCCGGGGCGCTCGTGGGAGTCACGGAGAAGAACTCCTCCACCTCGGAGCGGTCGAGCAGCGCGCACGGGTCGACGGTCGCGAAGGACCCGGGCACCGGATCGTGCTCGGGAGGATCGGTCGTGATCACGTCGAGTGCGGTCACGAGCAGGTCGCGCGCCGCGGTGCAGGACTCGCCGTCGCCGGAACCTGCCTCGACGGCGATCGTGAGGTCCGGATCGTCGGGTAGGACTGCGGCGACCTCGCACCGGCCGTCGCTCTGTGCGTCCACCACGAGGACGAGGTCGTCGAGGACCGTCTCCTCCACGTCCTCGCTCGGTGTCGGTGACATGGGAAGGTAGTCGCCGAGCTCGAGGTGGAACCACCGACCGTCGGTGCGCTCGTAAGTGCATCGCGAGAGCTGCACGGCGAAGAGCGGCGTCAGGTCGGCTTCGTCGGCGAAGACCTTGCAGGGATCGACGGCACGAAGCGACGCGCGGCTCAACGGGCCGTCGTCCACGGGCTCGGTGTCCACGCCGCCCTCGACGGCGGCGGTGACAGACGTCGGCGGCTGTGCTTCCCCCGGCGAGGCGTGGCCGGATCGGGTGCGCTCGCTGCCGAGTAGCCCGACCGTGGCGACCGTGCCCACGACTGCCAGCGCCGCCGCGACGGCGACGATGATGCGGCGCCGCGTTCGAGTCGGTCCGGCGGTCTCCGGTGGCGCGGCGAGGATGTCGCCTGTTCGGGCTTCCAGCGTGCTGACGTGCTGGTGCACGTCGGGTGGCCACGGCGCGGAACCGGGCTCCACGGTGGCGATCGAGACGAGGTCGTCGAGCAACGCGTCCGGCGTCGGACGGCTCTCCGGGGCGCGATCGAGGCACCGGGCGACGAGGCTCCGCAGTGGTTCGGGGACGCCGCCGAGGTCAGGTTCGGCGTGGGCGACGTTGTACAGCGCCTGCACGGCCGACGACCCCGCGAACGGACTGGTTCCCGTCGCGGCGAACGCGAGCACGGCACCGAGGGAGAAGACGTCGGTGGCCGCGGTGACGGCGTGCCCGTGCGCCTGCTCGGGCGACATGTACTCCGGCGAGCCGATCACCGACCCCGTGCCGGTGAGTTCGACGTCGTCCTCCGCCGCGCGGGCGATGCCGAAGTCGATCACGCGGGGGCCGTCGTGGGTGAGCAGCACGTTGCTCGGCTTGAGGTCACGGTGCACGAGACCGACGCGGTGGATGTCGGCGAGCGCCGTGGCGAGCCCCACCGCGAGGCGGTGCACCGACGAGGCGGGAAGTGGTCCGAATTGGACGACGACGTCCTGCAGCGACGGTCCCGGCACGTACAGGGTCGCCAGCCACGGCGTCGGCGCGTCGGGATCGGCCCCCAGAACCGGCGCGGTGTAGGCGCCGGACACCCGGCGGCACGCCTCGATCTCGCGGCGGAACCGCTCCCGGAACACCGGCTTGCGCGCGAGCGAGTCGTGCACGAGTTTGACCGCGGCGGCCCGGCCGTCCGGGCCCGCCGCGAGCAGCACGCGGCCCATGCCGCCCCCACCCAGAGTGGCCAGGGTGCGGTACGGGCCGACGTGCCGAGGATCGTGTGGCCGAAGCGGCTTCACGACCGCGGTGCGGTCATCGGGCACCCACGGCCCTGCGCACCCCGGACAGCACCCGGCTCGCGCGTTCCCGGGCGCGTTCGGCGCCGCGGGCCAGCACCTCGTCGAGCTCGCTGCCCGGCTCCATGTAGGCCTCGTAGCGCTCCCGCATCGGTGCGAGCTCGGTGTTCAGCACCTCGAACAGCACGTTCTTCAGCTCGCCCCAGCCCATGCCGCCTGCTTCGAGTCGCTTGCGGGTGTCGGCGACGACGTCGGCGGCCGACTCCGGCGCGAACTGCCGGAGGATCTGGAACGGCGCCGAGCTGTCCGGATCCTTCGGCGCCTCCACCGGCGTGCTGTCGGTGGGGATGCGGCGCACCAGCTTCTTGAGCTTGTTCTCCGGGAGGAACAGCGGGATCGTGTTGTCGTACGACTTGCTCATCTTGCGGCCGTCGAGTCCGGGCAGGACGTCACCGGCGCCGCTCTCCGGGATGACACCCTTCGGGATCTTGAAGGTGTACTTGTCGCCGAAGAGGTGGTTGAAGCTGCCTGCGATGTCGGCGGCGTACTCGACGTGCTGCATCTGGTCTTTGCCGACCGGCACCACGTCGGTCTCCATGATGAGGATGTCGGCGGCCATGAGGACCGGGTAGTTGTACAGCCCCATGTTCACACCGGCGTCCGGGTCGTCACCCGCCGCGACGTTGCGGTCCCGGGCGGCCTTGTACGCGTGGGCGCGGTTCATGAGGCCCTTGCCGGTGACGCACGAGAGCACCCAGCTCAGTTCGAAGATCTCGGGGACGTCCGACTGGACGTAGAACGTCGTCCGCTCCGGGTCGAGCCCCGCGGCAAGCCAGGAGGCGGCCACCGACCGTGAGTAGTGCCTGAGCAGGTCCGCGTCACGGATGGTCGTCAGCGCGTGGTAGTCGGCGATGAAGTACAGCGAGTCGTACTGTTCGGCCAACCGCAGCGCCGGACGGATCGCACCCACGAGGTTGCCCAGGTGGACCTCTCCTGTTGGTTTGATACCGGTCAAGGAGACCTTGCCTGCGGGGTCTGACATGCAGGCCATCCTAGCGAGCTGTCCGTCACCCGAGAGGAAGCCCGCCGCTCGTGCGAAGCACGTTGCCCGGGGCCGCGTGGGACGGCCTCGGTCGGCCGTGGTGCGTCCCGCGCCGCGCCGCGGCCGTGACTCCGCGGGGGAACCGTGGCCGAGGCAGCGCAGGTCGAACGTGCGGCGGCCCCGGAAGCTCCGGAAGCCCCGGCGATGCGGGGCGCGCGGATCACGTGGCCGGGCGCAGCGCGGTGCGGAGACGGTCGAGCACCTCCGGGTCCTCGATCGTGGACGGCACCGGCACGTCCCGGCCGTCGGCGATGTGCCGCATGGTGGCTCGAAGGATCTTGCCCGACCGGGTCTTCGGCAGGGCGTCGACGACGGCGACGTCGCGGAACGCCGCCACCGGGCCGATCTCGGCTCGCACCGCCGCCACGAGGTCGGTCACGAGCTGTTCCTCCGAGATGTCGGCACCCGCCTTGAGCACGACGAACCCGCGCGGGAGCTGTCCCTTCAGCGGATCGGCCACCCCGATCACCGCGCACTCCGCGACGGCCGGATGCGCCGCCAGCACCGCCTCCATCGCGCCGGTCGACAACCGATGTCCCGCCACGTTGATCACGTCGTCGGTGCGTCCCATGACGAAGAGGTAGCCGTCGACGTCGACGTACCCCGAGTCCCCGGTCAGGTAGTGGCCCGGGTATCGGGACAGGTAGGAGGAGACGAAACGGTCGTCGTCGCCCCACAACGTGGGCAGGGCACCCGGGGGCAGTGGCAGCCGCACGGCGATCGCGCCTTCCCGGCCCGCAGGCCGTTCCTCGCCCGACTGATCGAGGATGCGCACGTCCCACCCCGGCATGGGCACCGATGCCGAACCCGGCTTGACGGGCAGCGGCTCCAGCCCTCGCGGGTTGGCGGCGATGGGCCAGCCGGTCTCCGTCTGCCACCAGTGGTCGATCACCGGTACGCCCAACCGCTCGCTCGCCCAGTGGTAGGTCTGCGGGTCCAGGCGTTCCCCGGCCAGGAACAACGTGCGGAGGTCGCCGAGGTCGTACGTGCCGATCTCCGCGCCTTCCGGGTCGACGCGCTTGATGGCACGCAGTGCGGTGGGGGCCGTGAACAACGCCTTCACTCCGTACTGGGACGCGACCCGCCAGAACGCGCCTGCGTCCGGCGTCCCCACCGGTTTGCCCTCGTAGAGCACCGTGGTGGCGCCCACGAGCAGCGGCGCGTAGACGATGTAGGAGTGCCCGACCACCCAGCCGACGTCGGAGGCCGTCCACCACACGTCACCGGGCCCGACGTCGTACACGGCGGACATCGACCAGGCCAGGGCCACGGCGTGCCCGCCGTTGTCGCGCACCACGCCTTTCGGCTTTCCCGTGGTACCCGAGGTGTACAGGACGTAGAGCGGGTCGGTGGCGGCGACCGGTACCGGGTCGGCGGGCGTCGTCGCAGCGGTGACCACCTCGCTCCAGTCGAGTTCTCCGTCCCCCAGCTCGGCACGGGCGACGTCGCGCTGCAGGACGACCACGTGGTCGGGCTCGGGCGCACCCCGGTCGCGCACGAGGCGTCGTGCCTCCCTCACGATCGGGACGTACTCCACGATGCGCGAGGACTCCACGCCGCACGACGCCGTCAGCACCACCTTGGGCGCCGCGTCGGCGATGCGTGCCGCGAGTTCCTTCGGCGCGAAGCCACCGAAGACGACGGAGTGCACGGCGCCGAGCCGAGCGCACGCGAGCATCGCGGTCACCGCCTCGGGAACCATCGGGAGGTAGACGACGACCCGATCGCCCTTGCCCACGCCCAGAGAGCGCAGGGCGCCGGCCAGCCTCGCCACCTCGTCCCGGAGCTCGCGGTAGGTGTACTGCGCGGTGGCCCCGGTGACCGGTGAGTCCCAGATGAGCGCGGTCCGCTCGCCTCGTCCCGCGTCGACGTGCCGGTCGAGGGCGTTGGCCGCCGTGTTGAGCTGACCGTCGGGGAACCACCGATACAGGGGCGCGTTCGTGTCGTCGAGTGCGACACTCGGGGGCCGCACCCAGTCGACGGCACGTGCGGCGTCCAGCCAGAACGACGTCGGATCGTCGAGGCTGCGCCGGTACTGCTCGCGGTATGCGCCCGTGTCCATGGTTCCTCCTCGTCGTCGAGGGGCGGTGAGGCTTCCTGCGACGACGGTAGAGCGGGGCAACCCGCAACACCAGGCCGTCGGGTGACGAACGGAGCCGCTCGACTCGGAAATCGCCGTTTCCCCAGGAGGAGCGCGAGTCGATCACGTCGACTCGTTGCGACTCGGTACCACTCGGTGACGGTCGACTGCGGGTCGTCCCCTCGGCCGCCGTAAGCTCGGACGTGAGCGCAGGCATACTGTGCTCTCGGACGATGCCGGGCGACGCGGCGAAGGAGCGAGAGGTGGAATCGATCGCGAGCGCGCTGCTCTCGTTCGCCTATCAGCTGTTCCAGCCGGGGTTCTGGCCCGGCGACTGGGCGTGGGCCACGAGCATGGCCGGTGCGCTCATCGGGCTGTTCCCGGTGGGGACGGCCGTCGCCGTGGCCCTGATGCGCAAGTTCACCGGGAACCGCTACCACGGTGGAGCACTGGCCGCGCTGGGCGTTCTCGGCCTGGTCGGCATCCTGCTGCTCCCATGGTTGCTCGCCGCGGGCGTGTCCAGCGTGTTCCGGGCTGCGTTCGCCGGGGAGAACACCGGGCTGTCGAACGCCGAACTCGCTGCTCTGCACCAGGACTACGGCATCGGGGCGCAGACCGAGTACCTGGGCGGAGGGCGCAACGTCTACGAGACGCTGTTCTATCCGTCCGACAGCGTCCTGACCTACGGTCTCTACCTCGTCTTCCTCGTCGGGCTGCCGGTCCTGACACTGCTGGCGATCATGCTGCTGGGGCGCATCGCTCTCCGGCGTGGCCCGAAGTGGCCCGGCCGACTGCTCTGGGTGCCGTTCGTCGTCTACGTGATCGTGAGCGCGGGCGTCGAGGCCAACGTCGCCGTGCACCTGTGGCTCGGGTTCCTGCCCGTGATCGTGCTCGGGGTCATTCCCGTGTCGTTGGTCGGGCCGCCGAGTTGGTCGACGATCGAGAACTCCGACAAACGACCCGAGCCCAGGCCGGAGCCGCCCCAGCAGCCGGTGCACCTCAACCCGAGGGAACCGGAGGCCGCGCCGCCGCCCGCGCCCGCGAAGCAGTACGCACCGACCTCCGTCGCGCCCGCGCCGGAGCCGGAACCGACCGCCTTGGCCGAAGAGCCGCCTGCCGAGCTCGCCGCGACGCCTGGTCCGGTGCCCGTCCCGCCGGGTAGCTCCACGGCCGGCAGCAGCCGGTTCCGTCGGGTCCGACGCCTCGGCCACGGTGGGTTCGGCACGGTGTGGCAGGCGGTGGACACGCAACTGGGCCGTACGGTCGCCCTGAAGATCGCCCACGCGCCCGACCGTGACACCGAGGAACGTATGCAGCGGGAGGCACGGGCACTGGCAGCCCTCAGCCACCCCAACTGCGTGCGGGTCTACGACCTCGTGGCGGAGCCCGACGGGCTCGCCCTCGTGATGGAGTACCTCGAAGGACAGCCGCTCGCCGAGATCGTCGACAACGGTGGTCCGTTGGACGACGTGGCCGCGGGTCGGCTGTGGGCCACGATGGCCAGCGCGTTGGCTGCGGCGCACAGCAAGGGCGTGCTGCACCGGGACATCAAGCCGTCCAACATCATCGTCGACCCGATGGGCGTGGCCCACCTGATCGACTTCGGCATCGCCCGCAGTCGGGGCGACTCGAAGCTGACGGCCACCGGCATGATGGTCGGCACTCCCGACTACGTCGCTCCCGAGACGGCCGCCGGTGCGCCCGCGAGCCCGGCGTCCGACGCGTGGCAGCTCGCCGCCACGGTGAGTTACGCGCTGACCGGCCAGCCGCCACGAGGCACGCGGGAGACGCCGATGGCCGCGCTGATGGCCGCCGCGCGTGCCGAGGCGCCCACCCACCTGCCGCGGCAGAGCGTGCACGCGCGGCTGCTCGCGGCCTCGCTCGACCAGCAGCCTCGCAACCGGCCGACCCTGAACGTCGTGTACCGCGAGGTGGAGGGCTGGCTGTCGCGGGCGGGCACGTCCACCGACGGCCCCGTGACGAAACTGGTGCCGCGGCAGCAGACCGAGGGCGGGCCGCACCACGACGGAGGCAACGCCCGACCTGTGCGGTGATGGTCCCGGACGACGTCGCAGACTCGGCGTCGCCCGGAAGGACCCACCGGGAGGACTCCGCCGGGCCGGGACGGCTTCCGGTCAGGTCGTCGACGCGTCAGCGCCACGACGGGAGCCACATCTCCGCCTGCCACCGGTCGTAGGTGATCGGCTCGCCGACGAGGATCGGCCACAGCCATGCGAAGTTCGCCACCACGAGCCCGACGTACAACGACACGACCAACAGCCCGGTGCCTCGGCGTTCCGTGTGGCCGCGTGCGCCGAGGATCTGCCCGAGCACGAGCGTGAGTCCGAGCGCCAGGAACGGTGCGAGCGGGGTGGCGTAGAAGAAGTACATCTGCCGGTCGAGGTTCACGAACCACGGCAGCAGACCCGCCAGGTACCCGACGAGGACGGCGGCGTAGCGCCAGTCCGCGCGGAACACCGCCCGCCACAGGCCCCAGCCGAGCACCGGGAGCGCCAGCCACCACATCGCCGGCGTGCCGATGAGCATGGTGGCGCTGACGCACTCGGTCTCGCCGCAGCCGGTGATCTTCTCGCCCGACTCGTAGTAGTAGAGCATCGGGCGCAATCCCATGGGCCACGTCCAGGGCTTCGACTCCCACGGGTGCGGGTCGCCGTCGGGGGTCGAGAGGTTGCTGTGGAAGTCCAGCACGTTCGTGGTGTAGAGGAACAGCGACCGCAAGGCGGCGGGCACGAACCCGAACGGGCCGTCGCCCATGCCCTGGAGTTCGACGTAGTGCCGGTCGGTGGCGGTCTCGCTGGCGAACCACGCCCACCAGCTACCCAGGTACACGAGCACCGAGATCACGCCGATGCCCCAGGCGGCGGGCAGCAGGTCCTGCCGCAGCGCACCGACCCACGGCCTGCGAACCCCGGCCGTCCTGCGTGCGGCGATATCGAAGGCCAGGCAGAGCAGACCGAACGCGATCACCCAGTAGGCGCCGGACCACTTCACGGCCGTGGCGAGCCCGAGCAGCACCCCGGTCCCGAACCGCCACCAGCGGAAACCCAGCCGGGGCCCGAAGTCGGACGAGTCGATCCAGCCCTCGCGCACGGCCGTCGCCAACCGCTCCCGCACCTGGTCGCGGTCGCAGAGCAGACAGCCGAACGCGCCCAGCACGAAGAGGGCGATGAAGATGTCGAGCATCCCCATCCGCGACTGCAGGTGCAGCACCCCGTCGCAGATGACGAGCACACCCGCCACCGCGCCGAGCAGTGTCGACCGGGTCAACCTGCGCGCGATGCGGATGGTGAGCACCACGATCAAAGTGCCGGCCACGGCGGCGCTGAACCGCCAGCCCCAGCCGTTGTACCCGAACAGCCACTCGCCCACGGCGATCAGTTGCTTTGCCAGCGGCGGGTGCACGACGAGCTCGTAGCCGTAGTTGTCCTCGTACCCGCCGTTGCGCAGCATCTGCCACGCCTGCGGCACGTAGTGCTTCTCGTCGAAGACCGGTGTCCCCTTGTCCGTGGGAACACCGAGGTCGAGCAACCGCAGGAACCCGCCGATCGCGCCGAGAACCACCGTGACGATCAGCGCGCGGATCCGGTCGCCGGGCAGAGGCCTGCCGAGGAGCGCGGCCTCGCGGTCGCTCGGGGGCTCGGAGACCTGTGGCGCTCGGCCCACGCCGCCCGCCGACGAACGGGTGAGGAGTGCGGTCACGGGCCCCGATACTACGGGCTAGCCTCTGGCGTTGTGACGCTCGTACTCGCTGCCACCCCGCTCGGTGACTCCCGCGACGCCTCGCCCCGACTCGCCGAGGTCGTGGCCGAGGCCGACGTGGTGGCGGCCGAGGACACCCGCCGATTCCGGGCGCTCGCGACGACGCTCGGCGTGACGCCACGCGGTCGGGTGGTGAGCTTTTACGAGGACGTCGAGGCCGCCCGCCTGCCGAGGCTGTTGGAGGCGTTGCGGGGTGGTCAGACGGTGGTGCTGGTCACCGACGCCGGGATGCCGAGCGTCTCCGACCCCGGCTACCGGCTCGTCGCGGCCTGCGTCGAGGAGGGGATCGGCGTGACGTGCGTGCCCGGGCCGTCCGCGGTGACGACCGCGCTCGCGGTGTCGGGCCTGCCGCCGGACCGCTTCTGCTTCGACGGCTTCGCTCCCCGGAAGCCGGGGGAGCGCACCCGTTGGCTGCGCGAGTTGGTGGACCAGCCGCGCACGGTGGTGTTCTTCGAGTCGCCCCACCGCCTCGCCGCGACGTTGACGGAGGCCGCCGAGGTGCTCGGGGCCGACCGCAGGGCCGCCGTCTGCCGGGAGCTGACGAAGACCTACGAGGAAGTGCGTCGTGGTGGGCTCGGGGAGCTGGCCGAGTGGGCGGCGGACGGGGTGCGCGGCGAGATCACCGTGGTGGTGGAGGGAGCCGCACCGCGGACCGTCGCGCTCGCCGACCTCGTCGGTGAGGTGTTGACGCGGGTGGAGTCCGGTGAGCGGCTGAAGTCGGTGGCCGGGGAGGTCGCCCAGGCCGCCGGGGTGTCGAAGAAGGAGCTCTACGACGCGGCGTTGAAGGCGCGTGGCTGATTCGGGGGACATCGCGGCTCGTCGGACGTCGTTCCTCCCGCCGCCGGGCTAGCGTCGGGTTCGTGGTGCGGGTGGGTGAGACGACGCGGATCGGTCCGGTGACGGGAGCGGGCTCTCCGAGTGAGACCGGCGAGCGGTACAACATCGTCGCCACCGACCTCGGCATTCCCTGGGACGCGGGTGACGGGCGCGTGTTCGTGGCCTTCGGCGACACCTACGGCGAGGGCTGGGGCGGCAATGGTCCCGGTCCGGGCGACGCCGACTGGCGGTGCAACGTGCTCGCGTGGTCGTTCGCGCGTGACCTCGCTGCGGGAATGACGCTGGACGGCGTGGTGGCGCGGCCGGACGGCAGCGCCGCGCAGGTGCTCCCCAAGGGGAGCGGCCAGGAGATCACCGTGATCCCCAACAGCGGCGTGACCGTGTCCGGCGTGCACTACCTGCACTACATGTCGGTGCGCGAGTGGACGCGGCCGGGCGAGTGGCGGACGAACCACGCCGGGATCGCCGTCTCCCGCGACGACGGGTGGACGTGGGAGAAGCCGCGTGCTGCCCGGTGGTCGAACCGGTGGGGGGACAACCGGTTCCAGCTCGGGGCGTTCGCCGTCGAGGACGACCGCGTCTACCTCCTGGGCACCACCAACGGCCGATACGGCGACGCCTACCTCGCCAGGACGGACCCGGCGGCGTTGCCCGACGTCCGCGCGTTCGAGTACTGGACGGGCTCGGGGTGGAGCGGGCGCGCTCGGGCGGCGGTCGCCGTCGCCTCGGGCCCGGTCGGGGAGATGTCGCTCGGGTTCCATCGCACGCTGGGCCGGTGGTTGCTGATGCACCTCGACGAAGTGCGACGCGGCATCGTCCTGCGCTCGGCGGAGCGGTTGACGGGACCGTGGACGCAGGGCGAGGTGGTGGTCTCGGGCGACGAGTACCCGGCGATCTACGGCGGCTTCCTGCACCCGTGGTCGTTGGAGGGGCCGGACCTGTACTACCTGGTCTCCCAGTGGGGGCCGTACAACGTGTTTCTCACTCGGACCCGGCTGGTGCTGGAGTGACGTGTGCCCCGTCGGCGCGTCCCGGAAGTGCGGACATGCGTACGGGAAGCGTGGACACGAGTGCGTGGGGCGCGGACACGCGCACTCGCCTGTCCCTCGCGCGGAAACGTCGAGGGAGGTCCGTAGGCTAACCAGGTATGAGCACCCCAGTGTTGACCGCGGTGGCCTGGCCCTATGCCAACGGCCCCCGCCACATCGGCCACGTGTCCGGCTTCGGCGTTCCGTCCGACGTCTTCTCCCGCTATCAGCGAATGGCCGGCAACCGGGTGCTCATGGTCTCGGGCACGGACGAGCACGGCACGCCGATCCAGGTGCAGGCCGAGAAGGAGGGCCTCACCCCGCAGCAGGCGGCCGACAAGTACACCCGCCAGATCACCGAGGACCTGCGCGGTCTCGGGCTGTCCTACGACCTCTTCACCCGCACGAGCACCGGCAACCACGCCGCGGTGACGCAGCAGATCTTCCTCGCGCTGCACCGCAACGGCTACGTCATCCCGAAGACCACGACGGGAGCCATCAGCCCGTCCACGGGACGTACGCTGCCCGACCGCTACATCGAGGGCACGTGTCCCATCTGTGGCTACGACGGTGCCCGTGGCGACCAGTGCGACAACTGCGGCAACCAGCTCGACCCGGCCGAGCTGCGCAACCCGCGCTCGCGCATCAACGGCGAGACCCCGAAGTTCGTCGAGACCGAGCACCTCTTCCTCGACCTGCCCGCCTTCACCGAGACGCTGGGCAAGTGGCTGTCCACCAAGACGGACTGGCGGCCCAACGTCGTGAACTTCACGAAGAACCTCCTCGACGACATGCGGCCCCGGCCGATCACCCGTGACCTCGACTGGGGTGTCAAGATCCCGCTGGACGGGTGGCGCGACCAGCCGATGAAGCGCTTCTACGTCTGGTTCGACGCGGTGATCGGCTATTTCTCGGCGAGCGTCGAGTGGGCCCGTCGGTCGGGGAACCCGGACGCGTGGCAGGAGTGGTGGAACAACCCCGACGCGCGCAGCTACTACTTCATGGGCAAGGACAACATCACCTTCCACGCCCAGATCTGGCCCGCGCTGCTGCTGGGGCACAACGGTGAGGGCGACCGTGGGGGCGAGCCCGGGCCGTACGGCAAGCTGGGGCTGCCCGACGAGATCGTCTCCAGTGAGTTCCTCACGATGAGCGGGTCGAAGTTCTCGACCTCGCGCGGCACCGTGATCTACGTGCACGACTTCCTGCGCGAGTTCGGTCCGGACACCCTGCGCTACTTCATCAGCGTGGCCGGGCCGGAGACCCAGGACACCGACTTCACGTGGGACGAGTTCACCCGCCGCATCAACTTCGAGCTGGCCAACGAGTGGGGCAACCTCGTCAACCGCTCGATCTCGATGGCGCACAAGAACAACGGTGGGGTGCCGAGGCCCAACACCCCGACCCAGGCCGACGAGGATCTGAAGGCACAGGCCAGGGCGGCGTTCGACACCGTGGGCGGCCACTTGCGCCGGTCGCGGTTCCGGCAGGCCGTGCAGGAGGCCATGCGGGTGGTGTCGGCGGCCAACAAGTACCTGTCGGACCAGCAGCCGTGGAAGCTCAAGGACGACCCCGAACGCCGGGACACGGTGCTGCACACGGCCCTGCAGGTGGTGTCGGACGCGAACACGCTGCTGACGCCGTTCCTGCCGAATGCCGCGCAGAAGGTCCACGAGGCGCTGGGCGGCACGGGTGTGTGGGCGGCCCAGCCCGAGGTGCAGGAGGTCGCCGACCTCGACGTGCCCGACCGGGTGAATCCCATCCTGACCGGTGACTACACCGTCGAGCAGGCTCGGTGGGAGTCCACCCCGATCGAGGTGGGAAGGCCGCTGGCCAAGCCGACCCCGCTCTTCGCCAAGATCGACCCGAAGCTCGCCGAGACCGGGCCGGAGTGGGCGCCGATCCAGGTGGCCGAATGAGTCGTCGTGAGCTGCCGCCGGTGCCGGAGCGGCTTCCGGCACCGACGGTCGACTCGCACACCCATCTCGACGCGTGCGGCGCGACGACCCCCGACGGGGTGCGCGCCGCACTCGACCGGGCGGAGGCGGCGGGGATCGTCGCCGCTGTGACCGTGGCCGACGACCTCGCCTCCGCGCGGTGGGTCGCCGAGGCGTCGGGATGGGACGACCGGCTCCACGGTGCCGTCGCGTTGCACCCGACGCGCACGAAGGACTTCTCCAACGAGGACAAGGCGGAGTTGGAACGCCTGGCGCGGGCGGAGCGGGTCGTGGCCGTGGGCGAGACGGGGCTGGACTACTACTGGGACTACTCGCCGCCCGCGGCGCAGCAGGCGGCGTTCCGGTGGCACATCGACCTCGCCAAGCGCGTGGGCAAACCGCTCATGATTCACGACCGGGAGGCCCACGACGACGTTCTGGCGATCCTGGAAGAGGAAGGAGCGCCGGAGACGGTGGTCTTCCACTGCTTCTCCGGGGACGCCGACATGGCTCGGCGGTGTGTCGACGCGGGCTACGTGCTGTCGTTCTCGGGAACGGTGACGTTCCGTAACGCCCGGGCTCTCCAGGAGGCGGCTCGGCTCGTGCCGGACGAGCAGTTCCTCGTGGAGACCGACGCCCCGTTCCTCACCCCGCATCCCTTCCGCGGGCGGCCGAACGAGCCCTACTGCGCGGCCTACACGGTCGTGGGACTCGCGGAGTTGCGGAAGCAGCCGGTGGAGGCCGTTGCGGACGCCGCGCGGCGCAACGCGGAGCGTGTGTTCCGCCTGCGTAATCGTGGCAGCGAGATCGTCTGAGGTTGCCCTGACTTCTCGTGAGGAAGATCACTAGTGCCCCTAGGGGTGATTGCGCAACCCTTCGGCACTCGTTATGGTCCCGTGACCGTGCTGGGAAGTGGTCCGAGAGTGATCGCGTGATGACGGTGATGTCACGGACCGCCACCAGTGTGGCCCACAGTCACGTCGGTGTACGTCGGGGAAAGCGCCCTGAGGGGTGCGAGGGCGGCGCTGACTGCGGGAGTCGGTGTACTTACGTGAAGGGATCGACCCTGTGACTGGTAGAGACGGGCATACGGCTGCCTCAACGGCCCTGCTCGACTGGCCGAGCGAAGCCGAGAACCTCGACTTCTCGCCCGACCCGGAAGTCACACCCCACGACGTGTTGACCGCTCTCGGGCCCGACGCCGAGACGCTCATGGCCGAGGCCGGGGTCGGCGTGGACGAGCTGATCCGGCTCATCAACGCCGAGACCACGATGCTTCCGCCGATCGCGTTGCCCGACGAGGCCGAGGCGAGCGCGGAGACCGACGCCTCGGAGGAGGCGGAGGACGGCCTCGTCAGCGCCGTCAAGACGTGGAAGAAGCGCTTCCTGCGAGGCACCGTCCTCGCGGTCATGATCACCCTCACCGGTGGCGGTGCCGCGGCGCTCGCGATGAACAAGAGCGTCACGGTCGACGTCGACGGTGAGAAGCAGACGATTCGCAGCTACGGCGACACGGTCGGCGAGGTGCTGGAGGACGCCGGCATCAGCGTCGGTGCCCACGACGCCCTCTCGCCGTCCCCGCAGGCGCCCGTCGGCGACGGCGGCGTCATCAAGCTGGAGCGCGGCAGGCAGCTCACCCTCGTCGTCGACGGCGAGACGCGCGAGTCGTGGGTGCGCGCCACCACGGTGCGCGAGGCCCTGACCCAGCTCGGACTCGACCACCTCAGCACCGGAGGCACCTGGTTCTCCGCGCCGCTGTCGGGCGAGGTGCCGCTCGAGGGCATGCGCCTGGAGGTCAAGACCGAGAAGACCGTCACCCTGTTCGACGGTGGCGAGAAGCCTCGTGAGGTCACCACCAACGCCGTGACCGCCGTGGAGCTGCTCGACGAACTCGGCCTCGGCCTCGGCAAGCAGGACAAGATCGAGGAAGGCGAGGAGTTCAAGCTCGTCGACGGCGCCGAGGTGCACGTCAACCGCACCGGCGTGGCCACGGTGAAGAAGACCGAGGCCATCGAGCCCGAGGTCGAGACCATCGAGGACGACACCCTCGACAAGGGCAAGGAGATCGTCGAAAAGGAAGGCAAGGCCGGCGAGAAGATCGTCACCTACCGCGTGACGAAGAAGAACGGCAAGGTGATCGACAGCGTCGAGCTGCACACCGAGATCGTTCGCGAGGCCGAGAAGAAGGTCGTCCGGGTCGGCACGAAGGTCGCGGTTCCCAACATCGGCGACACGTCGGTGTGGGACGCGCTGGCGCAGTGCGAGTCGACCGGGAACTGGTCGATCAACACCGGCAACGGCTACTACGGCGGTCTGCAGTTCAACAAGCAGACCTGGGACGCCTACGGCGGTACGCAGTACGCCGCGTACCCGCACCAGGCCACGCGCGAGCAGCAGATCGACATCGCCGAACGGCTCCGGGACGCCAACGGTGGCTACGGTGCCTGGCCGCACTGCTCCGCGAAGCTCGGCCTGCCGCGGTAAGCCCACGGCTCCGCCGTGGAACGCAGTCTCTAGGCTGGCCCGGTGACCGAGACACCGGGCCTGCTGGGAGCTTCCGAGATCCGTCGGTTGGCCACCGCGCTGGGAGTGCGGCCGACGAAGAAGCTCGGCCAGAACTTCGTGCACGACGCCAACACCGTGCGCCGGATCGTCGAACTCGCCGACGTGAGGGGCGACGAGCCGGTCCTGGAGGTCGGTCCCGGCCTCGGTTCCCTCACTCTCGGTCTGCTGGCCGCCGGTGCGCGTGTGTCGGCCGTGGAGATCGATCCGGTCCTCGCGGGACGGTTGCCCACCACGGTGGCCGAGCACGCACCCGAGGCCGCCGCTCGACTCGACGTCCTCGAACGCGACGCGCTGCGGCTGCGCGCGGACGAGCTGCCCGTCGAACCCACGGCGTTGGTGGCCAACCTGCCCTACAACGTGGCGGTGCCGGTCGTACTGCACCTGTTGGCCGAACTGCCGTCGCTGCGGCGTGCCCTCGTGATGGTGCAGACCGAGGTGGCCGACCGCATGGCCGCCGAACCCGGTAGCCGCATCTACGGCGTTCCGAGCGTGAAGCTCGCCTGGTACGGGCGGGCGCGCAAGGTCGCCTCCGTGTCCCGGTCGGTCTTCTGGCCGGTGCCCAACGTCGACTCCTCGTTGGTCGCGTTCGAACGCACGGCTCCGCCGGAGGGAGCTGATCGCGACGCCGTGTTCACGGCGATCGACGCGGCATTCGCGCAGCGGCGCAAGACACTGCGGGCGGCGTTGGCCTCCTGGGCGGGCTCCGGGGAGCGCGCCGCGTCGGTGCTGACGGCCGCCGGCATCGACCCCGCCACGCGAGGCGAGCGACTGACCGTCGAGCAGTTCGCCGAGGTCGTGGCCGCTGCGGCGAAAGTGTGATCTCAACCCGGCTTGCTTGCCAACGGCGGGATCGCTCGGATGTACTGTGGGCGCATCCATCCCGAGCGACCGAGAGACCTGGCTCAGAGACGTCGCAGCAACCGCCCCTGAGGGGAAGGTGCTAACGCCAGGACCGATGGAGGATCTCCGTGTATCGCACGCCGCTCCTGACGCAGCGCCGAGTAGTCGACCAGGGCCGTCGCACCGTGTGCGCTTGTTGTAGCCACGTCATGGCTCGCTGAGGCCTTTTCCCGCCCTACGTCGGTTCTCTTCTTTCTTTCGTCTTCGAGGACGTCCCACGCGGACGCCCGGTTTCGAGCTGCCTGGAGCTTGTGGTGATCACTGTCGAGAACGTCAGCAAGTCGTTCCCCTCCGCTCACGCCCCCGTGGTCGCGTTGCGAGAGGTCAACCTCGCCGTCAGCGCGGGGTCGCTGTTCGGCCTGATCGGGCCGAAGGAGGCGGGCAAGACGACGCTGGCGCGGTGCGTGGCGCTGCGGGAGCGGCCGGATCGGGGCACGGTGCGGTACGACGGCATGGACACCAGCCGGTTGGCGGGTCGCAGGCTGTGGGGCGCGCAGCGACAGGTCGCGGTGGTGGAGTCGGCGCTGCGGCCCGAGCGAACCGTGGCGGGCAACATCGCCGCCCCGCTGGAGCGCATGGGCGTGGAGGCCGACCGGCGGCGTCACCGGGTCGGCACCCTGCTCGACGTCATCGGGCTTTCGCGTTCGGGTGCCCGGTTGCCGTCGGAACTGACGCCGGGCCAGCAGCGTCGGGTCGCGATCGCGAGGGCGTTGGCGACGGAACCGTCCGTGTTGCTGGCCGACGACCCGATCGACGGGGTGAGCGGCGAAGAGACGCCCGCCGTCCTGGCAGTGCTCGACCGCGCCCGCTCCGAGCTGGGTGCCACGGTGATCGTCACGTCGCGGGAGGCCGACATCGCCCGCCGGGTGTGCGACGAGGTCGCGCTGCTCGACCGCGGCACGGTCGTGGAGTCGGGCACCCTGCTCGGTCTGCTCGGCAAGCCCGGCAGCCCCATCGCGGAGGCTCTGTTGCCCCGGGTCGACACTCCGCGGTCGCTGCTGTCGTCGTACGACCGGGCGGTCGACGTGATCCTGGTGGGTTTCGCTGCCGTCGGGGCGTTGCTGCCCGAGGCGTCGGCGCGGTTCGACGTCGACCTGACCACCATCGGCGGGGGACTGACGAGGTTCGGTGACACCCCGGTGGCCCGGTTCCGCCTCGGCGTCGAGGGACAGCGGGCCGATGCCGCGCTGGCGTGGATGGCGGAGCGTGGCGCGTACCTCAGCACGCCCATGTACGGGCTGCGGGACGTCGCCGCCTGACGTCGCCGCCTGGATCGGCGGTCTCCGGGGGCCCAGTAGGCTGGTGGAGTGCTTGCCGTCGTACCACCGCCCGTCACCGTGCGAGTGCCGTCGAAGATCAATCTGCATCTGTCCGTCGGTGACCTGCGGGAGGACGGCTACCACGACCTCACGACCGTGTTCCACGCCTTGTCGTTGACCGACGAGGTCACGGTCTTCTCCACCCCGGAGGCCGGGATCGAGGTCTCCGGCGAGGGTGCGAGGTCGGTGCCCACCGACGGCACCAACCTGGCGATGCGGGCGGTGCGCGCACTGGCCGAGCACGTCGGCAAGCCCGCCGAGGCCGAGCGGGTGCGCGTGGTGATCCGCAAGGGCATTCCTGTGGCCGGTGGGATGGCGGGTGGCAGCGCCGACGCTGCCGCCACGTTGCTGGCGTGCTCGACGCTGTGGGGTCTCGACCTGCACCGTGACGAGCTGGCGGAGATCGCCGCCACGCTGGGCAGCGACGTGCCGTTCGCGCTCTACGGCGGGACGGCGTTGGGCACCGGACGCGGTGAGCGGCTCGTCCCCGTGCTGTCGCGCCACACGTTCCACTGGGTCCTGGCGTTCGACCAGCGTGGGTTGTCGACCCCGAAGGTCTACGGCGAGCTGGACCGCCTCCGTGACGCCGGGGACCCGCCGAGGGTGGGGTCGCCCGACTCGTTGCTGGAGGCGCTGGCGGCCGGGGACGCGCGACGCCTGGCGGAGCTGCTCGGCAACGACCTCCAGGCTGCCGCTGTCTCGTTGCGTCCCGGCCTGCGTCGGACGTTGCGTGCCGGGGTGTCGGCGGGAGCCCTCGCCGGTGTGGTCTCGGGGTCGGGCCCCACGTGTGCGTTCCTGTGCACCGACGGCGAATCCGCCCTCAAGGTGGCCGCCGAACTCGCGGGCGCGGGTGTCTGCCGCACGGTGCGGGTGGCCCACGGGCCGGTGCCCGGGGCCCGCGTGTGCGACGAGTGACGCGAACGACGGAAGGACGTTGATGGCCGCGCATCTTCTGGGCGCCGAGGCCCTGCACCTGGAGTACCCGACCCGGGTCGTGTTCGACTCGCTGACGCTCGGGGTCGAGGAAGGCGACCGCATCGGCATCGTCGGTCGCAACGGTGACGGCAAGTCGAGCCTGCTCGGGATGCTCGCCGGGACGATCGAACCGCAGTCGGGCAGGGTGACGCGCCGCAACGGCGTCCGGTTCGGGGTGCTGAGCCAGGGCGACGACCTCGACGCCGCCTCCAGCGTCGGCCACGCGATCGTCAGTGACCGGCCCGAGCACGAGTGGGCGGGCGATCCACGCGTGCGTGACGTGATCAACGGACTCGTGTCCGACGTGCCGTGGGAGGCGAAGGTCGGCGAGCTGTCCGGTGGGCAGCGTCGCCGGGTGGCGCTCGCGGCGTTGCTGGTCGGTGAGTGGGACCTGATCGCGCTGGACGAGCCGACGAACCACCTCGACGTCGAGGGCATCGCCTGGCTGGCCGAGCATCTGAAGCGGCGGTGGGCGGCGAACACGGGCGGCCTGCTGGTGATCACCCACGACCGCTGGTTCCTCGACGAGGTGTGCACCGAGACGTGGGAGGTGCACGACGGGATCGTCGAGCCGTTCGAGGGCGGGTACGCCGCGTACGTGCTTCAGCGGGTGGAGCGTGACCGGATCGCGGCGGCGGCCGAGAGCAAGCGACAGAACCTGCTGCGCAAGGAGCTCGCCTGGCTGCGCCGGGGTGCCCCCGCACGCACGTCCAAGCCGAAGTTCCGCATCGACGCAGCCAACCAGCTCATCGCCGACGTGCCTCCCGTGCGTAACCCCCTCGAACTGCAGCGGCTCGCGGTGGCACGCCTGGGCAAGGACGTCGTCGATCTCGAAAACGTGAGTGTGAGCTACGGCGATCGCGAGGTGCTGCGGGACGTCACGTGGCGGATCGCGCCCGGCGAACGCACCGGCATCCTCGGTGCGAACGGCGCTGGTAAGTCCACTTTGCTCGGTCTCGTGTGCGGCACCGTGTCGCCCACGTCCGGTCGCGTGAAGTGCGGCAAGACGGTCCGAATCGGACTGCTGGACCAGCAGTTCTCGCAACTTGCCGACATCCACGGCGATCGGGTGCGCGAGGTGCTGGCCCGCACGAAGGCCTCGTTCACCATCGACGGCAAGGAACACACTCCGGCGCAACTGCTCGAACGTCTCGGATTCGCCCGGGAACACCTGTCGGCGCGGGTCGGGGACCTCTCCGGCGGGCAGAAGCGGCGGTTGCAGCTCTTGTTGCTGCTGCTCGGTGAACCCAACGTCATCGTGCTGGACGAGCCGACCAACGACGTTGACGCCGACATGCTCGCCGCCGTCGAGGACCTGCTCGACTCGTGGCCGGGCACGCTGATCGTGGTGTCGCACGACCGGTACCTGCTGGAGCGGGTCACCGACCAGCAGTACGCCATCGTGGACGGACGGTTCCGGCACGTGCCGGGCGGTGTCGACGAGTACCTCCGACTGCGTCGCGAGGGCACCGCAGCCCCGAAACCGACCACGGCGACGAAGCCGTCGTCCGACTCCGGCTCGGAGATCTCCGGTGCCCAGTTGCGCGCGACGCAGAAGGAGATCAGCGCCATCGAGCGAAGGCTGGAGAAGCTCTCGCGCAGCATCGAGCAGGTGCACGAACGCATGGCCTCGCACGACCAGAGCGACTACGAGGGCCTGCAACGGCACACCGCCGAACTCCGCGAGCTGGAGGCCGAGGTCGCGGAGCTGGAGGAGCGCTGGTTGGAGCTCTCGGAGCTCGTCGGCTGACACCGCGCCGACGCCGCGGCGGCCTGCTCACCGGGTGGGGAAGAGCCCCGCTTCGACGTCCGGCTTCTCGTGGGCGCGCTCCGGGAGCGAGACGTCGGCGAGGTGGGTGGCGAGTTCATGGCCGGTGAGGATCGGGACGTCTCCCGCGTCGAGGATGTGGCCGATCAGCTCTTCCAACGCCACGGCGCGCGCGGGGCGTCCGGTGAGGAAGGGGTGGTTGGTGAGCATGAACAGCCCCCCGAAGCGGCGCATGGCGTCGACCTCGGCCTTCCACGTCGCCAGCACGTCGGCAGGGTTCTTGATGTGCTGCCCGATCTCGGGGAAGGGCAGGAACGCGTACTGCTCCCAATCGTCGAGAGACCAGTGCGGCGGCAACTCGACGATGCCGCCGTGCGGTGTGGTGATCCGGTACGGGGAGTCCTGGGACATCAGCGAGCTGTCGTAGCTCAATCCGTGCTCGGCGACCAGGGCCGGTGTGTGCCAGCTCGCCTCCCACAGTCCGGCGCGGTGTCCGTGGATCGGAACGCCGATGTCCTCGAAAACCTTCAGCGCGCGAACGAAGTCCCGTTCCTCCTCGTCCCGGGTCATGGACGACGCGGGCACGTGACTGTAGGAGTGGTGGCCGATCTCGTGGCCCTCGGCGGCGATCCGCTCGACCAGGTCGGGGCGGCGTTCCGCGACCCAGCCGGGGAAGAAGAACGTGGCCTTCACGTGCAGACCGGCGAGGATGTCCAGGATGCGAGGGACCCCGATCTCGGGTCCGAACTGCTGGTGGCTGATGGCCATAGCGTGCTCGGCGGCCGCCGAGTCGACCGAGAGGACACCGGTCTCGGCATCGACGTCGAAGGTCAGGCAGGCGACGGCCGAGGTGCCCTCGGGAAGCCACGTACGGTCGACGGTCATGGATCTCTCCTGTTCTGAAAAGGAACGGTGAAGCGAAATCAGAGGCTTGCGGTCAGGGCCCCGAGCCCGAGGCCGACGTCGAAGGCGACGTTCCAGGCGGCGCTCGTCCGATCGGTGTGGGCCGGCGACCGGACTCGTCGCATCATGGACGTCAGCGTTGCGGTCTGGACCGCGCCGGAGGCGGCGCCGATCAGAGTCGCGGCCGGCAGGAGCACGCCCGCTGCGGAACTCGCGGCGAATCCGATGGTGGCGACGACCAGCACGGCCACGGACAGTGCGGCGGTGCCGGCGACCGACCACCGGTCGCACAGGACACCGCCGACGAGACGTCCGAGTGCGACGGCGCTCTGCACCGCGAACGCCGCCGCGACCGTGAGAGTCGCCGAGGTGTCGCCGAGCAGCGGACCGAGGGACGACAACACGGCCGCGTAGAGCGTCACGGCCAGGACGTGGCCGAGGAGGACGACCGGGACCGTCCTCGGTCGGGACTCCGTGGTGGAGGCCGATGAGGACGGTGCGTTCCCGGTCGTCACGTCGCATGGGACGGCCATGACTGCGAGAAGTCCCAGCACGGCGAACGTCACCCCGCCGATCACCACGCCGGACGGACCGGCCAGGGTGGCGAGCAGCAGCCCCACCGGCGCACCGATCGCGCCGCCGAGGGCCGAGCCGAAGCCGTAGATCCCGAGCGCACGGCCGACCTCGTCGGCGGCCACGTCCCGTGCCCACGCCGTGCCCGCGATGACGAAGACGCCGAAGCCGAGCCCCAGGAGGCCGAGGCCGAACCACGGAACGTCGACCGTCGCCAGGACCGTCAGGCCGGTCGCCATGGTCGCCAACGCCCAGGTCACCGTCCTGGCGCGGACGCGCGTCCACCGTCCGGCGAGGACGACCACCGGCTGGACGAGCACCACCACCAACAGCACGGCCGAGACCAGCACGCCCGGCGACGGCTGGGCATCGACGAGGAACACCGGGGCGGCGGCGTAGAAGCAATAGAAGCTGCCGAACGCCCCACCCGCAGCGGCGGCGATGCCGGTGATGCCTCGCGTGCTCCGCGCCGCAGTCGAGGGGCTGACTACCATGCGGCGATGATGAGAGTTGACACCGATGTCAAGTTCAAGTCCGACGAGTTGCTCACCATCGGACAGCTGGCGCAGGCCACGGGCGTCAGTACCCGGTCGATCCGGTACTACGAGGAACGAGGACTGGTGGTCTCCCACCGCTTGCCGTCGGGGCACCGTCGTTTCGTGCCCGAGTGCGTCGAACGGATCGTGTTGATCCAGTATCTGTTCGCCGCGGGGCTGACCAGCGCGACGATCGAACCGCTTCTGCCGTGCATGCTCGACGAGTCGCAGCGCACGGACTTCCTCATCGGCGAACTCCGGCGACACCGGGATCGGCTGACCCGCGAGATCCGGCAACAGCAGGAGACCGTGCGCATCCTCGACGAGGTCATCGCCGAGTACGACGGTGGGTGACGCCGAAGGCGGAGGGCCGGATCGGTCACCGATAAAGTGCTACTCATGAGTCGGTTCGTGGACACCATGGTCGCCACCGCGCACGCGGGTGGCCGAGAGCGCGGAATGGTCACCGGAGAGCCCCGGGAACCCGTGCGGAGAACGTGGTTCGAGGTGCACGAGCGGGCTCGTCGGGTGGCCGGAGGGCTCGTCGAGGCGGGTCTCGAACCCGGTGGAGCGGTCGCGGTGCTCGCCGGAGCTCCCGAACTCATCGCCCCCACCGTCCAGGGTGTGTGGCTGGCGGGTGGCAGCGTGACGATGCTCCACCAGCCCACCGCGCGCACCGACCTCACGACGTGGGCCGAGGACACCGTCCGGGTGCTGCGCATGATCGGGTCGTCGCTCGTCGCCCTGGGAGAACCGTTCGACGGGCTCGCCCCAGTGCTGGACGAGCACGGCATCGCCTACCGCTCGATCAGCGGACTGCTCGACGCCGAACCGCTGGCCGAACCCGTGCCGACGGGGGAGGGCGCGCTGGCGCTGATGCAGCTCACCAGCGGGTCGACCGCCGCCCCGAAGGCCGTGAAGATCACGCACGGCAACCTGTACTCGAACGTCACCGCCATGGTTGAACGAGCCGAGTTCGACTTCGCCACCGACGTGATGGTGTCGTGGCTTCCGCTGTTCCACGACATGGGCATGGTCGGCTTCCTGACCGTGCCGATGACCTTCGGCGTCGAACTCGTCAAGATCACGCCGGTGGACTTCCTCACCGGTCCGCTCGTCTGGCCGCAGTTGATCAGCAAGTACCGCGGCACCACCACGGCCGCACCGAACTTCGCCTACGCGATCGTCGGCCGCAGACTCGCGAAGGTGGAGGACGACGACGCCTACGACCTGTCGACCCTGCGGATCGCCCTGAACGGCGCCGAACCGATCGACCCCACCGCCGTCCGCACGTTCACGGACGCGGGCAAGCGCTTCGGCATGCCGTCCGAGTGCGTGTTCCCGGCGTACGGCCTGGCCGAGGCCACGCTCGCCGTGTCGTTCGCGCCGCTTTTCACCGGCCTGACCTCCGACGTCGTCGAGGCCGAGGCGTTGGAGAACCACGATCGCGCGGTGGCGGTGCCGGAGGGCGACCCCCGACGCGGCACCGACGAGGTGCGGCAGTTCGCCGTTCTCGGTCGCCCGTTGGACGGCCTGGAGGCGCGGATCGTCGGCGAGGACGGCACGGTGCGCGGCGAGCGCGAGGTGGGGGAGATCCAGCTCCGTGGCGAGGCCGTGTCGCCCGGATACCTGACGGTGGACGGACCGCTCGACACACGCGACGCCGACGGCTGGTTCCCCACCGGGGACATCGGCTACCTCACCGACGGGCAGATCGTGATCTGCGGCCGCAAGAAGGACGTCATCATCCTCGGCGGACGCAACGTGTACCCCACCGACATCGAACGTGCCGCGGGCTCCGTCGACGGTGTCCGTGCGGGCAACGCCGTGGCGGTGCGCATCGACGCGGGCACACGACGGGAGCGGTTCGCGGTCGTCCTCGAATCCGCCGTGGCCGGTGACGCCGACGCCGAGCACGCGCTGGCCAAGCAGGTGGCGGCGCGCGTGCGGGACGCGGTGGACGCTCGCCCCTACGCGGTCGTGGTCCTGCCGAAGGGCAGCCTGCCCAAGACTCCGTCGGGGAAGGTCAAGCGCGCCGCCACGGCGACGCAGTACCGCGACCTGATCGACGCGCGGGCCTGAGGCGTCAGACCAGCTTGCGCCACAGTGGCGCGCGGGCGTTGCTGTGGTCGAGCGCCGGAGCCAGGTACGGCTTGGCGGTCCTCGTCGACTCCCTGGCTCCGAGCGTCGACTCCACCAGCCGTAGGAACGTGTCCACCGCGGCGGGGTCGTAGCCGGACGTCCGGCGCGCGGGCGGGCACAGGGTGAACGCCACCTTGTGCACGTCGGCGGCGGTCACCGAGTCGCGCCCTTCCAATGTGGCCGCGACTCGGTCGAGAAAGGCGTCGACCTGCATCCGGTTGTAGCCGCGGGTGCCCCACGGCGCGGGCGGGAACCAGGCACGGTCGACGTCGTCGGCGGTGATCTCCATCAGGCCTCGTGCACCTCCACGGCCGTGGCCCTGCCGAGTCCCGAGCGCGACGCGAACAGCTCCTCCATGGCGTCGAGGAACTCGTCGACCTGCTGTTCGTCGTAACCGCGTCGACCGAGCAACGGCCGTCCGAATCGGACGTGGTGGATCTCGGGAGCGGTGAGGTCGTCACGACCGGCCAACGTGTCGGCGATCCGCGTGACGAAGGCGTCGACCTCGGACTTGGAATAGCCGCGGCGGCCGAACGGTGCGTTGTCGAACTCGATGTCGCTGATGTCTTCTGCGGTGAACGACATGGGACCTCTCTCGGACGTCGTCGCTGTGCGCAACGGCCTAGCCACGATGAGTAGGCCCGGAAACGTGACCGAGAAGAGGATGACCCGGCAGGGTGGTGCGGAGCACCCGGTCGGGGGACGAGAAGTGTCGTTCTTGGAAGGTCCGGTGTGGACGGCGCTCAGCGGCTGTGGAACTCGTTCTGAGCTGCTGTGAGGCCCTTGCCGAGCAACGTCTCCACCGCGTCGGCGCACAGGGCGATGTTCAGTGCGAGGTCGCGACGTTCCGTGGTGGAGAAGTCCTTGAGGACGTAGTCGGCAGGGTCCATGCGCCCGGGCGGACGGTCGATGCCGAACCGAACCCGGTAGTAGTCCTGGGTCCCCAGGGACTTGGTGATCGAGCGCAGTCCATTGTGGCCACCTGCGCCGCCACCGTACTTGAGTCGGACGGTGCCGTAGGGGAGGTCCAGTTCGTCGTGGATCACGACGACACCCTCGGGACCGATCTTGTAGAAGCGAGCGGTGTTGACGACCGGCCCGCCGGAGAGATTCATGAACGAACGGGGCTTGGCGAGGACGACCCGACGACCCGCGAGGCGGCCCTCGCACACCTCGGCGCCGCCCTTGTGGGCCTTGAAGCGGCCGCCGATCCGGTCGGCGAGCTCGTCGAGGACGAGGAAACCGATGTTGTGTCGGTTGCCCTCGTAACGTGGTCCGGGATTGCCGAGACCGGCGAGCAACACCTGCTCGCCGGTCCCCGGCAGATCGTGAGTCACGGTCATGTCCTCGCGGGAGAACTCACTCGGTGGCTTCGGGCTTGTCCTCGACCACACCGGCGCCCTCGGCGTCCACCGACGCCTCCATGGCGGCCTCGCTCGGCGACTCGGACACGGCCACAAGCAGCGTCTCGGGAGCGGTCACCAGGGTCACGCCCTCCGGCAGCGACACGTCGGCGGCGGTGATCTGCGCACCCGCGGCAGCACCGTCGACCGACACCTCCAGCTGCTCGGGCAGCTTCGTGGTCTCGGCCTCGACCTGGATGGTGTCCAGCTCCTGCGTGGTCAGGGTGCCCGGGCCGGCCTGGCCGGTCACGACGACGGGGACGTCGACGACGACCTTCTCACCGCGCTTGACGGCCAGCAGGTCGACGTGCTCGATGTAGTTCTTGAGCGGGTGAACGGTCACGGCCTTGGTGAGCGCGAGCTGGGTGCCGTCGGAGCCCGCGACGTCCAGGGTGATGACCGCGTTCTGCCCGTTCTCGCGGATGACGCGCGCGAACTCCAGAGCGGGCAGCGACAGGTGCTGCGGGTCCACGCCGTGGCCGTAGAGCACCGCGGGGATCTTGCCGGCGCGACGCGTGCGGCGCGCGGCGCCCTTGCCGAACTCGGTGCGTGGCTCGACGGTCAGACGTACCTCGGACACGGGGATGCACTCCTCTTGCGGTGGAATCGAGACGTTGCTTGTGGCTGTCCGGCGGCGAGTCCACGACGTGCGCGCACGAGGGCTCTCAAGCCGCCGCGTCGATCACGTCGGGCGCCGGCGATCATTCGCGGCACCCACCTCGCCGAGACAACCGCTTCAGTCTAGGCCAACCGGATTTTCCTCTTGACAGCACCCGTCGGTCACTGTTTGTGAAACGGACAGACCGAAGGCCACCGCCCCGGCGGGGACGATGGCCTTCGGAAAGTCGGTGTCGGCGGCTCAGGCGCTGCCGTCGAAGAGGCTCGTCACCGAGCCGTCCTCGAAGACCTCCTGGATCGCGCGCGCGAGCAGCGGCGCGATCGAGAGGACCGTGAGCGTGGGGAAGCGCTTCTCCTCGGGGATCGGCAGCGTGTTGGTGACGACGACCTCCTTCACCGGCGCCTTGGCGAGCCGCTCGGTGGCCGGGTCGGACAGGATGCCGTGCGTCGAGGCGATCACCACGTCGGCGGCACCCTCCGCCACCAGCGCGTCGGCGGCCTTCGTGATCGTGCCACCGGTGTCGATCATGTCGTCGATCAGGACGCACAACTTGCCCTTGACGTCACCGACGACCCGGTTGGCCACGGCCTGGTTGGGCTTGTCGGGGTCACGGGTCTTGTGGATGAAGGCGATCGGCCGGTCGCCGAGCTGCTGCGCCCACTTCTCGGCCAGCCGCACCCGACCCGAGTCCGGCGACACGACGGCGATGTCCTGGTCGCCGTAGTGCTCGCTGATGTACTGGGCGAGGACGTTCTGTCCGTGCAGGTGGTCCACCGGGCCGTCGAAGAAGCCCTGGATCTGCGCCGTGTGCAGGTCCACGGTCAGGATGCGGTCGGCACCCGCCGTCTTGAACAGGTCGGCCACGAGCCGCGCCGAGATCGGCTCCCGGCCCTTGTGCTTCTTGTCCTGCCGCGAGTACGGGTAGAACGGCACGATCGCGGTGATCCGCTTGGCGCTGCCGCGCTTGAGCGCGTCCACCATGATGAGCTGCTCCATGATCCACTCGTTGATCGGAGGAGAGAAGCTCTGGAGGACGAAGGCGTCGGTGCCCCGGACGGACTCCTCGAAGCGGACGTAGATCTCACCGTTGGCGAAACTGTGCAGAGTCTGCGGGGTGATCGTCACGTTGAGGTGCTTGGCCACCTCTTCGGCGAGTTCGACGTGCGAACGGCCGGCGAAGAGCATGAGGTTCTTCTTCGGCGTGCCGGATTTCGGGCTCATTCTGGCGACTCCCCGTCGGTTTCGGTTTCCTGCTGTGCGGCGAGCGCCTTCTCCGCTGCCTCCGCCGCGGGTGTGCCCGGCCTGCGCCTGACCACCCAGCCTTCGATGTTGCGTTGCGGTGCCCCGGACACGGCAAGTGCCCCGGGTGGAACGTTGCGGCGGATCACCGTTCCAGCTCCACTGTAGGCGCCGTCCCCCACGGTGACCGGCGCGATGAACATGGTGTCCGAGCCCGTGCGCACGTACGAGCCGACCACGGTGTGGTGCTTCTGCACGCCGTCGTAGTTGACGAACACACTGGACGCGCCGATGTTGCTGTACTCGCCGATGGTCGCGTCACCGACGTAGGTGAGATGCGGCACCTTGGTGCCGCGGCCGATGTCGGCCTTCTTCGTCTCGACGAACGTCCCGATCTTGCCCTCGTCGCCGAGCTTGGTCCCGGGGCGGAGGTAGGCGAACGGCCCCACCTGGGCGCCGGCCCCGACGACCGCCTCGTTGCCGTGCGTGCGCACGACCGTGGCACCGGCACCCACGTTGACGTCGGTGAGCGTGGTGTCGGGGCCGATCTCCGCGCCCTCGCCGACCGTGGTGCGGCCGTGGAGCTGCACGTTGGGTCGCAGCACGACGTCGCGCGCGAGCTGGACGTCCGCGTCGAGCCACGTGGTGGCCGGGTCGATCACCGTGACGCCGGTGCGCTGCCAGCGCTCGACCAGCCGCCGGTTCAACTCCGCCGCCAGCGCCGAGAGCTGCACCCGGTCGTTGACGCCCTCGGTGAGCCACGGGTCGGACACGACCACCGCGCCCACGCGGCGCCCGTCGGCGCGCGCGATGCCGAGCACGTCGGTGAGGTACAGCTCGCCCTGGGCGTTGTCGGTCGACAGGCGGGTCAGGGCGTCGGCGAGCACGGCCCCGTCGAACGCGTAGACCCCGGAGTTGATCTCGGTGATGGCGCGCTGGTCGGCGTCGGCGTCCTTGTGCTCGACGATGCCGGTGACCTCGCCCGCGTCGTCCCGCACGATGCGCCCGTAACCGGTGGGGTCGTCGACCACGGCGGTCAGCACCGTGACGGCGTTGCCGCGTTCGTGGTGCTCGGCCAGCAGCCCCGACAACGTCTCGGTGTCCAGCAGCGGAACGTCGCCGTAGGTCACCAGCACCGTGCCCGCCGCGGCGGCCGACACCGCGTCGAGCGCGCACGACACGGCGTGCCCGGTGCCCTTCTGACTCTCCTGCACCGCGGTGGTGACGGACCGTCCCAGCACGGTGTCCAGGTGTCGGAGGTGTTCGCCGACGGCCTCGCGGCCGTGCCCCACGACCACGACGAGCTCGTCGGGTTCGAGGCCCGCGGCGGCCCGGACCGCGTGTTCGATCAGCGGACGCCCCGCGATCGGGTGCAGGACCTTCGGGAGACTGGATCTCATGCGGGTGCCCTCACCCGCGGCGAGAATGACGGTGCTCAGCGGGCCGGTCACGGTGCTCCTCGGAGTGCGAAGGGATGTCCGACGGCCCACGATCCTACGGGTGTGCCCCGGCCTCCGCCGTGGGGTCGGTCCCCTGGGAGTGGGTGGCGCCACGTTCCCCGACGGGCTCCGGTCTGGGCTGTCGCACGCCGTCGTCACCGGCGAGCCCGGACGCGATCTGATTGCCGCCACGACGCTTCGCCTGGTACATCGCGGCGTCGGCGCGCGAGAGGACCTCCTCCGCGCTCTCCTGCGCCCGCAGGCACACGAGCCCAACCGACAGCGTCACTCCGTGGGAGAGATGCCGGGGCAGGGACGCGACCGCCTTCACCGCGCGCGTCAGCGCCTGGGTGGCGGCGGGCTTCGCTGCGCCCGGCAGCAGGACGATGAACTCGTCGCCGCCGTATCGCGCCACGATGTCGTCTCCGCGGAGCGCGTCGCGCAGCGTGCTGGCGACCACCCGCAACACCGCGTCGCCCTCGGCGTGCGAGTGCTGGTCGTTGACGTCCTTGAACCCGTCGAGGTCGACCAACGCCACGGACAGCGGATCGGACTCCGTGGACGTGGCGAGCGTGCGCAGGCGCTCGTCGAGTGCCCTGCGGTTGGGCAGGCCGGTCAGCGGGTCCTGCATGGCCTGCTGGGTGATCGCGCCGTGCTCCGCCGACAGGCGTTCGTGTTCCCGGCGCGTGTTCAACGTGGCGATCTGCGACTCGCGCAGTGACCACAGCTCGGCTTCGAGTTCCGCGGCGTACTCGGCGAGCAGCGACGGTGCCGACGTCTCGCCCGACTCGGCATCGGTCTTGCCGCCGGCGTCGGTGTCACCGAGACCGCCGCTGAGCACTGTCAGCTCGCGCAGCAGGTTCAGCCGCATCGAAGGCTGGGAGGCGTCCTCGGCAGCCGTCCGGCGAGCCTCCAGCAGCGTCCCGATCGCCTCGTCGGTACGGCCGTCCGCCGCGAGACAGCGGGCGAGGGCGATCGTCACCAGCGACTTCTCGTGCGGATAGCCCTGCTCGCGCGCGAGTCGTCGCAGCCGGTCGATGTGTGCTGCCGCGGGGGCTGCCAACGCGAGCGACGCCGCGAGCATGCCGACCTGGTCGACGGCGGGGACGTCCGGTCGTCGGGGGAACAGCGACTCGGTGAAGGGCGCCTCGACGGCGATGGCGATCGACGCCGCCGTCCGGAACTTCTCGCCGGCTTCCTCCGTCCGCCCCACGCGTTCCAGCCGCAGGCCCCAGCCGAGCAGCATCTTCACGCGGTTCATCAACTGGAGGGTGATCTCGTGCGGCCCCGCGCTGTCCCGGATCGCCTGGTGGGCTCGGGAGATGACCTCCTCCGCTGCCTCGTAGACGCCGAGCTGGTTCAGCACGATCCAGCAGTCGTTGAGCGCCGACGACAGCATCCGGTCCCACGCTCGCCGACCGAAGTGGACTTCCGGCGCCGGAACGTCGTCGAGCAGCGCCAACGCGCGGGCGATCTCGGTGAGCGCGGCGTCGTCCTGCTCGTTGAGCATCAGCAATCGGCCGCGCAGGGCGTGCGCGTCCGCTCGCAGCAGGGCCAGACCGTGTCGCCTGGTGTGCGTGAGCATCTCGTCGAGCAGTGGTTCCGCCTCGGTGGCGGCGCCGCGCGTGACGAGCCGGGCGAGGCCCGAGGCGCGGAGCAACTGGGCGACGAGCATGGGTTCGCCGCGACGCCGGGTCTCTTCGAGGAGTTCGTCGAGGAGGGCAGTGACGCGACGTTGTTCGGCGGGGTCCGTGCGTTGCACAGCGGCAATCAGCTCACGGGCCCGGCCCAGTACCCACGCATCGGACATGTCCCCCAAGGCCGGGTGACGCTCACCGGCCGCGTCGTCCACGTGCAGCGCCCCAACCCCCTTCAGGCATCTCCTGGCACGTCAGGAGCCACCTTCTGCTCCGCCGCCAGGACTCGAACCTGGACCGTCAGAACCAAAATCTGAAGTGCTGCCAATTACACTACGGCGGATTGCGCCTGGTCAGGATAGCCACCGCGAAAACGGACACTCATCGAGGGGCGGTTGTCGGGCGGTTTGGGCATTCCCCCGCCATGGAAACCTCCTGTAGCGTAACTTACGGAAACGTAGGTAAGGGCGACCTTGCCGACCCTCGTGGAAAGAAGTGAAGCGCATGACGGCCACCCTTGACGAATCCGCGGCGAAGCCCGCGCGAGGACCCAAACCGATACTCGACGGCAAGCGTGGACCGGGCGTGCAGTTCGCGGTGTACTTCGGTGTCATCGCGCCGCTGGTCGCTCTTGCCGCAGCCGTGCCCTTCGCCTGGGGCTGGGGCCTGACGTGGGTCGACGTCGGCCTGTTCGTCTTCTTCTACGCCTTCACGGGACTCGGCATCACCGTGTCGTTCCACCGGCACTTCACCCACGGCTCGTTCAAGGCCAAGCCGTGGCTGCGAGTGATCATGGCGATCGCGGGGAGCATGGCCCTCCAGGGCCCGGTCATCACGTGGGTCGCCGACCACCGGCGTCACCACGCGTTCTCCGACAAGGAGGGCGACCCGCACTCGCCGTGGCTGTTCGGCACCTCCCCGCTCGCCATCGCCAAGGGCTTCTGGCACGCCCACATGGGCTGGCTGTTCGAACGCGACCGCAGCAACGCCGAACGGTTCGCGCCCGACCTGCTCAAGGACAAGGCGATCGTGCGGGTCGACAACCTGTTCTGGCTGTGGACCCTGCTGACCTTCGCGCTGCCCGCGCTGCTCGGCGGTCTCATCACGTGGTCGTGGTGGGGCGCGGTGACGGCGTTGTTCTGGGCCGGTTTCGTGCGGGTCTGCGTGTTGCACCACGTGACCTGGTCGGTGAACTCGATCTGCCACATGATCGGTGAGCGGCCCTTCGCCGCTCGCGACCGGTCGGCCAACTTCTGGCCGCTCGCGATCTTCTCGTTCGGCGAGTCGTGGCACAACCTGCACCACGCCGACCCGACCTCGGCGCGGCACGGCGTCAAGCGCGGTCAGATCGACATCTCCGCGCGGCTGATCTGGATCTTCGAGAAGCTCGGCTGGGCGTACAACGTGCGCTGGCCGACCCCCGCGCGGTTGCAGAAGCTCTCGGCCGCCAACAAGTAGCACCCTGTCGGCGGGTCGGTCCGTCCCGTCCTCCTGAGTCGTCTCGCGGCGCCCGGGCTACGCTGCCTCGGTGGCCGCGAGACGACGAGCGAAACGAGACGTGGTCACCGGGTCCGGTTCGGAACGCCCGGTGACACGGGTGCGCATGACCGGAGCCGAGCGCCGGCAGCAGCTCCTCGACGTGGCGCGCTCGCTCTTCGCCGAGAAGGGGTTCGACGGCACGTCGGTGGAGGAGATCGCCCACCGGGCCAACGTGTCGAAGCCGGTGGTGTACGAGCACTTCGGCGGCAAGGAAGGCATCTACGCGGTCGTGGTCGACCGCGAGACCCGGGTGCTGCTCGACCGCATGGTGTCGACCCTGCACGGCGGTCACCCCAGGGAGCTGCTCGAACAGGCCGCGGTGGCGTTGCTCGACTACGTCGAGGACTGCCACGACGGTTTCCGCATCCTCGTCCGTGACTCCCCGGTGGCCAGTTCCACCGGGACGTTCTCGACCCTCCTCAACGACATCGCGAGCCAGGTCGAGTACGTTCTCGCCCACGAGTTCGACGAGCGAGGTTACGACGACAAGCTCGCCCCGCTGTACGCGCAGGCCCTCGTGGGCATGGTCGCGCTGACGGGACAGTGGTGGCTCGACGCTCGCAAACCGAAGCGCGACGAAGTGGCCGCCCATCTCGTGAACCTCGCCTGGAACGGCTTGTCCAACCTGGAACACAAGCCGAGGCTTCGGCTCAAGCGTTCGTGAACCCTCCCCGGCGTGTCCGCGAGTTGCGCACGCGTGTCCGCACTCCAGGCACGTGAGTTCGCACCTCAGGCACGCGTGTTCGCACTCCCCGCACGGCTAGCCGCGCTGCGGAGTCACCCGTAGCACCGAGTCGTCCTGACCGTCGGACGTCGTGACGTACAGCGCGCCGTCCGGTGCCGACCGCACGCCGCGCAGACGGCCGAACCGCTGGTCGAACTCCTGGGGCAACACGACCTCGACGACCTTCTCCCCGGCGGCGTCGAGCTCGAAGAGCAACAACTTCTGCCCGCGCAGCGCGCCCACCGCGAGTGCTCCGTCCAACGGCCCCCACTGCGGCCCGGACAGGAACGCCGCTCCCGACGGTGCCTCGGTGTCCGTCTCACCCGACGTCCACAGCGGAGGCACGGCGTCCGGGAACCGCTGGAGGTCGGTCATGGGCACGTCCTCGTCGTAGGTCTCCGTGTTGTCGCCGCCGCGCGAGGGGTCCCAGCCGTAGTTGCGGCCGGGCCACAGGCGGTTCACCTCGTCGAACCCGGTGGGGCCGTGTTCGGTCGTGAAGACCTGACTCGTCCCGGGCCGCACGGCAACGCCCTGCACGTTGCGGTGCCCGTACGTGTAGACGAGGCGTTCGTCGGCGTCGTCGGACGAGACGAACGGGTTGTCGCGCGGCGGCCGGCCCGTCTCCAGGTCGACCCGCAGCACCTTGCCGCCGAGACTGCTCAGATCCTGCGGGACCGTCGGGTCGTCCGCCGCGTCGCCGGTGCCCACCAGCAGGGTGCCGTCGGCCGCCACCGTGGGGCGGCAGCCGGAGTGTCTGCCGCTGTCGTTCACGGGCAGCCCGGTGACGAGGTCGCGCACGTGGGTCGCGCTGCGGGCGTCCTCCGAGAGCCGCCAGGTGACCAGGCGGACGTCGGCGTCGGCACCGCGGCCGTGGGTCTGGCAGGTGGTGAAGAGTCGGGACGAGGCGAAGTCGGGGTGCACCACCAGCCCCATGAGGCCGCCCTCGCCCCGAGCGTGCACGTCCGACAGGTCGGCCTCGATGTCGTGCGTGCCTTCGTCGTCGACCAGGACGAGCCGCCCGGGACGTTCGGTGACGAGCAGCGCGCCGTCGGGAAGGAAACCGACGTCCCACGGGTGTTGCAGGCCCTCCGCGACCGCCTCCGCGTGCAGCGTGATCCCGCCCGGCGCGCGCAGTGACGTGGCGGGCTCCCCGGGTGCCGTCGCGTTCGGATCACCGTCGCACGCTGCGAGAACGGTGCCGAGAAGGGAGAGCAGAACGAACCACGGAAGGCGGGTGGGTCGGGCGCGCATGGGGTCAGTGTGCCCCGGTGCAGGTGGGGTCGCCGCTCGAATGAACCCGTACCCTGGGAGGACGAAGCCCCGAGTCCCCCGTTTCCTCGGGCAGGGGTGTGTCTCGTGTTGAGGGGAAGAACGCGTCCGTGACCGAATCGCCCACCGGCTCGTCGTCCGGATCACTCACCGGACTGCTGTCCGCACTGCTGTCCGACCCCGCCGTCCGTGGTGTCGTGGACCGCGCGGGTGCGCCGTTGCTGGACCTCGACGGTCCCGCCGCCGTGCACCAGGTCGTGGTGGCCGCGCTCGCCGCGGAGGAGGGCGCGGGCCGTCCCGTCCTGGCCGTCACTCCCACGGGACGGCAGGCCGACGAACTGACGTCCGCGCTCGTCAGCCTGCTCGGTCGTGACGCGGTCGCCGACTTCCCGTCGTGGGAGACGCTGCCTCACGAACGGCTGTCGCCGCGCGCCGACACCGTCGGCAGGCGGCTGGAGGTGCTGCGCCGACTCGCGTCGGCCGACCACGGGGGACTGCGCGTGGTCGTGGCCACGGTGCGCAGCCTGATCCAGCCGATGGCGCCGGGCCTCGGCGACCTGCACCCCGTCGAGCTGCGCGTGGGGGAGGAGAGCGACTTCGAGAGCGTGCTCGAACGGCTCGTCGAACTCGCCTACACCCGCGTCGACATGGTCGAGAAGCGCGGTGAGTTCGCCGTCCGAGGCGGCATCCTCGACGTGTTCGGCCCGACGGCGGAGCACCCTCACCGCATCGAGTTCTGGGGTGACGAGGTCAGCGAGATCCGGGCCTTCGCGGTGAGCGATCAGCGGTCGCTGCCGGGCGAGATCTCCGAGTTCGTGGCGCCGCCGTGTCGGGAGGTGCTGCTGACTCCGGAGGTCAAGGAGCGGGCGGCGGCGTTGGCCCGCGCGCACGAGTCGGACACCCAGCTCCGGGAGATGCTCGACAAGCTGGCCGACGGCATCCCGTGCGAGGGGATGGAGGCGCTCATCCCGGTGCTGTGCGAGGGGGAGCTGGAGCTGCTCACCGACGCCGTGCCGAAGGGCGCCCACGTGGTGCTGACCGACCCGGAGAAGATCCGCGCCAGGGCCGCCGACCTCGTGCGGACCGGTCAGGAGTTCCTGGAGGCGTCGTGGATGACCGCGGCCGACGGTGGCGGCGCCCCGATCGACCTCGGCGCGTCGGCCTACCGTGACCTCGACGAGGTACGCACCCACGCGACGGACACCGGCCGCTGCTGGTGGACGCTCTCGCAGCTCACCAGCGAGGACGACGTCCACCACGTGGCGATCGAGGCCGCACCCGCGTACCGGGGCGAGCTCGACCGGGTGGCCACCGACCTGCGGGCCCACACCGCCTCGGGCGGGGCCGCCGTGGTCGTCGTCGCGGGAGCGGGCACGGCGAAGCGGGCCGTCGAACAGCTCTCCGCCGCCGACGTGCCCACGACGCTGGCCGCCGAGGGAATGACCACCGAACCCAAGCCCGGCGTGGTGACGGTGACCTGCGGTGGAGTGTCCGACGGCTTCGTCGTGCCCGGCAGCGCGCTCGTCGTGCTGAGCGAGGCCGACATCACCGGGCGCGGTGCCACCGCGGGTCGCGCCAAGGTGGACCTCAACACGAAGATGCCGTCGCGTCGCCGCAACGCCGTCGACCCGCTCGCGCTCAAGTCGGGCGACTACGTCGTGCACGAACAGCACGGCATCGGCCGGTTCGTCGAGATGGTGCGGCGCACGGTCGGCGGGGCCACGCGCGAGTACCTCGTGCTGGAGTACGCGCCGTCGAAGCGCGGGCATCCCGGCGACCGGTTGTTCGTGCCGACCGACCAGCTCGACGAGGTGACCCGTTACGTCGGTGGCGAGGTCCCGTCGCTGAACAAGCTCGGCGGCTCCGACTGGAGCAAGACCAAGGCCAAAGCGCGCAAGGCGGTCAAGGAGATCGCCGCGGAACTCGTGCAGCTCTACGCCGCCCGGCAGGCCGCGCCGGGGCACGCGTTCGGCCCGGACACCCCGTGGCAGCGGGAGCTGGAGGACGCCTTCCCGTTCACCGAGACGGCCGACCAGCTCGCCGCGATCGACGAGGTCAAGCGCGACATGGAACGCGGCGTGCCGATGGACCGCGTGATCTGCGGCGACGTCGGCTACGGCAAGACCGAGATCGCCGTCCGGGCGGCGTTCAAAGCCGTCCAGGACGGCAAGCAGGTGGTCGTCCTCGTGCCCACCACGCTGCTCGCCCAGCAGCACCTGGCGACGTTCACCGAGCGCATGCGCTCCTTCCCGGTGACGATCAAGGGGCTGTCGCGGTTCACGGACCCGTCGGAGGCCGAGCAGGTGTTGACCGGCCTGGCCGAGGGCGAGGTCGACATCGTCATCGGAACCCACCGCCTGTTGCAGTCCGGCGTCCGGTACAAGGACCTCGGTCTGGTGATCGTCGACGAGGAACAGCGGTTCGGCGTCGAGCACAAGGAACACATCAAGGCGCTGCGGACCCACGTCGACGTGCTCACCATGTCGGCGACCCCGATTCCGCGCACTCTGGAGATGAGCATGGCGGGCATCCGGGAGATGTCCACCATCCTGACCCCGCCCGAGGACCGGCACCCGATCCTCACCTACGTCGGCGCCTACGACGACAAGCAGGTCGCGGCGGCCATCCGGCGGGAGCTGCTGCGCGACGGTCAGGTCTTCTACGTGCACAACAAGGTGTCGTCCATCGAGAAGGCCGCGCGCCACATCCGGGAACTCGTGCCCGAGGCCCGCGTGGTGACCGCGCACGGCCAGATGAACGAGCATCGGCTCGAACAGATCATCCAGGGCTTCTGGGAGCGCGAGTACGACGTCCTCGTGTGCACCACCATCGTCGAGACCGGGTTGGACATCTCGAACGCGAACACCTTGATCGTGGAACGCGGCGACCTGCTCGGGCTGGCGCAGCTCCACCAGCTCCGGGGCCGGGTCGGGCGTGGCCGCGAGCGCGGGTACGCGTACTTCCTGTATCCGTCGGACAAGCCGTTGACCGAGACCGCGCACGACCGGCTCGCGACGATCGCGCAGAACACCGAGCTCGGCGCCGGCATGGCCGTGGCGATGAAGGACCTGGAGATCCGCGGCGCGGGCAACATCCTCGGCGCGGAGCAGTCGGGACACATCGCGGGCGTCGGGTTCGACCTCTACGTGCGACTCGTGGGCGAGGCCGTGGACGTCTTCCGCAAGCACGCGGGCGCGGAGGGAGTCGCCGAGGAGGAGGCCGCCCCGACCGAGGTCAGGGTGGACTTGCCGGTGGACGCGCACATCCCGCACGACTACGTGCCGGGCGAGCGGTTGCGGTTGGAGGCGTACCGCAAGATCGCCACGGCGACGGACACCGCGGAGCTGGACTCGGTGCGCGAGGAACTCGTCGACCGCTACGGCAGGACGCCGGAGCCGGTGGACCGCCTGCTCGCCGTGGCCGCGTTCCGGCAGGTGTGCCGCGAGGCGGGCGTCACCGAGGTGACCGTGCAGGGCAAGAACCTCCGGTTCGCGCCGCTGGAGCTCGCGGACTCGCAGCTTGTGCGGCTGCGGCGGCTGTATCCCAAGGCCGTGTACAAGGCCGCGACGCGGACGGTGTCCGTGCCGCGGCCGACGGAAGGACCGGCGGGCGGCCGGATCGGGGCACCGGTGTTGCGGGACGAGGCACTGCTGGACTGGTGTGCCACGTTCGTCCGGTCGGTGACGAAGCAGCCTGCCGCCGTCGGGGCCTGAGGGCAGCAGGGGCGGGCCGGTGCATCGGAGGCCGGTCTGCGGGAGTCGGCGGCGCGGAGGCACCGACGATCCGCTCTTGCGGTCGTGTGCGGGGTGTGTGAGAAAGTACGCGCTGTGATTCGGACCATCCGTCGTTCCCGCAGCCGTTCCAGCCATTCCGGCCCGTTCCGACGTTCCGCGGGCCTGGTCGCCACCGTCGCCACCGCGCTCGTACTCACGGCGTGTGGCTCGGGCCCGAGCACCACGAACGCGGCCATCGTCGTCGGCGATCGGACCATCGCTCTCGACGACGTGCAGTCCGAGATCCAGTGGTTGCTCGACAATTCCCCGCAGGCCAAGCAGGCGCAGGACCAGGGCAGCTTGAGCCTGATCAGCCGGGAGCTCGTGCGTAGCCGTGTCGTGCACGAGCTGGTGAGCGTGGCCGCGCAGCGGGAGAACCTGCGTGTCGACGAGACCGCGGTCGACGAGCTGGTGGAGGCCGCCGGTGGTGTCGAGACGGCCGCGCGCAACATCGCCGTCGAGCCGGACCGCGTCCGCGACGTCGCCCGCGACCAGCTCCTGTTGGAAGAGCTCGGCCGTGCGGTGCAGGACCGACTGACCGTCCACTACGTCGGCGCGATGATCACCGAGTCGACCGTCGAGGCCACCGACTCCGAGGTGGCGCGTGAGCTGGGTCGGCGGATCGCCGCGAACCCCGGCGACGTCGAGACGATCCTGCGCGAGTCCGGTCACGAGGTGATCGACCGGACGGTGTCGCTGTCGGAGACGTTGGCCGAAGACCCCGAGCTGGCGATCAGCGCGGTGTTCGGCGCCCCGCAGGGCTCCGTCGTCGTGATCCAGCCGAGTCAGCAGCGGGTCGGCTGGCTGGTCGCGTTGATCGAGGAGCGCAGCGAGCAGTCCGGCGCGCCCCGGCAGGATGGCGAGCAGGCCGCGCAGCCGGTGGACCCCCAGTTGCTGTACTGGGCCGGGCTGCGTCAGCTCCAGCCGATCGCCGACGAACTCGGTGTGGAGATCAACCCTCGCTTCGGCGTCTGGGACGACACCGGTCTCGCCCCCGCTCCCAGTGAGGGCGAGCTCTCGGGTCACGTGTGGGAATCCCGTACTGTGCAGCCATGACGTCGTATCCGATCGCGGCGGCGACGGTCGTGCTGATCTCGCCCGCGACGCCGGAGGTTCTGCCCGCAGCGGCGTGGCCCGTCCTTCGGTCAGCGGAGGCCGTCTACGCCGCCGCGGACCTGCCCGAGGTCACCCGTGCGGCACTCGACGCCAAGGCGGCGCCGCATCCGGAGGTGCTCGCGCGGGTGCCGCGGGTCGTGCTGCTCGCCGCGAGCCTCGACGACCCCGGCGCGGCCGAACTCGTGCGCCGGGGAGCCGCCGTGATCGAGACCCCGGTGCCGCCGCTGGTGCGCGCGGTGGAGGTCATGGACCGGCTGCGGTCGCCCGGCGGTTGCCCGTGGGACGCCGCGCAGACTCACGAGTCGCTGTTGCAGTACCTCGTGGAGGAGACCTACGAACTGCTCGACGCCATCGAGCAGCAGGACCGCGCGGCGATGCGGGAGGAGCTCGGCGACGTCCTGCTCCAGGTGCTCTTCCACGCCAGGGTGGCCGCCGAGCACGACAGCGACCCGTTCGACGTCGACGCCGTCGCCGACGAGCTTGTCACCAAGCTCGTCAACCGGCATCCGCACATCTTCACCGACGGCGACGCGGTGCACACGCCGGAGCACCAGCAGCAACGCTGGGAGCAGCTCAAGCAGGCGGAGAAGCAGCGGGAGTCCGTGATCGACGGGATCGCTTTGGGCCAACCCGCCGCCGCGTTGGCGGGCAAGCTCGGTCAGCGCACCGGACGTCGGGAGCTGCCGTTCGACCTGTTCCCCGCGGGCGCCGACGAGGGCTCGAAGCTCTTCCGCATCGCCGCCGCCGCGCGGCGGGCGGGTGTCGATCCCGAGGGCGCGTTGCGCGCGGTGGCGAAGGACTTCGCGGCGAAGGTCCGGGCGGCCGAGTCGCAGGCTCGTCGGCACGGGGTGGACCCTGCCCGGCTCGACGCCGAGGGCTGGCGTCGGTTCTGGCCGCGCGGCTGAGGTCAGTCGTCCCCGCCGAGTGCGACGCGGGCCGACACGTGGTCGAGCGCGTCCCGGTACTCGGGGGTCGGGTGCATCGCCGTGGCCATGCGGAGCTGCGCCAACGCCTCCCGCCACCGCCCGAGTCGCTGCAACGTCCGGCCGAGCACGAGCCGTGCGTAGTGGTCGGTGGGGTCGAGTTCGACGACCTTCGTCAACGCCGCCTCGGCCCGGTTGAGCTGCGCCGAGTGGAAGTACGCGCGCCCCGCGAGCAGTTGCACGCTCGGCTTGTCGGGATCGGAGTCCAACAACGGCTTCAGCGCGTCGAGCGCGTCGAGCGGCCGGTCGCGCACCAGCTTCTCCGCCCGGCGGAACGCGGCCACCCGCTCGCCGCCGGACAAGCCGGGCGAGTGCGGTGGGCGTACCTCGTCAGCCATCAACTCGACGGTACCGCGTGACGGCGGGACGTCGAGAGTTCCGAGAGGTCGCGACTCGATCGTGACCGTGGGTGGCCCTTTGCCGCGAGGTCGTCCGCCCAGGTGGACGAGCCGACGGCCGGGACGATTCGGCGGGGCGGTGAACGGGACGAACCCCGATGTGGTGGACTTTCACGTCATGAGCGACGAAGTCCCGAGGTACCTCGGCCTCGCGCCGTACCTGTACTACACCGACGCGACCGAGGCCGTGGAGTGGTTGACGCGCGTGTTCGGGTTCCGCGAGCGGGTCCGCTACGTCGACGCCGCCGGCGAGGTCTTCCAGGCCACCCTGCTGGCGGGTGAGGCGGAGGTGCAGGTCACCGCCGTCGACTCGACCTACTGGGAGTCGAAGGGCGTGGACGGGCCGGTCGGGCAGCTCAACGTCGTGTACGTGGACGACGTCGACGCCCAGTACGAGCGGGTGCGTGAGGCGGTGGGGGAGTCGGTCGAGCTCACCACGCCCCAGGACCAGCCGTACGGCGCCCGGTTGTTCACGGTCCAGGACGTCGGCGGCAACAGCTGGACCTTCTGGCAGCGCATCTCCGACGTCGTCGACCTGCCCGTGGGCTGGCAGGAGATCCGCGCCGACGAGACCCCGGACGGTGAGGATGCCGCCGAGTCCGTCTCCGGCGAGCCGTCGCGCGACGGCGACCTGGGCTGACCTCCGCTGCGGGATCGCCCTCACACCGTGTCCGCGCTGTGGACGGCTAGTCTGAAACCGTCGGCCGCGCCCGGACGGGCGTGGTCAGGTCCGCGACAGCCCGGCAGTGGCGACAACCGGATGAGGAGCTGAGTGTGGCGGTTATCGAGCAGGTAGGCGCGCGGGAGATCCTGGACTCGCGCGGCAACCCCACGGTCGAGGTCGAGGTCGCTCTCGACGACGGCACCCTGGCGAGGGCGGCGGTGCCCTCGGGTGCGTCGACGGGTGAGCACGAGGCTGTGGAGCTGCGCGACGGCGACACCAAGCGCTACAACGGCAAGGGTGTCGAGCGTGCTGTCGCGGCCGTGTGCGACGAGATCGGTCCGGGTCTGACGGGCGTGGACGCCGTCGAACAGCGCGTCGTCGACCAGCGGCTGCTCGACCTCGACGGGACACCCGACAAGAGCAGGCTCGGCGCGAACGCGATCCTGGGCGTCTCGCTGGCCGTGGCGAAGGCGGCGGCGGAGTCCGCCGAACTGGAGCTGTTCCGTTACCTCGGTGGGCCGAACGCGCACGTGCTGCCCGTGCCGATGATGAACATCCTCAACGGTGGTGCCCACGCCGACACCGACGTGGACATCCAGGAGTTCATGATCGCGCCGATCGGTGCCGAGTCGTTCCGCGAGGCGCTGCGGTGGGGCGCCGAGGTGTACCACGCGCTCAAGTCGGTGCTCAAGAGCAAGGGCCTGGCCACGGGGCTGGGCGACGAGGGCGGTTTCGCCCCGAACCTGCCGAACAACCGCGAGGCGCTCGACCTCATCCTCAGCGCCATCGAGAAGGCGGGCTACCGGCCGGGCCGGGACGTCGCGCTGGCGCTCGACGTGGCGGCCACGGAGTTCTTCTCTGACGGCGCCTACCAGTTCGAGGGCACCAAGCGCAGCGCCGCCGACATGGCCGCCTACTACACCGAGCTGGTCGACGCGTACCCGCTCGTGTCGATCGAGGACCCGCTGTCGGAGGACGACTGGGACGGCTGGGTGCAGCTCACCTCCGAACTCGGCTCGCGGGTGCAGCTCGTGGGTGACGACCTGTTCGTCACCAACCCGGACCGGCTGGAGGAGGGCATCTCGCGTGGTGCCGCCAACGCCCTGCTGGTCAAGGTGAACCAGATCGGCACGTTGTCGGAGACCCTCGACGCCGTGCAGCTCGCGACGTCGTGCGGCTACAAGTCGATGATGAGCCACCGGTCCGGCGAGACCGAGGACACGACCATCGCCGACCTCGCCGTGGCCACGGGCGTGGGCCAGATCAAGACCGGTGCCCCGGCGCGGAGCGAGCGGGTCGCCAAGTACAACCAGCTCCTGCGCATCGAGGAGGCGCTCGCCGACGCCGCGCGTTACGCGGGTGATCTGGCCTTCCCGAGGTTCAACGCGGAGGGCTGACCGGCGTGGCCGAGCGCGGCAGACCGCGAAGCAGACGCGGCGGGGGAAAGGAGACACGCTCCGTCCCCCGCCGTCCCGGTCGGGTGGGCAGGGAACGGCGGGTCGCCCGACTCCGGCGGCTCGGTGCCGTCCGCATGGCCGACGCCGCCAAGGCGCTCGGCCTGTCCACCACCCGGCGCGCCGCCTTGGTGGCCATCGTGGTGTGCGCGCTCGCGTTCACGATCGCCGTCCCGTTGCGCACCTACCTGTCGCAGCGGGCGGACGTCGCCGCGCACGAGCGTCAGGTGCAGCGGCTGGAAGCGGAGGTCGCGGAGCTGGAGAAGCGTCGGGACGAGCTGCGGGACCCCGCGCAGGTGGAGGCCGAGGCCCGACGGAGACTGCGTTACGTGATGCCGGGTGAGACGCCGTACATCGTGCAGTTCCCCGAGGATCGCGCGCAGTCCGGTACCGGGACCGACGACGGCGCCTCCGAGCCGGAGCCTTGGTACGAGATGGTGTGGAACAGCGTGACGGAGAGGTGAGTCCGATCGAGTTCGAGCCGGTGACCGACACCGACCGCGAGGTCATCAGGCAGCAGTTGGGCAGGCCGCCTCGGGCGCTGCGTGCCGTCGCGGCCCGGTGTCCCAGTGGTCACCCCGCCGTGGTGCAGACGAATCCACGCCTGGAGGACGGCACACCGTTCCCGACGCTCTACTACCTGACGTGCCCCACGCTGTCGTCGATGGTGGGTCGGCTGGAGGCGTCGGGAATCATGCGCGAGATGACGGCGCGCCTGGCCGACGACCCGGAGCTCGCCGAGACGTACCGGAAGGCACACGAGTCCTACCTCGCGCAGCGCGACGCCATCGAGCCGTTGGGCCACCAGGTGACGGCCGGGGGCATGCCGACGCGGGTGAAGTGCCTGCACGTCCACCTCGCGCACACGCTCGCGTGCGGTCCCGGTGTGAACCCGTTCGGGGACGAGACGCTGCGCCTCTTGCGTGAGGACGGGTGGCCGCTCGGTGATTGCGCGCAACCGCGTTAGTCCTTCCGGGGTAATCCGCGTTTGATTCGTTCCCGAGGGGGTGAAACCCCCGGAGGGTTTGCGGCAGGCTGGGAACGGCTCGACGTGGTCGGCGGGGAGGATTCGAACGTGGGTGCTCGCGGTGGCTCGGGCGCGTCCGCGCGGTCCGGTATCGGACGCAAGGCCGCCGTCGCGATGCTCAGCGGTTCGCTCGCCATCCTCCCGTTGCTCGTCGTCAGTGACGGCACCGCGCGGTGGTGGAACCTGTCGGAACGGCACGGCACCGCTCCGTCCCCACTGGACGTCGACCGGCCTCAGGCGTTGGGGCCGGTGTCGGTCGACGGAAGCCTCCCGGACTCGGTCACGCCCGAGGAGCTGAGCCTCGACGAACCCTCCGAGGGCAGCCTCGGCATTCCTCGTTCGGCGCTCGACGCCTACCGGCGTGCGGCGGAGCGAGTGGCCGCCGAGTACCCGGGCTGCCACCTCGACTGGGCACTGCTCGCCAGCATCGGCCGGATCGAGTCGAACCACGCGTCCGGCGGGTACGTCGACTCCAACGGTGACACGTTGGAGGTCATTCTCGGTCCGGTGCTCGACGGCAAGGGTAACGTCGCCGCGATCGCCGACACCGACGGTGGTCGGTACGACGGCGACACGACGTGGGACCGAGCCGTGGGGCCGATGCAGTTCATCCCGTCGACGTGGGAGCGTTACGCCGCCGACGGCAACGGCGACGGGATCTCCGACCCGAACAACGTCCACGACGCGGCCGTCGCGGCGGGGCGGTACCTGTGCTCCGGCGGGGTCGACCTGTCGGATGCCGAGCAGCTTCGCGCCGCCGTCTACCGCTACAACAACTCGTGGGCCTACGTGGACACGGTGATCCGCTGGGCCAAGGCGTACCGCAGCGGTGTGACGACCCTGCCCGACAGCGACCTGCCTTCTGCAGTGCCCGACATCCTGCTCGCCGACGGCGGGAGCCGCCCCCACGACGGCTCCTTCGGCGCGCATCCGCCCTCGGGCGGGGCGGAACCGACCCAGCCGTCGGAGACCACGGAGCCCGATCGGCCGGGCTCGCCGGACGAGTCCACCGATCCGACTCCGCACCCCACGGAACCGAAGCCCACCGACCCGCCTGTCACGGACCCGACAGACCCCGGTGAGCCCACGGACCCGGACGAGCCGACGGAGCCGGAGCCCACGGAACCGGAGCCCGAACCCACGGAACCCGAGGAGCCGACCGAGCCCGAGGAGCCCGAACCCACGGAGCCGAGTGAGCCCGAGCCGACGGAGCCTGCGGAGCCGGAGCCCACGGAGCCGAACGAGCCGGAGCCCACGATGCCCGAGCCTCAGCCGTGCACTCCGGAGGACCCGGCCGACGACGCCGAGCCGACGTCGCCTGAGACCGACACGACGGGCGCGTCCGAGTCCGCCGAACCGACCACGCCGGCGGAACCGACCGAGTCGACCGACCCGTCGGAAACGACCGAGCCCTCCGCGCCCGGTACCTCCGACCCGAGCGACCCGGCCGATTCCATCGACCCGCCGTGCGAGGACGACGAGACCGGCGACGGCACGGGCGAGGGTGACAAATCGAGTGAGGAGCCCGGCACGGCCCCCACGACGACGCCCGAGCAGGTGTCGGCCACGAGGGAGTCGGGAGCCGACTAGGGTTGGCCGCATGCCACGGGTAGCTGCCATCGACTGCGGGACCAACTCCATCCGCCTGCTCGTCGCCGAGCTGACGCACCGGCACGACGGAAGCGTCGACCTTCGCGACCTGCACCGTGAGATGCGAATCGTGCGACTCGGCCAGGGTGTCGACGCCACCGGGGGGCTCGCGCCCGAGGCGCTGGAGAGGACCCGGGAGGCACTCAAGGCGTACGCGGTGGCGGCCCGCCGCAAGGGTGTGGAGCGGGTGCGCATGGTCGCGACCTCGGCCACCCGCGACGCGAGCAATCGCGACGAGTTCTTCTCGATGACCCGGGAGTTGCTCGGAACCGAGGCGGAGGTCATCAGCGGCGACGAAGAGGCCCGCCTGTCGTTCGCGGGAGCGGTGGGGGAGCAGGACCCCGACGACGGTCCGTTCCTCGTGGTGGACGTCGGAGGCGGGTCCACCGAGCTCGTGCTGGGCACCTGGGACGGTCGTCGGGCGGACGTGTGGGCGGCCCGCTCGGTGGACATCGGGTGTGTGCGCATCACCGAGCGCGTCCTGCGGTCCGACCCGCCCACGGCCGACGAGATCGCCGAGGCCCGTGAGCTCGTGGTGCGCACGCTGGAGCCCGCGTTCGAGGCCGTGGACGTGTCGAAGGCGAGCCGGTGGATCGGTGTCGCGGGCACCGTGACGACCCTGTCGGCGCTCGCCCAGAAACTTCCCGAGTACGACTCGGAGCGCACACACCTGTCGACGATCGCGCGAACCGACCTCGACACGGTGGTGGAGGAGGTGCTCGCCGCCGACCACGAGACCAGGGCGGCGAACCCGGTGATCCACCCAGGCCGGGTCGACGTCCTCGGCGGTGGCAGCCTGATCGTGCGCACTCTCGCCGAGGAGATCGCCCGGCGCGGCGGCCCTGCCGACCCGCTCGTGGTGAGTGAGCACGACATCCTCGACGGCATCGCGCTTTCGCTGGCCTGAGTCGCTCGTTCACTCTCTGTCCTGACGCGACACTCGCGTTAGGGCAGTCCGACTAGGAGCGGCGTCGCCGCGGTCGTGGCCGAATCCCGCTGTCGGCCACGACCGCGAAACGCATGTCAGCGGTTGGAGCTCTCCGCCACGAATCGCGCGAGGTCACGCGACTGCTGCACGCGTGAGGGCTCGTGCACGTACATCATGTGGCCTGCCGGGTAGTAGGCCGTGTCGATGTTGCCGCGCAGCTCCTCCGGGATCTGGAGCTGGGCGAGCACGTGCTCGGCGGCGTAGTGCGGAGTGGCGCCGTCGTAGTAGCCGAACGCCACGTGCACCTTCAGGTGCGGGTTGGCTCGCATGGCCGACGACAGGTCGTTCACCACGGAGATCGGCCTGCCTTCGAAGTCCGAATAGGACCACTCGCGGTTGACGTCGAGCGACAGGATCTCGTACGGCAGGTCGTTGGCGTAACCGAGTTCGCTGCGCACGTAGTGGTTGAACGCCGCCGAGTACGCGCCGATGATGCGGGAGATCGACGCGTCGTCGCTCATGTGCTCGCGTCCGCCGTCGGGCTCCCACGTCGTGAAGCGGCCGTCCATCCGACCGGTGGTGAGTCCCTTGTCCCGCAACAGTTCCGTGAAGAACCGCACGTGTTCGATGCGGAGATTCACGCGATCCACATAGGACTCGGAAAGTCCGGTGAGGCGCGCGAGTCGGGCGACGAGGTCGGCGCGCTCGTCCGCCGACAGCCGGGAGCCCCTGGCCAACGCCCACGGCAGGTCGCGCGAGGCGAACTCCTCCGCCTCGGTCAGCACCTCGTCGAGCGGCCGGTCGCCGTGCTTGCCGTGGTAGTGCGCGATCGCCGCGTACGTCGGCACGTACGTCGAGTACGGCAGGTCGTTGCCCTCGTGGAACATCACCGTGCCCATGTCGAGCACCGACGAGATCAGCAACAGGCCGTTCAGGTACAGCCCGTGGCGTTGCTGCAGGTGAGCGGCCAGCGCGGCGGCCCGCAGCGTGCCGTACGACTCGCCGGCCACGAACTTGGGTGACAACCAGCGCCCGTTGCGCGACGTCCAGAGTCGAATCACCTCGCCGACGGCCTCGACGTCGGGCGTGAAGCCGTGGAACTCCTTCGGCTTCTCGCCCTCGACCGTCCGCGAGTACCCCGTGGACACCGGGTCGATGAACACCAGGTCGCTGTGCGCGAGCAGTGTCTCCGGGTTGTCCACCAGCCGGTACGGCGGCGGCTCGGGATCGTCGACGTCGCCCGACACCACACGGCGCGGGCCGAACAACCCGAGGTGCAGCCAGATGCTGGACGAGCCGGGGCCGCCGTTGAAGGCGAAGGTCACCGGTCGCGAGCCCGGCTCGGCCCCGTCGAGCGTGTACGAGGTGAGGAACACCTCGGCCTTGGGCTTGTGGCCGTCGAAGGCGCCGTCCTTGAGCACCTCCTTGCGCAGCACGATGCGTCCCGTGCTGGCCGTGTAGGCGAGTTCCTGCCCGCCCACCGACAGCGTGTGGTGGGTCGTCACCACGTCGTCGCGCGGTTCGGCGGACGCGCCGTCCTTCTCCTGTGCATCCTCGCTGATCTTGTCTGGCATGCGACCAACGTAGGCCACGGGACAATGGTGCGGTGAGTTCGTCGTGGGAGTCGTTGGACCAGCTCGACGCGGCCGTCAGCGAGTGTCGGGCGTGTCCCCGTCTCGTGGAGTGGCGGGAACACGTGGCGCGGACGAAACGCGCGGCGTTCGCCGACGAGACCTACTGGGGGCGTCCGGTGCCCGGCTTCGGGCCCGCCGACGCCTCGCTCGTCATCGTCGGGCTCGCGCCCGCCGCCCACGGCGGGAACCGCACGGGTCGCATGTTCACCGGCGACCGCTCCGGAGACGTCCTCTACCAGGCGCTCTACGACGTGGGTCTGGCCTCGCAGCCGACGGCGACACACCGCGACGACGGCCTCACCCTGCGCGGCACACGCATCACCGCCCCCGTGCACTGCGCCCCGCCAGCGAACAAGCCGACGCCCGCCGAGCGGGACACGTGTCGGCACTGGCTGGCCGACGAACTCGCCCTGCTCCGCCCGACGCTGAAGGCCGTGGTCGTCCTGGGTGCATTCGGCTGGCAGGCGCTGCTGCCGGTGCTCGCCGACGCCGGGTGGATGATCCCGCGTCCCCGGCCGAAGTTCGGCCACGACGTCCACGTGCCCCTCGCCGGGCCCACGCCCCTGCACCTGCTCGGCTGCTACCACGTCTCGCAACAGAACACGTTCACCGGCAGGCTCACCCCGGCCATGCTGCGGTCGGTGCTGGAGCGCGCGAAAGGGCTGGCGGGGATGGGCTGAACCAGGTGCGGGGAACGTCGAGATCGTCGGTCGTCACTGACCTCCGAGCGGTTCTGTCCGAACCTTCAGTCGCGTTACGACCTGGAGCGCGAGAAGGACGTGCTCGCCGCCACGCTGGACCGAATCCGGCCGCTGTCGGTGTGATCAGCCGCGAGCCTCGTCGGTGGCCTCGTCCGAGGATGTGCGGCGAAAGCCGTAGTGGCGTTTGACCTCGGCGACGTGGACCTCGAATTCCTCGTACCACCGCTTCCTGCCGGTCTCGCGAGCGAGCGTGTGTTCGGCGTCCTGCCGCCATGCGGCGATCGAGGCCTCGTCCCGCCAGTACGACACCGTGATGCCCACGCCGTCGCGCACGGAGTCGACGCCGAGGAACCCGGGTTGTCGCGAGGCAAGCTCCACCATCCTGCGGGCCGTCTCGCCGTAGTCGTATGTGTCGTCGGTGAGCCGGGACGTGAAGACCACCGCGTAGTAGGGAGGTTCCGGGAACGTTCGTCTCGGTGACTGCATGGTGTCCGGTGTAGCAGTCGGGTCCGACACGAATTCGCACTCACGGCGTCCGGCCGACGACTCCCCGTCGCCGTCCGCCCGCTCGCGCTGCGACGCCGACTGAATCGTTTGGGTAGCGTGGCGACGCTGGTCACAGCCGGGGAGGGGTAGCTAACACCGGCCATACAGCGGTGCGACCATGGAGTCATGGCAGTCAAGTCGGAACCGACGCGGATCCTGGTCCTCGGTGGCGGATACGTCGGCTTGTACACGGCCCTCGGGCTGCAGAAGAAGCTGCGGGCCAACGAGGCTTCCGTGACCGTCGTCGACCCGCAGCCGCACATGACCTACCAGCCCTTCCTGCCGGAAGCGGCTGCCGGGTCGATCGAGCCACGTCACGTGGTCGTGCCGCTGCGCAGGGTGCTCCGGCGCTGCCACGTCCTCACCGCGCGCGTCACGTCCATCGAGCACGCCGACAAGACCGTCACGGTCGAGGCGCCCGACGGTCACATCGAGCAGCTCAACTACGACGTGCTCGTGGTCGCGCTCGGCTCCGTCGCTCGCTTGCTGCCGATTCCCGGACTTGCCGAAGAGGGCATCGCGTTCAAGACCATCGGCGAGGCCATCTACATCCGCAACCACGTCCTGACCAAGCTGGACGAGGCCGCGAGCACCCTCGACCCCGAGCTGCGCAAGCGGCTGCTCACGTTCACCGTCGTCGGCGGTGGGTTCGCGGGCATCGAGGCGCTGGCCGAGCTGGAGGACATGACCCGCGACGCCTGCCGCTACTACGAGAACATCGAGCCGGAGGACATCCGGTGGGTGCTCGTCGAGGCCGCGGGCCGCATCCTCCCCGAGGTTCGCGAGACGCTCGGCGTGTGGACCGCGGAGCAGTTGGAGAAGCGCGGCATCGAGGTCTACCTGTCGACCGCGGCGAAGTCGTTCGAGAACGGCCACGTCGTGCTCTCCGACGGCACGGAGTTCGACAGCGACACGATCATCTGGACCGCCGGTGTCAAGGCGAACCCCGTGATCGCCAACTCCGACCTGCCCCTCGACAAGCGCGGCAGGCTGCAGGCCACGGCGGCGCTGCAGGTCGTCGGTCACCCGGACGTCTGGACGGCCGGTGACGTCGCGGCGGTGCCCGACCTCTCGCGCACCGAGGCTGACCCCACGGCCACCTGCCCGCCCAACGCGCAGCACGCGGTGCGTCAGGCCCGACACCTGGCGAAGAACATCATCCGCACCCTCCGCGGCGGCACGCCGACGGACTACTACCACAAGAACCTCGGTGCGGTCGCCGGTCTCGGCCTGCACAAGGGCGTCGCCGACGCCATGAAGCTCAAGATCAAGGGCTTCCCGGCATGGCTGTTCCACCGCGCCTACCACGTCAAGGCCATGCCGACCTTCAACCGCAAGGTCCGCATCCTCCTGGACTGGGCGCTCAGTGGTGTGCTGCGGCGCGAGACCGTCTCCCTCGGGCAGATCAACAACCCGAAGGAAGAGTTCGCCAGGGCTTCTCGCTCGTAGGTCGCTACGGGGGCATAAGGTAATCCCTGCCCCCGTAGCCCAACCGGCAGAGGCGGTCGACTTAAAATCGACTCAGTGCGGGTTCGAGTCCCGTCGGGGGCACCAAAGGCGCAGGTCAGGTGTCCCGCTCGGTGGTCGTCCATTCGTACGTGGCCGGATGATCGTCGATCCTGAGTGAGTACAAAGGTTCTGCCTGCAGCACCCGCCACTCGTCGTCTTCCAGGTGCAGCGACCCGAGCGCGATGCCGGTCTCTCGGATCGTCACGACGCAGTCCGGCAGCGCCGCGGGCCAGCCGTTCACGATGTCGAAGGGCAGCACCTCGTCCGACGGCCTGGGCACGCATCCCCTCCCATCGCTGTCGACACCGATCAGTCGAGGCAGAATTCGTTGCCCTCGACGTCCTGCATCACCAGGCACGACTCGTTGACGCCGTCGGCGCGTAGGAGGCGCACGCGCTTCGCGCCGAGGGCCTCCAGTCGCGTGCACTCGGCCTCCAGCGCGGCGGTGCGTTCCTCGCCCACGAGTCCCGTGCTGAACCGCACGTCGAGATGCAGCCGGTTCTTCCCGACCTTGCTCTCGGGGACGCGCTGGAAGTACAGGCGCGGCCCGACCCCCGACGGGTCGACGCACGCACACTACGTGCCGCGCTCCTCGGCCGGTTGGGATCGCTCGTAGTCGTCCCAGGTCGTGTAGCTCTTCGGGGGCGACAGCACGTAGTGCAGTACCTCGCACCAGAACCGGGCGACACGCACGGGTTGGCCACAGTCGAAGGTGACCTGGAACTGCTTGATCGACATCACGTCACCGTAGCGTCGCGGCTCGGCGACGTGCAGCCGAGTTTCCGGCTCAGCGGCCCAGGCGACGGAGGAGGCGCGTGCGTGTCGAGTCGCGGACGGCGGCGGTGAGGGCCGTGGCGTATGCGGTCCAGGCCAGGTACGGGACGAGGAGGCGGGCCGCGGTGGGATCGCGGCGCGCGGCGGTGGCGATCTCCGCGACGATCGCGCCGTCCAGTGCTGCGATCACCGCGAGCGACAGGGGACGGTTGCGGGCGACGAAGAACGCGCTGGGCCAGGCGGCGTTGAGGGCGAGTTGACCGACGTGCAGGCCGAGTGCCGTGCGGCCGGCTCGTCGCGTCCACAAGCGATATCCCGAGACGCCGATCGCCGTGTACAGCGCGGACCAGACCGGCCCGAACACGCCCGCGGGCGGCGCCCACCGCGGCTTGTCCAGTTGACCGTAGACCTTCGGTGCCTTCGCGGAACCCCGTGCTCCCAGCGCGGCAGCCGCCAGCGCCGTGCCCGCTCCGAACATCAGTCCGCTCACTGATCGCCGCATGTCTCGACGCTACTGGCCCCGACCCGGTCCGGCAGCGCGACGACAAGGCCGCGCCGATCTGTCACAACCGGCCCGAATCGGACGCGGCGCGGGCACAATACCCAGGGTGACCGACATGGTCCGATGGCGTGTCGGTCGAGACGACGATCGTGTGCAGAGGATGTCGATGAGTTACCCGTCCCACCCAGGACCCTCGTATGGGCAGTATTCCGGCGGACCGGCCCCGCAGGGCCACCAGCCGATGCCGCCGACGAACCCCTACGGCGGCCCGCCACCCTCCGGCGGGAAGAAGACGGGGCTGTGGGTCGGCCTGGGTATCGGGGTCGTGGCGGTAGTGGCGTTCGTCGTCACGGCGTTCGTGGCGCCCGGCTTCCTCGTCGGAGACGACACCCGGGACGATCGCGCGGTCAGGACCGACACCCCTGCGGGCATGTCGCAGCCGTCCTCGCCGTCGACGGGGCTCATGACCGACCTGCCCGAGGTCGATCGGACCGAGGCCGAGGAGCTGGGCAGCAACATGGGGGAGGCGATGCGCGCCGGGCAGGCGGACGCGCTGGCCGCGTTGATCTGCGCGGACGCCTCCGAGACCGTGAAGGCCTTCGTGGCCGACTTGGAGGAACCGCAGCCCGGGACCTACGTCCACGAGGTGACGGAGGTCGACGGGGTCGCCCGCGGTTCGTTCGCGTCGAACGGCCCCGCACTGGGCAAGCCCGAGATCCAGGCCCAGGTGACGGTGGTGGCCACCCTGGTGCCGCAGAACGGCGGTTGGTGTTGGCAGGAGCTCCAGGACTCGCTGACCTACTTCGACGGGATCGCCGCAGCGTTGAACGGCGGTGAGCTGCAGACGTTGCGGGACATGAAGTGCCAGTACGACGTCGTGACGGTGGACGACCCGCTCGCCGACGCCGTCGCCGACGACTCCGAGTACGCGATGAGGTCGGTGACCCCGGGTGGGCCGACGCCGTCGGCCGAGTTCGTCGGCGGTGACAACGCACTTCGGCTCACCCTTTCCGTTCAGAAAGGGCAGTTCTGCCTGCTCAGCGCCCTCAGGGGTTGACGGCGCCGCTCGGCCTCCGTGCGCCCGAGGGCCATGGTGGTCGACCTGTTGCCTCACGTGCTCGACAACGACGACTGAAGGATTCACATGACCTATCCACCCCAGTCCGGGCCGACACCGCACGGCCACCCCGGCGGTGCGGCCCCGCAACACGGCCCGCAGTATCCGGTCGCGGGCCCGCCTGGTGCCTACAAAGCGCCACCACCGCCTCGCAAGGGGGCGACGGGGGCGTTGATCGGTGTGAGCATCGCCGTCGTGGCACTGGTGGTGTTCGCCATCACGGCGTTCGTCGCGCCGGGCTTCCTCGTCGGAGACTCCGATTCCCAGCGTGCCGCGCAGTCCCGTGCCGACGAGGATCTCACCGTTCGGGGTGTGTCGGCCCAGGACTTGGGAGACAAGGTCGCGAAAGCCCTGAAGACGGGCCAGTCGACTGCCGTGACGGCCTTGATGTGTCCGGACGCCACGGACGCGCTGAGAGCATTCGCCGAACAGTTCCAACAGCCGCAAAACGTGCACATCGATGCGCAAGGAGGGTTCCTCGGCGAGGACGAGAAAAAGGGCTTTGCGAGCGCGATGGTGTCGCTGACCGGCAGTGCAGTGGGTCGGTCCGACGTCGACGGCAAGATTCCCACGGGCTTCACGTTCGTCGAGCAGGACGATGGCTGGTGCTGGAAGGACCTTCGCGACATGGTGAGCTTTCTGGAGGACTTCCGCGACACCTTGAACGCCGGTGACCTGGGCGCTTTACATTCCATGCATTGCATGGACGGGCCGCCCGGCTTCCCGTCGGACCCGTTCGAGGACGCGATCGCTCTCGGCGTGGCCTGGACGGTGGACAACCACCGTTTCACGAGCATCGGAGGAGACGCCGACTTCGTCGGTGGTGGTGCCACGTTGAGAATCAGCTTCAGTAACTCCCGCGGGGACTTCTGTGCCATGACCGTCAGACTGAACACGTGACCGAACCGACGAGCCCGCCCTCGCCGACGACGGGTGAGGGCGGGCTCGTCCGGGTTCGCTCCCCGCGCTCAGCCGGCGACCGGGGCGGGCGGCGGCGTGGCCGGCTTGGCCGTCGGCTGCCGCGAACTCACCACACCCCGCAGCGACAGGCCGTTGGTCTCCGGCAGCATCAGCACCGGAACGGCTGCGATGGCGGCGGCGCCCATGAGGTAGAACGCGGGCCACATCGTGTTGCCGGTGCTGTCGACCAGCGAGCCGACGATGTAGGGCGCGGTGCCCGCGAAGGCCGCGGTCGACACGTTGTAGCCGATCGAAAACGCGCCGTACCGCACCCGCGTGGGGAACATCGCGGGCAGCGTGGAGGCCACCACGGCCAGGAACAGCACGAGACATCCGCCGAGCATCGCCAGGCCGCCCGCCAACAGCATGCCGTTGACGCCGTCGCCGGTCTTGCTCGCCTCCATCAGTGAGAAGGCCGGGATGGGCAGGGCGATGAACCCGGCACAGCAGGCGATGAGCAGCGGCTTGCGGCCGATCCGGTCGGACAATGCGCCGATGGGCACGATGACGATCAACATGGCCAGGATGACACCCATGATGATGAGCAGCGGGACGTTGCCTTCCAGGCCGAGCTGGTCCTTCAGATAGGTCTCGATGTAGCCGAGAAGGATCCAGTCACCGACGTTCAACAGGATCACGAGGCCGATCAGGTGCAGGATCGACTTCCAGTTCGTCGTGAGCAGTTCCCTGAGCGGCGACTTCGCCACCTTGTGCTCACCGGCGAGGTCCTTGAACAGGGGAGTGTCCTCGACCTTCGTCCGCAGCCAGAGGCCCACGAGGCCCAGCGGTCCGGCGATCAAAAACGGGATACGCCAACCCCACTGCTGCATGGCTGCGTCACCGAGGATGATCGTGCACAGCGTCACCGTGGTGGCGCCGAGGAAGAAGCCCACGAGTGTGCCGAACTCCAGCCAACTGCCGAAGAAACCGCGCCGCTTCGGTGGGGCGTACTCGGCGATGAACGTGGCCGCGCCCCCGTACTCGCCACCTGCGGAGAAGCCTTGCAGGCCGCGCAGCAGGATGACGAGGACCGCCGCCCACATGCCGATCTGGTCCCAGGTGGGGAGGAGTCCGATCGCGAAGGTCGAGCCCGACATGAGCAGCACGGTCAGGGCGAGGACCTTCTGGCGGCCCAGCTTGTCACCGAGCGGGCCGAGCACGAAGCTGCCGAAGGGCCGGATCACGAACGTCACGGCCAGCAGCGCGAAGGTCGCCAGCGCGCCCTCCGACGTGCTTCCGGCGTTGAAGAAGGTCTGCCCCAGGATCGCCGGCATGAAACCGAAGACGCCGAAGTCGTACCACTCGATGCAGTTTCCCATCGCCGAACCAGCGACGGCCTTGCGAACGGCCGTCGGTTCGGCACTGCTCTCTGTTCGCGGCTCGTGTGTGTCCGGTGCCGCCATGATGCCTCCCCGACCAGACGGTTGCCCGGACAGTCTCCGCAAAGGTGTAGTCCTTCGCCACCGGTCGTTCGTGAAATGTCCGGAATCGAGGTCGTCGTGCGGCACGGGAATCGCCGTGCTGCCTCGAACGGAGCAGTGGACGTGGCGTCGGTCTCACTACCCGCCTTCGGGTCGTTGAACTCTTCGCGTGGCCCGATCGAGTGGTGACTTTTCGTGGTTCTCGATGCGGGAAGGGTTACTGTGGTCAGTCTCACGAGGACGAAGGCGCTGGCATGGGCAGGGGGACGAAGTGCTCATTTCTCTCGCTGACGCAGGTGATTCGCAATCCTGAGTGGACTGAGTCGAGAGCGCTCGATCCGGAGCCACTGTGTCCACAGTGCCTCGTCGAGGAGAGGGATCGCGGTCGTGTGGTCGACGTCCGGTGAACGGCGAGTCGGTGCCGGAGACGTGTGAACGCGTGATGGTCGGGTAAGGAATGGCGACCACTCACCCCACGGAAGAGACGCGGAGTACTTCTTCCGTCGAGTCGATCGGCACGGTGGGAGCGTGGACGAAAGCGGTGGCGTCGAGCGAGTCGTCGCGTTGTCCGACGGCGTGTTCGCCATTGCGCTCACCCTGCTCGCGTTGCCGCTCGTGGACGCCGACATCGACGAGAACGTCGTGGCGAGCGATCTGTTCGGCCTCGCGCCGAAGCTGCTGGTGTTCGCCTTGAGTTTCGCGGTCATCGGCCGGTACTGGCGGGTGCACCACCAGGTGTTCGCCCACATCGTGCGCAGCGACGGAACGCTCGTCGTGTTGAGCCTCGTGTTCCTGTTCTGGATCGCACTCCTGCCGTTCCCGACCGCCGTGCTGGGCGAGCACGGGGACACCCCGGCCGCGGTCGTGCTCTACGCGAGCACGATCATCCTCACCGGGCTCAGTTCCACCGCGCTGTGGTGGTACGCGGCCGTGGGGCGGGCGCGGTTGCGGGCCGACACGCGCTCGTTGACGCACGAGGACCTCGACCCGGACTGGGTCCGGCGCAGCCTGGCCGGTGGGCTCGCGGTCGTGGTGGGGTTCGTCCCGTCACTGCCGCTGGCGTTCGTCGACCCCTCGTGGGCCGAGCTGTCGTGGCTGCTGGTGATGCCGGCAGGCTGGCTGCTCGACCGGATCTCGGTGCGGGGCCGCTACTTCTGGCCGTGAGTGCGCAGCCGGTCGACAGCCGCGGGGCGGAGGTAGTCGTCGTAGCGCGCTCGGGGTTTCGGTTTGTGGTTGCACCGTGACGGTGCGTGCGTCGGCGCCCCGGATGTCCTCGCCGATCGAGGTGACGTCGAGGTCGAGCAACCGGCACGGCCGTCATTAGTGCCGTGCCGATGTCGAGGCTGACGATCCGCTACCTCGTCAGAACGTCCGGGTTGGCGACGTTGGCCAGCGGCTCGCCGCGCACGTAACGGCCGACCTCGGCCGCCACGATCGACGCGGCCCGGTCGGCCGTCTGCTTGCTCGCCCCGCCCAGATGCGGCGTCGCGATGACGTTCGGCGCGTCCCGCAGTGCCCAGTCGGCGGGCGGCGGTTCGACGTCGTAGACGTCGAGGGCCAGCGCGCCCAGCCGACCGGACCACAGGGCGTCGGCGAGCGGTGCGTAGTCGAGCAGCCCACCCCGAGCGGAGTTCACCAGCACCGCGCCGTGAGGCAGCAGGGCGAGCTTCTCCGCGCTGATCAGGTGTCGGGTCTCCTCGGTCAGCCGAGCGTGCAGGCTCACCGCCGTGCTGCGCCGCAACAGGTCGTCGAGGTCCGTGAGCTGGGCCCCGACCGCCTCGACGGCCGCGCGGTCGGCGTACGGGTCGGAGACCAGCACGTGCGCGCCGAAGGCCACGAGGACCTTGGCCACCCTGGCGCCGATGGCGCCGAACCCGACCAGCCCCACGGTGGTTCCTTCGAGTTCCACTCCCGCGTTCGCGTAGGTGTAGTAGTCGCCCCGCCAGGTGCCCGACAGCAGCTCGGCGGACGAGGTGGAGATCCGCCGCATCGCCGCCAACAGCAGGCCGATCGCGAACTCCGCGGCTGCCGCCGCGTTGCGGCCCGGCGCGAACGTGACCGCCACACCTGCCTCCGTCGCCGCCGCGAGGTCGATGTTCACGGGGCCGCCGCGGCACACCGACACGAGCTTCAGCCGAGGCGCGGCCTCGAACACCTTCCGCGTGAAGGGAGCCATCTGCGTCACCGCGACCTCGGCGTCGTCGAGCGCCGCGATCACGTCCTCCTCGGTGCCGCTGGCCTCGTTCACCCCGGCCACGGGGCCGAACGGTTCGATGGGCCAGGGCAGCGACAGCTCCCGGAACTCGACCTCGGTCGTCGTGCCGGACAACTCGGCCCGCACGGCTGCCTTCAGCAGGTCATTACCGACGAACTCGTCGCCGGCGCTGAGAATCCGCATCCCGTTCCTCCTCGAACACGCCTGTCAGCAGGCAGCCTGGGTTTCGACGACCTCGCGCACCCGCGGTCACGTCGACGAGGACACCGTCCACGTCGCACACCGCCGCGGCGAGCACCATCGATCACAGCCCCTTTCACGCGATCGGTGTTAAGTTAACACCGTGCGGCGGGAAATGTAACCGCCCGATGTCGGCGGGACGCGGTGCTCGCGTGGCGGCGGCGGTGCGTGACCAGCGTGGGTGTCGTGGTCTGCGGCCTGTGGCCGGTCCGGGATTCGGCTTGCGGCGGGTGACACACTTCCACCATGAGCAGTGAGACGTCCGGGACCACGCGCAGTCGACAGGCCCGGCAGCAACTCATCGCCGACTTCGTCATCGACCACGGCACGGCGGCGCTGGCCGACCTCGTCGAGTTGACCGGCGTCAGCCACATGACGGTGCACCGGGACATCGACGACCTCGCGCGGCGCGGTGTCTTGCGCAAGTTCCGAGGCGGTGTGTCGGCTCTTCCGTCCACTGTGTTCGAGAGTAACGCGGAGTATCGGCTCGGAGCGCACGTCGAGGAGAAGGCCGCCATCGCACGCAGGGCGGTGACGCTGGTGGAGCCCGGAATGTCGATCATGCTCGACGACTCCACGACGGCGTTGGCGCTGGCCAGGCTGCTGCGAGAGCACGCGCCGCTGACGGTGGCCACGAACTACCTCCGCACTGTCGACGTGCTGAAGGACGTCGACGACATCCGGCTCATCTGCATCGGCGGCGACTACTCGCGCACGCACGACTCGTTCCTCGGTATGCCTTGTCTGGAGATGGTCGAGCGCATCACTGTCGACGTCGCCTTCGTGTCGACCTCGGCGATGAACGCCTCCATGACGTTCCACCAGGAGCCCGAGGTGGTGCTGGTCAAGCGCGCGATGCTCGCCTCGGCCGAGACGAAGGTGCTGCTGATGGATTCGAGCAAGATGCCGCGTTCGGCCCTGCACCGATTGGCGCCCGTGACGGACTACGACCGGTTGATCGTCGACGCCGGAGTGGACGAGTCGCTGGTCAAGGAGCTGCGCGAACGCATTCCTGTCGACGTGGCCCCGCTGTGACGGTGCGACTCCGTCGGATGGGCGATGCGGCGCTGTCGCGGTCGAGCGTGGCATTCGTAACACCGTTGGAGTTAAGTTAACGCCGTAGGGTGTCGTGATTGCCGATGTTGCCGAGGGCACGACGGTCACCGGCTGACCACGGCGAAGGGGGGCGTCGTGAGAGGGCCGCCTTCGGGGCAGCTCGACGACCGACGCGGGCGGCGTGCCGCGGTTACGGTGAGGTGGTGGGCACGGACGAGGCCGTCGAGCTGGATGTCGACGGACGCACGGTGCGGCTGACTCATCCCGACCGCGTGTACTTCTCGGCACGCGGCGAGACCAAACTCGACCTCGCGCGGTACTACCTCGCCGTGGGCGACGGCATCGTGCGCGCGCTGTACGAGCGGCCGTGCATGATGCACCGGTTCCCGTCCGGGGTGGACGGCGAGAAGGTGCACCAGAAGCGAGTTCCGCGGGGTGCGCCCGACTGGCTGGAGACGGTGCGGGTGTACTTCCCGCGTTACGGTCGCACGGCCGACGAGCTGTGCGTCACCGAGCTGGCGCACGTCCTGTGGGCGGTGCAGATGTCGACGGTCGAGTTCCATCCGTGGAACTCGCGTCGGGCCGACACCGAGCGTCCCGACGAGTGGCGGATCGACCTCGACCCGATGCCGGAGTGTGGTCTGGACACGGTGAAGCGGGTCGCGCACGTCGTCCACGAGGTGTTGGAGGACCTCGGCATGCGCGGATGGCCGAAGACCTCGGGCGGTCGGGGCCTGCACGTGCTCGTCCGCATCGAACCGCGTTGGGGCTTCGCCGAGGTCCGGCGGGCGGCGCACGCGTTCGCGCTGGAGGTCGCCCGGCGTGCGCCCCGCGACGTCACGACGGAGTGGTGGCGCAAGGACCGCGACCCCACCGCCGTGTTCGTGGACTTCAACCAGAACGCGCGCGACCACACCGTCGCCGCCGCCTACTCGGTGCGAGGCGTGCCCGAGGCGACGGTGTCCACCCCGCTGCGCTGGGACGAGGTCGACGACGCCGAGCCGCGTGACCTCACCCTCGCCACGGTGCCGACGCGGTTCGCCGAGCTCGGCGACCTCCATGCCGGGATCGACGACGTCGCGTACTCGTTGGACACCCTGCTCGAATGGGCCGACCGGGACGGGCTGGACGCCTGAGGCGAGTGTGTCGTCAGCCCTCGGGGTCGCCCCGCAGCGGGGCGTCGACCTCGGCCCACACGACCTTGCCCGACGCGTTCACCTCCACGCCCCAGTCGTCGGCGAACGCGTCGACGAGGAACATCCCGCGCCCGTGCTGCCGATCCGGTGACGGTGTCAGCACGAGCGGAGGTTCGATGCTGCCGTCGTGCACTTCGGTGCGCAGGACGGCCCCGTCGCGCAGCACGCGCAGTCGTTTGGGACTGCGGGAATGCAACACGGCGTTGGCGACGAGCTCCGAGACGATGAGGAGGAAGTTGTACCGCGTGTTCGGTTCGATGTCGCCGAGGACGGCGTCGGCGGCGCGCCTGGCCTGCGCCGGGATGTTCCTGTCCACGCTCAACTGCACGTCCACCAGGGGAAGGGCGTGCGGGGCACCGGCCCGACCAGCCATCTAGTCGTCCAGTTCGATGTCGAAGAGAGGAAGCAGACCGGCGATCTGCAACACGCGGTGGGCGTACTGGTCGACATGGACCAATTTGACCGTTCCACCGTGTTCGGTGACGCGGGCGTGGGCGCGCACGAGCGCGCTGATGCAGGCGGAGTCGAAGAACGACAGTCGGCTGAAGTCGACGACGAACCGGTCGGCGCCCTCGGCGAGCAGTCGGTCCAACGCGTCGTCGAGTTGGGGAGCGAGTCCGTGGTCGATCTCGCCGACGAGGGTGATGCGGCCCTCGTCGTTGCTCACCAGCTCGACATGTACCGTCGATCCTTCCGGTCGGTCTGGAGTTCGCGTCGTGGGCGGTTTGTCGCCGTCCGTCATTCTCAACCGCTCCTGTGCGCTGTCGCGGGAGGTCGCGGCAAGCCCCTACCGGGGAGTACCCAACCTGGAGGTTAGCCCTGTCGTGCCCTAAGTTTGCCAGGGAAAGCCGCATCTATCAGCTCGAATCCGACCCCGCCTGGAGCGCACCCATATGACTGACGAGACCCCGCATCGCGTACGACTTCGTGTTCTCCGCTTCCTGGAGGAACACGCGGACGACATCCAGCGGGAGTGGGTCGCGGCGCCGCTCTTCAACACGCGCAACAAGGCGGAGTCGGACGAGGAGGCGGCAGCACTGGTGAGCGGCCTCGCGAGCGTCATCGAGGCCGGTGCGGAGGAGGACCCCTCCGCCGAGGGGTTCGCGTCGGTGCGCACCGTGCTGAGTTCCCTGGCTGCCCGCTCGGCCGGTGGTCCCTCGGGCAGCAAGCGACCCGACGTGACCTCGTTGAAGCCGCCGCTGCTGCGGTTGTGGGAGCAGCAGGAGCTGACGAAGGACGAGGGGTACTACGGGGCAATCACGCTGTCGACGGCGTTGAACACCCTCCGGGTCGCGCTGCTGGAGATCGAGCTGTCGGCGGGCGCCGACACCATCCTCGCGCAGCAGGAGCAGCTCGCCGAGTTGTCCACGCCAGTGGTGAAGCTGTGGGAGGGCATTCTCGCGATCCCGCTCATCGGCACCCTCGACAGCATGCGGAGCCAGGCGGCCACGGAGAGCCTGCTCGACCAGATCGTCAAGCAGCAGGCGAAGGTGGCGATCCTCGACATCACCGGTGTGACCGCGGTCGACACGCTCGTGGCGCAGCACCTGCTCAAGACGGCGATGGCCGCGCGGCTCATGGGGGCCGAGTGCATCATCAGCGGTATTCGGCCGCAGATCGCGCAGACGATGGTGCAGTTGGGCATCGACCTGGGCGAGGTCGCGACCCGGGCGACGCTGGCCGACGCGTTCGCCTATGCGCTGCGGACCACCGGGTACCGGGTCGAGCAGCGTTCCGAGGTGAAGTGACCCCGGATGACGAACACGACTTCGATCGTCGGACTCGGTGACGTCCTGCTCGTCACCATGCAGGGCGAGCTGCGTGACGACGACGCCCTCACCCTCCAGGAGAACCTGACCACCCGGGTCGCCGACACGAGCGCCCGCGGCGTGTTGATCGACATCTCCGGCTTGGAGATCGTCGACTCCTACCTCGCGCGAACCCTGCACGACATCGCGGGCGCGTGTGCGTTGCTGGCGGCGAGAACCGTCGTGGTCGGCATGCGTCCGGAGGTGGCCATCACTCTCGTCGAGCTCGGGTTGACGCTGCCGGGGCTGGAAACCGCGTTGACGGTGGCGGGAGGACTTTCGCTCCTGGGCAGCACGGGGCCACGATGACGGACGTGTCCACCGTGCACGAGGTGCCGATCCGGGGGGAGGTCGACATCGTGCACGTGCGGCAGGCCGCGCGAGAAGTGGCGGTGTCGGTCGGTTTCTCCCTGGTGGAACAGACCAAGCTGGTGACGGCGGCGAGCGAGTTGGCGCGCAACACGCTCAAGCACGGTGGTGGCGGTGTCGCGGAGGTCGAACTGGAGCGGGGCAGCGGGCACACCGCGCTGAGACTCGTCTTCCGCGACGAGGGCCCGGGTATCGAGGACGTCGACCTGGCGCTCACCGACGGGTACAGCAGCGCGGGCGGACTGGGGCTGGGGCTCAGCGGTGCTCGGCGGCTGGCGGACGACTTCGAGCTGCGAACCGAACCCGGCCAGGGGACGACCGTCACGGTGTCGTTCCGCTCGCGAACGGGCCCGAGGTGACCGGCTCGGCGCTCGCGGTGACCGCTCCGATCCACGTGACCCAGGCGCGGCAACTCGCGGCGCGGGCGGCACGGCAGGCGGAGCTGCCGGAGAGCGTGGTGGAACGGGTGGCGTTGGCCACGGTGGAGCTGGCCACCAACCTCGTGAAGTACGCCACCAAGGGCATGATCATGATCATGCCCGGCCCGGACCGGCTCGACGTGCTGGCCACCGACCGTGGTCCCGGCATCGAACACGTGCCGGAGAGCATGCGGGACGGGTATTCGACCACCGGCACGTTGGGCATCGGTCTCGGTGGCATCCGACGGATGGCCGACGAGTTCGACATCCATTCCCGCCACGGCGAGGGCACGACGATCCTCGCCCGCTGGCACGGTCCCGCGTGGGACGTGCCGCTGGGCGCGAAGCTCGGCGTCCGGGTCGGTGCCGCGTTGTGCCCGGCACCGGGGGAGACGAGTTGCGGCGACAACTGGGTGTCCGCGCAGGCCGACGGGGTGCTCACCGTGGCGCTGAGCGACGGCCTGGGGCACGGCCCCGAGGCCGCGGCGGCGAGCCACGCGGCGATGGAGCACGTGGTGGCGAGGCCGTCCGCGTCCCCGCTGGAGCTGCTGCGGGCGATGGACGCGGACATGAACCCCCGACGGGGAGCCACGGTGGCTCTGGTGCAGTTCCACCTGGCGAACTCCACGATCTCGTTCTGCGGCGTGGGGAACACCACCGTGCGTCTCATTCGCGGTGACGGCACGCACGAAGCGCTGGTCTCGACACCGGGCATCGTGGGGCGGAGGCAGCGAAGTGGCCGACGCTCGATGCCGGTGACGCGGCCGTGGGACAGCCGCGCCGTGCTGGTGATGCACACCGACGGCGTGACGGAGCGGTGGTCGCCGGCGGAGCACGTCGACGCGCTCGACCACGATCCCGCCACCGTGGCAGGCTGGCTGCTGGGCACTTACGGCAGGCACCGGGACGACGCGTGCGTCGTCGTGGTGTCCGGAAGAGGAACCAGATGACCGACGACCTCCGAGCACGGGAACGGGAGGAGGTCGTGCGCGCCCTGAAGGAGGCGCTGTGCGACCGCAGCCTCCCGCCCGACGTGTGGCGTCGGCTGGAGTCGGAGTGGGCCGACGAGCCCGGTGACGCACTCGCGGTGGGCCTGCGTGCTCTGGCCGACGTCGTGGGCGAACGGGACCGCGACCTCCAGTGGCACCAGTCCGAGCTGGAACAGACCAACGCGGGGTTGCTCGCGCTGCACGCCGAGATCGACCGGCAGCGGCACCGCACCTCGTTCCTCGACGAGGTGTCGCGGGCCTCGGCCCGGTCGCTGGACTCGACCCACCTGCTGGAGGCGGTGGTGGAGCTGGTGGGTTCGCACGGCCTCGCCGACACCATGCGGGTGTGGACCCTCACCGAGTTCGGGTTGAGCTGTCGCGACGAGCCGGAGCGCGAGCCGGACAAGACCACCCGGAGCGCGGCCCGGACGCGGGAGCTCGCTCGGGACGGCGGCCTGCGGATCAGCGTGCCGTTGACGGCGGGTCCCCATGTACTCGGGGTGTTCGACTTCCATCGCACGACCGTGGAGTTCGGAGACGAGGACCTGTCCCTCGCGACGGGCATCGCCGACCGGGTCGCCGTGGGGCTGCGCAACGCCAACGAGTACGAGCGGGAACACGAGCTGGCCGAGCGGCTGCAACGCGCGATGCTGCCCACCCTGGCACCGCTGCGAGACCTGGGCCTGGTCGCGCGGTACCGCTCGGCCACGAGCGGGGTGCACGTCGGCGGTGACTGGTACGACGCGGTGACCCGCCGGGACGGGACCGTGATCCTCACGGTCGGCGACGTCACCGGGCACGGCGTGGACGCCGCGGTGGTGATGGGGAAGCTGCAGAACGCGCTCCGCGCCTACGCGCTGGAGGGGCACGGGCCGGCGGCGTCGCTGCGGCTGGTGCACGACCTGCTGCGGGGACTCGACACCCCGCTCTACGCCACGGCCGTGGTCGCGGAGGTGGAGCCGGACGCCGGTGTGCTGCGGTGGGCGAGTGCGGGCCATCCTCCGCCGCTGCTGCACGAGCGAGACGGTGGGGCGCGTTACCTGGAGGCCGAGCACGCTCCGATGTTGGGGATCCATCTCCCCGTCGGGCTCCGGTTCCCCCAGCACGAGCGCGAGCTGAGCCCCGGGTCGTCGGTGGCGCTGTTCACCGACGGGCTGATCGAACGCAGGACGAGCGACCTCGACGCGGGCATGGAGCGGCTGCTGGAGGCGTTCCGGACCTGCGAGGCGGACGCGCTCGACGCGAAGGCCGAACACGTGTTGCGGACGATGCTCGGCGCCACCGACCACGACGACGACGTGTGTCTGCTGCTGTGCCACTGGGAGGGCTGACACCGCACGTGGGGTCGTTCAGTGGTCGCACACGGTGAGTTCGATGACGGTGAGCGGTTCGTCCGCCGGTCCGCGCGTGTGGAAGCAACGCGCCGATCGCACCAGCGCGGTCAAAACGTGCCAGTGGAAACCCTCGTCGGGGAGGCCGGTTCCCTCGCGGCTGACGACCTCGACGCGCGCGGTGATGGTGCCGTCCCCGACGACGAAGCGGGTGCGCAACGTGGTGGGGGTGGCGGCGCGCGAGAGCAGCAGGCCACAGGCCTCGTCGACGGCGAGGCGCAGGTCGGCGATCGTGTCGAGCTGCAGGTCGAGGCGGATGGCGAGGTCGGCCGCGACATTGCGCATCACCGGCACGAGAGCAGCGTCCGCGTCGACTGCCAGATCCACGGTCCGGTTCGTCACGCTGTGACTCCCTTCCTGCCCCTTGCACGGTAGGCCGTCTCGGCGTGCCGACGAGCCGACAGACCGAGCAGGGCGCGACGGAGCCGCTGACATCACACTTCCGAGTGAAGTTAGGGTCGTCTAACCTAACTCGCATGGCTAGATCACTGTCGCGTCGCGCGTTCCTCGGCGGCGGCCTCGCTCTCGGAGCGACCGGCCTGCTCGCCGCCTGTGGTGGCGGAACGTCGAACGGTTCGGGCGGCTCCGGCGCGTGGTCGTTCACCGACGACATGGGCAACACCGTCACCCGTGACCGCCGCCCCACGCGCATCGCGGGCCTCAACGACGCCATCGCCTCGCTGTGGAACTACGGCATCGTGCCGGTGGCGTCCTTCGGTGCGACCGCGCTCGCCGACGACGTGAACTTCGAGGGCCAGGACACGTCCCAGGTCGTCGAGGTGGGCACCACCTACGGCCAGATCGACCTCGAGGCGCTCGCCACCCAGAAGCCGGACCTCATCGTCGTGCACGCCTATCCGGTGGACTCCGAGGGCACGCTGGACCCGAAGAAGCCGCTGTTCGGTTTCAACGACCTGCAGCAACAGCAGCTCGTCAACGAGATCGCCCCCGTCGTGGCCATCGCGATGGCGGGTTCGGCGACACGCGTCGTCGACCGCACCGTCGAGCTCGCCAAGGCCCTCGGGGTGACCGACGAGACGCTCGCCGAGCCGAAACGCCGGTACGAGGAGGCGCGGGAACGACTCAGCGCCGCCACGGAGAGCGGACTCAGCGCCCTGGCCATGGCCGCGTACCCGAACGACGGCGTGCACATCGCGAAAGCGAAGGACGACCCGGCGCTGCGCAGCTACACCGAACTCGGTCTGTCCTATCCGGACCCCGGTGGCGACGACTACTTCTGGCGGTCGGTGAGCTGGGAGAACATCACCGACTACCGCAGCGACGTGGTGCTGTACTCGCTGCGGGCCATGGACGGCGAGGCGATGCTGAAGCAACCCACGTTCGCGCAGCTTCCGGCGGCGAAGGCCGGACAGGTGTACCCGTGGGAGTTCAGCTCGATGGACTACGTCGCGCAGGCCCGCACGATCAACCGTCTCGCGGCCAACCTGGAGAAGTCCCGCAAGGTCACCTGAGGCGGGACGGGCACGCCCGTCCCGCCCGGACGAACTACGCCTTCGACCCGTTGGACGAGGACTTCGCCAGCGCGGCCTCTTCCTCCGGCGTGGGGACCAGGGCCGACTCGCCCTGACGCAGCACCTTGTCGGCCTCGGCGAGCCGCGCGCGCGTCTCCTCACGGATGCGCGTCAGCCGCGTCACGATGTCGTTGGCCTCGGTCGTGCGACGCTCGGCGTCGGCGGTGGCCTCGTCCACGAGGGTGCGGGCCTTGGCGGTGGCTTCCTCCACCAGCCGCTTCGCCTCGGCGTTGGCCTCCGCGATCCGCCGTTCCGCGGCGTTCTTGCTGGCCTTGGTCTGGTCGGCCACGTACTTCTGCAGCGCGCTCTTCTCCCGCGCCACCCGAGTCTGGAAGTCCTCCTCGATCCGGCGCCGCTTGCGCTCGGCCTCGTTGTCGAGCTGCTCCCGCCGCGCGGCCGCCTCGGTGGTCATCCGCTGCACCTCGGCCCTCGTGGCCGCGAGAGCCTCCTCGTGCTCGCGCTTCAGCTCCTCGGCGTGACTGTCGAGGGTCTCCAGCAGGCTCTGGTAGCGCTCGTGGAGCCGCTTCGACACGGTGCTGCTCTCGGCCCACGTCTTCTGGGCGGCGGCCTCGGCACGGGCGACGATCTCGGCCGCCTGCGTCTCGGCGATCTGGACGGTGCGCTGCATCCGCTCGTCGAGGTCCTCGATGCGCTCCGGAGGTTTCTTCAGCTCCTCCACGCGATCCCTGAGCTTGGCGATTTCGCGACGGGCACCGTCGAGCTCGCGGGCGAGGTCGTTCGCCCTCGACGCCGCGGCGTCCCGCTCGGTCATGAGCCGATGGACCTGTGCCTCCAGATGGTCGAGATACTGCACCACCTGATTGCGGTCGAAACCATGCCATGCTTGGCCGAACTCCCGCCTCAGCGGAAGCAGCCGGTGATCGTGGTCGGAAGCCATGCTCCGACCGTACCCGCGCGCGCCCGCGCGTCGGCGTCAGGCAGGCCGAGTGGGTGAGAGCCGGCCGCCGTGCGACATCGTCACACCGGCTCGGCCACCACCACGCGATTCTCGGCGTAGCCCGTCGTGCCGCCGAGCCATCGCCCGCCGCACGTCACGAGCACGAGGCGGTGCGGACCGGACTGGCCGAACAGCTCGGTGGCTCGCGCGGGCAGTTCGTCCTTGCCGAGGGTGAGTATCTGCGAGACCGCGTAGGCGAACTCGGTGCCCTCGGCGTCGGTGACGGTCACGCGCTCGCCGATGCGGACGTCCCACAGCTCGGCGAACGGTCCGGTGCGGCCCTGCCAGTTCACGTGCCCGGCGAAGACACTGGCGCCGCTGGGTGCGTCCAGTCCGGCTCCCCACCAGGTGGCCTCGTCGAGGTCGTCCGGCACCGGCAGCACCCCGTCGGCCGTGAGGTCCTTGCGTACCAGGCGTGCCGTGCCCCCGTCGGGCAACAGGACCGTGCCCGGACGTTGCCCGCTCGGGGCGGTGGCGGGCTCGTCGGTGGCGGGTGCCGCCGCGTCGGCGTCGGGCTTCTCGTCCTTGCGTGCCTCCTCGCGGTCCGGCTCCGGTTCGGAGCTGGGCTCACTCGTCGGCGTGGCCGGGACCGGTGTCTCGGTGGGGGCTCCGGGGACGGCCGTGCCCGCCACGACCGTCGGCGATCGCAACGCCAGCACGCCGCCGACCACGAGCTCCACCGCGAGGACGCTGGCCACCCCCAACAGGTAGGCCCGACGCCAGCGGCGACGGTCGTGGTCGGCAGTGCGGGCCGTCTCGTCGTCAGGTTCCGTCATCGTTGCCGCAGAATGCGCTTCCGAGCGAGCCAACCGGCGAGCGCGGCGACCGCCAACGCGAGCCCGCCCAGGGTGAGCAGGGCGCTGACCGGCGCACCCGAGGTGGTCGCAGCCTGCGCCACCGTGCGTTCCGCACCCGCGGGAATGGTGCGCGGTACCTCGTCGGCGACGTTCGTGATCCGCAGTTCGAGCGTCTCGCCCGGGTTCAGCTCACCGCACGCCGTCGGTGGGTCGTCCGGGTCGAAGGCGTCGGCGTAGCCGTTCGGCGGCGACACCTCGATCAGACACACGGTCTGCGGCGTGCGCAGGTTCTCGACGGTGACGACCCCGTCGGCGCCCTCGGTGGTCACGACCAACGGCTTCCCGTCCTCGCCCACGAGTTCCGTGCCGTCGGCGGCCAGAGCCGGAGAGGTTCGGTCCTCGCCGGTGATCCGCAGCGGAACCCCGGCGATGCCCTCGCCGGTGGCCTCGTCCACCTTCGTCACCTTCACGATCCCGGGCGTCGGCACCGCGCTCGTGGCCGCCTCGGCGGTCAGGGTCTGCTCGCCACCGGTCGACACCACGCGCTGGGTGTCGGCGGTGACGGGGTCGCGGACGTAGGGCCGCTCGGCGGGAGCGCTGAGCGTGGCGACGATGCCCGGCTGCTCGCCCGTGGGGCTCGCGCTGATGCGCGCGGTGCCGTTCTCGTCGGTGGTCACCGTGAGCTGCTGCTGCGCCGGGGAGGTCTCGTCGGAGTCGTCGGCGTTCTCGTCGTTTCCGTCGGTCACCCCCGCTTCGGCCTCGTCGGCGCCGGTCGCCGCGGCTCCGGCCGCGTCGGTGTCGGCCTGGTCGGTGGCGGCGCTGGGAACGGTGTCGGCATCGGCCTCGGTGTCGCTGTCGGAACGGTCCTCGACGCCGAGGTCGCCTGCCGGGGCGAGGTCGGTCAGCGTCAGCTGCACCTCCACACCCGGGATGCCCTTGCCCTCGGGACCGGTGACCGTCACGGACCACTCGGCCGGGGTGTCGAGGTACTGCTCGCCTTCGGGGGCGGTGGCCGTCACGGTCCACGGGCCGCGGTTGGCCTCGGCGTCGGCCCGCAGGCGTTCCACGGCCTGCTGCGCGGAGGCCGGCAGCTTCGCGTAGTGGCCCTCGACGTCGTAGCCGATCTTCGTGAACGGCTTGGCCGGGTCGAGGTCGGCCTTGCTCCGGGGCGCGGCCGTCCAGGAGTGCAGGAGGTGGGCCAGCGCGGCGGCCTCGTCGGCGTCCCGGGTGTCGCCGTAACGCAGCAACAGGTACGAGATGTTGGCGGCGACGTCGTCGGGCAGCGGGTCGCCCCACTTGGTCAGCAGCTCGTCGCCCGGTTCGTACCGCTCTTTGCTGTCGGGTGCCTTCAGCGCGAACGACACGCAGAACACGTGCTCGCCGTTCACGACGTAGGAGCCGAGCCAGTCGTAGGCGCGGTCCCGGCCGCCCCAGGACTGTCCCGGTTCGGTCCGGTGCCCGATGCCTTCCTCGACCGCCGCGGAGGCCGACGGGGCGACCACGACGACCGACAAGGCACTGAGCAGGGCGACGAGAACGAGGCGGAGCGCCTGCGTGGGACGTCTTCGAGTCACGGGTGGAAACCCCCAAGGTCAGTGAGATACCGATCACGCCGACGCGTGGGAGGGCAGCCGCGTCGGCCCGGTGCTGCACTCGCGTCGTGAGAATGGCGTGTCGCCCGTCACCAGGGCAAGCGGCCAGCCGGTGGACGTGCGGGGGCCGTTTCGGGAAGGATGCGGACGACATGCCCACGACGGGACGTCGTGACGGCCGGTTCGCCTACCGTGGGCGTTCGGACAGGTAAAGTTGCCTTTACCTACAGTGCAGGGAACCAATCGGCGCACGCGGTCGTTGACATCCGTGCAGGTGCCGAAAGATCCAGGAGGATCAGGTGCGAACTTCCAGCAACCCCGCCTTCCGCAACCTGCCCAGGGGTGCGGCGGGCGCTCCGTACGCGGGCTTCCAGCCCCCCGGCGCTCCGGCCGGCTACGGAACCCCGGCAGGGTACGGCGCTCCGCAGGCGCCTTCGGGCGAAGCCAGCCGCCCCATGACGGTCGACGACGTGGTCATGAAGACCGGCATCTCGCTGGGCGTGACACTGGTCGTCGGTGTCCTCACGGCGATCTGGGCCCAGTCGCAGGCCGCCGCGGGCTCGATGGGCGCCATCACCGGCGCCATGATCGGCGGGATGCTCGTCGGTCTGGTGCTGTCTCTGGTCATCATCTTCAAGCAGATGGCCAGCGCGCCGATGACGCTCGCCTACGCCGCCGCCGAAGGTGTCTTCCTGGGCGCCATCACCGGCGTCTTCGAGATGATCTACGAGGGCATCGCGCTGCAGGCGATCCTCGGCACCGCCGCGGTGTTCGTGGTGATGCTCGTGGTCTACAAGACCGGCGCCGTCAAGGTGACGCCCAAGTTCCGCAAGTGGATGATCGGCGCCCTCGGTGGGGTCGCGATCGTCATGCTGGTGAACCTCGTGCTGAGCCTGTTCGGCGTCAACACGGGTCTGCGGGACGGCAGCACGCTGGCCATCGTGTTCAGCCTCGTGGTGATCGGGATCGCGGCGTTCAGCTTCCTGCTCGACTTCGACATGGCCGACGAGGCGATCCGTCAGGGCGTCCCGGCCAAGTTCGCGTGGTTCGTCGCGTTCGGTCTGCTGGTCACTCTCGTGTGGCTGTACCTGGAGATCCTGCGACTGCTGTCGTATCTGCAGCAGGACTGACGGTCCTCGCGACACATCGTCGAAAGGGGCGTCCGGCCGAGTGGCCGGGCGTCCCTTTTTTCGTTCGTGACCGTTTCATCTCGGTTCGACCCATCGGTGAGGAGTGAGGTCGCCGACGTTCTACGCTGATCCTCGCGAACCTTCGCCGGTGTCGGGCGAGGTCCGCCCGTCGAACGTCTGGGGAGGTCGCGTGACTTCGTCTCCCGCCGCCGGGTCCGGCGGCCCTGATTCCGGTCTGCCGTCGCACGGCTCGTTCGGACAGTCGTACGTGCCACCCGCCTACGGCCAGCTCCCGACCGGCCCTCCGCCGCCACCGCCTCCTCCCACCCCACCGAGGCAGTCCAAGGTCGGAATCGTCGTCGCCGTCGTCGTGGTGCTGGTGACGGCCGTCGCGGGTCTCGTGCTCGTGCTTGTCACGAAGCAGCAGACCGTGGAGCGCCCGAACGTCACCGATGTCGCCGTGGGCGCCTGTGTGGCCGTCGACGCCCTGGGGCGGTCGAAAGACGCGTCGGTGGCGAGAGCCGCGGACTGTTCGGATGCCGACGCGCTGTGGCGCGTGGCCGCCAATCTCGACAGCACGTCTGCTCCCTGCCCGGACGGCGACTACGACGAGTACCACTTCGCGGCGGGCAACAAGCTCTGCCTCACGCTCAACGTGAAGGCCGGGGACTGTCTCGCCCATCTCGACACGGGTCTCGCGGACATCGAGAAGGTGAACTGCGCCGAACCGAGCGCGGAGGTGGCCGTGGTGGCGGTGCGGGACGGGGTCACCGACGCCGTCGCCGTGTGCGAGGACGTGCCTGACGCCGCCGGAGGGGTGTTCTACTCCGAGCCCGCTCGGGTGCTGTGCCTCGGTTACCCGAGGTCGGTGTGAGTCGAGGCGGTGCGTGGCCGCGGCGCACGCACCGCCTCGGTCGGCTCAGCTCAGCCGTTCGATCACCATGGCCATGCCCTGGCCGCCGCCCACGCACATCGTTTCGAGTCCGAACTGCTTGTCGTGGTGCTGCAACGAGTTGATCAGCGTCGTGGTGATCCGCGCGCCGGTCATGCCGAACGGGTGACCGACGGCGATCGCGCCACCGTTGACGTTGAGCTTGTCGAGGTCGATGCCCAGGTCGCGGTAGGAGGGGATGACCTGCGCGGCGAACGCCTCGTTGATCTCGACGAGGTCGATGTCGTCGATGGTCAGGCCCGCGTTGGCGAGGGCACGCTTGGACGCCTCCACCGGCCCGAGCCCCATGATCTCCGGGGACAGCCCGGACACGCCGGTGGACACGATGCGCGCCAGCGGCGTGATACCGAGTTCCTTCGCCTTGGTGTCGCTCATGATCACCAGGGCGGCGGCGCCGTCGTTCAGCGGGCACGCGTTGCCCGCCGTGATCCGGCCGTCGGGGCGGAACACCGGCTTGAGGGCCTCGACGCCCTCCATCGTGACGCCGGGGCGCGGGCTGTCGTCGGCCGACACGACCGTGCCGTCCGGCAGGGTCACCGGCGTGATCTCCTTGGCCCAGAAACCGTCGGCGAGGGCCTTCTCCGCGAGGTTCTGCGAGCGCACGGCGAACTCGTCCATCTCGCGGCGGGTGATTCCCTTGTGCAGTGCGAGGTTCTCGGCGGTCTGCCCCATGGGGATGTAGATGTCGGGCAGCAGCCCGTCGGCGCGCGGGTCGGTCCACTCGTCCGCCCCCGACTCGGCGGCCTGCGCGGTGCGGGCCTCGGCGTCGGCGAACAGCGGGTTGTGCGTGTCGGGCCACGAGTCGGACGTGCCCTTGGCGGCGCGTGACACGGTCTCGACGCCGGCCGAGATGAACACGTCACCCTCGCCGGCCTTGATGGCGTGCAGCGCCATGCGCGTGGTCTGCAAGCTGGACGAGCAGTAGCGGGTGATGGTGCAGCCGGGCAGGTGGTCGTAACCGAGCTGGACGGCCACGACGCGGCCCATGTTGAAACCCTGCTCGCCGCCGGGCAGGCCGCAGCCGAGCATGAGGTCGTCGATGTCGTGGGGGTCGAGCTGGGGAACCTTGTCCAGTGCCGCGCGCACCATCTGCGCGGTGAGGTCGTCGGGACGCATGTCCACGAGGGAGCCCTTGCGGGCCCTGCCGATGGGCGAGCGGGCGGCGGACACGATGACGGCTTCGGGCATCGAACACTCCTTCGGGTCGACTAAGCGCGTGCTTAGTTCCATCCTGCCCGCCTGGCCCGGGATTGCAAAGAAGTGCGCCGGACACCACACCACGTCGCGGCGGGTGTCCGGCGCACGATGTCACAGGGAGGTGATCCGTCCCTCGCCGCCCTCGGGGTAGTCGGCCGCGGTCACCGTGCCGCCCAGCCCCTCGGAGAGGAAGCCCTGCACGGCGAGCTGGTGAGTCAGACCGACACTCGTGAACGGCAGGTCGGCGAACGGGTAGCCGTCCCCGCCTCGGGCGGAGAAGTCGTTGGTCGCCACCGACACCGGCGGCCCCTCCACGACGACCCCGTCGGCCACCAGGACCGTCCCGTCGGCCAGCACCACGTCGCGCACCCGCTCACCGGGGGTCACGATCACGTTGGTGCCTTCCTCGATCTCCTGCGCCTGCCGGGCCGGGTCGTAGGTGAACGTCAGACCCGCCACCTGCATGAACGCGCCGGAGGCGTCGGGGGCGGCGGCGACGCCGCGTTCGAGGAGCTGGCGCAGCACGTCCCTCGGGACCTCCGGGACCACGGCGACGAAGTTCGCGAACGGCGCGACCTCGTAGGTGTTCAGCGCGGTCACCTCACCGGCGGGCAGCACCGAGTCGTTACGGATGCCGCCGCCGTTCTGGATGGCGACCTGTGGGGTGGGAACGTCGTACTCCTCGGCCTGCTGTCGGCCCGCCCACAGGATGCTGTCGGCGACGAGGTTGCCGAGGTTGGTCTCGCGACTGCGGACGTCGTTGCGCACGCCGTTGAGCGGCACCTCGCTGGTGGCCACGACCTCCTCGGCCAGCGAGGCCACGTGCTCGGCCACGGGCTTCTCGACCTCGGCACGCACGATCGGGTCGCCGTGGACGGCGTCCGGCCCGACCCCGGAGACCCGCGCCGGTCCGGTCTGCTTCTCGTCGACGTCGAGGACCCTGCCCCAGCGGTCGAAGTTCAAAACGAGCCTGCCGACGTACTTGTAGTCGCCCGTCACGGCGATGACGGGCACGGTCCGCCCGTCGGCGTCCTCGGCCTCCAGCGGGAAGCCGCGCTCGGGCACGTCGCCCGGGATCAGCCGGTCGTCCTCGTTGGCGAGGATCTCGCCGCCGCCCGCGCCGAGCACCGCGTCCACGCCTCGGAGCTGCGGGACGAGGGCCAGCTCGTTGTCGATGTCCTGGAGGTGGCTGACCAGCACGACCTTGTCGATGCCGCGACGGGCGAAGTCGTCGGCCAGCGCGTTGGTGATCTCGGCCAGCTCCGGCTTCACCTCGACGTCGCGGGGGCTCGACAGCGTGGGCAGCTCCGGCGTCGTCAGCCCGATGATGCCGATGCGCTCGCCCGCCGTGCGGAACACCCGGCTCGTGGCGAGGGTGCCGTCCTCGGTGTGGGCGGCCAACGCGGGTTCGCCGGAGACGTCGAGGTTGGCGCTGACGAACGCCACCTCGTCGCCCGCCGTGTCGAGGAACCGGGCGAGCTCGTCCGGGCCGAAGTCGAAGTCGTGGTTACCGATGATGCTGACGTCGAAACCGATGTGCTTCAGCGCGAGCGCGTCGTAGAAGGGGGCGTCCTCGACGGTGCTCGCGGAGTACTCGGGCCCGGGGAGGAAGTTGTCGCCACCGGAGATGACGATCTCGCCTCGGTGTCCGGCCTGGCCGGGCGCGGGCTTGCCGCGGGTCGCCTCGGCACGCAGCTTGTCGATCAGCGTGGCCATGCGGGACGGGCTGCCGTAGGGGTGGGTGCCGCCGTCGACGATCGGCCCCTCGTCGGTGCCGTCCTCCTGTTCGCCGCCCGGCACGCCGAGCAGGGCGGATTCCATGTCGCTGCTGAACAGCACGGTCAGGGTGAAGTCGACGCGGTCAGAGCCGGCGGCCGATGCGGGGAGTGTCGCCGTGCCCAGCAGCGTCGCCGCGGCCAGCGCGCACAGCGCGGCCTTGCGGGGTGTTCTCACGTGGGCTCCTCGGATGCTCGCGAACGCGATGTCGCGCCAGAGCTAACCACACGAGTCCTATTCGGACAATGGCCTGGGTGTGGCGACCGACGAAGGTCGGTGTCCCCGTTCCGGCCCCGGGCCGCATACCCTGGTCGCATGGAATACGCCGAACACGTCACCGACCTCGTGGGCAACACTCCGCTGGTCAAGTTGAACGCCCTCACGAAGGGCGTCAAGCCGCTCGTGCTCGCCAAGGTCGAGTACCTCAATCCCGGCGGCAGCGTGAAGGACAGGATCGCCGAGCGCATGATCGAGGCCGCCGAGGCATCGGGGGAGCTGCGGCCCGGGGGCACGATCGTGGAGCCCACCTCGGGAAACACCGGGGTCGGCCTGGCCATGGTCGCCCAGCGCAAGGGCTACCGGTGCGTGTTCGTGTGCCCGGACAAGGTCAGTGAGGACAAGCGCAACGTCCTCAAGGCCTACGGCGCCGAGGTGGTGGTCTGCCCCACCGCCGTGCCGCCGGAGCACCCCGAGTCCTACTACAACGTCTCCGACCGGCTCACGCGCGAGATCGAGGGCGCGTGGAAGCCGAACCAGTACGCCAACCCGCACAACCCGGAGAGCCACTACCTCTCCACCGGGCCGGAGATCTGGAAGCAGACCGACGGCAAGGTGACGCACTTCGTCGCGGGCGTGGGTACGGGCGGCACCATCTCGGGCACCGGGCGTTACCTCAAGGAAGCCTCCGACGGCCGGGTGAAGGTGATCGGCGCGGACCCCGAGGGCTCCGTGTACTCGGGTGGCACCGGCAGGCCGTACCTGGTCGAGGGCGTCGGTGAGGACTTCTGGCCGGAGACTTACGACCGCGACATCGCCGACGAAATCATCGCGGTCTCCGACGCCGAGTCGTTCACCATCACGCGCAGGCTCGCTCAGGAGGAAGGCCTGCTCGTGGGCGGGTCGTGCGGCATGGCGGTCGCCGCCGCGCTGCGCCTGGCCGAGCGGTGCGGTCCGGACGACGTCATCGTGGTGCTGCTGCCCGACAGCGGTCGCGGTTACCTCGGCAAGATCTTCAACGACAACTGGATGTCGTCGTACGGGTTCCTCTCGCCCGACTCGCAGGACGCGACGGTCGCCGACGTCCTCCGGCGCAAGAACGGCACGCTGCCCGACCTCGTGCACACGCACCCGAACGAGACGGTGGCGGAGGCCGTGGCCATCCTGCGGGAGTTCGGTGTCAGCCAGATGCCGGTCGTCAGCGCCGAACCTCCGGTCATGGCCGCCGAGGTCGTGGGCGCGGTGAACGAGCGGGACCTGCTCGAAGCGTTGTTCACGGGCAAGGCCGCGCTCGCGGACCGGCTGGAGGACCACATGTCGGCCCCGCTGCCCACCATCGGCGCCGGTGAGCACATCGGGGCCGCCATGAAGGCACTCGGGACTGCGAGCGGTGCGCTCGTCCTCGTGGACGGCAAGCCCGCGGGAGTCGTGACCAGGCACGACCTGCTGGCTTTCCTCTCCGGGCACGCGTAGGCGACTCAAGATCATCGGACGACCTGCCAGGGGCGTTACACGCTGCACGGGTCACGATCCGATAGCGTGTGCGCGAGCGAAATCACCAAGGTCCTCGTCAAGGGGGTTCACGACCCAATGAGTGCTCCGCAGCCGCCGAACCAGCAGTGGGGTGGCGAGCAACAACCCCAGGGGCCGTCCGACGGTCCTCAGCCACAACAAGACAACCAGTTCGGCCAGTCCGAACCGACCCAGGTGGTCCAGCCGCAACAGCCCCAGCAGTCACAGGGTGAGCAGCAGCAGACGTTCGGGGACAGCCCCGAGCCGACGCAGGTCGTTCAGCCCCCGAACCCGGCCGCGGGAGACCAGCAGGGCTCGAACGCCGAGTCCACGCAGTTGGTGCCCCCGGGCCTGCAGCCACAGGCGGGCATTCCCTACGCTCCGCCGCCCAGCGCCGCGGACAACCCGGCCGCGGTGAACCCGCAGGCCGCCTTCGGGCAGCAGCCGTCCGGTGGTTTCGGTGCTCCGGGGCAGCAGCCGGGGCAGCCTGGTCCGCAGTCCGGCCCGCAGCCCCAGCAGGGCTTCGGCGGACAGCCGGGTCAGTTCGGTGCGCCGCCTCAGGGCGGCTTCGGTGCCCCTCCCGGCGGCGGGTTCGGCGCTCCGCCGCAGCCCGGCTTCGGCGGGGGAGCGCCCGCCGGCCCGGGCGGCATGAACATCGTCGGCCTCGTGGTGGGCGGCGTGCTCGCTGTAATCGGCGCCATCTCGCTGATCTTCGCGTTCATCGACCTCGGAGATGTCGGCGATTTCAGTGACATCGTCGACAGCGTGCCGCGGGCGAAGGAGATGCTGAAGCAGGCCGGTATCGCCTCGCCCGGCACGCTCACCTTCTACATCATCCTGACGCTGATCGGCTCGCTGGCGGCGATCGCGGGTGGCGTGCTGATGGCTCTGAGCTCGAAGCTCAAGGGCGCGCTGCAGAAGCTCGGCCCCTTCGTGACCCTGGGCGGTGGCGCGCTGCTGCTGGTCTCCGCCGTTCTGCTGATGATCGGCACCTCGGTCAACGACGAGTACGCCTCGCAGTTCGGCAAGAGCGGCGGGTTGGGCAGTGCCACTCTCTACCTGATCTTCGGCATCATCGTGCTGGCTGCCGGTGTGCTGGCGGTCATTCCCGCGACGGCCGCGATGCTGGGCGTTGGTGGTCCCGGTGGTCCCGGTGGCGGCGGCAACTTCCCGCCCCCCGGCCAGCCTGGTGGCTTCGGTCAGCCCGGCGGGTTCGGCCAGCCGGGGCAGCCCGGTGGCTTCGGCCAGCCCGGTGGGCAGTTCCCGTCGAGCGGTGGCTTCGCCCAGCCCGGCGGGCAGTTCCCGTCGAGCGGGGGCTTCGAGCAGCCGGGGCAGCAGGGCGGCTTCGGCCAGCCCGGCCAGCCCGGTCAGCCCGGTCAGCCCGGCGGGTTCGGCCAGCCCGGCCAGCCCGGCCAGCCCGGCCAGCCCGGCCAGCCCGGCCAGCCCGGCCAGCCCGGCCAGCCCGGTCAGCCCGGCGGCTTCGGTCAGCCGGGTCAGCCGCCGCAGCAGTGGTGATCCACTGATTCGCATGTCGAAAGGGCCGTGGGTGTGGCACCCGCGGCCCTTTCAACTTCCTTGACGCGTGACGGCGGACGCTGGGGGCCACCCGTACGCTGTGGGCATGGTTGCAGACCCGCGCTACGGATTCGAGACACGCGCCATCCACGCAGGGCAGGAGCCCGACCCGCGTACGGGTGCGGTGATCGTGCCGATCTACCAGACCTCCACCTACGCACAGGACGGAGTGGGCGGCCTTCGCGAAGGCGGCTTCGAGTACTCGCGGACCGCGAACCCGACCCGCGTCGCGCTGGAAGAGGCCCTGGCCGCGTTGGAGGGCGGTCGGCACGCGCTGGCGTTCGCGTCGGGGATGGCCGCCAGCGACGCGGTGCTGCGCACCATGCTTCGTCCTGGTGACCACCTGATCCTCGGCAACGACGTCTATGGCGGCACGTTCCGGCTGATCGACAAGGTCCTCACCGAGTGGGGCGTGACCTACAGCGTCGCCGCGCTGTCCGACCTCGACGAGGTCAGGACGGCCATGCGCCCCGAGACCAAGCTCATCTGGTGCGAGTCGCCCACCAACCCGCTGCTGGGTATCGCCGACATCGCCGCGCTGGCGGAGCTGGCGCACGTCGGCGGCGCGAAGCTCGTCGTGGACAACACCTTCGCCACGCCGTACCTGCAGACGCCGCTCGAACTCGGCGCGGACGTCGTCGTGCACTCGACGACCAAGTACCTCGGCGGCCACTCGGACGTCGTGGGCGGAGCCGTCGTCACCGACTCCGACGACCTGCGGGAGCGGCTGTTCTTCCTGCGCAACTCCGCCGGTGCCGTGCCGGGCGCCTTCGACGCGTGGCTGACGCTGCGGGGGCTCAAGACGCTCGCCGTCCGCATGGAGCAGCACTGCGCCAACGCCGAGCTGATCGCCGAGGCCCTGTCGGTGCACCCGAAGGTCGCGCACGTCTACTACCCGGGGCTGGCCGAGCACCCGGGCCACTCGCTGGCCGCCAAGCAGATGCGGCGCTTCGGCGGGATGGTGTCCTTCACCCACGCCGACGGTGAGCAGGCCGCGCTCGACATGGCCGCACGGACCAAGCTGTTCGTGCTCGCCGAGTCGTTGGGTGGGGTGGAGTCGCTCATCGAGCACCCGGGTCGCATGACGCACGCGAGCGTCGCCGGATCGCTGCTGGCAGTTCCGCCGGAGCTGGTGCGACTGTCCGTCGGCATCGAGGACGCGCACGACCTGCTGGCCGACCTGCGCGAGGCGCTCGACGCGTCGTAGTGGTCAGCGGTTGAGGTCGCCGGGGGAGGTGGCGTCGGCACCGGATCGGTCGTGGTCCTGACCGATGCCCGCCTCCCTCAACTCGGCGCCGGTGACACAACCGCCGACGAGGGTGACCTGCCTGCCGTCACGGACGTACCGGCCCTGGTCGCACTGCGACTCCGACACGGTGTAGACGGCGGCCCCGGTCAGCGCGAGAGCGGACACCACACCGGCGATGAGCGGCAGGACACCAGCGGAACGCGACCCCGTGGAGGTCTGTGTCCTTCCCATGCCTTCGTCTCCCGCCGTGAGGTTCTCTCGGTGACATCCGGTGTATCACAAGCTTACCCAATCGTGATCTGCGCAAGCACGTAACCTCATGGTCACCCTGTGTGCAGTGACATCATCCCGGTATGGGACTTGTCAATGTGGACACAATCCGCGAGGCGAGGCGGCTGCTCGAACCGGTCGTGCGCAAGACACCGGTGGAGCGGGCGCGGGACCTCGAACCGCGCCAGGGTGGTCCGGTTCTGCTGAAGTGCGAGAACCTCCAGCGCACCGGGTCGTTCAAGATCAGAGGTGCCTACACGCGCATCCACGGCCTCAGTGAGGCGGAGCGGGCGCGGGGCGTCGTGGCCGCCAGCGCCGGGAACCACGCTCAGGGCGTGGCGCTCGCTGCGGCGTTGCTGGGCACCAAGGCGACGGTGTTCATGCCGCAACGCGCCCCGCTGCCGAAGCTGGCCGCCACGCGCGGGTACGGCGCCGACGTCCACCTGCACGGCGAGTCCCTGGAGGAGGCGCTGGCCGAGGCCGTGGCCTTCGGCGAGCGCACCGGCGCGGTCTTCATCCACCCGTTCGACCACCCGGACGTCATCGCCGGTCAGGGCACGGTGGGGCTGGAGATTCTGGAACAGGTGCCCGACGTGGCCACCGTGCTGGTCGCCACCGGTGGCGGCGGGCTGGTGGGAGGGCTGGCCAGCGCCGTGAAGGCCATGAAGCCGGATGTGCGGATCGTCGGGGTGCAGGCCGAGGGTGCCGCCGCGTTCCCGCTGTCGCTGTCCGCGGGCAACCCCGTGCGGCTCGAGCGCACGCAGACGATGGCCGACGGCATCGCGGTGGGCGAGCCCGGCCCCGTCACGTTCGAGCACGTCCGCTCGCTCGTGGACGACGTCGTGACGGTGGGCGAGGAGTCGCTGTCCCGGGCGGTGCTGCTGTGCCTGGAGCGGCGGAAGCTCGTCGTCGAACCCGCGGGTGCCGCCGCGGTGGCCGCGCTGCTGGAGCACCCGGGGGTCTTCGAACCGCCGGTCGTCGCGGTGCTGTCGGGCGGCAACGTCGACCCGCTGCTGTTGTTGCAGATCATCCAGCACGGCATGACCGCCGCGGGCCGATACTTGAGCCTGCGGCTGCGCGTGCCCGACCGGCCCGGGTCGTTGGCGGGGGTGCTGACGAGGATCGGAGAGCTGGGCGCGAACGTCCTCGACGTCGAGCACTCCCGGATCTCGGGCAGGCTCGCGATGGGAGAGGTCGAGATCGCTCTGAAACTGGAGACGCGAGGGCCCGAGCACTGCGCCGACGTCGCGACGCAGTTGCAGCGGGCGGGATATCGCGTGCTGGTGTGAGGAAGGCCGTGGGGCCGCACGACGCTGGGCGGCCCCACGGGGGCTCACAGGTTGCCGCGACGCTCCTGCTCGCGCTCGATGGCCTCGAACAGGGCCTTGAAGTTGCCCTTGCCGAAGCCGAGCGAGCCGTGCCGCTCGATGAGCTCGTAGAACACGGTGGGGCGGTCGCCGATCGGCTTGGTGAAGATCTGGAGCAGGTAGCCGTCCTCGTCGCGGTCGACGAGGATGCGGTGCTCCTTCAGCGTCTCGATCGGGACCCGGACCTCACCGATGCGGGCCCGCAGCTCCGGGTCGTCGTAGTAGGAGTCCGGGGTGTCCAGGAACTCGACACCGGCGGCGCGCATCTCGGTCACCGTCCGCACGATGTCGTTCGTCGCGAGCGCGATGTGCTGGCACCCGGCGCCGTCGTAGAACTCCAGGAACTCGTCGATCTGCGACTTCTTCTTGCCGATGGCCGGCTCGTTGAGCGGGAACTTCACGCGGTGGTTGCCGTTGGCGACCACCTTGCTCATCAGCGCCGAGTACTCGGTGGCGATGTCGTCGCCGATGAACTCGGCCATGTTCACGAAGCCCATGACGCGGTGGTAGAAGGCCACCCACTCGTCCATCTTGCCGAGCTCGACGTTGCCGACGCAGTGGTCGACGGCCTGGAACAGGCGCTTCGGGGCGCCCTCGGGCTTCGGCACGGAACGCTCCCTGGCCTCGTAGCCCGGTAGGTACGGGCCGGAGTAGCGGGAGCGGTCGACGAGGCTGTGTCGCGTGTCGCCGTAGGCGGCGATCGCGGCGATGCGCACGGTGCCGTGCTCGTCGGAGACGTCGTGCGGCTCCTCCAGCACGGTGGCCCCGTTGGCGCGGGCGTGCTCGACGCACTTGTCGACGTCGGCCACTTCGAGGGCGAGGTCGGTGACGCCGTCGCCGTGCTTGCGGTGGTGGTCGAGCAGCGGCGAGGTGGGCTTCACCCCACCGTTGATCACGAAGCGGGCCGACCCGGACTTGAGGACGAACGACTTGTAGTCGGGATTGCCGGTCTCGGGGCCGGAGTAGGCAACGAGGTCCATCCCGAACGCCGCCTGGTAGAACGTCGCGGTCTGGGTGGCGTTGCCCACCACGAAGACCACGGCGTCCATCGCCTTGACGGGGAACGGGTCGCTGGCCACGTCGTGGTCGACGAGGCCGACGAGCTGCCGGAGCTGGTTGTAGTCGATGTCGTCGAGTGCTGGGTTCGCCATGGCACGAAGAATGCGCGCGGCTCTGCAGACTGGGCAACAGCCGTGCGAAATACTGGTCAATCTGCTCAGTGATGTTGGCATTCGAGTGAACAGATTGGCGCAGATTGCGCAGGAGGGGCCATGACGCTGGACGAACTCGACGCGCGGCTGTTGTTGTTGCTCACCGACGCGCCGAGACTGGGTGTGTTGGAGTGCGCGCGTCGACTCGGGGTCGCGCGCGGGACCGTGCAGGCTCGGCTCGACCGCCTCACCGCGTCCGGGGTGCTGCGCGGGTTCCCGCCGGAACTCGACCTGGCCGGCATGGGGTACGGGTTGACCGCGTTCGCCGTGTTGGAGATCGCTCAGGGGCGGCGCAGCGAGGTTGCCTCGGCGCTGGCCGCGATCGACGAGGTCTGCGAGGTACACGCGACCACGGGGCAGGGAGATCTGTTCGTCCGGGTCGTCGCCCGGTCCAACGACGACCTGCAACGCGTCATCGACGAGGTCGTCGGGGTTCCCGGTGTCCGGCGGACGGCGACCTCCATCGCACTGTCGACGCCGGTCCCGCCGCGCGTGCGCCCGCTGCTGGAACGCATCGCCGGCAGGTCGAGCGGAGGACGTCCCGAGAGCCGGGACGGCGACGGCACCAGCGCCGTCGGCGCCACCGGTGTCGACCGGAGGCGGTGATTCCCGGGCCCGGACACACCAACGGCCGGTGCGGACCACCACGGTGGCTGCACCGGCCGTGTTCACCCGACGGCGAAGTCCGGCAGCTCAGGAGCTGTACGGGACCGCCTTCACGAGCGTCACCTTCTGGGTCTTGCCGTTGGGCAGCAGGTACTCGCGGGACTCACCCTCGCGGGCACCGAGCAGCGCCTTGCCCAGCGGGGAGTCGGGCGAGTACACCTCGATCGGTCCGCTACCGCCCTCCTCGCGCGTGGCGAGAAGGAACGTCTCCTCGTCGTCATCGCCTTCGTACCGCACGGTCAACACCATGCCCGGCTCGGCGATGCCGTCGTCCTTCGGCGCTTCGCCGACCTTCGCGGAGCGCAGCAGCTCCTGCAGATGCCGGATGCGGGCTTCCTGCTGGCCCTGCTCCTCGCGAGCGGCGTGGTAGCCGCCGTTCTCCTTGAGGTCGCCCTCTTCACGGCTGGCGTTGATCTTCGCGGCGATGACCGGACGATTCTCGATCAGTGCGTCGAGCTCGCTCTTGAGCCTGTCGTAGGCATCCTGGGTCAACCAGGTCACCTTGGTGTCGCTCACGGTCACCATCTCCTCCTAGGGCCTGCCGAACCTGGGTATACAAGCCGGCCACCACAGCATCGTGGCTGGTAGATAAAGGAAAGACACGGCCCGCGTGGGACCGTGCCGATAGACAGAGGATAGCACGAAACCACCCCCGGAGGCCGCCGAGTTCTCACAACGCCGGATATCCGGCGCTCATTTCACTCCGTTGGCCGCTGGGGGGTTGACAAGTATTCGGGAACATCATAAGAGCAGCCGTACACATCCGCAGTGACAGGCCGACCGATGCTCCGCACGACTGTGTCCAGGCGCGACGCGCCCGGTGGAACGTAGAGCTCCTTCCTTCCGGTCTCGGCTCCTCCGATGTCACGCACCCGCACGATGCAGACCGCCGGGCGCGAGGGATCGTTGCGGTTCACGTCCACCGTCACCTCCATGGCATTGCCGGGGCGTTCCTCGAACGCGACCCGCTGGCCGTCGATGGGGGTGGCGAACCACTGCGTGTAGACGAGGTAGCTGGCGACGCCGAGCACCACGAAGACGGCGACACCGACCCAGGACGCCTTCCGGCCGCGCAAGGAGCGGCGGGGCGATCGGATGCGGGCCGAGCCGTAACGGTCCTCCAGAGCGTCCACCGAGTCCCGGTCGGGTTCGGAGCTGCTCAAGGGGAGGGCCTCCAGGTCTCGTCGGTGCGGCGGGGAGAATGAAAACACCCACCTCGTGTGTTGAGTATCCGTGAGGGCGGAAACGGACGTGGGCCGGGGGTCCTTGATGACCCGTGACGGGAAAGGAACCGAGCCGAGCATGGCGCCAGCCGAGGGAGGAAGGGCCGACAGGGTGGACACGGGCTTGCGGCTGATGGCGGTGCACGCGCACCCCGACGACGAGTCGAGCAAGGGGGCCGCCACGATGGCCCGTTACGTCGCCGAAGGGCACGACGTCATGGTCGTGACCTGCACCGGCGGCGAGGCGGGCAGCGTCCTGAATCCGGCGATGGACCGGCCCGAGGTGCGCGAGAACATGACGAAGCTGCGCAGGGAGGAGATGGCCAGGGCGGCCAAGATCCTCGGCGTGCAGCACCGCTGGCTCGGCTTCATCGACTCGGGCCTGCCGGAGGGGGACCCGCCGCCGCCGTTGCCGGAGGACTGCTTCGCCAACGTGCCGCTGGAGGAGCCGGTCCGCAAGCTGGTGCGCGTCATGCGCGAGTTCCGTCCTCACGTCGTGATCACCTACGACGAGAATGGTGGTTACCCGCACCCCGACCACATCCGCTGCCACGAGGTGTCCATGGCCGCCTACGACGCGGTGGCCGACGCCGAGCAGTTCCCCGACGAGGGCGAGCCGTGGCAGCCGCTCAAGCTCTACTACAGCCACGGCTTCTCGCGGGCCAAGTTCGAGGCGTTCCACGAAGCGCTCACGTCGCGGGGGCTCGAATCGCCCTACGAGGAGTGGCTGAAGAACTGGGACCCCGAGCGACCCGACGTCATGGAGCGCGTCACCACGCAGGTGCCCTGCGCCGACTACTTCGAGGTCCGGGACGACGCGCTGCGGGCGCACGCGACCCAGATCGACCCCAACAGCCGTTGGTTCGCGGTGCCGCTCGACGTGCAACGCGAGGTGTGGCCCACGGAGGAGTACGAGCTGGTGCGCTCGCTCGTCGACACGACGCTGCCCGAGAACGACCTGTTCGCGGGTGTCCGAGAGAGGGTGACGACATGACACTGCCGGCCTTCGCCGCCGTGCCCGCCATGAACGCCGGGGTCTGGCTCGCGCAGCAGCAGCCCGGCGGCGACGGTGGCGACGGCGGCGGTCAGGGCGAGGACTTCGGCAAGTCCTCGCCCGTCGGCCTGCTGCTGTTGCTGGTGTTCTTCATCGCCGTGGCGTTTCTGGTCCGCTCGATGACCAAGCACCTGAAGCGCATCCCGGCGAGCTTCGACGACCCCTCGGAAGGTACGGAAGGCGCCGAAGGTACCGAGAACGCCGCGAAGGGCGGCGCAGCCGAGCGTGCGGACGACGGTGCCGACGACGCCACGGGCGCGGCCACGAAGTCGACCGGCGTGGAGGCGGCGTCCGGGGGCGACTCGGGCGGCAAGGGCTGAGACCGCCGACGTCGGGTGGCCCCCGGTCGTCGGCGTCCCGCCGACGGGGTCAGCGGCTCAACTGCCGGTAGCGGCGAACCGACAGCGGGAAGAAGACGGCGATCAGCAGCACCGGCCACACCACGGCGGGCAGCACGGGATTCGCCGCGATCCAGGAGTCACTCGTCCAGCCAGGATTTTCGAAGAGGTCCCGGGTCGCGGCGACGGTGGCCGAGAGCGGGTTCCACTCGGCGATCGGCCCGAGCCAGCTCGGCATCGTGGCCGGTGAGACGAACGCATTGGACAGGAAGCCGAGAGGCCACACCAGGATCTGCAGCGCCGTCACCGACTCCGGGCTGCGGGCGACCAGCCCCAGGTAGATGCCCACCCACAACATGGCCAGCCGCAGGAGCAGCAGCAGGCCGAGGGCGACCACCGTCGCGGCGAGACCGCCGTGTGGTCGCCAGCCGACGGCGAGGCCCGTCGCCACCAGCGCGGCCAGGGTCACGGCGCTGTTCAGCAGGTCCGCGCTCGCACGGCCCGTGACCACCGCCGACGCCGACATGGGTAGTGATCGGAACCGGTCGGTGACACCGCGCGCGAGGTCCGTGCTCACGGCCGTGAACGTCGACTCGATGCCGAACACCATCGTCAGCGCGAACACTCCCGGAACGAGGAACTCCCAGTAGTCGCCCGGCACCGCCATCGCGCCTCCGAACAGGAAGCCGAACATCAGCAGCACCATCACGGAGAACAGCAGGTTGGCCACCAGCATCCCGGGCTGGTTGACCCAGTGGGCGAGGTCGCGGCGGGTGACGGTCCACGTGTCCGCGACCGCCCAGCGCAGTCGGGAACCCACCGTGGTGGGCGGCTCGGCGGGGCGAGGGGTCGATTCGTGGGTCGCAACGGTCATGCCGGGACCTCCGTTCGGTCGGTGAGGGTCAGGAAGACCTCGTCGAGCGTGGGGCGACGCACGGTGACGTCCTCGATCGCGAGGTCGGTGTCCTCGCTCGCGCGGAGGAACTCGGTGAGCGCGCCGACGCGGTCGTGGACGGCAGCGCTGAGCCGCATGCGGTCGGCGTCGGTCTCCACGTCGGCGCCGCTGAGGCGCCCGAGCAGCTCCGCCGCGGTGGGCAGATCGGCGGCGTGACGCACCGTCACGTCGAGCCGGTCGGCGCCGAGGTCGGCCTTCAGCTCGTCCGGTGTGCCCTGGGCGATCACTCTGCCGCCGTCCACCACCGAGACGGCGTCGGCGAGCTGGTCGGCCTCCTCCAGGTACTGCGTCGTGAGCACGACGGTGGTGCCGGAGGCCGCCAGGCCACGCACCGCGTCCCACACCTCCGCGCGGGCCCGCGGGTCGAGGCCGGTGGTGGGCTCGTCGAGGAAGAGCACGGACGGCGCGACGAGCAGTCCGACGGCGAGGTCGAGTCGGCGGCGCATCCCGCCCGAGTAGTGCCGCACCGCCTTGTCGCCCGCGTCGGCGAGTCGGAAGGCGTTCAGCAGGTCGTCGGCGCGACGGGCGGCTCGCGTCGGATCGAGATGGTAGAGCCTGCCGAACAGGAGCAGGTTCTGTCGACCCGTCAGCAGCTCGTCCACGGCGGCGTGCTGTCCGACCAGGCCGATCCGGCTGCGCACGTGCGCAGCCTGCGTGCGTACGTCGAAGCCCGCGACGCGTGCGGTGCCCGAGTCGGCGCGGATCAGCGTGCTGAGGACTCGGACGGTGGTGGTCTTGCCCGCGCCGTTCGGGCCGAGGATGCCGTGGACCGTGCCGGAGGGCACCACGAGATCGAGCCCGGCGAGCGCGTCGGTGGTGCCGTAGCGCTTGCGCAGTCCGACGGCCTCCACGGCTGGAGTGTGCGACATGGTTCAACTCCCTACGATGTATGGAGAACATTGACACTGTACACCGTAGGGAGTTACTGGGGGCGCGGTAGCGTGTGCCGGGTGAGCAGCGTGTACGGAGGAGGCGGTGACCCGAAACGCAGCATGGAGCTGCTGTGGGGGGTCTCCGACAAGCCACGACGCGGGCCGAAGCCACGATTCACCGTGGACGACGTCGTGGCCGCCGCCATCGAGATCGCCGACGCCGACGGCATCGACGCCCTGACCATGCGGGGTCTCGCCTCGACCCTCGGGCTCACAGCCATGTCCCTCTACGGGTACGTGCCGGGCAAGGCCGAACTCGTCGATCTCATGGTCGACCGCGTCCACGCCGAGGCGGTCACGCCCGCGCCGACCGACTCCGGATGGCGCGCCGACTTGGCGGCCGTGGCACGTCGCACGTGGGAGCTGTACCTGCGTCATCCCTGGCTGCTCCAGGTGGCCACCACGAGGCCGGTGCTCGGGCCGAACGTGATCGCCAAGTACGACGCCGACCTCGCCGCCGTCACCGATCTCGGGCTGACCGCCGTCGAGATGGACCTCGTGATCACCCTCGTGACCAACTACGTCCACGGTGCGGTGCGTGCCGCCGTCGAGGTGCGGCGCGCGAGCCGGGAGACCGGCAAGGACAACCCCCAGTGGTGGAACGAGTACGAGCCGCTGTTCACCGCCCTGTTCGACGGCAGCCGCTACCCCGTCGCCGCGAAGGTGGGTGAGGCGCTCGGGCCGGAGCACTACAGCCCGGACGCGCCGGAGCGGGCCTTCGAGTTCGGGCTCGCCCGCCTGCTCGACGGCGTCGCGGTGCTCGTCGAGAACGCCGCACGTCGTGAAGGGCGTGACGGCACTTCACTGTGAGCCGCTCGGGTCTGTGACACGCTGGTTCCATGAACCGCCTCGCCACCGCGACCTCGCCCTACCTGCTGCAGCACGCCGACAATCCCGTGGACTGGTGGCCGTGGGGGGAGGACGCGTTCGCCGAGGCTCGGCGGCGGGACGTGCCGGTCCTGTTGTCGATCGGGTACGCCGCGTGTCACTGGTGTCACGTGATGGCGCACGAGTCGTTCTCCGACGAGCGCGTCGCGGCGTTGATGAACGAGAACTTCGTCAACATCAAGGTGGATCGCGAGGAGCGGCCCGACATCGACGCCGTCTACATGACGGCCACCCAGGCGATGACCGGTCAGGGCGGCTGGCCCATGACGTGCTTCCTCACGCCCGACGGCAAACCGTTCCACTGCGGCACCTACTACCCGCCCGTGCCCGCACACGGGATGCCGTCGTTCCCGCAGTTGCTCGACGCGGTCGCCGAGGCGTGGCGCGATCGTCGCGAGGAACTCGTCGAAGGCGCCGGACGGATCGTCGACCACATCGTCGAGCAGACCAAACCGCTCGGCCCGCATCCGGTCACGGAGGAGTCGGTCGCCTCGGCGGTGACGAAACTGCGGACCGAGACCGACCCGGGACACGGCGGCTTCGGCAGCGCGCCGAAGTTCCCGCCGTCGATGGTGCTGGAGTTCCTCCTGCGGCACTACGAACGCACGGGCTCGATGGAAGCACTGTCCATTGTCGACATGACGGCCGAGGGTATGGCGCGGGGCGGCATCTACGACCAGCTCGCCGGAGGCTTCTCCCGGTACTCGGTGGACGCCGGATGGGTCGTGCCGCACTTCGAGAAGATGTTGTACGACAACGCGTTGCTGCTGCGGTTCTACGCCCACCTCGCCCGGCGCACCGGCTCGGCGTTGGCCCACCGCGTCGCCGGGGAGACGGCGGAGTTCCTGCTCCGCGACCTGCGCACCGCACAGGGAGCGTTCGCCTCGTCCCTCGATGCCGACACCGAGGGTGTGGAAGGGCTGACGTACGTGTGGACGCCGCAGCAGCTCGTGGACGTGCTCGGCCCGGACGACGGGGCGTGGGCCGCCTCGACCTTCGGCGTGACCCCCGACGGCACCTTCGAGCGGGGCACGTCCACGCTGCGGTTGCCCCGTGATCCCGACGACCCGTCCCGCTGGATGCGGGTCACCTCGGCACTGCTGGAAGCCCGCAACGCCCGGCCGCAGCCCGCCCGCGACGACAAGGTGATCGCCGCCTGGAACGGGCTCGCCATCACGGCGCTCGCGGAGGCGGGTGTCGCCCTGCGACGTCCGGAGTGGGTCGAGGCGGCGGTCGTCGCGGGACGGTTCGTACTCGACGTGCACCTCTCCGACGGGGTGTTGCGGCGCAGCTCGCGGGACGGCGTCGTCGGCGACGCCCTGGGCGTGCTGGAGGACTACGCGTGCTTCGCCGACGGCCTGCTCACGCTGCACCAGGCGACGGGCGAGCCCCGGTGGCTGGAGGAGGCGACGGCGCTGCTCGACACGGCGATGTGGCGCTTCGGCGTCGACGGCGCGCCGGGAGCGTTCCACGACACCGGGTCCGACGCGGAGGCCCTGGTGCACCGGCCGAGCGACCCCACCGACAACGCGAGTCCGTCGGGGGCGTCCGCGCTCGCCGGGGCGTTGCTCACCGCGTCGGCGCTCGCCGGACCCGAGCGCGCGGGCACGTACCGGGCGGCGTGCGAGGAGGCGCTGAGCCGGGCCGGGGCGCTCGTGTCGCAGGTGCCGAGGTTCGCGGGGCACTGGCTGTCGGTGGCCGAGGCGATGTTCGCCGGGCCCGTGCAGGTCGCCGTCGTCGGTGAGGACGAGCGGGCGCGCGAAGAGCTGGTCGCCGAGGCCGCGGCGCGCGTGCACGGAGGCGGCGTGGTGCTCGGAGGAAGGCCGGAGGCCGACGGTGTGCCGCTGTTGGCCGACCGCCCCCTCGTCGACGGAGCCCCGGCGGCGTACGTGTGCCGTGGGTACGTCTGCGACCGCCCCGTGACGACCCCGGAGGCTCTCGCCCAGTCCCTGTGACATCGTGTCCTCGGCCTGTGGCCGGATGTTCGCAGGCTGGGGACGGATGTTCGCAGCTCGGGGACGGTTGCTTGCAGCCCAGCGACGGGTGTTCGCAGGCTGTGGACGGGTTTTGCCGGCCTAGGGACGGGTGTTGTCCCCCTAGGGACGGGTGTGTGCAGGTCGGGGACGGGTTCTGGCGGCCTGGCGACGGGGTTCGCATCTCAGGGATGCTCGCCTGCACTCTGGAGACTCCTGTTTGCGATTGGGAGACGGAACCTCTTCCGGATCCGGGACTGTGTAGGCGACGCGCTGTAACTCGTGCACAGAGCGAGGACACGACGGCGCAACTCGCGGACACGAGTGCAGATGATCTTCAGGCCTGCGAGAGTGGGCGGCTTCGGGCAGGCTGGGCGCATGAAGCCGTTGACCGAAGAGTTGACTCGACTGCTGGACGGGCGGTGGGCCTCGGTCCGCCGGGACGTCCGGGAGCACCTGGCCGCCGAGGCCGCGAAGGGTGCGTTCGACACGGAGAAGCTGGACGTCGCCGCCCACCGGGAGCGGATCGCGGAGCAGCTCACAGCACTCGCCGCGACCGGCCGTCCCCGGCTGGGCTTCCCCACCGAGTACGGCGGGGAGGGCGACATCGGTGCTGCCGTGGTGTCGTTCGAGATGCTCGGTTTCGGCGACCTGTCCCTCATGGTCAAGTCGGGCGTGCAGTGGGGATTGTTCGGCGGTGCCGTGCACTTGTTGGGCACCCGCGCGCACCACGACCGGTACCTGCCGGACATCATGTCCGGCGACCTGCTCGGCTGCTTCGCGATGACGGAGATCGGTCACGGCTCGGACGTGCAGAACCTGCGCACGACGGCGACCTACGACCCCGACACCGCCGAGTTCGTGGTGCACACGCCCGACCGGTCGGCGTCGAAGACCTACATCGGCAACGCGGCTCGTGACGGTCGGCTCGCCGTGGTGTTCGCCCAGCTCGTCACCGGTGGCCGCAGTCGTGGGGTGCACGCGCTGCTCGTGCCGATCCGCGACGAGCAGGGCACCGTGTTGCCCGGGGTGACGATCGAGGACTGCGGGACGAAGGCGGGGCTCAACGGCGTCGACAACGGGCGCATCGCGTTCGACCACGTGCGAGTCCCGCGAACCGCGCTGCTCAACCGCTACGGCGACGTCGCCGAGGACGGTACGTACACGAGCCCGGTCGACAGCGACGGGAAACGGTTCTTCACGATGCTCGGCACGCTGGTGCGGGGCCGGATCAGCGTCGCGGGAAGTGCGGGGAGCGCCACGAAGCGGGCGCTCGCCATCGCCGTGCACTACGCCGACCGACGCACGCAGTTCCAGGGCCAGGACGGCACCGAGGTCACGGTCCTCGACTACCTCGCGCACCAGCGGCGGCTGCTGCCCGCGCTGGCGACGACCTATGCGCTGCACTTCGCGCAGGAGGACCTGGTCGCCGAGCTGCACGACCTCCAGACCGGGACGCCGGAGGACGTCGCCGAGGCCGACGAGATCCGGCAGCGGGAGTTGGAGTCGAGTGCCGCGGGGCTCAAAGCACTCGCCACCTGGCACGCGACGAGCACCATCCAGGCCGCCCGGGAGGCGTGCGGCGGCGCCGGGTACATGGCGGAGAACGTGCTGCCCGCGTTGAAGGCCGACACCGACGTGTTCACGACGTTCGAGGGCGACAACACGGTTCTGCTCCAACTGGTGGCGAAGGGGTTGCTGACGCACTACCGCTCGCAGTTCCAGGACCTGAGTCCACTTGCGACGGCGCGTTTCGTGGCCGAGCAGTTCGTGGGCGCGGTGATCGAGCGCACGGCCGCACGGCGGGTGGTGGAGCGCATCGTCGACGCTTCACCGGTGAGCGACGACGACGAGGTGGTGTTCGACCGCGGGTGGCAGTTGAAGCTCTTCACCGACCGCGAGTCGCACGTGCTCGACGGACTCGCCAGGCGGTTGCGGGCGGCCGGGAAGGACAACGCCTTCGACGTGTTCAACGCGGCACAGGATCACGTGTTGCGCGCCGCTCGCGTGCACGTGGAGCGGGTGGTGCTCGACTCCTTCGTCGCCGCCGTCGACCGTTGCGAGGACGACGAGGCGAAGGCGTTGCTGGACAAGGTGTGCGACCTGCACGTGCTGTCCACCATCGAGGCCGATCGCGCGTGGTTCCTCGAACACGGCAGGCTCACCAGCGCGCGTGCCAAGGCCGTGGTGGCCGGGGTGAACCGGTTGTGCGGGGAGCTGCGTCCGCACGCGACGACGCTGGTGGACGCGTTCGCGATCCCGGAGCCGCTGTGGCGGGTTCCGATGCTCGACTGGGTCTGATTCGTGACGATCACCTCGTCGCTCGGCCGGTGCCCCGAGCGACGAGGTGATCACGGCGTCCCCGCGGGCCGGTGGTCACGGCCGCGTGAGCGTCGACGTCACGGCAGGTCCCACGTTTGCCCGAGGTGCCAGGCCGCGCAGACGTCCACGTCGAGCAGGTAGGCGGCGGCGGTTCCGCATTGGCCGTCGCCGCTGCCGGGGTCGACCGGTTGTCCGTGATTCATCCCGGGGACGGTGACGGTCTCGACCACGGCCCGGCCTGCCGAGTCCTCGTACACGGCGTGCGGGTATCCGGCGATGGTGTCCTCGCGGTCCGGAGTGGTGTCGGTGCCGTGGACATCGGTCCACTGTTCGACCAGCTCGCGTTGGTTGACGACGTTCACGGTGGTGTCGGCGCTGCCGTGCCAGATGCTCACCGTCGGCCAGGGACCGTCGTGGGAGCTCGCCGCGCGCACCAGATCACCCCAGACCGACGGGCTGAGGTTCTTGCCGAGGTACATACACGTGTAGGCCTCGTACAACGCCGACGAGCACCGGAACGGCAGTCCGGCCACCACGCCGCCGCCCGTGAACCGCTCCGGGTAGGTGGCGAGCAGTGCCGAGGTCATGCCACCGCCCGCCGACAGCCCCGTGGCGTACACGCGGGAGGCGTCGCCGCCCGTGGTCTGGAGCGTGTGGTCGACCATGCTGACCACCGAGGCGACCTCACCGCGGCCGCGGGTCGTGTCACCGGTGTCGAACCAGTTGAAGCACCGGTTGGCGTTGTTGAGCGTCCGCTGTTCGGGCAGGACGACACTGAACTGCCATCGGTCGGCGAGTTCCACCCAGCCGGACTGGGTGCCGTAGTCGGTGCCGTTCTGCGTGCAGCCGTGCAGGGCGACGACCACCGGCCGGTTCTCGGGAAGACCGTCGGGCACGTACTGCAACATGCGGAGGTTGCCCGGGTTGTCGCCGAAGTTCGGGACCTCCGTGACCGTGGCGGTGGGGCCGTCGGACGGCGCCGGGGTCGCCGAGGTCGTCGGTGTCGCCTGAGCGGAGATCGGTGCGGCCAGAAGTGCGGCCGTCACCACGGGAAGTAGAAGTCGTCGTCGTGCCGAACTGCTCACGGGACTCTCCTCACGTCGTTGTGATCGGCAACACGGTAGGGCGGCGCGGTGGCCTCCTGCCATATCGACGGCAGCCATAGGCGAGAGCCCGAGTGTGGTTCGTGAACACATTCCCCGTGATGATCACTTTTCCTACGGTGTCCTCACATCGGACAGCGGAACCGGAGGTCCACGTGATGCGCAGACACAGGGTCGCCACCACGGTGTTGGCGTCGTTGCTCGTCGCGGTGCCGAGTGTGGCCGGTGCGACGGTCGACGGGGACACGTCGCCGACGTGCCCGGACCGGACCCTTCGGGTGCCCGGGGCGCAGTACCAGGAGGTGACGTGTCTGGACGACCTCACCACCACCGGAACCGCGCGCACGGGTCACACCGACCCGGCCGACTGGGCGGGGCTGACCCAGGAGGCGCTGCCCGTCCCCGACGCCGTACCGGGCTTGCAGATCGACGGGTACTTCCCTGACACGTCGACCACGAACACCAACCACGGCTGGAATCACGACGCGCAGTTCGTGATCCGGCTGCCGGAAAACTGGAACGGTGGCCTCGTGGTTTCGGGAACCCCGGGCAACCGCGAGCAGTACGCCAACGACCGCGCCATCTCCGACTTCGTGCTGGCGAAGGGCTACGCGTTCGCGGCCACGGACAAGGGCAACACGGGCACCGAGTTCTTCACCGACGGCAGACGTCCGGGTGACGCGATCGCCGAGTGGAACCATCGCCTGACCGAACTCACCCGGGCGGCCAAGGCGACCGTGACCCAGCACTACCGACAACGTCCTAAGCAGACTATCGTCACCGGACTGTCCAATGCGGGCTACTTGGTGCGCTGGCAGCTGGAGAACCATCCCGAACTCTACGACGGCGGCGTGGACTGGGAGGGCACGCTGTGGTCGAAGCAGGGGCCGAACCTCGTCGAGTACCTGCCCGACGTGCTGAGGGCGTATCCGCGGTACGCCGAAGGCGGCCAGGACGCCGACGACGCCCACGCCGCGATGGTGGCGGCGGGTTTCCCCGAGGGCTCGGAGTTCCTGTGGCAGGCGCACCACGAGATCTACTGGGACCTCACCCAACGCATCTACCGCGAGGAGATCGACCCGGAGTTCGACGGTGAGCTTCAGGCCGGAATCCCGTACTGCGCGCCCGGAACGCCGTACTGCGACGCCGACTACGACTACGCGCAGCGGCCGAGGTCGGTGCAGCACGCCGTCGAGCGCATCGGGCTCACGGGCCGGATCGGCAAGCCGCTGCTGACGCTGCACGGCACGCTCGACGTGCTGCTGCCGATCAGCCAGGACTCCGACGTCTACGCCGAGATGGTGCGGGAGCAGGGGCGCGGGCACCTGCACCGCTACTACCGGATCGAGGACGGCACGCACACCGACTCATTCGTCGACCTGCACCCCGAGCGGCTGCGGGCGCTGACGCCCTGCCACCGCACAGCGTTCGAGGCGCTGGAGGCCCATCTGGAGAACGGGGCGTCGCTGCCGGACTCCGCCACGATTCCCCGCCCTGCCGACGCCACCCCGCAGGAGCTGGTGACCACCTGCGACCTGGGCTGAGGTAACCCACCCCACCGTGTCCGCAGCCTGCGCACGCGTGTCCGCACTTCCGGGACGCGTGTCCGCAGGCTGCGGACGCGTGTGTGCCGTTCCGGTACACAAATCCCGTCCGCCACGGGTGAAACGACCGTGCGCGTCGGACGGGACCACTACTCTTCGCCTATGAGCTTGGGGAGTCACTTCCGGCGGTTCTGGACCGCGGCCGTGCTCGTCAACGTCGGCGACGGCATCCGGTTGGCTGCCTTCCCGTTGCTCGCGGCGAGTCTCACCGACAGTGCCGCGTGGGTGTCGGTGGTGACGGCCGCGAGCACGGTGCCGTGGTTGGTCGCCGGTCTCGCGGCGGGATCGCTGGCCGACCGCCGGGGTGCGCGGGGCCTGATGGTCACGGCCGACGCGGTGCGGCTCGCGGTGTTGGTCGGGCTCGCGGTGCTGGTCGCCGTCGGCGCGGCGGGTGTCGCCATCGTCGCGGTGGCCGCGCTGCTGCTGGGGGTGGCGGAGACACTGCGCGACACCGCCGCGCAGACGGCGATTCCCCGCCTGGTGCCCGCCGCGTTGCTCGAACGCGCGAACGGCCGGTTGGTGGCCGGTGAGGTCGCGGGCAACGAGTTCGTCGGCCCGCTGCTCGGGGGACTGCTGTTCGGGGTCGGTGCGGCCGTGCCGTTCGTGGCGAACAGCGCGGCGACGGTGCTGGCGGTCGCGGCGGTGCTGAGCATCCCGGCCACGGTGCTGAACCTGCGGGCGCCATCGTCACCGGAGGCGCGGCCGGAGGTCGGCGCCGGAGTCCGTGCGGCCCTGTCGTGGCTGGTCCGGCAACGCGCGTTGCGCATGCTGGTGGTCGCCGGACTCGGTGTCGCCGTGGCGGACAGCGCGTGGTTCGCGGTGTTCGTCCTCTACACCGAGCAGACCTTGGAGCTCGGACCCGTGGGGTTCGGTGCGTTGCTGGCCGTCGGCGCCGTGGGAGGACTCGCGGGAGCCGTCCTGGCCGACAAGGCGGTGGCCGGCCGTCGACATCGCCTGGTGCTGGCGGTGGCCATGCTGCTGGCGGCGGCGACGCCGGTGGTGCTGCTCGTGCTGCCGACGGTGCCGGGAGCGGTCGCGGTCGTGGTGACGACCAGCGCCGCGTTCGGGCTGTTCAACGTCGTGGCCGTGTCGCTGCGGCAGCGGCTCGTTCCCGGTGACCTGCTCGGGCGCGTCACGGCCACGTGGCGCACGGTCGTGTACGGCGGCGGCGCGCTCGGGGCGTTGGCGGGTGGTGCGCTCGCCACTCAGTGGGGTTTGGACGCTCCGTTCGTGCTCTGCGGTGTGGTGGGATTGGTCGCCGCCGCGGCTTGGTTGCTCGGGTCGCGGGGGTTACCGCAGGTGTCCGGGGGCGCGGCGTGACCGGAAAAGCAGTGGAGTCGCGCGGGCGGGTTCGCGGAGACTGTCGCCATGCTCCCGACCGGTGAACTCGTCCAGCTCCGACCTCTCGAACCCGACGACGCGGACCACTTCTGGCGCTGGCACAAGGATCCCGACGTGGTTCGGTGGATGACCGGCGACTATCACCTGTCGCTGGCGCAGACTCGCGCGCGGTTCGCCGAGCGGAAGCGGAACTCGTACTCGGAACTGTCGTTCGTGGTTGAGACGCTGGCCGACGGCACGCCCATCGGCGGTGTCCGCCTGGACGGTGCCACGCCGGAGACCGCGTGTGCGGAGGTGTCCCTCTACCTCGGGAGGAAGGACTACTGGGGTCGCGGCTACGGCACCGACGCCCTGCGGACGGTGTGCCGGTACGGCTTCGACGTCATGCGGCTGCACTCCATCGTGCTGTGGGTGGTGCCGGAGAACGACGCCGCGGTGCGCCTCTACAGGAAGGTCGGGTTCCGTGAGGACGGTCGCCAGCGGGACGCGTTCCGGGGCGCCGGGCGGTGGCACGACATGATCCTCATGACGCTGCTTGAGGGGGAGCTCACCTGAGCCCTGCCCTGGGCCGTGCCGGCCGGGCGGTGAGCTCCTAGCATCGCGGATGAGTGAGTCCCTCCGACGTCAGGAGCGTCATGATTTTCATTACCGCCAAGTTTCGGATCCTTCCCGAGCACGCCGACGCGTGGCCGGAGATTTCGCGCGAGTTCACCGAGGCGACCCGCGCCGAGCCGGGCTGCCTGTGGTTCGACTGGTCGCGCAGCCTGGACGACGAGAACGAGTACGTGCTGGTGGAGGCGTTCCGGGACGACGAGGCGGGCGCGGCCCACGTGCAGTCCGACCACTTCAAGGCCGCCCAGCAGAAGTTGCCGCAGTACCTCGCCGAGACCCCGCGCATCGTGAACACCACCGTCGACCAGGACGGGTGGTCCGAGCTCGGGGAGATGGCCGTCGACCGCTGACGGCTCGTCTCGTTGCGCACCCGGCCGACCACGCGCGGTCGGCAGGGTGCGATGTCAGCTCTCTGAGCCGGCCATGCTCAGTGCGCGCCGGTACAACGCCTCCACGTCGTCGAGCTGTGGGGGTGTGGCGCCGAGTACGGCCTGCATCATCAGTCCGCAGGTGAGCGTCGCCAGGAGCTTGCCGGTCAGCGGGTCGGTGCGGGCGATGAACAGCTCGGCGAGCGCGTCGTCCCACGCGACGGCGGCGCGTCGCAGGCTGGGGCGTTGGAGCGCGAGCGCGTAGAGGTTGTACTCCGCGATCGTGTTGGCGCGCTCCTCGGTCACGGAGTCCAGCACCATCTTCGCCAGTGCCGCCGCCAGGTCCACGTCGGCGGGCAGTGTCGCGTCCCATTCCCGGAGCGCGGCGACGTTGCGGCGCGCGGCTTCGTCGAGGGCGCTCGCGATGAGGTCGTCGAGCGTGGCGAAGTGGTACGTGGTGGAGCCGAGCGGCACGCCGGCCTTCGCCGCGACGGCGCGGTGGGTGAGCGCGTTGATGCCGCGTTCGGCGATGACCGCGATGGCCGCGCGTGCGATGCGGTTGCGGCGGTCCGGGTCGTTCGGGCCCCGGGTGCGTCTGCGCGTCACGGGTTGTTGCGCGGTCATGCGTCGACCCCCCTCCCAAGCTGGTCCCGGCTATGACAACACACCACGTCAGCCGGGGTGCGAGCGCCCGGGGCTTCACTGTGTACGCAAGTACATATAACATGTACCGCCGTACACAAACGTGAGTGGTCCAAACCACGTGTCGACGGAGAGTGGGAAAACCACCTGATGAGAGACCTCTACATCGACGGCGCCTGGGTCGAGGCGACGACGACGCGCGGCGGACGGGCCGTGCTCAACCCCTACGACGCCAGCACCGTGACCACGGTGTCGGAAGCCGGTCCGGACGACGTCGACGCCGCCGTGTCGGCCGCCCGCCGCGCGTTCGACGAGGGCTCGTGGGCCGCCACTCCGGCCCGAGAGCGCGGTGACCTCCTGCGGAAGGTGGCGGAGCTGCTGCAGCGTGATCGCGAGCACATTGCCCGCCAGGAGAGCATCGACACCGGCAAGACCCTCGCCGAGGGGCGAATCGACGTGGACGACGTCACGAACGTCTTCCGCTACTACGCGAACCTGGCCGACTCCGACGCGGGACGGGTCGTCGACACCGGCGACCCCGGCGTGGTCAGCCGCATCGTCCACGAGCCCGTCGGGGTGTGCGCACTCATCGCGCCCTGGAACTACCCGCTCCTGCAGATGAGCTGGAAGGTCGCTCCCGCGCTCGCGGCGGGCAACACGATGGTGCTCAAGCCGAGCGAGCTGACCCCGCTCACCACCATGACGCTCGTGTCGCTGCTGGAGGAGGCAGGCGTCCCGCGTGGGGTGGTGAACCTCGTGCTCGGCGACGGCGCCACCGTCGGGGCGGCCATGGTGCGCCACGACGACGTCGATCTCGTGTCGTTCACCGGCGGCCTCGCCACCGGCAAGAAGATCATGGCGATGGCGGCCGAGGGCGTGAAGCGGGTCGCGTTGGAACTGGGCGGGAAGAACCCCAACGTGGTCTTCGCCGACGCCGATTTCGACACGGCCGTCGACTACGCGCTGGCCGCCGCCTTCGTCCACTCAGGACAGGTCTGTTCGGCGGGTGCGCGGCTGATCGTGCAGGACACGATCCACGACGAGTTCGTCGCCGAGCTCGGCCGCAGGGCCGACGCCATCCGGCTCGGCAACGGTCTCGACGAGACCACCGAGTGCGGTCCGCTCGTCTCGGCGGAGCATCGGGCCAAGGTTGAGCGCTACATCGAACGGTCGATCGCCGAGGGCGCGCGGCTGGTCGCCGGTGGCGGACGTCCGTCCGAACCGGAACTCGCAAACGGCTTCTTCCTGCGCCCCACCGTGTTCGCCGACTGCACTCGTGACATGACCGCGGTGCGCGAGGAAGTCTTCGGGCCCGTCGTCACGGTCGAGCGGTTCCACGACGAGGCCGAGGCGATCCGGCTCGCCAACGACACCGATTACGGCCTCGCCGGTGCCGTGTGGACGAACGACGCGTCGGTCTCCCAGCGGGTGGCGGGCGCGCTGCGGCACGGCACGGTCTGGATCAACGACTACCACCCGTATCTGCCTCAGGCCGAGTGGGGCGGGTTCGGCAAGTCGGGCATCGGGCGCGAGCTCGGCCCGACCGGCCTCGACGAGTACCGCGAGGCCAAGCACATCTACCACAACATCAACCCGGCACCGATGCGCTGGTTCTCCGGCGCGCCCAAGGAGGGATGAAGCAGTGGCACGAAGGTACGACTACATCATCGTGGGTGGTGGGTCGGCCGGGTGCGTGCTGGCCAACCGGTTGAGCGCCGACCCGTCCACCAGCGTGCTCGTGTTGGAAGCGGGTCGATCCGACTGGATCTGGGACATCCTGATCCACATGCCCGCGGCGTTGACCATGGTCATCGGCAACCCGCTGTACGACTGGCGTTACGAGTCCGAGCCCGAGCCGTACATGAACGGCCGCCGCGTCTACCACGGCCGCGGCAAGGTGCTCGGCGGGTCGAGCTCGATCAACGGCATGATCTTCCAGCGCGGCAACCCGATGGACCTCGAACGGTGGGCGTCCGACCCGGGCATGGAGACCTGGGACTACGCCCACTGCCTGCCCTACTTCAAGCGCATGGAGAACGTCCGCGCCGGTGGTGACGACTGGCGCGGCGACGACGGCCCGCTGTGGTTGGAGCGAGGCCCCGCCAAGAACCCGCTGTTCGGCGCGTTCCTCGAAGCCGCGCAGCAAGCGGGCTACCCGTTGACCGACGACGTCAACGGCTACCGCCAGGAGGGCTTCGCGGCGTTCGACCGCAACATCAAGAACGGGCGGCGCTGGTCGGCGGCGCGGGCGTATCTGCACCCGGTCAAGAAGCGCCCGAACCTCACCGTGCAGACGTTGACGCACGTCAACCAAGTGTTGTTCAACGGCACGAAGGCGATCGGCGTGTCGGCGACCCGGCTCGGCCGCAGGCCGGAGAACATCTACGGTGGCGAGGTCATCCTCTGCGGCGGCGCGATCAACACGCCGCAGCTCTTGCAGCTCTCGGGCGTGGGCGACCCGCGGCACCTCCGGCCGCTCGGCATCCCGATGGTGGCCGACCTGCCCGGCGTCGGTGAGAACCTGCAGGACCACCTCGAGGTCTACGTCCAGCACGCCTCCAAGCAGCCGGTGACGTTCAACCCCGCGCTCAAGCTGCGCAACCGGCCGAAGATCGGCCTGCAGTGGCTGCTGGGGCGCACCGGCCCGGCGGCGACGAACCACTTCGAGGCAGGCGGTTTCGTCCGAGGCAACGACGTCGTCGACTACCCGAACCTGATGTTCCACTTCCTGCCGATCGCCGTGCGCTACGACGGCACGCAGATCGACACGCCGCACGGCTATCAGGTCCACATCGGACCGATGTACTCCGACGTCCGGGGCAGCGTGAAGATCAAGTCGGTGGACCCGAAGGCGAAGCCCGCCCTGCGGTTCAACTACCTCTCCACCGAGAACGACCGCAAGGAGTGGGTCGAGGCCGTCAACGTGGCGCGGGACATCCTGAAGCAGCCCGCGCTCGACGAGTTCAACGGCGGGGAGATCTCGCCCGGACCGACGGTGCAGACCGACCAGGAGATCCTCGACTGGGTGGCCAAGGACGCCGAGACCGCCTATCACCCGTCGTGCTCGGCACGCATGGGCGTCGACGAGATGTCGGTCGTCGACCCGACCAGCATGCGCGTGCACGGCACGGAGAACCTGCGCGTCGTCGACGCCTCCGCCATGCCGTACCTCACCAACGGCAACATCTACGCGCCCGTGATGATGCTGGCCGAGAAGGCCGCCGACCTCATCCGCGGCAACACCCCGCTCCCCCCGGCCGACGTGCCGTTCTACCGCCACAAGCGGTCCGGTGATGCCCGGTGACGGTCCTGTCCGACCGTGATGATCGACGGGACGATCATCGGGCCGAGCAAGCGGAACGAGCGACCGACGGCCGAGGCGGCACCGTCAACCACGTGGTGCTGATCGGCTCGGCGGCGATCATCCTGCTGATCGCCGTCTGGGGCATCGTGGCCCCGACCCATGCGGGCGACACGATCGGTGTGGTCGTCGGCTGGGTCTCCGAGGGACTCGGCTGGTACTACATCCTCCTCGCCACGGCCTTCCTGGTGTTCGTCGTGTTCGTGGCGGCGTCCAAGTACGGCCGCATCACCCTCGGGCCCCCGGAGTCCAAGCCGGATTACGGGTTGTTCACCTGGGGAGCCATGCTGTTCGCCGCCGGGATCGGCATCGATCTGATGTTCTTCTCGGTCTCCGAACCGGTCACCCAGTACCTCGACCCGCCCGAGGGCGCGCCGGAGACGTTGCAGGCCGCGCGGGAATCCGTGGTGTGGGCGTTGTTCCACTACGGCATCACCGGCTGGGCCATGTACGCGCTGATGGGCATGACCCTCGGCTACTTCGCGTTCCGGCGCGGCCTCCCGCTGGCCATCCGCTCGGCCCTGTACCCGCTGATCGGCAAGCGGGTGCACGGCCGAGCCGGCCACGCGGTCGACATCGCGGCGGCCCTCGGCACCGTGTTCGGTATCGCCACGTCGCTGGGCATCGGGGTGGTGCAGCTCAACTTCGGGTTGAACTTCCTGTTCGGCGTCCCTCAGGGCACGGCGGCCCAGATCGGGCTCATCGCACTGGCCGTGCTGATGGCCACCGTGTCCGCGGTCTCGGGTGTGGACAAGGGCATCAAGCGGCTCTCGCAGATCAACGTGGTGCTCGCGCTGGGCCTGATGACGTACATCCTCGTCGTCGGCGATCCGGTGTACCTGCTGAACGGGCTCGTGCTCAACATCGGCGACTACCTGAGCAACTTCTCGAACCTGACGCTCAACACCTTCGCCTACGACCGGCCCACCGAGTGGCTCAACTCGTGGACGCTGTTCTTCTGGGCGTGGTGGATCGCGTGGGCGCCGTTCGTGGGACTGTTCCTGGCGAAGATCTCGCGCGGCCGCACCATCCGCCAGTTCGTGGCAGCCACGCTGATCATCCCGTTCCTGTTCACGGCCATGTTCTTGTCGGTGTTCGGCAACAGCGCGTTGAAGCTGGTGCGCGACGGCAACGCCGAGTTCGGCCGGAACGCGGTGGACGCGCCGGAGGCGGGCTTCTACACGCTGCTGGCGCAGTACCCGGGCATCACGTTCAGCGCGGGTCTCGCGACCGTGGTGGGCCTGCTGTTCTACGTCACCTCGGCCGACTCGGGGGCGCTCGTGCTGAGCAACCTCACGTCGAGGCTGCCGACGCCCACCAGCGAGTCGAAGCCGTGGCTGCGGGTGTTCTGGTCGATCGTCATCGGCCTGCTCACCCTGGGCATGCTCATCGTCGGTGGAGTGACGACGTTGCAGAACGCCACGATCGTCATGGGACTGCCGTTCTCGGTGGTCATGCTGCTGATCATGTGGGGCCTGTACAAGGCGCTGAGCTCGGAGAAGCCGGGCGAGGCGCGATTCCTGTCGGACACACCGAAGGAGGAGGCCCTGAGCAGCCGCCGATGACCCAGGACCACCGTGTCCGCGAGTTGCGCACGCGTGTTCGCACTTCCCGTACGGCCGAAGTGTGAACACGCGTGCGTCGTTCGGGGCATGGTCACGGCAGAGGGTGACGGCGAGTTTGTCCGTTCTCTGCCGGTAAGGGGGAGATGCCGCTACGATGCTCGTCGGTTGTTGCAGTGTGCAAGGGGGCGAGCACGAGTGGAAGCCAGTGGGGGAACTGGCGACGTCGCTGCCAGGGCCGCGCAGACAGGGCTGTCGGTGGCGCCGGGCGGTGCCGGACTCGTCGCGAGCATGGCGAGCTTGTGGCGAGACACGAACTTCATCGTCGGCGGCAAGGCCTCCGCGCCGGGCGCGGGAGGCGGTTTCGAACTCGACATCGACACTGCCGAGGGGCTTTACCGGGAAGCGGCGAGCCTGGCGAGGGAGTTGGATCGGCAGGTCTATGAGGCGGATCGTCTCCGCGAAACGCGCCCGCCTGCTGAGGACCCCGCAAGCGTCGGATTCAACAACGTAGGGAGTCAGGCTTTCGACGCCGGAGCTCAGCAGGTCAGGGCCGAGGCCGACTTCTATCGGGGTCTTGCATCTGCCCTGCGCAAGGCGCTTGGCATGTACCAAAGTGCTGATGAGGAAGCGGGCCGGGATGTCACGACCTCCGGTGGCGAGGACGAGTCTGGTGGGGGTTTCATCTGATGAAGCGCGTAGCTGCAATGTTGAGTGCCGGTCTTGCCGCTCTGTCGATCGCCGGTTGTTCGGAGGAGGCACCCGGGGAGGGGGCGACGTCGGAATTCTCGGTGTCCGGGACCGTCGAGCCGACCTCGCAGAGTGTTCCGAGCGGATCTGTTTTGCCGCACAGCGGTGCGCCAGCAGTTGCAAATCCGTTGCCGGAGTCGGTCTTGTCGGATCACCCGTGCGACGTGCTCACACCCGAGCAGGTGCGGGAGGCTCTGGGGTCAGGAGTTTCGACGGGCTCCCCGAGCGATCTGGAGCAGGTGGGGCCAGGTTGCGACTGGGGAAACACGGAGACCCTCGGTGGTATGCAGATCGGGTTCAGCACGGTCTCACGGGCAGGGCTCAGCGCGCAGTACGCGAATACGAAACCTCAGGTGGCAATCTTTCGTGAGCTGCCTTCTGTCGGCGGTTTCCCCGCCGTGGCCTTTAAAGCCAGTGAGAATGATCGCATTTGCACCGTCGCCGTCGGAATAGCCGACGAGTACTCGATCACGTCGACCGTCGGCTTGAGCGCCGAGAAGGAAGCCGAGGGTGTCGACTCGTGCGTTCCGGCGGAGAAGGTCGCCGAGATGGTTGTGGGGAACCTGAAGGCCAAAGCGGGGGAGTAGACGGTGGGGTTGTTCGACGGGATCGGTGGCTTCGCAGACGAGGTCGTACCGAAGATCCTGGCCGACCTAGGGGTCCTTCCGATTCACGAACTGGTTCGTCGCGTGCACGCGGGGGATGCGTCGAAATGGCACGAGGCGGTCACCACGGCCAACGAGATTGTCAACGCCCACCACGAGGCGAGTGATCGCAGCAGGAAGTTGCTGCAGGTTCTGGAAAGCTCCTGGACGGGGGCGGGCGCCGAGGCCGCCGCGCAGAAGATCCTCATGGGAGCCAGGGCGACGCAGGCATCCGCAGAGGTGTACGCCATGAACGCACGGGTGTACACCGACAGCGCCCACACGTTCGACACCATCAAGCACGAGTTGCCTCCGGTCGCGGAGAAGCCGCCGGAGCGGGGCGTGATCGACGTCCTGACGCCGTGGGACACCGACACCGAGAAGCAGATCAACCAGCACAACGCCGACGTCGAGCGGGCCCGGCAGATCTACGAGACCTACGAGCGTCACATGCAGGCGGCGCAGCAGAGCGTGGTCACGGACTTCGGCTCGCTGGGTTCCTTCGACGGTGAGCTCGGCACCATCGAGCGGGACGAGTCCGGCAACGGCGACGACGCCGGGAGCGGTATCCGTCGCTTCGACGAGCCCACGCCGTCGTCCCGTGAGAGTTCTCCGTCGTCGGTCGCGTCGGTGCCGACCGGTCAGCCGTCGTCGCCGACGTACTCGACGCCGCACGTGCCCACCTCGCCGGTGCCCAACTCGAACACCTCGGCGTCGGGATACGTGACCCCGGACGTCGGTCGGCCGCCGGCCGCGACGCCGCCGAACTACCCCACCCCGAGCATCAACCCGAACCCCAACGTCGGGCCTGGCGGCAGCAATCCGTACCAACCGCCGACCTTCGGGCCGCCCGGGACGCCGACCAATCCCGGGCCGGGGTCGGGCCCTGGGCGCGGGCCGGGTCGGTTCGCCGTCCCCGGCGGGGGTCCTGGTCCCCGCGGTGGGATGCCCGGAGGCGGGATGCCCGGAGGCGGTGCGGCTCCCGGCGGACCCGGTGTGCCCGGAGCTGGCCGCACCGTGGGCGCGGCGCCGTTCGGCCCGACCGGTGGCGGCGGTCCTGCGGGATTCGGTCCGAGTGGCCCCGGTGGAGCGGGCGCTGCAGCCGGTGCTCGTGGCGGGATGCCCATGGGTGCCATGGGAGGCGCCGGTGCCGGGCGTGGTGGTCAAGGCGGCGACGAGGAGCACCAGCGCCAGTACGTGCAGGCCACCGACGAGGCGTTCGCGCTCACCGAGAACGGCGAGGTGCTGCGTGATCCGACCACGGGCAACGTCGTCGCGCCGCCGACCATCGGAGGGTAGTCGTGACGAACACGCTGTCCCGCCCGATCGCGCTTCCTCGGGCGGTGTTGTCGCACGTCTGGGAACTGGAAGGGCTCGGCGATCCGCACCCCGTGCTGGGCGCGTCCGAGCTGTACGTGCCGCAGGATGACCGGGCCGAGTTCACCCGCAGATGCTTCCGCGAGCTGGGTGCTCTCGGCCTGGCCGACGAGGACATGCTCACCCGGGACTTCCGCGTGGTACTGCGGATCCTGGCCTCGCCCGGGCGGGAACTGCGTTGCTGGAGCACCTACGTCGACGACCCCGGCCGCGACCGGAAGTTCCTCGTCGCTGCCGCCGGAGGCGACGCGGTGGCGATGCAGGTGCGGGGTGACGCGGTGGCGATCGTGCCGGTCGACGAGCGCCGGCTCGTGGAGGAGTTCGTCGGTGAACTGCCGGAGTTCCCGCCCGCACCGGGGGCCGACCTGCACACGACACGGCAGGCCTTCGAGGTGCGGGCCGAGAACCACGACATGTTCTCCGCGACCCTGACGCCGGAGATGGAGCTGGAGCGGCAACTGAAGGCACCACGCGTGGCCGTTCACCAGGTGTACGCGGGGTGCACGGTGGACGGCACGTACCGGCGCAGTCGGCCGTTCTCCGTCGTCGACATCCGTGACGAGGGCAGGATCTGCGTGTTCGCCGACGAGCAGCAGAACCTGCACCGCGTCTCGGGGACTCCGGCCGCCTTGGTGAGGACGTTCGCGGCCGCCTGGCAGGGGTTGTAGTCGAGCGTCGCAGCGGGCGGCAGTCGGTTCAGGAGTACATCGCCAGCCAGATGGCGATGTAGTGGGTGATCGCGGCGGCGACCGTGCAGGCGTGGAAGAACTCGTGATAGCCGAAGGTCTTCGGCCAGTAGTTCGGCCACTTGGTGGCGTAGAAGACCGAGCCCAGCGTGTACAGCACGCCGCCGACGATCAGCAGCACGAGCGCCGCCACACCCGCGTTGGCTGCGAGTTCGGGCAGCACGAAGACCGCGACCCAGCCGAGCGCGACGTAGATCGGCACGCCCAGCCAGCGCGGGGCGGTGGGCCAGAGCATCTTCATCGCGACACCGACGATCGCGCCGCCCCACACCACGGCGAGCACGATGTAGCCCGTCGGCTGCGACATCGCGAGCAGCGTGAACGGCGTGTAGGTGCCCGCGATGAACAAGAAGATCATGGAGTGGTCGGCGCGCTTCATCCACTTGTACGCGCGGGGACTCCAGAGTTTCCGGTGGTACAGCGCGCTGACCCCGAACACTCCGAGCACGGTCGCGCCGTAGACGGACGTGGCCAGCGCCGCCAGCCCCGACACCGTCGAGGCGGCCAGGGCGATGAGGGTCGCGCCTGCTGCGACCGCTCCGAAGAAGCTCCAGAAGTGGATGTGGCCGCGAAGGCGGGGACGGGTGTCCACGACTGATTCCGGTCCGGTCTGCTGGTTTGTCACTGCACTCACGGACTAGAGGCTACGGAACCGTAGGTTGGTGTGCACACCGCCGGGCGCGGGAGTACAGCGAAGGTCACTCCGTCGCCAGGCGTAGTCTCCCCTGCTGTGAGTCTTCGCTCGATCCTTTCCCGCGTTGTCTACACGGTGTACTCGTGGCGGCTCAAGCAGCAGGCTGCGGGGCGGCACCCGCGCCACATCGGCATCATCCTCGACGGCAACCGTCGTTGGGCTCGCGAGGCCGGGTTCACCGACGTCAACGGTGGTCACCGCGTCGGCGCACGGAAGATCGCCGACTTCCTGACCTGGTGCCGTGAGGCCAAGGTCCAGGTCGTCACGCTGTGGCTGCTGTCGACGGACAACGTGCGCAACCGCTCGAACGAAGAGGTCGCCGCTCTCCTGGAGATCATCCCGGACGTCGTCGACGAACTCGCCAGGCCCGGCAACCCGTGGCGGTTGTCGATCGTGGGCGCGTTGGACATGCTGCCCACCGACGTCGCGGCCCGACTCACCGCCGCCGCGCAGCGTACCGACGGGCGCAACGGCATGATCGTCAACGTGGCCGTCGGCTACGGCGGTCGGCAGGAGATCGCCTACGCCGTGCGCAAGCTGCTGCGGCAGCACGCCGAGGAGGGCAAGAGCCTCGACGAGATCGCCGAGACGCTGGACGTCGACCACATCTCCGAACACCTGTACACCTCGGGGCAGCCCGACCCGGACCTCATCATCCGCACGTCCGGGGAACAGCGGCTCTCCGGCTTCCTGCTGTGGCAGTCGGCCCACTCGGAGTTCTGGTTCACGGAGGCGTACTGGCCCGCGTTCCGGAAGGTGGATTTCCTCCGCGCGTTGCGCGACTTCGCGGTACGCCATCGCCGCTTCGGCGCGTGAAACGTCGTGTGAGGACAGTGTGAACTCGCGGCGACTTCACCCGAGTGTGGTCTGGCTCGCTCACGAAACGTGAGTCGCGGGCCTGCTGATTCACCTAGCTGGCTGCCTGCGTGAAACCGGTGTCGCAGGTAGCTTCCGAAGTGGCGGCGCACGGACCCAGGTGAGTCGCCACGGGAGGCCCTGGTCGTGGCAGTGACACGTAATGCGGCGCAGCCGCACTCGACACGCACGAGGGGGCCGGCACCGGGCCCTCGTGGCCGCACGCCCTGACACCGCGAGGTGTCGGAGCGACGACCAACCAGGGCAGTGCCCGGCCCCAGCGAGTGAGGGGCGTGGTGCCGACGCCCCTGAGGGAGATGCCGTCGTGACTGCGCAGCGTGTGCCCCGAACCTCCGGCCGCTCGCCCGTCAGCGCCCCGAGCGCCGACGAAGGCTCCGACCCTGGCGACACAGGCGACCGAACGCCCCGCACCTTCGTCCTCGACACCTCGGTGTTGCTGTCGGACCCGTGGGCACTCACCCGGTTCGCCGAGCACCACGTGGTGTTGCCGATCGTCGTGATCAACGAGTTGGAGGGCAAACGGCACCACCCCGAACTCGGGTGGTTCGCGAGAGAGAGCCTGCGGTTGCTCGACGACCTGCGCCGGTCGTACGGCAGACTCGACGCGCCGGTGCCGATCGGCGACCACGGCGGCACGGTGCACGTCGAGCTGAACCACTCCGACCCGACGGTGCTCCCACCCGGGTTCCGCACCGACTCCAACGACCACCGCATCCTCGCGTGCGCGTTGAACCTCGCCATCGAACGCCCCTCGGTCACGCTGGTGACCAAGGACATCCCGCTGCGAGTCAAGGCCGGGGCCGTGGGGCTGCCCGCCGACGAGTACCGCGCCGAGGAGGTCACGCCGTCGGGGTGGACCGGCATGGCCGACCTCGACGTGCCCGCCGAGGCCATCGACGCCCTGTTCTCGTCGGGCGAGGTCGACCTCACTGATTTCGGCAGGCCCGAGGCTGCCGACCTGCCGTGCAACACGGGGTTGCGGCTGCTCGCCGGAACCACGAGCGCACTCGGCCGGATGACGCCCGAGAAGCGGGTGCGGCTCGTGCGGGGCGATCGCGAGGTGTTCGGGCTGCACGGGCGGTCGGCGGAACAGCGCATCGCGCTCGACCTGCTCATGGACCCCGACGTCGGCATCGTGTCGCTCGGCGGCCGGGCCGGCACGGGCAAGTCGGCGCTCGCGCTGTGCGCCGGTCTGGAGGCGGTGCTCGAACGCGGCATGCATCGCAAGGTGGTGGTGTTCCGGCCGCTGTACGCGGTGGGTGGGCAGGACCTGGGTTACCTGCCGGGCACCGAGAGCGAGAAGATGCAGCCCTGGGCGCAGGCGGTCTTCGACACGCTGGGCGCGCTGGTCAGTCAGGAAGTCATCGACGAGGTGTTCGACCGGGGCATGCTCGAGGTGTTGCCGCTGACGCACATCCGGGGCCGGTCGTTGCACGACGCGTTCGTGATCGTGGACGAGGCCCAGTCGCTGGAGCGCAACGTGCTGCTCACCGTGTTGTCACGGCTGGGCACTGCGTCGCGGGTCGTGATGACGCACGACGTGGCGCAGCGCGACAACCTGCGGGTGGGCAGGCACGACGGCGTCTCGGCGGTGATCGAGAAGCTGAAGGGGCATCCGTTGTTCGCGCACGTGACGTTGACGCGGTCGGAACGGTCGCCGATTGCCGCCCTCGTCACCGAGATGCTGGAGAACCACGCCTGAGCTGAGCTGAGCCGGCGTGTCCTCGGTCTGCGTCGTCGTGTCCGCGGCTCCCGTACAGGTGTTCGCACTTCCGGTACGGGAGCCGCCCACGGCGGCGCACGACGCGGGCGACACGCGGGCGCGAGGTGCGGGCGTGGGTACGCGAACTGCGGACACCAGCGTGCAGGCTGCGGACACGAGTACGCGAGGCGCGGACACGAGCGCACGAGCTGCCGACACACGTGCGTAACTCGCGGACACGCCGGGCGGGGGACCTCCTCGGGTCACCAGCCCGTCGGGAGGGGGCGGCCTTCGGCGAAGCCGGCGGGCGATTGCACGCCGAGGACGGCGCGCTCGTGGAACTCTTCCAGGTTCGCCGCTCCGGCGTACGTGCACGCGGAGCGCACGCCCGCGGTGATCGAGTCGAGGAGGTCCTCCACGCTCGGGCGCTGCGGGTCGAGCGCCATCCGGGACGACGAGATGCCCTCCTCGAACAGCGACTTGCGCGCACGTTCGTAGGCGTTGTCCGACCGAGTCCGCGCTGTCACGGCGCGCTTGGACGCCATGCCGAACGACTCCTTGTAGGGCCTGCCCTGCTCGTCGTGACGCAGGTCGCCGGGCGACTCGTAGGTGCCCGCGAACCACGAACCCACCATGGCCGCCGAGGCCCCCGCCGCGAGCGCGAGCGCCACGTCGCGCGGGTGCCGCACACCGCCATCGGCCCAGACGTGTTTGCCCAGCTCGCGGGCGGCCGCGGCGCAGTCGAGGACGGCGGAGAACTGGGGCCGTCCGACACCGGTCATCATGCGGGTCGTGCACATGGCTCCCGGGCCGACGCCCACCTTGACGACGTCCGCCCCGGCCTCGATCAGGTCGCGCGTGCCCTCGGCGGTCACCACGTTGCCCGCCACCACCGGCACCGACGGCGACAGCGAGCGCACGGCCTTGAGCGCGGCCAGCATCTTCTCCTGGTGGCCGTGAGCGGTGTCGACGACGAGGACGTCGACCCCGGCCTGCAGCAGCGCTTCGGCCTTGGCGGCGACGTCACCGTTGACCCCGAGCCCCGCGCCGATCCGCAGGCGTCCCTCGGCATCGACGGCAGGGTCGTAGATGCCCGCCCGCAGTGCGCCCACCTGGGTGAGCACGCCCGCGAGCCGGCCGTCGGTGTCGACGCCGAGCGCGAGGTTCTCGCCGCGCTCGTGCAGCCGCTCGTACACCTCGCGTGGCGGGGTGTCGAGCGGGACGGTCAGTGTCGACCGTTCGAGCACTTCGGTGAGCCGCGCGAAGCGGTCGACGCCCGCGCAGGCGGCCTCGGTGACGATGCCCAGCGGTCGGCCTTCGCCGTCGACGACGGTCACGGCGCCGTGGGCGCGCTTGCCGACGAGGTTCAACGCGTCGGCCACCGCGTCACCGGCGTGCAGCACCAGCGGCGTGTCCCACACGGTGTGCCGCTGCTTCACCCACGCGGTGATGTCGGCGACCGCCTCGGGATCGACGTCCTGCGGCAACACCACGAGGCCGCCTCGCCGCGCCACGGTCTCGGCCATACGACGGCCCGCGACGGCCGTCATGTTGGCGACGACGATCGGGATCGTGGTGCCGGTGCCGTCGACGGTGGACAGATCGACGTCGAACCGCGACTCCACCGCCGAGCGGGAGGGCAGCAGGTAGACGTCGTCGTAGGTCAGGTCGTGAGCAGGCCGGTGGCCTTCGAGGAACCGCACGAGGCTTCAGCTTAGGGCCACCGGACCGTTCGTGGCGGATTTCGGACCGGCCGATTTCCGGGAAGGAGGGCGCGGACGGCGTCGATCGTGTCGGCGTCGGCGGCGTCCTTGTCCGGCCGGTAGCGCACGACCCTGGCGAATCGCAGCGCGACGCCGCCGGGATAGCGGGTGCTGGTCTGCACGCCGTCGAGTTCGATCTCGACGACGAGTGTCGGGCGCACGGACACCGTCTGGGCGTCGCGGTGGCGCTCGTGGCGGGGCAGCTCCGCGGTCTGCCAGGCCAGGAGTTCGTCGGTGAGCCCCTTGAAGGTCTTCCCCACCATGATCGGCGGTCCGCCATCGGGGTCCCGAGCCCCGAGATGGAGGTTCGACAGGTAGCCGCGACGGCGGCCGTGGCCCCACTCGGCACCGAGGACGACGAGGTCGAGCGTGTGCACCGGTTTCACCTTCAACCAGGCCCGGCCTCGTCTGCCCGCCGCGTAGGGGGAGTCGAGATCCTTCACGACGATGCCCTCGTGTCCGGCCGCCAGGGCCGCGGCGAGGATCGAGTCCGGGTCCTCGGGGTCGAATTCGCCGGGGACGAGGTGGTCACCGGCGACGTCGCGCAGTGCCGACCGACGGTCGCGCAGGGGCGCGTCGAGCAGGTCCTGGCCGTCGAGATGCAGGCAGTCGAAGAAGTACGGCCGCAGCAGCAGGGCATGGACTTGTTCGTCCCGTGTGCTGCCGAAGCGGGCCATTGTCTCCTGGAACGGGCGCGGTCGGCCGTCGTCGGTGAGCGCCAGGGTTTCGCCGTCGAGCACGACGGACGAGCACGGCAGGCCGCGGACGAGGTCGGTGAGTTCGCGGACGTGCGGGGTGACGTCGCGGAGGGTGCGCGTGAAGACCGACACCTCGTCGCCCTGGCGATGGACCTGGATGCGGGCACCGTCGAGCTTGTACTCGACGGACACGGAGGCGAGCGCGTCGAGAGCGTCGTCCAGTGACTCCGCGGGCGATGCCAGCATCGGGCGCAGCGGTCTGCCGAGCTCGATGCGGAACGCCTCCAACGCGGTGACGCCGCCGGACAGGGCGGCGCGGGCGGTGTCGGGCAGCCGTCCCGAGAGCATGAACGCCCGGCGCACCGCGGCGGCCGGGACGTGGGCGGCGGTGGCGACGGCCTCCACCATGACGCCCTCCAAGGCGCCCTGCCGCAGTTCTCCGGTGAGCAGGCGGACGAGGAAGTCCTGTTCGGCTGCCGTGGCCCGCGAGAGCAGGGAACGCAGTCGTCGCGCGCGGAGGTCGGCCGACCCGCTGCCAGTCGTGGCGGCGAGGTCGCCGAGCGCCCGATCGACGTCGCCGACGGTCAGCTCCGGTTCGGCCGCCGGAGGTGTGCGCACCTGGACGAGGGTGCGCCAGCCGACACCGATCCTGCCCTGCGTGGGCGTTCCCGTGAGGAAGGCGACGGCGGCGGCGAGTTCGTCGGCGGGAGCGCCGCTCAACAGTTCGGCGAGCAGGGCGGTCTTGGCCCGGCGGGAGCGGGTCGCCGAGAGGTCGGCGGAGGCGGTGACGACGTCGTGGAGCCGCATACCGCCATCGTCGCCCCGATCGGGGCCACCGCGCCGGACGAGCGCGTCGCCGGGCTCCGACCCCGTGCCGACGCCGGTAAACCGATCGGTATACCGTCGAGGCATGACGGAGGACCTCGCGCTGACCCCGGCCGCCGAGCGGGTGCTCGACGTGGCGAGCCGGCTCTTCTACGAGAACGGCATCCACGTCGTCGGTGTCGAGACGATCGCGAGCGAGGCCGGGGTCACCAAGAAGACCCTCTACGACCGGTTCGGGTCGAAGGACGCCCTGGTCGCGCAGTACCTGAAACGCAGCGACGAGCGGTATCGCGCCCACGTCCGTGCGGTCGTCGAGCGCCGGGGCCGGATCGCGCCCGCCAACAGGCTGCTGCTGATCTTCGACGCCCTGGAGGAGTGGATCGCGACGGAGAACCCGCGCGGTTGTCCCTTCGTCAACGCGCAGGCGGAGCTGCCCGACGCCGCGCATCCGGGTCGTGAGGTGATTCGCGAGCAGAAGCAGTGGTTGCTGGACTACCTGCGTGCGCTGGCGCGCGACACCGGGGTGCGGAATCCTCGCAAGCTCGCGACGTCGCTGCTGACGTTGCTCGAAGGCGCCACGGTCACCGCGTCGCTCGGCATCGTGCCGGGCGCGGTCGGCACCGCCAAGGACGTCGCCCGCCAGCTCGTCGGGGCGAACTGACCGGCCGCCCAGCGCGCCGTCGGCTCACCCGTCGCCGTGGCCGTGTCGGCGGGAGGAGACGGACGCGGCCCCGAGCAGGACGCGGGCGATGAGTCCCACCGCGACCAGCCCGAACACCATCTGCAGCGTCGTCACCACCCGCGCCGTGGTGCTGACCGGGGCGATGTCGCCGATCCCGACGGTCGCGAAGACCGTCACCGTGAAGTACAGCGCGTCCACGCGGTCGATCGGTTCGGTGAACGCGGCGGCGTCCACGCGGCCCAACGCGGCGTAGGTCAGCGCGAAGACGACGAGCAGCAGCGGCACCGTCAGCCCCAGCGCCTCGACGACTCGCAGCCGCGGTGTGGGCGAGGCGAGGACGGCCAGGACCTGGCGCACGCACACCACTGCCCACACCGCGAGCGAGATCGTCAGCCAGATCCAGGTCGCGGGGTCGGCGCGCTCCAACGGCACGAGGAAGTACCCGACCACCAGCAACGCGGCCGAGACCACGGATCTGGTCAGCGAGGCGGCCACCGCGCGGCGTCCCACGCGGAGACCCTCCTCGCCCGCACCGGACATGACCTGTTCAGCGCGTCCCGCGCGCCATCCTGAGCACGTCGAGCGCCTCGTCGAGCTGTTGTTCGGTGAGCGCGCCGTTGGCCACGTGACCTCGCTCGATCACGACGTCGCGGATCGGACGCAGCTCGGCCAGCGCCTGCTTGGCCACCGCCGCAGCCTCCTCGTAGCCGAGGTAGGCGTTCAACGGCGTGACGATCGAGGGCGAGCCCTCGGCGTATGCCCGCGCCGTCTCCACGTTGACGGTCATGCCCGCGATCACCTTGTCGGCGAGCAGCCGCGACACGGCGCTGAGCAGGCGCGCCGATTCGAGCACGTTGCGCGCGATCACGGGGAGGTTGACGTTGAGCTGGAAGTTGCCCTGCGCACCCGCGAAGGCCACGGCCGCGTCGTTGCCGATGACCTGGGCGACGACCTGCAACGTCGCCTCGCAGATCACCGGGTTGACCTTGCCCGGCATGATCGAGGACCCCGGTTGCAGGTCGGGAAGCGCGACCTCGGCCAAGCCCGTGCGGGGTCCGGAGCCCAACCACCGCAGGTCGTTGGCGATCTTGTTGAGGGACACGGCCACCGTGCGGAGGTGCCCGGAGGTCTCCACCACGCCGTCCTGGGCGGCTTGAGCCTCGAAGTGGTCCCGTGCCTCGGTGAGGGGAAGTCCCGTGACGTTGGCGAGTTCGTCGGCCACGGCGGAGCCGAACCCGGCAGGAGCGTTCAGGCCGGAACCGACCGCGGTGCCGCCGATCGGCAACTCGGCGAGTCGCGGAAGACCGCTGCGGAGCCGCTCGATGCCGAACCGCACTTGCGCCGCCCACGCGCCGGCCTCCTGCCCGAACGTGATCGGCACGGCGTCCATCAGGTGCGTGCGCCCCGACTTCACGACGTCCTGCCACTCGGAGGCGCGCCGCTCGATGGTCGTCGCCAGGTGGTCCAGAGCGGGGATCACGTCGTTCAGCACGGCTTCCGTCGCGGCGATGCGGATGCTCGTGGGGAAGGTGTCGTTGGACGACTGGGACGCGTTGACGTGGTCGTTCGGGTGCACGTCCCGACCCAGGGCCCGGGAGGCGAGCGTCGCGATGACCTCGTTGGCGTTCATGTTGGACGACGTCCCGGAACCGGTCTGGAACACGTCGATGGGGAAGTGGTCGTCGTGCTTGCCCTCGGCGACCTCGTCGGCGGCGGCGGCCACCGCGGCGGCGATGTCGCCGTCCAGCACCCCCAGGCGCGCGTTGACCCGCGCGGCGGCGGCTTTCAGCAGTCCCAGCGCCCGGATCTGCGAGCGTTCCAGACCACGCCCGGAGATCGGGAAGTTCTCGACGGCCCGTTGGGTCTGCGCGCGGTACAGCGCGTCGACGGGGACGGCGACCTCACCCATGGTGTCGCGCTCGATCCGGTACTCCTGTTCAGCCATATCGCCAGTCTGGCCCAGCTCGACGGTCGTCGCCGCGTGGCGTGACGCACTACCATCACGACTGCCCACTGCAGCCGCCGCAGTCGTCGGCGGCGGAAAGGCGGTGTCATGAGCGCGCCCGAGGACGTGTCGGTCGACCTGCTGGTGGTGGGTGCGGGCCCGACGGGGCTGTACGCCGCGTACTACGCGGGTTTCCGTGGCCTGAGCACGGTGGTCGTCGACTCCCTGCCCGAGGTCGGTGGTCAGGTGACCGCCATGTATCCCGAGAAGATGATCTACGACGTCGCCGGTTTCCCCGCAGTGCGTGGCCGTGATCTCGTCAAGGCGTTGCTGGAACAGGCGAACCAGTGGAACCCCACCTACCTGCTCGGCAGACGGGCCGAGGAGCTGCACGACGACGGCGATCGGCTCCGGGTCGTGCTGGACGACGGCGAGGTCGTTCGGGCGGGCGCGGTTCTCGTCACGGCGGGCATGGGCGAGTTCACCCCGCGACCACTTCCGGCGGGAGCGGGCTGGCTCGGCCGAGGTCTCGTCCACTTCGTACCCGCCCTCGACGCGCACGCCGGGCAGCACGTGGTGGTGGTCGGGGGCGGCGACTCCGCGTTCGACTGGGTGCTCGCGTTGCGGCCCGTCGCGGCGAGCGTGACCCTCGTCCATCGTCGGTCGCGGTTCCGGGCGGCCGACTCGATCGTGCGCCAGGCGCACGCCGAGAACATCCGGGTGATCACCGACGCCGAGGTCACCGCGCTACGCGGTGACGCCGACGACCGGCTCGCCGAGGTCGACGTGCAACTCCGGGACGGCACGCGCCTCACACTGCCCGCGCAGACGGTGGTGGCCGCCCTGGGTTTCACCGCCGACCTGGGGCCGCTGGAGAGCTGGGGACTGTCGATCGAGCGACGGGCGATCCAGGTCGACAGCACCATGCGGACCACCCGCGAGCGCGTCTACGCCGCGGGCGACGTCGCGGCCTACCCGGGCAAGGTGAAGCTCATCGCCACCGGCTTCGGGGAGGCCGCGACCGCCGTCAACAACATCGCCGTGGCGTTGGACCCGAGCGCGAAGCTCTTCCCCGGCCACTCCAGCGACGCTTGACGCCCGCTCGTCAGGGAAGCGGCGGGACCTCGTCGTCGCCGGCGCCGTCGAAGTCGATCGACGAGTAGTGGCGCAGCTTCGTGAGCCGGTGGTAGCCGTCGATCATGCGGACGGTGCCCGACTTCGACCGCATCACGATCGACTGCGTCGTCGCCCCGCCGGACCGGTAGTGCACGCCGCGCAACAGGTCGCCGTCGGTCACGCCCGTGGCGCAGAAGAAGACGTTGTCCCCGCGTACGAGGTCGTCCGTCGTCAGGATCCGGTCGAGGTCGTGTCCGGCGTCGAGCGCCTTCTGCCGTTCCGCGTCGTCCTTCGGCCACAGCCGTCCCTGCAACTCACCGCCGAGGCACTTCATGGCGCACGCCGCGATGATGCCCTCCGGGGTGCCGCCGATGCCCAACAGCAGGTCGACGCCCGTGGTGGGTCGGGCCGCCGCGATGGCACCCGCGACGTCACCGTCGCTGATGAACCGGATACGCGCGCCCGCCTCGCGGACCTCCTTGACGATCTGCTCGTGCCGGGGCCGGTCGAGGATGCACACCGTCACGTCGGACACGCTGCTGTGCTTGGCCTTCGCGACCCTGCGGATGTTCTCCGCGATCGGTGCCGACAGGTCGACGGTGCCCGCGGCCTCCGGACCCACGGCGAGCTTTTCCATGTAGAACACGGCCGACGGGTCGAACATCGCGCCCCGTTCGGCCACCGCCAGCACGGCGAGCGCGTTCGGCATGCCCTTCGACATCAGCGTGGTGCCGTCGATCGGGTCGACCGCGACGTCGCACTCCGGGCCGTCGCCGTTGCCGACCTCCTCGCCGTTGAACAGCATCGGCGCCTCGTCCTTCTCACCCTCGCCGATGACGACGACGCCCCGCATGGACACGGTCCCGATGAGCTGGCGCATGGCGTCGACGGCCGCTCCGTCGCCACCGTTCTTGTCGCCCTTGCCGACCCACCGACCCGCGGCCATCGCCGCCGCCTCGGTGACCCGGACGAGCTCCATCGCGAGGTTGCGGTCCGGGGCCTCACCTCGACGCGGGTTGCGTGCTGGCTGGCTGGCGACGGTCATGGTGCCTCCCGATGGTGTCGATCGACGCTTCCTGACCTTGAGTAAGGCATCGAACGCACGTCACGCCCATGCCTTGCCGCGCTTCTGTCACCGAGATCACGCGTTGCGGCGTCGACTCGACACGTGCGCCGGTGCGGGCGGAAACCGGGGCTCACCAGGCGCGTCGCCGCTGGTTCGCCTGCCCGTCTCGTGCGCTGCGACCGGCGTCGCGCGTCTCACCGATCCGCGTCGGCCGCGTCCTCGGCGGTGTCCTCGGCGTCGGTGTTCTCCACGGTAGCCAGCGCGGCCTCGATGCGCTCGCGAGCGCCGTCGAGGTGCCGCTCGCACAGCCGAGCGAGCTGCTCGCCCCGCTCCCACAGCGCGAGGGACTCCTCCAGGGACAGCCCGCCCGCCTCCAGACCCTTCACCACCTCGATGAGCTGGTCCCGGGCCTCCTCGTAGCCGAGGTCCTTCAGGTCGTCGTTCGGTTCGCTCACGTCGCTCGTCTCGTGTCGTCGGATCGGTTGTGGTCGGCTCTGGACGTCGGTCGGTTCAGCCCTCGGGTTCGCGCACGACCGCGTGCACGGCGCCGTCGGCCAGTCGCACCCGCAGCGGCGCGCCGTCGGCCACGTCGGTGACCGAGCGGAGGACCCGTAGCGTGCCCTCGTCGTCGGTGTACTGCACGACCGCGTACCCGCGTTCGAGCGTGGCGGACGGTCCGAGAGCGGCAAGGCGAGCCCTCGCGGACGCGAGCGCGGACTGCTCGTGGGTCAGGGTCGTCAGGATCGCCCTCCGACCGCGCTCGAGGTGGGTCTCGACCTCCGCCTCACGGCGTTCGATCGGCCCGAACGGGTCGGCGAGCGACGGCCTGCTGCGGATCTGGTCCAGCAGACGGCACTGCGTGTCCACCCAGCCGTGCAGGGCCCGCCTCGCCCGGTCGCGGAGCTGATGGACGCGTGCAGTCTCCTCGGCGACATCCGGCACGACGGTCTTGCCCGCGTCGGTCGGCGTCGAACAGCGTCGGTCGGCGACGAGGTCGAGCAGCGGCGAGTCCGGTTCGTGCCCGATCGCGCTCACCACGGGCGTGCCCGCGGCCGCCACCGCCCGGCACAACGTCTCGTCGGAGAACGGCAGCAGATCCTCCACGCTCCCACCGCCGCGCGCGATGACGATGACGTCGATGTCGGGGTCCGCGTCGAGCGTCGACAGCGCCCGCACGATCTGCGGCACGGCCCTGGCGCCCTGCACCGCGGTGTTCAGCACCCGGAACCGCGCCGCGGGCCATCGCGCCTGCGCGTTGACGAGCACGTCGTGCTCCGCCGCGGAGGCGCGACCCGTGATCAACCCGATGCCCTTCGGCAGGAACGGCAACGGACGCTTGCGTTCGGGCGCGAACAGGCCCTCGGCAGCCAGGAGCTTGCGGAGCCGTTCGATACGGGCGAGCAACTCACCGATGCCCACCGGTCGGATCTCGTCGGCACGCAGACTGAGCGTTCCCCGACCCAGGAAGAACGTCGGCCGAGCGTGTACGACCACGCTGGCGCCGTCGCGCAACGGCGGCTCGCACTCGCGGAGCAGCCGCGCCGGACAGGTGACCGTCATCGAGACGTCCGCAGCGGGGTCCCGCAGCGTCACGAACGACGTCTGGGTGCCGGGACGGGCCGAGATCTGCGTGACCTGCCCCTCCACCCAGACTGCTCCGAGCCGGTGGATCCAGTCGGCGATCTTGCGGGCCACCGTCCGGACCGGCCACGGGGACTCGGCGGTGGAGGCGGGGGTACTCGTGCGGGACCGTTCGGTGCTGTCACTCACCATCCGCGGTGTCCTCGGCCTGCCGCACGTTGGCGATCCGCCGGGTCAGCATCCCGACGAACGACGGACGGTTCTGGTGTTGCCGCTCGTAGGCGAGCAGCTCCTCCAACTGGGGCAGCGACAGCGAGCGGAGGCGCGCCCGCACCCGGGGCAGCGTCAGCTCGTCGTAGTTCTCCAGCCCTCCGGGAGCGGCGGTCGTGGCGGGACTGTCGAACTCGCCCTCCGTGTGGTTCTCGGCGAGCGCGAGTTCCTCCTCCGCCCATGGGTCGGCCACCCCGAGGTCCTGCGACGTGCGGTCGGTCGCGAACCCGGGGACCGAGCCGTTGCCGGTCCGCGCGGCGGGCGCGTCGGCGTCGTCCCGACCGGTCCGCGCGGCGGGGGCGTCCTGTTGCCGGGCGGTGTCGGTGACATCGGTGACGTCGTCGTCGAGGTCCTCGTCGAAGGTCGCCCACTCGGGCGTCTCCTCCGGGCGACGGAACGACGACAGCGCGTCGTCGCCCTTGATCGCCAGTTCGGTGATCTCCTGCTGCACGCGCATGGTCAGTTGCAGCGCCTGACTCGCCACTGTGACGGGCAGTTCGACGAGCTGTTTGGGCAACCCACGCACCCGCTCGACCGTGGTGACGGCCAGGCCGGCGGCTACCCGGAGCGGGAACGGGACATGTTTCATACGTCTAGCCTGCCGCACCGGCCTCGTTCGGCCCAAACGGATGCGTCCGGAGCGTGTCGGTCGTCCCACAAGATCGTCCACGGCGGGCGCCGAACGGCCTCCCGTACCCTGGTTGCCATGACTGCATCGAGCCCCGCCCCCAACGGCAAGCGCGTCCTGCTGGCCAAGCCCCGCGGCTACTGCGCCGGTGTGGACAGGGCGGTCGTCACGGTGGAGAAGGCCCTCGAGAAGTACGGCGCTCCCGTCTACGTCCGCAAGGAGATCGTGCACAACAAGCACGTAGTCGAGACGCTGCGCGAGCGCGGTGTCATCTTCGTCGACGAGACGTCCGAGGTGCCCGAGGGTGCTCTCGTGGTCTTCTCCGCGCACGGTGTGTCACCGGCGGTGCACGAGGAGGCCGCTCGGCGCAACCTGCGCACCATCGACGCCACCTGCCCGTTGGTGACGAAGGTGCACAAGGAGGTCAACCGCTTCGCCCGCGACGACTACGACATCCTGCTCATCGGTCACGAGGGGCACGAGGAGGTCGAGGGCACGTCCGGCGAGGCGCCCGACCGGGTGCAGCTCGTGGACACTCCCGAGGACGTCGAGAAGGTCACCGTGCGCGACCCCTCCAAGGTCGTGTGGCTGTCCCAGACCACGCTCAGCGTCGACGAGACCATGGAGCGGGTGGAGCAGCTCAAGGAGCGATTCCCCGAGCTGGCCGACCCGCCGAGTGACGACATTTGTTACGCGACGTCGAACCGTCAGTTCGCCGTGAAGGCCATGGCCGCCGAGTGCGACCTCGTGCTCGTGGTGGGGTCGCGGAACTCGTCGAACTCGAAGCGTCTCGTCGAGGTCGCACTTCAGGCAGGAGCCAAGGACGCGCACCTGATCGACTACGCGCGCGAGGTCGACGAGCAGTGGCTGCAGGGCGTGGAGACGGTCGGTGTCACCAGTGGCGCCTCCGTGCCGGACGTGCTCGTGCTGGAGCTGCTGGATTACCTCGCCGAGCGCGGGTGGAAGGACGTCCAGGAAGTCACCACCGCGAACGAGAAGATCACGTTCGCCCTGCCGCGTGAGCTGCGGGACGAGAAGGCTCGCAGCGGCGTCAGGTGACCTCGGGCTCGCCGACCTGAGGGGCGGTCAGGGACGCTCGTCGTCCCAGGGCCGCCCCCGACGAGGCGGAGGGTTGCCACGCGGGTTGCCTCCGCGAGGGTTCCCACCACGCGGATCGGACCGCGGCACGTCACGTCGAGGTCGGCCGGGTTGCCGTCCCCGCGGCGGCTGGTCGCCGCGCGCGTCCTCGCCCCGCGCTGGAGGCGGCACCCGCCGTTCCCGCCCGGCAGGCGGCTGGGGACGCCCCTCGCCGCGACGTCGCTTCTCTCCCCGCTCCGGCGGGGGACCGGGACGCCGCCGGGCCGGCGGAGCGTCCTCCTGACCAGCTTTCGGAGCGTCCGCGTCGGGACGTGGCCGCCTCCGTGCCGGAGGTGCGCCGGCCTCGTTCCGTGACGAGGCGCGCCGCTCCGGGGGTGTCGGTTCCCCCGAGGGACGGGTCGGCCGCCGACGGGGGCGACTGTCGTCCGCCTTCTCGGTCTTCTCCGCAAGCCCGATCACCGGTCGGGTCTTGTCGTCGGGGTCCATGTCGCCGTCGGACATGCTGGCCTGTGCCTTCGGCTTCTCGGCCTTGTCGACCTTCTCCGACTTCTCGGCCGTCGTGGTGGTGCGCGGGGCGCGCTGCTTCACGATCCGAAGGACGCCGATCAGTACCGTCGCCGCCGTGGTGCCCGCCATCAGCGGGAAGCCCTCGATCAAGGGCTTACCGATCGCCAACGCGTTCGACAGCAAGTCGTCTTTATCGGAGGGGCCCGACGCGGTGAGCACGACCACCGGGACCGCCACCGCCATCGCCAGCGGCGGTTGCACCATGGGGCCGAAAAGGCTCTTCCGCTGCACTGCGACGATCGCCCCGAGCGCGCTGACGACATAACACACGTAGAAGATCGTCGGGGGGCTGTCGGTGGCGAACTGATCGATGAACGCGCCGACGAGTGACAGCCCGAACGTCAGGAGTGCGGCACTCCACCACGGAATTCCTCGTCGGGAACTCAGGACGGAGCGTTCGTCCCAGGGAAACGCGTCCGTCTCCGTCTCGGCGCTCTCCGCGGCACTACGGCGGTCACGAATGGCGGTCACGAGTCAACACCGTATCCCGTGCGTTCGGAAAACACGTGACCCGCCGGTAAAGCGTGCTGGAGAAAGTCCGCGCAAGCCGTGCCATTGGGGCAAGTGCGACGATTCACCCGCTCTGTGGGCGGGTTCGTGGGGAGCGCGTGAATCATGATCGACAACAATAAACCCGGCCCCCATGCTCATGTCGCCGACATCTCGTCGGTCCGCCGGATCTCCGGCACGGGGGATGGACTGGCCGCCGCGTCGGTCAGAGGCGACACCTGGGCACGGAAGCTGTCGAGCGCTTCGATCTCGCGCCTTCGGGCCGAGAGGAACCGCTGCAGGTGCGTGCTCGACAAGTTCAACGCCTCCACCGCGTTGCCCGCGGCGCGGTGGGCTGCCGCCGCCTGGGATCGGACCTTCTCGACGTCCTCGACGAGGGTGCGCTCGGTCGCGGCGAACAATGCCGCCGAGGCCACGACAGCGAATCCCGTCGGTCCGCACAGGAAGATTCGACGGTCCAACAGCCACCGCAACAACTCGGGATCGGTGTCGAGGGCTGCCACCACTGCCGCATCGGACGGTACGAACATCACGGTGCCGTAGATGGCGTCGGCCCACCGTTGATAGTTCTTCCCGGCCAGTTCTGCGGCACGCGATCGCAGATTGCGCACGTGTACTCGCAGCGCGTCGAGACGTTCCTCGGGATCGTCGGTCTCCACGGCCTCGGCCCAGCACGCGAGGCTGGCCTTGGCGTCGACCGGCACCGTTCGTCCACCTCCGACGGTCAGCAGCAGGTCCGGTTTGGCCGCGCCGCCCCCGGCGACGTCGGTCTGCACGGTGAAGTGCAACCCCTCCCGTAGTCCGAGCGCTCGGGCGGTCTCGATCAACACCTGCTCACCGAGCTCGCCCCGTCCGCTGATCGAGGCGAACGCGACCTCGTAGCGGCGGAGCGCGGCCTGTTGGGCGTCGACCTTGTGTCGTTCGGCCTCGATCTGTCGCGCGGCCGCGTCGACCCTGCGCAGGCTGTCCTGGTAGAGCCTCCACAACATGGCCACGACCACGCCGAGCAGGAGCGCCGCCGCGACAGCGGCGGTTGCGAGAATGGTGGAGCCCACCGGTGTGTCCGTCCTTCCCCAGTCGACTGACGGCGCCGCGACGACGGCGCTGACGGTGTTGCGGCGCGGTGACACGATCTCGAACCGTCGATTTCCGGGTCGAGATCACCGCGACCGTGACGACTGCTCCGGGGTCACGGAGTTCGTCCGATTCCCTCGGCGCTGTGCCGTTTCCTCATCATGACGGAAAACGGGACGGAGATCAGCGTTCCAGCAATTCGAACACACGTTCGAGTGATGTCGTGGGGAGTCCGTACCGCTCCGTCGGTCGTGGGGCTTAGCGTGTCGGCGTGCGATTGCTCCACACCTCCGACTGGCACGTGGGCCGGACCTTTCACGGTGCCGACCTCCTTGCCGACCAGGACGCCGTCCTCGCCCACCTCGCCGAGCTGGTCGAGCGATACTCCGTCGACGTCGTCGTCGTGGCAGGCGACGTCTACGACCGCGCGGTGCCGTCCGCCGAAGCGGTTCGCGTGGCGACGTCGGCGCTGCGGAGGCTGCGGGAAGCCGGCGCGCAACTGGTGATCACACCGGGGAACCACGACTCCGCCGCACGGCTCGGAGCCTTCGCGGACTTCGCCGCGGCGGGTGGTCTGCACCTGCGGACGACCATCGACGCGATCGACCGGCCGGTGCTGTTGGAGGACGAACACGGAATTGTGGCGTTCTACGGCATCCCGTATCTCGAACCCGATGCGGCACGGCTCGCCCTCGGGGCGCCGGACGCGCGTGGGCACACCGGAGTCCTCGGGGAGGCGATGCGCCGGGTCCGGGCCGATCTGGAGGAGCGTGGGACGGGCGTTCGGTCCGTGGTGTTGGCGCACGCCTTCGTCACGGGTGGGGTGGGCAGCGAGTCGGAGCGCACCATCGCGGTGGGCGGGGTCGAGCAGGTTCCCGCGTCCGTCTTCGACGGTGTGGACTATGTCGCGCTCGGTCATCTGCACGGCCCGCAACGACTGGCCGAGCACCTACGCTATTCGGGAAGTCCGCTCGCGTACTCGTTCTCCGAGACGTCTCGGAAGTCGGTGTGGCTCGTCGATCTCGACGCGCGTGGCCTGGCAGGCGTTGATCGTGTGGAACTGCCTGTGCCGCGACCACTGGCAACCGCACGAGGGCGACTCGACGACCTGGTGGAGAAGCCCGAGCACGCCGATCTCGCCGAGTGTTACCTGTCGGTCACGCTCACCGATCCGGTGCGACCGGTGGACGCGATGCGAAGACTACGTGCGCGGTTCCCCCACGCCGTCCACCTCGACTGGGAGCCGGAAGGGGGTGCGGGTGCCGCGTTGCGGTACTCGGAGGCGGTACGGGGCCGTACCGACTTGGAGATCGCCGAGAACTTCCTGGCCGACTGTCGTGGTGCCGAGCCGACCGAACGGGAACGGGCGTTGCTCGTCGAGGCATTGGAAGCGGCCGGCAGGGCTGACGTCGACCCCGAGGAGGTCCTGCGATGAGGCTGCACAGGCTGGAGGTGTGCGCGTTCGGCCCGTACGCCACCCGACAGGTGGTCGACTTCGACGTCCTCGGGGCGGACGGGCTGTTCCTCCTGCACGGAGACACCGGAGCGGGCAAGACGACGTTGCTCGACGCGGTGGCGTTCGCGCTCTTCGGCACGGTACCCGGGGCGAGGGGCGATGTCCGCCGACTGCGGTGTGACCTCGCGCAGCCGGACCAGCCCACGGAGGTGGTTCTCGACTTCACCGTGCAGGGGCATCGGTTGCGTGTCGCACGCAGTCCCGAGTACGAGCGGCCGAAGCGACGGGGCACCGGCTACACGAAACAGCAAGCGAAGGCGTCTTTGACCTGGCTCACTCCTCCTCCGGACGGGGGTACGGCGGAGGCGGTCACCCGTAGCGACGAGGTGGCGCGCGTCGTCGAACGGCTACTGGGGATGAACGCGCACCAGTTCTTCCAGGTCGTCCTTCTACCTCAGGGCGAGTTCGCCCGGTTCCTCCGTTCGGACACGAAGGAGCGCGCCGAGCTGCTCGAACGACTCTTCGGCACCGAACGGTTCGCCGCCGTGGAGAACTGGTTCAGCTCGCGCCGGAGGGCTCGGCGGGCGGAACTCGATGCCCGTCGAGCAGGTGTGCGCGAGTGGGCGGCGCGGCTGGCGGAGGTCGCCGGGGTCGAGGTTCCGGACCAGCCCGACCGTGAGTGGGCGGGAGCCCACAGGTCGAGCGCCGAGGCGGACGTCGCCACGGCGAGGGAGCGCGAGAACGACGCGCGCATTGCGTGGGACGACGTTCGGAAGCGGCTCGACGAGTGTCGGACGGCGGCCGAGCGCGTTCGCCGGGTGAGGGCGGCGCGGGCGCGGCTCGCCGAGTGGGAGCGGGACGCACCTCAGCGGGACCAATGGCGTACCGAACTGGAGTCGGCCCGGCAGGTCGTCACGGTGGCGGAGTTGGCTGCGGGGGCACAGGCCGACGAAGCGGAGTACGAGCGGGTCAGGGCCGAGGAGATGCTCGCCGAGTCGGAATGTCGCGCACTCGGATTCGCCGAGGTCGAGCTGGACGTGGAGAGCGTGCGGCAGCGAGCCGGAGAGCTCCGTGAGAAGGCGGGGGGACTCGCCGAGCTGGTCGAGCAGGCGCAGCGGCAGGAGGTCGAGCGGCGCCGAGTGGAACACCTCGACGAGGCGATTTCGTACGACGCCGAACGCATCGCGGTCGTGCGGTCCAAGTTGGACGGATTGCCCGAGCGGGTCGCCGAGCTGATCGCCGAGCGAGAGTCCGCCATCGAGGCGGAGGCGAAGCTGAGTGGCGTCGAGGCGCGTGAGTCGGAGTTGGTCGTGCTGCTGCGTGCCGCGGAAGCGCTTCCCGAACTCGAACGCGCCGTCACCGAGGCCCGCGAAGCCGAACTCGCGGCGACCGAGGCGCACAACGAGGCTCGCAGCGCTCTGCTCGACCTCCGCGAACGGCGGCTCGCAGGCATGGCGGCCGAGCTGGCGCGGGGACTCGTGGACGGTGAGGGGTGCCCTGTCTGCGGCTCGCAGAGCCATCCGGCTCCGGCTGTCACGACGGACGACGCGGTGAGCGAGGAGGCCGAACGGGCGGCGGCTGAACACGAGGTCGAGGCCGATCAGCGTCGGGAAGCGGCCCGACGTGCCCGGTACGAGGCGGAGCGGCAGCGAGACGTCGCAGTCGAGCGGGTCGGCGATCGCGGTGTCGACGACGTGGCGGAGGAGTTGTCGCGGGTGCGGACCGAGCGGGCGCAGCTCGCCGAGCGCGCGCAGCGGTCGTCCTCCTTGGCCGCGGCCGTGCGCGCTGCCCAGGAGGAGGAACAACGACTGGTCGACGAGCTGAACGCCCTCGAACGGTCTCGGCACGAGAACACGGCGGAACGGGCCGTTCTGGCTCGCAGCGTCGAGGAACGAGAGCGTGTACTCGACGCGGCGCGAGGGGAGTTCCCCGACGTCGAAACGCGGCGCGATCACCTGCTGACTCTCGGGCGAGCGTTGGATCGGCTCGCCGACGCCCGCAGTGCCGTTGCGGTGGCGCGGCAGCAGCAGGAGGAGCGGCGGCGTGCGCTGGTCGAGGCCGCCGCCAGGGCCGGGTACGAGACGCCCGAGGGCGCGTTGGCGGCGGCGCGGTCGCCGGAGCGCATTGCCGAGCTGGACGAGCTGTTGAGGAAGGCGGCCGACGAGCACGCCGCCGCCGCGGGAGTGCTCGCCGAACCCGAACTCGCGGGATTGTCCGGCGACGAGGACGTCGACCTGGCCTCGGCGGAGGAGGCGGAGCGCCAGGCGAGGGAACGGGCCGAAGCCGCGGTCGCCGCTCTACGGGCCTCCGAGCGGACCGCCGACGACGTGCGCAGATTGGCGGGTGAGCTGGGTACCGCTCTCGCCGAACTCGAACCGGCGGAAGAGGAGTTCGCGGAGCTGAACGCCCTGACGGACGTCTTCAACGGTCAGGGACAAAACAGCCGACGCATGTCGTTGAGGTCGTATGTGCTCGCGGCACGACTGGAGGAGGTCGCCGTCGCCGCGAGCGCCCGCCTGCGCTCGATGAGCCAGGGGCGTTACTCGTTCGTCCACGCCGATCAGGAGGAACGCCTCCGTGTCCGCGGTGGACACGGTCTCGGTCTCGACGTCCTCGACGACTACTCGGGACAGATTCGCTCGTCGAAGACGCTGTCCGGTGGGGAGTCGTTCATTGCCTCGTTGTCGCTCGCGTTGGGGTTGGCCGACGTGGTCGCGGCCGAGACGGGTGGGTCGTTGCTCGACACGCTGTTCGTCGACGAAGGGTTCGGGACTCTCGACAACGAGACGCTGGACGTCGTCATGGGGGTGCTCGACGAGTTGCGCGCCGGTGGCCGAGTAGTCGGCCTGGTGTCCCATGTGGACGAACTGCGTCAGCGCATCCCCACGCGGCTACGGGTGCGGAAGGCGCGGACGGGGTCAGAACTCGTGACCGGGGGATGACTCGTGGTCGAGCAGCCGACGCTTCACGTCCAGGCCCCATCGGAAGCCCCCGAGGGAGCCGTCCGTGCGCAGAACCCGATGGCAGGGCACGAACAGTGCTGCGGCGTTACGGGCACACGCTGCCGCTGCCGCGCGGACAGCGGCAGGACGCCCGGCACGGGCCGCGAACTCGGCGTACGTCACGGGATGGCCGGCGGGCACCGTGCGCAACACATCCCAGGCGTGTTCCAGGAATGCGCCCGAGCGTTGCCGCACCGGGATCTCGTCGACGGCGGTGAGTTCGCCGTCGTGATAGCGGCGGACCGACTTGGTGGCGGCTCCCAGGTCGGTGTGGTGTCTCAGCTCCGTCGGTCTGAGCGGGGTGGCGATCAGCGCGGTCAGCGTCGCCACGTCGGAAGTCCAGCCGGAAGCCAACACGGCACCCTCGTGGTCGGTCACGGTGGTGAAGGCCCCGAACGGGGTGTCCTGTGTGGACCAGTGAGCGATCACGCGTCGTCCTTTCTCGTCGGTGCGGGACGGGGGGTGCTGCTCGCGAGCCAGAGATACATGCCGGCGTACGAACGCCACGGTCGCCACCGGTGGGCGTGGTCGACGAGGTGCTCAGGGTCGAGGCCCACGACGTGAGCGCCCCGTTGCAGTGCCCGGTCGGTGCTGAGCAACAGGTCGGGGCGGCCGAGCAGCCGCAGGAGCACGTAGTCGGCCGTCCAGGGGCCGATCCCGGGTAAGTTGAGTAGGTCGCGCCGCAGGTCGTGCGCGTCGCGGCCGACGTGAACGTCGAGGTCACCCGCGGCCAGAGCGGCGGCGACCGCGCGGACCGTGGCGATTCGCCGTCGAGGGCCGGTCAGCACCTCACCGCCGTGTTCCGCCACCGAGGTCGGCGAGGGGAACAAACGAGCCGGGTCGTCCGGCGAGGCGATCGTCACCGGCTCGCCCAGCTCGGCGACGAGGCGGGTCGTGGCCGTGCGCGCCGCCGCCACCGACACCTGCTGTCCGAGCACGGTGCGCAGCACCAGCTCCGCGCCGTCGACCGCGCCCGGCACGCGGATGCCCGGTGCCTTGGCCACCCACGGTGCCAGCACCGGATCACGCGACAGGCAGTCGACCACTGCCTCGGGATCGGCGTCGAGGTCCCACAGGCGACGCACTCGCGAGACGACGCCCGCCAAGTCCCGGACGTCGGTGAGCGTGACGACGCACTCCACGTGGTTCGGGTGTGGCAGCACGCGCACCAGTGCGGGACCGTGGGGGAGACGCAGCGTCCTGCGGTACCCGCCGGAGTCGATGCGTTCCACCCCGTTGACGGCACGGGCTGTCAGGTAGTCGAAAACACCGGAGGCGTCGAACGGTGTGCGGAACGGCAGCCGCAAGCACAATCGGGTTCCCGTGGTCGGCGCCGCCGTGTCGGTCCTCGGGCCACGCCCACGCCGTGCTGCCGTGGCGCGGAGCTCGGTCGGGGTGGCGGCGAAGGTGTCGCGGATCGTGTCGTTGAACTGTCGGACGCTGGCGAAACCGGAGGCGAAGGCGACGTCGGTGAGGGGCAGGGGCGATCTCTCGATGAGGATGCGGGCCGAATGCGCGCGGTGGGCGCGCGCGAGGGCGAGGGGGCCCGCGCCGAGCTCGGCCGTCAGCACCCGGGTCAGATGCCGTTCCGAGTAGCCGAGTCGGCGGGCGAGCCCGGGAACGCCCTCCCGTTCGACCGTGCCCTCGGCGATGAGGCGCATCGCCCGCGCGGCGAGGTCGGCTCGCACGTCCCACTCCGGCGAGCCCGGCACCGCGTCCGGCAGACACCGCTTGCACGCGCGATATCCCCGCGACTGCGCTGCGGCGGCCGTGGGGAAGAACTCCACGTTCTGGCGCTTCGGGGTCAAGGCCGGGCACGACGGCCTGCAGTAGATGCGTGTGGTGCGGACAGCCGTGACGAACTGGCCGTCGAACCGCGCGTCCCGAGACGCCACCGCGCGATAGCAGCGCTCGGTGTCCCTCCACAGTCCGGAGCCGGCCGTCTCGACGTGCGTCATGCTGCGATCGTCCCACCTGGCACGCGCCCCGACTGGCGGAAATCGGACACGGCGGCGTGTCCGCGAGTTGTGCACGCGTGTCCGCGCCGCACGACGCCGACATGCGTGCAGGTGACCGCAAGACGCGTGCAGGAGCCGCACTGCGGGGTGCCCCAGGCGCCCCTACCGTCGGACGTATGACCGAACGCACGCGTCGAGGTCCGCTGCGGAGGGCGCTGGCCGGTACGGCGGCTGCCGTGGCCCTGGTCGCCTCCGGCTTCGCCGCCACCGCGTGCGACGACACGCGCGACGGCGGTGGCGGTTACCAGAACGACCAGCAGCAGGAGCGACAACAGCAGGAGAACCAGCAGGAGGAGAACGGCCCCGGCAACGACGTCGGGGACGACGAGGACGGTCAGGGCGGCGAAGGTGACGACGGCGGTGGGGACGACTGACCCGCTCCGCGAACTCGACCCGTACACTGGCGAGTCGTGAGTCTGACCCTTGGCATCGTCGGCCTGCCCAACGTCGGCAAGTCCACCCTCTTCAACGCGCTGACCCGCAACGACGTGTTGTCGGCGAACTACCCGTTCGCGACGATCGAACCGAACGTCGGCGTGGTCCCGTTGCCGGACCCGCGGCTGGACAAGCTGGCCGAGATCTTCGGCTCGGCGAAGACGGTCCCGGCCACCGTGTCGTTCGTCGACATCGCGGGCATCGTCAAGGGTGCGTCCGAAGGTGCGGGCCTGGGCAACAAATTCCTCGCCAACATCCGTGAGGCCAACGCGATCTGCCAGGTCATCCGGGTCTTCGACGACCCGGACGTCACGCACGTCGACGGTCGGGTCGACCCGATGTCGGACATCGAGACGATCAACACCGAGCTGATCCTCGCCGACCTGCAGACGCTCGACAAGGCGCTGGTGCGGCTGGAGAAGGAAGCGCGCACCAAGAAGGACAAGCGGCCCGAGCTGGAGAACGCGCAGCGCGCGAAGGCGATCCTCGACTCCGGTCGGACGTTGTTCTCCGCGCAGAACGAGGTCGACCTCGACGGTCTTCGCGAACTCAGCCTGCTCACGGCCAAGCCGTTCCTGTACGTCTTCAACGCCGACGAGCCCGTGCTCACCGACGAGGCCCGTCGTGCGGAACTCGCCAAGCTCGTGGAGCCCGCCGACGCCGTGTTCCTCGACGCGAAGGTCGAGTCGGAGTTGCTGGAGCTGGACGACGAGGAGGCCGTGCGGGAGCTGCTGGAGTCGGTCGGCCAGCAGGAACCGGGTTTGCACGCGCTCGCCCGCGCCGGGTTCCACACCCTCGGGTTGCAGACCTACCTCACGGCCGGGCCGAAGGAGGCCCGCGCCTGGACCATTCCGCAGGGCGCGACGGCGCCCCAGGCCGCGGGCGTGATCCACACCGACTTCGAGCGCGGCTTCATCAAGGCCGAGGTCGTGTCCTTCGACGATCTGGTGGAAGCCGGGTCGATGGCGGCTGCCCGGAGCGCGGGCAAGGTCCGCATGGAGGGCAAGGACTACGTCATGGAGGACGGCGACGTGGTGGAGTTCAGGTTCAATGTATAGCCAGGTTCTGGTCTAACGTCTGGAGCGCATGTGATCCAGTTATGGAGCGCAATCTCGGTTGCTGTTCTGACCGTTGTCGTGGGCCCACTGTTACGGGGCGAGATTAGCGGCTGACTTGCGAAGAGGATTGCTTTGCACGCGGACATCCGACAGAAGCTGGAGGACGTTCCGGATGCACTCACGCACATGGACATGCTTATCGCGAGTGAGGCGCAATTGCTCAAGGAACGAGAGACGCACCGTCCGACTCGTAAGCTCAATGCGGGCAACGTTGCGGCGCTGATCTTCATTGCGCTCGTAGGCGGGGCCATCGTTTATGGACTAGTTTCTATCGCGATCGCGATCCAAGACACTGCAGTGCTGTTCTGGTTGATTATTCTTGTGACCGGAGTGGTTGGGGCTTTTGTCGTAGCTCTGGCAGCCGTTGGTCTGGGCGCGGTCTATGAGCCTCCCCGGGAGAAGTCAAAAAAGGCTAGATAGATTCTCTTCGGAGTTCAGCTTCCGCGGGGACGCCAGCGTCCGAACCCACCCTCGGTATTGATGATCTGGCCTGTGAGCCACGATGCCTCGTCGGTTACGAGCCACGCGATGAGGCGCGCCGGGTCATCCGGCTGTCCGTATCGCCCGAACGGGAACATGGGCTTGACGAACTGCCACATGTCGTCGGTGAGATAACCAGTGTCGACGGGGCCTGGATTGATCGTGTTGACCCGAATGTTGTCATCGGCGAGTTGATCGGCGATCGTCGTCGTGACTCCGGCGATCGCGGACTTGGCTGCCGCGTATGCGACTTCGCCGGGCATCGGGCCAAGGTCCTGGCCTGATGTGAGGAAGACGATTGACGCCGGACTCCCTGGGGAGTGATGTGTAGCGAAGGACTGGGTGAGCAGAATCGATGCGCGCGCGTCGACTGCCCAGTGTCGGTCGAGATCCGCGGCACTCAACTCACCGATGGGGCCGTCGGATCCTGTTAGCGCTTGATTGCAGACCAATGCATCGACGTGGCCGAACTCGCCCACGGCTGCGTCGATCACCTGCTCGGCGGCGTTTGGGTCAGCCAGATCGGCGTGGAGGTCAGCAACGCGTGCATCGCCCACGGCGTGTGATCGAACGCCGTCGAGGACAGCGGTGATGTCGTCGCTGCCCCACTCCTGCTCGGCATCATGTGGGGAGAAGTGGTGACAGAACACGTTGGCCCCGTACGCGGCGAGTCTGCATGCGATGGCGTACCCGATCCCCGCGCGGCGGCTGACCCCGGTCACGACAGCGGACTTGCCCTTCAAAGGGAACGGGACGCGCGTCAAAGGATGCGTCGGTTCGAGGTTCATGGCCTCTATTGAAACAGACCAGAGTGCCCGGTCGCGTACGACGGTTCTGCGCGGCTGTCAGCTGCTCAGAGGTTGCTTCGTGCCGGAAAGCGGTGGAGTTCCGCTTCAACGTGTAGCGGTCGGCGCCCTGAAGCCGGGCCTCCCTGCGGCGACCTGCACCGATGTCTTCGCCGCTTGATACCAGAGCGGTATCATTGCGGCTATGGCGATGACACTCCGGCTGACCGAAGAACAGGAGCGGGCCCTCGCCCTGCTCGCCGAGGCGGAAGGCGTCAGCAAGCAGGAGGCGGTCGCACGTGCGATCACCGAGGCCGCGGCCCGGCGTGTTCGCGACGACCGGGTACGCGCGCTGTCTCGGGAAGGCCGTGCTCGCTATGCCGCGCTGCTCGACCGGCTCGCCCAGTGAGAGTCGAGTACCTCACCCTGGAGGATCTACTGGTTCTCGCGGGCGACCTGGGTGTGCTGGAGGTTCGAGACGTCGGGCTGCTCGACTCGGCGGCTCATCGACCGAAGTCGTCGGTGATGGCGCAGGACGCCTATCCGACGTTGCACGAGAAGGCCGCCGTGCTCCTGGAGTCGATCGTCCGGAACCATCCGTTGGTCGACGGCAACAAACGACTGGGGTGGATGGCCGCGTTCACGTTCTACGGACTCAACGGAGTCGACCTGGACGCACCGGAGGACGCGGCCTACGACCTGGTCGTCGGTGTGTCGACAGGATCGCTGGGTTACGCCGAAGCCGCCTCTCGCCTCGCCGAGTGGACGCGCGCTGACGTTGCGGGGCCCCGGGAACCGGGGGAGTTCCGCTTCAACGTCTAGCGGTCGGCGCTGTCGGCACTACGCCGCGGACGTGGTCCGCGACTTCCACGCGCGAGAGATCGCCGCGAGTGCCGCGATCATCAGCGGTCTCGTGGACTCCCTGGCGAGTCGGGAGGACCGACTGTGGCCGCACGGTCAGTGGCCTGCGAGGAGGCTACTCCCGTCCCTGTGGTCGGTGTCGCGACCCACGGCCCGGTGATCGGATGCTGAGCCAGCCGTCGACGTCGCACTGGCCGTTCGTTCCGTCGCCTGTGGCGAGGACGGTGCCGTCGACGCGCAGGCCCAGCGTGTGGGCGGAACCCGCCGCGACCGCGACGATGTCGCGCCACTCGTGCACGTCGCACTGGCCGTGGTCGTTGGCTCCCGCCGCACGGACTCGGCCGTCGGAGAGCAGCCCGAGCGTGTGATGGCTTCCCGCGGCCACCGACACGACGTCCGCCCACGCGCCGATTTCGCACGCGCCCGAGTCGCTCCGCCCTGCCGCCACGACGGTGCCGTCGGTGGTCACCGCAACCGTGTGCAGGTAGCCCGCCGTGATGCCGACGAGGTTGCGCCACTCGTCGACGTCGCACTGTCCGTACCGGTTGTTGCCCACGGCGACCGCCGTGCCGTCCGCCCGGATGCCGGCGGAATGCCAGTCACCGGCGGCGAGGTGGACGATCTCGCGCCAGGCGGCGACGTCGCACTGCCGCTCGGCGTCGCTTCCGGCTGCCACCACGGTCCCGTCGGCGCGCACCCCGAGGGTGCGGCGCCAGGCCGCGGCGATGGCGACGATCTCTCGCCAGTCGTCCACCTCGCACTGTCCATGGCCGTTCCAGCCCGTCGCCACCACGGTCCCGTCGGCGCGCAACCCGACGGTGTGGGACTTGCCGGTGTTCCGCGCTGCGTGGACGTTCCCGGCGGCGACCGCGACGACGTTCTGCCACGAGAGGACGTCGCATTCGCCGGCGGAACCGTCTCCGGTGGCGACGACCGTGCCGTCCGAACGCAGACCGATCGAATGGCGCCTGCCTCCGGCGAGCGTGGACCCGTGTAGCGACATCGGTCGTCACCTCCCCGCCCACGATAGAGGTGCGACCCACGCGGCCGATCAATCGACGGGGCACGGCCCGCGTCGTACGGCCGGTCGTGTCCCGTTGATCCTGCGGTGTCTTACGAGGTGAGCAGCTCGTCGATCTGGTTGATCGCGCCGGTCGCGCCCTCGACCATGCCCATCTCCAACACCGTCTGAAGTGCTTCGGCGGTCTCGTAACGGGCCACGTAGGTGGCGCGTGTGCGGCCGTCGTGTTCGGTGAACGTGTAGCCGTTCGTCGAGACGGGCAGGTCCGGGTTGGGTTCGAAGTTCTCGTCGGCGAAGCCGTCCTCGAAGGAGAAGGAGCGGGGTTCGTCGACGGCCGTGACGTTCCAGTACCCGAAGTGCTTGTCGCCCTCGGGACCGGTCATGTAGTAGGTGACCCGGCCACCCGGGGTGAGGTCGTGGTCCACGACCGTCGCCGGGTACTCCGGAGGGCCCCACACCTTTTCGAGCTGACGCGGGTCGGCGTAGACCTGCCAGACTCGTGTCACGGGGGCGGCGAACTCGGCGGTGATCGTCAGGGTTCGGTTGTCGACGTCGTGCTGGGTGTCGATGACGGGCATGATCGGTCCTCCTCGTCGAGGGTCGTGTCGTCCACGGCGATCAGTTCGTCGATGCGCGCGATCCGGCCTCGCCAGAGGTCCTCCAGCTCCTTGAGCATGGACGCCACCGACCGCACCGCCGTGACGTCGCCGCTGGCCAGTTGCTCACGACCCTGTCGTCGTTTGACGAGCAGACCGGCCTTCTCCAGGACGGCGACGTGTTTCTGAACCGCGGCGAAGCTCATGTCGTACTTCGCCGCGAGTGCCGAGATCGAGTGTTCCCCGGCGAGCACCCTGCGCATGATGTCGCGTCGGGTGCGGTCGGCGAGTGCGTGGAAAAGGGCGTCGGCCCGATCCTCGTCGTCGATCTCGCTCACAACTCCCATCGTACAACCAACTGGTTGTACGTCAATCCGAGTCGCTGGAAAGTCGCTGGTCGCGTGACGTGCTGGACGTCGGATGCGGCGCGCGTGAGGTGGCGCATGAGAACGTTCTCATCGTCGTCTCACCGTCGAGCAATCGTGCACTCCCTAGACTCGGGCGGGTGAAACGTCCGCTGGTCATCGCGTCGGCCGTGCTCGCCGTCGGCGCGGTGCTCGCGATCGTGTTGTGGACGCGGCCCGCTCCCGCGCCACCGCTGCCCGAACCGATCACCGTCAGTACCCCCGTGGTCTCTCCCGGCGGGGTGCCGTCGTCCCCGAACTCCGGTGAGCCCGACGACGATGACGACGACGATGACGACGATGACGGGATGGTCGGGCCGCCGCCCGCGCTCGACGACGTCGACGACCGCGACGACTTCGATGACGACGATGACGACGATGCGGACGACGACTGATGGCGTCCGCCACCGCGCGCCACGCAGGCGCTGAACCCGTCGGCACACGCCGACGTCGTGCGCCGTCGACTGCCCGGACCCGCATCATCGGCTGGATGCTGTTGCTGGTGCTCTGCGCACTGGCCGTGCTGACGCTCGTGACCTGGCGGCTGTCGCTGGACGACGTCGACGCGCGCATGGACGAGGCGTTGCGCAGCGAGATCGAGGAATTCAGCACCCTCACGCGCAGCGGCATCGACCCGGCCACGGGGCACGCATTCGCCGGTGTCGACGAGGTGCTCGAAACCGCCATCACCTACAACCTGGCGCGGCCCAATGAGAAGTTCCTCGGCTATGTCGACGGCACGTTCGCGTACCAGAGCAGGCAGCAGGCTCCGGTGTTGCTGGCCGGCGACTCCCGCTTCACCGACCTCGTGGCGACGGTCGACCGGCCGGAGGAAGGGACGTACGAGAGCGCGGCCGGAGAGGTGCGCTACATCGCCGTGCCGGTGAGGTTGGAGAACGACCCGAGGAAGGGCGTGATCGTCGCCGCGTACTTCGCCGACCAGGAACGGGAGGACGTCAACGAGATCGCGCGCCTCATGGCGAGCGCGGGCGCGGTCACCGTGCTGCTCGTCGCCGCAGGGGCCTGGGTGGTCGCTGGGCGCATCCTGCGGCCGTTGCGCGACATCACCGCGACGGCGCGGTCGATCACGGACACCGACCTCTCCCGCCGCATTCCGCAGGCGTCGCGTCGGCCCGGTGACGAGATCGGCGAGTTGGTCGACACGGTGAACGCGATGCTGGACCGCGTGGAGAACGCCGTCGTCGAGCAACGTCGGTTCGTCGACGACGCGGGGCACGAGCTGCGAACACCGATCACCATCGTGCGAGGACACCTGGAGCTGTTGGACACGAGCGATCCCGAGGACGTGGCGACCACGCTCGCGCTCGTGGAGGACGAGCTGATGCGGATGAACCGCATGGTGTCCGACCTGCTGTTGCTCGCGAAGTCGGACCAGCCGGAGTTCCTGCGCACGGAGAATGTGGACGTCGCCGCACTCACCTCGGCCATCTTCGACAAGATCACCGGGCTCGGTGAGCGGGAGTGGCGGCTCGATCACCTCGCCGAGGTCGATGCCGTACTCGACCCGCAACGGATCACCCAGGCCGTGGTCGCGCTCGCCGACAACGCCGTGCGCCACACCGACGAGGGCGGGTGGATCGCCCTGTCCTCCGAGAACACGGGTGCGACGGTGCGGTTCAGTGTCGCCGACTCCGGGTCGGGAGTGTCGGCGGAGGACCGGGACCGCATCTTCGAGCGGTTCGCCCGGGGAGCCTCCGCTCGCCGGTCCGACGGCGCCGGGCTCGGGCTGTCGATCGTGCGAGCCATCGCCGCGGCCCACGGTGGTCGGGTCACGTTGGACAGCGAGCCGGGTCGGGGAGCCACGTTCACGGTCGAGGTGCCCGTGGTGGCCTTGCCACCACAGCCGGGGAGACAGGCGTGAGGGAGGACGATGAGCCGCATCCTGGTGGCGGAGGACGAACCGCGCATCGCCGCGTTCGTCGAGAAGGGGCTGACGGCCAACGGTTTCGCCGTGACCGTCGTCGAGGACGGCCACGGGGCGTACGAGTACGCGCTGACCGGTTCTTTCGACCTGATGGTGCTCGACATCGGCCTGCCGGGGCTCGACGGTTTCACGGTGCTGCGCAAACTCCGCGCGGAACGCTGCGGTATCCCGGTGATCATCCTGACGGCCCGGGACTCCGTGCAGGACACCGTGGCGGGCCTGGAGGGCGGCGCGGACGACTACATGCCCAAGCCGTTCCGGTTCGAGGAACTGCTCGCTCGGGTCCGACTGCGGTTGGTGTCCGATCGTGGGAGCGAGCCGACCGTGCTGTCGTACGGCGGACTCCAGCTCGATCTCCGAACTCGACGCGCGCACGTGGGTGGCGAGACGGTCGATCTGTCGGCGCGTGAGTTCGCCTTGGCTGAGACGTTCCTGCGGCATCCGGGGCAGGTGCTCTCCCGTGAACAACTGCTCAGCCGGGTGTGGGGGTACGACTTCGACCCGGGGTCGAACGTCGTCGACGTGTACGTGCGGTATCTCCGGCGCAAGCTCGGTGCCGACCGGATCACCACGGTGCGCGGGATGGGATATCGCCTGGAGGAGCGCGACTGAACCGGCCGTTCGCCGGGCTCGCGAGAGCCGAGTCCGGCGAACGGCGTCAGATGACGATCAGTTGTCGTCCGGGGTGTCGTCGGCGGTGTCGTCGTCGGGCGTGTTGTCGTCCGGGGTGTCGTCGGCGGTGTCGTCGTCCGGCGTGTCGTTGTCCGGGGTGTTGTCGTCCGGCGTGACGTCGTCGGGAGTGTTGTCGGGGCTGTCCTGGTCGGTCGCACCGGCCTTGCCCTCGATGCCCTGGTCCGCCTCCGTGGTCGCGGCCCGGTCGGCGTCCGCGGTCTGAGTGGCGGTCACCTCGATCGGCTGGACCCTCGCGGTGTCGTCACCGCCGCTGTCGGCCAGGGCGATCCCGGTGCCGGTGATGCCCAGGCCCGCGAGCGCGGCGCCGACGGTGAGGATCTTCCAGTTCGGACGAGCAGCCATGTCGTGTCCCTTCCTCGGGTGTTCGTCTCTGACGTGATCCAGAGTCGCGAACGGGGGTGAGAAGACCCGGAGAGCCGGATGAGGGGCTTCTCATGAATCGGTGAGCCACTGCTCCGCCAGGGCCACGCGCCGGTGGGTGCGTTCGCGCCAGTCGCGGCGCTGCGTCCGAAACGGTCCGGTGGCGAGTCCGAGCACGGCGGCGGCGACCCGAGGTCGCAGGTGAGCCGGGTCGAAACGGTGGCGCACGTGATCGAGAACGTGCGCGGCCCAGCGGCGGGCGGGTGCGGTGTCGGTGATCGCGAGATGGGCGAGCAGGGTCGCCCAGTCGTCGAGCCGTCGTCCCGGCCCGGCCGTGTCCACGTCGAGCAGGCCCGTCACCGCACCGTCGTCGAGAAGGAGCTGGTGTTCGTAGAAGTCGCCGTGGACGGCCACCACGGGGTGATCGCCGACCTCGGCCTCGGCGATCCGCTCGGCCAGCTCGACGGCGCGTAGGCCGTCGTCGCCCGCGGTCAGCGCGAGGACAGCCGCGTAGTGCTGGGCCCGTCGGCGGTGGTCGGGGGCGCGGCCGAGTGCCCGAAGCTCGGCGGGGAGGCGGTCGAGCAGGTTCTCCAGTGTCGCCGCGTCGGGCACGGGGAGGCCTTCGCGCAGTGCCGTGCGGCCGGACGTGCCGGGCAGGGCGGGCATGAGTGCGAGACCGTCGTCGGTGGTGGCCGTCAACGGCGGCACCGGGAGGCATGGCGCGAGCAGGTCGTGGCGTCGTCGCAGGTCGGCGAGTTCGCGGGGCGGGACGACCTTGGCGAACCACCGGGTCGCTCCGGTCGTGATCGCCAGCACCGCGCGTCGGCCTGGCCGGTACGCCCGCACCGTGACGGTGGGTGGTGACGGCACGTCGACTCCCGCGTGTGCCAGCACCTCACGAAGCCGATCTCCGTCGACGGCGCGGGCCAGCGCGGGCAGCGCGGGATCGTGTGGCCAGCGCCAGAGTCCCACCTCGACCGACTCGCCGCCCAGCTCGCCGGCCACCACGGCCGCGCCCTCGGGCACCAGGCTCCCGGTCGCGGCGACGAGCGTCTCGGGAACGGTCGTGGAATCCCGACGCCGCACCGCGACGGCGTAACGGACGACCGTGTCGCCGGACGGGCGCACCGTCACCGACGTCGCGCGCACGGAGTCGGCGACGCCGTCGGTGGTGGCTGCGACGACGGTGCTCACGAGATCGCTTGCGGAGTCGCCGAGCAGCAGGGTCAGATCGCGGGTGTTCGAGACGCTGGGGGTCACCCCGTCCACCGTGGTCCACGCGCGTGGGGACTCGATGAGCCCGTCATGAGAGTTCTCTCATCGCCCGAGCAGCACGGGCGATCAGCCGAGCGCCCCCAGCATGAGAATGAGCAGGAAGGTGATCGCGGTGGCGAGTGCGGTGACCCACGCCCGCTGATTCGGGGTGAGCGCGGGAGCGTTGCGATGCATGGCGGTCCTCCGTTGTGCCTCGACACCCCGGAAACCGCGTCGATCACCGATTTCGTTACCAGGCCCCGTTCGCGCGTCGGTGCCGGCCGAGTCGACCGGCACCGACGTGGTGTCACATCGCGTCGTCGGCCCGGCGGCGAGCGGTGTAGAACAGCACGGCCGCGGCGGCGGCGATCATCAGGGCGAACGCGGTGCCGCCGACGACGAGCGCCTGGACGACCTCGTCCGACGACGTGGTGGCGGCACTCTCGGGAGGTTGGTGCGTCTCCGTCGGCTCCGCGCCTGCGGGGTGCGCCACACTCACCGTCAGAACCATCAGCAGAGCCAGCGCCGACGCGATCGGCACACGCCGGACAAAGCGGATCATCGCGCACTCCCCTCGGTGATGCAGGTGACGGGTTCTCATCCCGCCCAACGTTCGACGTACCCGCGAGAGTTGCCCGGATCGGCCGGAATCACACGCTCGGGACCACCTCGTCGATCTCCTTCGCGAACGCGATGTCCTTGTCCGTGATCCCGCCGTGGGAGTGGGTGCTGAGGCGGAAAGTCACGGTGCGCCAACGGATGTCGATGTCCGGGTGGTGATCGGCGGCCTCGGCGCGGTCGGCGACGCGGTTCACCGCCTCGATGGCGGCGGGGAAACTCGAAAGCTCCGCGGTGCGTTCGATCGCGTCTCCGACGCGGCGCCACAGCGGCAGCGCGCGGAGGGCCTCGTCGATGCGCTCGTCACTCAGTAACTCCGTCATGGGCCAATCGTGGTACGCGGCCGGGTACGCTGCACGCTGCCACGGGAGTTCGGCGCGCCGGGCTGAGAGGTGGGCACGCGGCCCACGACCGTCCGCACCTGATTCGGATCATGCCGACGCAGGAAGGTACTCGCATCACCTCCTGCACGGTCACGGCGAGGAGGCTGAATGGGCCAGAGGTCGGGCCAGTGGTCAACGTCGTTGCGCGCGGCGCTCGCGCTGCTCTCGGCTGGTGCACTGACGGCCGGGTGCACGGTCATCGGCGGCGAGGAGGAGTCGACGACCGGGCCGGTCACGGTGACCCTCGTCACGCACCAGTCGTGGGCGGTGCCGCAGGAGGTCGTGAACGCCTTCGAACAGCGCTCCGGCGTGCGCATCAAGATCCGCAAGGAGGGCGACGCGGGGGAGCTGACCAACAAACTGGTGCTCACCAAGGACAACCCGATCGCCGACGTCGCCTTCGGCATCGACTCGACGTTCGCCACCCGCGCGCTCGACGAGGGCGTCTTCCAGCCGTACACCTCACCGGAGGCCGACCGCGGTCCGCAGCGGTACGCCGTCGACCCGCAGCAACGGTTGTCGGCGGTGGACGTCGGCGACGTCTGCGTCAACATCGACTCCGAGTGGTTCGCCGAGAACGACGTCTCCGAGCCGACGAGTCTCGACGACCTGACCGAGCCGGAGTACGAGGACCTGTTCGTGGTCCCGAGTCCCGCCACCTCGTCTCCGGGGCTGGCATTCCTGTTCGCCACCGTGTCGCAGTTCGGCGAGGACGGCTGGAGCGATTACTGGAAGGACCTGAAGGACAACGGCGTGAAGGTCGTCAGCGGGTGGACCGAGGCCTACACGCAGGACTTCTCCGGCTCGTCCGGTGAGGGCGACCGGCCGATCGTGCTGTCCTACGCGTCGTCGCCCGCCGCGGAGTTGAACGCCGACGGCACGCCGCGCACGAAGGCGTTGCTCGACACGTGCTACCGCCAGGTCGAGTACGCGGGCGTGCTCGCGGGCACCGAGCACCCGGACGAGGCGGGCAAGGTGGTCGACTTCCTGCTCTCGCACGAATTCCAGGCGACGGTCGCGGACAACATGTACGTCTATCCGACACGCGAAGGCGTCGTGCTGCCGGAGGGTTGGGCCCAGGCGGCGCCGTTGCCGAGCGAGCCGATGTCGTTGCCCGGTGAGCAGGTGCAGGCGAACCGAGAGCAGTGGATCAAGCAGTGGCGCGGGTTGCTGGAGGGCTGACGTCCCGGCCCGTGCGGAGGGCGACGGCGGTCGGTGCGCTCGGCGTACTGCCCGTGGCGTTCCTCGGGCTGTTCTTCGCCTGGCCGGTGATCGCGATCATTCGGCTCGGCTTCACCGATGGCGGGGTCGCCGAGACGCTGGCCGACGCGTCGACGTGGCGGCTCGCCGCGTTCACCGTGGTCCAGGCGGCGGCAGCCACCGTGGTGGCATTGCTCGCCGGGTTCCCGCTGGCGTTCGTGCTCGCACGGGTGCGGCTGCCGGGCATCGCCGTGGTCCGCACGCTCGTGCTGGTGCCGTTCGTGTTGCCGACCGTGGTCGTGGGTCTGGCGTTCCGAGCGCTGTGGCCCGAGAGCGGTGTGTTCGGCATCGTCCTGGCCAACGCGTTCTTCAACGTCGCCGTCGTCGCCCGCACCGTCGGCGGCCTCTGGTCGCAGCTCGATCGGCGGATCGAGGACGCGGCCCGCTCGCTCGGCGCTTCCCGGTTCCGGGCCTTCCGCACCGTGACGCTGCCCGCGCTGTTGCCTGCCGTGTCGGCAGCCGCGGCCGTGGTGTTCCTGTTCTGCGCCACGAGTTTCGGCGTGGTTCTGATGTTGGGCGGCAACCGGTACCGCACGTTGGAGACGGAGATCTACCTGCGCACGGTGGATCTGCTCGACCTCTCCGGCGCGGCGGCCCTGTCGCTCGTCCAACTCGTGGCCGTCGTCGCCGCGCTGGCGGTCGGTGCGGTGGCCCGTCGCCGTAACGAAGCCGCGGCACAGTTGCGGTCCGCCCGACACGCCGCGCGCCGTCCCGAGGGCAGCGAGTGGGCCGTCGTGGCCGTGGCGGTCGGGGTGCTCGGTCTGCTGCTCACACCGATCGTCGCGTTGTTGCTGCGGTCGGTCTCCGGCCGGGAGGGCTGGACGCTCGACGGTTACCGCGCGCTGTCGGGCTTCGGCGAGAACGGCGCGCTGGACGTCACCGGTTGGGAGGCGGCGTTCAACTCGTTGCGCACCGCGTCCGACGCGACAATGCTCGCGCTCGTCGTGGGTGTGCTGGCCGCCGTCACGGTGGTGGTGTTGCGGCGGTCGCCGAGTCGTGCCGCCCGGACGACGGGCGAACTCACCGACGCGGCACTGATGCTGCCCCTCGGCGTGTCCGCGGTGACCGTCGGGTTCGGGTACCTCGTGACCCTGGGCGACCTGCCGTGGGATCTGCGGACGTCGCCGCTGCTGATCCCGTTCGCTCAGGCGCTGGTGATCATCCCCATGATTGTCCGGCTCGTGCTGCCGGTGTTGCGCTCGGTGGACGAACGCCTGCGGCAGGCCGCCGCGACGCTCGGTGCCGGCCCGGCGAGGGTGTGGCGGGAGGTCGACTTCCCGTTGGTCGCTCGGTCGCTGCTCGCGGCGGCGGCGTTCGGGTACGTCGTCGCCCTCGGGGAGTTCGGCGCGACGAGCTTCCTTGCCCGACCCGACGCGCCCACCCTGCCGGTGGCCGTCTCGGACCTCGTCAACCGGCCCGGCGAGCTGAACCACCTCATGGCCTACGCGGGGTGTGCGCTGTTGATGGTGGTGACCGTGTTCGTCGCGGCATTGATCGAGAGCGTGCGTGCCCCGCACGCGCGGCTGGGAGAGTTCTGATGTTGACGGTCACGGGTGTCTCCGTCCGCTACGGCGACGTGGTCGCCGTGCGCGACGCCGCTCTGGAGATCGCGGACGGCGAGGTGCTGGCCCTGCTCGGCCCGTCGGGCTCGGGCAAGTCGACGTTGCTGCGCGCGATCGCGGGTCTCGAGCCGGCCGTCGAGGGCCGGGTGTGCTGGGACGGCGAGGATCTCGCCGGGGTGCCCGTCCACCGCCGCAACTTCGGCCTGGTCTTCCAGGACGGCCAGCTCTTCCCCCACCGCGACGTCGCGGGCAACATCGCCTTCGGGCTGCGCATGCGCGGCGTCGACCGCGCCACGCGGGACGAGCGGGTGCGCACGCTGCTCGACCTCGTCGGCCTTTCCGGCTACGGCCGGCGCAAGATCACGGCGCTGTCCGGCGGTGAGGCGCAACGAGTGGCGCTCGCACGGGCCCTCGCGCCCAGCCCCCGGTTGTTGCTGCTCGACGAACCGCTCTCCGGCCTCGACGCGGAACTGCGGGAACAACTCGCCATCGAGGTCACCGAGTTGCTGCGCCGGACGAAGACGACCACGTTGCTCGTCACGCACGATCAGGAGGAGGCCTTCACTGTCGCCGACCGCATCGCGGTGCTCGACGACGGCTCGATCCGGCAGGTCGGCGACGTGCTCGACGTGTGGCGCAGGCCCGTCGACGAGCGGATCGCGCGCTTCCTCGGGGTGACGACGTTCCTGCGGGGAGACGTCGACCACGGCCGACTGCAGTGCGCGCTCGGCGAGGTGACGCTGCCGTGGGTCACCTCCGGCGAGGTGACGGTGGGGTTGCGGCCCAACGCCGTGCGCGCGGTCGAGCTGGACCGGGAGGCCGAGCCCGCCGGTCGGTTGGTCGGGCAGGTGGTGAGCAGGGTCCATCGGCGTGATCACGTCCGCTTGCTGGTGCGGCCCGACTCCGACGTCGGCGAGGTGTCCGCCGTCGCCGCCATGACGAGCCGCGCGGTGCCGGGCGACCGGGTGGTGCTGTCCCTGGACGCGGACGGCATCGCGACCGTCGGATCGTGACGGGCCTCGACGTCGCGGGTAGGTTGTTCGATTCGTGACGACCGACGAACGATCCGCGTTCCCCGCGAGCCGGGGCGCGACCGTGGTGGTGGGTGCGGCCCTGGTGCACGACGGTCGGCTGCTCGTGCAGCAGCGGGCCTTCCCACCTGACGTGGCGGGGCTGTGGGAGGTGCCCGGCGGCCGGGTCGAGGACGGCGAGACCGATGCCGAAGGCCTGCGCCGGGAATGCCGGGAGGAGCTGGGCGTCGAGGTCGTCGTGGGGGATCGCGTGGGGCCGGAGGTGCGGTTGCCGAACGGCATGCTCTTCCGCGTCTATGCCGTGACGCTGGCCGACGGTATGAAGCCCCGGCCCGTGGAGCATCGGGCACTGCGCTGGGTGACGGAGACGGAACTGGACGCACTCGACTGGCTCCCCGCCGACCGGGCGTTCCTGCCCGACCTCCGGGCGCGGCTGCGCGCGTGACCCGACCGAGGTGTGACGGAGGACTCACCGGCCTACCGTGGGGGTATGTTCGTCGTTCTGCTCACGTACACGGCTCCCCAGCCCGAGATCGACTACGCGATACCCGACCACACCGAGTGGCTCGCCCGGCAGTTCGAGCACGGGTTGTTCCTCGCCTCGGGGCGTCGGGTGGACCACCGCGGGGAGGTCCTGCTGGCGCGACCGATGTCCACCGGCAAGTTGGAAGCCACGCTCGCGGGCGACCCGCTGTTGCTGAGGCACCTGGCACATCACGAGGTCGTCGAGTTCTCGGCCACGCGCACGGCGCCCGAACTGCGTGCGCTCAACGAGGCGTTGGCCGGATAGGACCGTCGCTCACCGATCGGCGCAGGTCAGCGTGTCGGCCGACGACGTGCCCGACGCCTGCCGCAGGGCCTTCTCCACGTTCTTGGCGGCCTTCTTCTTCCGCTTCTTCCCGCCCGCCTTCGTGCCGGTCGTCGTACGCACCTGCTTCTCGTCCTGCTTGCGCGCCCGCTTCTGTGCTTCTTTCTGGGCCTTCTTCTGGGCCTTCTTGAGTGCCCTCACCGGACACTTGTCACAGCGAGGCCGCGACCGGCAGCACTTCTTCTTGACCTTGCCTTTCTTGACGAGGTGACGGACGACGGCTTTCGGGTCGTCGGGGCTGGGTCGATCCTTCTTGCCCACCCTGCCGAGGCTAGGTGCGAACGGCGCGGCAGGCAGGTGGCCTTCGGCACTGTCGTGCTGTGACTATGCTGGTCACCGACCACGCCGGGGCCGTCGAGTCCGTTTGGTCGACCATCATTTCTCATTACCAGGGAGCTCCCGCGTGCCCACAGCCGCCGCTCAGAAAGTCCGCACCGACCTCCGCAACGTCGCCATCGTGGCGCACGTCGACCACGGCAAGACCACTCTGGTCGACGCCATGCTGCGGCAGTCCGGTGCCTTCGCCGAACGCTCCGAACCGGTCGAGCGAGTCATGGACTCCGGCGAGTTGGAGCGTGAGAAGGGCATCACGATCCTCGCGAAGAACACCGCGATCCGCCGGGCCACGCCGAACGGTCCGGTGACGATCAACGTGATCGACACGCCGGGCCACGCCGACTTCGGTGGCGAGGTCGAGCGCGGTCTGTCCATGGTCGACGGGGTCGTGCTCCTCGTGGACGCAAGCGAGGGACCGCTGCCCCAGACCCGCTTCGTGCTGCGGAAGGCGCTGGCCGCGCAGCTACCCGTGATTCTCGTGGTCAACAAGGTCGACCGCCCCGACGCCCGGATCGCCGAAGTCGTCGAGGAGACCCACGACCTGCTGCTCGAACTGGCCGGCGAGATCGACGGCATGGACGACGACGCGCTCGACGCCGTGCTGTCGATGCCGGTCGTGTACGCCGCGGCGCGCGCGGGCGTGGCCAGCCTGGAGCGCCCCGCCGACGGTGAGCTGCCCGACGGCGACAACCTCGACCCGCTGTTCGACGTGCTGCTCGACCGCATCCCGGCCCCGAAGGCCGACCCGGACGCGCCGCTGCGCGCGCTCGTCACGAACCTCGACGCGTCGAGCTTCCTCGGCAGGATCGCGCTGATCCGCATCCACGCGGGCAAGCTCCGCAAGGGGCAGACCGTCGCGTGGCTGCGCGAGGACGGCTCGGCACGCAACGTGCGAATCTCCGAACTGCTCGTCACCGAAGCCCTCACCCGAGTCCCCGCGACCGAGGCCGAGGCGGGCGACCTGGTGGCGATCGCGGGTATCCCGGACATCACCATCGGCGACACGCTCGCGGACCCGGAACACCCGGAGCCGTTGCCGCGCATCACCGTCGACGAACCCGCCATCTCGATGACGTTCGGGGTCAACACGTCGCCCCTCGCCGGACGCGGCGGCGGCGACAAGCTCACCGCGCGACTGCTCAAGGCGCGGCTCGACGCCGAGCTGATCGGTAATGTCAGCGTGCGGGTCCTGCCCACCGACCGGCCCGACACGTGGGAGGTCCAGGGCCGTGGCGAGCTGGCGCTGGCGATCCTCGTCGAGACCATGCGACGCGAGGGCTTCGAACTGACCGTCGGCAAGCCGCAGGTCGTCACGCGGACCATCGACGGTGTCGTGCACGAGCCGTTCGAGCGCCTCTACATCGACGCACCCGAGGAACATCTCGGCGCGATCACCCAGCTCCTGGCCGCCCGCAAGGGCAAGCTGGAGCAGATGGACGGGCACGGCACCGGCCGCATCAAGCTGGAGTACGTCCTGCCGTCGCGTGGCCTCATCGGGTTCCGCACCGACTTCCTCACCGAGACCCGAGGCACCGGCATCGCCAACCACATCTTCGAGGGATACTTCCCGTGGGCGGGCGAGATCCGGACGCGCCACAGCGGCTCGTTGGTCGCCGACCGCTCCGGCCCGGTGACCACCTACGCGTTGCTGCAGCTCGCCGACCGCGGCACGTTCTTCGTCGAGCCGGGCACCGAGGTCTACGAGGGCATGGTCGTGGGCGAGAACCCGCGGGCCGAGGACCTCGACATCAACGCGACCAAGGAGAAGAAGCTCACCAACATGCGGTCGTCGACAGGCGACGAGTTGGAGCGACTCGCCCGGCCCCGCACCCTCAACCTGGAGGAAGCGCTGGAGTTCTGCTCCGTCGACGAATGCGTCGAGGTGACGCCCAAGGCCATCCGGGTGCGCAAGGTGGTCCTGGACGCCAACCAGCGGGCGAAGGAGCGCTCCCGGGCCCGCAGCCGCGACCGCAACGCCTGAGCGCGCGTCGACGCCCCGAGTGGCCTTTTCGGGGGCCTTGACACGAACCCGACGGGTCGTCCTGAGAAACTGTGGAACCACATGGTGCGTTCGCGCGTCAGCCACACAGGGGAACAGGACGAGTCGATTCGGTCGGTAGGCCGGGTCGCCCGAACGGGCGTGTCGGGGCCGGTCGAGTGGCGGGCATCGCCGAGACGGTCGGGGCGAACGGTGTCGGAAGCGAGCTGGGAGGGGTCGCGGGCGTGCGGGCGAACAGGGGCAGGCCGTGGACGGTCGTGCTGGCGTCGGTGCTCGTGGGCGTGCTGACCGCGTGCTCGAACACACCGCCGCCTCCCGTGGTCAGTTCGTCGTCGCAGGCGCCACCGCCCACCGAGACGGCCTCGCAGATCGTGGCGGCCGTGGACGACATCGTCGGCGGGTACAACCCGCACACGCTCGCCGACGCGTCCACGGTGACCACGGCGTTGTCCCAGTTGCTGCTGCCGTCCGTCTTCCGGCCCGACGCCGAGGGCGAGTTCGTGCTCGACGACAACCTGATGACGTCGGCCGAGGTGACGAGCGAGGATCCGTTCACGGTCGAGTACCGCATCCGGCCCGAGGCGTCGTGGTCCGACGGTGCGCCCATCGCCGTCGAGGACTTCTCCTACCTCGCCGAGGCCATGCAGACCCAGCCCGGGGTCGCCAACGCCGCGGGGTACGAACTGATCGAGTCCATCGAACCGGGAGAGGGCGGCAAGCTCGTCCGGGTCACCTTCAGCGACCCCTATCCCGGCTGGAAGACGCTGTTCGCGAACCTGCTGCCCGCCCACGTCCTCAAGGACGCCCCCGGCGGTTGGCAGCAGGTGTTGAGCGACAACTTCCCCGCCTACGGCGGCCCGTTCGCCATCAAGAAGATCGACACCGCCCGCGGTGAGATCGTCATCGAACGCAACGAGCGCTACTGGGAGAAGCCCGCCGCGGTCGACCGCATCGTGCTGCAGCGTTCCGACGGCCCCGGCATGGTGTCGGCGCTGCGCAGCGGAAGTGCCCAGTTCGCGCTGGGCAGTGTCAACGGCGACACGCGTGCCCTGCTCGCCGACCTCGGCGAGCACGTCAACCTGCAGGCGGTGCCGCAGCCGTACGTCGTCGACGTGGTGCTGCGTCCGGTGGGGCCCGCGCTGGCCGACGACACGGTGCGGGAAGCCGTCGCAGCGCTGATCGACCGCAACGCCCTCATCGAGGAGGGGACCAGGGGCGGAGACTCGGCGTCCCTGCGGGCCAGCGCGCAGGTGTTGCCGCCGTCGTCGCCGCAGTACTCGCACACGATCCCCGGGGCGGGCCCGCCGCTGAAGCGCGACACCAAGCGCGCCTACAAGCTGCTGGCCGAGGCCGGGTACGAGCGCAAGGCCGGAAGCTGGGTCGACGAGAACGGCCGCGAACTGTCGCTCGTGATCGCCTCGCCCGGGCAGAAGCAGCCGTACCAGCGCATCGCGCAGAAGCTGACCGAGCAGCTCATCGCCCACGGTGTGGACGTCACCGCCGTGCATCCGCCGGCGAAGGAACTGTTCAACTCCACCCTGTCCGCGCCGGTCGACCTCGACGGCGGACCGTCCGGAGAGCCGGTCCCGACCAACGGTCAGGTGGGTATCGACATCGCCGTGATCCCGCGTGCGATCAGCGCCGACCCGGCGACCACGGCCGCCTCCTGGTTCGGGTGCGGTGTGGACTCCGACGAGGAGACCGACGAGGAAAGTTCGTCGGAGAGCGAGAACGCCACGTCCACAGCGGTCTCGACCACGGCACCGAAGGACACGAAGGACGGTTCGGAAGAGTCGTCCACACCGGACGAAGACGACGCCGAGTCCGACTCCGAACCCGCCGTGCCCGCCAACCCCGCCGGCTTCTGCGACCCGGACCTGCAGCCGGTGCTGGACGCCGCGCTGACCGGAGAGAAGCCACTGAAGCAGAGCCTGGCGAAGATCGAGCCCACGGTGTGGGACGCCAGCGTCTCGGTGCCGCTCTTCCAACGCGCCGACACGTTGGCGGTGGGTGCCGGAGTGTCCGGAGTGACCCCCGGCCCGACTCTCGTCGGCCCGTTCTCCGCGGCCGTCAACTGGACGCGCGCCCCCCGCTGACGAACGGTGCAGCGCCGTTCACCGCAGTGGACGCACCCGTCGCGACGAACGACGTAACCGACCAGGTGGCTGGTCTTGCGACTGCTCACAGCCCGTTACTGCGGTATGTTGCGTTCGCTGGAAAGATGTCACCCTTTGGTCACGATCCTCGGAGAAGTGCTGACCGATGGTGGTCATCCTTCTTAGCGTTCCCCCGCAGTGCGCCAATCGAGTGTGATGGGCGTGTCATAAGCTCCGGCGCTAACCGGAGAGTTGGGTCCCACTGAGGAGTCCGGGACTCAGTGCTAGGAGGGCACACGTAATGAGGAGATCGAAGGCCATCTCCGCGTGGTCGATGCTCGCCGCGTCAGCGCTCGTGCTGACCGCGTGCGGTGGCGGCGACAACGCGGACGCTAACGGCTCGACCGTTGACGCCGCGAGCATGGCGGAGGGCAAGGCTCAGGAGGGCGACAACTTCAAGCTCGCCGACGTCCCCGAGATGGACCCCGTTACGGTGGCCATCGACGAGGGCTACTCCGCGTACAACAACAACACCGCGGACGCCAACAGCTCGTACAACACCTACATCCTGACGAGCGTCATCACGGGCCCCACCGTCCTCGACGGTAACAACAAGGTCCTGGTCAACGCCGACGTGATGGAGTCCGTCGAGCTCGTCTCCGAGGACCCGTTCGTCGTCGAGTGGAAGGCCAAGCCCGGCGTCAAGTGGTCCGACGGCGACGAGTGGGACTGCCGCGAGTTCTACCTCGCGTGGCTCGCCAGCTCCGGCACCACCGACGGGTTCAACTCCGCCTCCACCACGGGCTACGAGCTCATGACGCCCGAGTGCACCGACGACCAGACCTTCCGTGCCGAGTTCAGCGAGCCGTACCTGGACTACATGGGCATGTTCGGTGACGTGCGCCTGCTGCCCGCGCACATCATCGAGAAGGAAGTCGGCATCGACGACATCCGCGACGTCGAGCCGGGTTCGAAGGAAGCCAAGGACGTCGCCAAGTTCTGGTCGGGCGAGTGGAAGGGCTTCAAGGCCGAGATCATGCCCGGCTCCGGCCCGTACAAGATCAAGTCTTACGACTCGAACTCCGACACGGTCGTCCTGGACAAGAACCCGAACTGGATCGGGGCCAAGGGCGGTCCGAAGGAGATCACCGTTCGCGCCATCCCGGACACCAAGGCCATGGCCACGGCGTTGCAGAACGGTGAGATCGACGTCGCCGCGTCGACCCAGCCGGACGCCACCGCGGCCGACACCCTCAAGGGCCTGTCCGCGCAGGGCGTGAAGTACGCCTCCGCCGCGCAGCTCACCTACGAGCACCTCGACCTGAACCTCAAGCGTGACGTGTTCAAGGACGAGGCCGCGCGCAAGGCGTTCTTCCAGGTCGTCAACCGCGAGGAGATCGTCAGCAAGCTGCTGAAGCCGGTCCAGGCCGACGCCGAGCCGCTGGGCAGCATCGTCTTCTTCACCGGTGAGGAAGGCTACGAGGACCGCTACAGCGACAAGATGAACCAGGGTGCCGAGGCCGCGGCCAAGACCCTCGAAGAGGGCGGCTGGAAGAAGGGCTCCGACGGCATCTACGAGAAGGACGGCGTCCGCTTCTCGGTCACCATCTCGCACAACGAGAACGCCCGTCGTAGCCAGACGGTCGAGATCATCCAGTCCCAGGCGCAGGCCGCGGGCATCGAGGTCAAGGACGACACCGACCCGAACTTCCTGAAGGGTCGCGTCGACAAGGGTGACTACGACATCGCCCTCTTCGGCTGGTCGTCCGCGCCGTTCAAGGCCGAGTCCAAGGCCATCTACATCAGCGACGGCAACCAGAACTGGCAGGGCCTCGACGACCCGAAGATCGACGAGGCTTTCGCCAAGGCGACCTCGGCGACCAGCGAGGACGACGCGCTGGAGAACTACATCGCCGCTGACGAGGCGATCGCGAACAACTACGCCACCATCCCGTTGTTCGAGACGCCGTCGATGTGGGCCTTCCGTGGTATCGACCGCGTGTACATGCAGTCGTACAACGGTGCTCTGTGGAACGTCGGGGAGTGGGAGGCCGCCGAGTAATCGGCGTCTTCCACACGTCACCGGCTGACGTCTGATCCTGTCGGGGGCCGGTCAACAGGCCGGTCCCCGACAGACGACGTTAGTAGCTGTTCACGCAAACCCGACCCCCACTACCGTGGCGCGGGACGGTGACGAAATAATTCCGGGCGATCCCGGGACTAGGAGCAAGTCGTTGAACCTGGTTTTCTACATCCTTCGCCGTCTGGCGATCTCGATTCCGATCCTGATGATCGGAAGCTTTCTGGTCTTCGTGATGGTGGCCGGTGCGGGCGACCCTCTCGCGGAGCTGCGTACCCAGCCGAACATCAACCAAGAGTCCATCGACGCCATCGCGCGAGAGCTCGGTCTGGACAAACCGCTGATCCCCAGGTACTTCGACTGGCTCGGCGGGTTCCTGACCGGTGACTGGGGTATCTCGATCGCGCAGGGCTCGGCGATGGAGCCGGTCTTCCCGAAGATCATGGATGCCTTCTGGGTGTCGATCCGACTGATCCTCGGAGCCGAGATCCTCGCCGTCATCCTCGGCGTCGCCGTCGGTCTGCTCGCTGCCGTCAAGCAGTACAGCGTCATCGACTACGCAGCGACCACGTTGGCGTTCCTCTTCTTCTCGATGCCGATCTTCTGTGTCGCCATCGTGCTGAAGATGTACGCGATCGACCTCAACGTCGTCATCAACAACCTCGGTCTGAACGACATCTTCGGCAATCCGTTCCTGAGAACGACGAGTCCGGAGACGCTCGCCGCGGACGGCTTCTGGGACTTCGTCATCAAGTACACCGGGGCCTTCCTGCTGCCGACGCTGTCCATCATGTTCATCAGCTTCGCGGCGTACAGTCGCTTCCAGCGCGCGTCCATGCTGGAGACGCTGAACATGGACTACGTGCGGACGGCGCGCGCCAAGGGCTTGACCGAGCGGCGGGTGATCTGGAAGCACGCCTTCCGGAACGCCCTGATCCCGACGACCACGCTGTTCTCGGTGAACTTCGTGACCGTCGTGACGGGCGCCGTCATCACCGAGCGGGTGTTCAACTGGAACGGCATGGGCGCTGTGCTCGTCGAGGCCGTGAACAAGAACGACCCGAACGTGATGATGGGCTGGATCGTGGTGATCTCCATCGCGGTGATTATCGCGAACCTGATCGCGGACTTGTTGTACGGCATTCTGGACCCGAGGATTCGCGTTGGCTGACATGAACTCGCTTGTGACCGGTGCGGAAACCGGTGACAAGCCTCCGATTTCCGAAGGTGCGCTGAGCGCGGAAGCGATGCCGGAGCCACGCAGCCAGGGCGCGCTCGTTCTGCGCAAGTTCCTGCGGCACAAGCTCGCGATGATCAGTGTGGCCATGCTGCTGCTGATCACGCTGGTCGCGCTGATCATGCCGTTGTTCTGGCCGCACGGTTACTGGGACTCGTCGTTCGAGTCCTTCGCCGAGCCGAGTGCCGAGCACCCGCTGGGAACCACTCAGGTCGGCAAGGACATGGTGTCGCAGATCCTGCGGGGTACGCAGTACTCCCTGCTGATCGCGATCACGGTGTCGGTCGTGGCGACCTTCATCGGTGTGGTGCTGGGTGCGTTCGCCGGTTATATGGGCGGGTTCGTCGACTCGGCGATCTCGCGGCTGACCGACCTGTTCCTGATCATCCCCGCGATCGCGGCCGCCGCGATCCTGGTGAAGGTGTTCAGCGGGAGCTGGTGGGTCGTGGCGGTGGTGCTCGCCGGGTTCGCGTGGATGCCGATCGTGCGTATCACGCGTGCCGAGGCGATGTCGCTGTCGCAACGCGAGTTCATCGAGGCGTCGCGCGCGTCGGGTGCGGGCACCGGGCGCATCGTGTTCAAGCACCTCGTGCCCAACATGGTCGGCACCATCACCGTGAACGCGACGCTGGCCGTGGCGCAGGCGGTGCTCGCCGAGGCGGCGCTGTCGTTCATCGGTCTCGGTGTGAAGCCGCCGGACACCTCGCTGGGCCGGGTCATCTCGGAGAACTACGCGCAGATGACCGGTCGCCCGTGGTTGTTCTTCGGCCCGTTCGTCGTCCTGGTGTTGATCTCGTTGTCGATCAACTTCATCGGTGACGGCCTCCGCGACGCCTTCGACCCGCGTCAGCGCAAGGTCAAGGCCTAGCGGCGAACCAGTCCCGGAGCATTTCGCACGACTCGACGGCGGAGGGGAGCACGACCGCGCAAGCGGTGTGCTCCCCTCCGCCGTTTCTGTTGCCGTACCGGCGTGTCCGCGCCTCCCGTCACCGTGTCCGCCGTCCCTGACGGCGTGTCCGCGAGCTGCGTACGCGTGTCTGCACTTCCCGTACGGATGGCGGCAGCCTGACGGCGTGTCCGCAAGCTGCGCACGCAATGTCTGCGTCGCACGCCGCGGACACGCGTGCGTAGGGCGGTGACACGCGTGCGTAGGGCGGTGACACGCCGACAGACGAACGGGGGTGGCACCGGTCGGTGCCACCCCCGTCGGGTCTTGTCGAGGCGCTCGCTCGTCAGTCCTCGACCGGAGCCACGCGGCCTTCCTCCCACGCCTTCCTACGCTCCGCCTGGAGCTCCGGGTTGGCGACGGGGGCGGCCGACAGGAGCCGCTTCGTGTACTCCTGCTGCGGGTTGTGGAGCACCTGGTCGCGCGTGCCCACCTCGACCAGCTTGCCGTGCTGCATCACGGCGACGCGGTCGGCCAGCAAGTCCACGACGGCGAGGTCGTGGCTGATGAACAGGCACGCGAAGCGCAGGTGCTGCTGGAGGTCGAGGAACAGGTCCAGCACCTTGGCCTGCACCGACACGTCGAGCGCCGAGGTCGGCTCGTCGGCGATGAGCAGCTTGGGGTTGAGCGCCAGCGCGCGGGCGATGGCGATGCGCTGCCGCTGACCACCGGACAGCTCGTGCGGGTACCGGTTGCGGTAGTGAGCGGAAAGCTGCACCTTGTCGAGCAGGTCGGCGACTCGGTTGTCGAGCTCCTTGCCGCTGAGGACCTTGTGCAGCACCAACGGCTCCGCGATGGACTCACCGATGGTCATCTTCGGGTCCAGTGTGGACGCCGGGTCCTGGAACACGATGGAGAAGTACGTCCGCAGCGGACGCAGCTCCTTGTGCGACATCGTCGTGATGTCGTTGCCGGCGATCTTGACGGTGCCGGAGGTGGGCTTCAGCAGCCGGATGGCGCAGCGGCCCACGGTCGACTTCCCGGAGCCCGACTCGCCCACCAGGCCGAGGATCTCACCACGGTCGATGTGCAGCGAGACGTTGTCGACGGCGCGGTTCTTGCCCTGGCGACCCTTGCCCGGGTATTCGAGGACGAGGTCCTTGATGTCCAGCGCGGGAGCCGACTCGTCGAGGCGGGAGGCGAGCTTCTCGTGGACCTTCCGGATCGCCTCGTCCGTCTTGGTCTCGACGACCTCGACCTTCGTGTCCTCGAGCAGGCGCCGCCCCTCAGGGCGCTGTCCGAGCACGGGAACGGCAGCGAGCAGTCGCTTGGTGTAGTCCTGCTTCGGGTTGGCGAACAGCTCGTGGACGGGAGCCTGCTCGACGATCTCGCCCTGGTACATCACGACGACGCGGTCGGCGAGGTCGGCGACGACACCCATGTCGTGGGTGATGAGGACGATCGCCGTGTTCAGCGTGTCACGCAGCTTGCGCAGCAGCGCGAGGATCTCGGCCTGCACCGTGACGTCGAGAGCCGTGGTCGGCTCGTCGGCGATGATGACCTTCGGGTCGCACGCGATGGCGATCGCGATGACGACGCGCTGCCGCAGACCGCCCGAGAGCTGGTGCGGGTACTGCTTGAAGCGCCGCTCCGGCTCGGGGATGCCGACCATCTCGAGCAGTTCGACGGCGCGCTTGTCGGCCGCCTGCTTGGAGATGTCCTTGTGGGCGCGCAGAGCCTCCCGGATCTGCCAACCCACCGTGTACATGGGGTTCAGGGCCGTCATCGGCTCCTGGAAGATCATGGCGACGTCGCTGCCGCGGTGCTTGCGGAGCTGCTTGGCCGTCATGTCACTGAGGTCGATCGTCCCGAGCTTGCGCGTGCCGTTGATCTTCGCGGACTTCGGGAGCAGACCCGGCACGGACATCGACGTGACGGACTTGCCCGATCCCGACTCACCGACGATCGCGAGAATCTCGCCCGGCGCGACGTCGAACCCGATGCCCTTGACCGCTTCGACGACGCCGTCCTCGGTCGAGAACGAGATCTTCAAATCCGAAATGGACAGCACGGATTCCGACGATTCCGCCGACTGCGGCGATACTGCTTCTACGCTCACCAGAAGCCCTTCGTGAGGGGAATTAGGGTGTCACGGCGATGTGTGGTTGTGACTCGGCGCGAGGATAGTGCAGATGCGCCGATGTGGGGACGATACGAACGAACTAATCTTAAGTTGTGACCCCGGTACACGGCCGCAGGGTGCTGTTCGTGCACGCACACCCGGACGACGAGAGCATCACCACGGGCGGCACGATCGCCCGCTACGCCGCCGAAGGGGCGCACGTCACAGTGGTGACCTGCACTCTCGGCGAGGAAGGCGAGATCATTCCCGCCGAACTCGACCAGCTCGGCGGCTGGGCGGCCGATCAGCTCGGGGGTTATCGCATCGGTGAGCTGCGAGCGGCCGGAGCGGCGTTGGGCTGGACCGAGCACCGTTTTCTCGGCGGTGCCGGGCGGTGGCGTGACTCGGGTATGGCGGGCACGGAGGCGAACGAGCACCCGCGGGCGTTCGTCCGCGGCGACGTGGAGGAGCAGACCGAGCAGCTCGTGGCGCTGTTCGACGAGCTGCGGCCCGACGTGGTGGTGACGTACGACTCCTTCGGTGGCTACGGGCACCCAGACCACATCCGGGCTCACGAGATCACGACGGCGGCGGTGCAGCGGCGCGGGGGCGCCGACGGGGTGCGTCGCCTGTTCCACACCGTCGCCTCGGCCGAGGCGACCGTGAGCGGGTTGGCGGCGTTGCGGCGGCGCGACGCCGAGGACGCGATCCCCTTCCGTATCCCGGCCGACGACGAGTTGCCCACCACTCCCGACGCCGACATCACCACGCGCATCGACATCGCGCCGTACCGCGACGCGAAGTTCGATGCTTTGCGGGCTCATCGGACCCAGGTGACCGTGGGAGCCGATTGCTTCGCACTCTCCAACGAGATCGCGCAGCCGGTCCCCACCACGGAGTTCTTCGTCCTCGCCCACGGACCCTCCGACGGTGCCGAGACCGACCTGTTCGGAGGTCTCGAAGGGTGCTGACGGAGGCGTCGTCCGTGTCCCGGTGGGGTGTGCTGGCACTGCTGTGTGTGGACGCGGTGCTGCTGGCCACGCTGGAGCTGTTCTACCTGCCGTTGCGGCTCGACGGGCTCGTGTTGCCGAAGGTGGGGGACGCGCCGTTGCCGTTGAGCGTGCTCGTGGCCGTGCTGACCACGCCGTTGCTGGTGACGACGGCGGAGCGGTTGGTCTCCCGAAGGCTGGCGATGGTCCCGTTGCTCTTCTGGCTCGTGAGCCTGTTGGTGCTGGGCGCGGGCGGGCCGGGCGGTGACACCGTCCTGATGGTGGACTGGAGGGCGCTGCTGTTGCTGGCGGGTGGTGCGGTACCTGCTGCTATCGCGCTCGGCGGGTCGCTGGGCCGGGCGGCCAAGGAGGGCGCTGGAACAGGAAGGTGACCGTGGTCGAGCCGAGCAGCGACGAGCAGGTCGTCAAGGTGCTCCGCCCGTTCGTGCGGGCGGCAGGGCCGTTGGTGGACGCGCTTCGCGAGGCGGACCCGTTCACCGTGTCGACCTCCGGCGGCGAGACCGAGGCGTCGGTGCGGGCGCGGCTCGCCGAGGCAGTGAAGTCGGTCAGGGTGCCCGGGTCCGCGGCGTGGGGCACGATGGACACCGACGATCGCGTGGACTGGTGGGTCAACCGGGTCGGCCGCTTCACGGCCCTGGTCACGGCGGCTCCGGGACTGTTGGGTGCCTTGGCGGATCGATTCCCGGTCCAGGACACGATGGGCGTGGCCTCGCAGGGCCTGTTGTTGTGCGCCATCGCCGGGGAGCACGGGGTCACCGACGTCGCGGAGCGGGTCCGACTGATTGCCTGGGTTCTCTTCGAACGCGACATCGACCGCTACGTCGCCGAGGGGCGTTACGCGGGGTACGACCCCGCGGCGGAGGACGAGCGCACGGCGGCGTTGTCGGAGGACCTGCCGACGAACGGACGGAGGCGTGCCCGGTTCGGCGTCAAGGCGGGGGCGCGCACGCTGTGGCGGCTCGGCCGTTCGCTGTTCGGCCTCCTCGGCGAACTGGAGAAGCGTCCGAGCGGTCGCTTCTACCACCAGGCGCTGGGGTCGTTGCCGGTGGTAGGGCTGGTGGGCAACTACCTCGGTGAGCGAGCCGGGTTGCGCCGGGTGGCTGCCCGGGCCCGGCAGTGGTTGCGATAGCGGGGCGTGATCAGCGCCAGAACATGAACACGTACTGACCGACCGCCGCCGCGAACGAGTCACCGCCGACGGCCGCGAACACGGTGTCGGTCAATGACCACAGGGCCGATCCCACACCGGGAACACCGATGACCAGGGCGAAAAGCACGAGAGGAGCCCATGGGCGGGCCTTCGCGCCGAACTCGCGCGCCTTCGGTGACAGGTAGGGCTCGATCGCACCGAACCCGTCGAGGCCCGGCACGGGGAGGATGTTGATGACGAACGCGAGAATCTGCAGCGAGGCCAGGTAGGACAGTCCGGCGAACAGGCCCGGCGGCATGTCGACGGTGGCGACGACCGCCGTGAGGACGACGCCGAGTGCGAGGTTGCTGAGCGGCCCCGCGAGAGACACCCACGACGACACGGTTCGGGACCGCAGCGCCCAGCGGTTGATCCACACTGCGCCACCGGGAAGCGGGATGCCGCCGATCGCGAGGATGATCAACGGAAGCACCAGCGACATGACCGGGTCGGTGTAGCGCCGGATGTCCATCGAGAGGTAGCCCTTGGCGGCCACCTCCCGGTCGCCGCCCTTGTAGGCCACGAAGGCGTGCCCGAACTCGTGCAGGGTCAGCGAGAGGGCCCAACCTCCGATGATCAGCAGGAACATGCCGAGAGTGGGCAGCACCGGACGCTGAAGGATGTCGTCGAACGTCATCGCTGTGGTCAACGCGCCCCCGGCCACGGTGACGGCGAGGATGACGTAGAAGAGTGCGCTTGGCCGAACGACTGAGCGTTGCACTGGCGTGGTGTGTCCTCTCCGTTCGCGGGGAGCAACAGGCGCAAACCGGTCGAGGTTCTCTCGGCGTGTCCCCTTGCGCATGCCGCTCCAAGTATCCCCCAACCTTGCTACTCCGCTTGACCCGGCCGCACTACACAGGTGTAATCACATTGATGTCATTCGACTGTCTTAAAAGGGGGGCAGTCGGGGCATCCGGTACCGCCGGCCCTGGGAGTGCGTGGAAGCGAGGAGGCGGACGTGCGGTTGGATACGACTGGAAGAGAATGGGGGAACGTCATGGAGTGGGGTGGACACCCGGACGATCTGGGTGTGCTCACCGAGCTCTTCGACGTGACGGACGAGCAGGATTGGCAGGATCGCGCGTTGTGCGCGCAGACCGATCCGGAGGCCTTCTTCCCGGAGAAGGGGGGCTCGACCCGGGAAGCGAAGCGAATTTGCCAGGTGTGCGAGGTCCGTAACGACTGCCTGGAGTACGCCTTGGCCCACGACGAGCGGTTCGGCATCTGGGGCGGCCTCTCCGAGAGGGAGCGGAGGAAGCTGAAGAAGCGCGCCGTGTGACCCGCGTCGGGAGCCGCTCGTTAGAGTAGGCGTCCTTGATCTTCACTGTTCGCGGAGTGGCACTTGTCGTGCACGATCGTCGCCTCACCGATCCTTCCTACGCAGTTCTCGGCGTTGTCTCGGCTTCTGGTGCCTCGGCCTGACCGAGGACCCAGCCGGTTCGCGACCCGTTCGGGTCGCCGTGCCCGCGCGTCGAGCATTCTGACCGATACCCGCGTCGAGGTCGAACATGGGTCGATCAACGGCGTGTTGCGGTCATCGCGCGCGTGGTCGGTGAGGTGGGTATGAGGCGGGCGCTGCGTTCGCGGTGGGCTCCGCCCGTGCTCATGGTGACCGCGCTGGCGATCGTTGCACTGGTGCTGCACGCGGGTCGGCTCGGTCTTTCGCTCTCCGGCGGCGCGTTGTCGCCGGTCGGTGAGCTCGGCGAGGTCTGGCGCGAGTACCTCGCAGCCTGGCACGGCGTGGCCGGTGGTGCTTCCGGCGGTGCACCTCCGGCTCTCGCCGTCCTGGGCGTGCTCGGTGCTCCGTTCGCGCCGTGGGGCGGTCCCGCCGCCGCGGTGGCGTTGTTGCTGCTGGCCGACATTCCGTTGGCGGGCTTGTCCGCGTACACCGCGATGCGGCGGCTGCCGGTGGGACGTTCCCACCGGGCCGTCGTGGCGGCGGTCTACGCGCTGTTGCCCGCTGCCACGACGGCGGCGGTGCAGGGCCGGGTCGACGTCGTCGTGGTCCATCTGCTGCTGCCGCTCCTGCTGGCCGGCATCGTGGCGGCGTCGGGGTGGCGAGAAGTTCCGGCACGGTGGCTGAGCCTGAGTGCCGTGTGCGCCCTGGGTCTGGCGACCGTGGGAGCCTTCCATCCGTTGTCCTGGCTGACGCTGCTCGTCGTGGCCGGGGTCGTCTTCGTGGTGTCTCCTGGGCGGGACCGGCCCAGGGCACGAGTTGGTTCTCTCGCCGTTCTGGTGCTGTTGCCCGCCGCGTTGTTGTCACCGTGGCTGCCGGTGCTCGTCGACGAACCCGGGCTCGTGCTGCGCGGTGTGACCGGTGCGGCAGCCGACGTTCCCACCGTGGGCGAGCTGGTCGTCCTGGACCCGGGCGGTCCGGGAGGAACACCGGTCGGAGTCGTGGTCGTGCTCGCGGCGCTGTCGGCCGCGCTCGTGCGCCCCTCGGTCCGGCTGTGGGCGGCGGCCGGACTCGTCGTGGTGGGGGCGGCCGGGCTCGTCGCGACGGTGCTCGACGGCAGGTCCGGCGGTGCGGCGTTCGCGGGGGCGCCCCTGTTGTTCGTCGGAGCCGGGCTGCTCGTCCCGCTCCTGGGCCTCGGCGACCAATCCGCGCGGACGGAGTCGCGACCTCTCCGGCAGCGAGTCGCGGTCGCGGCGGCGTGGGCCGGGGTGCTGGTGCTGGCGGTCGGTGTCGTCCTCGGCGGCCGAGGAGGACCACTCGCGCACCAGCCGGGCGAACCGACGGAACCGCTCGCCGCCGACCTCGCAGCGACGGGGCGCGGGGTGTTGATCCTGGGAGACGACGCGACGGCGACGCCTCGGCTCACGGCCGGGCGCCTGCCCCGATTCGGCGACGACGCGATGGCGTCGAGCGAGTGGATGAGTGCGCGCCTGCGCGACTGGCAACGCCAGCTTTCCGACGGCGCTCGCGAGGGCGTGGTCGACGCGGTGACGTCGGCCGCCACGTCGGGCGTGCTGTTCGTCGTGCTGTCACCCGGCGACGACGGCGAGGTGCTCCGCTCCGTGGCCGGCGACCTCGTGGAGCCTGTCGCGGCGACGTACGACGGCCGGACCGTGCTGCGGCTGACCGCGGAGGCGGGCGCGGCGACGTTGATCTCTCCCGAACAGGCTCAGCGGTCGGTCGGCGGACTGGCTCCCGACGCCGACCTGCTCACGACACCCGCATCGGCGGCGGTGGACGCCGCGCCGCCCGAGATCGGCGTGCGGGTGTCGGAAGGCCCGGAGGGACGTCTGCTCCTGGTGGCCGCGGCCTACGAACCGGGGTGGCGCGCCACGATCGACGGCGTGGGCCATCCGATCGTCAAAGCGTGGGGCGGTCAGGTGGCGGTCGCCGTGCCGCCGGAGCCCGCCGAGGTCCGGGTGCGTTTCGAGAACGGTCGCCACGATCTGCTGCTGCTCGGACAGCTCGCGGCCGTGTCGTTCACGGTGCTCACGGCGGTCCCGTCGCTGCGCCTGGCCAGGTCGTCGCGGTCGTCGGCGACGTGAGAGCCGACGCCGGAGTCGGCGTCGGAGTCGACGTCGTCAGCCGCCGTCGATGATGTCCGGTTCCACGCCGAGGTAGTTGGCGACCTGTTCCACGAGGACGTCGTGGACGAGTTCGGACAGCTCCGTCGGGTCCTTGGCCCGGGCCTCCAGCGGGCGGCGGTACAGCACGATCCGCGCCCGGGTCGGCAGGCCGTCGCGGTCGACGCCCGCGGGCACGAGCCGGGACAGCGGCACCCTCCCGTCGAGCAACACGCCCTCGACCTGCGTGGAGGGAATCTCCATGCGCACTTCCGGCACCTCGTCGACCGCCACGTCCAACTCGGTGAGGTCGTGGCGCCACCGGGCCTCGATCGGCTCCAGCGCGTCGAGGACGAGAGCGTCGAACTTCTCGGCACGGCTCGACGCTGCAGGCACCGTGGACGGGAACAGTGGCCCCCTCAGACCACGACCATGTCGGTCGCGGCGGAACCGCTGCCGCTGTCGCGAGCCTCTCGCCATAGCCACGAGGGGAAGCCTACGCTGCCGTGCCACCGAAAAGTTCTCGGTGTGTCGGCCGCACAGGACACCGCGTACAGGCTATGGTGAGCAACTGTGCGGAGCGTGCGAAAGTGTTCGCGGACGGGTTGCCTCGAACCCGCGGTAGCGACGCTGACCTACGCCTACAGCGACTCGACCGCGGTGGTCGGTCCGCTGGCCACGGCATCGGAGCCTCATTCGTACGACCTCTGCGAGGCTCACGCCCTGCGGCTCACAGCGCCCAAGGGCTGGGAGGTCGTCCGGCACGAGGGGGAGTTCGCTGCCCCGGAACCTTCCAGTGACGAGCTGACCGCGCTGGCCGAGGCCGTGCGTGAGGCGGGGCGTTCCGACCGCCCCAGTGCGCCGCCCCCGGAACAGTCGGAGCCGTCGAGGACGGGTGAGATCCGGCGGGGCCACCTGCGGGTACTCCCCGGCCGCGCCTGAGCGTCCGGACGTGTCGGTAGGCTCCTTCGCGGGTATCGAGGCTTGCGAAGCCTACATCGGAGACGATCGGGGAGAGGCGTGTCGAACCTGTCGGCCATCGTGAAGGCGTACGACATCCGTGGTGTCGTCGGTGACGAGCTGACCGAGGAGCTGGTGGCCGATTTCGGTGCCGCCTTCGCTCTGCTCATCAAGCCGGACTCCCCTTCGGTGGTGATCGGGCACGACATGCGGGAGTCCTCGCCGGGCCTGGCCAAGGCGTTCGCCAGGGGTGTGACGTCGCAGGGACTCGACGTGGTCTCGATCGGCCTCGCGAGCACCGACGAGCTGTACTTCGCGTCCGGCATGCTCAACATGCCCGGCGCGATGTTCACCGCCAGCCACAACCCGGCGCAGTACAACGGCATCAAGCTGTGTCGCGCCGGTGCCGCCCCGGTTGGGCAGGAGTCCGGTCTCGCCGAGATCCGGGACACCGTGGAGCAGGGCGTTCCCGAGTTCGCCGGCCAGGAGGGCACGATCACCGAACGTGACGTGCTGAGCGAGTACGCGGCGCACCTGCACAAGCTGGTCGACCTCAGCGACAGCCGCCCGTTGAAGATCGTCGTGGACGCGGGCAACGGCATGGGCGGCCTCACGGTGCCGAAGGTGTTCGAGAGCCTGCCGTTCGAGATCGTGCCGATGTACTTCGAGCTCGACGGTGCGTTCCCCAATCACGAGGCGAACCCGCTGGACCCGGCCAACATCGTGGACCTGCAGGCGAAGGTCCGTGAGGTGGGCGCCGACGTCGGGCTCGCGTTCGACGGGGACGCCGATCGCTGCTTCGTCGTCGACGAGAACGGCGACCCGGTGCCGCCCAGCGCCATCACCGCCCTCGTGGCGACGCGGGAGCTCGCCAAGGAGCCCGGCGCCACGATCATCCACAACCTCATCACGTCGAAGGCCGTTCCCGAGATCGTGCGCGAACACGGCGGTACCCCCGTGCGGACGCGCGTCGGACACTCCTTCATCAAGGAGGAGATGGCCAGGACGGGCGCCATCTTCGGTGGCGAGCACTCGGCCCACTACTACTTCCGCGACTTCTGGCGGGCCGACACCGGCATGCTGGCGGCCCTGCACGTCCTCGCGGCGTTGGGCGAGCAGGACGGGCCGTTGTCGGCTCTGACCTCGCGGTTCAGTCGCTACGTCGCCTCCGGCGAAATCAACTCCACGGTCGACGACCAGGCGGGTCGGCTGGCGGCCGTGAAGGAGGCATTCGGGGGTCGACACGGCGCGGAGCTGGACGAACTCGACGGCCTCACAGTCGACCTCGGCGAGCGTGGCTGGTTCAATCTTCGTGCGTCCAACACGGAACCGTTGCTGCGACTGAACGTGGAAGCCTCCGACGAGGCCGCCGTGCGTGCGCTGACCGACGAGGTCCTCGCCATCGTGCGTGGCTGAGTCGGTGCCGCGTCCCGGACGAGAAGACGTCACCCAGAATCCGCTAGTGGTAAAGAGGAAGCATGGCCGTCACGCTTGACGCACAGCTCATGGAGATTCTCGCGTGCCCCGCGCCGGACCACGCTCCGCTGACGCCGGGGACACCGGACGACGCCGACGCCGACGCGCTGACCTGCACGTCGTGTGGTCGGGTCTACCCGGTACGTGACGGCATTCCCGTGCTCCTGCTCGACGAGGCGACCCCTCCCGACGACGGGCGTGAGACCGATGACCAGACCAGTTCCGATGGCGCTTGACGACAGTCTCCTCGACGATCCGGCGCGGCTGGCCGGTGCCGACGGTGCCGGTCTGCTGAGGTCGGCCGCGATGGCGGGCGCCCAGGTGCGTTCGACCGTCGAGGCCGCGGCGGAACTGGAACTGAGCGCACGACTGGACGTGGGGCGTCCTCGCTCCCTCGTGATCGTGTCCCGACCGGGGGTCGGGCACGGCGCGGCGAGGTTGTTGGAGGCGCTGATCGCCCCGGCCAGTCCCGTTCCGGTCGTCCTCAGCGACGTCGTGCCGAGCTGGGTCGGCGCTCTCGACGTGGTGTTCGCGCACACCGACGACCCCTACGACCGTGAGCTGGCGTTGTCGCTGGAGCGCGCCGCGCGGTACGGCGCGGGCGTGGTGCTGTCCGCGCCTCTGGACGGGCCGGTGGCGTCGTCGGTGGCGGGGCGCGGTCTCGTTCTGTCACCCCGGGTCCCGGTTCCCGCGGAGCTGACGTTGCCGAGGGCTTTGGCCGCGGGCCTGGTCACCGCCAACGCGGTGGGGCTGGCGACCGTCGACGTCGACGCGCTCGCCGACCGCCTCGACTACGAGGCCGAACGTGGTCATCCCGATCACGAGTCCTTCGTGAATCCGGCCAAGTCGTTGGCGTTGCGGTTGGCCGACCGCACGCCGTTGTTGTGGGGCCTCGACGCGGTGGCCGTCGCGGTCGCGCAGCACGCCGCGTACGCTTTGGCCGCCCACGCGGCCGTCGTCGCGGACGTCGCGCACTACCGGCAAGCACTGTCGCGGCCCGCACTGCGGCGGGCTGCCACGGAGGCGTCGGCGGAGAACACGATCTTCGCGGACCCCGACGACCCGGCCGGTGAGGGGACTCCGGTGCGGGTGGTGCTGCTCGCGGTGATCACGGGTCAGGCGGCGGACGCCAGTCGGCATCGGGCAGGGGAGCTGCTGCCGTCGGCGGACGTGCTGGCGCCGGCGGACGAGATCGTGGCCGACGACGCGGGTCGCGCGGCGGTCCTGGCGCTGCGGTGCGAGTTGGCGGCGCTCTACCTCGGTCTCGCGGCAGGAACGATTGGGGGAGCTGGCCGCGTTGCGCCCGCAACGGCGTAGAGCCAGTACACGAGGAAGGCCGGTGGAACGGCCGGCGAGGAGTTGAGTTGACCGTGGAACTGCTGCGTAACGCAGTCCGGCCCTACGCGTGGGGCTCCAGGACCACGATCCCGGAACTGCTGGGGCGCCCGGTGCCCGCACCGCACCCCGAGGCCGAGCTGTGGATGGGGGCGCACCCCGGGGACCCGTCCCACGTGGTGAGCCAGGACGGGACCGAGCGGAGCCTGCTCGATCTCGTCGAGAGCGACCCCGTCGGCCAGCTCGGTGAGGCATGTGCCGACCGGTGGGGCGGTCGACTGCCGTTCCTGCTCAAGATCCTCGCGGTGGAGGAGCCCCTGTCGATGCAGGCGCACCCGTCCGCGGAACAGGCGGCGGAGGGATGGGCTCGCGAGGAGGCCGCGGGCATCCCGAGGGACGCGCCGAACCGCAACTATCCCGACCCGACGGCGAAGCCGGAACTCGTGTGCGCGTTGACCGAGTTCCACGCGCTCGCCGGTTTCCGCGACCCGCGACGTACCGTGCGGTTGTTGCGGGCCATCGACACACCCGGGTTGACGCGGTACACCGAGTTGCTGGCCGCGCAGCCCGACTCCAACGGGCTTCGGGCGTTGTTCACGTCGCTGATCACCATGCCGCAGCCGACGCTCGACCAGTTGCTACCCGAGGTGCTCGACGCGTGCGTGCGCCACGTCAAGGAACGCGGGGAGTTCGACGTCGAGTGCCGCACCGTCCTGGAACTCGGGGAGGCGCACCCGCACGACGCGGGCGTGCTGGCGGCGTTGCTGTTGAACCGGCTCACGCTGAAGGCGGGTGAGGCGCTCTATCTCGCGGCGGGGAACCTGCACCTCTACCTGCACGGGACGGCGGTGGAGATTCTCGCGAACTCGGACAACATCCTCCGTGGTGGGCTTACGCCCAAGCACGTGGACGTGCCCGAGCTGCTCCGCGTGCTCGACTTCTCCAGCGGCGACATGCCGGTGCTGGGCGGCGACCGGGGCAGTGACGAGCGGGTGGCGGTATATCGCACCGACGCGCCCGAGTTCGAGCTGTCGCGCCTGGAGTGGGCGGCCGGTGACGCGAACGAGGTGACGCTCGGCGGCGCGACGCCGCAGATCCTGTTGTGCACCGAGGGCGAACTGCTGTTGGTGTCCGAGGACGGGACGAAGATCGAGCTGCGTCGTGGTGAGTCGGTGTGGCTTCCGGCTTCCGACCCGGAGGTGCGGATCCGTCCCACGGTGGAGGGGCCTGCCCGCGTTTTCCGGGCGACCGCCGGTACCTGCGCCTGACCGCGGTCGTCGCGGCAGGATGTCCGTTTCGTTCCCTGATTCCGGAGTGTGATCGCTTCACGACCAGGTGCTCCGTCGACGTCGGGGACCAGGTCTTATGCTGCACCCCGATCGCGCCCCGAGTGGTGGGGCCGCGCCTGCGAAGGGGGACACGTCGTGGCAGCAGAAGGTGGTACCAAAGCGATCCTCGCGGCACTGTTCGCGAACGCGGGAATCGCCGTCTCGAAGTTCGTCGGCTTCCTGATCACCGGGTCGTCGTCGATGCTGGCCGAGTCGGTGCACTCGGTGGCCGACACGTCCAACCAGGGGTTGCTGCTCCTGGGGCAGAAGACGTCGAAGCGGCGAGCGACCAAGGCCCACCCGTTCGGATACGGGCGCGAGCGCTACTTCTACTCGTTCATCGTCGCCCTGATGCTGTTCACGCTGGGTGCCGTCTTCGCGCTCTACGAGGGCATCCACAAGATCCAGCACCCCGAGGAGTTGTCGTCGCCGCTCGTGGCGGTGGCGATCCTCGTGGTGGCCATCGCTCTGGAGAGCTACAGCTTCCGCACCGCCATCGTCGAGTCCCGGCAGTTGAAGGGCGAGCAGAGCTGGTGGTCGTTCATCCGGCAGTCGAAGACTCCCGAACTGCCCGTCGTGCTGCTGGAGGACGCCGGCGCGCTGTTCGGGCTCGTGTTCGCGTTGCTCGGGGTCGGGCTCGCGGTCCTCACCGGTGACCCGATGTGGGACGGCGTGGGCACCCTGATGATCGGTGTGCTGCTCGGCGTCATCGCCATCACGCTGATCGTCGAGATGAAGAGCCTGCTCATCGGCGAGGGTGCCAGCGACGGCGAACTCGAGATCATCGCGAACGAGCTGACCTCGGACGACGTCGAGCGGGTCATCCACATCCGCACGCAGTACCTCGGTCCGGACGAGCTGCTGGTGGCCGCCAAGCTCGGCCTGCGGGAGGGGCTGGAGCTCGCGGAGGTCGCGAAGGCGATCGACGAGGCCGAGAGCCGGGTGCGTGCGAAGGTGCCCGCGGCGCGGCTCATCTACCTGGAACCCGATCTCTACCGTCCGGTGAATGCTTGACGGTTCGCGTCACCCGTAGGTTGCGAAGTGACGGCGATCGGGTCGCCGTTCGTCACCGATCGGAATCGAAAGGATCACTGTCCGTCCTTTCGGCATGGAGGTTTCACCAAAAGCGGATAAAGTCCCCTCGCCCACCTGACTCCCTCGTCGGGGGGCTCGTGATCGCCGCTTTCCCCGACGGAGTACCCCATGCCCCCACGCCCCCGACCACGCCTCCTCGCGGCTCTGCTGAGCACGGGGTTGGCCGTGGCGTGCAGCGTGGCCGCAGCGCCGGCGGCGTCGGCGCTGGAGGCCGGGGACGACGCGCGGGCGGAGGTCCGTGAGGGCCTCCTCGCGGAGCCGCAGTGCGAGCAGTTCGGTGGCGGGATTCTGGTCAGCGTCGAGGACGGCGGCATGATCCAGAACATCGGGTTGAGCTACGACGGCGGTGTGCCGGTCCAGGACGACTACGTCACGATCACGGACCTTCCCGACGACATCGCCGTCACCGCGATCGTCGTCGAGGGCGGGTCCCGGCATCACGTGTACCTGCCGGGCAGGTCGGGGCTCGCCAAGAGCCACCCGTGGGTCGAGTTGCGCGCACCGGTGGGTTCGGACGGGACGGTCCCCGTGATCAGCCGCTGGTTCGCCTGCGGTGAGGAGGCGCCCTCGGCGACCGCCACCACGAAGCCGCAGTCGGGTCCCGACGAACCGCCTCGGGACGGGGCGCTGGAGCAGCCCGAGGCGGAGCTCCCGGCGGAGCCGCCGTCCCGGACCAGCACGATCACACCGACCTCCGCCGAGACAGCCGTGCCGACCACACCGACGACAGAGAGCGACGGAGCGGTGGCCGCCGACGACGAACTCGCCTCCACCGGGTTCGGCAGCGGTTGGTTGATCGCTGTCGGAGTCGCGTTGCTCGCGTGCGGCGGTGCGTTGGTGGCTGCGACCCGCAGGCGACGGGGCGAGGAAGCCTGAGAGACGCCGGGCGTCCTCAGCCCGGACCGTTGACCATCCCGTTGCCGTCGAGCCTCGACGATCCCAGCACGTCACCGGGTGCCGGTCCGACCGGTCGGGTCGGCTCCGGGACGGCGGGTGTGGGCCCGGCGAGCCCGGCCGCGTACGCGACGGCGCGGTCCCACTCGGGCTCGGCGATGTAGTCGGTGTGCCGACGCACTCCCGGCGCCCAGCGGCGACCCTGCACGGGGCCGAGCGCCGGATCGGGCAGCCAGTGGTCGCCGCCCAGGACGAGAACTCCGTGGGGGCCACGCTCGGCGGGTTCGAGGGCACCGACGCCGCCGTCCGGCAGGTACCCCACACCCAGCAGCCGCCCGTCGCGCACCTGGTGACGCCAGGTCGTCGCGCCCCCGCCGAACGTGTCGGTGCCTCGGCAGAGTCCGCGCCAGTGTCCGCCGAGAGCGCCGTAGAGGCGGGCGAGCGAGTCGTGGCCGAACACGCCGGGGAACGCGCGTTGGTAGCCCCACTGCAGCGGTGTCCCGGCGGTGAGGAGGCCGAGCCGTTCGAGTTCGGCGTCGGACAGGGTGGCCGAGAGACGTCCCGCCGTGATGACGGTGAGCAGCCCTCCCACGTGGTAGCCGGAGAGGACGACTCGGCTGTCCGGGGCACGCAGGTGCTCCTTGGCGCGCTCGGCGAGTTCGGGCACCACTTTCAGCGCGTACGACGGTGGCACCACCGGGTGGGCGACCCGCGGCCAGAAGCACACGAGGTCGGCGAACGCGGCGAGATGGCGCATCCGCATTGCCCCGGTGGCGGCGGTGAGAACGGCCCGCAGCAGCGCCACGGCCAGCACGCCGAGCGCCACCACGCCCACCGCCGACAACGGCATGAGGAACTCCGGCAACTCCACCGCGCGCAGGCGGACGACCAGCAGAGCGGCGGCGCCGACGATCATGGCCAGCACCACCGTGAGCACGATGCGATGCAGATGCTTGCGTTCCCACGCCGCCCTGGCCCACGCGTCGGCCGCCTTGCCGACGTCTTCGGCCGGGGTGTCCATCAGGTGCAGCACCTCGGGCACTCCGCGTCGGGCACGGCGCAGGGGGACGGCCACGGCGAACACGGGAATGGCGATCAGCGCGGCGAACCCGAGTCCGGCTCCCCACAACACAGTGATGAGCGTGTACCCGCGTGGGAGGGCGATCGAGGGATCGAGGACGTGCCGGGCGGCGATCGCCAGGCCAGCGCCGAAGCCGCCGCCCAGCAACGCGGCCAACGCGAGTGCGGGAGCAGCGGCCCAGCCGCCCGCCCAGGGGCGAAGGCGCTTCGGCAGTCCCGCCCACGCGCGGCGGGCGAGGACGGCGGTGGGCACCAGCAGGAGCGCGAACAGCACACAGACCGCGAACAGCGCCGCTGCCAGCAGCTCCACCGTCGAGTTGGCTCCGTCCGACACCTGTGTGGACAGCGGCGTCGCGACCACGGCCGCCACCCCGACCAGCACCAGCGCCGTCGTGATCAGCAGGACGCGGCCGACCCGCCCGGCGAGTCGGTGTGCGCGAAACGCGGTCGCCCCCGTCGTGAAACCCAGCAATGCCAACGTGACCACCCACGTGACGGTGTCGACGGTCGCGTCCGGCGCGACGAACGGGCCACCCAGCAGGACGAGCACGACGACCCCGAGCGCGGCCACCGTGTGCAGGCAGCGCAACGTCGTCGTGTCCCGTTCGTCGTCGAGCACGGTGCCACCGGGCAGGTCAGGCCGACGCTCGCGCAGTCGGGGCGCGCGGACCGTCCACGACGACGACGCCACCGAGAACAGCACCCCGACGAGCAGGAGCAGCGGGGCGAGTCCCACGGCCGTGCGCACACCCGAGACGTCGCGCAGCCACGACGGTGCCGCCTCCAGGCAGTCCGCACCGGGCCGCAGGCACTGCGCGGCCAACAGATCGAGACTCAGCACCGCGAACTGGGCGACCAGCAGCATGGTGAGCAGCAGGCCCGCCACCCGCAGCAGTGCGCGACACACCACCGACAGCGCTCTCGACGGACGCGTCCCGGAGTCCGGCGGCAGCATCCACTGCGCGACGTTGACCAGCGCGAACGGAAACAGCAGGGCCCAGGCGGCCTTGGCCGCGCCACCGGAGGTCATGCGGTCCCACAGGTAGCCTTCGAGCGTTCGGGAGACGGACCGGCCCAGTGCCTGCAGCACCGGCCCGGGAGCGGGTCGCCGCAGCCGGTCGCACGGGCGGATGATGCGGCCGACGCCGTCACCCGCGACGTCGACCGTGCCCGTCGAGTCCAACAGACTGTCCCCACTGGCGCCGACGAGTCCCGGAACACGCAACTCGACGACGTGGGTGTCGGGACCGGGAAGTGGCACGCGCGGAACACCTCGCTCCTGTGTCGAAGGCACGGACTGCGGAACGGATCTGGTGGCAGCCGAAGTCGATCGTGTACACACGGTAACGAAGTTGTGCCGTTTCCGCTGGTTGCCGATGCGGTCGGTCAGCGCCCGCCGGGCGGGACCCGTGGTACGCCACAATGGGCACATGGGGTCGCAGGGGTTGCTGGTGGCGGTCGAGGGGCTCGACGGCGCTGGGAAACGCACGCTCACGAACGCGCTCACCGAGCAGCTCAACGCGCTTGGCGCGAGCGTCACCACGGCTGCGTTCCCCCGGTACGGCCGGGACGTGCACGCCGACCTCGTCAGGGAGGCGTTGCACGGGCAGCACGGCGACCTCGCCGACTCCGTGTACGGCATGGCCGTGCTCTACGCGCTCGATCGCCGCGACGCCGCCGACGACATCCGTGCGGCGCTGGCCGACCACGACGTGGTGCTGCTCGACCGTTACGTCGCCTCGAACGCCGCCTACCAGGCCGCTCGCCTGCACCAGGGCGTGGACGGCGAGGTGGTGCGCTGGGTGCGGGAGCTGGAGATCGACCGCTTCGGACTTCCGGTGCCCGACCGGCAGATCCTGTTGCGGGTGCCCGTGGCCGTCGCGGCGAGCCGGGCGGCGGACCGGGCACGGCAGGACGCCACGCGCGCGAAGGACGCCTTCGAGTCGGACGACGGCCTCCAGGCGCGCTGTGCACGGGTGTACGACGCCCTCGCCGAGGCGCACTGGCTCTCGGAGTGGCACGTCGTGGACGGCAGCCGCGACCTGCGAGCGGGTGCCGAGGCGACTGAGGCGATGGCCGTGCTCGCGAAGACGCTCTACCTCGGGAAGTGACCGAGTCGGGCCGACGGTGCCCGGGCCGCGTCGGGCAGCGGCGCGAACGGTGACCGTCTCGCCGCATCGTCGACCGACCGGACGCCGACGGGACCGTTCTTCGCCTCGGTCCGCATAGCGCAACAGCCGCGCGCACGACAAGACTCCGAAGGGGCCAACGCCGGTCCTCCCTTTCGCCGTACCCGCAATCGATCGGGACGAGCGGCACGACGCGGACACCGTGTTCTGTGTCGCTTCCCTGACACAGTTTCGCGGGTCGTGCACATTGCACCTGACGGAAATGCGAATATGTGGCTCATGAAGGCGCGTGTGCTGGTCGTCGACGACGACCCCGCTCTGGCAGAGATGCTCACGATCGTGTTGCGCGGTGAAGGCTTCGACACTGCCGTGGTGTCCGACGGCTCCCGTGCGCTGCCCGCGTTGCGTGAACTGAAACCCGACCTCGTTCTGCTCGACCTCATGCTGCCCGGCATGAACGGCATCGACGTGTGCAAGGCGATCAGGGCGGAGTCCGGCGTGCCGATCGTCATGCTCACCGCCAAGAGCGACACCGTGGACATCGTGCTGGGGCTGGAGTCCGGCGCCGACGACTACGTCGTCAAGCCGTTCAAGCCGAAGGAACTCGTGGCGAGGGTGCGGGCGCGGTTGCGGCGGACCGAGTCGGAGCCCGCCGAGACCCTCACGATCGGTGACCTGACCATCGACGTGCCCGGACACGACGTGACGCGGGACGGCCGGTCGATCGCGCTGACGCCGCTGGAGTTCGACCTGCTCGTGGCGCTCGCGCGCAAGCCGCGCCAGGTGTTCACGCGCGAAGTGCTGCTCGAACAGGTGTGGGGTTACCGCCACGCCGCCGACACGCGGCTGGTCAACGTCCACGTGCAGCGTCTGCGCTCGAAGGTGGAGAAGGACCCCGAGCATCCCGAGGTGGTGCTCACCGTCCGCGGCGTCGGCTACAAGGCGGGTCCGCCGTAATGGCACTCGTAAGGTGAGCGTATGAACGGGCGACTGGCTTCGACGGGCCGGTCGGTGCTGTCGGTGGCCAGGCGCGCCGCCGCGTTCGGCAGGCGGCGCTCGGTCGCGTTCGGGGTGCTGTGGCAGCGGTCGTTGCAGTTCCGGGTGACGACGTCGACCCTCGCGCTGTCCTCGGCGGTCGTGTTCGTGTTGGGCGTCGTGCTGCAGAACCAGATCGTCGAGCGGCTGGTGCACACCAAGGAACGGGCGGCGCTCACGCAGCTCCAGGTGGCCGTGCGCACCGCCGAGAGCGAGTTGGTCGGCGACGCGGGACAGGACGACGCCCTGCGAAACCGGTTGTCCAACGCGCTCAAGGCGCTGACCAGCAGCTCGGTGGCGACGCCGAACATCGACAGCTCGGCCGCTGCGGGGGCGTTCGAGCCCGTGCTCGTCGCGGGTGATCCGAGCGAGCCCAATGGCAAGCTCATCCACGCCGGACCGGTGGAGAACGTCCCGACCGGGCTCCGGAACTACGCCGAGAACAACCAGGTCGCGCTGCAGTACCACACGCAGGGCCAGACCTATCTCGTCGCGGGCGCCCCGGTGACGACGGCGACGCGGCCCATCCAGCTCTACCTGCTGTTCCCGATGACCACCGAGCAGAACACGGTGGCCACGGTGCAGAACACGCTGCTGGTCGGCAGTGCGTTCCTGCTCGTGCTGCTCGCGGTGATCACGAACATGGTGACGCGGCAGGTGGTGCTGCCCGTCCGCAGGGCCGCCGCGGCGGCGGAGGGCTTCGCGGAGGGCGACCTCGATCGCAGACTCGACGTGACCGGCGAGGACGACCTCGCCAAGCTCGCCATGTCGTATAACGAGATGGCCGCGAGCATCCAGGAGCAGATTCGTCGCCTCGAGGAGTTCGGGCAGCTCCAGCGGCGGTTCACCTCGGACGTCTCCCACGAGCTGCGTACGCCGCTGACGACCGTGCGCATGGCGGCCGACGTGCTGTACGCGTCGCGTGAACAGTTCCCCTCGGGGCTCGCGCGGTCGTCGGAGTTGCTGGTCGACGAACTCGACCGGTTCGAGAGCCTGCTGCGGGACCTGCTGGAGATCAGTCGACTGGACGCGGGCGTCGAGGAGCTGGCCGCGGAGTCGGCCGACCTCCGCCCCGTCGTGCACCGGGCCGTCGAGCAGGTGAGGGTCATCGCGGGCACCACCGGCAGCGGCATCGAGCTCGAACTGCCCGACGAGGAGGTGACCGCGGAGTTCGACGCCCGACGTGTCGAACGGATCCTGCGCAACCTGCTCGCCAACGCCGTGGACCACGGTGAGGGCCGTCCGGTGCGGCTGCGGCTCGCCGCCGACGAGCACGCCGTCGCGATCAGCGTCCGCGACTACGGCGTCGGTCTGCGCCCCGGTGAGGCCGAGTTGGTGTTCAACCGCTTCTGGCGGGCCGACCCGTCACGCAACCGGAGGACGGGAGGCACGGGACTCGGGCTCGCGATCAGTCACGAGGACGCGCGGCTGCACGGTGGGTGGCTCGAAGCCTGGGGCGAGCCGGGCCAGGGGTCGTGCTTCCGGCTCACGCTGCCCCGGGTCGCGGGAGAGACGCTGGAACACAGCCCCATCCCGCTGCCCCCGGATCCTCCACCCGCCGTTCGCCGGGACGACGAGTCCGAGCAGGGGAGCGACGATCCGGTCGCCGGAGAGGAGGAGGTTCGGTGAGACGACGGACGACCGCCATGCTGGCCGTGTTCCTCTGTTTCGTGACCACCGTGGCCGGCTGCGCCGCGATCCCCACGGAGTCGCAACCCAAGGCCATCCCGCAGCAGAACGCCGGTCAGCCCACCCAGGAGATCCCCGAGCCGGAGCTCGGCCTCGACCCGCTCTCGGTGGTGCGAGAGTACGTGCGCAACAGCGTGCAGCCGGCCAACGACCACGCGGCCTCCCGCGCGTACCTCAGCGGCCCGTTGCGGGACACGTGGACCCCCGACGCCAGCCTGCGGGTGGTGAAGGACGACTTCGGCACCGTGTACGCCCCGGAGGACGCGCAGCCCTCCGATCCCAACGAGCGAGTGGTGGCGCTGCGGGCCGTCGAGGTCGGCAGGCTCGCGGCGGACAACTCGTTCATCGCGGGTGTCGACGAGTACCGGGCGCCGGTGCGGGTGCGTCGGCAGTCGAACGGCGAGTGGCGCATCGTCGACCCGCCGGACGGCATCGTCATCACCGAGACCGACTTCGACACCGCCTACCAACAGGTGCCGGTGTACTTCTTCGCTCCCGACTCGACGGCGCTCGTCTCCGATCTCCGGTACGTCGTCGCGCGTCCGCAGTCCGGGCTTCCGGCCCGCGTGGTGGACCTGCTGTTGTCGGGCCCGTCCGACGGGCTCGCCGACGCCGTGCGCAACCCGATCGGCGAGGCGGCGACGCTCGACAGCAACGTGACGCTGAGCAACGACGGTGCGCTGGTCGTGCCGCTCACGGGCCTCGGTGACGAAGCGGTCCACGAGCGCGAGCTGATGGCGGCGCAGGTGGTGCGTTCCCTGCAGCACGTCACGACAAGCCGGGTGAAGCTGTTGTCCGACGGCACGCCATTGGTGCCCGGGCACACCGAGTGGCGGCCCAGCGATCTCCCTGCGTACGACGTGTTGTCCTCCCCGAACGCCGAGCTGCCGGGACTGATGACCGTGGACGGCCGCCTCCGGTCCCTCGGCTCCGGCGCGCCCGTGGACGGTCCGGCCGGAACGGGTGCGTTGAAGGTCGTCAGCGCGGCCCAGGCGATCAACGGCCATCAACTGGCCGTCGTCGTGCAGGCGGGCGACGGGGTGCGGTTGCAGGTCGGCGACTACGGCGTGGCCGGGCAGGAGGTCGATCTGTCCGGCACGGAGATGACGCGACCGACCTGGCGACCTCCCGGCGGCACCGACGAGAAGTCCACCGAGGTGTGGACGGTGGTCGACGGCGAGCAGGTCACCCGGGTCCGACAGGACGCGAACGGTCGGTGGGTCACGCAGGCGGTCAACGCCGCCGAGCTCTCCGATGCCGGGAAGATCACGGCGTTGCGCCTGTCCCGGGACGGTGCCAGGGCCGCGCTGGTGGTCGACGGGCGACTGGTGGTGGCGTCCGTGGTGCGCAGTGCGTCCGGTGCGACGTTACGGGCGCCGCGGGTGCTCCAGGAGGACCGGTTGAAGTCGGTCGTCGACGTCGACTGGCTCGACCACGACACGCTCGTGGTCGCCACGTCGTCCGACCGCGTGCCGGTCGCGAAGGTGTCGGTGGACGGGTTCCAGCTCGACCAATACAACACCTCGAACCTGACGCCTCCGATGCGGTCGATCACGGCGGCGCCGGGGCGGCCCATCGTCGTGGCCGACCGGACGGGCCTGTGGACGGCCGGGGAGATCGGCGCCGTGTGGGTTCCGCACAACCAGAGCGTCCGGGGAGCCCAGCCGTTCTACCCGGGCTGACCCGTTCGGACACCGAACGGAGCCGTTCGACCTTGCGAGGTCCGCGATCGTCGGAGGTGTCCGCCACGGTGGCGGCATGACTCCGGGTGTGACTTCCACGAACGACCGCTTCCGCGCCGCGATTCGGGCCGTGGCCTTCGCCACCGTCGACTTGGTGCTGCCCGCGGTGTGCGCTGCGTGCGGGCGACCAAGTGCGGCGGTGTGCGGCGGATGCCTGGGGGAGCTGTCCTCGGGACCGACGCTCGTGGCACCCGGTGTCGCGGCGGTGGCCCCGTACGAGGGCGTGCCACGGGAGCTGGTGCTGGCCTTCAAGGAGCGAGGGCGACGCGATCTCGGCCGATCGTTGGGGCGAGCGCTGGCGGCGGCCGTGCCGCGAACTCCGGGTGCGCGGCCGGCGAGCGACGGCACGTGGTGGCTCGTACCGGTCCCGTCGCGGCCTGCCGCCGCGAGAGCGCGGGGAGGGCCGCACGTCCTCGCATTGGCCAGGTGGTGCGCCGCGACGTTGGCCGAGGACGGCGGGGCCGCGGCCGTGGCACCCGCATTGCGGTTGTCGTCACGGGCCAGGGACGCCGTGGGGCTCGACCGCGCCGACAGGGTTCGCAACCTTCGCGGCCGCGTCCACCTCGCACCGGACGGAGCGCCGGAGCCGGGAACGCCGGTGGTGCTGCTCGACGACGTGGTCACCACCGGGGCGACGGTGCGGGAGTGCTCCCGAGTCCTGGCGGGGCACGGCGTCGAGGTCACCGCCGCCTTGACGGTGACGGCCACGCCGCGAGGTTTCGGAGACGCCCGAGTGAAACCTCGCAACTTGTCACCCACATGGGTAGTCGGGGAACTGAAGGAGGGGGGCCGTCGTTGACCGGATATGACGCAGCCCACGGTCACTCAGAGCCAGGCCAGGGTATGCCGACTGCGTCACCGGTATGAATCCGCCACCGGTGCACTGCTCCGAACGGGAATCGACGACACCGTCGCAACCCGGGTTTCATCTCGTACCGTCACCGTCCGCCGATTCTCGGGATCCCCCGCCGCGGGGACTGTTGCGGTGACGTCACGAGGGCTACCGTGCAGCGCTAACGGACGTCCCGGCCGTAGGGGAGGTGAACAGTCGATGTCCCCGGTGTCGAGGCACTGACACGGCGCGGATGCCCGAAACTCCGCCGCATCCGGTTTCGCCGTCGCTTCGACATCAGTGGTCGCCCATTTCAACACTCGCACGTAGTGAGCGAGGAGGTCGTGAATGGACATCGTCATCAGGGGTCGCAACGTGGAGGTTCCCGAGCACTATCGGGTGCACGTCGCGGACAAGATGGCCCGACTGGAGCGTTACGACAGGAAGGTCGTCCGCTACGAGGTCGAACTCTTCCACGAACCCAACCGTCGGCAGGCCAAGAACTGCCAGCGTGTCGAAATCACTGGTAGGGGCAAGGGCCCGACCGTTCGGGCAGAGGCTTGTGCGGGCGACTTCTACGCTGCGCTCGACGCGGCGATCAACAAGCTCGAAAGCCGACTCCGTCGTTCCCACGACCGGCGACGTGTCCATTACGGACGACGTGCGCCCGAGTCCCTCGCAGAGGCCACCGCGGCAGGCATCTCGGCCGCGACCACCCCGTCCCGGGGCCGTTCGGCCACCGCGGTGCTCGAAGCGCCCGCCGAGGTCGAGACCGACGAGGCGGTTTCGACCGACTCGCTGGACGTTCCCGAGCCGCGCTGGGACGACGGTGTCGCTCCGCGCCAGCCCGGGCGAGTGGTCAGGGAGAAGCAGCACTCGGCCGAACCGATGACGATCGACGACGCCCTCTACCAGATGGAACTGGTGGGGCACGACTTCTATCTCTTCAACGACGCCGACACCGGGAAGCCGAGCGTCGTGTACCGCAGGAAGGGCTTCGACTACGGAGTGATACGACTGGGCTGACGGCAAGCGCGGCCTGTCGGACGGGCCGCGCGAGTGCCGAATTTTCGAATCGGCGGCCCGCGCGATCATGACGCGCGGGCCGCCGCGTGCACGCAGGCCTGCACATTCCCTACGATGGGTATGCTGCCCGGCGCCCTGCTGGGGTGCTACGACGTCCATACAGACACCGCTAGCGAGGTCGACCCGATGCTTCTGAACCGCCTGCTCCGTGCGGGCGAGGGCAAGATGGTGAAGCGGCTGCGCCGCATCGCCGACCACGTCAACACCCTCGAAGACGACGTCAAGGACCTTTCGGACGCCGAGCTGCAGGCGAAGACCGACGAGTTCCGGAAACGGCACGAGGACGGCGAGTCGCTCGACGAATTGCTGCCCGAGGCCTTCGCCGTGGTGCGGGAGTCCGCGAAGCGCGTCCTCGGCCAACGTCACTACGACGTGCAGTTGATGGGTGGCGCGGCGCTGCACCTGGGTCAGGTCGCGGAGATGAAGACCGGTGAGGGCAAGACGCTCACCAGCCTCCTGCCCGTCTACCTCAACGCGTTGTCCGGCAAGGGCGTCCACGTCGTCACGACGAACGACTACCTGGCGCAGCGTGACTCCGAGTGGATGGGTCGTGTGCACCGCTTCCTCGGGCTGGAGATCGGTGTCATCCGCTCCGACCTGACGCCCGCCGAGCGCAAGCGCGCCTACGCCGCCGACATCACCTACGGCACGAACAACGAGTTCGGCTTCGACTACCTGCGCGACAACATGGCGTGGAGCCTCGACGACTGCGTGCAGCGCGGGCACAACTTCGCCATCGTCGACGAGGTCGACTCGATCCTGATCGACGAGGCCCGGACGCCGCTCATCATCTCGGGTCCGGCCGACCAGTCGTCCCGTTGGTACGTGGAGTTCGCGCGGATCGCGCCGCTCATGAAGAAGGACGTCCACTACGAGGTGGACGAGCGCAAGCGCGCCATCGGTGTCACCGAGCTCGGCGTCGAATTCGTCGAGGACCAGCTCGGCATCGACAACCTCTACGAGGCCGCGAACACGCCGTTGGTCGGGTTCCTGAACAACGCCCTCAAGGCGAAGGAGCTCTACCGCAAGGACAAGGAGTACATCGTCCGCAACGGCGAGGTGCTCATCGTCGACGAGTTCACGGGCCGTATCCTCGCGGGCCGCCGGTTCAACGAGGGCATGCACCAGGCCATCGAGGCCAAGGAGCGCGTCGAGATCAAGGCGGAGAATCAGACGCTCGCCACGATCACGCTGCAGAACTACTTCCGCCTCTACGACAAGCTCGCCGGCATGACCGGTACGGCCGAGACCGAGGCTGCGGAGTTCCACCAGACTTACAAGCTCGGCGTCGTGCCCATCCCGACCAACCGGCCGATGGTGCGTGTCGACCAGCCCGACCTCATCTACAAGACCGAGGAGGCGAAGTTCGAGGCGGTCGCCGACGACATCGCCGAGCGGCACGAGAAGGGGCAGCCGGTCCTCGTCGGCACGACGAGCGTCGAGAAGTCCGAGTATCTGTCGAAGCTGCTGCTCAAGCGCGGGGTGCCGCACGAGGTCCTCAACGCGAAGCAGCACCACCGTGAGGCGCTGATCGTCGCCAAGGCCGGTCGCCGAGGCGCGGTCACGGTCGCGACGAACATGGCGGGTCGAGGCACCGACATCGTGCTCGGCGGCAACCCCGACATCATCGCCGACGAGGTGCTGCGCGACCGCGGGCTCGACCCGGTGGAGAACTCGGAGGAGTACGAGGCCGCCTGGCCGAAGGTGCTCGAAGAGGTCACCGCCGAGTGCAAGGAGGAGGCCGAGGCGGTGCTGGAGGCCGGTGGCCTCTACGTGCTCGGCACCGAACGACACGAGTCGCGGCGCATCGACAACCAGTTGCGTGGTCGTGCCGGTCGTCAGGGTGACCCGGGTGAGTCGCGCTTCTACCTCTCGCTCGGCGACGAGCTCATGCGCCGGTTCAACGCCGCCATGGTCGAGCGCGTCATGACCACCATGCGGCTGCCCGACGACGTGCCGATCGAGCACAAGATGGTCTCCAGGGCGATCAAGAGCGCTCAGACCCAGGTCGAGCAGCAGAACATGGAGATCCGCAAGAACGTCCTCAAGTACGACGAGGTCATGAACCAGCAGCGCAAGGTGATCTACGCCGAGCGTCGTCGGGTTCTGGAGGGCGAGAACCTGCGCGAGCAGGTCGAGAACATGATCTCCGACGTCATCGGCGCGTACGTCGAAGGGGCGACCGCCGACGGCTACGCCGAGGACTGGGACCACGCCAAGCTGTGGACCGCGCTCAAGACGCTCTACCCGGTCGGAGTGACCTGGGAAGAGATCATCGAGGAGAACGAGGACGTCGACTCGGAGCGCTTGCGCGAGATCCTCGTCGCCGACGCCCTGGCCGCCTACAAGCGGCGTGAGGCCGAGCTCGACGAGAAGGTGGCGGAAGGCGCGATGCGGGAGCTGGAGCGCCGGGTCGTCCTGTCGGTCCTCGACCGCAAGTGGCGTGAGCACCTCTACGAGATGGACTACCTCAAGGAGGGCATCGGCCTGCGGGCGATGGCGCAGCGCAACCCGCTCGTCGAGTATCAGCGTGAGGGCTTCGACATGTTCAACGCGATGCTCGAATCGCTGAAGGAAGAGGCCGTGGGCCTCATGTTCAACCTGCAGGTGCAGCAGGCCGAACAGCCCGCGCAGGCCCCGGCGCAAGCCGAGCAGCCTGCCGCGTCGCCCGCCGCGGCGCCGGCGGCCGCCGCGCCGACGGGCAACGGCAAGGCGGCGGCGCCCGCCAAGGCGGCGCCGAAACCGAGCAGCACTCCGCGGCACGCGCGTCCGGTGCCGCCGCAGCCGGCGATCCCGAAGGAGTCGGTGCCGACGGCGCTGCAGGGCAAGGGCCTCGGCGGCCAGACGCCGCAGGGCCTGACGTTCTCGGGCCCGTCCGAGGGCGGCGGCGTGCAGTCTCGTGGTGACGGGACCAGCAACAAGGCCAAGAACGGCGCCGCTGCCGGGAGCACGCGTCGGGAGCGGCGAGCCGCCGCCCGCGAACAGGCGAAGAAGAACAAGCGCGGCCGCTAGAGGCGTCGACCGAGCACGGTGAACAGGGTGCAGCGCCACCCTGCTTCGCCGTGCTCGAATCGCGCCACGAGAGCGTAGGCACGGTCGGTCAGATGCGCCGTGCCGCACACCTCCAACGCTCGTTCAGCCGGTCGACACACGTGGATGTTGCGAAGCACGTAGCGTGTGCTGACCGTGCGTGGCCGCGCGCGCAACTGCCGTTGAAGCAGCGGTGACAGCCACCCGTCGAGCTGGCTGGCCGGTCTGCGGCCCGCCTGCACCTCGACGAGTGCGGTGAGCACCCGATGCAGCATGCGCCTGCCCGGGGCGGACAACGAGTACTCGTGGCGAGTCGCGTTGTGCGCCTGGAGCTCGGCCAACAGGTCGTCGAGCGACAGTTGTCCCTCGGCGACCTCCCCCTCCGAACGCTCCCCGAACTCTGTCGGTTCGTACGGGTCGAGTGGCAACAACCCGCTGGCCGACGTGAACGCGTTCATCGCGGTCCTTTCTGTTGTTCGTGGACGGCCCCCCTTGACCGCCCACTAAGTACAGAGGGCGCGAACACGCGTTTCGCCCCAAACAGGACCTGATGAGGTGATCGTCAGTGCGCTCGGCCCGCCCGGGTGGACGCTGTGTGATACGGACCGGACGTAGAGTGGCGTGATGCTGCGAGCGTTGGTGTTGGACTACGCGGGAGTGCTGACCGACGTCGAGGGCGAGCGACTGTTCGAGGCAGCGCGCACGTTGCGGGCCCACGGGGTGCGGACCGCGTTGCTGTCGAACGCCGCGGGCGGACCGGCGGCGAGGGAGGCGTTCGCGGACCGATTCGACGTCGTGGTTTTCTCCGGCGACGTGGGTGTCGCGAAACCCGACGTCGCCGTGTTCCGCCTGACGGCCGACCGCCTCGGCGTCGCGCCGAGCGAGTGTGTGTTCGTGGACGATTCCGTGCGCAACGTGGCGGGTGCCGTGGCCGCGGGGATGGTCGGTGTCCGACATGTCGGAGTCGAGGAGACGTTGGCGGAATTGGGCGTGTTGTTCCCCGTTCTGGTTCCAGGAACCGGCTGACCGCTCGCGACGTGTTCGTTACCCTCGGGGTGGTTTCCGGTGACTGTGCGGGAGTGATGATGGCTGAAGCGTGGTACGACGCCCTCGCCAATGAGGCGGCGAACGGCGTGAGCGCGACTGCGGCGGTCGGTGCGGTGCTGGGAGGACCCGCCGGTGCCGTCATGGCGGGCGCGTCCGCGGCAGCCCGTGTGGCCGCCGCGGCCGGAGCCGGCGGCTCGTGGTCCTTCGACCCGGACGAGATCGACGCGGTCATCGCGGAGTGGAAGGCGCTGGCTGAAGACCTGGCGAGGGATAGTGAGGCAACGGCTCAGGCTGAGAACCTCTCATACCCTCCGTCGAACGACCAGCCCAGCAATAGCTTCATCGGTTCCGTCTCCGTCGGTTTGAGTGCCTTAGCCAGGTCGAACCAGTCGATGCAAAAATACGTGCAAGATTTCATTGAAAAGCTCGAGAAGGCCAAAACCTCTCTCGGGTCGGCTGACGATGCGTACGCGAACTCTCTCGGGCGCGGCGCAGATACGAGTGAGGTTTAAGTGCGCAAAACTGTTTCGCGGTTCGCCGTGCTGACGCTCGGTGTGTCAGTCCTGGTGGCCTGTTCTGGATCGACTGAGGGGTCGCCAGAGTTGGGCGAAACATCAAGCCAGGCGACGACCTCAACTCGAAATTCGGGTGTCCGACTCGCTGTGGAGGACCCCCTCGATGTCGGTCCGTTCCTTTCTCGGCCGTGTGATCTTCTTCCCGAAGAAGCTCTCAGCTCTGCGGGGCTCAACGCGCAGAGTGGTGAAGCCAGTCTGCCGGAAAACGACCCCGCAGCGAAAGCTACGGGACCGTATTGCAGCTGGATCGGTGATAATGCCAGTGCGAGTGTGGGTGTCCAGTCGGAGAACACCAAACGCGGCATGGGGGGCCTCGATGGTCTTTATGCCGTTTACGAGCAGGGCAGATATGAGTTTTGGGAGGAGACCGAGGTCGCGAGTTACCCGGCTGCTTTCGCCGCGTCGGTCGACCTGCGGTCCGAGGGACGTTGTCAGTTGGCTGTGGGGATCGCAGACGATATGTCGTTCACAGCGAATGCCTACGTCGGAGATGACCCTCAATCCGCTTGTCAGGTCGCAACTGAGTTAGCAGCTCAGGTCATCGAGACTCTCAAGGGGGCACGCTGACGATGACGGGAATGTCTGGCCCCGACATCTTCCGAAACTTCAAGGAAGGTGCGGGTACCGGAGGTCTGGAAGCGCTGGCTGACACGCTGATCAAGCTGCGCCAGGGGTACGAAGAACGCGCACAAGCGATCAAGAAGATCCAGCAACGTATGGAGGCCGCCTGGACTGGTGACGCCGGGACGGCCGCGAGTGCGGGCGCCGGGCCTCTGGGGAACGCCCTGATCGAGTCCGCCGACAACATGGACCGGACTTTCGATTCGGTCAATCGCCAGGCCCAGGCTTGGCACAAGGCGTCGAACTCCGTCGAGCCCGTTCCGCCCAAGCCGGAGAAGCCGGGGTTCTGGGACAACGTCACCAGCCTCGGCGGTGCCCAGGACACGTACTTGCAGAAGAGCGTCGAACACATCGTGGCCGCCGAGCGCAACGTGCAGGTCATGAGCGAGTACGAGGCGCAGACCTCGTCGAACCAGGAGTTCCCTCGCAGCTACACGACTCTGTCGTCCGTCGGGGGCAGCATCACGATCGACACGGGTCCCTCGTCCAGCAGCGTCGGCACCGGGACGTCGTCCATTCCCGACGTTCGGACTGGGTCGGGGCCTGCCGGGCCGTCGGTGACCACGGGGTCTGCGCCGCCGTCGACCAGCAATGTGCCGCCGATGGGGCGTCCGCCGGTCGCGCCGACTCCGCCCACGCCCGGTCCGGTCGCGCCGACGCCCGCGCCCGTGGCCACGGGTCCCGTCGGTCCGGTGCCCGCGGGTAACGGCGGCACGCGCGATCCCAAACGTCCGACGACCTCACGTCCGGTCACCGGGCGAAGCATGGGGGAGCGCGCCGGGTCGCGGCTGTACAGACAGCCCGGTGGCGGTTCGACGCCCACGTCCGGTGGCGCCGGAGCGCGGCTCGGGGAAGGCGGCGGAGCCAAGAGCGGCCAGTTGGGTGCCGGACGCGTGTCGGGCACCGGGCCCATGGGCGGTCCCGGCGGTGGTCCCGCCGCTGCCGCCGGAGGCGCGGCGGGCGCGCGTGGTGGTGCGGGCATGGCACCCATGGGCGCCGGCGGTGGTCGTGGTCAGGGCGACGAGGACAAGGAACACCAGCGCGCCTCCTACCTGCAGGAGAACGACCCCGACGAGGCCTTCATCGGTGATCTCGGCAAGACGGCGCCGCCGGTGATCGGTCAGTGAGCCAGGTCGTGGAACTGTCGGTCGGGGCCCTCGCCGCCGCTGCCGAACGCGAGGGTCTCGGCGCACTGCACATCGCGCTGCAACCCGAACCGATGTGGTATCCGCGTGAGGAACGCGACGCGGCGCAGTCGGCGTTGAACCAGGAGTTCGCGGCCGCCGGGTTGCTCGACGGCCGAGGTCGTCTCGACCCGGAATTCGTCGATCTGCTCCCCGTCCTCACGAACGCATCGCTGGAGTATTTCGGGTGGGTCTCGCAGGACGAGACCACCTGGAGTGTGCTGGCCGCGTCGCGAGGCATGCTGGGCGTGCTCGCCGTGCGGCACGGCGACTGCGTGTCGCTCTCCGTCGTCGACCACACCGAGTTGCCCGCCTCGCTCGTGCGGGCGCTGCCCGAGGTCGGTCCCGGAGGCGGCACCCGGTGGGTGGTGCGGGTCGCCGACTTGCAGGAGGGTTTCGAACAGACCCACCGCGACCGGTCGGTCGCGCGGGTCGTCACCGAGATCAAAAAGGTGATGGAGCGGCCCGCCCTCGGCGGTGGCGAGCTGTACGTCGCGGACCGCGACCCGTCGGGCACCTACCGGACCGTTCGGACGCCCCTGCATTTCGTCGACACCGACTGGGGTCGTTACCTCAACCACCGGGTGCGCGTCGGGGACGAGGAGGAGTTCTGCGTCCAACCCGGCGACCCCGGCGCTCTGGTGGCGACGCTGGAGTCGTTGCGCGGGCACCTCGTGGTGACCCAGCGCGCGTGACGGTCACCGGCCGCGGCGGACGAGTTCGAAGCACACGACCGCCGCGGCGGCCGACACGTTGAGCGACTCGACGTCGCCCGGCATCGGGATCGACACCCAACCCGCCGCGAGGTTCGACACGGCTTCGCTCACACCGTGCGTCTCGCCGCCCAGCACGAACACCGCGCGCGACGGCACGGGCACGTCGAACACCGGCGTGGCGGCGGCACCGGCCCGGGAGCCCAGCGCGTACAGCGTGTAGCCGGCCTCGACGAGCAGTTCCGCCGCCTCGGCGGCCGAGCCGCACCGCAGCACCGGCGCGCGGAACGCCACACCCGCCGATGCCTTCACGACCAGCGGGTCGAGCGCGGCCACTCCACGTCGTGGCACCACGATGCCGGGCAGGCCCGCAGCGGTGGCCGTCCGCAGGATCATGCCGACGTTCGCGGGAGTGGTGATGCCGTCCAGGAGCAGCAACGGCGACGGCGGCGCGGTGCGGTCGAGCGCCGCCGACAGGGGCAGCATGCGGGGAGCGACGACGTCGGCCAGCACACCCTGGTCCTGCTTGCCGTTGCCCGCGAGCACCTTCACCCGATGCGCACTCGCGGTCTGCACGGGCACACCCCGGTTCCTCGCCGCGCGGCGGATCTCCGCGACGGCCGGTCCACGGGCCGTGTCGGCCAGCATCACCTTGTCGACGTCGAGCGTGTCGTCGGCCAGCACCTCCAGAACGGGTTTGCGGCCGTAGACGGTCAGGAAGCGGTCCTTCGGCGACGTCGCCTGCTTGTCACCCACCGCGCCAGTCTCCCATCACGCCGAGCACGCGCGGACGAGGCGTTCCAGCTCGGATTCTGTCAGGATCACGTCATGGCCGACCGTCTGTCCGCGCTGGATGCCTCGTTCCTCTACGTGGAGGAAGAGTCGGTGCCCATGCACGTCGGCAACGTCGCGATTCTGCGGCGCCCGCGGTCGGGTTTCGATTACGCGCGCCTGCTGTCCCTGGTGTCCCGGCGCCTGGCGTACCTGCCGCGCTACCGACAGTACGTGGAGCCGGTGCCGGGCCATCTCGCGCGGCCGGTGTGGGTGGAGGACGGCGACTTCGACGTCACCTACCACGTGCGGCGCTCCGCGCTTCCGTCCCCGGGCAGTGACGCGCAGTTGTTCGAACTGGTGGCCAGGTTGTTGGCGCGACCGTTGGACCGTGACCGTCCGCTCTGGGAGCTGTACGTCGTCGAGGGGCTGGCCGACGACCGGGTCGCGCTCGTGACCAAGACGCATCAGGCGTTGGTGGACGGCACCGCCACCCTCGATTTGGGCCAACTGATTCTCGACTCGGAAGCCGCCGAACCGGACGACGACGTCGAGTTGTCGCCGTGGCCGGAGTGGACACCGTCGTCGCGGCCGGGACGGGCGCGGCTGTTGCTCGACGCGATCACCGAGAGCGTGCGCAGGCCGACGGAGGTGGTGGACAACGTGCGGAGCGCCGCGCGCGATCTGACCACCACGGCCGAGCGGCTGTTCGACACCGCAGGGGAGCTCGCGACGACGGTGCGCTCCCTCGTGCGCCCGGCGCCGCGGAGCCCGCTCAACGCGCGGGTCAGCGGAGCACGCGTATTCGCGGGCACGTCGGTGACCCTGGACGACCTGCGTGAGGTCCGGCGACGGCACGGCGGGACGATCAACGACGTGGTCTTCGCGGTCGTCACCAGCGCGTTGCGGCAATGGTTGTTGTCGCGGGGACGCCCGTTGGAGCCGACGGACACCGTGCGGGCACTCGCGCCGCTGGCGGTGCGCGGTCCGGACGACGTCACCTTCTCCACGATCTCGCTGCTCGACAACCGGGTCGACCCGTGTCTGATCGACCTTCCGGTGGGAGAGCCGCACCCGGTGCTGCGGTTGCAGCACATCGCGCACGCGATGGCGGAGCAGGTGCGTGCCCGCCGGTCGGTGGCGGCTCGGGCACTGGTGCGCGTCAGTGGGTTCGCACCCGCCACGATGTACTCGTTGGCGGCGAGGGCGGCGAGTTCGCTCTCGGGGCGACTGTTCAACGTGGTCGTCGTGAACTCGCCGGGTCCGCAACACCGCCTGTACGCGGGGGCGGCGCCGCTGGAACGCATCTACCCCGTGTTGCCGCTGGCCCGGGAGCAGGCGCTGGCGGTGGGCATCACGTCGTACGAAGGGAACGTCTACTTCGGATTGAACGGCGACCGCAAGGCGCTGTCCGACATCACGGTGCTCGCGGGTGCGGTGACCGAGGCGATCGAGGAACTGAAAGGGACGAACGGGTGAGGATCTACGTGCCTGCAACCATCGGCATGTTGCGGGAACTGCTCGACTCCGAGGAGCTGACGCCCGTCGGCGGAACGGCGTTCGCGCTGACCCCGGCGCTGCGGGAGGCGTACACGAGCGGGACGACGGAGGAATTGGAGTACGCGGCGCTCACCGACGCCGCGCGGGCGTCGCTGCGGCTGCTGGCGTCCGATCCCGACCTGGTGGAGACGAGCGACAAGGAGCCGCCGCGTCGGGTCGTGGTGTCGGCTGACGTCGACGACGTGACGTTGCGGCCCGATCTGGACGACGCCGTGGTGAAGGTGTCGGGCCCGGTGGCGTTGACGGCCGTCGCGGCCATCCACGTCGATCTGCCCGAGGCGGAGAACGCCGTTCTGGCGGCGGCGGAGGTGATAGACGACGCGGACCTCGGAGACGAGGACGCGGAGTTGACGCTCGGCGACGTGGAGGACCACGAGCTCGCCTGGTACGCGCCGCAGGAACTGCCGTTCCTGCTCGAACTCATGTAAGCATGTCACTGCGCACCGCTCACGAGGCGGATCGATACGGAAAGCGAGACACACCATGGACGCTGTGACATCCGTTCCCGTACCGGCCAACGAACCGGTCCACACCTACGCTCCCGGGACGGCGGAGCGGGAGTCGCTTCGGGCGAAACTCGCCGAATTGGAGGGCGAGAAGCACGAGCTGACCCAGACGATCGGAGGCCGCCGCCGCATGGCCGGTGGTGACGCCTTCGACGTCGTGCAACCGCACGACCACGGACATGTGCTGGGGGTGAGTGCGCAGGCGACGAACGACGACGTGGCCGACGCGGTGGCCGCGGCGAAGTCGGCGGCACGCGAGTGGAGCGAGCTGCCCTTCGACGAACGTGCGGCCGTGTTCCTCCGTGCCGCGGACCTGATCGCCGGACCCTACCGGGACACCCTGAACGCCGCCACGATGCTGGGGCAGTCGAAGTCGGTGCAGCAGGCCGAGATCGACGCGGCGTGCGAGCTGATCGACTTCCTGCGATTCAACGTTTCCTATGCGCGGCGCATCCTCGCGGAGCAGCCGAACTCGGTGCCGGGTGCCTGGAACCGCATGGAGTACCGGCCGCTCGACGGGTTCGTCGTGGCCATCACACCGTTCAACTTCACGGCGATCGCGGGCAACCTGCCGAGCTCGCCCGCGCTCATGGGCAACACGGTGGTGTGGAAGCCGACGCCGACGCAGCAGTTGGCCGCGCACTACACGATGCAGATCTTCGAAGAGGCCGGTCTGCCTCCGGGCGTGATCAACATGGTGACCGGCGACGGCGCGGCCGTCAGCAAGGTCGCGTTGACCGACCCCGGTTTCGCGGGCCTGCACTTCACGGGCTCCACGGCGACGTTCAAGCTGCTGTGGCGGACGATCGCGGACAACCTCGACACCTACGGCTGCTACCCGCGCATCGTCGGGGAGACCGGAGGCAAGGACTTCGTCGTCGCGCACCCGTCGGCCAACGTGGACAAGCTGGTGGCGGCGTTGGTCCGTGGCGCCTTCGAGTACCAGGGCCAGAAGTGCTCGGCGGCGTCGCGCGCGTACGTGCCGCGGTCGCTGTGGAACAACGGACTGCGTGAGCAGCTCGTCGAGCTGACGAAGACCGTGTCCTACGGCGACGTCACGGACTTCTCGCACTTCGGTGGTGCGGTCATCGACGCGAGGGCGTTCGCGAAGCACCGGGCGCTGTTGGAGAGCGTGCCCGGCGACCCGCACCTGGAGGTGCTCGTGGGTGGCGGGTGCGACGACAGCGTGGGCTACTTCGTCGAACCGACCGTGCTCCTCTCCGACGACCCGAAGCACGAGGTGTTCTCCACCGAGTACTTCGGCCCGATCCTCGCCGTGACGGTGTACGAGGACGGCGAGTACGAGAAGGTTCTCGACCTCGTCGACACGACGGCGCCGTACGCGTTGACGGGTGCGGTGTTCGCCGACGACCGGAAGGCCATCCAGCAGGCTCACCGGGCGCTGCGGCACGCCGCGGGCAACTTCTACGTCAACGACAAGCCGACCGGGTCGATCGTGAGTCAGCAGCCCTTCGGCGGCTCGCGGGCGTCGGGCACCAACGACAAGGCCGGGTCGATGTTCAACCTGCTGCGGTGGACGAGCCCGCGCTCCATCAAGGAGACGTTCGACGCCCCTGTCGACATCACCTACCCGCACATGGGCTGACGAGCCGAGGTCCGATACGCAGAAGCGCCCCGAGCCACTCGGGGCGCTTCGTCGTCGGGTCGGCGTCCGACCCGCGGTACAACGAGAAACGCCCCGAGCCGACAGCGGCTTCGGGGCGTTTTCTCTTCAGCGTCGATCAGTACGACGGCATCTCACCGACCTGGTCGGCCGGCGGAGCCTTGATGTCGACCGGGGTGCCCCAGTCGGAGTAGGTCATGACGATGCCGGCGTCACCACCCGGCGCGCCCGCGGCCTCGGCGACGGCGCCCATGTTCATCTCGATGCGGACCGGCAGGTTGTCGCTGTTGAGGTACAGCTCGACCGGGATCATGGTGCCCGCCGGGATGGAGGCGGCGGCACTCTCGTCACCCAGCATCTCGCCGGCCTTCGACAGGTCGAGCTCGACGGTGTACTGGGTCACCTTCTGACCGTCGATCTCGGTCTCCTTGGTGTCCTTGATCTCACCGCCGGCCTTCTGGAGCTGCTCCAGCGTCTTGGACGGGTCGCTCTGCTCGGTCATCTGGTCGAAGTCCTGACCCATGCCGGCGGCGTCCTCGGCCGTCATCTTGATCCAGGGCTTGCTCGGGTCGGGGTTGAGACCCTCGGGCATCTTCATGTAGATGACGTTGTCCACGAAGATCATGTCCATGGACTGGCCGCCCATGTCCATGGTCATGGACATCGCGGTGTTCTCACCCGAGTAGATGCCCTCGCCCTGGGCGGTGATGCTCTGCCCGCCCATGTTCATCTCCATCGTGAACTTGGACGAGCTGCTCTGGGTCGTCTGCTCCTGCGCCGACGCCACCAGCGACGACAGGTCGCCGAACGCGCCCCCGTTTCCGCTGCCGCCGGGGAGGCCGTTGTTGCTGGACGAGTCGTCTCCACCACAGGCGCTCAGCGCCAGAGCCAGCGCGACACCGCCGGCGGCGAGAACAGAGGTACGCATGGAAATCCCCTCAAATCGATGTGAATCCAGGTTCGTCCCTCAGACGAAAGATCCAGCCCCAGGGTTCCATGCGGCCTCTTACCAATTTCACACACCCCGTCGTCGGGGGTCCTCAGACTTCCGCTCCACCACGCGAGGCGAGCAGCCTGCGCAGCGACGACAACCTCGTCGCGCGGGCGGCACCCGACGCGACGACCTCGTCCAGCACGCAGTCCGGGTCGTCGGGTGCGCCGAGGTGACCGCAGTTGGACGGGCACTCCTCGGCGGCCTCGGCGAACTCGGGGAACGCCGCCACGACCTCGTCGGGCGTGACGTGGGCCAGGCCGAACGAGCGCACTCCCGGCGTGTCGACGACCCAGCCGCCGTCGGGCAGGGGGAGGGCGACCGCGCTCACGGACGTGTGCCTGCCCTTGCCGACGGCACTGACTTCTCCCGTGGCGAGGTCGGCGTCGGGCACGACGCGATTGACCAGGGTCGACTTCCCGACCCCGGAGTGACCGACCAGCGCGGACACGCGGTCGCGCAGCAGGTCGGAGACCTCGGAGACGTCACCGTCGTAGCGCGTGACCACGGCCGGGACCTTGAGGTCCGCGTAGTAGGCGAGCAGGTCGTCGGGTGGGGCGAGATCCGCCTTCGTCAGACACAGCACGGGTTCGAGCCCGCCCGTGTAACAGGCGACGAGACACCGGTCGATGAAGCCGGTTCGCGGTGCCGGATCGGCCAGCGAGGTCACGATGAGCAGTTGTTCGGCGTTGGCGACCACCACGCGCTCGTACGGGTCGGTGTCGTCGGCGGTGCGACGCAGCACGCTGTCACGTTCGGCCACCCGCACGATGCGGGCGAGCGTGTCCGGCCTGCCACTGACGTCCCCCACCAACTGCACCCGGTCGCCCACCACGATGGGGGTGCGCCCGAGTTCCCGCGCGCGCATGGCGGTGACGACGCGGTCCGGAGCACCGTCGACCGCGCACCGCCACCGGCCTCGGTCGACAGCCACCACCATGGCCGCGACGGCGTCGGCGTGCGCGGGGCGGCGCTTGCTGCGCGGTCGTGAGCCCTTCCCGGGGCGCACCCGGACGTCGCTCTCGTCGAGTCTGCGCCAGTCCCTACCGGCCAAGCCGCTGCCACCCACTCTCTCGTGCCCGTCGTTCGTCGTCCCACCATGATCCCTCACGGCGTTCGCCACGGCCGGGCAACCGTGCCACGATGGCGAGCGGGGACCCGAGCAGGGCCGAGAGTCAGTGGTGAGAGGGAGGCCGATTCCGATGTGTGGCCGTTACGCCGCCACCAAGGACCCCGCCACGCTGATGCGGGAGTTCGACGCGGTGGACGGCACCGAGGGCAAGGCCGGTGGTGCCGACTACAACGTCGCTCCCACCAAACACGTGCCCACGGTCGTCGAACGCCATCCGCGGGACGCCGACGGCACGGTGCTGGAGGACGAGCCGCCGGTGCGGAGCCTCCGGATGATGCGGTGGGGTCTCGTCCCGTTCTGGGCGAAGGACCCTTCGGTGGGCAACCGGATGATCAACACCCGGGCGGAGACGGCGACGGAGAAGCCCGCGTTCCGGAAGGCGCTGTCCCGGCGACGCTGCCTCGTGCCGGCCGACGGCTGGTTCGAGTGGAAGGCCGTCGACGGCGGCGCGGGGCGGAAGGCCGCCAAGGAGCCGTACTACATGACGACGAAGGACTCGTCCTCGCTTGCCTTCGCGGGACTGTGGGAGACGTGGCGTGACCCGAACGCCGAGCCGGACGCGCGCCCGCTCGTCACGTTCTCGGCGCTCACCACCGAAGCCGTGGGACAGCTCGCGGAGATCCACCACCGGATGCCGCTCGTGCTGCCGGTGCAGCGGTGGGCGGACTGGCTCGATCCGTCACGCACCGACGCCACGGACTTGCTCACTCCGCCCGATCGTGACTGGCTCGACGAACTGGAGCTGCGGCCGATCTCGACGAAGGTCAACAACGTCCGCAACAACGGTCCGGAGCTGATCGAGCGGGTGGAACCCGACGCCACCGACCTCGACGCCGCGTTGTTCGAGCTGCCGAACCCGTCATGACGGCCACCGAGATTCCCACGCCCCACGGGCCCGCCCGGGTCTCGCTGCACTCCGCCGACCAGGGGGTGGCCGCGTTGCTGCTCGGGCACGGCGCCGGAGGCGGTATCGATGCGCCCGACCTGGTGGCCGTCGCGCGCGCGGCCCGCGCGGTGGACGTGCACGTCGCGCTGGTCGAGCAGCCGTACCGGGTGGCCGGGCGGAAGGCGCCCGCACCCGCGAAACAGCTCGACGCCGCCTGGCTCGCCGTGGCCGCTCACCTCGCGGAAACGACGTTCGAAGGGCTGCCGCTCGTGTTCGGCGGCCGGTCCTCCGGCGCGCGGGTCGCCTGCCGGACGGCGGGAGCGGGAGGGGCCGACGCCGTGCTCTGCCTCGCGTTCCCCGAGCATCCGCCGGGCAGACCCGAGAAGAGCAGGCAGGCCGAACTCGACGCGGTCGAGGTTCCCACGCTGGTCGTGCAGGGCGAGCGTGATCCCTTCGGCCGCCCGCAGCCGGGCCCTCACCACGAGATCGTGACCGTCGCGGGGGACCACAGCCTCAAGGCCGACCTCGACGCGGTGTCCCGCGCGGCGTCGGAATGGCTCGGCCGCGTCCTGCGGCCGCTCGTCGCGTGAGGCCGGCCGCGTCGAGGTTCACTTCTCCGCCCGCGCTGGGGACGGCGGGTGTCAGTCCGAGGTGCGTTGCGTCGTGCGCTCCATCACCGCGTCGGTCTCCGAGGCTGTCACCCGGGACCGTTCGGCGACCTTGTTCCGGATCGACGCCTTGAGGCGGTTCTTCAGCTCGGCCGGAGCGTGCTCGCCTCCGCACTTGCGTGCGAGGAGCTGCTTGATCTGCTCGTCGATGCCGTACTCCTCAAGGCACGGAGGGCAGTCCTCGATGTGCCGGCGCAACTGGGCGTCGCGTTCCGGCGTGCACTCCTTGTCGAGCAGCAGGTAGATCTCTGCCAGGGCGTCGTCGCAATTGACGTGCCCGGTCTCGTTCGACTCGTCGCGGACGGTCATCGACGCGCCACCTCCCGCTGCTGCCCGGAGCGGATGAAACCCCGTTCCCTGGCGACGTCGGCAAGCAGGTTCCGCAGCTGGCCACGGCCACGGTGCAAGCGCGACATCACCGTGCCGATGGGGGTGTTCATGATCTCGGCGATCTCTTTGTACGCGAAGCCTTCGACGTCGGCAAGGTACACCGCGAGCCGGAAGTCCTCCGGAAGCTGCTGCAACGCCGCCTTGACGTCGGTGTCGGGCAGCTTGTCCATCGCTTCGACCTCGGCCGAACGCAAGCCCTTCGACGTGTGGCTCTCGGCCTGGGCGAGCTGCCAGTCCGTGATCTCGTCCGTGGGTTGCTGCAGGGGTTGCCGCTGCCGCTTGCGGTACCCGTTGATGTAGGTGTTGGTGAGGATGCGATACATCCACGCCTTCAGGTTGGTGCCCTGCTTGAACGAGGCGAACGCGGCGTACGCCTTGAGGTAGGTCTCCTGGACCAGATCCTCGGCGTCCGCGGGGTTCCTCGTCATGCGCATGGCCGCCGAGTACAGCTGGTCGACCAGCGGCATGGCGTCGCGCTCGAAGCGTTCGACCAGCTCTCGTTCGGCGTCCGTGCGGGGCTCCGTCGTCGACGTGGGCACGTCGACAGGGCTCTGCGTGCTCGGCAAACCGTTCCCTTTCCGATGTGCGCCGGGCTGACGGCGCGAGGTGTCTCGAACCGGCCGGATGTCGTCCAGGTTCGCTGTGACGACCCGGGGGCGGCTCGTTGGCGTGGTCAGCGTTGTCGGCACGTCGTGTGCAACGAGGGCTCCGGCGGAGTTATTCCCGGGAGCCGTTCGGCGTTCCCGACTACGATCCAGCGCCGTGGCTGGAAAAGGAACGCCCGCAACCGCGTTGTTGACCAAGCGCAAGGTCTCGCACGTCCTCCACACCTACGAGCACGACCCGAGGGAGTCGTCGTACGGTTCGGAGGCTGCGGCCGCTCTCGGGGTTGCCGAGGAGCGGGTCTTCAAAACGTTGGTGGCGGAGGTGGACGGCAAGCTCACAGTGGGTGTGGTGCCCGTCACCAACCAGTTGAATCTCAAGGCGCTCGCCGCGGCGGTGGGGGGCAAGAAGGCGAGGATGGCCGACACCGACGCCGCCACCCGCGCGACGGGGTACGTCCTGGGCGGCATCTCGCCGCTGGGTCAGCGCACCCGACTTCCCGTGGTCGTCGACGAGTCGGCCCGTCGCTTCGAGACTGTGTTCTGTTCGGGCGGACGTCGTGGGCTGGAGATCGAACTCGCCCCGGACGACCTGATCTCTCTCACCTCGGCCACCGTCGCGGTCATCGCCGGGTGAGGTGGGTGCTCGCCCGGCGCCGGGACAGGTGAGTCGGCTCACTCGGTCCAGCGCCGGGCGTGGCGCGTCGTCAGGAGTTCGGCTTCTTGCCGTGGTTGGCGCCGTTCTTCTTGCGGTCGCGCCGCTTGCGAGCTCGCTTCGACATTGATCACTCCTTGCCTGCAGACGTCGCGTTTAGTGTGTCATGAGGGGTGCTTCGCGCGTGTCACCCCCTTCGCCGCCGACGTTTCCCGGGAGAGGCATGTCCACCCTTGCTGAGCTGCTCGCCGACCACACGGGACTCCCCGGCGAGTCCGTCGACCATCTGCAACTCGTGGTGGCCGAGTGGCAACTCCTCGCCGATCTGTCGTTCGCGGACTTCCTGATGTGGGTCCCGGTGGAGGACGGCGCCGACGCCTTCGTGTGCGTGTCCCAGGTGCGCCCGACGACGGCTCCGACCGCGCATCCCGAGGACGTCGTGGGGGCCCGGTTCACCGCGGAGGAGCATCCCCAACTGAGTCGAGCCATGCGGGAGGGGCGGATCTGCCGCGAGGAGGAGCCGCACTGGTATCGCGACCTGCCCATGCGACGCGAGGCCATCCCGGTCCGGCTCGGTGACTCCGTCATCGCGGTGTTGTCGCGGGAGACGAACCTCGCGACACCGAGGGTGCCGAGTCCGCTGGAGATCGCCTACCTCGGCAGTGCGGCCGATCTGTGCCAGATGATCGCCGACGGCACGTTCCCGAGCCCGGGAGCGGCGACCGACGTGCACACGAGTCCCCGGGTCGGGGACGGCCTGGTGCGGGTCGACCAGAGCGGCACCGTGGTGTTCGCGAGTCCCAACGGGCAGTCGGCCTACCACCGCATGGGCTACGAGTCGGATCTGATCGGCACCAGGCTCGTGCCGCTGACGCGGTCGTTGGTGCGCGACCCGTTCGACGCCACCGACGTGGCCCACCGCATCCTCGACGCGATCAACGGCAAGCCCGGTACCCGCACGGAGGTCGAGTCCCGACGCGGTGCCGTGGTGCTGTTCCGTGCGTTGCCGCTGCGGCCGGCGGGCCGCGCTGCCGGAGCGTTGGTGTTGGTGCGGGACGTGACCGAGGTGAAACGTCGCGACCGGGCACTGATGTCGAAGGACGCCACGATCCGCGAGATCCACCACCGGGTCAAGAACAATCTCCAGACGGTGGCGGCGTTGTTGCGGCTCCAGTCGCGGCGGACGCAGTCGGACGAGGCCAAGCAGGCGCTGACCGAGTCGGTGCGACGGGTGTCGTCCATCGCGATGGTGCACGAGGCGTTGTCGATGTCGGTCGACGAACGGGTCGATCTCGACACGTTGTTCGACAAGGTGCTGCCGATGGTGGGTGAGGTCGCCACGGCGGAGGCGCACGTGCGCGTGAGCCGGACCGGCTCGTTCGGGGTCGTGGCCGCCGAACTGGCGACGCCGCTGGTCATGGTCGTGGCCGAGCTCGTGCAGAACGCGGTGGGCCACGCCTTCTCCGGGGGACGCCACGGTCGGGTCGACATCGTGGTGGAGCGCTCGGCGCGGTGGCTGGACGTTCTCGTGCGTGACGACGGCAAGGGCTTGCCGCCGGGATTCTCGCTCGAACGAGCCAACGGTCTCGGGCTGCAGATCGCCCGCACGCTCGTCGAATCGGAGTTGCGGGGCACGCTGTCACTGCGAGGAATTCGTGAGGACGACACCACGGCGGGAGTGGCGCGTCGCGACGAAGGTGACCGGAAACGGACGGGAACCGAGGCTGCGATTCGGGTTCCGCTCAGCCGACGTTCGTGAACGCGCGGACGCCGAAAGCGGTCAACTCGGGCTCGTGTCGGTGAAGTGTCGGATCGGAATCGGGTTGCGAATCACGGGTGCGCGCGCTTGAGGGCCGACACCCGAAACGGGTGCCGGCCCTCAAATCTTTTGCCGCCGACGTTCGGCAAAAGGAAAACGCGGTTCGCTCAGAAGCTGCTGCGCGTGCCGATCTGCGCGCGACGACGCTTGAGGGCGCGCCGCTCGTCCTCGCTCATGCCGCCCCAGACACCGGCGTCCTGGCCGCTGGCCAGAGCCCAGGCCAGGCAGTCGGAAGCCACGGTGCAGCGGTGGCAGACAGCCTTCGCCGCAGTGATCTGAGACAGAGCGGGACCGCTGGTGCCCACGGGGAAGAACAGTTCCGGGTCCTCGTCTCGGCAGGCCGCGCGGTGGCGCCAGTCCATTTCTTCGAGCTCCTTATTCGGGCGCGGGTGTGCCGCGCCACAGTCGTCATGGCGGTCGTTTTTGGGGTGCTTGTGAATGCTTTCACGAACCCTCGGGTTCGACAAGTGTTCGGCGACGATCGGTGAGTCAGCTCACCCGGCCCAGCTACACGCTTGACCTGCGGCTTTGTCCATTCGTCGCCGCTGGGACGGAAAAGCGGTGCGGTGAACGGACCGTTCCCGTCGCCGAGTGGCAACGCGGACTTTGCCGCGAGCGATCACGTCGCTGTTGCTCGCCGACCACGGTGACTCACACCGCAACCTTGAGCGCTCGGGGCACGCTGACGAACTCCACGTGAGTGCGTTGACCCACCAGATCTCCGTCGACCTGCAAGTTTACCGGCGATGGCGCCGTGATGCCGACCAACGACAGATCGTCGTGACGAAGCAGACGCCGACCGCGATGCTCGCCACGTTTCCGCAACGCCTGCCGAACGTGCCGCAACACCGTGGGCAGACCGAGTCCGGTGAGGGCGAAAAGGCCCAGGCCGGTGTCGAACGAACAGTTGTCGTTGAGGTGGACGGGCCGGGGGCCGAGATAGCTCCACGGGTCGGTGTTCGACACGAACGCCGTGCGCACCGTGGTCGGTTCCTCGCCGGGCACCTGCACCGTCAGCTCCGGATGCCCCTGCGGCGGCCGCAAGTAGCACCGCACGGCCGTACGGAGGTACAGCGACGGACTCGCGCGCTTGCCGCGTCGCTGGTCGACCGCGGCGACCACGTCCGCGTCCCAGCCCATCCCGGCGTTGAACGTGAACCAGCGGCCGTCCGCCCTGCCGAGTCCCACCTGCCTGCTGCGCCGCTGCCGCAGCGCGTTCAGCAGATGGTGTGTCGCCTCGACGGGGTCGCGAGGCAGGCCGAGGGCGCGCGCGAACACGTTCGCCGACCCACCCGGCACCACGCCCAGCATCGGGATCTCGTCGAAGGAGCCGGGCCTGCCGTCCGTTACCGCGAGCAGGCCATTGACGACCTCGTTGACGGTGCCGTCACCGCCGTGCGCGACCACCAGGTCGATGTCGTCGGCCGCGGCGGCACGCGCCACGGTCATGGCATGCCCTCGGTAGTCGGTCTCGACCACGTCGAGCTTCACCTGGCTGGCGAGAGCGTGCGCCAGCACGTCGCGACCAGCCGGTGTGGTGGCGGTTGCCTGAGGGTTGACGACGAGTACAGCGCGCACCAGGCGCAGCGTAGGTGAGTCGACGCGGTTTGCGGTGACTTCGCGACGGAACTACCGATGCGAATCTCGTCACTGCGTTGCCCTCGGCTCCCGCCGGACCTGCTTACTCGTTCACTTCCGCCAGTTGCCTCCCGTCGAGTCGTGGACACCGACAGCGTCGTGACGAGTGCACCCCGGGCACGACCGCCCGCTCATCGACGACACCTGAATCATTGCCCGCCGCGGCGCGGAGTAAAACGGCCGACCGGGTGGCATACCATCGGAGGCGTTCACGCAGTGTCACGGTCACCCGTGTCACAGTCTGCTCGCTCAGGAAGGCAAGCATCCCGTGCCGATCAGCGACCTCGTCTCCCCAGCGCCGCGTCAGGTTCGTCTCGCGGGTGCACTCACCGCTCTGCCCGGTCTCGCACTCCTCGCCTTCGGAGTCCTGCTCGCCGTGAACGCGGGTGACGAACCCGCCATGACGGGCAACAACGTCGCGGCCGAGATCGCCTACTACGTGGTGCTCGCGGCCGGTGTGCTGGCGTGTGCGGTGGCGTTGTTGTTCGGCAAGACGTGGGCGCGGTCGCCGTCGTTGGTCGTCAATCTCGTGGTGATCGGGATGGGGTGGTACGCCACGGGACCGTCGAACCAGCCGGGCTTCGGCGTCCCCGTGATGATCGTGGGTGCGGTCGTGATCGTCCTGCTGTTCCAGGAGCCGTCGCGAGCCTGGGTGCTCGGGCAGCGTCCGGGGGAGAGCGAGGAGGAGGCCGCCCGCCGTGGCGGTGCGGCGGGACGTGCCGCCGAACGCGAGCAGCGAGGCGAGTGACCGGCGAGTGACCTCAGCCCTCGACGGCAGGGGCCTCGGACGCCAGCTCGGTGAGCGGTCGGTCGGTGAGCCGGTAGACGGTCCACTCGTCCATCGCCTGTGCGCCGAGCGAGGCGTAGAACTCGATCGCCGGGTTCCAGTTCAGCACCCACCACTCCAGGCGGGCGTAGCCGCGGTCGACGCACTCCTTGGCGAGGGTCGCCAGCAGCGCCTTGCCCAGCCCGCGTCCGCGCATCTCGGGCCGGACGTAGAGGTCCTCGAGGTAGATGCCGTGCACGCCACGCCAGGTGGAGAAGTTGAGGAACCACAGCGTGAACCCGACGACCTCGCCGTCGACCTCGGCGACGTGCCCGTAGAGCGCCGGATTCTCACCGAACAGCGCGCTGCGGAGCTGGTCCGACGTGAGGTGGCACTCGTGCGGTGCCTTCTCGTACTCGGCGAGATCGTGGACGAGTGAGACGACGGTGTCGACGTCCGACTCGCGGACCCGACGGATGTGGCTTTCCAAGACGATTCCTCTTCCGGCGACTTCGACGCGGTGATCAGGACGGTGGCAGGTTCAAGTGCAGTAGCCGCGGCCCGTGGGCGGCGCGACCGAGCACGGTGAGGCTCGCGGGGTCGAGGCCGAAGGACCGGCCCGCCGTGGTGGGGAGATGCAGCCAGCGCGCGACGAGTACCCGCCCGAAGTCGCCTGGCACCACCAGGGCGACCGGTTGGCGGGTCAGCTCCTCGCGCACACGGGCCAGCAGGGCGTCGGCACGCTGCTCCACGTGGTCGACCGACTCGCCGTCGGGGACGGGATGGGACCACACCGACCAGCCCGGGACGCGGTACCGGACCTCGTCGACGGTGCGGCCCTCGTACGTCCCGTGGTCCCACTCCAGCAGCGCGTCGGTGGTCTCGGACACGGCGAGCCCGGCGAGTTCGGCGGTCCGGAGCGGAGCCCGGCGAGGACTGCTCAGCACGAGCGTCGGAACGTCGTCCGACATGAGGGCATAGGTGCGCCCTGCCGCGTGGGCCTGCCGTTCTCCGACGGCGGTCAGGGGCGGGTCGCTCCTCCCGGTGAATCGCCCGACCGCGGACCACTCGGTCAGGGCGTGTCGCAGGAGGAACAGGCGGTGGTCGGGCACGCCTGCAATATAGCTGTCTTCCAGGGAATCAGGGGCTCGTCGAGGCACACCTCGACTCCCTTGTGACGTGCCCGTTCGAGTGTCACACGTGTCGGGACCAGTCGTGGCTGAGGGTGACTGCGACGGTCACGCTCGGCGGTCGGTCGCCCGTCAGCTCTCGCCCTTCCGCAGTCGCTCGTAGTGGGCGACGCAGTCCTCGTAACGGGGCAGCAAGCCGCTCGTGAGAGCGTCGGCGAGTGTCGGGGCGGCGGCGTCTTTCTCCGACAGCAGCGGCTCGACGTCCGACGGCCAGGGCAGCCCGAGCGCCGGGTCGAGCGGATCGACCCCGTGTTCGGTTGCCGGGTCGTACCCGGTGGAGCACAGGTACGTCATCACGGTGTCGTCCTCCAGGGACATGACCGCGTGACCGAGTCCCTCGGCGAGATAGACGCACCGGAGGCTCCGGTCGTCGAGGCGCACGGCGTCCCACTTGCCGAAGGTCGGCGAGCCCACCCGAAGATCGACGACGACGTCGAGCAGGGCTCCCCGAGCGCAGTAGACGTACTTGCCCTGCCCCGGCGGGACGTCCTTGAAGTGGATGCCGCGCACCGTCCCCCGGCGGGACACCGTGTTGTTGGTCTGCGCGACGGACAACGGGTGGCCGACCGCGTCGACGAACGCCGCCTGCTGGTAGGGGGCGGAGAAGAAGCCTCGCTGGTCCGGGAAAGTCCGGGGAACGAACTCGTAGGAGTCCTTCACGGACAGTTCGCGCACGTCCATGCGCGCCAGCTTAGAGCGCGTCGGTCGCGATGCCGGGAGAGGCCACACAAGCCGGACGGACGTCTTGCTAACCGCCCGCTGACCAGCCTAAAGAGTGGAGTCTTCTGTGATCTCAACCGCACCGGGCGACAGGGCGAGCGGGCCTACTGGCACACTGGTCGAACCGCTGCGTCCGCGGCCACGGTGTCATCCGACCCACCTCACCACGGGCCTCGACGGACGCCTCGGCGGCGAGGTGCGCTACAGCGCCGGACTCGCCGTGTGGAGGAACCCACTTCACCGGGGACGCCCGGATTCTTCGAATGCGTCCCGTCTTCCAGTCACGGAGATTGTTGTGTCCCAGGCTCAGGTGAGCGACGAAGACATCTTCCATGGTCACGAGCGCGGAAAGCTCTCGGTGGCCGCCACCCGCCCCATCTGCGAGGCGCGTGACCTCTCCATCGCCTACACCCCCGGTGTGGCGAAGGTCAGCCGCGCCATCGCCGACGACCCCGCGTTGGCCGCCCGCTACACGTGGGCCGACCGCCTCGTCGCCGTGGTGAGCGACGGCACGGCGGTACTGGGCCTCGGCGACATCGGGGCGCGAGCGTCGCTTCCGGTGATGGAAGGCAAGTCGGTGCTGTTCAAGACGTTCGCCGGGCTCGACTCCATCCCCCTCGTGTTGGACACCACGGACGTCGACGAGATCGTCGAGACCCTCGTGCGGCTCCGGCCGTCGTTCGGTGCGGTCAACCTCGAGGACGTGTCCGCTCCGCGGTGCTTCGAGCTGGAGGCCAAGCTGGTCGAGGCGCTCGACTGCCCGGTCATGCACGACGATCAACACGGCACGGCCATCGTGGTGCTGGCGGCGCTGCGTGGGGCCGCCCAGGTGCTCGGACGCGACGTGGCCGACCAGCGCGTGGTCATCTCCGGCGCCGGAGCCGCGGGAGTCGCGTGCGCGAAGATCCTGCGGGCCGCCGGAGTCGGCGACGTCACGGTGCTCGACTCCAAGGGCATCATCCACAGCGGGCGCGACCACCTGAACCCGGTCAAGGCCGAACTCGCGGAACTCACCAACGCGGAGGGGCTGCGCGGGGGGATCGCCGAGGCGCTGCGCGGGGCGGACGTTTTCATCGGACTCTCCAGCTCCCGTGTGGACGGCGAACTGCTCGCGACGATGGCTCCCGACCCCGTGGTGTTCGCGTTGTCGAATCCGGACCCGGAGGTGCATCCGGAGGTCGCGGCCCGGTACGCCTCGGTGGTGGCCACGGGACGCAGCGACTTCCCCAACCAGATCAACAACGTGTTGGCGTTCCCCGGGGTGTTCAAGGGCGCGCTCGACGCCGGGGCGACGGCCATCACGGAGAACATGAAGCTCGCGGCAGCCGACGCGATCCTGTCCGTCGCGGCCGACTCGCTGGCCGTCGACCGGATCGTGCCGAGCCCGCTCGACGAGCGCGTGGCCCCGGAGGTCGCCGCGGCCGTGGCGAAGGCCGCCGAGTCCGACGGCGTGTCCACGTCGGCGACGCGGTGACGACGTCGGGCGGTCGAGGGCGATCCGGTCCTCGGCCGCCCGTCGGTTCCCCCTTCGACCGGGCCTCGATCGTCGGTCGGTCACGCTAAGCTGCGGCGTCCGCGGCGCAGGGTGCGCTGACGGAGGAGAGGAGAACGATGTCGGTAGACCCTCACGGGACCGGCTCTCCGCAGGGGCCGCAGTACCAGCAACCGGGCATGGCGCCGCCCCCTGCGATGCCGCCGATGCCGCCGATGCCGGGAGGTGCGCTGCCTGCCAGCCCCATGCCCGGCGACATCCACATGGTGCGTCCCGAGCGTCCCGGCACGCTCACCGCGGCGGCCGTGTTCGGGTTCATCACGTCGGCCTTCGAGATCATCGGTGGGCTGCTGTGGATTCTCGGTGGCTCGCTCGTGGGCGACCTGGAGGACGCGTACGCGACGGGCACCGACTACGGCACCCTCATCATGCTGCTGGGCCTGGCCTCGCTCGTGGTGGGCGGTGTCTACATCTGGGGCGGTGCGACGGCGCTGAAGTGCAAGACGCCGGTGCTGTACGCCGCGTGCGGAGTCGGCCTCGTGCTCAACACCGTGGCGATGGTGCTGTCGGAGGGACGCAACGGGTGGCTGTCCGGCGTGCTCGGGCTCGTGACGCTCATCCTGTTGGCGGTTCCGGCGAGCCGGAAGTTCTGATCGCCCTAGTCGGCGGTGTCGCCCTCCGAGAGTCGACGGAGCACGTCGACGATGCGGTGGCGGGGGAGGTCGATCAACCGCCGGTCGGCCACGTCGCCGGGAGCTTCCGGCCAGACGTTGCCCAGGCGGGCGTGGGCTCTGGTCCACACCGGATGCGCGGCCGTGGTGGTTCCGGTCTTCTCCGCGACCACCACGGCGTGCTTGTTGTCCGGAGTGCTGCGCAGCAGCCGCAGTCGGTACTTCGGCGCGACGAGGTCGATCAGCGCCGCCTGCGCGGCGGCGTCGGCGAGGTCGGGATGGGCGTTGGGCACCAGCACGGCCAGGCGTTCGGCGTTCACCCCGAGCAGCACGCGGCACAACCACGGACCGGGGTCTCCCGTGAGGTCGACGGTCGCCGCCCTGCCCGGGTCCACCGTGGTCGGCTTCGTCCAATCAGGACCCGCCGACACGACGTCGCGCCCGCCCTCTCCGGCGATCCGGTCCACCGCTGCGCGCACCTCGGGGGCGGCGGTGCCGCCGGACTCGACGGACCGAGGGCCGTGCGTGTAGATCGCCTGGGGCGACTTGGTCTTCCTGCGGGCTCGGGGCGTCGGCTGACAGACGTAGAGGTCGGCGGAGCTGCCGACGGCCTGCGCGCCGTGGTAGCGGTGGAAACCCGGCAGGATCGCCTCGAACGTCAGTCCGAGGTTGAGTAGTGCCTTCTGGACCTGCTGGCCGAGTGTGGGATGGCGTCGGCTGTAGCCGTAGGCGAGCAGGACCCGGCCGTGCGGAGGATCGGACAGACACTCGATCGCGCGCGCCGCGAACAGGCCCATGCCCTCCGGGGTGTAGGGCGGGTCGCTGAACACGAGGTCGGCCGAGCCGGCCACGGCGCGGGGCAACCCGAACCGCAGGTCGGCGTGCACGACGTCGATCGTGCCTCCGCTGCGCCGGTCGACGTGTTCGAGCACGCGGTCGTCCACGTCGACCACGGCGAGATCGGCGTCGGGGCGAAGCTCTCGCACCGCGAGCGAGGTCAGGTCGTGGTCTCCCACGAACACGAGCCGGAGTCGACCGAGGTCGTACTGCTCGTCGAGCCACAGGGCACGGTTCACCACGGTGTCGACGGTCGCCTGGACGTGGTCGAGGGCGGGCAACGGTGGAGGCACGTCGGCGAGGTGAGCCGCGACGCGGGCGGTGAAGTCGGTCGGCACTTCGGCCCGGCGACCGGCGAGGCGAGGCCGCGCGGTGTCCGGACGCAGTCGCAGGGCGGTGCCGTCGCGTTCGAGATCGTCGGCGAGGTCGTCGAGCAGCTCCTCCACCGAGCGCCGTGGCAGACCCGTGTCGCGCACGAGGTCGTCGAACTGCACCCACCCCGCGTCGAGACGGTCGAGAGCCCACCGGTACTGCCGCGCGAACACGCCGAGATCCACGACACGGAGCCTAGACCGCGGAGGTCCACTCACGTCCGGCGGTCTTTCCCGGTTGTCCAAGGTGTCGTAGATCACAGAGAAGTGGCTCGTTCGGACCAACGGAGCCTGTCCGGATCAGGACACTCTTCCTACTTTCGGCTCGGACCAACAGGGTGGTTGTCGGGCTGTCCGAGTCGTCAGATGCGGGTCGCTTACCGCTTTTGTCCGTCCGAAACAAGAACTATCTGTGGACGGCCGTCGCGCTTACTTTTTCCGCCAACGTTCACCGGAACGTGTAGGAGGAACAGTGCGAGGTCACAGAGTGTTCAACGGCAGATCGCTCGCCGGTGTGGGACTCACCGCGGGGGTCGCCGTCCTGACCGCGTTGGGGGCGAACCTCCCCGTCGCCGCGGCGCAGGAGGGAACGATCCTGGGGGCGGACGCCGAAGGTGCCATCGACAACAGCTACATCGTCGTCCTGAAGGACGGCGCGACGGTCGACGAGGTCGCCGACCGGCACAGCGCGGACGTGGAACGCGTCTACGACAACGCGCTCAACGGCTTCTCGGCCACGATGAGCGAGACCATGGCCAAGCGCGCCGCCGCCGATCCGCGAGTGGCGTACGTCGAGCAGAACCGGGTCTTCCGCACGATGGCCGACCAGGCGAACCCGCCGTCCTGGGGCCTCGACCGCATCGACCAGCGCAACCTGCCGCTGGACAGCAACTACAGCTACTCCACGACCGCGTCCAACGTGGAGGCCTACGTCATCGACACGGGTATCCGGATCACGCACAACGACTTCGGCGGTCGTGCGCGGTACGGGTACGACTTCGTCGACAACGACGCCAACGCCGACGACTGCAACGGCCACGGCACCCACGTCGCGGGCACCATCGGTGGTAGCTCCTACGGCGTCGCCAAGGGCGTCGAGCTGATCGCCGTCCGCGTGCTCAACTGCTCGGGTTCGGGTACCTACGACGGCGTCATCGCCGGTATCGACTGGGTGACCGAGAATGCCTCCGGCCCGGCCGTGGCGAACATGAGTCTCGGTGGCGGCGCGTCCACCGCCGTGGACGACGCGGTGCGTCGCTCGATCGCCGCGGGTGTCACTTACGCCCTGGCCGCGGGCAACGACTACGGCGCCGACGCCTGCAACACCTCGCCCGCGAGGACGGAGGAGGCCATCACGGTCGGCTCCACCACGAACACCGACGCGCGGTCGAGCTTCTCCAACATCGGCACCTGCGTCGACATCTTCGCCCCGGGCACGAACATCACCTCGGCCTGGATCAGCAGCGACAGCTCCTCGAACACGATCAGCGGCACCTCGATGGCGACGCCGCACGTCGCGGGCGCGGCGGCCCTGTACCTCGCCGACCACCCGTCGGCCACGCCGCAGCAGGTGCGTGACCACCTCGTGGACACCGGCACGACCGGTGTCGTCGGCAACCCGGGCTCCGGCTCGCCGAACGTCCTGCTCTACACGGGTGGCGAGGGCACCAGCGAGCCCAACCCCGAGCCCACCGACTGCAGCCCGGTGACCAACGCCTCGGCGGTGGACATCCGTGACGTCAGCACCGTGACCAGCTCCGTGACGGTCAGTGGCTGCGAGCGTGCCGCGTCGAGCACCACCAAGGTGACGGTGGACATCGAGCACACCTACCGCGGTGACCTGCGCATCGACCTGGTGGCCCCCGACGGCACGACCCACCGGTTGAAGGACAGCGGCTTCGACTCGGGTGACGACGTCAAGGAGACCTACACGGTCAACGCGTCGAGCTCGCCGGCCGACGGCACCTGGGAGCTTCGGGTGACCGACGTGTACTACGGCGACACCGGTCGCCTCAACGGCTGGACCCTCACCGTGTGAGAGTCTGACCGGTTCCTTCCCTGAGGGCCTGTCCGCACCTGCTGTGGTGCGGGCAGGCCCTTCGTCGTCTCCACGGTCGGGTGAATCGGTTGATATGGGATACCCCGGTAGAGTATAACCGTGGATGTCGACATCGAATATCGCTGATCAGCCGAATCCCTGCCATACGGGTACCGGGTACTGTGATAGTGCGGTGTCGGCGAGGCGAGGAGTTCACGATGCGGGGATACACCCAGGGTAAGGACGCGTATCTCAAGCGACTGCGGCGGATCGAAGGTCAGATCCGAGGGCTTCAGCGCATGGTCGAGAACGACGAGTACTGCATCGACGTGTTGACGCAGATCTCGGCGGCGACGAAGGCGTTGCAGGCGGTCTCCCTCGGCCTCATGGACGAGCATCTGCGGCACTGCGTCGCCCAGGCGATCGCCGAGGGCGGCGAGACCGCGGACGCGAAGGTCAAGGAGGCCACCGAGGCCATCGCCAGGCTGGTGCGGTCCTGAGCCGTCGGGGCGTCCCCGAAGCACCGACAGAACCGGGAAAGGAAGTCCACATGGCCGAGCAGACCTACACGGTGACCGGCATGACCTGCGGCCACTGCGCCAGTTCCGTGACCGAGGAGGTCCAGGAGATCGCCGGTGTCACGAACGTCTCTGTGGACCTGCCCACGGGCAAGGTCACGGTGACCAGCGAGCGTGAGCTGGCCCTCGACGACGTCCGCAAGGCCGTGGAAGAGGCCGGGTACTCGCTGAGCGCCTGATCGACGCCTCGGGACGGGACGCGACATGAACACAGCAGCCAAGCTCTCGGCCTACGGCGTGTCGCTGGCGCTGGTCGCCGTCGGCGGCTGGCTGGTCGGCGAGGCTGTCGGTCCCGGCGACACCGGTGTGCGCGGTGCGGACGCCGCGCACACCGGGCCCGGCGCGGACCACAGTGGTGAGGGCGACGCCGGAGACGTCCACTACGGGCACGCGGCGGGAGAGCACCTGCCGGACGGGCTCGCGTCGTCGAAGAACGGCTACACCTTCACGCCGGAGACCACGACACTCGAAGCGGGCGAGAAGACCACGTTGTCCTTCCGGATCACGGGCCCGCAGGGCGAGCCGGTGACCCGGTTCGACGTCGAGCACGAGAAGCGGATGCACCTGATCCTGCTGCGCCGCGACACCACGAACTTCCAGCACGTCCACCCGACGATGGCCGCCGACGGCACGTGGAGCGTGCCGATCACGATCGACGACCCGGGCAGCTACCGGGCTTTCGCCGACTTCACCCCGACCGGCGGGGAGTCGACGACCCTGGGGATCGACCTGGCGGTGCCGGGCGACTTCCAGCCCGTCCACCACGAGCCCTCGCGGGTGGCGCACGTGGACGGCTACGACGTCCGCCTCGACGGCGCGCTGGTGCCGGGCCGCACGTCGACGGTCACCGCGACCGTCAGCAAGGACGGCCGCCCGGTCACGGACCTGCAGCCCTACCTCGGGGCCACGGGGCACCTCGTCGCCGTGCGCACGGGCGACCTCGCGTACCTGCACGTGCATCCCGGCGACCACGATGGGAACCCCGGTCCTGCGATCGAGTTCGCCGCCGAGGTGCCGTCGGAGGGCACCTACCGGTTGTTCCTCGACTTCCGGCACGAGGACACCGTCCACACGGCGGAGTTCACCGTCGAGACCGGGCACGCGGAGCACCCGCCGGGCCCCGGCCACGGTCATTGATCGACGTCGACGCGAGTCGACCTAGGAGCTGACACATGACTTCCGACGTCTCCACCGAGACCCGAGCGAGCCGTGAACTCGAACTCGCCATCGGAGGGATGACGTGTGCGTCGTGCGCCAACCGTGTGGAGCGCAAGCTCAACAAGCTGGACGGCGTCACGGCCACGGTCAACTACGCCACGGAGAAGGCGAAGGTGACCTTCCCCGCGGAGCTGGACCCGGCCGAACTCGTCTCCACGGTGGAGGCGGCGGGGTACACGGCCGAGCTGCCCCGGCCTGCCGAGCCCGAGGAAGGGACCGATGTCGCGGTCGACGACGAACACCGTTCGCTGCGGCAGCGGCTCGTCGGTGCTGCGGTGCTGTCGGTGCCGGTGGTGCTGCTGGCGATGGTGCCGGCCTGGCAGTTCGAGTACTGGCAGTGGATCTCCCTGACGCTGGCGGCCCCGGTGGTGACGTGGGCGGCCTGGCCGTTCCATCGTGCCGCGTGGACCAACCTGCGCCACGGCGCGGCCACGATGGACACGCTGGTGTCGATGGGGACCCTCGCAGCGTTCGTCTGGTCGCTGTACGCGCTGTTGTTCGGTAGTGCCGGCGTGCCCGGCATGACCCATCCGTTCGAGCTGACCATCGAGCGCACGAGCGGGGACGCCAACATCTACCTGGAGGTCGCGGCGGGGGTGACGACGTTCATCCTCGCGGGCCGTTACTTCGAGGCGCGGTCGAAGCGACGCGCCGGGGCGGCATTGCGGGCTCTGCTGGAGCTCGGGGCGAAGGAGGTCGCCGTCCTCCGCGACGGGGTCGAGCACCGGATCGCCGCGGATCGCTTGGCGGTGGGCGACCGCTTCGTGGTTCGGCCGGGCGAGAAGATCGCCACGGACGGCGTGGTGGAGGAAGGCACGTCCGCGGTCGACGCGAGCATGCTCACCGGCGAGTCGGTGCCCGTGGAGGTGCGGCCCGGTGACGCCGTCGTCGGGGCGACCGTCAATTCCGGTGGACGGCTGGTGGTGCGGGCGACGCGGGTCGGCTCCGACACGCAGCTCGCGCAGATGGCCAAGCTGGTGGAGGACGCGCAGACGGGCAAGGCGGAGGTGCAGCGGCTCGCTGATCGCATCTCCGGCGTGTTCGTCCCGATCGTGATCGCGTTGGCCGTCGGCACGCTCGCGTTCTGGCTCGGGTCCGGGGTCTCGACGTCGGCGGCGTTCACGGCCGCCGTCGCCGTGCTGATCATCGCGTGCCCGTGCGCACTGGGCTTGGCGACGCCGACGGCGCTGCTCGTGGGGACGGGACGCGGTGCTCAACTCGGCATCCTCATCAAGGGGCCGGAGGCGCTGGAGTCCACCCGGCGCGTGGACACGGTGGTGCTCGACAAGACCGGCACCGTCACCACCGGCGTCATGACCCTGGTGGACGTCCACGTCGCCGACGGCGAGGACGCCGACGAGGTGCTGCGGCTCGCCGGGGCGCTCGAACACGCCTCCGAGCACCCGATCGCCAGGGCCGTCGCCGCGAGTGCGGCTGAGCGGGTGGGTCCGCTCGCCACTCCGGAGAGTTTCACGGCCGTGGACGGTCTCGGCGTGCACGGCGTGGTGGACGGTCGCGCGGTGCTGGTCGGGCGGACCGCGCTGCTGGACGACTGGAGCCACCCATTGCCGCCGGAGCTGTCGGACGCCAAGGCCGAGGCGGAGAAGCTCGGCAGGGCGGCCGTCGCCGTGGGCTGGGACGGTCGAGCGAGGGCCGTGTTGGTGGTGGCGGACACGGTGAAGCCGACCTCCGCGCAGGCCGTGGCGCGGCTCAAGGAGCTGGGCCTGCGGCCCGTGCTGCTGACCGGCGACAACACGGCCGTCGCCGAGGCGGTCGCCGCGGAGGTCGGCATCGACGAGGTCATCGCCGAGGTACTGCCCAAGGACAAGGTCGACGTCGTCCGACGCCTGCAGGGCGAGGGCCGGGTCGTCGCGATGGTGGGGGACGGCGTCAACGACGCCGCCGCGCTGGCCCAGGCCGATCTCGGCCTGGCGATGGGCACGGGCACCGACGTCGCCATCGAGGCGAGCGACATCACCCTGGTGCGCGGTGACCTGCGGGTCGTGGCGGACGCGATCCGGCTCTCCCGGCGCACGCTGGCCACTATCAAGGGCAACCTGTTCTGGGCGTTCGCCTACAACGTCGCCGCGCTGCCGTTGGCGGCGGCGGGCCTGCTCAACCCGATGCTCGCGGGAGCGGCGATGGCGTTCAGCTCGGTGTTCGTCGTCAGCAACAGCCTGCGTCTGCGGACCTTCCGCAGCGACGTCACGCCCGAGAACAGCAACTCGAACAGCAACTCGAACCGCCGCTCCGACACCCGTGTCGACTCGGAGCTGCCGAGCCGCACGGCGGTCTGAGCCCGCGGCACCAGCGGCCCTCTCGGGCGTCACCGCGCTACTTGCGGGGAGCCTGACCGGCGCCCTGCCGGGCGAGCCCCGAAACACCGATGGCGGCGGCACCCACCGGGTACCGCCGCCATCGATCGTCGTTCGGCTTACTCGAACGCCTTGGCGATCAGCGCCTTCTGCTCGACCTCGTGCACCTTGGACGAGCCCGCCGACGGCGCGGCCATCGGCCTGCGCGCCACCACCTGCAGGCGCGGGAACGCCTCGGGCAGCCTGCGCGGCAGGTTCAGCCCGAAGAACGGCCAGGCGCCCTGGTTCTCCGGCTCCTCCTGCACCCAGACGATCTCGGCGTCCTTGTTGTAGCGCTCCATCTCGGCGACGAGCTTCTTCTTCGGCAGCGGGTAGTACTGCTCGATGCGCACGATGGCGACGTCGTCGGCCTCCCGCTTGCGGCGCTCGGCCACCAGCTCCCAGTAGAGCTTGCCGGAGGTGAGCAGCACCTTGCGGGCCTTGGCCGGGTCGACCTCCTGCTCACCGATGACCGACAGGAACTTCGAGTCGCCGATGAAGTCCTCCACCGCCGAGGTCGCCGCCTTGTTGCGCAGCATCGACTTCGGGGTGAAGACGATCAGCGGGCGGTTCACGCCGTCGAGGGCGTGCCGACGCAGCAGGTGGAAGTAGTTCGCCGGGGTCGACGGCACCGCCACGGTCATCGAGTGCTCCGCGCAGAGCTGGAGGAAGCGCTCGATGCGGCCGGAGGTGTGGTCGGGACCCTGACCCTCGTGGCCGTGCGGCAGCAGCAGCACGACGTCGGAGAGCTGGCCCCACTTGGCCTCACCGGAGGAGATGTACTCGTCGATGACGGTCTGCGCGCCGTTGACGAAGTCGCCGAACTGCGCCTCCCACATCACGAGCGCCTCGGAGTTGGCCACCGAGTAGCCGTACTCGAAGCCGACCGCCGCGTACTCGGACAGCGCCGAGTCGTAGATCATCACGCGGCCCTGGTCCTCGGACAGGTGCTGCAGCGGCGCGTACTCCTCGCCCGTCTTGCGGTCGATGAGCACCGAGTGCCGCTGGGTGAACGTGCCGCGGCGGGAGTCCTGACCGGACAGCCGCACGAGACGACCCTCGAGGGCCAGCGAACCGAACGCGAGCAGCTCGCCGAACGCCCAGTCGATGTTGCCCTCGCGGGACATCTTCTTCCGCCGCTCCAGCACCGGCTTGACGCGCGGGTGCGGGGTGAAGCCCTCGGGCAGCGTGACGAACGCGTCGCCGATGCGCTCGATCGTCTCGCGGCTCACGGCGGTCGGCACCTGGGCGGGCACCTGCTGGCGCTTCTCCACCGACGGGCTCGGCGCGATCGGGTGCTTCTCCAGCTCCCTGACCTCGTTGAACACGTGCTCCAACTGGCTGGAGAAGTCGCGCAGCGCGGCCTCGGCCTCCTCCATCGAGATGTCGCCGCGACCGATCAGCGCCTCGGTGTAGGTCTTCCGGACACTGCGCTTGGCGTCGATGATGTCGTACATGCCGGGCTGCGTCATCGACGGGTCGTCGCCCTCGTTGTGACCCCGCCTGCGGTAGCAGATCATGTCGATGACGACGTCCTTGTTGAACGCCTGGCGGTAGTCGACGGCCAACCGGGCGACCCAGTACGCGGCCTCGGGGTCGTCGCCGTTGACGTGGAAGATCGGCGCGCCGATCATCTTGGCCACGTCGGTGGCGTACTGCGACGAGCGCGAGTGCTCGGGCGCGGTGGTGAAGCCGACCTGGTTGTTGATGATGACGTGGACCGTGCCACCGGTGCGGTAGCCGCGCAGCAGCGCGAGGTTCAGCGTCTCGGCCACCACACCCTGGCCCGCGAACGCGGCGTCACCGTGCAGCAGCACCGGCAGGACCGTGAAGCCGCCCGTCTCGCGGTCGCCCTTGTCGAGCAGGTCCTGCTTGGCCCGCACGATGCCTTCGAGCACCGGGTCCACAGTCTCCAGGTGCGACGGGTTCGCCGTCAGCGACACCTTGGTCTCGCCGTCGCCGAACATGCGGAAGTACTTGCCCTCGGCCCCGAGGTGGTACTTCACGTCACCGGAGCCGTGTGCCTGACCCGGGTCGAGGTTGCCCTCGAACTCCTGGAAGATCTGCGCGATCGGCTTGCCGACGATGTTGGCCAGCACGTTCAGCCTGCCGCGGTGCGGCATGCCGATGACGACCTCGTCGAGCTGGTGCTCGGCCGCCTTGTCCAGCACGGTGTCGAGCAGCGGGATCACGGTCTCGCCGCCCTCCAGCGAGAACCGCTTCTGGCCGACGTACTTGGTCTGCAGGAACGTCTCGAACGCCTCGGCCGCGTTGAGCTTCGACAGCACGTACTTCTGCACCGACGGCTCGGGCTTCTCGTGCGGAACCTCGACGCGCTCCTGGATCCAGCGACGCTCGTCCGGGTCGAGGATGTGCGTGTACTCCACGCCGACCGTGCGGCAGTAGGAGTCGCGCAGCACGCCGAGCACGTCGCGCAGCTTCATGCGCTCCTTGCCCGCGAAACCACCGACCGCGAACTCGCGGTCGAGGTCCCACAGCGTGAGGCCGTGGGACAGGATGTCGAGGTCCTCGTGCCTGCGCTGGCGGTAGTTCAGCGGGTCGGTGTCGGCCATCAGGTGGCCGCGCATCCGGTAGGCGTCGATCAGTTCGAGCACGCGGGCGGTCTTGTCGATCTCGCCCTCGGGCAGGTCCTCGACCCAGCGCACCGGCTCGTACGGCAGGCGCAGCGACGTGAAGATGTCGTCGTAGAAGCCGTCGCCGCCGAGCAGCAGCTCGTGGATGCGCTTGAGGAACTCACCGGACTCGGCGCCCTGGATGATGCGGTGGTCGTACGTCGAGGTCAGCGTCATGATCTTGCTGACGCCGAGCTGCACCAGGGTCTGCTCGCTGGTGCCCTCGAAGTGCGCCGGGTACTGCATCGCGCCGACACCGATGATCGTGCCCTGGCCCGACTGCAGACGCGGCACCGAGTGGTTGGTGCCGATGCCGCCCGGGTTGGTCAGCGAGATCGTGGTGCCCGCGAAGTCGTCCGCGGTGAGCTTGTTGTTCCTGGCCTTCTTGACGATCTCCTCGTAGGCCTGCCAGAACTGCAGGAACGTCATGTTCTCGCAGTTCTTGATCGAGGCGACGACCAGCGAGCGCTGCCCGTCCTTGCCCTTCATGTCGATGGCGAGGCCGAGGTTCACGTGCTCGGGCGTCACCGCGTACGGCTTGCCGTCCACGAGCGCGTAGTGGCGATTCATGTTCGGGAAGTCGTGCAGCGCACGGATCATCGCGTAGCCGATGAGGTGCGTGTACGAGATCTTGCCGCCACGGGTGCGCTTGAGGTGGTTGTTGATGACGATGCGGTTGTCCGCCATGAGCTTGGCGGGCACCGCGCGCACGCTGGTGGCCGTGGGAACGGTCAGCGAGGCGTCCATGTTGCGCGCGATCGCCGCGGCCGCACCACGGAGCGGCTTGCGCTCGGGCTCGCTCGTCGACTTCGGCGGCGCGGTCCGGGCCGCCGCGGCGGAGGACGCCTGCTTCGGCTCGGTCTTCGGCTTGGGAGCCGTGGGCGCGCTCGCCGTCGGAGCCTTGGGGGCCGGGGCGGGCTTCGAAGCCGTCTTCGGGGCTGCCTTGGGTTCAGTCTTCGGCGCGGTCTGCGTCGACTGACCGTTCGCAGCCGACTTCGGCTCTGCGCCCGTCGCGTCCGGCTTCGCCTGTGCGCTCTGGGCGGGTTTGAAGTCGGCAAAGAACTCATGCCAGGCGGCGTCGACTGAGGAGGGGTCGGCGAGGAACTGGTCGTACATCTCCTCGACGAGCCACTCGTTGGGGCCGAACTGTGACGCAGGGCTGCTGCTGGACACGGCTGGGACTCGCCTCTATCCGTCTCGATCTTGGTTTGGTGAATTCGCGACTACCAGGCTAACCCCCGGGTTTCGGCCCGTGTCACCGAACTCGCCCATGACATGGGTGGAAGACCGGCCCGACCGGGCTGTATCGATAAGGTGAATGTTGTCACAACAACCGGTGGTCAAGATCATCCGTCGTACTGAGGGAAAGCGCGTCCCGATATCGGACCGACTCGCCGCGTCCGCCATGTGAGCACGCCGGGTCACTGCGAGTGACGCCACATCCGCGCGTAGACGCCGCCCGCGGCCACGAGTTCCGCGTGAGACCCCCGCTCCACGATCCGGCCGTGGTCGAGCACCACGATCTCGTCGGCGCGCGCCGCCGTGGCGAGCCGATGGGCCACCACGAACGTCGTGCGGGTCGACGCCAACCGGTCCGTGGCCTGGAGCACGGTGGCCTCGGTGGCCGGGTCGAGCGCGGCCGTGGCCTCGTCGAGCAACAGAACGTCGGGGTCCACAAGCTCCGCCCTGGCCAGTGCCACGAGCTGACGTTGTCCGGCCGACAGGGAGCGGCCTCGCTCGCCGACCTGCTGGTGGAAGCCGTTCGGCAGCGCGGCGACCGCGTCGAGTGCCCCCACCGCGCGGATCGCCGCCTCCACCTCGGCGTCCGTGGCGTCGGGGCGGCCGTACCGCACGTTGTCGGCCACCGTGCCGGAGAACAGGTGGGACTCCTGCGGCACCAGCCCGATCCGGCGGGTGAGCTGCTCGGGGTCGTAGTCGCGGACGTCGACGCCGTCGAGGCACACCCGGCCGCCGGTGACGTCGTAGAAGCGCGCGACGAGTTTGACGATCGTCGACTTCCCGGCCCCCGTCGCTCCCACCAACGCCACCGTGGTGCCCGGGGCCACACGCAGGTTCAGCCCCTGCAGGGCCGGCTTCTCCGCACCCGGGTACCGGAACTCGACGTCGCGGAACTCCACCTCGCCGCGGAGTCGGGGCGGCACGGGAACGGGGTCGGCGGGCGGCGGCACCGACGTCGGCGTGCGGAGCAGGTCGCCGATCCGGCGGAGACCGACCTTCGCCTGCTGGTAGGCGTCGAACACCGTGGACAGTTGCTGCACGGGGGAGAAGAACAACCCGAGGTAGAGCAGGAACGCCATGAGGACGCCGATGGTCAGGGTCCCCTCGGCCACGCGGGTGGCACCCACCACGAGCACGACGGCCTCCGCGACGCCCGACAGCAGCGTGATGAACGGGAAGTACGTCGCCACGTAACGCTGTGCCCGTAGCCGCGAGCGGCGATAGGCGTCGCTGCGGGAGGCGAACTGCTGAGCTGAGCGCTCCTCGCGCGTGTAGGCCTGTGCGACCCGCAGCCCGGAGACGTTCTCCTGCATGTCGGCGTTGACCGCGCTCACCCGCTCCCGGGCCTCGGAGTAGGCCACGGAGGCTCGACGATGGAACAGCACCGTGGCGACCACCAGCACCGGCAGCGCCGCGAACACGTACAGCGCGAGGCCGACGTCCGTCACGATCAGCGCCACGCCGATGCCGCCGAGCGTCAACACGCTCACCACGGCCATGGCGAGGCTCGTCTGGAGGAACGTCGACAACGCGTCGACGTCGGTGGTCATGCGCGTCATGATCCGGCCCGCGAGTTCGCGCTCGTAGTAGTCGAGGCCGAGTCGCTGCAGGTGGGCGTAGCTGCGCACGCGCAGCAGGTAGAGCACCGACTCGCCGCTGCGGGCGGTCAGCCGGGTCTGGGCCCACACGGCGACCCAGTCGGCGGCGATCACCAGAGCACCGACGAGCGCGGCGATCCACACGGCCGACTCGACGCCCACGCGGACTCCGTCGTCGACCCCGCGTTCGTAGAGCGCGGGCACGGCGATGGCAGCGAGCGCGTCGACGGCCACGAGAGCCACCACGGCCGCCAGGATCGGTCGCACCGGGCGGAGCAGCCGCCACAGTCGGAAGTGCGGGTCCTCCGCCGTCGGGTCCTCCCCGGCGAGCTGTGGTTCACCGGTCGCCTCGGGGAGCCGACGGACGCGTTCCAGCAGGTCGGGCGTGGGTGGGAGGTCGAGTGCGGCTCGGGCTCCAGGGCCGACGGCGCTCGTGGTGGTCGGGCGGGTGGCCACGGTGTCCTCGTCGGCGTCCTCGCGGGGTGCGGGCCAGAGCTGTGGTGTCACCCCGCTGGGGTCCGGCACCACCCGGGTGTGCCGGTGGGGTTCCTCGACGTCATCTCCCGGCCCGGACACGAGATCCCGGAAGAGCGCACACCGCTGCCACAGCTCCTCGTGCGTGCCGACGTCGAGCACCCGACCGCCGTCGAGGACGGCGATACGGTCGGCCAGGGCGAGGGTCGAGCGGCGATGCGCGATGAGCAGCGTGGTCCGCGAGCGCGTCACACTGCGCAGGGTGTCGTGGATCGCGGCCTCGGTGACGGTGTCCACGGCGGACGTCGCGTCGTCCAGCACGAGCACCCGGGGGTCGGTGAGCAGCGCCCGGGCCAGGCCGAGGCGTTGTCGTTGCCCGCCCGACAGCGTCAGTCCGCGCTCGCCCACCTGCGTGTCGTAGCCGTCCGGCAGCGCGGTGATGAAGTCGTGGGCCTCGGCCGCCTTCGCGGCGGCGACGATCTCCTCGTCGGAGGCGTCCGGTCGGCCGTAGGCGATGTTCTCGCGCACCGACGTCGAGAACAGGAAGGCCTCCTCGAACACGACGCCCACGGTGCGGCGCAGGTCGGCGAGCGCCAGCTCGCGGACGTCCACGTCGCCCAGTCGCACCGAGCCCGCGTGGGGGTCGTAGAAGCGGGGGAGCAGCAGCGAGATCGTGGATTTCCCCGAGCCCGCCGTGCCCACGAGCGCGAGCGTCTCGCCCGGTCGGACTTCCAGCGACAGCCCCGAGAGCACGGGCTCGCTGCGCGTGTAGCCGAAGCGGACGTCGTCGAAGCGCACCGACAACGGGCCGGGCGGGACGGGACGGGGATTCTCCGGGTCGACGACCTCGGGCTGCGCGTCGACGAGTTCGTGGACGCGCTCGACCCCGGCCCGGGTCAGTTGTGCCTGCACGAGGAGGCTCGCGAGCATCCGGGACGGTCCGACGAGGGCGGAGACGTAGGTGGCGAATGCGAGGAACGTGCCGAGGCTGATCTGTCCCCGCAGGGCGAGCAGGCCGCCCACACCGAGGACGGCCACCTGACCGGCGGCCGGGAGCGCGGAACTGGTGGCCGACGGCACGGCGGACAGTCGAGCGGCGCGAAGCCGCTCGGCGTAGAGCCTGCGCGCCCGGCGGGAGAACGTCTCGACCTCGCGCCCGGACTGTCCGAAGCCCTTCACCACGCGGACTCCGGTGACGGTCTCCTCGACCTGCTGGGCGAGGTCGGCAGCCCGCTGCTGGGCCGACCACGTCGCGGGGAAGAGCCGTTTGCGGCTCACGGCCACCACCACGCCCACGGCGGGCGCCACCACCAGGGCGATGAGCGTGAGCAGCGGCGACATCCACAGCATCGCGCCGAGCGCGAGCAGTGCGAAGACCACCGACCCCGCCGACAGCGGGACCTGCATGAGGAAGCCGGTGACGAGCTGCAGGTCGGTGATGGCCCGCGACACGATCTGCCCGGTCTTCATCGAGTCCTGCTTGCCGCCGTCGAGGCGGGAGACGGACGCGAAGACGTCACGGCGGAGGTCGTGTTGCACGTCGAGGGCGAGTCGACCACCCAGGTAGCGGCGGGCGAACGCGCTGCCGAACGCCAGGAGTTGCAGCCCGACGAGGCCACCCGCCAGAAGTGTCAGCCGAGAGGTGTCACCCGCGACCGCGTCGTCCACCGCGGCCCGCACGAGCAACGGGGTGGCCGCCTGCAGGCCGACCCCGACCACCGCCGCCACCAGCGCGAGCACGACCAGGACGGGGTGTCGCCAACAGGCGGAGGCCAGACGCCGGATCCAACCGTCCCGGGGACGGGACGAGGGGTCGTGAGCGGGTGACGGTGTCGGTGGTCTGCTCTGCACTCACGACCCCTCTTCGTTGCGCGTCAGGTGATGTCGCGGTTCTGGTTGGCGGTCCAACCACTCCCGAAGAACAGCATGGTCCATGCGAGGAAGATCAGGGCGGAGGACCACCACGAGAACGCGCCGGGCGCGCCCGCGAAGAACTGCATCGCCCACTGCAGGTCCTCGTCGATGTCGCCGAGGTTCGCGCCCCACGACGAGCCGATCGCGCCGAACGCCTCCGCGCCGACGGCGCCGACGATGCCGTTGAGCGCCCCGTTGGGCAGCACGCCGCCGAGCCAGTCGAGTTCGGCGGAGAAGTACGCCACCATCACGAGGATGTTCTCGATGAGCAGCATCCACAGGCACAGGAACACGGTCGGCCCGGTGACGCTGTTCCACACCGCGCCGAGCCCGACCCCGAACAGGGTGCCGAGGACGGCGGCCAGCAGGCCGGTCGCTCCGATGCCGAGCCACTGACCCGCCGTGGGGAGGCCGACGCTGTCCACGGTGATCGCCGTGCCGATGCTGGCCGCCGCCACGGCGACGACGCCGTAGAACAGGCCCCACACCGAGAAGGTGATCATCTTCGCGGAGAGCACGGACGCCCGGTTCGGGGCGGTGAGGAACGTCGTGCTGATGGTCTTGTTGCGGTACTCGCCCGCCAGCGCCGTCACCCCGAAGAGCACGGCGAAGAACACCCCGATGTTGATGGCGCGCCCGAGCGAGAGCATGCCCACCGGCATCGTGTCCACGCTGATGCCGAGGATGCTCGCGAGTTCCTGCGCGTCGCTGTTGCCGAGGAAGTCATTGAAGTCGTTGACGCTGGCTCCCCAGCTCAACGAGAACACCAGCGCGGCCAGGAAGGCCGGGATGGCCAGCGCCCACCACAGGTTGAGGCTGAGTGTCTTGCGGAACTCCGCCTTGATCAGGTTGCCCATCACTGCTGCTGACCTCCCCAGCCCTGGTTCGGCTGCGGTTGTTGACCGGGTTGCTGGTAGTTCTGCTGATACGGCTGTGGCGGCGCCTGCTGGTACTGAGGTCCGGACTGCATCGGCTGGGCCGCACCCGGCTGTGCCCAGTTGCCCTGCGCCGCGTACTGGCCGGGCAGCGGAGCCCCGCTGTACTGGCCGGAGGTGAGCTGGAAGAACAGCTGTTCCAGGTCCGCCTTCTGTTCCTCCATGCCGTACACGGCGATGCTCGCCTTCGCGGCGACGTCGCCGATCTGCTGCACCGTCGCGCCGCTCACGGCCACCCGGCCGTCCGGAGTGGGCTCCACCTCGGTGATGCCCGCCTCGCGCAAGGCGGTCGCGAGCGCGGACGCGTCCGCGGGCTGCACGAGCACCCGCGAGCGCTGGCTCTGCCGCAGATTCTCCAGCGGACCGAAGTAGCGCGTCATGCCCGCGCTGACGATGACGACCTGGTCGATCGTCTGCTCGACCTCCGACAGCAGGTGGCTCGACACGAGCACGGTGCGGCCCTGCGCCGCGAACGACCGGAGGAAGGTGCGCAGCCACGCGATGCCTTCGGGGTCGAGCCCGTTGGCGGGTTCGTCGAGCACCAGCACCTGCGGGTCGCCGAGCAGCGCCGTCGCCAATGCGAGTCGTTGTCGCATGCCGAGCGAGAAGCCGCCCGCCTTGCGGTCGGCGGCCGGGCTGAGTCCGACGAGTCCCAGGACCTCGTCGGCGCGCTGGTCCGGGACCCCGATCGCCGCCGCGTACACGCGGAGGTGGTCGCGAGCGGATCGCTTGGGGTGGAAGCTGCCGTTGTCGAGCACCGAACCGACGATGCGGGCGGGGTTGCCCAGTTCGTGATGCTGTCGACCGTTGATGGTGGCCGTGCCTGCTGTCGGGCGGACGAGCCCGAGCAGCATCCGCAACGTCGTGGTCTTGCCTGCACCGTTGGGCCCGAGAAAGCCGGTGACGCTGCCGGGTTCCACCGTGAAGCTGAGGTTCTGCACCGCTGTGACGGCGCCGAACTGCTTGGTGAGGTTCTGCACCGCGATGCGGCCGCTGCCGTCGTGCATGCTGGCCCTCTATTCCTCGTGATCGTGCGCTTGGCTCGCGCCATACTGCCGTACCGGCTGTTTGGACGATCGATGGGAGTGATCGGTTTCGTCGGCGACGGGACGGAAAGTCCGTCAGGTCGGGTCGAACTGGACGATTCACCATGCAATTCACACCGTGGTGGGAAAAAAACACCGTGTGACACCGCGCCCCCGAGCGGCGAAGTCCGAGGTTATTGCTTAAGCTGGGTGTCGGCGGCCCGCTCCCGGTGACCCCCAGGCTGGTTGAGCGGGCCGCCCCTTCTTCTACGTCGAGTTCCGTACCTCACAACGGACCGGCACTTCTTCTCTCCTCGCGCGTTCTCGGGCAGGAACTCCGTCGGGCCTGTGCTCGTCCGCGTTGCCGTGGTGCCGTCGCGATCTTGACCTCCAGTCGAGTCGAGGTTGCAGGCTGGTGACCTGGTAAAGGAGTGAGTCGTGCGCATGATGAGGTTCGGTGGCCCCGCGGTCCTGGTGCCCGGGGAGGCCCGGGATCCGGAGCCGGACGCGGGACAGGTGATGCTCGACTCGGCCGGTGTCGGCGAGGGCGAGCGGGTACTGGTCGAAGCCGCCGGGGGTGGCGTCGGGAGCCTGCTGGTTCAGCTCGCCCGAGCGAGGGGAGCCACGGTGGTCGCGGCCGCGGGAGACAGTCGTAAGAGGGAGCTCGCCGCCGATCTCGGCGCCGAGGTGACCGTCGACTACCGCGACGACCGGTGGGCGAGGACATCCGCCGTCGAACGGGAGGGGTGGACGTGGTGTTCGCCCCTCATCGAGTCGCGCCGGGCGCTCGGCAAGACGCTGCTCGAGGTGCGATGACGGCCTCGACGTTCCGCATCGGCGGAGAGCTGGACGTGGGGCGGCTCGGGTTCGGCGCGATGCGCCTGCCGACCGAGCCGGGCCCCGCCCGGGAGGGCTCGCTCGCGGTCGCGCGACGGGCGGTCGAACTCGGTGTCACGCTGATCGACACCGCGTACCTGTACGGCTGGGGAGCCAACGAGGAACTGCTGGCCGAAGCTTTGCACCCGTACCCCGAGGGGCTGCTGATCACCACCAAGGTCGGTCTCACGCGCTCGGAGTCCGATCCTGGGTGGAGGTTCGACGGGAGACCGGCGATCCTGCGCGATCAGGTGGAGCGGGCGCTCCTGCGGCTGCGAGTCGAACGGATCGAGTTGCTTCAGCTCCACCGCATCGACCCGGAGACGCCGCTGGCCGAGCAACTCGGCGCACTGCGGGAGCTGCAGGACGAGGGCAAGATCGGCCACATCGGACTGTCCGAGGTCACCGTCGACCGACTTGAGCAGGCGCGGGCCATCGTCGACGTCGCGAGCGTGCAGAACCGCTACAACCTGCTCGACCGCGCGCACGATCCGGTACTCGCGGCCTGCGAGGCAGCGGGCATCGCCTTCCTCCCGTGGCACCCCGTCGCCATGGGGGAGGCGGGAACGAACGCCGAAATCGCCGCCGTGGCCGCGGAGTCGGACGCCACGCCCTCGCAGATCGCGCTCGCCTGGTTGCTCGATCGCTCTCCGGTCGTCGTCCCGATCCCCGGCACCGCCAGCATGCGTCATCTGGAGGAGAACGTCGCCGCCGCGCGCATCCGATTGGACCCTGCCCAGCGAGCCCGCCTCGACCGGCTGGCCGACCCGGCGACGGGCGCCGACCGGGAAGCGGCTACTCGCTGAAGACGGACTCGATCCAGCCCGGGACGGGCAGGTCGCGTTCGAGGCACTCGGTGGCCAGGCGCAGCGTCCAGTGCAGAGCGGCGAGCACCACGCTGTCCACCTCGTCGGGTGCGGCGTTGGCGAGCGCGATCTCCACCTGGTCGGCGGCGGCGTCGGTGTTGCCGTGGACCTCGGCGAGCAGCGTGCGCACGGCCGTGCGCATCGCCGGTTCCGCCTGGTCGATCGAGACCTCCTCGCCGGTCTCGTCGAGCACCTGCACCCGGACCGGGCGATCACCACCGTCGCCGAGGGCGGAGATCATCGTGCTGCACGCGCCGAAGAGCAGAAGCAGCAGTTCCCGGGTCTGTGGCATCGTGTTGCGCAGGCCTGCAGGGCCGACGGCTTCGAGCGCGTCCTCCTCGTCGGAGAGCGCGGCGGCCACCAGGGCGCGTTGTGCTCGACGCAGCAGCGCGTCCTCGTGCCCGTGGTGTTCGTCGGCCCACACGGCTCCCATCCAACACGACCCGAGCCGTCTTGGGTGCCGCCCGCCAGGGTGATCGTCACGCGGCGGCGTACAACGCGCCGAGAGCCAGTGTGGTGAGCAGGTCGGCGAGTTCGTCGTCGGGCAGATGTCGGCTGTGGGGCGTGGAGTTCATCAGACCGAACACGGCGTGGGCCGCGGAGCGGGCGCGGACGTCGCCGAGTCCCGGCACGGCCGCCTGCAACACCGACACCCAGATCTCGACGTAACGGCGTTGCAGGGCGCGGACCTCCTTGCGGTCCGATTCGGAGAGGTTCGCGAGGTTGCGTTCCTGCACCGTGATCAGCGCGGGCTGGGAGAGCGCGAAGTCGACGTGGAAGCGGACGAGCCCGGCCAGTACCTCGTCGGGAGAACCGCCGTCGTCGGCTCTGGCCTTGCCTCCGTCGAGCAGGTAGCGGCTGATCGACGTGAGCATCTCGCCGAGCATCGCGTCCTTGCTTCGAAAGTGTCGATACAGGGCCGGGCCGGAAATGCCGACGGCTGCGCCGATCTCGTCGATGCCGACGCCGTGGAAGCCGTGCCGAGCGAACAGCTCTGCGGCGGCGGCGAGGATCTGGTCGCGACGAGTCGTCTTCTCGCCGCGGACGAGCGGGGAGTCCGAAGGCACAGCGACACTGTAGCGACCTTCGTTAGTGCCGGTTAACGATTCGGCCCGACTTCCGGCTTGGTCCGGTCGGGTTATGTCGGGTTCGTGAGCTTCAGTCGTCACACCTTCACCTGATAAAGCTTCGGGCGGCCAATCACTGACGAAAGGTGCGCCCATGAGAGTGCGGACTCGACGGTTGTTCTCGGTTCTGATGGTGTTCGCGTTCGCGCTCGTCGGAGGCGCTGTTTCGGCAACAGCGGCCCCCGCCGCCGTGAACTACGTCGCGCTCGGCGACTCGTACTCGTCCGGCGTCGGTGCCAAGGACTACGGGGACTCGGGCGACTGCATGCGCAGCGCCAACGCCTACCCCCAGCTCTGGGCGAACGCCCACAGCGTGTCGAGCTTCAAGTTCGTCGCGTGCTCCGGTGCGGTGACCTCCGACGTGATCAACCAGGCGTCGGCGGTGGACTCCAGCACCACGTTCATCACGGTGTCGGTCGGCGGTAACGACGCCGGCTTCGCCAACGTGATGACGACCTGCACGACGACCTCGGACAGCGGTTGCATCGCCCGTGTCGAGGAGGCGAAGACCTTCGCCCGCAACACGCTGCCCGGTCGGCTCGACAACGTGTACAGCACGCTGAAGAGCAAGGCGCCGAACGCTCAGATCGTGGTTCTCGGCTACCCGCACTTCTACGAGATCGGCGGCTCGTGCAGCGTCGGCCTGAGCGACACCAAGCGCGAGGCCATCAACTCCGGTGCGGACACGCTGGCCGAGGTGACGGCTGCTCGCGCCGCCGCGCACGGGCTGACCTTCGTCGACATGCGTCCGGCCTTCAAGGGCCACGAGATCTGCGCCTCGGGTGAGCGTTGGCTGCACAGCCTCACCTGGCCGGTCGTGGAGTCGTACCACCCGACCGCCAACGGTCAGCGTTACGGCTACTACGCGGCCCTGACCAGCGTCACCGGCTGAGGTTCCACCTCGGCTCGTCGCGAAACCCTGCCGATCGACGGCCGTCGCACCGAGTGTGCGGCGGCCGTCGTCGTTTTTTCGAATCGCTTTCTGCACCCTAGACGCGCTGGTTAGCGGGCGCTAACATGCCTGAGAAAGGTTAACGGGTGCTAACTTGGTGGTGTGATGGACACTCCTGTTCTCGCCAGCGCTGTCGACACCCGAGGTGAGTCCTACGCCCGCAATGTCGCCCACCACGAAGAGCTGGTGGCCGACCTGCGGAAGCGGCTGGCCACGGTGCGGCAGGGTGGCCCGGAGAAGGCGCGGACCAAGCACGTCGAGCGGGGCAAGCTGTTGCCGCGCGACCGGGTCGACGCGCTGCTCGACCCCGGCTCTCCGCTGCTCGAACTGTCGCCGCTGGCCGCGAACGGCCTCTACGACGACGAGGCGCCCAGCGCGGGCATCATCACCGGCGTCGGCCGGGTGTCCGGTCGGGAGTGCGTCGTCGTCGCCAACGACGCCACCGTCAAGGGCGGCACCTACTACCCCATGACGGTGAAGAAGCACCTCCGGGCGCAGGAGGTGGCACTGCACAACAACCTGCCGTGCCTCTATCTCGTGGACTCGGGCGGTGCGTTCCTGCCCAAGCAGGACGAGGTCTTCCCCGACCGCGAGCACTTCGGCCGCATCTTCTACAACCAGGCGACGATGTCCGCGCGCGGCATCCCGCAGATCGCGGCCGTGCTCGGCTCGTGCACCGCGGGCGGCGCGTACGTGCCCGCGATGAGCGACGAGGCGGTGATCGTCCGCAACCAGGGCACGATCTTCCTCGGCGGCCCGCCCCTGGTGAAGGCCGCCACCGGCGAGGTCGTCACGGCGGAGGAACTGGGTGGCGGCGACGTCCACGCCCGTTCGTCCGGGGTCACCGACCACCTCGCCGCCGACGACGCCGACGCGCTGCGCATCGTGCGCTCGATCGTCGGCACGCTCGGTCCGCGTTCGCCGCGCCCGTGGGACGTGGTTCCCACCGAGGAACCGGTCGTGGACCCCGACGAGCTGTACGGCGTGGTGCCCGCCGACCCGCGGACTCCGTACGACGTGCGCGAGGTGATCGCCCGCATCGTCGACGGCAGCCGATTCGCCGAGTTCAAGAAGGAGTACGGCACCACCCTTGTCACCGGGTTCGCCCGCATCCACGGTCACCCGGTCGGCATCATCGCCAACAACGGTGTGCTGTTCTCCGAGTCCGCCATGAAGGGCGCGCACTTCATCGAGCTGTGCGACCGGCGGTCGGTGCCGCTGGTGTTCCTGCAGAACATCACCGGTTTCATGGTGGGTCGGGACTACGAGGCCGGCGGGATCGCCAAGCACGGCGCGAAGATGGTCACCGCCGTCGCGTGTGCACGCGTACCGAAGTTCACCGTGATCATCGGTGGCTCGTTCGGCGCCGGGAACTACTCGATGTGCGGGCGCGCGTACTCGCCGAGGTTCCTCTGGATGTGGCCGAACGCCCGGATCTCGGTCATGGGCGGGGAGCAGGCCGCGTCCGTGCTGGCCACCGTGCGTCGCGACGGGATGGAGGCGCGCGGCCAGGAGTGGTCGAGCGAGGACGAGGAAGCCTTCAAGAACCCCATTCGCGAGCAGTACGAGGAGCAGGGCAACCCGTACTACTCGACGGCTCGGCTGTGGGACGACGGTGTGATCGACCCGAAGGACACCCGCACCGTGCTGGGGCTGGCGTTGTCGGCGTCCGCCAACGCGCCGCTGGAACCCGTGAACTACGGCGTCTTCAGGATGTGAGGGGCATGTTCGACACCGTGTTGGTCGCCAACCGGGGCGAGATCGCCGTGCGGGTCGTCTCGACCCTGCGACGCCTCGGCATCCGGTCGGTCGCCGTGTATAGCGACGCCGACGCCGACGCCCGGCACGTCGCCGAGGCGGACGTCGCCTGCCGGGTCGGTCCCGCCGAGGCCGCACGCAGTTATCTGTCCATTCCGGACATCATCGCCGCCGCGCGCGCGACCGGTGCGCAGGCCGTGCACCCGGGCTACGGCTTCCTCGCGGAGAATGCGGCGTTCGCCGAGGCGTGCGCGCAGGCCGGTCTGGTATTCGTCGGTCCGCCCGCGGGGGCGATCGAGGCGATGGGCGACAAGATCCGGGCGAAGGAGACGGTGTCGGCGGCGGGTGTCCCCGTGGTTCCCGGTGCCAACGACGTTTCCGATGTGGACTCGGTCGCCGCGGCGGCGGAGCGGGTCGGCTATCCGGTGCTGTTGAAGCCGTCCGCGGGCGGTGGTGGCAAGGGCATGCGGCTGGTGCGCACCCCGGACGAGCTGCCCGCCGCCGTCGAATCGGCACAGCGGGAGGCGCGCAACGCCTTCGGTGACGACCGGCTGCTGGTGGAGCGGTTCGTCGCCGACCCCCGGCACATCGAGATCCAGGTCCTCGCCGACGGCCACGGCGGCGTCGTGCACCTGGGGGAGCGCGAGTGCAGCCTGCAGCGGCGTCACCAGAAGATCGTGGAGGAGGCACCGTCGGCGCTGCTCGACGAGGCCACCCGAGAGCGGATGGGCAAGGCGGCGGTGGAGGCCGCGCGGTCCGTCGGCTACGTCGGGGCGGGGACGGTCGAGTTCATCGTCTCGTCGACGGCCCCGGATGACTTCTTCTTCCTGGAGATGAACACCCGGCTTCAGGTCGAGCACCCCGTCACCGAGTTGGTGACCGGGCTCGACCTCGTGGAGTGGCAGCTCCGCGTCGCGGCGGGTGAGCGGTTGGGGTTCACCCAGGACGACGTCCGGCTCGACGGCCACGCCGTGGAGGCGCGCGTGTACGCCGAGGACCCGGCGCGGGACTTCGTGCCCACGGGCGGAACGGTGCTCGGCCTGCACGAGCCGTCCGGTCCGCACGTGCGCGTGGACTCCGGGATGCGACAGGGCAGCGTCGTGGCGTCGCACTACGACCCGATGCTCGCGAAGGTGATCGCGTGGGGGCCCGACCGCACGTCGGCCCTCCAGCGGCTCGATCGGGCACTGGCCGACACCGCCGTGCTCGGCGTGCCGACGAACGTGCCGTTCCTGCGCGCGTTGCTGCGGCACGACGACGTCCGCGCGGGACGGCTCGACACCGGTCTCGTGGAGCGGGAGCTGCTGAGCCTCACCGATGCCACCACCGACGTCGAGGAGTTCGTCGTCGCGGCGGCGCTCGACCGGGTGCTCTCGCTGTGGCCGACCGGCGAGATCGTCGACCCCTGGGACGTGCCGAGCGGGTGGCGCATCGGCGGCAACGCCGGGCTGACCATGCGGCTGCGCGCGGGGACCGCGGAGGCGCTCGTGCGGGTCGAGGGCACTCCCGACCGGGCCAGGGTGATCGTGGACGGCGCCGAGCCGGTGACGGCCTCCGCCCGCCGGGACGGCACCGACCTCGTCGTGCGCGTGGCGGGCGAACACCGCCGCTACCGGCGTGCCGAGGCCCCGGATGGTGCGGTCTGGTACGCGCGGGAGGGCCGGACCGTCGCGGTCAGCGAGCGCCCCAACCTGCTCGCCTCCCACGCAGAGTCGGTGGACGCGGGACCGGTGACGAGTCCGATGCCCGGCACCGTGCTCGTCGTCAAGGCGGCGCTCGGCGACGTCGTGAAGGCGGGAACCCCGCTGCTCGTCGTCGAGGCGATGAAGATGGAACACACGATCACGGCGCCCGTCGACGGGGTCGTGACGCAACTCGACGTGCGGGCGGGCCAACAGGTCGCGCTCGACGAACCCCTCGCTCTGGTGACCCCGGAAGAAGGCGCATCATGATCGACGACAGGCTGGACAAGGAGTACGAGGACCTGCGGGTCACCGTACGTGACTTCGCCACCTCCGAGGTGGCCCCGGTGATCGGGGACTTCTACGAGAAGGAGGAGTTCCCGTACGAGATCGTCCGCCGCATGGGTGAGATGGGGCTGTTCGGCCTGCCGATCTCCGAGGAGTACGGCGGTATGGGCGGCGACTACTTCGCGCTGTGCCTGACGCTGGAGGAACTCGCGCGGGTCGACTCGTCGGTCGCGATCACCCTGGAGGCCGGGGTGTCGTTGGGTGCGATGCCGATCTACCGGTTCGGCACCGAGGAACAGAAGCAGCGTTGGCTCCCGGCGTTGTGCGAGGGCCGGGCGCTCGGCGCGTTCGGCCTGACGGAGCCGGGTGGCGGTTCCGACGCCTCGGCGACCCGGACCACCGCCAAGCTCGACGACGGCGAGTGGGTCATCAACGGCAGCAAGTCGTTCATCACCAACTCCGGCACCGACATCACGAGCCTCGTCACGGCCACCGCCGTCACCGGGCACAGCGCGGACGGCCGCAAGGAGATCTCGGCGATCATCGTGCCGTCGGGGACTCCCGGCTTCACGGTGCAGCCGAAGTACTCCAAGGTCGGCTGGAACGCCTCCGACACCCACGGGCTGACGTTCGACGACTGCCGCGTGCCGGAGGAGAACCTGCTGGGCGAGCGCGGCAGGGGATACGCGCAGTTCTTGTCCATTCTGGACGAAGGTCGCGTCGCGATCGCCGCGCTGTCGGTGGGACTGGCGCAGGGATGTGTGGACGAATGCCTGCGCTACGTCAAGGAACGTGAGGCGTTCGGCCGACGGATCGGCGAGTACCAGGCGATCCAGTTCAAGATCGCCGACATGGAGCTGCGTGCCCACACCGCCCGGTTGGCCTACTACAACGCGGCGGCGAAGATGCTGCGGGGCGAGCGGTTCAAGAAGGAGGCCGCGATCGCCAAGCTGGTGGCCTCCAACGCGGCGATGGACAACGCCCGCGACGCCACGCAGATCTTCGGCGGGTACGGCTTCATGAACGAGTACCCGGTGGGTCGCTTCTACCGTGACGCCAAAATCCTGGAGGTCGGCGAGGGCACGAGCGAGGTGCAGCGCATGCTGATCGCTCGCGAACTCGGTGTGACGGCGTGATCGAAGCGCGTAGGCTCCCCGCCTTGTGAACGAGATTCGACTCCGGCCGGGCCGTCCCGAGGACGTCACCGTGCTGCTCGACATGTTCGACGGCGCGGTGGCGTGGCTGACCGCGCGCGGCCGCACGGGACAGTGGGGTTCCGTGCCCTTCTCGCAGGACCCGAAGCGGGTGGAACGGGTGCGGGGCATGGCTGCGCACCCGCAGCTGGTCGTGGCGGAGATCGACGGCGTCGCCGCAGGCGCGTCGATCTTCGCCGACCACCCGCCCGCCCACATTCCTCCGGTGGCCGAGCCGGAGGTCTACGTCGACCTGCTCATCACGGCGCGCGCCTTCACCGGACACGGCGTGGGAGCGCAGCTGCTCGACGAGGCACGCCAGGAGGCCCGTCGACGGGGCCGGAGTCTCGTGCGCGTCGACTGCTGGGCGGGTGGCGACGGGGCGTTGGTGCGTTACTACCGCTCCCAGGGGTTCACCCCGACGGAGACGTTCCGGGTGAACGACTGGGTGGGTCAGGTGTTCGAGGACCGGCTGGAGCCGTGAGCACTCGCCGTCGTCGCACGGAGCACGGACGGGCGGATCAGCGGCCCTGCCTGCGCAGCAGCTCGTCGAACGGGACGAACTCCTGCTCCGGCGCGGCGGAGGTGGGGCGTCCGGCCAGCGCGTCGGCGAGTTCCCCGGCGGCCCGGTCGATGCGTTCGGCCAGTTCGGCCGCGCCCTCACCACCCCAGTCCTGCGACGCGGCGTACACGCCGGTGGGCAGCACGACCGCGCGGAGGTAGGCGAAGAGCGGCCGGACGGCGTGGTCCAGGGCGAGCGAGTGGCGTGGCGTGCCGCCCGTCGCCGCGACGAGTACGGGCTTCCCGCGCAGCGCCGTGGGCTCGCCGACGTCGAAGAACGACTTGAACAGTCCGCTGTAGGACGCGTTGAAGATCGGGGTGACCGCGATCAGGCCGTCGGCCTTGGCCACCGCGTCGAGCTCCGTGGCCAGCGCCGGAGGGGCGAACCCGGTGACGAGGTGGTCGGCGATGTCGCGGGCGTGGTCGCGCAGCTCCACGACGTGGGGCTCCACGGGGACGCGGCGGGCCACCGCCTCGGTCAAACGGTCGGCCAGCAACCGCGTGGACGACGGGGTGGTCAGTCCGGCCGTGACCACGGCCAGGGTGTGGGCACTCATGGTCACCTCGCGGTGGTCTCGTCGGCGGTGCGTGCGGCCCGCAGCGACTCGTGAGTGGGGGCGTCCGGCACTCCCGACGCCCGCAGTGCGGCGAACTCCTTGCGCAGCACCGGAAGGATCTCGCCGAGCAGGTCGAGCTGCTCCAGCACCGTCTTCAACGGCAACCCGGCGTGATCCATGAGAAAGAGCTGACGCTGGTAGTCGCCCGCGTACTCGCGGAAGCTCAACGTGCGGTCGACGACCTGCTGCGGGCTGCCGACCGTGAGCGGGGTCTGGGCGGAGAAGTCCTCCAGCGACGGCCCGCCGCCGTAGACGGGGGCGTGGTCGAAGTAGGGGCGGAACTCGCGGACCGCGTCCTGCGAGTTGCGGCGCATGAACACCTGCCCGCCCAGGCCGACGATCGCCTCGTGGGGCTCGCCGTGGCCGTAGTGCGCGAACCGCTCGCGGTACAGCTCGACCATGCGCTTGGTGTGTTCGGGAGGCCAGAAGATGTTGTTGTGGAAGAAGCCGTCGCCGTAGTAGGCGGCCTGCTCGGCGATCTGCGGACTGCGGATGGAGCCGTGCCAGACGAACGGCGGCACCCCGTCGAGCGGACGCGGGGTGGAGGTGAAGCCCTGCAACGGGGTGCGGAACCGGCCCTGCCAGTCGACGACGTCCTTGCGCCACAGCTCGTGCAGCAGCGCGTAATTCTCCACGGCGAGCGGGATGCCCTGGCGGATGTCCTGCCCGAACCACGGGTACACGGGCGGGGTGTTGCCCCTGCCGAGCATCAGGTCGACGCGCCCGTCGGCGATGTGCTGGAGCATCGCGAAGTCCTCGGCGATCTTGACCGGGTCGTTCGTGGTGATCAGCGTCGTGGACGTGGAGAGGATGAGGCGCTCGGTGCGGGCGGCGATGTAGCCCAGCATCGTGGTCGGTGACGACGGCACGAAGGGTGGGTTGTGGTGCTCGCCGGTGGCGAAGACGTCGAGCCCGATCTCCTCGGCCTTGAGCGCGATGCGCAGGATCGCCTTGATCCGCTCGTGCTCGGTCGGGGTCCGGCCCGTCGTGGGGTCGGTCGTCACGTCGCCGACGGTGAAGATGCCGAACTGCATGAGTGTCACCACGCCCCGAAGTAGTTGTCCTGTCAACTATCCACTCTAACGTGTGAACGCACCCAGGTGTTCCCCCACGTCGCTCGGCGCGCACCTCCGCCGTTCCGGCGCTATAACGGCGGGGAAGGCGCAGCGGAAGGAAGGTGTTGCGCGTGGCCGTTCCCGCCGGGCTCGTCGACGAGCCGATCTACCTCGACCACAACGCCACCACACCGGTCGACCCGGTCGTCGCCGACGCCTGCGTGCCGTACCTGACGCACGCGTTCGGCAACCCGTCGAGTGCCCACCACTACGGGACGGAGCCGAGGGCGGCGCTGGAGCGCGCACGCGAGCAGGTGGCCGCCGTCATCGGTGCGCAGGGGGAACACGTCGTGTTCACGGCTTCGGGTTCCGAGGCAGACGCGCTGGCCGTGTGCGGGGTTGCCCTCGCCGTCCGGGGCAAGCGAGCGCACGTCGTCACCCAGTGCACCGAGCATCCCGCCGTGTTGGAGGCGTGCCGGGCACTGGCGAACGCCGGGGTCGACGTGACCGTCCTGCCCGTCGACGGGGACGGTGTGGTCGATCCGGACGCGTTGCGAGCCGCGCTCACGTCGCACACCGTGCTGGTGTCGATCATGGCGGCGAACAACGAGACCGGGGCGCTGCAGCCGATCGCCGAGCTGGCTCGGATCACCCACGAGCACGGCGCGGTGTTCCACTGCGACGCGGCGCAGGCCGTGGGCAAGGTGCCCGTCGACGTCGCCGACCTCGACGTGGACCTGCTGACCGTGGTCGGACACAAGATGTACGCGCCGAAGGGGATCGGTGCCCTCTACGTCCGCCCGGGGGTGCGACTGGAGCCGTTGGTGCGGGGCGGCGGGCAGGAACGCGGGCTGCGGGCGGGCACCGAGAACGTGGCCTTCGCCGTGGCGCTCGGCACTGCCGCCCGGCTGGCGGGTGACGCGCTCGCGGCAGGTGAGGCCGACCGCGTCCGGGCGCTGCGCGACCGCCTGCACGATCGGCTTCGGGAGGGACTGGGGGATCGAGTGCTGCTGAACGGGCCGGTGGCGTCACGGCTGCCGAACACCCTCAACGTCAGCATCGACGGCGTGGCCGCGCACCGGTTGCTCGCGGAGATTCCGCAGGTGGCGGCCTCGACCGGGTCGGCCTGTCACAGCGGCAGCGCCACTCCGTCGCCGGTGTTGACGGCGATGGGGCTGTCCCCGCGCCGGAGTCTGGCGGCCCTGCGGTTGTCCCTCGGGCGATGGAGCACCCGCGAGGACGTCGACCGGGCGGCCGAGCTGATCACCGCGCGGGCGACGGTCGCGGAACCCGTCGGGTGAGGTGCGGTCGGGTGTCACCGGCCGGGGAACATCGGGGTGAGTTCCCCGGCCCGTGACGTCAACGGTCCACGGGGTTTGGCTGGGGCAGCGGGGTGAGGATGTAGTCGGCCTCCCTGTGGCGGTTGGGCATGGCGACCAACGTCCACACCGCGGCCACCATGGACAGGATCGCGGCGGCGACCATCGCCGAGGACAGCCCGCTCAGCCACGCGTCCGTCGTCGTCGCCAGGAAGGACTCCGCGGCGGCGGGACCGGCCTGTGCCTCCACGACCGGAGCCACCCCGTGCACGGCGGCGGCGAAGCTGCTCTCCGTGGCGGCGGCGGCCTCCGGGGGCAGCGTGGCGGTCAGGTCGGCCACGCCGTTCTCGTAGCCGCGGGCGATGAGCGTGCCGAGCACGGCGATGCCGAGCGCGGCACCCAGTTCGCGCACGGTGTCGTTCATCGCCGAGCCCATCCCCGACCGGTTCTTCGGCACGGCCGCGATGATGAGGTTCGTGGCGGGCGGCATCACGAACACCATGCCGACCACGACGATGAGCAGCGAACCGAAGATCTGCCAGTAGCCGCTGTCGGCCGTCCACAGACTGCACACGGCGAACCCGGCGGCGATGACCACCAGGCCCAGCCCGACGGTCAGCCGGGAGCCGAACCGCCCGCTCACCTTGGGCACGAGCGGCGACAGCAACAGCATCGGGATCATGATCGGCAGCGTCAGCAGCGACGACTTCAACGTGCCGTAGCCGAGGACGAGCTGGAACAACTGCGCGAGCAGGTAGAACGCGCCCGCGAGGGCGAAGAACACGATCAGGCACGCGGTGGAGGACACCGAGAACAGCGGATTGCGGAAGAGCGTCAGGTCGAGCATGGGATGCGCGGTTCGCGACTCCCACCACACGAACAGGCCGAGCCCCACCACGGCGGCGGCGATGCCGGTGCGCACGTCGGCCTCGGACCAGCCCTTCGTCGGTCCCTCGATGATGGCGTAGACGAGTCCAAGGATGCCGATGGTGGAGAGCACGCCGCCGAACCAGTCGATCGGCGTCTGCTTCTCGTCCCTCGACTCGTGCGTGAGGATCTGGTTCGCCACCACCGCGAGGACGCCGAACACGACGCTCATGAGGAAGGCCGACCGCCAACTCCAGAACTCCAGCAGCAGTCCACTCGCGACCGTCCCGAGCCCGACACCCGCCCCGGCCACACCGGTCCAGACGGCGATCGCGCCCGCGCGCTGACCACTGGGGAAGGTCGTGTTGATGATCGACAGGGTCGACGGCATCACCATTGCCGCGCCGAGCCCCATGAAGCCACGCATCACGATGACTTCGAGGCCGCTCTGGGCCACGACGCCCGCGTAGAGGCCGGCGGCGGTGAAGATCACGAGGCCGATCTGCAACAGCAGCTTGCGCCCGTACCGGTCGCTGACGGCGCCGGAGGTGAACAGCAGGGCCGCGAACACCAGCGAGTACAGGTCGACGATCCAGGTCTGCTCGGTGGTGGTGATGCCGAGATCGCTGGTCATGCCGGGCAGGGCGAGGTTCATGCTGGAGTTGGCGAGCATGACGACGAGAAGACTCGTGCACATGGCGGCCACCACGATCCAGCGTCGGCGGTAAACCGCCGGGTCGATGCCCTCGGCGACCGCCTCGGCCAGTTGTCTGGCGCGTCTGTCCTCGGCGGACTCGGGCGGGTTCGGCGGAACGGACGAGCTCTCGGACTCGGACATGGTTCTCCTCGCGGAAACGGTGGGGACACGATGCGTCGCCGCACGTCGTCGGGCGGCGGTGGACTGGGGCGGGTCGTCAGTGCCGGGCCGGGCGGATGCCGTTGCGGAGCTGGTCGATCACCGAGGCGACGTGGGGCCGGGGATCACCGCCGTGCCGGGCGCAGAGAGAGGTCGAGACGCGCAGCGCGACGGCGGCGCACTCGACGACGAGCATGCTGGCCGGGTCTCGCGTGAGGTCACCGGGGAGCCGGCGGGCGAACTCGGCGTGCAGCGCTCGCATTCCTTCCTCCAGGGGAAGACGCCCGGAGGCCGTGGCGTCGTGGACCAACAACAACGCGGGGGAGGCACTCACGAGTGCGTCGGCCTCGGCGACGAGCGCGAGGTCGGTGTCCGGGGACGTCAGCGTCTCCTCCACCGCGTGGTGGATCACGTCCCAGATCGGCTCGTCGTCGGGGCGCGCGCCCAAGGCGGCGATGAAGTGGGTGACCATGGCCTGCAGCGGCCACGTGAACGCGGCTTCCTTGGTGGGGAAGTAGTTGAAGAACGTCCGTCGCGAGACCTCTGCGCGTTCCGCGATGGCGTCGACGGTCACGGCGTCGGGCCCGCCGCCGTCGGTCGCGAGCGTGATCGCGGCACGGCTGAGGTTTTCCAGGACGCGCTCGCGTTTCAGCGCACGCCACCCGCTGTCGGGATTCACTCGAAAGAGTGTATCGGCGGGTGTGCACCCGCGTGCAAACCTGCACCGAAGTGCAGAAGGGCGTGGAGTCGTGGCGGGAGTCGGGCCGGGAATACGCGTGTCGCGTTCGGGCGTTTCCGCCGACATGCGAGCGATCATTCAGGAGCAGTACGGCGGCCCCGAGGTGTTGACCCTGGCGGAGCGTCCCGAGCCGAAAGTGGCGCCCGGAGAGGTCCTCATCCGGGTCAAGTCGGCCGGGGTCAATCCCGTCGACTGGAAGCTCGGCGCCGGATACCTCGACGCCATGATGGAGACCCGGTTCCCGATCATCCCGGGCTGGGACGTGTCGGGCGTCGTGGAGGCCGTCGGGCTGGACGTCTACGACTACCAGGTCGGCGACGAGGTCATCGGGTACGCGCGCAAGGACTGGGTGCAGAACGGCACCTACGCCGAGCTGGTGGCGGCCAACGTCCGGTTGATCGCCCGCAAGCCCGCGTCGCTGGACTGGAACGAGGCGGCCGGACTGCCGCTCGCGGGGCTCACCGCGTACCAGAGCCTCCTGCGGGCGCAGGTCACGAAGGGTGAAACGGTGCTCGTGCACGCCGCCGCAGGGGGCGTGGGGACATTCGCCGTGCAGCTCGCGGTGGCCGCCGGTGCTCGTGTGATCGGCACGGCCTCGGAACGCAACCACGACTTCCTGCGCGAGCTGGGTGCCGAGCCCGTGAGCTACGGCGAGGGGCTCGTCGAGCGCATCCGGTCGGTCGCGCCGGACGGGGTGGACGCGGTCGTCGACTGCGTGGGTGGCGAATCGATCGACGCCTCCCGGGAGGTGTTGTCCGACCTCTCGCGGCTGGTGTCGGTGGTGGACTCCCGGGCGGAGGAACTCGGCGGCGCGACCCTGTGGCTGCGGCCCAACGCCGACGACCTCGCCGAGCTGGCGCGACGCGCGGACGCGGGCGAGGTCCGCGTGTTCGTCGACCGTGTGCTGCCGTTGGAGCAGGCCGCCGAAGCCTGGCGCCTGAGTCAGGAAGGCCGCACGCGAGGCAAGATCGTGCTGTCGGTCGCCTGAGGTACCACGCCACGGCGTGTCCTCGCCCCACGCACGCGTGTCCGCAGGCTATGACCGCGTGTCCGCACCTCGCGAACGTGTGTCCGCACCTCGTGAACGTGTGGTCGCAGGTCATGACCATGTCCGCGCGAGCGCGGTGGAAAACCAGTTGTCCACTTCGCACCGCCCCACCCACACTGACTGCCGTCAAGAGGCGGGAATGCTGCCGTCAGGAGGCGGGATGTCGTTGGGTGCCGAGCAGGTCGAGCAGTTCGTTCGTGACGGGTTCGTGAAGGTGGAGGCAGCGTTCCCCGCCGAGGTCGGGGACCGCTGCGTACGTGAACTGTGGGATGCCACGGGGTGCTCGCCCACGGACCCGACCACCTGGACCCAGCCGGTGATCCGTCTCGGCGGCTTCTTCACGCCGCCGTTCCGGGAAGCGGCCAACACGCCCGCGCTGCACGAGGCGTTCGACGCGCTCGTGGGCGCCGGGCGATGGGAGCCGCTGCGTGGGTTGGGCACGTTCCCGGTGCGGTTCCCGAGTGACGACGACCCGGGCGACGCCGGGTGGCACGTCGAGGCCAGCTACACGGGGGCGAGCGGCGAGCTTCGGCTCAACCATCGGTCTCGCGGTCGTGCGCTGCTCCTGCTGTTCCTGTTCTCCGAGGTCGGGGAGGATGACGCGCCGACCCGCATCCGTGTCGGGTCCCACCTCGACGTCCCGCCGCTGCTCGCCGCTTCGGGTGAGGACGGACGCGAGTGGCTGTCGTTGTGCCAGGACGCGGTGGAGGCGTCCGCGGACCGCCCGGTCGCGCTCGCGACGGGCACCGTCGGCGACGTCTACGTGTGTCACCCGTTCCTCGTGCACGCGGCTCAGTCTCATCGGGGGCGCACGCCGCGGTTCATGGCCCAGCCGCCGCTCGTGCCGATCGGGGAGCTCGACCCGTCGGCGAGTGAACCGAATGCGGTCGAGCGCGCCATCGCCCTTGCGTCACCGGGCGCCCGAGAATTGTCGTGACGTTTCTGGGTTGAGGCTGTGTTGATTCGTCACTCTGCGCGGGCTCGTCCGGAAGGTCGCACATGCTTCCGGTGAAATCTTCCGGACGAGTTCGAGCCCGGCGTGGAATCGCGTGAATCGAGCTGATTCGGTCCTGTTGAGGAATTACTTGCGCCGAGCCGCCGAGCGGTTATTCCGGGGTGATCAGCGATTCCTGGCGCACTTCCAGGAAGTCGTTCGGCATGTCAAGCCGGCATTGTCAAGATGATTGTAGTCATAGTAGCGCCACGGCTCGGGTGGAGATAGCGCCCGAGTCGTGGCGTCTACCTGCGACGTCTCGTGGTGTTTGATCAAGCGGAGTGGCGGTTTCGTCAGCTAGATCGGCTGCTTCTGGTGATCTGGATCACCGTCCTATTTGTGGCTTAGGTTACTAAGCGGTTCCGGGACCTCGGCAAGTGAACTAAGACCTCCTTCGCCCGCCCCTCCCGGAAATGAGGGGGAGAACCAAAGGTCATGGAGAGTTTTAGTTGTTTCAGCTCAGTGCAACAACTACCGTTCTCTTATTGGTCGGATTCTACGGACTGACCTACCTTCTCACGCGCACCATTCGCGAGAAGAAGGAGAACGTCGACGGATTCATGGTCTCGAACAACGCTGTGGGGTTCGGGATCTCGGCTGCGAGCATGACCGCCACCTGGGTGTGGGCGGCGTCGTTCTACGCCAGTGCCACGTCGGGCTATACGTACGGATTGTCCGGTCCCATCCATTACGGACTCTGGGGCGCGTTGATGATCCTGTGCATCTACCCCTTCGGCCGGCGCTTCCGTGAGCTCGCGCCCCGCGCGCACACGCTGGCGGAGATGATGCGGGCCCGCCACGGCAAGTCGAGCCAGCTCATTCTCGCCTTCTCGAACATCGCGGGCAGCGTCATCAGCCTGACGGCGAACTTCACGGCCGCGGGGGCGCTGGTGGAGGTGCTCACGCCGTTCGACTTCGTCCACGGTGTCCTTGCGGTGGCGATCGGCGTGCTGGTCTACACGCTCTGGTCGGGCTTCCGTGCGTCCGTGTTGACCGACTTCGCGCAGCTCGTGGCCATGATGGTGGCGGCGGCGATCATCATCCCGATGGTGTTCTTCGCCGCCGGTGGTACGGACCTCGTCGACGAGGGGCTGCGTTCGATCACCGACGAGCAGGCGGACTTCTTCTCCACGACGGCGTTCCTGGAGCAGGGCGCCCCGTACCTGGCGGCCGTGCTGGCCTACGCGGTCGGCAACCAGACCATCGCGCAGCGGCTCTTCGCGGTCCGCAAGGACAAGATCAAGGCCACGTTCGTCACGGCGACCCTCGGCTACGCGGGCACCGTGATCGGTCTCGGCATGATCGGTCTGGTCGCCCTGATGATCGGCCTGGAACCGCTGAACGGCGACATGAACAACATCATCCCGCAGACGGCGTCGGAGTACCTGCCCGCGGCGATGATCGCGCTGCTGTTCATCCTGGTCATCGGTTCGCTGTCGTCCACTGCGGACTCCGACCTCGCTGCGCTGTCGTCGCTCGTGATGACCGACATCTACGGCCGCAACGTGGCCAAGCGCAAGGTCAAGCCGGAGACGATGCTCCTCATCGGCCGGTTGACGATGGTGGGTGCCACGGCGATGGGCGTCATGATCGCCATGACGAAGTTCGACATCCTGGGCCTGCTGGTGTTCATGGGTGGCCTGTGGGGCGCGCTGGTGTTCCCGGTGATCGTGAGCTGTTTCTGGGACCGCATCAGCAACGCGGCTTTCACGTCGGCCGCGCTCGTGGGTGTGGCGTTCTTCCTCGTGTCGCGCTTCGAGTGGCTGCCGCTCACCGGAGTGGTCGGCATCGTCATGGAGCTCGCCGCGCTGATCGGTGCCGCCGTGGTGTTCGGGCTCATGGCCTTCGGTTTCTTCGGCAAGCAGGCCGGTTTCACGATCGCGGGTATCACCGTCGTGGGCCTCGCGCCGTTCGTGTTCGGGTTCCTGCGTGACTACCCGACGCTGCTCGGTGCCCTGGTCGCCTACGGTGCCAGCACCGTGACGTGTGTGCTGGTCACCATGCGCAACACCGAGCGGTACGACTTCGCGCTGCTCAACGAACGCGTGACGGCGTTCCAGGACGAGGAGAAGGAGCTGACCGGGAACGGCGACGACCCGGTCGCGACCCGCTGAGAGGGGTAATGATGGAAACGATCCTGGTGACGGCCTACATCCTGGTGTGGCCGGTGCTCACCGCCGGTGTTCTGGCCGTGTTGGCGCGCGGCGTGATCAAGGACTACCGCAACGCCCGCAAGGACGGCACCACGGTGGTGTAGCACCCTTCGGTGACGACAGCGGCTAGTGGGGCCACGGGGACTTTCCCGTGGCCCCGCTGCTTTTCCGGGTTTCGCCGAACTGTCCACTGTGGCTTTTGAGGGCTCGTCCGCAGGCGCCGGTTCGTACGACACACGGGGATGTGGCAGCCGGTGTCCACGGCGACGGGGCGTCGGCGTAGGCCGAGCCTTCGTGGTGGCCGGAGACGTCGCTACCGGTGAATCGCCGAGGCGGCCGGTGCGTCGGCTCGCGGCCACGGTCCGGCGTGCCACAGCACCGACCGGCTGATCGGACGTCACACGGCACGGACATGTCCCCCGTGAGAGCTACTCGAATCGTCCGCTCGTTGGTGATTCGCCGGTGTGGGGTTCGTTTCTAGTGTGCCCAGCGGGTCGCCCGACCGGGCGGGCCGTGGTCAACCGGAGGTCACCATGCACACGATGTCGGTCGCGCGTACAGATCAGCAGCCTGGGGGAGCGGGCCGTGTCTTGCGGTTCCCGCTCGTCTGGATGCTGGTCGGGACAGTCGGTGTCGGCGCGGTGTCGGCGCTGTCGTCGAACGGGTCGCCGGTGCTCGCGGTCGTGGGTGCACTTGCCGCGATCGCCGTCTACTGGGCGGTCATGCGCTACGTCGCGCGGCGGAGCACGCCGGAGATCGCGAGGTCACGAGCCGGGGGCCAGGCGTTGCTCGGCATCGGGCTCGGCGCCGTGTTCATCACCATCTCGATGCTCATGGTGATCAGCGAGTTCTCGTTCACCACGGCGTCCGGGAGTGTCATGGCGACCGTGGCGAGCATCGCGGCGGTGCAGTTCGGTGCGGCGGTGACGGAGGAACTGCTCTTCCGCGGTCTGCTGTTGCAAGCACTGGAACGGCTGTGGGGCAGTTGGGTGGCGCTGGCGATCAGTGCGGTGCTGTTCGGTGTCGTCCACCTGGCCAACCCCGGCGCCACGTTGTGGACCGGGTTCGCGATCGCCGTCGAGGCCGGGGTCCTGATGGGCGCCGCGTTCCTGTGGCTGCGCAGCATCTGGGCGGTCGTGGGCCTGCACTTCGCCTGGAACACCATCGAAGGGCTGCTCGGCGTCCCGGTCTCGGGTCACACGTCGCCGGGTTTGCTGATCGCCGAACCGACGGGTCCGGAGTTGCTGACCGGCGGCCAGTTCGGCTTCGAGGGGTCGATCATTCCCGTCATCGTGAGCCTGCTGTTCGTCCTGCCCATGCTCATCGCCGCTCACAAGCGAGGCAACCTCGTACCCATGCGGCGGCGCTAAACTCGCCGAATGCTTGCGAGCGCGACATCCCGCCTCAGCACCGCACTCAACGGATGGCGAGACCTTCCACATTCCATAAAAGACAGTGTGTTGGCGGTGGTCGTGACCGTGCTGGCATTCACGCCGACCGTCGCCCACATCGGGCCGGAGATCGGCGATCTTCCGCGGCACGAGCCGGGCGGTGTCGGCGCGGTGGTCGGCGTGGCGCTGACGCTGGCGATGTGCCTGCCGCTCGCAGTACGCAGCCGCATGCCGGCCGTGTGTTTGTCGGTCATCGGCACCGCGTTCGCGATCAGTCAGGCGCTGGGCTACCCGGAGACGTTCGGCAAGGTGGGGATTCTCCTCGCGCTGTACGCCGCCGGCGCGCACCTGGCGCGGTTCCGTCGAACCTTCGCCGTAGTGCTGACCGCGGGTTATGCGGTGCTCGCCGTGGCACTGCACAACCTCGGCTCACCGCAACGGTTTCCGGATTTCGTCGCGTTCTACCTCGTGTTGGTGGTGATCTGGTTGGCCGGCACCGGCGTGCGTCGATGGCGCGCGGAAGAAGCCGAACGTAGACGACTGGCTGCCGAGGTGGCCGCGGCCACCGAACGGGCACGCATTGCTCGGGATCTCCACGACGTGGTCACCCATCACGTGACCGCGATGGTGGTCCAGGCCGACGCGGCGCAGTTCCTGCTCGACTCCGCGCCGGAACGAGCCGGGACGGGCCTGCGCGCCATCAGCGACACCGGACGCCGGGCGTTGACAGAGCTGCGGACCTTGCTCGACGTCCTCGAAGCGACAGGCGAGTCCGGGACCGCGGAGCGGACGCCCGCCCTGGGAAAGATCGCCGACCTGGTCGAACGGGCTCGGCTGTCCGGACAGCCCGTCGAGTTGAGCGAGCAGGGTGAGCCACTACCGCGGTCCGTCGACGTGGAACTGGCCACCTACCGCGTGGTGCAAGAGGCGCTCACCAACGCGCTCAAGCACGCGACCTTAAACCCGACCGAGGTCAGGATCCGACACGGTCAGGATCACATCGAGGTCGAGGTGATCACTCTCGGTCCCGCGGTCGGCGACGCGGCCACACCGTCCGGTGGCCGAGGACTGACAGGACTTCGGGAACGGGTGCGGATGCTCGGCGGGGACCTGGTTTTCGGCGGTCTGCCCGATGACGGCGGCTTCCGCGTCCGGGCCACGATTCCGGGGAGTCACGCATGACCGAGCCGATCCGGGTGCTGATCTGCGAGGACCAGGAACTGGTGCGCGCCGGGTACGTCACCATCTTCTCCGCACAGCCCGACATCGTGGTCGTCGGTGAAGCGGCCGACGGCCGCGCGGCGGTGGAGGCGGCGCGGCGGCTGCACCCTGACGTGATCGTGATGGACGTCCGCATGCCCGTTCTGGACGGCATCGAGGCGACCCGCCTGTTGACCGGTCCCGGCGTCGAGTCGGCGGTGAAGGTGCTGGTCGTCACCACGTTCAACGTCGACGAGTACGTGTACGAGGCACTTCGTGCCGGTGCCAGCGGGTTCCTGCTCAAGGACACGCCGCCCGCGCGGCTGGTCGACGGCGTCCGCACGATCGCCCGCGGCGACTCCCTGCTGGATCCCGCGGTCACCCGAAACCTGATCGGCCACTTCGCCGAACGGCTCCGCCCCGCCGACACCTCCCGCCCCGAACGGGAAGCCGTCGTGCGGGCACTGGCACCTCGCGAGCTGGAAGTGCTCGAACACCTCGCCGCCGGCCTGTCCAACGCCGAGATCGCTGCGGAACTGGTCATCTCCCCCGAGACGGTGAAGACCTACGTGTCCCGCATCCTCACCAAACTCGACCTGCGGGACCGCGTACAAGCAGTCGTGCTCGCCTACCGGACCGGCCTGGCAGCCAACACGGACTGACACTCCGCGATGTCGACCGGAATGCACGAGAGTTGGCGCCAGGACTGGCGGACTGAGTGAACTAACCGCCATCCGCTTCATCGCTGAGTACGGTGCTAAGTACGGGTACAACTTCGTTTGCCAACTTCTCGGCGGCGCACACCGTAGACGGGGAATCGAGACGGTATCCCGAACCATCTTCAGAGACGACTGTCGCTTTGGCCTCACGTGCCACGAGTGTGCCCGCCGCCATGTCCCAGGGCTTGTTGCTGAGGATGACGCAGGCGTCGGTTCGACCTTCGGCGACCCAGGCGAGGTCGAGGGAGGCTGCGCCGAACATGCGGACGCGTTCGACGTTCTCGGCGAGTGCCTTGGTGACGGCGAAGCGGCGGCGGTTCTTGTCGGCGGCTCCTTCTCCGGTGGCGTAGTCACCGATGGAGACGATGGCGCGGCTGAGGTCGGTTGTCTTGCTGGCGTGGATGGGCTTGTCGTTGCAGTAGGCTCCGCCGCCTCTGGTGGCGTGGTAGCGCAGGTTCAGAAACGGTGCGACGATCACGCCGACGATGGGTTCGCCTCGGTGGACCAGCGCTAGTGAGGTGGCGCAGAGCGGGATGCCGTGGGCGAAGTTCGAGGTGCCGTCGATGGGGTCGAGCACCCACACGTGCTCGGTGGTTTCATCGATCGTGCCACCGCCTTCTTCCTCACCGAGGAAGTCGATGTCCGGGGTGGCGCGGGCTAGGAAGTCGCGGATCTCATGCTGAATCCGCACGTCCAGCTCGGTCACGTAGTCCCGGTCGCCCTTGGCGCTGACGGTGCCCGGCGTTGAGGTGGTCATCAGGTCCGCGCCGATGTCGGCGGCTTCCTTCGCCACGGCGAGCAGTGCGTTCAGGTCCTTCACGCGGTGATCTCCTTGCTTCGCGCCCACATCGACTCGAACACCTGCGAGAACGTCTCGAACAGGCCCGGCGGACCGACCTGCTTCGCGACGACGAACGTGGGGGGACTCGACGCCTCGCGCGTCCGGTAGGTAGAGCTGCACCTGCGGAGCGCGCGCGTCTACGCCGAGGTCGCGGAGATCGACCGAGCCCACCACCACGAGGCGAGGTACTGGGCTGACCGGGAACGCCGCAAGGCCGAGGAGATCAAGCGCACCGGGGTTCACGAGGGGCCAGGGCGGACGGTGAGGGTCTGAACGCGAAAACCGCCCGTCACCGCGGAAAGTGCAGTGGACGGGCGGTTTCCCTCACGGTCTACTTCAGTTCCTTGCTTGTCTTCCCCAGCAACCTGCGGGCAACGATGAGCTGCTGGATCTGTTGCGTGCCTTCGAAGATGTCGAGGATCTTCGAGTCGCGCGCCCACTTCTCCAGCAGCGACTCCTCGGTGTAGCCGAGGGTGCCGGCGAGTTCGACGCACTTGAGCGTGATGTCGACGACCGTGCGGCCCGCCTTGGCCTTCGCGATGGACGCCTGCAGCGAGTTCGGCTTGCGGTTGTCCGCCATCCACGCCGCTTCGAGGGTCGTCAGGTACGCGGCCTCGTAGTCGGCTTCGAGCTGCAGGAACGTCGCCGCCGCAGCGTGCTGCGTGAGCGCGGGCTTGTCGTAGTCGATCTCGATGCCCGCCTCGTCGAGGAGCTTGCGGGTCTCCTCCAGCGCCGCGCGGGCGACCCCGATCGCCATGGCCGCCACCAGCGGACGGGTGTTGTCGAAGGTCTGCATGACCCCCGCGAAACCCTTCTTGGTGTCGATCTCCGGCGAGCCGAGCAGGTTCTTCGCGGGCACGCGGCAGTTGTCGAAGCGCAGCACCGCCGTGTCGGAGGCGCGGATGCCGAGCTTGTGCTCCAGTCGCACGACCTCGAACCCGGGGGTGCCCTTCTCGACCACGAACGACTTGATCGCGGCGCGGCCCTTGCTCTTGTCGAGCGTCGCCCACACGACCACGGCGTCGGCGCGGTCGCCGGAGGTGACGAAGATCTTCTCCCCGTTGAGGATGTAGTCGTCGCCGTCCTTGGTCGCCGTCGTGGTGATGGCGGCGGAGTCGGAACCGCAGCCGGGCTCGGTGATGGCCATGGCGGCCCACACCTTGCTGAAGCGTTCGAGCTGCTCGTCGTTGGCCACCGACGCGATGGCCGCGTTGCCGAGTCCCTGTCGGGGCATCGACAGCAGCAGCGCGACGTCACCCCAGCACAGCTCGATGGTGCCGAGCACGGTGAGCAGGTTGCCGCCGTTGCGGTTGCCGCCGGAGTTCTTGTCGTCCTTGCGGCGCACGCCTGCCGCGCCCGCGCCGCCTTCGCCGGAGGTGTTCAACCCGTCCAGCAACGCCGCGAGCATGTCCAATTCGGACGGATACGAGTGCTCGGCGCGGTCGTACTTGCGCGAGATCGGCCGGAACACCTCGGTCGCGGCCTGCCGGGCCTGGTTGACGAGCGCCTTGGCCTTCTTCGGGACCTCAAGGTTGATCATGCTGAGACGACCCCTTCCATGACGCCGACCGCGCGCAGGTCGCGGTACCAGCGCTCCACCGGGTGTTCCTTGATGAAGCCGTGCCCGCCGAGGAGCTGCACACCCGTGCTGCCGATCTGCATGCCCTTGTCGGTGGCGAGCTTGCGGGCGAGCGCGACCTCGCGGGCGTGCGACTTGCCCTGTTCCATGCGGGACGCCGCCCGCAGCGTGACCAGCCGCATGCCTTCCAGTTCGATGCCGATGTCGGCCACCTGGAACGCCACGCCCTGTCGGTGGCTGATCGGCTCGCCGAACGCCTCGCGCTCGTTGACGTACGGGATGACGTAGTCGAGCACTGCCTTCGCGGTGCCGCATGCGAGCGCCGCCCACGCGAGGCGCGAGGAGCGCACCACGTCGGTGAACACGTCACGCGTCCCGCCTCCGACGAGCGCACTCGCGGGCAGCGACACGTTGTCCAGCACGAGCTTGCCCGTGGCGGCGCCACGCAGACCCATCGCGGGCTCGGACTCGATGCTGATGCCCTTCGTGCCCGACTCGACGACGAACAGCGCCGGTCCGGCGCCCTTCGGGCCCTCCAGGGTCGCCGAGACGATGAAGAGTTCCGCCTGCGCGGCCCTCGGCACGAGGTTCTTCACGCCGTCGAGGCGATAGCCGTTGGGGGTGCGGCGCGCGGTGGTGCGCGGCGAGAACACGTCGAACAGCGGGACCTGTTCCTGCAACGCGAGCGCCGCGGCGGGCACGTCCTCGCCGGTGAAGGCGGGCAGGTAGGTGGCCTGCTGGTGGGCGTCGCCGTGTCGGACGAGCACGTTGCTCACCGCCGACGGCGCGAGCACGGCCACGGCCAGTCCGAGGTCGCCGTGGGCGAGGGCCTCGGCCACGAGGACGTTGGTGACGGCGGAGCGTTCGGAGCCGACGCCGCCGACCTCCTCCGGGATCCCGACGACCGTCAACCCGAGTTCCGCCGCTCGCGCGAGCAGGCCGTCCGGGGGAGCGAGCTTGTCGTCGGCCTCGGCCGCCGCAGGCCGCAGCTGCTCGGCGGCGAACTCCGAGACCGTCTCGACGATCATCTGCTGCTCGTCGTCGGGCGTCAGGTCGAACAGTCCCTTGTCGGTGGCGGGCGCGAGTCGCGCGGGCTTGCCGAGCCGGGTGGTCGCCTTGAACGTCCGCTGCGCCGCGCCTGCCACGCGGAAGCCCTGTTTCGTGGCCGTGGCCACGAGGTTCTCCACGGGCTTGCGCAGGCCGGTGCGGTCGAGCAAAGGACTTCCGGCGAGCCGGTTGAGCGCCGCGAGACCGAAGCCCATGGCGTCGCGTCGTGTCGCTTTCTGTCGGGCCACAGCATTCCCTCCGGTTTACCTACTCGCGAGTAGGTTAGCGGGTGTCCCTGCCGTCGCGCCAGTAGGGGTTGACAACGACTCAGTCGATCCCGAGCACCGCGTGCAGGAGGGTGGTCAGTTCCTCGACGAGGTTCGGACGACTCGCGACCCGGCGGGTGCGCGTGAGGTCGTTGGCGATGGTCAGCGCCGCGTGGACGGTGATCTTCGCCTCGCGGGTCTCCAGGTCGGGCTGCGCGGCTTCCAGGAGTCGAACCCACTGGTCGACGTAGTCGCGTTGGATACGCAGCAGTTCCGGACGGTCGCGCTCGTCGATGTGCACGTGGTCCACCGAGAACGCCACGAGCAGCTCCGGCGGGCCGGTCAGGGTCTGCACGTACGACGCGGCGAGTCTGCGCAACGCCTCCCGCTCGTCGGCGGGGGCGCTCGCCCGCAGGGCGTGATCGGCGGCGACCATCAACCGGTCGCCCGCGCGGCGGCCGATGGCGGCCAGCAACGCCGCCTTGCTGGGGAAGTGCCGGTAGACGCTCGGGCCCGCGATGCCCGCGGCCTTGCCGATGTCCTCCATGCTCACGGCGGCGAACCCGCGCTTGCGGAACAGCTCGGCGGCCTCCGTGAGCAGTTGCTCGCGACGCGACGGGGTGCCCAGTGCGCGTGGCGGAGGCGGCTCGGACGGGCCGTCGCCCTCGGGGAGTTCGACGTGCAACACGCGCAGCGCCAACGACGTCAGCAGGTCCGTGAACCGGCGCTTCGGCAGCGTGGTGCGGTGGACCGAGACGCTGCCGAACACCGACAACGTCGCCCAGCACAACAACTCCGCGTCGTCGTCCGACAGCTCGGGTCGCTTGCGCTGCAGTACTCGCGCCCACGCCGCGAGCATGGCCGTGGACCGACGGCGGATCTGCTGCTGGCTCTCGGCGTCGAGGTGACGTCCCTCCCAGCGCCACAGCGCGGCGACGTCCCGACGTTCCACCGAGCGCGCCGCCAGTCCGGTGAGCAACTCCCGGATGCTCTCGTACGACTCGGTGCGCCGCTCGTCGTCGAGCGCGGCCTCCGTGGCCAGCTCCATGTCGCGCAGCCCCGTGAGCAACACGTGCGCCAGGATCGCTTGCTTGTCGGCGAAGTGCCGGTAGAGGGCGGGGCCCGTGATGCCCGCCGCCGCGGCGAGGTCGTTGATGCCGACGCCGTGGTAGCCGCGTTGCCGGAACAGCTCGGACGCGACCGCGGCGAGCTGGGCCTTGCGGTCGCGTGGGCGCCTGTTCCTGCTGCTGTCGTCACTCATAACGCCTGGACACTCTAGCGCGCGTTGGCATCGTGGCAACCCCGACAACACGTTGACAACCTCGGACGATCCGGGATTATGTTAGTAGCGATTAGCACCACGAACGGCAATCTGCGCCAGGAAGGACCTCAGGCGTGAGTACAGAGGCGTTCATCTACGAGGCGATCCGTACGCCTCGTGGCAAGAACAAGGGCGGTTCCCTCCACGGAACCAAGCCGATCGACCTGGTGGTCGGCCTGATCGACGAACTGAAGGCGCGGCACCCGGGGCTCGACCCGGCGCTGATCGACGACATCATCCTGGGTGTCGTCTCGCCGGTCGGTGACCAGGGCGCCGACATCGCCCGCGCGGCCGCCATCGCCGCCGGGCTGCCCGAGACCGTCGCGGGTGTGCAGCTCAACCGCTTCTGCGCCTCCGGGCTGGAGGCCGTCAACCAGGCCGCGCAGAAGGTCCGGGCGGGCTGGGACGACCTCGTCATCGGCGGTGGCGTCGAGTCGATGTCGCGCGTGCCGATGGGCTCCGACGGCGGTGCGATGTTCACCGACCCCGCCACCAACTACGACTCCTACTTCGTGCCGCAGGGCATCGGCGCCGACCTCATCGCCACGGTCGAGGGCTTCTCCCGTGAGGACGTCGACGCCTACGCCGTGCGCTCGCAGGAGCGTGCCGAGGCCGCGTGGTCGGGCGGCTACTTCTCGAAGTCCGTGGTGCCGGTCAAGGACATGAACGGCGTGACCATCCTCGACCACGACGAGCACCGCCGTCCCGGCACCACGCTGGAGACGCTGGCCAAGCTGCGTCCCGCGTTCGCCGACCTCGGCGACTTCGCCGGGTTCGACGCCGTGGCGCTGCAGAAGTACCACTGGATCGAGAAGATCAACCACGTGCACACCGGCGGCAACTCGTCGGGCATCGTGGACGGCGCGGGCATCGTCCTCGTCGGTAGCGAGGAGATCGGCAAGCGGATCGGCATGGAGCCGCGGGCGCGCATCGTCGCCACCGCGGTCACCGGTTCCGACCCGACGATCATGCTGACCGGCCCGACGCCCGCCACCGAGAAGGTGCTCGCCAAGGCCGGCCTCACTGTCGACGACATCGACCTGTTCGAGCTGAACGAGGCGTTCGCCGCGGTCGTTCTCAAGTGGATGAAGGACCTGAACCTCCCGGAGGAGAAGGTCAACGTCAACGGCGGTGCCATCGCCATGGGCCACCCGCTGGGCGCCACCGGCGCGATGATCCTCGGCACGATGGTGGACGAACTGGAGCGCCGCCAGGCCCGGCGCGCGCTCGTGACGCTGTGCATCGGCGGTGGCATGGGCCTCGCCACGATCATCGAGCGCGTGTGAGGAACGAGAACAAACGATGACTGAATCCAAGACCATTCGCTGGGAGCAGGACTCCGACGGCATCGTCGTGCTCACGCTCGACGACCCCAACCAGTCGGCCAACACGATGAACGCCGACTTCCGCGAGTCGCTGCGCGTCACCGTCGACCGGCTGGAGGCGGAGCAGGACTCGATCACCGGTGTGGTGCTGACCTCGGCGAAGAAGACCTTCTTCGCGGGCGGCGACCTCAACGACCTGATCAAGGCCACCCCGGACGACGCCGCGGGCATCACCGAGATGACCAACGCGATGAAGCAGGACCTGCGTCGTCTGGAGACCCTGGGCAAGCCCGTGGTCGCTGCGATCAACGGCGCGGCCCTCGGTGGCGGTCTGGAGATCGCGCTGGCCTGCCACCGCCGCATCGTCGCCGACGTGCGTGGTGTGCAGATCGGTCTGCCCGAGGTGAGCCTCGGCCTGCTGCCCGGCGGTGGCGGCATCGTGCGTACGGTGCGCCTGCTCGGCATCCAGAACGCCGTGCTGAACGTACTGGTGCAGGGCCAGCGGCACCGGCCCGCGAAGGCGCTGGAACTCGGCCTCGTGCACGAGCTCGTGGGCTCGGTCGACGAGCTGCTGCCCAAGGCCAAGGAGTGGATCAAGGCCAACCCCGAGGCGCAGCAGCCCTGGGACGTCAAGGGCTACAAGATCCCCGGTGGCTCGCCGTCGAACCCGAAGTTCGCCGCGAACCTGCCCGCGTTCCCCGCGACGCTGCGCAAGCAGCTCAAGGGCGCCCCGATGCCCGCGCCGCGTGCCATCCTGGCCGCCGCGGTGGAAGGCGCCCAGGTGGACGTCGACACCGCGTTCAAGATCGAGACGCGGTACTTCGTCAGCCTGGTGACCGGCCAGGTCGCCAAGAACATGACGAAGGCGTTCTTCTTCGACCTGCAGCACATCAACTCCGGTGGCTCGCGCCCCGACGGGTTCGAGAAGTACACCGCCCGCAAGGTCGGTGTGCTCGGCGCGGGCATGATGGGTGCCGGCATCGCCTACGTGTCGGCCAAGGCCGGCATCGAGGTCGTCCTCAAGGACGTCTCCAAGGAGAACGCCGAGAAGGGCAAGGACTACGCCCGCAAGCTGGAGGAGAAGGCCCTCAAGCGCGGTAAGACCACCGAGGAGAAGTCCAAGGCGCTCCTCGACCGCATCAAGACCACCGGTGACGCCGCCGACTTCGAAGGCGTCGACTTCGTCATCGAGGCCGTCTTCGAGAGCACCGAGCTGAAGCACAAGGTGTTCGGCGAGATCGAGAAGATCGTCGAGCCGGACGCGGTGCTCGGTTCCAACACCTCCACGCTGCCCATCACCACGCTCGCCGAGGGCGTGGAGCGGCAGGAGGACTTCATCGGCATCCACTTCTTCTCGCCGGTGGACAAGATGCCGCTCGTGGAGATCATCCGCGGGGAGAAGACCTCCGACGCCACCCTGGCGAAGGTCTTCGACTACACGCTGCAGATCAAGAAGACCCCGATCGTCGTCAACGACAGCCGGGGCTTCTTCACCAGCCGCGTGATCGGCACGTTCCTCAACGAGGCCGTCGCCGCGGTCGGCGAGGGCGTGGAGCCCGCCACGATCGAGCAGGCCGGTGCGCAGGCCGGGTACCCGGCGCCGCCGCTGCAGCTGATGGACGAGTTGACGCTGACGCTGCCGCGCAAGATCCGCAACGAGACGAAGGCGGCCGTGGAGGCGGCGGGCGGCACGTGGACGCCGCACCCGTCCGAGGCCGTCATCGACCGGATGCTCGACGAGTTCGACCGCAAGGGCCGCTCGTCCGGCGCCGGGTTCTACGAGTACGACGAGAACGGCAAGCGCGCCGGGCTGTGGCCGGGGCTGCGGGAGGCGTTCAACAGCGGCAGCGGCGAGGTGTCGTTCACCGACCTCCAGGAGCGGATGCTCTTCGCCGAGGCGCTGGAGACCGTCAAGTGCTTCGACGAGGGCGTGCTCAACTCGGTGCAGGACGCCAACATCGGGTCGATCTTCGGTATCGGGTTCCCCGCCTGGACCGGTGGTGTGATCCAGTACATCAACCAGTACGAGGGCGGGCTGAAGGGCTTCGTCGCGCGGGCGCGTGAACTCGCGGAGCGCTACGGCAGCCACTTCGAGCCGCCGGCGTCGCTGGTGGAGAAGGCCGAGAAGGGCGAGATCTTCGAGTAAGTCTCCCCAGGGTCTGTAGCCAGGGCCACCGGCCACCCGCGCCTGCGGGTGCCGGTGGCCCTATCCGTGTCGCGACCTCCCGAACGCGAGTCCGCACCTCTCGCACTCGTGTCCGCAGGCCCTGCGCTCGTGTCCTCGGGTTGCGTACGTGTGTCCGCACCTCTCGTACCCGTGTCGTCAGGTTGCGCGCGGGTGGACGCATCCCGCGACGCCTGTCAGCAGGCCTCGTACGCACGCCTGCGGTTTCTGTACGACCGGCTGCCCGGACGATCAGTGCGGAGGGATATGGGTCCGGCCGAACCGTTCTGTGTCGCTGAAGTGCGGACACAGGTACGCCGCCCGCAGACACCCGTACCGGAACTACGGACACAGGTACGCAGCTCGCGGACACGCGCGCGCAGCCTGCGGACACGACGTCGTCAAGCGAGGACACGCGCGCGCAGCCTGCGGACACGATGGGCTGGGCCCCGGGAGGGGCCCGGGTCAGAGCAGGGGCGGGACCATGGCTTCGATCAGGTGGGGGCCGGGTTCGGACACTGCGCGGCGGAACTGCTCGGCCAGCTCCTCCGCCGTCCTCGCGCGCGAGGCGGGAACCCCGAAGCCCTCGGCCATACGCACGAAGTCGAGGTCCGGGGTGGACAGATCGAACAGGCTGCTCGCCTTCGGCCCCGACGACTCCGCGCCCACCCGTTGCAGCTCCATCCGCAGAATCGCGTACGCGCGGTTGTTCAGCACCACCGTGGTGACGTTGAGGTTCTCGCGCGCCTGTGTCCACAGTGACTGGACGGTGTAGAGCGCGCTGCCGTCGGACTCCAGGTTGATCACCGGCCGGTCGTCGGCGGCGATGGCGGCACCGGTGGCCACCGGCATGCCCTGTCCAATCGCGCCGCCCGTCAGGGTCAACACGTCGTGCCGGGGCGCTCCGGCAGTGGCCATCGGGATGAGCAGACCGGAGGTGTTCGCCTCGTCCGAGATGATGGCGCCCTCCGGCAGCAGCGCGCCGATCACCTGAGCCCAGTTCTGCGGCGTCAACTCACCGGTCGGGAGTTCGGGTCGCTGGGCGGGGGACAGGTCGGGTTCGACGTCGGCCGCCACCTCGTCGGCCAACTCCTCCAGCGCGGCGACGACGTCGTCACCCAGCTCGGCCAGCGTGTGCACCTGAGCGCCCTCCGGCACCAGGTTTCCGGCCTTGCCCGGGTATGCGAAGAACGACACCGGCGCCTTGGTGCCCGCCACGACGACGTGACGAATGCCGTCGAGCTGGTAGGCCACTTGTTCCGCCAGATAACCGAGGCGCTCGATGTTGGGCAGGCCCGCGCCGCGCTCGATGCGCGCCGGGAAGGTCTCGGCGAACGGTTTGGCGCCCGTCGCCTTCGCGATACGGCTGAGCGCGCGGAGCCCCGCCTCGCGGCAGGCCGCGCCACCCACCAGCAGTGCGACGGGCTCGCCGCCACGCAGCACCTCGGCGACCGCCTTCACCGTGTCGGAGTCCACCTGACGCGGCGACCGGGACGGCACCGGAGCGGCGGGCGTGCCGCCGTCGCCCCACGACACGTCGGCGGGCAGGATCAACGTCGCCACCCGGCCCGGGGCGTCCTGGGCGGCGGCCACCGCCGCCGCGGCGTCGGCACCGACGTCGGCGGCACTGGCCGAGCGTCGTACCCAGCCCTTCAACGACCCCGCCACGGCCTCGATGTCGGACTCCAGGGGCGCGTCGAGTTCCTTGTGATACGTGGCGTGGTCGCCGATGATGTTGACGATCGGCGTGTGGGCCCGGCGCGCGTTGTGCAGGTTGGCGAGCCCGTTGCCGAGGCCGGGGCCGAGATGCAGCAGCGTCGCCGCCGGCTTGTCCGCCACGCGGGCGTACCCGTCGGCGGCACCCGTGACCACGCCCTCGGACAACCCCAGCACCCCGCGAATCTGTGGCACGTCGTCGAGCGCGGCGACGAAGTGCATCTCCGAGGTCCCTGGGTTGGTGAAGCACACGTCGACGTCGGCGTCGACGAGAGTGCGAATCAACGACTGGGCACCGTTCATGGCCATGTCTAGTCCTCCCGGCCGAAGAGCACACCGGGGTTGAGAATCCCGGCCGGGTCGAACGCCCGCTTCACTCGGCTCATCAACTCGATCTTGACGGGGTCCTCCAACTGGAGGAAGTGGTCCTTCTTCGCGCGTCCGATACCGTGCTCGCCGGAGATGGCGCCGCCCAGCTTCATCCCGGCGGCGAAGATGTCGTGAAGCAGTTCGGCCAGGACGGCCGGGTCCTTCTGGAACACGGCGAGGTGCACGTTGCCGTCACCCGCGTGGCCACAGCCGACGACACCCGAGCCGGTGCGGGTGGCGGCCTCCTGCGCGGCGGTGAGGAAGTCCGGGAGCGCCGAGCGCGGCACGACGACGTCGAGCACCTCGTCGGCTCCTGCGGCCTTCGCCGTCCAGAACGCCTTCTCTCGCGCCTCGATGAGCTTGCGTGCGGAGGAACCCTCCAGGACGTAGACGTCGGCGGCGCCGAGCTCGGTGAGCATCGTGCCTAGTGCCTCGACGTCCTCGGCGAGCCGATCGGCGTCCCGGTTCTCCAGCCCCACGACGAGGTACGCCTGGGACGCCTCCCGCACGGAGTCGGGAACACCGAGGGACAGCTCCGCGGTGTGCGTGATGGCGGCCATGGTGAGGGCGTCGATGTATTCGAGGATGTGGGGCGCGAGTCCGCTGGACACGACCTGCGGGACGGCCGTCATCACGGTCTCGAGGGTGGGGAAGGGGGCGAGCACCGTCGCGCCGTGCTGCAGTCGGGGATGGAGCTTGACGATGACCTCGGTGGCGAGCGCGAGCGTGCCCTCCGACCCGATGATGAGTTGGGTGAGGTCGTATCCGGTGGACGTCTTGACCGTGCGGCCTCCGGTGCGGATGAGCTCGCCCGTGGGCAGAGCGGCTTGGAGGCCGAGGACGTTGTTGCGGGTGACGCCGTACTTGACGGCCCGCATGCCGCCCGCGTTGGTGCCGACGTTGCCGCCGACGCTCGCGCTCAGTTCGCCGGGGTAGACGGTGTAGCCGAGACCGACCTCCGCGGTCCGCTCGTCCAGTTCGGACAGAGTGACCCCGGGCTGCACGACGGCCACGTGGTTCACCGTGTCGATGTCGAGGATCGCGTTCATGCGCTCGAAGGAGACGACCAGGCCGCCTGCTCGCGGTCGCGCGGCGCCGGAGAGTCCTGTTCCGGAGCCACGAGCCGTCACGGGCACGCTTTCCTCGGTGGCGAGCCGTAGGACGGCGGCGACTTCGTCGGCGGACGCGGGTTTCACCACGTGAGCGGGCCGGGTCTTTTCTCCGACGAGTGCCTCGTCGCCGGTGTAGTCCTCACCGACGGCGTCGCCGCTCACCACGTTCTCGGCGCCGACGATCTCGGCCAGCCGCTGTGCTACGTCGCCCATGGCCGAGCAGCCTAGTACGGCCGAGCATCCCTCGGCTATGAATCATTCTTGTCCCTTATACACATCTAAACAAAAAACCGCGATCCCGACGCTGTTCTGCTCGTTCATGCGCATTCTCTACACGATCGCACCTGTCCGTTTCTGCGGCCTGAATTGCACGATCGTCACTACTACGCTGCCGCTCATCCCCCCCCTTCTAA
>NZ_JACBJG010000019.1 GCF_015910535.1 Saccharomonospora sp. NB11 | reverse complement strand
CGGGAGCTTGGTTCGCCATCCCCCGCCGAGTAACCCGCCCCGACCCTTTCGGGCCCGGCCGGTCTCCCCGGCGACGAAAAGAAGATTACACCCCCCGAAAACCCCCTCGAACAGGGGGGTCCCTTAAGTGGATCTTCGCAGGTCAGGGGCCGTGTTTTGCGCGTTCTCGGCCAGAACGGCGTTCCGACGGTCTCCGCGGCGTGCGGAGTCGAATGCGCGAAAGCCGGCGGACGGCATTCGCGCAACCGCTCCGGCGGCGGTTCGGAAAGGGTCGCTCTCGCACTGCCTCCGTTTCCCGTTCTCGCGTACGCGCGCGTGTGTGCGCGTACGCGGGCGCCCCCGCGGGGACAGACGAACAACGGCCCGACCCCCATAACGGGGATCGGGCCGTGAACGTCGAGAGGTAGTCGGGGCAGCGCGGTCAGACCGCTCCGTAGAGCCGGTCGCCGGCGTCGCCGAGTCCGGGGACGATGAATCCGGAGTCGTTGAGTCGTTCGTCGATGCTCGCGGTGACGATGCGGACGGGCAGGCCCGACTTCCGCAGCCGCTCGATCCCCTCCGGCGCGGCGAGCGCACAGACTGCCGTCACGTCCGTGGCACCGCGGTCGGTGAGCAGTCTGATCGTGTACTCCATCGAACCGCCGGTCGCCAGCATCGGGTCGAGCACGACCACCGGACGGCCGGCGAGCGACTCCGGCAAGGACTCCAGATACGGGGTCGGTTCCAACGTCGTCTCGTCACGGGCGAGTCCGACGAAGCCCATCTGCGCGTCCGGGATGAGCTTGTGCGCCTGATCCGCCATGCCGAGTCCGGCGCGCAGGACCGGGACGAGCAGCGGTGGCTTGGCCAGCCGGTAGGCGTCGGTGCGGGCCACCGGACTGTGGATGCGCTCGGTCGTCAACGGCGCGTCGCGCATGGCCTCGTAGGTCAGCATGACCGTGAGTTCCTGCAACGCTGCCCGGAACGCCGCGCTGTCGGTGCGGGCGTCACGCATGGTGGACAGCCGCGCCTTGGCCAGCGGGTGTTCGACGACGAGTACGTCCATGCCCGACACTCTAACGGCGGCCACCCGGCTGTCCGAGCCCGGGAAAAACCGTTTGTGGTGCGAGCGTCGCCCCGGCACCGTCTCCGATCGTGGGAGCGATCATCGAGAACGTCGTCGTGGACTGTGCCGACGCCTACGCACTCGGACGCTGGTGGAGCGAGGTGCTCGCCCGGCCCCTGTCCCCCGAGGACCGGCCCGGCGATCCCGAGACGCTCATCGAGCTCGGCGACGGCCGATCCCTGCTGTTCATCGAGGTGCCCGAGCCCAAGACGGTCAAGAACCGACTGCACTTCTGCCTTCGCCCCGACGTCCCTCGCGACGACGAGGTCCGCCGGTTGCTGGACCTCGGGGCGACCCTCGTGGCCGACCGACGTCGTCCCGACGGCACCGGGTGGGCGGTGCTCGCCGACCCCGAGGGCAACGAGTTCTGTGTCCTGCGGGGCGCGCACGACACTCCGCCCAGGCCCTGACGGCACCATTCGGTGACGGAGATCATGGGAACGGCCAGGTCCGACGCTAAGGTGACAGACGTGAGCGAACAGCCCTCTCGCCGGGACCCGAAACAGCTTCGCGCGTCGGACGCCGACCGGGAACGGGTCGCACAGGTCCTGCACAAGGCCATGGGCGAGGGCCGGATCACGCTCGACGAGCTGGAGGAGCGGCTCGACCAGGTGTACACGGCCAAGACGCTCGGCGAGCTCGAACCGATCACCGCCGACCTGCCCGCGGAAGGCACCACGCTGCCGTCGTTGGCGGCCTCGCAGGCCGTGGCGCCGACGACGTCGTCCTCGCCCTCCCAGCTCGTCGGGGGCACACCGGGTTCGACGACGTCCATCGCCGTGATGTCCGGGACCGACCGCAAGGGCGTGTGGGTGCTGCCACGGCAACACAACAGCTTCGCCTTCTGGGGCGGTATCAAGATCGACCTGCGGCACGCCCGCTTCGCCGAGGCGTACTCCACGATCAGTGCCGTGGCGATCATGGGAGGCATCGACGTGATCGTCCCGGACGACGTCGCGGTCGAGGTGACGGGCGTGGGCATCATGGGCGCGTTCGAGACCACCAACAAGAAGGGCGCGTCGCCGACGGCCCCGCCCGGTGCGCCCGTCGTGAAGATCACGGGGCTGGCGTTCTGGGGCGCTGTCGAGGTCAAGCGGGTTCCCCGGAACAAGATCAAGCAGATCGAGTAACCGATCGGCCCTGGTCGCTCCCACCGCGCGGGCTACGCTACCCGCCATGGCAACAGCGACCCTGCCGGCCGAGCTCACCGACGCCGTCCGCGACGAACGCAGTCTGCGACGGTTTCTGCACGGCCTGCCCGGGGTGGACCAGGTCGGCGTCGAACAACGAGCCGCGAGCCTGGCCACCCGCAGCATCAAGAAAGCCTCCAAGCTGTGGGCGATCGACACCGCGATCTCGATGGTCGACCTGACCACGCTGGAGGGCGCCGACACCCCCGGCAAAGTGCGCTCGCTCGCCGCGAAGGCACGGCGGCCCGACCCCGAGTACCCGGACACGCCGCACGTCGCCGCCGTGTGCGTGTACCCCGATCTCGCGGCCACGGCCGTGGAGGCGCTGGCCGGGTCCGACATCGCCGTGGCGAGTGTCGCGACCGCGTTCCCGTCGGGACGGTCGAGCCGCGACGTGAAGCTCGCCGACGTCGCGCTCGCGGTGTCGGCTGGGGCGACCGAGGTCGACATGGTGATCGACCGGGGCGCCTTCCTCGCGGGCCGCTACGGGCAGGTGTTCGAGGAGATCCAGGCCGTCAAACAGGCCTGTGGCGACGCGCACCTCAAGGTCATCCTGGAGACCGGCGAACTCGCCACCTACGACAACGTCCGCCGCGCGTCGTGGCTCGCGCTGCTGGCCGGCGGTGACTTCATCAAGACCTCCACCGGCAAGGTGTCGCCCGCCGCGACCCTGCCCGTGACGCACGTGATGCTCCAGGCGGTGCGCGACTGGTACACGGCCACGGGCGAGCTGCGCGGGGTCAAGCCCGCCGGCGGCATCCGCACCACGAAGGACGCCGTGCGCTACCTCGTCGCCGTGCGAGAGGTCGCGGGCGAGGAGTGGCTCACGCCGTCGCTGTTCCGCTTCGGTGCCTCCAGCCTGCTCAACGACCTGCTCCTGCAGCGGCGCACCCAGATCTCCGGCCACTACAGCGGCCCCGACTACCTCGCATTGGACTGATCGTGAGCCAGTGGGAATACGCGCCCGCGCCCGAATCGCGCGACATCGCGAACCTGAAGCCGAAGTACCGACCGTTCATCAACGGCGAGTTCGTCGACGGGTCCGGCGAACCCCTCAAGACCGTCAACCCCGCCACCGAGGAGGTTCTCGCCGAGGTCGGCACCGCCAGTGCCTCCGATGTGGACACCGCGGTGAAGGCCGCGCGGAAGACCTACGAACGCGTGTGGGGTCCCATGCCGGGCACCGAGCGCGCGAAGTACGTCTTCCGGATCGCCCGCCTGATCCAGGAGCGCGCACGGGAACTCGCCGTACTGGAGACGCTCGACAACGGCAAGCCCATCAAGGAGTCGCGGGACAGCGACGTGCCGACGGCCGCCGCGCACTTCTTCTACCACGCCGGGTGGGCCGACAAGCTCGATCACGCCGGGCTCGGCCCCGACCCGCGTCCCCTCGGCGTCGCAGGCCAGGTCATCCCGTGGAACTTCCCGTTGCTGATGCTGGCGTGGAAGGTCGCTCCGGCGCTGGCCACGGGCAACACGGTGGTGCTCAAGCCCGCCGAGACCACGCCGCTGACGGCGCTCGTGTTCGCCGAGATCTGCCAGCAGGCCGACCTTCCGCCGGGCGTGGTGAACATCCTGCCCGGCGCGGGCGACATCGGCGCGGCCGTGGTGGAGCACGCGGACGTCGACAAGGTGGCGTTCACCGGGTCGACCGAGGTGGGCAAGCACATCCAGCGGACGCTCGCGGGCACGCGCAAGCGCCTCACCCTGGAACTCGGCGGGAAGGCCGCCAACATCGTCTTCGACGACGCCCCGCTCGACCAAGCCGTCGAGGGCATCGTCAACGGCATCTTCTTCAACCAGGGGCACGTCTGCTGTGCGGGCTCCCGGCTGCTGGTGCAGGAGTCGATCGCCGACGAACTGCTGGAGAAGCTGCGCGCCCGCGTCTCGACGTTGCGGGTCGGTGACCCGCTCGACAAGAACACCGACCTCGGCGCCATCAACTCGCCGGAGCAGCTCGCCAAGATCAAGGAACTGGTGGCCTCCGGCGAACGGGACGGCGCACAGCGGTGGACCAGCGCGTGTCCGCTCCCGGAAAAGGGTTACTTCTTCGCGCCGACGGTGTTCTCGGGCGTCGAACAGTCCATGCGCATCGCGCGCGAGGAGATCTTCGGCCCGGTGCTGTCGGTGCTGACGTTCCGCACGCCGAACGAGGCCGTCGCGAAGGCGAACAACACGCCTTACGGCCTGTCGGCGGGTGTGTGGACGGAGAAGGGCTCCCGCATCCTGTGGATGGCCGACCGCCTGCGTGCGGGCGTGGTGTGGGCCAACACGTTCAACCGGTTCGATCCCGCCGCGCCGTTCGGTGGCTACAAGGAATCAGGATTCGGGCGCGAGGGCGGCCGGACGGGTCTGGAGGCGTACCTGCATGTCCAGGGTTGAGGTGGCGAAGACCTACAAGCTGTTCATCGGCGGGAAGTTCCCGCGGTCGGAGTCGGGGCGCAGTTACCCCGTCACCGACGCGAAGGGACGGTTCCTCGCCAACGCCTCGCACGCCTCGCGCAAGGATCTGCGCGACGCCGTGGTGGCCGCGCGTAAGGCGTTCGGCGGCTGGTCGGGCGCGACGGCGTACAACCGCGGCCAGGTGCTGTACCGCGTGGCCGAGGTGATGGAGGGGCGGCGCGACCAGTTCGTCGCCGAGGTCGCCGCGAGCGAGGGGCTGGCCCAGCGCAAGGCGGAGTCCGTTGTGGACGCCGCTGTGGACCGGTGGGTGTGGTACGCCGGGTGGACCGACAAGCTCGCGAGTGTCTTCGGCGCGGCGAACCCGGTCGCCGGGCCGTACTTCTCGTTCACCGTGCCGGAGCCGACCGGCGTCGTGGGTGTGCTGGCGCCGCAGAAGTCGTCGCTGCTCGGGCTGGTGAGCGCGGTGGCTCCCGTGCTGGCGACGGGCTGCACCGCCGTGGTGGTGAGCAGTGCCGAGCGGCCGTTGCCCGCCATCACGTTGTCGGAGGTGCTCGCGACCTCGGACGTGCCGGGCGGCGTGGTGAACATGCTGACCGGACGGGCGGCGGAACTGGGCACGTGGCTCGCGTCGCACGCCGACGTCAACGCCGTCGACCCCACCGGCGCGGACGCGGCGGGTCGGGTCGAGATCGCCCGGGAGGCGGCGGGCACGGTGAAGCGGGTGCTCGACGTGCCGGACGGTGAGCCGGACTGGACTGCCCGGCCCGGGGTGGGTCGTCTGCGCGCGTACCTGGAGCCGAAGACCGTGTGGCACCCGATGGGGGTCTGACCGGGAAGCACGAACACACGTGCGCCGGGTGCGGACACGATGTCGCAGCACGCGGACACGTGTGCGGGAAATCGGGACACGATGACGTGGGGCGCGGACACGCCGGGAAACGGCACCGTCCGCGCCCCACTGTCGTCACTTCACCAGATACGCACCGATGATCGTCTGCTTCACCTCGTTGCCCTCGGTGTCCTTCGCCACCGCACGCAACGACACGTCCTTCGCACCCTTCGGCGCGGTCACCGTCACGTACCGATCACCACGGCTCGTCTTGTGCTTGACCACCTTCCACGACTCGCCGCCGTCGAACGACGCCTCGACCTGCAGCGCAGCAAGCGTCGGCTCCTTCGCGTCACCGTTGCGCTGCACCCGCACCGGAATCCGCAGCTTCTCCCCCGCCTTCACGACGCTGTCCTCGCCGAGATCCGGCTCGAAGCGCACCGCGAGCAGCGGCACGTCGACGGTTCCGTCCGCGTACTCCGACCGGAAGGTCCACTCCGCCTTCACCAGACGCGACACCGACATCAGTTCACTCGCGTCGGCCTCCGTCACCAGGCGGTACTCACTCGACTCCGAGGGGAGGTTGAACTTCCCACCGCCCGCGACGTCGAACTTCTCCAACAGCTCGCCGTCGCGGTACAGCTCCGTGTATCCAGTCACCCAGACGTCACCGGTGCTGCCGCGCCCGGGATCGCTGTGCAGCGAGGGGTGGAACCAAAGGTAGTTCTCCGAACGTGCCACGCTGTTCGGCGAGAAGGCAGGGCCGAACACCGGCGTGTTCCAGGTGCGGACGCCGTTGTCGCCGGCACGTTCGAACACCTCGGAGTGATACAGGCCTCCCACGTAGTCGAAGTCCTCGGTCTTGCCCAGCTCCAGTCGGGTGTCCCATTCCACGCCCGGCGTGTAGTACTCGGTGAGCGTGAACGGCAGCTCGGCCGTCACGAGTTCCCGCCTGCCCACGTCACCGGCACCGGCGTCGCTGTGCACACTCGTGACCTTCGCCAGTTCCGCAACCGAGACCTCGTAGGTGAGGTCCTCGGGCACCGCGCCCTCCGTCGTGTTGCTCACGTGCACGGTGTACGGGCTGCCGACATAGCCACCGTTGCCGTCAGGACGCGCGTGCCGGGTACGCACCGTGAAGTCGAAGTCCTCATGGGACGTCTGCGAGGGCGCGATGAGCATCGTCTCCGGATCGACGCTTCCGGTGACGACGCCCGGTCCTCCCACGGTTCCCACGATCGCGCTGACTTCCAGCTCGCCCATCTCGGCGTCGGGCAGGTCGTCCAGCGACACGCTGACCGGTTGGGCCTTACGAGCATCCAGGGTCACCGAGCTGTCGCCGTCGACGACGACACGGGGCTCGTAGAAGTCGGCGGTCCGGCCGAACGCGGTCATGTCTTCGTAGACGACCACTTGCATGAAATACTCGCCCTTCGGCGCCCGCAACGACAGAGTGCCGTCCGTGAAGATCTCGGCGAGTGACACCTCACCGTCGAGCCGCGCCATGTGGACGTAGGCCTCCTGGGCGGCCTTGCCGTCGAAGTCGAGCGCCTCGACCTGGAAGGTGTAACTCTCTTCCTCCAGCTCGATGCCGACCGGGGTCCGGACCGTCGTGTCACCGGCCGAGGCGAGGACAAGACCACCGTACGCGCCGTGGGAGCCCGCGATCGTCACGTCGACGGAGACCGTCGCTTCGGCGGTGCCACCCGCGGGCACGGTGAGTTGCGACGGCTCGACGGTGATCATGCCCTCGGGTGCGGCACCGTTCGGACCGGACAACTCACCGGAGAGCTCCAACGTCACCGGCTCGTCCGAGGTGTTGGTGTAGGTCACCTTCTCCCGCACCGGCTCGTCGGAATACGGCCACCCCACCATGCCCAGGCTCACGCTCGCGGGCGAGGCGAGCACCGACTGCTCCAGCGCCCCCGGCACGTCGATCCGACCGGCGCCCTGCTCGTAGACCGACAGAGCGTCGTGAGGACGTGCACTGGCCATCAGAGCCGCCTTGAGCTCGTCGGCGTCCCAGTCCTCGTGCTGCTGCGCCAACAACGCCGCCGCGCCAGCCACGTGCGGAGTCGCCATCGACGTCCCCGACGCCGTCACGTAGTGGTCGCCGACCGGGGCCCCCATCTCCGTACCAGCCGCCTTCGCGGACACGATGTCCACACCCGGTGCCGTGACGTCCGGCTTGACAGCACCGTCGCCGAGACGTGGGCCGCGGCTGGAGAAGTCGGCCAGCTCGTCGTCCTTGGTGACCGCACCCACCGTCAACGCGGCGTCGGCGGCACCCGGTGAGCCCACCGACTCCTCGGAGGATCCGTTGTTGCCCGCGGAGACGACGAACAGCGTTCCGGTCTCCTCGGTGAGCCTGTTCACCGCCTCCGACATCGGGTCGGTGCCGTCGGTGGCGTTCGCGCCCAGGCTCATGTTGACCACGGAGGCGTTCTCGGCCGCCCACTCCATCCCGGCGAGAATCCACGACTCCTGGCCGAAGCCGTCGTCGTCGAGGACCTTGCCCACCACCAGCTCGGCGTCCGGCGCCA
>NZ_JACBJG010000018.1 GCF_015910535.1 Saccharomonospora sp. NB11 | reverse complement strand
GGAGCTTTCCTCGCATGGATTTCGCAAGTCCGTCCGTAATAGACAGTCCGCTGGGGAGGTTGCTGACCGATCCGTGGGGCGTGATTCAGGCTGTGCTGGACCAGGTGTGGTTGTGGCTGCAGACCTGGGGTCTGATCGCGGTCCCTGCGATCGTGCTCGTGGCGACCGGGCTGGTGCTGCTGCGGCGGTGGTGGTTCCTCCGCTGCCAGGATGCGCTGCACGAGCGGTCCCGGGTGATCACCATCCTGGCGCCTCCCACCGTCGACCCGGATGGTGCCGAAGCGGTGTGGTCGAACCTGGTCGGGCTCGTCCGTCCGATGGTGCAGCGCCTGACCACCGGACAACCTCATCTGGCCTGGGAATATGTCTTCGGTCATGACGGAGTGCAGATCCGGCTGTGGGTGCCGGGCGCGGTGCCCCCGGGCATGGTGGAACGGGCGGTCGAAGCCGCCTGGCCGGGCGCGCACACCTCCACCGACGAAGCCGACCCGCCGGTGCCCTCAGCCCCGGCCGAGGGGCGCCGGCAACTGGTCACCGGCGGCACGCTGCGCCTGGCCCGGTCGGAAGCATTGCCCATCCGCACCAACTTCGACGCCGACCCCATCCGTGCCCTGCTGGGCGCTCCCGTGGGACTCGGTGTGCACGACACCGCGTGCGTGCAGGTCCTGACCCGTCCGGTCACCGGCCGTCGGGTCAAGCAGGCGCGGCGAGCCGCCCGCCATCTCAACGCCAGACGGTCCACCCACCTGGTAGGTCGGCTGCTCGACCTGCTCACGCCAGGCCCCTCGGGCACGAAACCGTCGAGCAGCCAGCCGAAGCTGGACCCGCAGACGTCGCTGGAGTTCCAAGCACAGAACCGCGCCATCGTCGCCAAACAGCGCGGGGCGCAGTGGGAAACGCTGATCCGGTACGCGGTGGCCACGACGGTGCCGATCGACACACCCAGCGAGCAGGTCGCGCGGGTGCGTGAGCAGGTGCGGGGCCGCGCCCACGCCATTGCGTCCGCGTTCTCCGGGTTCACCGAGCACAACCACTACCGCCGCCGACGGTTGCGCAACCCCGTGCGCACCTTGGCACGTCGCCGCCTGCGGCGGGGTGACCTGTTGTCGGTGCCCGAGCTGGCGGCCGTGGCCCACCTTCCCACCGACGAGGCACTACCGGGCTTGGCCCGCGCCGGAGCGCGGGCGGTGCCGCCCCCGCCGAACACGCCCACCGAGGGTGAGCTGATCCGCCCGATCGGGGTCTCCGACACCGGCCACGCCCGCCCCGTGGGTCTGCAGGTCTCCGACGCTCGGCACCACCTGCATGTCCTCGGCGCCACCGGGTCGGGCAAGTCGACAATGCTGGCCCGGATGATCCTCGCCGACGCCGAACACGGTCGCGGGGCGGTAGTCATCGACCCCAAAGGCGACCTGATCACCGACGTCCTGCAGCGACTTCCCGAACACGCCGCCGACAAGGTCGTGCTCTTCGACGCCGACTCCCGCGGACCGACCCCGTGCCTGAACCCCCTCGAAGGGCCGAAGGAAGCCGCGGTCGACAACTTGGTATCGGTGTTCTCCCGGGTGTTCGCCTCGGCCTGGGGGCCACGAACCGAGGACATCCTCCGAGCCGGGTGCCTGACCCTGCGCGCCGCCTCGGACACCCCCACGCTGGCCGAACTGCCCCAGCTCCTCACCGACCCCGCCACCCGCGCGCGGCACCGGGACCGAGTGTCCGACGACCCGACACTGCGGGGGTTCTGGGACTGGTACGACCAACTTTCCGACGCGGCTCGTGCCCAGGCGACCGCCCCCTTGCTGAACAAGTTGCGCGCATTTCTGTTGCGGCCGTTCGTGGTCAAGGCCGTTGCCGCAGGACCATCCACAGTAGATCTCTCCCAGGCGCTGGACGGTGGACTGTGTCTGGTGCGCATCCCGAAGGGCAGCCTCGGGGAGGACACCACCCGGTTGCTGGGTTCGCTGATCGTGGCGCGGGTGTGGCAGGCCACCACCGCCCGCGCCGCACTGGCCCAGCGCGAACGCCGCGACGCCGGACTGTATGTCGATGAGGCGCACAACTTCCTGAACTTGCCCTATGCGATGGAGGACATGCTCGCCGAAGCCCGCGGCTACCGGTTGAGCATGACCCTGGCACACCAGCACTTGGGGCAGCTACCCAAGGATCTCAAGGAAGGCATCTCCACCAACGCCCGCAGCAAGGTGTTCTTCACCGCCAGCCCAGAAGATGCCCGCGAACTGGCCCGCCACACCGCACCGCGGGTCTCCGACCACGACCTCGCGCACCTCGGCGTGTACCACGCTGCCGCGCGGCTGGTCGTGGGCGGGGAGGAGACCCAGCCGTTCACGGTGACCACCCAACCACTCCCGCCGGCCATTCCCGGGCGATCCAAGGCCGTGCGCAAAGCCGCTGCGGCCCACACCCGCCCACTGGCCTCCCGCGCCGAGGACACCGGCGACGGCTCAGGAAGGACCGGCACGGACCCGCGTCGCGCGGCCTGATCCCTGAAGACCCCGAGGGCGGTCCTCCCAGCACGGAGGACCGCCCTTCTTCCTGCCCGCATCCCACTCCGAGGAGGACGACCTTGTTCGCCCATCACCAGCAACGCGACATGCGCGCCCCCATGCCAGAGCGACCGAGCCTGCGCTTCGCGGCCTCCGCCGAGCACCAAGCCCAGGTCGCCGCCCACCTCACCGCCCGCGACCGGTGGCTGGCCCGGATGCTCGCCGAGCACCGGGTGCTGACCTCCCCACAGATCGCGGCGATCGCCTTCGGCTCCCGCCGCTCGGCCAACCATCGCCTGCAGAAGCTCTACACCTGGCGCGTGCTGGACCGCTTCCAGCCCTACATCGGCCGCGGCCGAGCCCCCATGTGCTACGTCCTGGACACCACCGGCGCCCACCTGCTGGCCCACGAGGACGGGCTCGACCCCAAGGACCTGAAGTTCCGCCCCGAACGCTCGGTCGGCATCGCCTACAGCTTGCGTCTGGCCCACCTCATGGGCGTCAACAGCTTCTTCACCGCCCTGCTGGCCGACGCACTCACCAACACGAGTCCCGGCCGGGCGGTCACGGCCTGGTGGTCCGAAGCCCGCTGCACCCGGCACTTTGGCGACCACGTCCGCCCCGACGGCTACGGCCGCTGGCACGAGGACGGCCGGGAGATCGAATGGTTCCTCGAATGGGACACGGGCAGCTACCAACTCAGCCGGTTCGCCTCGAAGCTGCCGGGCTACACCAGCCTCGCTACCGCGACCCACATCGTGACCCCGCTGCTCGCGGTCTTCGCGACCCCGGCCCGGGAAGCGCACGCGCGACGACACCTCGCCGAGCACCTGCGCACTGACCCGCGGCGGCACGAGCTACCGATCGCCACCACCACCGCCGAACACCTCCGCACCACAGGCAGCCCAGCCCACGAGGTGTGGCTTCCCCTGCACCACACCGAGGCCGGTCGCCACCGGTTGATCAACATGCTCTCGGCTTGGCCCCACCTCGAAGGACCGGCCAGCCCCACGGGCACGAGCACCGATCCCAGCTCAGCGGACACCAGCGGCACCAATCCGAGCCCCGTTCCGCGCTTGAGCCCGCCGGCGCCGATGCCGCCCTGGCATGCCGACGAACTGACCTGGAACCCGATGAGGTGATCCGTTCATGGCCAAAATCGCGGTCACCGCGATCGGCGCGATCATCGCCCTGATCGCCATCATCGCGGCTGCCGTGTCCGGAGTAGTCTCCGCCGTCCTCGGCGGAGGCGACTCCGCGGCCAGCAGCCAACCCAGCCCCGCCGCACTCGCCGACATCCCGGGCAACTACCTCGCGCTCTACCAGCAGGCCGCAGCGACGTGTCCGGGGCTTGACTGGAGCATCGTGGCCGCAGTCGGCAAAGTCGAAACGGACCACGGACGTCTTATCGCACCAGGTGTCCACAATGGAGAAAATTTTGCGGGCGCTGCTGGTCCGATGCAGTTTCTGCAGCCGACGTTCGACTCCGTGGTGGCGCAGCATCCGCCCCCGCCTGGCGGCAGTACACCACCCTCCCGGTACAACCCGCATGATGCGATCTACACGGCTGCGGCGTACCTGTGCGATTCCGGAGCCCGCGACGGACGCGACATCTACGCGGCGATCTATGCGTACAACCATGCTGACTGGTACGTCCGCAAGGTTCTTGACCAGGCCAACGCCTATAAGGCGGCGCAGCAGAGTGCGCCCCAGCAGAGTGGATGGGCCGTGCCGACGCGCGGCACGTGCAGCTCTGGATTCGGCTCTCGTGGCGGAGAGTTTCACCGTGGGCAGGACATCGCCGCGCCCATCGGCACCCCAATCGTCGCCGCCGCGGGCGGCACCGTGATCGACTCCTGACCCGCCAGCGGTTACGGGCTCTGGGTCCGCATCCAACACGCCAACGGCGTGATCACGACCTACGGACACAACAATCGGAATCTCGTTCAGCCTGGTCAGCAAGTCCAAGCGGGCCAGCTGATCGCGGAAGTCGGCAACCGTGGCGGGTCGACCGGCCCGCACCTGCACTTCCAGATCGAGCGTAACGGCGAGCCTGTCGATCCAATCGTGTTCTACCGGCAGGAGGCCGGGGCGGCACTGTGCGGATAAAGCGGCTGGTCAGGTTGCCGTCGTCGAGGAGGCCGGTGGCGTGCTAGGAGCCGGCGAGGTCAGCGCGTTCCATCGCAGGCGGTGGTTGGCCAGGGCATGGTGACCACGGGCGCGCCGTGGCCGTCGTGCTGGTCACGGACCCAGTCGAAGGTCTCGCCGCCGACTGCGGCCATTACCGTCACTTCGACGGCATAGGGCAGTGCAGCCCACTGGCGGCGCAGCCGCTGATCGGCCAGTGCCTCCAGAACGACACGGCAGACGCGCCGTGCTTGGCGACGCGTTCGTCCAGGGCTTCGCGCACCCCAGAGGGCATGGTTGTCTGTCCGCCCGGCGCCCGGTTCGGCGGACAAGCCCAGGGGCCTGCCCAGGGTTTGGTTGACACCTGATGTGTGAGGCTTCGGCCTCGCTTGGAAGGATGTCGTCGTGCCCAGGCCCTATCCTCGTGAGTTTCGTAATGACGTGGTCGCCGTGGCGCGTCGTGGGCGACGGTGCGTTGAAGCATGTTTCCGCAGATTTCGGGATCTCGGAGTCCTGCTTGGCCAACTGGTTGCCTGCCGCCAACGTCGAAAACGATAAGCGTGCCGGTGCGACGCGTGAGGGGTCCGCTGAGCTGCGGGAAATGCGCACGCGCAACCGGTTGTTGGAGCAGGAGAAGGCGGTCCTGCGCAAGGCGACCGCCTACCTCGCGCAGGGAAGTCAGCGGGGAAAATAGTCTTCCCGCTCGTCCGTGAACTGGCCGCAGTCAACGCCCCGTGCAGGTGCCGGTCGCGGTGACGTGCAGAGTACTGGGGATCTCCCGGCAGGCCTACTACCAGCGGCGCCGTGATCCGGTCTCGCAACGGGACTGGAATGACGCCTATCTGATCAGCGGCGCGCTGGACATCCACGCCGACGAGGTACTGCGCGATGGCCTTCAGCGCGTCGATTCGTCCGCACCTGACCGTCTCAGCACGCGCGCCGAGACACCGGCTGACATGCGGCCGCGTCATGATGCGGCCACGGCAGGCACCTCCACGTCGATCCAGGCCCCGCCCTGCTGGGCGGACTCGTAGGCGCCGTCGATGAGCACTGACGTCAGCAGCGCTTCCTCGACGAGTTCCCACTGGCGGTGCGGGTTCGCCACCACGTCGCGGAAGTCAAGCAACATGCGGTGGAACCACTCCTTATGCGAGGGGTCGTCGAAGCCGGAGTCGATGCTGCGACGGACGACATCACCTCCGGTCTGATAGGTCAGCTCGTCGCCGTCGACAATCACGCACCCTGAGCCACCCAGGATGGAATAACCAGTGCTGCGGTGCCCCGACGCCCAGCTGAGCGTGAAGGCGATTTCGACGTCGTCGTTGCAGCGCAGTCGGACCAGTGCGGTGTCCTCGTCATCGAAGTCGTCGCGGCGCATCTGCCCCGTCAGGCAGGACACCGCACGCGGGGTGCAGCCGGTCAGGTTCATGGCCAGGTAGATGCTGTGCGGGCCGTGGTCGCGGAGGATGCCTCCCAGGGATATCCCGTTTTCCCGCCGCCAGTGCGGCCGCCACTCGGGCACGCCGCGCGCGTGCCCGCGGCGCAGGGTCCGGAACTGCGCGCCGAGCACCCGGCCGAATCCCGGGTCGACGACGATCCGCTTGACCGTTTCCAGGACTGGGGCGAACTTGTACACGTGGCACGGGTAGAAAACCCCGTTGCTGGAAGAGATCTCGCTCAGCAGGCTGTGGTAGCCGTCCTTGCCCGGGAGGAACACCGGCTTCTCGCACAGCACGTGCAGCTGGTGGGCGAGCCCCAGCGACGAGTACTCGGCGTGGCTGCTCGGCGGTGTGCAGATGTCGATGAAATCCACATCCTCATTGGCCACCAGTTCGGCGAAGTCGCGGTAGACGCGAACTCCGAAGACATCCTCCGCATACCTGCGCCGTTCCGACGAAACGTCTACGACAGCAGAGATAGACAGTCCCGGAATCCGCGAGTACCCGACCATGTGCCCCTGTGCGATGGTGCCGAATCCGATGATGGCTCCTTGCATTGTCACACTCCTTGCTCATGTGTCCAGAGTAGATATTGGCTGTCACTGATCTGGCGGAACCGAAAGAGTCCTTTCGTTGCTACGGTGCGGAGAAGTTCATTTCTCGGCCAATCTGACCAGAATCATTGTTTCTTTGTCGACGCGCCTACTTCTCTTCTGGCTGATCTGGAGAATTTCCATGCGTGCGCACTACTTTCCCACTCACTCCCGCAACACCGCGGCGCCGGTCGCGGTGATCGGCGCGGCGGGCTTCCTCGGGCGCAACCTCGTCAACGCGTTGGCCTCCACGGGAGTTCAGCCCTTCGTCTTCACTCGCGATCAGCCTTTCGTGCGTCGTGACCGGCTGCACCGGGCGCTGCTGCGCTGCAAGACGATCTTCTTTCTGGCAGGCAGCATCACGCCGTCCTCGGCCGAGCGGGAACCGCAGCGCGTGGCCGACGACCAGCGCCTTCTCACGACGCTGCTGCGCGGCCTGCGGGACTGCGATCGGCCTCCGCTGGTCGTGCTGGCCAGTTCTGGCGGCACCGTGTACGACCCCACCGTCGCTCCTCCTTATCGGGAGAATGACCCAACCCGGCCGGTCAATGCCTACGGGCGAGCTAAACTCGCTCAGGAAGCTCAGCTGCTCGACAGTCGCGAGTGGATCGTTCCGGTCATCCTCCGCTTCGCAAACATCTACGGCCCGGGTCAGCGGGCCGGTGCCGGATTCGGTGTCATCGCGCACTGGATCCGCGCTGTGCTCGCCGACACGCCCGTACGGATGATCGGGCAGACGAAGCGGGACTACCTGCACGTTCATGACGCCACCGCGGCCCTGGTGGCGGTGTGCCGCCACCACGCGATGTTGAGAGAACAGCGGGAGGCCGTGGTGCTGAACATCGGTTCCGGCGTACCGACCTCGCTCCAAGAATTGCACGGATACTTGGAACGCGCGCTCGGACGAACGATCCCCGTGCGACGCGAGCCCGCCAGGGCATTCGACCGCACGGACGTCTGGTTGGACGTCGAGGCGGCCCGGCGAAGGCTCGCCTGGACGCCCCGGATCGACCTTGTGCCCGGTCTCGCGGAAACCCTGGATGCAGCGATCGGAGAGCATGCGTTACCCCGACAATCCCGGTTCGGATGATCGATGGTAGTGCTCGTCGCCGAGTCGGCTCGGCGACGAGCACTACCATCGGCGCCCGCCTGCTGGACGGGCCTGGAACTTCGCTCAGCGTTCGACCTTGCCCGCGATGAAGTCCTCGACGGCCTGGTAGGCGGCGGAGTCGGAGTACTGCTCCGGCGGGGACTTCATGAAGTAGGAGGAGGCCGACAGGATCGGGCCGCCGATGCCGCGGTCCTTGGCGATCTTGGCCGCGCGGATCGCGTCGATGATGATGCCCGCTGAGTTCGGCGAGTCCCACACCTCGAGCTTGTACTCCAGGTTCAGCGGCACGTCGCCGAAGGCGCGGCCCTCCAGCCGGACGTAGGCCCACTTCCGGTCGTCCAGCCACGGCACGTAGTCCGACGGACCGATGTGCACGTTGCGCTTGCCCAGGTCGCGGTCCACCTGCGAGGTCACCGACTGCGTCTTGGAGGTCTTCTTCGACTCCAGCCGCTCCAGCTCCTTCATGTTGAGGAAGTCCATGTTGCCGCCGACGTTGAGCTGCATCGTGCGGTCCAGGTGGACGCCGCGGTCCTCGAACAGCTTGGCCAGCACCCGGTGCGTGATGGTCGCCCCGACCTGCGACTTGATGTCGTCCCCGACGATCGGCACGCCCGCGTCGGTGAACTTCTGCGCCCACTCCGGGTCGGAGGCGATGAACACCGGCAGCGCGTTGACGAACGCCACCCCGGCGTCGATCGCGCACTGCGCGTAGAACTTGTCCGCGTCCTCCGAGCCCACCGGCAGGTAGGACACCAGCACGTCGACCTCGGCGTCGGTGAGCGCCTGCACGACGTCCACCGGCTGCTCGTCGGACTCCTCGATGGTCTCCCGGTAGAACCGGCCCAGGCCGTCGAGGGTGTGACCGCGCTGCACGGTGACGCCCAGCGGCGGCACGTCGGCGATCTTGATCGTGTTGTTCTCGCTCGCGACGATGGCCTCGGAGAGGTCCCGGCCGACCTTCTTCGCGTCCACGTCGAAGGCCGCCACGAACTCGACGTCCCGCACGTGGTACTCGCCGAACTCGACGTGCATCAGGCCGGGCACCCGGCTGTTCGGGTCGGCGTCGGCGTAGTAGTGAACGCCCTGCACCAGCGATGCCGCGCAGTTCCCGACGCCGACGATCGCCACTCGCACCGTCGATCGCCGCGCATTTGCTCTCTTCATCACCTACCCCCGGCCGTGTCCGGTTCTGACGCGAACATCGCTCGAACGTGGGCTCGCAACCGCTCATCCCGCTCGATGCCGATCCACCGGCGCCCGAGTCGGTCGGCCGCCTTGCAGGTCGCTCCGGTGCCCGCGAACGGGTCCAGCACCAGCGCTCCGGGCTCGGTCAGCAGCTCCACGAACAAGGCGGGCACAGCCGAGGGCCACCGGTCGATGTAGGGTTCGGCCACCTCGGCCAGCGCTTTCTCGTACGCCTGGTCGTCGGGCCCGGACGAGTCGAACTCCAGCAGGTTGCCGCGGACGAAGTCGCGGTGCGGCGGGCGCTGCAGCACGTCGACGTCGTAGTGCACGTCGTAGGTCCGCGACATGACCCAGATCGGCGTGACCGAGTCGGCGACGCGGCGGGCGCCACCGGGTTCGGGGCGCAGCAGCTGCGGGTTGTAGTAGTAGAAGTCTTGCAACAGCCGCCAGCCCGATTCGGTGAGGTGGCGGATGGCCGCCGCGTGCTGCACGGCCTTGCCCGGGGCATCGGACAACCACAACCCGCCGAGCTCGAACGCGACGCAGCCGGTCGGTCGGAGCAGGCGCTCGAACTGTGCGAAGAAGGGCTCGAACCAGTCCAGGAACGGCTGCCCGCACCGGTCCGCGTCACCGATGTCCCGCGCTCCCTCGAACGGCGGGGAGCAGATTACGACGTCCACAGTGGAGTCCGGGATGGTTGGCATCAGCTCCAGACTGTCGCCCCAGTAGTACGAGCCGCGCTCGGTGGCCAGCTCGCACCGGTCCGCAGTCAGCTCAGTCATCAGGTCCTCCCCTTCCAGCCTCGTTAGGACCACGAGATCTGCTCTTGCGCGTCGACGGTCTCGAAGCTGTTGGAATAGCCACCCAGGTAGTACTTCAGCGTCGCCCGGCCGGTGCAGGCCATCGGTTCCCCGCGGCGGACCAGCTCGTAGTACAGCTTGTCGTCCTCGCTGACCAGGCCCTGCGCGTCCCTCTCGGAGAACTGGTCCTCGAAGCGCACTTCCAGCAGCAGATTGCGGGCCAGCAACCAGGCGCTGGTGTCCACTGGCACCTCGTGCAGGCCGGGGCGGTCCCGGATGACGTTGGTCCCGGGTACGCACACGCCCTTCGCCACGTACTCCTGGTACAACGCTTCTGCCTCGGCGGTGCTCTTCGCCCACGGCCAGCGCGGCTCCAGGTAGGGGGTTCCGTCGGAGTTGACCAGTCCCACCTCGCTGTAGGCGGCGCGGACACCGGCGCGGTGGGCGCACGCGAGGAGGCTGGCCAGGTGGTCCGGTTCCCACTCGTTGTCGTCGTCGAGGAACGCGATCCAGGTGCCCTCCGAGGTCTGCACCCCGAGGTTGCGCAGCCGCGACGAGCGCCCGGGCCCGGACACCTCGTGCGCCTCGCGCGGCACATACCGGATCTCGCAGTCCGGGAAATCACTGTGGACGCGCTCCAGTTCGGCCATCGTCTGCGGGCTGTCGTCGACGAGGACCAGGTGGCGCACCGGTACCGGCGTCCGTTGTGCCTGGACGCTGCGCATGGCCCGCTGCACGAGCAGCGGCCGATAGCGGGTGAGGGTGATGGCGGTGATGCTCTCGGTCATGGCGCTCCCTCCTCGGGCAGCGGGCAGCTGGGCACCACGCAGCCGTCGTCGGTGTTGATGTCCTGCTTGCAGATCTCCAGAAACTCGAAGTCCAGCAGGTCTTCGGTGCGCCCCACCGGCCGCCACTGCTGGCGCGGTACCTCGACGTGCGAGTGCAGCTTGCCGACGCTGCCGAGGCAGTTGCGGCAGGCGCGCAGCGGCGTCGTGCTGGTGAAGAACTCGTACAGGCGGTCCCGGAACGTCGGGCCGTCCTCGATCCGGATGCCGTCGACCTCGCGGTCCCAGCCGCCTTCCTGCAGCTGTGCGGGGACGAAGACGCTCTGCGGACAGCGGTACAGCCATCCGTCGTGCAGGGTGTGCGACCGCCAGGTGTGAGCGAGCTTGCAGGTGTCGAAGATCTCCTGCACCAGCGGCTGAGAGTCGGTGCCCTGCTCGGAGTAGGCGATGCGGAAGTGGCCGTAGTAGTTGACTTCCAGGGCGACGTCGTGCTGCCGCGCCAGGGACCGGTAGTGGCGCACCTGCTCGGATGAGAGCATCCGGCTGGGGTAGATCGACAGCTCTAGCCGGTCCACCGCCTGCCAGAAGGCTTCCGGGGCGCGGTGCAGCAGCGTTCCGTTGGTCGCGACGAGGATGGTGTCCGTCACGCCGCTGGTCCGCACGGCCTCGATCACCCCGAGGATGTCGGGGTGCAGCAGCGGTTCCCCGCCCATGATCTTCACGTAGCCCGAGCGGTAGTGCCGGCCCAGCACCACGAGCGCGTCGTGCACCTTTGCCGGGTCCACGTTCTCCCGGCGGAACAACGGGGACAGGTGCGCGCATGAACGGCAGCGCATGTTGCACTGCAGGGTGGCGTTGACCTCCAGCCCCTCGGGGTTGACTACCTTGCCGTTCTCATCGAGGGTGACGCTCAACGGTCACCTCCCGCCTCGGGCCGGAGCTGGTCGATGTTGTCGACCACCTTCCGCACCGCCTCGGCGATCGCCGCGACGTCCTGTTCGGAACCGAGCAGCGCGTGGTGTAGGAAGGCGAAGCAGGTGTGGTAGGCGGCAGTCGCGTTGGGCAGGTCGAAGCGGGTCGGGTCGAACGCCCGCCGTGTCTGCTCCGACCTGGGCAGGCGGGGGGACTTCAGAGGCACGTAGAGCGGATTCGCGTTCAGCGGCGCGTCCAGCGTCTCGAAGAACAGGTTCAGCTCGGCGGTCATCGCGTCGACGATCCGGTGGATCGAGAACGGGCCGACCTGCTCCGGGTCCAACCGGATCACGTGGTCGTAGTAGGTGCGGCTGGTCAGCTGCGGCGGCGCGGGCACCACGGACACCCCGGGGATCTCCGCCAGCATCCCGGCCAGCAAACCAGCGTTGCGGTTCCGCAGCGCGTTCTGCTCATCCAGCTTCGGCAGCTGGCTGAGCGCGACGGCAGCGTGGAATTCCGACATCGCGTGGTTGTGCCCTTCGACGGTGCCCGCCTCCTCCAGCTCCAGCTGGCCGACCGCCGGCTTCGCGGTGTAGCGACGACCGTTGGCGCGGTACTGCTGCAACTGGTCGTGCAGTTTGTCGGAGGAGGTGATGACCACACCGCCCTCACCGCAGGTGAGGACCTTGGTCTGCTGGAGGCTGAACACCCCGAGCGTGCCGAACGTGCCGACCTTGCGGCCGTTCCACTCGGCTCCGTGCGCCTGCGAGCAGTCCTCGACAATCGGGATCCCGGTTCGCCGCGACAGGGCGGTCAAGGCGTTGATGTCGGCGCTGGAGCAGTAGGCGTGCACGACGAGGATCGCCCTGGTGCGGTCGGTGATGGCGGCCTCGGCCGCGGCGGGCGAGATGCTCAGCGTCGCCGGGTCGACGTCGACGAGGACCGGGACGGCACCGAGCGAGGCCGCAGCAGAGGCGCACGCGACCCAGGTCAGGCCGGGCACGATGACCTCGGTACCGGGCCCGACACCCAGCGCCTCCATGGCGATGGTCAGCGCCGCGGAGCCGTTGGTGGTGGGCACCGCGTGCGGCACCCCGTGGTAGTCGGCGAAAGCGGTGGCGAAGCGCCGTTCGAACCCGGTGACACCGGTGTAGGCGCCCGTGATGGCCCAGCGCCCGGAGAGCGCGGCCTCGCGCAGCATGTCGAGCGTGTCGGAGGTCGCCTCCGGCCACGTTGGCCAGCTGCGGTCGTGGACCGGCGTCCCGCCGAACAGCGCGAGGGACGAGTTGCGGATGGCTGTCATGGAACTCCCTCGGGATCGGATCTGTGCCGTGTTCCGCACGCGGTGTCAGCCGCCTGCGGTGTGGGACTCGGCGAGCAGCGCTGCAGGGCCTCGGCCGTCGTGACCCGTTGGGACGTCGGTTCCGCGGTGATGTTCCGCTGCACGAGCCGGAGTCGAAGCAGTCCCTAGGCGGACCGGGTCAGCTGGAGCTGGTGGAGGCGCATGTCTTCCACCTCCGCCAGGAGATCGCGGGCCCGTCCGGGGTCGCGCAGGAAGGACATGAAGGCGTCCATCCCGATGTTCGACAGCTCCCACGTGGTGTCCAGGTCGTAGAACTGCCCGATGTGGTCGGCGTCGCGCAGCAGTGCCGCACCCTTGGCCACGTGCGTCCCGGCGCGGCCCAGGTCGACGTCGCCGCGGACCGGCAGGATGGTCATCGCCTCCACCATCCACTGCTGCACGCGCTGCGAGCCCAGGTTCGCCAGGAACGCCGCTGCTTCCTCCGGGTGGGCGCTACCGCCCGCGACGAAGTACCCGTCCACCGGTGAGTCCTCGCCGACCGGAAGCGCCGGGTCGATCACCGGGAACCGGAAGAAGTCGAGGTCGGTCTCGCCGTCGGGGGCGTACTCGTCGGTGATGTAGGAGCCGATGAGCGTCATTCCCGCCTCCCCGCGCAGCACCGCGGCGACGGCCTCTTCCTCGTCGTACTCGGTGGGCTCCCCGAAGAAGAACCCGTCGTCGAGGAGCCGCCTCCAGAAGGTGAACACCCGTTGGAGACGCTCGTCGGTGTAGGGCACGCGCAGGTCCATCAGGTCGCGGTGGAAGTCCGGGCCGTTGAGGCGCATGTTCAGGTAGTCGAACCACGCGGTGGCCGGGCAGCGGTAGCGGGAGCCCAGGGAGAACGGCGTGATGCCGGCGCCGCGCAGCCGCCGGGCAGCCGCCTCCAGTTCCTCCCAGGTCCGGACGGGGGTGCTGATGCCTGCGGACTCGAAGACCGACGGCCGGTAGTACACGCCCCACCAGTAGTGCGCGGTCGGCAGGAAATGCGCCGGGCCAGACCGGGCCACCATCTCCCGGAAGCGCGGCAGGTACTGCTCCGCCAGGCCCGACTCCCGCCACGTGCGGCTGATGTCGAGCATCAGACCGCGTTCGCCCAGCGAGCGCATCCGGTTCCCGGCGAACCAGGTGAGCACGTCGGGCGGGCACCGGTTGGTGAGGTAGTCCTCCAGCCGATCGCGGAACTCCTCGTGGTCCAGTGTGGACAGTTTGGCGGAGATGCCGGGTCTGCTCTCGTTCCAGTCGCGCACGATCCGTTCGGCGAACGCCCGCATCCCGGGCGAGGTGAGATCGGTGAGGAAGGTCAGCGGCATGGTCGGCACCTCCGCAATCAGGCCGTCGTTGTCAGCAGCCGGCGGAAGAGCTCCACGGCTGCCGGGGCGTCGTTCGGGAAGTCGGTGAAGTCGTCCTCGATGCTCAGCCCGCCGGCGTAGCCGTCAGCGAACAGACTGGCCACGAAGCGCTGCTGGACGTCTGGCCGGAAGTCGGGGGTACCCCGGGGGATCGCCGACGTGTGGGCGTGCCCGATCCGGCCCGCGGCCGCGGCGAGTTCGGCCTCCACCGGCAGGTCCTCGCTGACCACGTGGAAGCAGTCCACCGCGAGGAGCTGGTCGCCGAGGCCCAGTTCGTCCAGTGCGGCGCGCGCCTCGGCGCAGGAGTTGAGGAAGTTCGTCTCGGAGCGGGTGAGCGGCTCCACAGTCAGCAGGATGTCGCGTTGCGCGCAGATGTCGGCCGCGCGGCGTAGGAACTCCCCGAACTGCCGCAGCGCTGCGGTGCGCGGGAACCCGGCCGGGACCGAGCGTGCCTGGCCGCTGCCGAGGACCACGGTACGAACGCCCAGCGCCCCGGCGCGATCGCACATGTCCCGGAAGACCCGCAGCGCCTTGTCCGGGTCGGCGTCGGGGCCGACGACGCGGCAGCCGAGCCGCCGCGGCAGCGGCGAGGTCATCGCCCGCAGCGGCAGGCCGACGGCGTGCAGCCGGGTGCAGAGCGCCCGGAAGGCGTCCGCTTCGACGCACAGCATGTCGCCCTTGAGTTCGAGGTAGTCCAGCGGGAGCAGGCGGGCGTGTTCCGCTTCCGCGGCACTGCGCACTACGCAACCGAGCAGCATCCGGTTCCCCTCCACGGGTTGGTCGCGAGGTCAACAGGCGGTGTGGAACGCTGCCTCGAAGGCATCCAGGGCTTCGTCGAGCTGGTGTGTCGGGATGGTCAGCGGCGGGTAGATCCGGATCTTGGCGTCGTAGGCCATGGCCAGCACCCCGCGCGCCTTCAGGTCCTCGAAGATCCGCAGCGCACGGTCCTTGGGCAGCGGATCCGTGGTGCCCGGCAGCACCAGTTCCACTCCGATCACCAGGCCCGCGTTGGCGGCGTGGCCGACGACCGGGAACCGATCGGGCCAGGAGGCGATCCGCTGTGCGACGACGTCGCCGAGCTTGCGGGCCCGCCCGGGCAGGTCCTCGGCCAGCAGGATCTCCAGCGTCGCCAGCGACGCGGCGGAGGCGAGCGGATTGCCGCCGAAGGTCGAGGCCGCGGCGCTTGGCACGGCGAACGAGGTGCCCTCGACCAGTTCCGACCGGCTCACCACCGCGCTGGCGGGCACCCCGGACGCCATGGACTTGCCCAGCACGAGCACGTCGGGCACCACCCTATCCTCCTGCTGGAAGCAGAACATCGTGCCGGTGCGCCCGAACCCGGTGATGGCCTCGTCGAGGATGAGCAGCGCACCGAGCCGGTCGGCCAGTTCCCGCAGCCGCGCCAGGTATCCGCGGGGCGGGATGATGTTGCCGTTGGTGCCCTGGATGGGCTCGACGATGATCGCGGCCACGTCCCCGGTGCTGCCATGGGAGATCGACTGCTCGGCGAAGTCGACGCAGTGGTGGTCGCATGACGGGTGTTCCAGCTGGAAGGGGCACCGGTAGCAGTAGGCGTAGGGGACGTGGTGCACGCCGGGCGGGAACGGACCGGAGCGGTGCCGACGCGGACCGCCGTGCAGGACCAGGGCGCCCTGGGTCTTGCCGTGGAAGCCGCCCCAGAAGCTCACCACCTCGTGCCTGCCGGTCGCCGCGCGGGCGAACTTCACGGCCGCCTCGACCGCTTCGCTGCCGGTGGAGAACATGTGGATCTGCCGCAGCCCGGGTGGCAGTTGGGCGGCGAGCAGTTCGTAGAAGCGGGATCGCGCGCTGGTGTACAGGTTGCTGACGATGCAGCGGTCGAGTTGCGCTGAGACCGCCGCGCGGAATGCGGGGTGGGCGTGGCCGATGTTGCACACCCCCACCCCGGTGAACAGGTCCAGGTACCGGTTGCCGTCGAGGTCCCAGATCTCGGCGTTGGCGGCGCGGGCCACGACGATGCCCGCGAGGTCGGTCATGGACTGCGCGCCGGGCAGGCGGTGTCGCTGTTCGCCGGCGATGACGTGGTCGGTCAGTTCGGGCGCGTTCAGACTGCTCATGGATTCCTCTGCTCGCTCGTGCGCGGACCGTCCCATGAGGACCCGCCCGCCGCCATTCACCGGGGCTTGGCCGCCTCCCCGCCAAGACCCGGCGGGTCGGCGGCGGCCAGGATGCGCTGCAGCCAGTCGATGTCGGCGCGCGCGTCGTGCACGTCCGTGAGCGGCTGGGCGCCCGTCGTGGCGCACTGGTGGAAGGCGATCAGCTCCTCGCGGAACGCCTCGTCGAAGGAGATCTGCACGCGGCGCTCGACCAGCGCCCCGGATTCCATCCGCTGCGCGACCACCGGCGTCGGCCAGTGCTTGAGGAAGGGTGACGGGAACTGGATCCTGACCCGCTGGTCCGTGGCCAGCACCGCGATTTCTTCGAAATACTCGCGCACCTGCGCGAGGTAGGTCCAGGTGTAGCAGGTCCGCAGCCCGTCGGAGTGGCGTAGCACGGTGGAAACCGACGGGGTGGTCGAATCCTGCGGCCACACCTCGGTGAACAACACCGAATGCGGTTCTCCGACCAGTGCGCGCAGCGCGTTGACGTCATGGACCATGCTGCCGAGGAATACGTCGAAATAGATGAACCGCAGTTCATGCGAAATTGCCCCGACGGCCTCGTCCAGCAGTTCTTCCTGCTCACGGTGAACGCGTTCGGCGACCTCGGCGGGTACGTCCGGGAAACGGCGCACGCCGTGGATATCGAAGTACTGGTCCTCGCTCGGGTGCAGCGTGTTGATCTGCACGTAGCGCGGATCGGGCATGGCCCGCACCAGGTCCAGGCCGTGGCGGAAGCCCGGGTCGAACCGCTTCATATACCCGACCATCAGCGTGACGCCAGAGCGCGCCACTGCGGCTTCGATCTCGTCGGCCTCGCGGAGCGTGAAGCACAGCGGCTTCTCAACCAGCACGTGCTTGCTGGCCTCGGCAGCCGCGATGACCTGCGGCGCGTGGCTGCCGCTGCTGAGCACGAGCACCGCGTCGAGCTCGCTGGCCAGCAGGTCCCGGTAGTCCGGGAAGCGGTGCCCGACGGGCACGCCGTACTGCTCGCCGAGCAGGTCGAGCAACCCCGGCGAGAGATCGCTCAGGGCGGCTATCTCGAAGTGCTCGGGGAGGCTCCGCAGGTAGGGCAGGTGCATGATCTGCGCGATCGCGCCGCAGCCGATCACACCCACTCGCAGACGTCGTGATGGGGACACCGGCACCTTCTTCGTTCGGGTCGGTAATTCCAACCGTCCGCCACGACCGGACCGCCCGGCAGCGCGCACCGCAATTCGGCGGCACCGGTATCAGCTGTTTCGCAGCCCGTGATTCCGGCTCACGGACAGCTCGATTCCTCGCGTTGCGGCAGTCCTCAAGACTCCGGCGGACGGAGCCGAGCATATCGAAGACACGCCCGGAAGATCTTGCTCCAATACGGTGAAGTATGTACGTTTTCCGTTGTTGTCTCGGCTGCTCCGATGGCAAAAAGTTGCGCTGATCCGGTGACGACGGGCGGGATCGAGACGCAGCAGTATTGAACCGGAGGGCTCAAGGAACCGACCGGGCGCGGACCCGCGGCGAGAGGTGGAACTGGTCGCATGACAACGGTCGACGGCGCAGAATTGCTGGACATCGCCACGGCAGCCGCGGAAGCGACCGGGAAGCTGCTGCTGCGATCCGAGCCCGGGACGGTTACCACCAAGTCCGCACCGGCCGACCTGGTCACCGACCTGGACCGGGTGGGGGAGGCGCTCATCGTCGAGATGATCACCACCGTCCGTCCGCACGACTCGGTGCTCGGTGAGGAGCACGGCGCCCGCCCCGGCACCTCGGGTGTGCGGTGGGTGGTTGACCCCCTGGACGGCACCGGGAACTACGTCCGCGGCCTGCCGTCCTTCGCGGTCTCCGTTGCGGCGGAAGTGGACGATCGGGTGGTCGCGGGCGTGGTGCACGACCCATCCCGGCAGGAGACGTTCCGCGCGGTGCGCGGACGTGGCGCCACGTGCAACGGTCGAAAACTCGCCGCCTCGGACACCCTCGACTTGGCCCGTGCGGTGGTGTCGACCGGATTCAGCAGCGACAGCGCCCACCGACGCAGGCAGGCGGCGCTGCTCGAAACCGTGCTCGAACAGGTGGCCGACGTGCGCAGCAGTGGTTCGGCCGCGCTGGACCTGTGCTGGGTGGCTTGCGGCCGCCTCGACGGGTACTACGAGAGCGACACCCGCTACTGGGACCGCGCCGCTGGAGTGCTGATCGCAGAAGAGGCCGGTGCCGTGGTTCGCGGCGGCGACGAGATGGTCTTCGCCGCGGCACCCGGGTTGGGCCGGGCACTGCACGGGCTTGTCGTAGCGGGTGAATCCGCGGTGTCCTCCCGGAAATTCGGTTGACAGGGGCGTCCCGCAGCGTGGTGGAGTGGTGTGGTGCCTGAGCGACCAGTTGTTCCGAAGCCGCGCGGCACACGGGGCTCCGGGCCGCGGCCCGCGTGGCGCCGCGACTTCCGGCTCTTCCTCGGCTCCCACCTGCTCAACGAGACGGGGTCCGCGGCGACGCACGTGATCCTCCCGCTGACCGCCGTGCTGGCACTGGGCAGCTCGGCCTGGGAAGTGGGGCTGCTGCAGGCCGCCACCTACGCCGCGTACCTCGTGCCGGGCCTGCCCGCCGGGGCGTGGGTGGAGCGGATACCGCCGCGGCGCGTGATGATCGCCGCCGACCTGGTGCGCTTCACCGCGCTGATCTCGCTGCCGCTGGCCTGGGCGTCGGGACTGCTCGCGCTACCGTTGCTCTACCTCGCCGCGCTGCTGCTGGGATGCGCGCAGCTGTTCGGCGACATCGCCGACCACAGCTACCTGCCGGACCTGGTCGGCGGGCACCGCCTCGTCGAGGGCAACAGCGGACTGCAACTGGTCCGCTCGGCTTCCGAACTCGGCGGGCCCTCCCTGGGCGGCCTCGGGGTGCAGTGGCTGGGCGCCCAGCTGTCCCTGGTCGCCAACGCGATCGCCTCGGTGGCCTCGGCGGTGCTGCTGTGGCGCATCCGGACGCCTGACACCCGACCAGATGCCAACCGGGACGGGTTGGTGCGCGAGATCGGCGCGGGCCTTCGCTTCCTCGCCCGGCACCGCGTGCTGCGCGTGCTAGTGCTCTCCGCCAGCGCCAACAACCTCGTCTTTTCCGCGATCTTCGGTCTCGAGGTGGTGTTCCTGACCACTGTGGTGGGACTGTCCCCGGGCTTGGTCGGGGTGCTGATGACCTCCGGCGCGGCGGGCGCGATGCTCGGCGCCTGGCTGGCCCCCCGCCTGGCGCGGGCCGTCGGCGGCGCCCGCCTCGCACTGCTGGCGGTGCCCTGCACCGCACCCTTCATGCTACTGCTGCCGCTGACCGGAAACGGTTGGCGCCTAGCCTTGTTCGTGGTGGCCAACGTGGCGATCGCCGTCGGCGTCACGGTTTTCAACATCATGCAGGTCAGCTACCGGCAACGGATCTGCCCACCCGGCATGCTGAGCCGCCTGTCGGCCATGTTCCGCTTCGCCGTCTGGGGCGTCGCCCCCATTGGCTCGGTGATCGGTGGCGCGCTGGCCGAGCTGTTCGGTGTCCGGTCGGCGCTGTGGGTGCTCACCGCTGCTCTGGTCGTCGTGTCCCCGGCGCTACTCGCCTCCCCCATGCGGCGGATGCGCGATTTCGACGACGACAGTCGCGGGTGTTTTGCGTAGTTCGACTGATAGCGTGGTGCCATGGAGACCCGTCCAGAGAACTTCGACGAGGAAGACCTGTCGGCCGGACTCGCCGAGCACTTCGGCGTCGTTGTGCACACAACTTCCTACGCTCCGGTCGGTTTCGGCGACTACCACTGGCACGTCACCGACGGCGACGGTCGGCAGTGGTTCGCCAAGGTTTCCGATCTGACGCACAAGGAGCACTGCGGACCGACCCCCGAGACGGCTTTTGTGGGGCTGCGCAAGGCCATGGAGACCGCGACCACCCTGCACGAGCGCGACGGCCTGGACTTCGTGGTCGCACCCCGGCGCTCGCGCAGCGGACCACCCGTGATCGCGTGGGACGACCAGTACGCACTCAGCCTCTTTCCCCTCATCCCGGGAGAAGCGGGCGACTTCTACCAGGAGCTGCCGAGCGTGGAGCGGGACCAAGTGCTCGGGCTGCTCGCCCGCCTGCACCGCAGCGCACCGCCGGAGTGCACCCCGGCCACCGTGCTGGACCCACCAGGACGGGCCGACCTGGAGAACACCCTCACCGAGCTGTCCACCTCCTGGACCGGCGGCCCGTTCGCCGAACCCGCTCGGGAACTCGCGGTCAGCGAGGCAGAGCTGTTCCGCACGCGCCTGGCCGACTTCGACCGCCTGGCCGACCAGGTCCGGCGCGACGGCAGGCCGCAGGTCGTCACGCACGGCGAGCCGCATCCCGGCAACCTCCTGCGCGCCGCGAACGGCTACCTCCTGATCGACTGGGACACCGTCGGGCTGGCCGTGCCGGAACGCGATCTGTCCCTGCTCTCGGACGATCCCACCGCACTCGGCCGGTACGCGGAGCTCGCCGGCACCGATCCGGATCTGGCTGCGCTGGCGCTCTACCGCCTGCGCTGGAGCCTGACCGACCTCGCCGAGTTCCTCGCGTGGTTCCGCAGCCCGCACACCCGCACCACCGACACCGACATGGCCTGGAAGGGCCTTACCGACACCGTGGAGAACCTCAGGACCTTCACCGCTCCGTGAAACCGCACTAAAAACAGGCGCCGGGCGGTCTACCTGTCACGACCTGCCCGCGGCAGCGCAGTCCACAAGGGACTGTCCTCTGCCACTCGTGGAACCGGCACGCCGCTTCCCGCGCCGCTTCCCGCGTGGAAGCAGCGGGCTCCGCCGCCCTCCGCCAGCCGGACCCGCGGTGAGCACCGAACGCGTTGGTGGCCAACGCGAATCCCGACCTCGACTTCACCGGAACGGATCAAGACCGCCCAGCGGACACAGTTGTACGGTCGACGCGCGATGTTCGGAAAGTACGATTCTCGTCTGCGGCGCAGCTCGGAACCGGGTGTGACGTCCCAGCTCGCGAACCAGGTGTCGCGCATGACGGGATCGTCAGCCATCAACGTGCATGGTCGATCGCTGGAAACGGGGGTATGCGCTTGTGCCTGCCGATGAGTTCGTGGACGGGTCCGGCGCCGCGGTGTTGAACGGCATGGCCGACGCGATTGCGCCGTGGGCGGTGCGGGTCGCGGCAACGCTGCGGCTCGCGGATCGGCTGAAGGGCGGTCCCAGGTCCGCGGCCGCGCTCGCCGCCGAGTCAGGTGCTGACGAGGATGCGCTGCGCAGGCTGCTGCGGTACCTCGCCTGCCGGGGGGTGTTCGCCGAACGCGCGCCGGGCGAGTTCGCGCTGAACGACGCGGCCGAGCCGCTGTTGGGCGACCATCCGATGGGCCTGCGGATCTGGCTGGACCTCGACGGGCTTGGCGGCCGGTTCGACGCCGTATACGCCACCGGGCTCCTGGAGACCGTGCGGACCGGCAGGGCCAGTTACGCGAGTGTCCACGGACGGCCGTTCTGGGACGATCTCGAGGCGCTCGGCAAGACCGAGCTGTTCGACCGGATGATGGGAAGCGACGCCGCGATGTGGGTGCCCGAAGTGGCCACCGAGTACGACTGGGGTTCGGTGCGACGGGTGACCGATGTTGGAGGCGGGAACGGAACCCTCCTGAAGGGACTGCTCGACGCCCACAGCCACCTGCGCGGAACGCTGGTCGATCTGCCCGGCACCGTCGAGAACGCGCGAGCGACGCTGGCCGGCCTCGCAGAGCGGGTGTCGTTCGCGCCGGGCAGCTTCTTCGACACGCTGCCTGCGGGATCGGATGTGTACGTGCTGGCACATGTCCTGCACGACTGGGACGACTCCGACGCCCAGCAGATCCTGTCCCGGTGCGCGGCGGCCGCAGAGCCACAGGGGCGGGTGCTGGTCGTCGATCGGACCGGGACCTCCGAGGACGATCTGCTGGAGTTTACCGAGATGGACGTGCAGATGATGGTGCTGTTCGGCGCGAAGGAACGCACAGAGGCGGAGTTCGCCGACCTGGCTTCGAGCGCCGGGCTCGTCCTGCGATCGGCGACCTCGCTCGGGGCCGGACTGGCCATGCTGGAGTTCGTTCCGCG
>NZ_JACBJG010000017.1 GCF_015910535.1 Saccharomonospora sp. NB11 | reverse complement strand
ACACCTACTCGAACAACAGCCCGATCACCTATTCGGACCCGTCGGGGTTGTTCCTCGAATGGTTCACGAAGGTGGTCTCGAGTGCCGTCAAGGTCGCCAAACGGTATTTCCAGCGACCCCAGTGGTCCGGTGGCGGCTACTCGACCGGGCAGAACACGCGCACGGCGGGTCACAGTCAGCCGGGTGGTGGAGGCTCGAGCGGTGGCTCTGGCTCAGAAGCCTGTATGCGGAAGTACGGTTGTCATAAGCCTGCCCCGGCCACTGTGGACTTGAGTGATGTGGGCCATGTTCTTCTTGATATTGCGGGTCTGGCGCCGGGCTTGGGAGCTGGGCTGGTGGCCTGAACTGTGGGTGGTATGCCGCGGAGGGGGATGTCACGAACGCGGCGTTCTCGTGTGGGGCGGCGGCGCCGTTGGCTGGTATTGCTGCCACGTTCACGAAGTGGTTCCGCAAGGGTGCGGATGCTGCCGGGGACGTCGCGAGCGCGGGTCGTCGGAGTGGTGGTGGTCCGCCGGGGTGCAGCAGTTTTGTGCCTGGTACGGGTGTGTTGTTGGCCGATGGCAGTGTGGAGTCGGTCGAGGAGGTTGAGGTTGGGGATCGGGTGTGGGCGACCGATCCGGAGACAGGGGAGGAGGGTCCGCGTACGGTCGTGGCGACCATCACCAGCTCCGGTATCAAGGAGCTGGTCGAGGTCACGGTCGACGTCGACGGCGCGGACGGTGACAGGACCGCCAGGGTGGTGGCCACGGCTGAGCACCCGTTCTGGGTCGACGACCAAGGCCGTTGGCTCAACGCCGACGCACTCACACCCGGCAACGACCTGCTGACCGCGGACGGTGAGCGGGTCGAAGTCCTCAGCACCGAACGCCGGACTGAGAGCCACCGAGTCCACAACCTCACCATCAACGGTGTTCACACCTACTATGCGGTGGCAAGCGATGTAGGTGTTCTTGCGCACAACTCAAGTGGACCCTGCGATTGGAAGTCAGAGTTCCGTGATCTTGAGAAAGGAAATAATCAGCACGTAAGGGAAGTGCCTACAGTACAGGAGATGCGAGAAAGTTTCGAAAAGTGGACCGCTGGAGCTGAAAGGATGCCTGCGCGTGGTAGTAAAATCCCTGACGTGTTCAAGCTACAGGATGGCACTATAATGCAGTGGAGAACAAGTTCCCGTTCCGGTGGTCCCACGATCGATATTATCCCGCCGAGCGGAAAGCCGTGGAAGGTGCATCTATCAAATGAATGAAGAAAGTGTGGCATTGCAAGTTTTGAAGGAAGGACTTGACGACTGGGTCCTGGTTGATGACATTATTGCCCTGAGCCGTGAAGTGGCAAATCAATCCGGGGGGTCGTACAAGGAGGTGGCCATGGGGGTTATTGAACGACTTCTACGGCGAAACGAAGCCTGTTTGGGGGTGATTGGTGATAGCGGGTTCGAAGATTGGGAAGGTGCAGTTGAGGAGTTATGCCGGCGGGCCCTAGTGGATTTAGAGGCCAATGATTGGATGCCGCTCGGGGGTAGCTTCTGGATCAGAAACACGCCAGAAGGAGACCGGGTTGCGCGTCAATCGGACTGCTGAACTTCACCGTGCATGCTGTGGATGCGAGGTACACGACGAGCCTCCGGATTCGCATCCGATTTGCCCTGTGTGTCACTGGGAGGGTGATCTGGTACAGCTTCGTTGGCCTCCCCTTCGAGACGATGCTCATGAAGTAACTCTTTATAGAAGCCCAATGAACCCATTCCATCCATAGTGTAAGTGATCTCCGTTTTGCTTTCGGAGCTCGGGTATCCGGTGAAGGCGACTCTCGCGGTCACGTTTTTGTCCGGCAGGCCAGGCTTTGGGTAACTTTGAGTCGCTCGACCTGGTAGGTAATGCATGGCCTGGGGATCGGGCCCGGTTGCATCGTGGACAGATCCGGGCAGGAGGCCTCATTCGGCTACTGTTGTGGGTCAGGACGTTGGTGGGCCTGGCAAACGCTGTCGGGATCACGGCTGCATCACCTGGTATTTGAGGTGGGTCGCCCCGGGTCCTTCCGCGACACGCACGATGCCGAACTCACACCGAAGGTCTTCGAAGAGCCGGCGGCCTTGCCCGAGGAGTACCGGGACGAGGTGTAGCTGCAGTTCGTCGAGAAGACCGGCGCGTATCCCCTGCCGAATCGCTCCGCCGCCGTGCAGCCCGACGTCTTTGCCGTCCGCGGCGGCGGTTGCTTGCTGTACTGCTGCTTCGAATCCGTCGGTGATGAAGTGGAACGAGGAACCCTCGCGGATGTCGTCGGGACGCGAGTAGTGGGTGAGGACGAAAATAGGCATTTCGAACGGCGGGTGCGGCCCCCAGGTGACCTGGGCGTGTTCGTAGCTGTCTCTGCCCATGACCAGGGCGCCGGTGCGCTCCAACTCCGGACGCAGGATGTCGTCTGCGGTGAGCTGGTTCCGGTCGGCGATATCGTGGGCGAACCACCCATGTAAGGCCGCGCCACCATCACCCATCGGGTTCTCTGGGCTCGGGCGCGGACCCGTGTAGAACCCATCGAGCGAGATGCTCAAACTCGCGATCACGGCCATGATTTTGTCCTCTTCTGGACAGCAGCTCGAATTTCGGACCGCTGGACAGCGCAGCAAAGGGTATGAGGTTGCCTGCGAGCAGGACGCGTAGTTCGGGGCCACTATGGACCGTCAGATCGGCTTCGAAGTCCGGTGCACCTGCGCCGACCGTGACCGAATCCCGCGACGCCCGGCCGGGTATCCGGCGCGGAGCGCCGCAGCCAGGGAGGCGTCGGTCCTGTAGGCCACGCCGCCACCGGGCTGCTCATCGGCGACCCGCACCACCACCCCGGCCGTTCGGAGGTCACGTGACCGGGCCGCTCACCTCCGCAAACCCGCAGTACTGACGATTGCCCCCACCCATCACTTCAGATTACGAAGTGGACTTCGAAAATGCAACTAGCCTGTCGCATGGTGCCCACTGGAGGCTCGGCAACCAGCCGAACGGGTTGGTCGATCAGGGAGCTGGTGCGCACGGAGAACCAGGCGTGCGTTCCCTAGACGGTTGGCACGTCAGGTATGGACAAGAACCGCGGGATGACGGTGAGACAGCGGGTCGGCGAACAGGTGTGTCAGCGTGGGGGCGTCGGTGCCGCGCACGATGTACGCATCGTGGCCGAACACCGCGAAGATCGGGATGTGTCCGCCGAGCGCCCGGACGCAGCGAGTGATGGCATCAACGGCCTGCGCCTTCGACTGCTCGTCCAGAGCGTTGATCCAGACGAGCAGGTTGCTTGTGGCACGTATCTACCACCGCTCACGGGTATTTCGAGCTGCAGGCTCCTGAGCCGTCGAAGTAGCCGAGGCGTAGGGCTTCGATGCGGTCGAAACCGTTCGGCGCCGGGTGGCCGTTGATGTCGGCCGCGATGAGGCTGCGGGGCAGCAGCAGCTCCGCAATGGCTTCGTCGAGGTCGCCCGGTGACGGCCGCAGCGACGCGCCGGGTTGGTCGATGGCGGCGGTCCAGGCGCCCACGAGACACGCCGTGCGCAGGCCCGCGTTCGTGTTGTCCACCGGCATGTCGAAACCGACCTGGATGCCCTGTACGTAACGGGAGACGACCTCGGCGAACGCCGCGAAGTCGCCGAGCCCGCCCGAACCCTGGCCCGTGAACTCGGCCTCCCGGTCGATGGGTTGCCCGAGCTTGGCCAGCGCCGCCATGTCGACGGTGACGGTGTTGGTGTCCTCGCAGTACGACACCGGCGGGGTGGAGACGCCGCCGTTCGGGCAGGACCCGCCCTGGTTCACGATCGTCGGTCCGGGCACCCCGGCGCCCGAGAACGACTTGTCGAGGCTCCGCTGGAGCAGCCCCAGCGTCTCCTCGTTGACGGCCAGGTCGCCCATGCCCGCGTCGTCGGGGTCGAAGGGGCGCTCGGTGATGCGGGAGTCGACGTCGGCCTGGTCGATGGCGGCGCACTTCGCTGCGTCGTTCTGGAAGCCGAGCTGGAACGCGTAGGTGCGGTCGAACGCGGTGCCGTGCGCGCCGTCGGCGGAGTGCGACTGGCCGGGCGAGTCGCGGATGAAGAACAGCGACGCCATCACCTGGTTCAGACCCTCCGATGTGGAGACCTGGAAGTACTCGCTGCGTCCCTCGGCCATCCAGCGGAAGTACGCGCCGGTGAAGCAGTCGGCCTGCTGTTCCTTCACGATCGTCGACGTCTGCCCGCTGATGCCGGCCTTCGCGCCGAGCCGGTACTGCACGGCGTGCCCGAACTCGTGGCCCAGCACGGTGACCACGGCCATCGGGCCGAACTTCTCGCGCAGCAGGGGAAGCAGGGTGCCGCGGTCCCACGCCACCAGATCCTCGGGCGGGCAGTAGAAGGCGTTCATCGCCACGTCGGCGGTGGTCGCACCACACACGTCGATCCGGTCGGTGTTGCTGTCGTAGGACAGCAATTTGGCGACGGGCGGGAACTCCTGCGCGAAGTGCTGGGGGAACTGTTCGGTCCAGAACGCGGTGACATCGGCGATCGCGGCGGCGGCGAGTCGGTCGTCCTCGGTCTCGGAGACGTTCTCGATCGCCAGCCCCGGGTCCGGCGCCGAGGCCTTCAACCCGCTCTCGAAATGGGTGATCTCCAGACCCGCGATGGTGCCTTCACCCTCGATCCGGTTGGCGCAGGCGCTCGTCCCGAGCATCCCCAACACGACCGCGACGGCCAGCAGTCGGCGTCGCACCCCTCGTCCCCCTGTGCGCGTCATGGCGGGGACAGTAGCGCACCGACGAACGTCGATTGGGTCGATCCCGGGCAAAGGGGATGTGAGTTTCCCGGCCCTCCGGGTCCGGCCTCGGAGTGAGGGCGCGCGCAGTGCCGGCCGCCCGCCGTTATGGTCGATCTTCATGAAAGCTGTTCGCCGGTTCACCGTCCACGCGCGGGTGCCCGACGAGTTGACGGGTCTGACCGAACTGGCCACCAACCTGCGGTGGACGTGGCATCCACCGACACGGGATCTGTTCGCGTCGATGGACGACGCGCTCTTCCGCCGTGTCCGCGACCCACTGCGCATGCTGACCCAGTTGCCGCCGTCGCGGCTCGACGCGCTCGCGAACGACGCGGCGTTCCTCGCCAGGACCCGCGCGGCCAGCGAGGAATTGCGGCGGTATCTCACGGAGCCGCGGTGGTTCCAACGGCGGGTCGAGGCGGCTGGTGACGGCGAGCGGTTCCCGCGTGCGGTGGCCTACTTCTCCTTGGAGTTCGGGGTGCACGAGGCGCTGCCGAACTACTCGGGAGGACTCGGTGTGCTGGCGGGCGACCACTTGAAGGCGGCCTCCGATCTCGGGGTGCCGATGATCGGTGTCGGTCCGCTCTACCGCGCGGGGTACTTCCGGCAGTCGTTGTCCCTCGACGGCTGGCAGGTCGAGCACTACCCGGTGATCGAGCCGAGCGGATTGCCGTTGGAGCTGGTGACCGAGCCCTCCGGCGAGCCTGCGCACGTGCGGGTGGCGATGCCCGGTGGGCGGGAGCTGGTGGCCCAGATCTGGAAGGCGCAGGTGGGGCGCATCCCGTTGCTGCTGCTCGACACCGACGTCGACGGCAATGACGACGACCTGAGGACCGTCACCGACCGGCTCTACGGTGGCGACGACGACCACCGCATCCGGCAGGAGATCCTCGCCGGGATCGGTGGCATGCGCGCCGTGCGCCGGTACTGCGAGCTGACCGGACATCCGCAGCCCGAGGTGTTCCACACCAACGAGGGCCACGCGGGCTTTCTGGGGCTGGAGCGCGTCCGGGAGGTGCTCGACGCCGGGGAGCTGACGTTCGACGAGGCGTTGTCGGCCGTGCGGGCGGGAACGGTGTTCACCACTCACACCCCGGTGCCCGCCGGGCTCGACCGTTTCCGGGCGGACCTCGTCCGGCACTACTTCGGCGACGGGCGACTCCTGCCGGGCGTGGACGTCGGACGGGTGCTCGCGTTGGGAGCCGAGGCGGACCCGACCCGGTTCAACGTGGCGCACATGGGGTTGCGGCTCGCGCAGCGGGCCAACGGGGTGTCCGCCCTGCACGGCCGGGTGTCGCGACGGATGTTCAGCAGCCTGTGGCCCGGTTTCGACACCGAGGAGGTGCCGATCTCGTCGGTGACGAACGGCGTGCACGGGCCGACCTGGGTGGCCAGGGAGATGAGCGCGCTGCTGGGCGGCAGCGACGAGGAGTGGGGCCACGACGGCGACGGCTCCGGCATCGACCCGACCGTCACCGACGAGCAACTGTGGGCGCTGCGGCGCGAACTGCGCGGCAACCTGGTCGAGGAGGTGCGGCGGCGCGCGCGGGAGGCGTGGTTGCAGCGCGGCGCGTCGGCACTCGAACTGGGTTGGACGGACCGCATCTTCGACCCGGACGTGTTGACCGTGGGCTTCGCCCGGCGTGTCCCCACCTACAAGCGGCTCACGTTGATGCTGCGTGATCCCGACCGGCTGCGTGCTCTGCTGCTCGACGACGAGCGGCCCATCCAGATCGTGGTGGCGGGCAAGTCGCACCCGGCCGACGAGGGCGGCAAGGCGCTCATCCAGCAGATCGTGAAGTTCGTCGACGACCCGGCCGTGCGGGAACGCATGGTGTTCCTGCCCGACTACGGCATGTCCATGGCCCGCTACCTCTATCGCGGGTGCGACGTGTGGCTGAACAACCCCACGCGGCCGTTGGAGGCGTGCGGCACCTCGGGGATGAAGGCGGCGCTCAACGGGTGTCTCAATCTGTCGATCCGCGACGGCTGGTGGGACGAGTACTACGACGGCAGCAACGGCTGGGCCATCCCGACCGCCGACGGTGTCACGGACCCGTTGCTGCGGGACGACCTGGAGGCGGCGGCGCTCTACGACCTGTTGGGACAACAGGTGGCGCCGTTGTTCTACGACCGGGACGACCACGGCGTGCCGCGGGGCTGGGTGTCGATGATCTGGCACACGCTGCGCACGCTCGGTCCGCGAGTGCAGGCGTCGCGCATGGTGCGGGAGTACGTCGAGTCGTACTACGGGCCCGCGGCGACGACGGTGGCCGAGGCGGTGGCCGACGACTACGCGGGCGCCCGGTCGCTCGCCGCCTACCGCGCCCGGCTCGACGCATGCTGGCCGTTGCTGCGGGTGGTGTCGACCGAGTTGACGGTCGACGGCAGCGACACCCCCGTGGTCGGCACGCCCGCGCGCATCACGGCGCGCGTCGACCTCGCCGACCTCACCGAGTCCGATGTGGAGGTGCAAGCGGTCCTGGGCCGGGTCGGTGACACCGACGACCTCGCCGACGTCGTCACCGTGCCGCTGTCGCCGTGTGGGCGGGGCGAGTTCGCCGGGACGCTCCGGCTGCCGTTCGCGGGCTCCCTCGGCTACACGGTGCGGGTGCTGCCCCGACACCGGTTGCTCGCCACTCCGGCGGAGCTCGGCAAGGTGGTGCTGGCCTGACTCACCTGCGGGTTCGCCGGGGCGGGCGGCTGCGTGCGCCGGGGGCCCGCGCGGGGTGCGTTCTTGCCTTCGACAGCCGGTCGGTGACAATGAGCCCGTGAACGACGTGGCGGTCCCGGACAACCTTGCCGATCTCGTGATCCACATGTCTGGTGTGGGCGTCAGGAGGGGAGGCAACAAGCTGCTCGCCGACCTCGACTGGTCGGTGGAGCTGGACGAACGGTGGGTGGTGCTCGGTCCGAACGGCGCGGGCAAGACCACGCTGCTCAAGCTCGCCGCGGCGGAACTGCACCCCACCACGGGCGCGGTGCACGTGCTGGGCGAGCGGCTCGGGCGGGTGGACGTCTTCGAGCTGCGCACCAGGGTCGGGTTCACCTCGGCCGCCGTCAACGGCCGCATCCCGCCGGAGGAGAAGGTGCGGGACGTGGTGATCAGCGCCGGGTACGCGGTCATGGGCCGCTGGCGCGAGTCGTACGACGAGCTGGACACCGAGCGCGCGGACGAGCTGCTGGCGGCGCTCGGCATCGTGCATCTCGCGAACCGCAGCTACGGCACGTTGTCGGAGGGCGAGCGCAAGCGCACGCTCATCGCGCGGGCGTTGATGACGGACCCGGAGATGCTGTTGCTCGACGAGCCCGCGGCCGGGCTGGACCTCGGGGGTCGGGAGGATCTCGTCGCCCGGCTGTCCGCGCTCGCGTTCGACCCGGACGCGCCCGCGATGGTGCTGGTGACCCACCACGTGGAGGAGATTCCGCCCGGGTTCACCCACGCGTTGCTGCTGTCCGAGGGGCAGGTCGTGTCGGCCGGCCTGATGGACGACGTGCTGACCAGCGAGAACCTGTCCACGGCGTTCGGGCAGGACCTGATGTTGCAGCGGTCGGGCGACAGGTTCTTCGCCCGACGTCGGTGACGATCTCTACTGGCGGGTAGCCTGCGAGGCAGGCGACGACGCGGTCGGCTGCCGCCGATCGTGGAAGGTGAAGGAGGAAGCGCGTGGGCGAGTTCGTCCGTCTCGAGGTCGACGAGGGCATCGGCACCATCCGGCTGGACCGGCCGCCGGTCAACGCCCTGAACAACCAGGTGCAGGCCGAACTGCGGGAAGCCGCGATCGAGGCGGGCGAGCGGGACGACGTGCGGGCCGTCATCCTCTACGGCGGCGAGAAGACGTTCGCCGGTGGCGCCGACATCAAGGAGATGGCGGCGAAGTCGTACGTCGAGATGCAGCGTTTCGGTGCCGCGTTGTCGGCGTCGCTGACCGTCATCGCCGAACTGCCCAAGCCCACGGTCGCGGCCGTCACCGGCTACGCGCTGGGCGGTGGGCTCGAACTGGCGCTGACCGCCGACCGGCGCGTCGTGGGCGACAACGTCAAGGTCGGGCAGCCCGAGATCCAGCTCGGCATCATCCCCGGTGCGGGCGGCACGCAGCGCCTCGCCCGGCTCATCGGCCCGAGCCGTGCCAAGGACCTCGTGTTCACGGGCCGGTTCGTCAAGGCCGAGGAGGCGCTCGCGATCGGGCTGGTCGACGAGGTCGTCGCTCCGGACGACGTGTACGCGGCGGCGCGCCGCTGGGCCGCGCAGTTCGTGAACGGTCCGGCCGTGGCGCTGCGGGCGGCGAAGGCCGCCATCGACGGCGGTCTCGACACCGACCTCCGTAACGGCCTGAAGCTGGAGACCGAGCTGTTCACCGCCCTCTGGGCCACCGAGGACCAGACCCGCGGCATGCAGTCGTTCATCGAGAACGGCCCCGGCAAGGCCACCTTCGAGGGGAAGTGACGTGACCCACGTGTCCGACCCGGCGCCGAACCCGCACGCCACCGCCGACGAGGTTCAGGCCGCCTACCACGACCCCAAGCTCGCCAACGTGCTCTACCACGACTGGGAGGCGGGCACGTACGACGAGAAGTGGTCGATCTCGTACGACGAGCGCTGCATCTCCTACGCCACCGACGTGTTCAACGCGGTCGCGGGCACGCAGGGCCAGCCCTACGGCCACGCCATGGAGCTCGGCAGTGGCACCGGGTTCTTCCTGCTGAACCTCATGCAGGGCGGTGTCATCAAGAAGGGCTCGGTCACCGACCTGTCGCCGGGCATGGTCGAGGTGGCGCTGCGCAACGCGAAGAACCTCGGGCTCGACGTCGACGGCCGGGTCGCCGACGCGGAGCGCATCCCGTATGACGACAACAGCTTCGACCTCGTCGTGGGGCACGCGGTGCTGCACCACATCCCCGACGTGCGGGCGGCGCTGCGAGAGGTCCTGCGCGTGCTCAAGCCGGGCGGCCGGTTCGTCTTCGCGGGCGAGCCGACGAAGATCGGTGACTTCTACGCCCGCAGGCTCGGCAGGCTGACGTGGTGGCTGACCACCAACATCACCAAGCTGTCCGCGTTGCGATCGTGGCGGCGACCGCAGACCGAACTCGACGAGTCCTCGCGTGCGGCGGCGCTCGAAGCGGTCGTGGACCTGCACACCTTCGATCCGTCCGAACTGGAACGTATGGCGCTGGGTGCCGGTGCGGTGGACGTGCGCGCGGTGACGGACGAGTTCAGCGCGGCGTTGGTCGGGTGGCCGATCCGCACGTTCGAGGCGGCCGTGCCGCAGGAGAAGCTGACGCTGCGCTGGCGGTTGTTCGCCTACCACGCGTGGCTGCGGCTGTCGGCGCTCGACCGCAAGCTGCTGTCCAAGGTGCTGCCGCGGGAGCTGTTCTACAACGTGATGATCACCGGGACGAAGCCGGCCGCGCCCGCGAAGCTCTGACACCTCGTGGCGTACACCTTCTCGCTCGACGACGTCGCGTTCCTGCGTTCGCGGGAGGGTGACGAGGCGTTGGCGGCCTGTTCGACGCTGGCGTTGACGGAGGCGAGCAGGCTGTCCGATGTCGCGACGGTGCGGCGGCTCGTCGGTGCGGAACGGGCCGCCGCCGTGTTGGAGACGGCGCTGCTGCGCCGCAAGGCCGAGGCCAAAGTGGACGGCGGAGGGCGGTGGTTGTTCACCGACGAGGCCGTCCAGCAGGCGAGTGCGTCTCCTGTGGCGCGGTACCGGGCGAGTCGCCTCGCCGGTCGCGACGTGCACGACGTGACCTGCTCGGTGGGGGCGGATCTCGTCGCGCTCGCCCGTACGGCCGGGCGGTGCGTCGGGTCCGATGTGGACGACGTCCGGTTGGCGATGGCCGCGCACAACTGTGCGGTCTCCGAGGTGGCTCCGGTGCTCGTGCGGGCGGACGCGTTGCGGCCCGTCACCCGCGAGACCGTCGTGGTGGCCGACCCGGCGCGCCGGGACTCATCGGGCCGTCGTCGGTGGCGACCCGAGGACTTCGCACCCGCCCTCGACGACCTCGCCGAGGCGTACGCGGGCCGGGACCTGATGGTGAAGTGCGCTCCCGGGCTCGATCCGGCCGCCGCGCCGTGGGCCCGCGAGGTCGAGCTCATCTCGCTCGACGGCCGGGTCCGGGAGGCAAGTCTGATCGGTGGAGGACTCGCGACGGCCACGCGCAGGGCGACGGTGCTGCGCTCGGACGGCTCCGCGTGGTCGATCACCGACGCCGAACCCGACGACGTGCCGGTGGGCGAGGTCGGTGACTGGATCGTCGACCCGGACGGTGCCGTGGTGCGGGCAGGGCTCGTCCGCCACTACGCGGCGCGGCACGGGCTTCGGCAGCTCGATCCGCGCATCGCGTACCTGACCGGTGACACTCCACCACCGGGTGTGCGGGCCTTCCGGGTGCTCGACTCCGGCCGCTACAGCGAGAAGACGTTGCGGGCGTTGCTACGGCGACACGACGTCGGACGCCTCGAAATTCTCGTTCGCGGTGTCGACGTCGACCCGGACGCACTGCGGCGGAGGCTCAAGCCTCGCGGGTCGGGTGAGGCGAGTGTGGTGATCACCCGGATCGGCCGTGCCGCGACGGCGTATCTGTGCCGGGCCGAGCGCATACCCGGCCGGCCCGACGCCCGGCAGGGCTGAGGCTCGCCGCCCGACGTCGCCGGGCACGGCGCCGAGACGGAAACCGCAGGACACTGGACGTATGTGTCGAAGCATCAAGACCCTGCGGCCACCGTTCACCGAGGGTGTCACCGACGCGGACGTCCGAGCGGCCGCGCTCCAGTACGTGCGCAAGGTGTCGGGATTCCACCACCCCGCCGCACACAACGCCGAGGCCTTCGAGCGGGCGGTCGACGCCGTGGAGGAGGCGACGGCAGAGCTGCTGTCGTCGCTGCGCGTGCGCGGTGCCCCGGCTCGCTGACCCGCGCTCGCCGAGCCGACAGTGTCGGCGACGCGGGAGTCCGTGAGGGACTGTCGTCGTAGGATCTCGAAGTGTGACCACGGACTCGACGCCTGCGCCGACGCAGGCACGGGGCGGGGCGGCCCCGGACCGGTACCTGCGTGACCTCGCCCTGCTCCGCCGCGTGCGCGACCGCATCGACCGGGAGTACGACCGGCCGCTGAACGTCGAGGCGCTGGCCCGCGGCGTGCATATGTCGGCCGGACACTTGAGCCGCCAGTTCCGGCGCGCCTACGGGGAGTCGCCCTACTCCTACCTCATGACCCGGCGGATCGAGCGGGCGATGGCGCTGCTGAGGCGAGGTGACCTGAGCGTCACCGAGGTCTGCTTCGCGGTCGGCTGCTCGTCGTTGGGCACGTTCAGCAGCCGGTTCACCGAACTCGTGGGAGTGCCACCCAGCGTGTACCGGCGGCAGGCACACGGGGTGGAGGGGATGCCGCCCTGCGTGGCGAAGCGCGTCACGCGACCGGTCAGGAATCGAGAAGCTTCGGCGGCCTCGGCGCAATAGCGTCGTCGGTATGACCAACGACGGCATCGATCTCACCATCCACCAGGTCTTCCTGCCCCACAACGATCCGCAGGAGACGTTCTCCTTCTACCGCGACACGCTCGGTTTCGAGGTACGCAACGACGTCGAATACCAGGGGATGCACTGGATCACGGTCGGGCCGCCCAGCCAGCCCGGCACGTCGCTCGTGCTGCACCCGCCCGCCGCCGACCCCGGTATCACCGAGGACGAGCGGCGCACCATCGCCGAGATGATGGCCAAGGGCACCTACGCCGCCGTCAACCTCGCCACCAAGGACCTCGACACGACGTTCGAGCGGCTGCTGGCAGGCGACGCGGAGGTCGTCCAGGAACCCACCGACCAGCCATGGGGTGTGCGTGACTGTGCGTTCCGCGACCCCGCGGGCAATCTGATCCGGATCTTCGAACAGCGCTGAGCGCCACCCGGTCCACCACCGTCGTACTCGCTCCCCGGGTGCGACGGTGCCACGCGCCGACCGGCGTGCACCGCCCCGGCCACCGAGTATCGACGGTAGGCACGCCGACGAAGGAGTCACCGATGAGCACGACCGCGTCACCCACGAAGACCCGAGTCATCGCTGCGGACGCCCACGACGTCATCCGCGTGCACGGCGCCCGCGTGAACAACCTGGCCGACCTGAGCGTCGAGATCCCGAAGCGGCGGCTGACCGTGTTCACCGGTGTCTCCGGCTCCGGCAAGAGTTCGTTGGTCTTCGGCACGATCGCCGCCGAGTCGCAGCGGCTGATCAACGAGACCTACAGTGCCTTCGTGCAGGGGTTCATGCCCCACCTCGCCCGGCCCGACGTCGACGTGCTCGACGGTCTGACCACGGCGATCATCGTCGACCAGGAGCGGATCGGCGCCAACCCGCGCTCCACCGTCGGCACGGTCACCGACACCGGCGCGATGCTGCGCATCCTCTTCAGCAAGCTCGGGGAGCCGCACATCGGCTCGCCCCAGGCGTTCTCGTTCAACGTCGCCACCATGAGCGGTGCCGGTGCGGTGACGATGGAGAAGTCCGGCCGGAAGGTGAAGGAACGGCGCGAGTTCAGCGTCACCGGCGGGATGTGCCCGCGCTGCGAGGGCATGGGCACCGTGTCCGACATCGACCTCACCCAGCTCTACGACGACTCGAAGTCGATCGCCGACGGCGCGTTCACGATCCCCGGTTGGAAGTCGGACAGCTTCTGGACCGTGCGCGTCTACGCCGAGTCGGGGTTCGTCGACCCGAACAAGCCGATCCGCGAGTTCACGAAGCGCGAGCTCGACGCCTTCCTCTACAAGGAACCGACGAAGGTGAAGGTCGAGGGCGTCAACCTCACCTACGAGGGGCTGATCCCGAAGATCCAGAAGTCGTTCCTCTCCAAGGACCGCGAGTCGATGCAACCCCACATCAGGGCCTTCGTCGACAGGGCGGTCACCTTCACGGTCTGCCCGGAGTGCGACGGCACGCGGCTCAACGAGAAGGCGCGGTCGTCGAAGATCGACGGGGTGAGCATCGCCGACGCCTGCGCGATGCAGATCAGCGACCTGGCCGAGTGGGTACGCGGTCTGGCGGCGTCGGACGGGGAGCGGGCGACGATGGCGCCGCTGCTGGAGAAACTGCAGCACACGCTCGACTCGTTCGTGGAGATCGGGCTGGGCTACCTGTCGCTGAACCGGTCGTCGGGCACCCTCTCGGGTGGCGAGGCGCAGCGGACGAAGATGATCCGCCACCTCGGCTCGTCGCTCACCGACGTCACCTACGTCTTCGACGAGCCCACCATCGGCCTGCACCCGCACGACATCCAACGCATGAACGCCCTCCTGCTGCGGCTGCGCGACAAGGGCAACACCGTGCTCGTCGTCGAACACAAGCCCGAGGTGATCGCCATCGCCGACCATGTCGTCGACCTCGGTCCCGGCGCGGGCACGCAGGGCGGCCGGGTCTGCTACGAGGGCACGGTCGAGGGCCTGCGCGCCGGCGACACGCTCACGGGACGGCACCTCGACGACCGGGTCCGCCTGAAGCCGAGCGTCCGTACCGCCACCGGGGCGTTGGAGATCCGGGGTGCGACGGCGAACAACCTTCGTGACGTGGACGTCGACATCCCGCTGGGGGTGCTCGTGGTCGTCACCGGGGTCGCCGGGTCCGGGAAGAGTTCGCTCGTGCACGGCTCCATGCCTGCAGACGTCGGGGTGGTGTCGATCGACCAGAGCCCGATCCGTGGTTCGCGGCGCAGCAACCCGGCCACCTACACCGGGCTGCTCGACCCGATCCGCAAGGCCTTCGCGAAGGCCAACGGCGTGAAGCCGGGCCTGTTCAGCGCCAACTCCGAGGGCGCGTGTCCCACCTGCGGGGGTGCGGGCGTCGTCTACAGCGACCTCGCCATGATGGCCGGGGTTCCGGCGCCGTGCGAGGAGTGCGAGGGCAAGCGCTTCCAGGCGTCGGTGTTGGAGTACCGGCTCGGCGGGCGCGACATCAGCGAGGTGCTCGCGATGTCGGTGGCCGAGGCGCACGCGTTCTTCTCCGAGGGAGAGGCCCGCATCCCGGCCGCGCACCGCATCCTGCGGCGACTGTCCGACGTCGGGCTCGGGTACCTCACGCTCGGCCAGCCGCTCACGACCCTGTCGGGCGGTGAGCGGCAGCGCCTCAAGCTCGCCACGCACATGGCCGAGGAAGGCGGCGTGCTCGTCCTGGACGAGCCGACCAGCGGCCTGCACCTCGCCGACGTCGAGCACCTGCTGGGGCTGCTCGACCGCCTCGTCGACCAGGGGAAGTCGGTCGTCGTGGTCGAGCACCACCAGGCCGTGATGGCGCACGCCGACTGGATCATCGACCTCGGCCCCGGTGCCGGTCACGAGGGCGGCCGAATCGTCTTCGAGGGCACGCCGCACGACCTCGTGGCCGCGCGTTCGACACTCACCGGGCGGCACCTCGCCGAGTACGTCGGCGGCTGACGGCGACCGCTACGCGGCCGTGGGCCTGCCCGCGCCCGCGTAGTTGTCGCCGGGCTTGCGGTAGTTGTGCACCTGGACGGCTTGGCCGAAGGTCGGCGCGTCGATCATCTGTCCGTTGCCGATGTAGATGCCGACGTGGTGGATCTTCGTGTCCGGGTCGCCGAAGAAGATCAGGTCGCCGAGTTGCAGCTCGTCGTCGCGATCCACCAACGGCACGCTGTGGTACTGGGTGTGCGCGGTGCGCATGAGCGACACGCCGGCCTCGGCGTAGGCGGCGGTGGTGAGGCCGGAGCAGTCGAACCCGGCGTCACCCTTCTCCGTGCCGTTGCCGCCCCACACGTACGGCAGGCCGATCTTGTCGATGGCGAAGGTGACCGCCTTCAGCGCGGCGGCGTTCGGCTCGGTGCGGCTCTGCCCGACGGTGCCGTAGACGTTGGCCGTCGCGAGCACCCGGTGCAGGAACAGTGGGTGGTCCTGCACGACCGCGACGCCCGCCAGCCAGTCGTCGCCGTCGGAGAGGTCGCGACCGCCGTCGCACAGCGCCCGTCCCGCGGTCAGCGCCGCGTCGTCGATGTTCTGGATGTCGGGCTCCTCGTCGCGCGGGCTCGCCTTGAAGCGATCCCACACGGAGGGCGGAAGCTGCAACGGCCCCGCCGCGCCGGGCTCGGAGATCACCTCGTCGGCGAAGTCACGCACCTCCACGGTGTCCAGTGGCTCCGACATCGCGCCGGTGTCGGTGACGTGGCCGCCCTCGACGCGACCGTGGTCGGTGGTGGTCCGGCCGACGCCCGCGAGGGTCACCCAGGACAGGTGGCAGTCCGGTCGCTCCTCGGCCAACGTCACCGTCGCGGTCGCGTAGGCGTACATCGCCCGGCGCGGGACGTCGAGCCAGTCGGCGACGTCGTCCACCCATTCCTCGAACACCAGACCGGAGTCCGCGGGAATCGAGGACGTCGGTGGCGCGGTGGTCGTGGCCGTCGTCGACATCGTGCTCGACGACGGCGCCGACGGTTCCGTGGTGCTTCCCGCCGCGGTTCCCTCCGCGTCCTGGGGAGCGAAGCGCAGTGCCACGACGACGACGGCGACGGCGACCACCGCTGCCGCGACGCCCGCGATCACCAGCCGTCTGCTCCGTGGCCGCTCCGCACTCATGGCCACAGGATAAGCAGCGAGTGGCCACGGTGCGTGAAGACGTACCCGGGACGGGGGAGACCGAGGGCGTGCTCCGGTCGGGTGGTGTGGTCAGCGCAGGGTGAGTCGGCTCGTGAGCCGTCGCGCGAGGAAGGCCCGCAATGCGTCCACGTCGGTGTCCACGGCGACACGGACGGCGGCACCGTCCTCCGGCGTCTCGGTGTCCGCGCGAAGCTCCGGGCGGCGCTGGTCCACCAGCGTGGCGCCGCGAGCCGGGCCGAACGACGTCTCCACCGCCATCGGCACCGTCTCGGTGGTCAGGATGCCGGGGGTGATCGCCTCGGCGACGGCCACGGCGTCGTGGAGCACGATGCCGTCCCAGCCGAGAGCCTTGCGGTAGTGCGTGAGGTAGTCGGGAGTCAACGCCGCGAGCGCCGCCCCCACCGGGCCGGAGCCGGACAGCTCGTCCAACCACGCACGGCTGACCGCGCACCGATACGTGAGGTCCATCGGCACGAGCACGCACGGCACCTCGCCGCCGCAGAGGACCCGGTGTGCGGCCTCCGGGTCGCTCCAGACGTTGAACTCCGCGGCCGCGCTCACGTTGCCGTGCGAGAGCGCGCCGCCCATCACGACGATCCGAGCGATCTTGTGGTGCAGGTCGGGGCGGGCGGCGAGCAGGGTCGCGACGTTGGTCAACGGCCCGATCGGCACGATCGTGACCGGCTCGTCGGAGTCCTCCAGCAGCCGCGAGAGCAGTCGCACCGCACCACCCGGTTCGACCGGTCGTCCAGGCTCCGGCAGGGCGGCGGAACGCCCCGACAGCCCGTCGACGCCGTGCACGTAGCGGGCCTTGTGGGCGTGCGGGTGGACGAGCGGACGGGCCGCGCCCTGCGCCACCGGCACGTCATCGCGCCCGCACAGCGCGAGAATCCGACGCGCGTTCCGCGTGGTGGCCTCCAGCCCCACGTTGCCGAACACCGTCGTCACCCCGAGCAGCTCGACGTCCTCGCTCAACGCCGCCAACGCGATGGCGAAGGCGTCGTCCACCCCGGGATCGGTGTCGATGACGAGCTTGGTCCCCACGTGCGTACTCCCTCGTTCGGCCCCTCACGGCACACGTTACGGTTCCTTGCCATGACGTCGATGTGGGGTTCTCCCGTGCTCTCGCGGGTGCAGGCGTGGCGTAGGTCCCGGCGTGATCCCCGGCAGGCGCGGTTCCTCACGGCCGACTCGCTGCGCTGGGTCTGGCGCAACCGGGCCTTCACCCCGTGGTACCTGGTGAGGTACTGGCGGCTGCTCAAGTTCCGGCTCGCGAACCCGCACATCGTGTTGCGCGGCATGGTGTTCCTCGGCCGCAACGTCGAGATCCACTGTCGGCCCGGCTACGGGCGGATGGAGATCGGCCGGTGGGTGCACATCGGCGACGGCAACGCCATCCGCTGCCACGAGGGATCGCTGCGGATCGGCGACAAGACCGTGTTCGGGCGACAGAATGTCGTCAACGGCTACCTCGACATCGAGATCGGCGCCGCGACGCTCGTGGCCGACTGGGTGTACATCTGCGACTTCGACCACGTCACCACCGACATCACGCGCCCGATCAAGGACCAGGGCATCGTGAAGTCGCCCGTGCGGATCGGGCCGGACACCTGGATCGGCACGAAGGTGACCGTGTTGCGCGGCACCCGGGTGGGCCGGGGGTGCGTGCTCGGGGCACACGCCGTGGTGCGGGGCGACATCGCCGACTACGGCATCGCGGTGGGTTCTCCCGCGCGGGTCGTGCGGGACCGCAGGGCCGACTACGAGGCCGACGCCGAACGCCGCGAAGCGGTGAAGGACATGGCCCGCAAGGCGAACAAGGCCCTGAAGAAGACCCTCGGCGAAGCCTGAGCCCCCGACATCGTGTCCGCAGGCCAGGGACGGGTGCCCGCAGGCTAGGAACAGTTGTTCGCCGATGGGGAACGGGTGTTCGTACCGGAGAGACGCGTGTCCGCGAGCTGCGTACGGATGTCTGTAGTTCGGATGGGTGTGCCTTGCCCGGCCTCGTCGTTCGGCGGTGCCGCGCGGAGTGAGTGGCCACGGCCCCGGAGTCTGCCAGGCGTCTCGATCTCGTCGGTGGTCCGGAGAGATGCGCTCCGAACCATGGCGACGGACAGAAGCCGTTGACATGCGTTCGGGAGCCGTTGACACACGTACGGCAACTGCCAACATGCGTCGCGCAACGGCGGACACGAGTACGGGAGCCGCGGACACGAGTGCGAGTGGTGCGGACATGCGTTCGGGAACTGCCAACACGCGTCGCCCAGCTGCGGACACGCCGGCGGGTTCCGGGTTCGGCCCTTCCCCCTGAAGGTCTTTCGTTGCTAGAACTAACGGTCGTCCGTGACCGCGTGATCACTCCGCGCGAGGGGTGGTCCCTGGCACCTGGAGTCGTTCGTGGCAGCTTTCAGGCGTTCCACACGTGCGGTGTTGGCGGGAGCGAGTGCTCTCACCCTGCTCGCGACCGCGTCCCCGGCCGTCGCCGTTCCGGCGGAGGCGACCGACCTCCCCGCCTACTCGACCCGACTCGACCGACCTCAGCCGTCCGACCACACCTTCGCCACCGAGTGCAGCGACGAGCCGCGTGACCTGCCGATCAACGAGTTCACCGACCACCGCGAACTCGGCATCGAGCTCGACCGGATCGAGCGCAACAGCGACGGTCGGGTCGAGGTCGAGCAGGTCGGGATGAGCAACCGGGGACGGGAGATCTGGAGCGCGCGCGTGGGCACGGGCCCCAAGGCGGTGCTCATCACCAGCGAGATCCACGGCAACGAGAAGACCGGCACCGACGCGATCCTCGACCTGCTGGACTGGTTGTCCACGAGCGACTCGGCCAAGGCGAAGCGATGGCTCGACGAGCTCACGATCGTCGCCATTCCGAAGATGAACCCGGACGGCGCCGAACTCGACCGCCGTGGCAACGACATGACGTGGGCGGAGGCCACGGCCCGCTTCCCGCAGTTGCGCGGCAGCGAACCCGCCTGGAACTACTACACCGGAACGTTGCAGGGCGACGACTACTCCGAGCGGCCCGGGTTCGACACCAACCGCGACTACCACCCGGATCTGAACTACGTGCCGCGGCCCGAGGACTTCCCGGGTGACTCGGCGTCCACGGGCTGGTACCTCACCCCGGAAAGCCGCACGGTGCGGGACGTCTACCGCGGCCTCACCGAGGAATTCGGCAAGGTCGACACCTACGTCGACCTGCACCACCAGGGGGCCTGCTACGTGATGCCAGACGACCCCGACGAGTTCGTCACCCTGTCGATCTCCGGCAAGTTCGTCGACGACCCGGCCACCACGCCGGGGTACGAGCAGTACGCCGCGAACTACGACCTGGACTACTCCAAGCGGCTCAACGTCGCCGTCTACAACGCGTTGCAGGGGGCAGCGAACAACCGGCCGCTGTTCGGCAACGTCACGTTGTACCCGCAGGACACGAACCTGCCGGGGACGGGACTCGGGGCCTTCGCCCTGAACGGCAGTGGCACGGTGCTCTTCGAGGTCCGTGGCCAGACCCAGACGTTGGGGCAGCAGTACCGCGCGGTGCTCACGCGTGCGGTCTACATCGGACTCGACGGCATGTTGTCCGCGCTCGCCAGCGGCCGTGTGGACATGCTTGACCCGGCGGACTACGACGCGATCCCGCCGCGGGGACCGAGCATCGGCAGCGACGCCGTCGCGGAGGCGGGCTCGCGCCGGTAGTCGACGCCGTCCCTCGCGCACCGGGGTCGGCGGTGCGCGAGGGACGCGGACACGAGTACGGGAGCCGCGGACACGAGTACGGGAAGCGCGGACACGAGTACGCAGCTCGCGGACACGCCCGGCGGGGTCAGGCCTCCGGTTTCGGCACCGCCGGGTAGGGGACGAACGTGCTGGTGTTCTCGTCCACCGTCAGGCGCTTGCCGATCGTGGGGAACGCGCGTTGCGGACACGCCGGGCGCTCGCACACCTTGCAGCCGATGCCGATGGGTGTGGCGGCGGTGCGGTCGTCGAGGTTGAGCCCCGACGAGTACACGAGCCGGTGGGCGTGCCGGAGTTCGCAGCCGAGGCCGACGGAGAACATCTTGCCGGGGCTGCCGTACCCGCCGATGTTGCGCGAGACGGTGCGCGCGATCCAGAAGTAGCCCTTGCCGTCGGGCAGGGTCGCCACCTGCGTGAGCACCTTGCCCGGCCGTGTGAAGGCCTCGTAGATGATCCACAGCGGACACGCGCCGCCGACGCGGGAGAAGTGGAACCCGGCGGCCGACTGGCGTTTCGACATGTTGCCCGCGCGGTCGACGCGCACGAACGAGAACGGGATGCCGCGGAGCTTGGGACGTTGCAGGGTCGACAGCCGGTGGCACACGGTCTCGAATCCCACGCCGAAGTGCTCGCAGAGCAGTTCGATGTCGTAGCGGAACCGCTCGGCGGCGCTGTGGAAGTCGCGGTAGGGCAGGATCAGCGCGCCCGCGAAGTAGTTCGCCAGCCCCACTCGCGCCAGTGAGCGCGCGGGCGGGCCGGAGAACGCCCAGGAGTCGGCGAGCTCGGTGATCAGATCGTCGTACTCCAGCAACGCGATCTGTGAGGCCATGCGGAACGCCTGCTGGCCGATCCGCAGGGTCGGCGCCATGCGGAGGATCTTGTGCTCCGGCTCGTACCGGTGCTGCTCGCCCGCAGCCAGGTTGAGTCCTTCGCTCGTGACTCGCACGCCGTAGCGCTCGGCGAGCCGGTCGCGCAGGCCGTTGCGGATCTCGTCGCGGCGAAGCCCCAGCTCGTGGTACATCTTCTCGGCTCGCTCGTCGAGTTCGCCCACGTAGTTCTCACGCTCGTAGAAGAAGTCGCGCACCTCCTCGTGGGGCAGGGGTGCGGCCGGACTGCCGTGGACGCCGCGCCCGTCCTCGGTGACCAGCGCCGCGGTGGTCTCGACCGCGTTGCGGTAGCTGCGGTGCAGCTTGACCAGGGCCTCGGCGACCGATGGCAGGTTCTTCGCGAGGTCGTTGATCTCGCCGGGGGAGACGTCGGCTCCCACCGACTCGTCCAGCAGGGCCTCACGGACGTCGGCGACGAGCCGGGAGGTGTCGTTGTCGGCGAAGAACTCGGCGTCGACCCCGAACGCCTCCGTGATGCGCAGCAGCACGGGAACGGTGAGCGGGCGCGTGTTGTGCTCGATCTGATTGAGGTAGCTGGGCGAGATTTCGAGCAGCCGGGCGAGGTCGGCCTGGCTCATCGAGCGGCTCTCCCTGAGGTGGCGCAGCCGCGCTCCGGCGAAAGTCTTGTCCACTGAATCGAATCCTTCGCGAAGAAATTCTTGTCCGGAAACGGTCAAGATCCCGGATTCCACGGCGTTGTGAAGAGGGTCATTCGCAACGTTCACAAGATGCTACGAGAAATTTGCACAACTTCGCAAGTTGGAGCTCTGGTGCCGTTTGCGCAGCGCATGTCATCGTCTGCCTTAGCAGGCGAGTGATCGCAACGTTCGCAAAGTTGGAGTGAAAGCGATGACGGAGAAGCAGAACCGCTTGGAGCAGGAAGCGGCCGCCCTGGAGCAGGAGTGGAAGACCAACCCCCGCTGGCAGGACGTGAAGCGCTCCTACTCCGCTGCGGACGTGGTCAAGCTGCGGGGCAGCGTCGTCGAGGAGCACACCCTCGCTCGCCGCGGCGCCGAGAAGCTGTGGAACCTCCTGCACTCCGAGGACTACATCCACGCGCTGGGCGCGCTCACCGGTAACCAGGCCGTCCAGCAGGTCCGTGCCGGGCTGAAGGCGATCTACCTGTCGGGTTGGCAGGTGGCCGCCGACGCCAACCTCGCGGGCCAGACCTACCCCGACCAGAGCCTCTACCCGGCCAACTCCGTCCCCGCCGTGGTCCGTCGGATCAACAACGCGCTGACCCGCGCCGACCAGATCACCTGGGCCGAGGGCAACACCGACATCGACTGGTTCGCGCCGATCGTCGCCGACGCCGAGGCGGGCTTCGGTGGCCCGCTCAACGCGTTCGAGCTGATGAAGGGCATGATCGCCGCCGGTGCCGCGGGCGTGCACTGGGAGGACCAGCTCGCTTCCGAGAAGAAGTGCGGTCACCTCGGTGGCAAGGTGCTCATCCCCACCAAGCAGCACGAGCGCACGCTGAACGCCGCCCGACTGGCCTCCGACGTGTTGAACGTGCCGTCGCTGATCGTCGCCCGCACCGACGCCCAGGCCGCCACGCTGCTCACCAGCGACGTCGACGAGCGTGACCGCAAGTTCCTCACCGGCAACCGGACCTCCGAGGGCTTCTACGAGGTGCGCAACGGCATCGAGCCGTGCATCGAGCGTGGTCTGGCCTACGCCGAGTACGCCGACCTGCTGTGGATGGAGACGTCCACGCCGGACCTCGAGGTCGCGCGTCAGTTCGCCGAGGCGATCAAGGCCAAGTACCCGAACCAGATGCTCGCCTACAACTGCTCCCCGTCCTTCAACTGGAAGAAGCACCTGGACGACGCGACCATCGCGAAGTTCCAGCGCGAGCTGGGCCACATGGGCTACAAGTTCCAGTTCATCACGCTGGCCGGCTTCCACGCGCTCAACTACTCGATGTTCGACCTGGCGCAGGGCTACGCGAACGAGGGCATGACCGCCTACGTCGACCTCCAGGAGCGCGAGTTCGCCGCCGAGAGCCGCGGCTACACCGCCACGAAGCACCAGCGCGAGGTCGGCACCGGCTGGTTCGACCTGGTGAGCACCGCCCTGAACCCCGAGAGCTCCACGACGGCGCTGACGGGCTCCACCGAAGAAGAGCAGTTCTAAGGACTGCGTCACCGCTCGAAGGGGACGAGACATGGCTGACACGATGAACGGCCGGCTGCAGGTCGCCGGTCCCATGCGCGAGCGCTACGACGAGATCCTCACTCCGGCTGCGCTGGAGTTCGTCGCGAAGTTGGACAACGCCTTCGCGGGCCGCCGCAGGGAACTGCTCGACGCTCGGCGTCGGCGCAGGGAGCGGCTGGCCGCGGGGGAGGAGACGCTGGGCTTCCTGCCGGAGACCCGGTGGATTCGCAGCGACCCGTCCTGGCAGGTCGCCCAGCCCGCCCCCGGTCTGGAGGACCGCAGGGTGGAGATCACGGGCCCCACCGACCGGAAGATGACGGTCAACGCGCTCAACTCGGGCGCGAAGGTGTGGCTTGCCGACTTCGAGGACGCGACCTCGCCGACGTGGCACAACATTGTGTCGGGCCAGCTCAACCTGTATGACGCGATCCGGCGCAACATCGACTTCTCCGACCGGGGCAAGCGGTACGTGATCGGCGACGAGCCGGCCACGATCGTCGCCAGGCCGCGAGGCTGGCACCTGGTGGAGAAGCACATCCGGATCGACGGCCGTCCCGTGTCGGCCAGTCTCGTCGACTTCGGGCTGTACTTCTTCCACAACGCGCGGCAGTTGCTCGCGCGTGGCAGCGGTCCGTACTTCTACCTGCCGAAGCTGGAGAGCCACCTCGAAGCTCGCCTGTGGAACGACGTGTTCCTGCTGGCGCAGGAGGCACTCGGCATCCCGCGGGGCACCATCCGGGCCACCGTGCTGATCGAGACGATCACTGCGGCGTTCGAGATGGACGAAATCCTCTACGAGCTGCGGGAGCACGCGGCCGGGCTGAACGCGGGCCGCTGGGACTACATTTTCAGCATCATCAAGACCTTCGCTTCGCACGGCGCGGACTTCGTCCTGCCGGACCGGGCACAGGTGACGATGACGGTGCCGTTCATGCGCGCCTACACCGAACTGCTGGTGCAGACGTGCCACAAGCGGGGCGCGCACGCGATCGGCGGGATGGCCGCGTTCATCCCGAGCAAGGACCCGGAGGTCAACGCCACCGCGCTGGAGAAGGTGCGCCAGGACAAGGAGCGCGAGGCCGGGGACGGCTTCGACGGGTCGTGGGTCGCGCACCCCGGTCTCGTGCCGGTGTGTCGGGAGGTCTTCGACGGCGTGCTGGGCGGCTGGCCGAACCAGCTCGGCAAGTTGCGCGAGGACGTCGTCGTGACCGCGGACGACCTGCTCGACGTGGCGAGCGCGGGCGGCGAGGTCACCGAGCAGGGCGTGCGCTCGAACATCAACGTCGCGCTCCGCTACGTCGACGCCTGGCTGCGGGGCACCGGAGCGGCGGCGATCTTCAACCTCATGGAGGACGCCGCCACGGCGGAGATCGCGCGTTGCCAGGTGTGGCAGTGGGTCCACAACGGAACGAAGCTGACCGACGGCACGGTCGTCACCCGCGAACGGGCGACGGAGTGGTTGGACGCCGAACTTACCGACGTGCAAGCCGACCTCGGTCCGGACAACCGGCTGGCCGAGGCGCGGGAGATCTTCGTCGAGACGGCCTTGTCGGACAAGTTGCCGAGCTTCCTCACGACGGGTGCCTACGCGCGGTACCTGACGACGCAGAACTGATCGCCTGGCTGCCGGACAACGGCCGGAGGTCATCGAGGGAGCAGCGCGCGGCGCCGCCCACCGGGTTTTCCGGTGGGCGGCGTCTTCGTCTGTCCTGGTGTCAGCGGTCTCGACGCCGTCTGACCCCTGCTGGGGAAGGCGCCCGGACGTCTCCGCGCGGCACTACGCCCGGCGCAAGGTCGCCCGGTGAGGGCTCACAGCTCGAACGCGTTGCCGGTGGCGATCTTGGGGCGGCCGAGCGCCTGGGGCGGCGCGGGCTTCGCGCGGCGGTAGACGTTCACCGTCTCCTCGGCGATGCGAGCCCAGTCGAAGTCGGCAGCCAGGCGCGATCGGGCGGCGTCGGCGCGTCGGGAGGCCGCCGCGGCGTCGGCCAGCACGACGTCCACGGCCCGCACGATGCCGGCCACGTCACCAGGGCTGAAGGCGAGTCCGGTCTCCCCGTCGACGACGAGTTCCGCCAGGCCACCCGCCGTCGAGGCCACCAGTGGGGCCTGGGCCGCGGCGGCCTCCAACGCCACGATGCCGAAGGGCTCGTAGCGGCTCGGCAGCACCACCGCGTCCGCCGCCGCGAGCAGCGCCCGCAGTTCGGCGTCGGGGAGGTGTCCCACGAAGTCCACGGCGTCGTCCAGCGTCAGCCGCACGGTCTGCGCCACCAGTTCGTCGCGATGCCGCCCCGCACCCGCCACGACGAGCCGGGTGCCGGGATGCCTGCGCCGGATCTCCGGTAGGGCGTCGAGCAGGTCCTGCACGCCCTTCTCCCACTCCAGGCGGCCGAAGAACAGCAGCAGTGGACCGTTCGGGCTGTGGGCGGCGCGAACCCGGGCGACGTGGTCACGACCGATCTGCCAGTCGCGTTCCTCGATGCCGTTGTGGATCACCGTGATCGCGTCGTCGGACAGGTCGAACAGGTGCGCGACCTCACGCCGCATCGCCTCGGAACAGGTGATCAGGGCGTCGACGCGGTTCGCCAGCCACCACTCCACGGAGTGGATCTGTTGGTTGAGCGGGTGGGACAGCCAGCCGGAGTGACGGCCCGCCTCCGTGGCGTGGATGGTGCCGACCAGTGGCGCTCCCGCCGCCTCGGCCAGCGCGATGGCGGGTTGCGTCACCAGCCAGTCGTGGGCGTGGACGACCTCGGGCCGCCAGGTGCGGAACAACTCCGTACCGGCGCGGATCATCGCGTGCCCCATCGACAGCGTCCATGCCACGAGGTCACGTTCGAACGTCACGTGCAGCGGGTCCTCCGCGACGCGGACCAGTCGGACGCCGTCGACGACCTCGTCGGTCGTCGGATGGGTCTCGGCGTCGGTGCCCGCCGCGTGCCTGCACAGCACCACCACCTCGTGCCCGCCGCGTACGAGGTGCCTGGCCAGCGCGTGGACGTGCCGGGCGAGGCCTCCGACCACCACCGGCGGGTATTCCCACGACAGCATCAACACGCGCATAGGGGCGAGGTTACTCACCGGTTGGCTCGACGGCGGCGGCCAGTCCCACTTCTGTGCCAGCATCGGAGGCGATGAGCGCAGAAGCGAAGCCCGCAGCCGCGACCACGACGGGGATGTCCACTCCGTGGACGTACCAGGTGAATTCCGACAACGCCCATCCCGAACACCCCCGACCCCACCTCACGAGGCCGAGCTGGCGCAGCCTCAACGGTCTCTGGGACTACGTGAGCCGGGACGCCTCCGGTGAGGTTCACCGGGGCGAGCGCATTCTCGTGCCCTACCCGCCCGAGTCCCTGCTGTCCGGTATCGGCCGCCGGGACGAGCAGATGTGGTACCGCCGCACCTTCGACGTCCCACCCGAGTGGCGAGACGGCCGGGTGCTGCTGCACTTCGGAGCCGTCGACCAGATCGCCACCGTCTGGGTGAACCACCAACTCCTGATTCGCCACGAGGGCGGCTTCACGTCCTTCACCGTGGACGTCACGGACGTGCTGCGGCCGGACGCCGAGCAGGAGGTGCTCGTCCGGGCCGACGACGAGGGCAACCGGGGCACCTTCGCGGTCGGGAAACAGGCCAATCAGCCCGGCGGGATCCTGTACACGGGGTGCTCGGGGATCTGGCAGAGCGTGTGGCTGGAGGCGGTGCCGACCACCCACGTCGCCGATCTCGACCTGGTGCCCGATCTGCGTGGTCTCGACCTCGTGGCACACGTCGCGGGTGAGCCCTCGCACGTCACGGTCGACGTGTCGGTCGCCCACCAGGGCGAGCAGGTCGCCTCGGCCAGGGGCGACGCCGGGCAGCGCCTGCGGCTCGACGTGCCCGACCCGCTGCTGTGGAGCCCGGATCACCCGCACCTCTACGACGTGACCGTGCGCCTGCTGGGCGACGACGGCACCGTGCTCGACGAGGTGCAGAGCTACACGGCGCTGCGCACCATCCGGGTCGGCAGGCCGGAGGACGCCGAGGGCGGGACACCGGCTCGCATCCTGCTCAACGACCGTCCGATCTTCCTCAACGCCCCACTCGACCAGGGGTACTGGCCGGACGGCGTCTACACCGCGCCCACCGACGAGGCCCTGCGGTTCGACCTGGAACGCGTCAAGGCGCTCGGCTTCAACAGCGTCCGCAAGCACGTCAAGGTCGAGCCGATGCGCTGGTACCACTGGGCCGACCGGTTGGGGCTGCTGGTGTGGCAGGACATGCCGTCGTTGCCGGTGGTGCTCGACAACCCGCCCGGCCCGCAGCCGCCGCCCGTCGCCGTGGCGCGGGAGCGGTTCGAGGCGGAGCTGCACGCGTTGCTGCACCAGTTGCGCAACGTGCCCTCTCTCGGCGTCTGGGTGGTGTTCAACGAGGGCTGGGGCGAGTACGACACCGCGCGGATCACCGAGGCCGTCAAGGCGGCCGACCCGACGCGCGTGGTCGTCGCCGCCAGTGGGGTCAACTGCTGCCACTCGCACCCCGACACGGGAGCCGGGGACGTCTACGACGACCACACCTACGTGGGCCCCGGTCGACCCGTGCTCGCCGCCGAGGACGAGCGGGCCGCGGTCGACGGGGAGTTCGGCGGCATCGGGCTCGTCGTCGAGGGGCATACCTGGCCTGGTGAGCCGATCGCCTACGAGATGGTGGCCGACCGCGATCGCCTCACCGAACGGTACGTGGAGCTGACCACCGAGTTGGAGGCGCTGGCGCGCGACCGGTTGTCCGGTGCCGTCTACACCCAGGTCACCGACGTGGAGAACGAGGTGAACGGGCTGCTCACCTACGACCGCAGGGTGGTGAAGGTCGCCGTGCCGGTGGTGGCCGAGCGCAACCGCGCCGTCATCGCCGCCGGGTCGGGGGATTGAGCAGGTCGCGTGCGTCGAGGTGTCCGAAGGGGCGGGCACTTGCGCCGTAGCGCTCGGCGAGACGGCGGGCGCCGGGGTCGTTCGTGTGCAACGCCTCGGCGAGCGCGTCGAACCGGGCGGTGTGGTCGTGTGCCCGCCGTCGCGCGTAGTCGGCGGCGGAGTTCTTCGTCACCATGAACGCCCAGTCGCTCGACAGGGCCAGCATCGCCTCGGTGACGGCCTGGTCGGCCACGACCTCCCGGGTGGGCCCCGGCGCGGGCAGTGCGAGCAGGCGGCGTTGGAGCGCGTCGTTGGCCTGCACCATGTCGGCCACCTGTTCGCCGTCCCAGACTCGCCAGTCCTTGCCGGAGCCCCACGACGACGCGGGCAGGTCGACGGGACCACCGAGGTGTCCGGCTTCCAGCGCGCCGCGCAGGGTCGTCACCCGCACACCCGCCTCGGGCAGTGCCCGCAACACGCCCTCCAGCCACTGTGGACCTTCGTGCCACCAGTGTCCGAACAGCTCGGTGTCGTAGGCCGCCACGACCAGGCCGGGGCGCCCGTGCTTCTCGCGCAGGGATTCCAGCCTGCGCACCACGGTCTCGACGAAGTCCTTGACGTGCAGCCGCAACGCGTCGGCCGCCAGCGCCGGGTCGTAGGGGGCCTTGTCCTCGGGCGCGACGTGCTTGCCGGTGACCCGCGACGGTTTCAGCCCGACCTCGTGTGCCCAGGTGTGGAAGTCGCGGTAGGCGCTGTGCCCCGGGTACCCGGCCTTGGGCGACCAGACGCGGTAGGTGACCTCCAGGTCGCGGCCGAAGCACACGACGTCGGAGTCGCCGACGGTGCGGGCGGCCGCGGTGTCGCCGTGCAGCGACGGCCCGTCCACGAGGAAACGACGCACCCCGGCGGCGGCGTAGTCGCGTTCCATGCCGGGCGCGTAACCGCACTCGGGTGCCCAGATGCCCTCGGGACGGTGGCCGATCCGCAGGGTGGTGTCCGCGAGCCCCGTGCGCAGCGCGAAGCCCCGCACGCGAGGGTCGAGCAGCGGTTGGAACGGGTGGGCCGCCGGTCCGCCGAGCAGTTCGAGGACCTCGGAGTCCACGAGCGAGCGCAGGACCGGGGAGAAGCCGTGTCGCCACGTGCTCTCGGCCTCTGCCAGGACGTGGTGGGCGGTGCGATGCTCGGCCGCGGCCAGTTCGGAGAGCAGAGGATCGCCCCGCCATAGCGTCGCGGCCTGCTGCGCGCGGAGCGTCCAGTGGCCGAGCCACTCGTGGAACGCGTGCAGGGCGTAGGGGTCGTCGAGCTGCGCCGCGAGGACGGGGGTCACGCCGAGCGTGAGCACGTCACGCCGGCCCTCGTCGGCGAACCGGCGCAACAGGTCGACCACGGGGACGTAGGAGTGGGACCACGCCTGGTAGAGCCATTCCTCGCCGACCGGCCAGTTGCCGTGGTGCGGCAACCAGGGCAGATGGCTGTGCAGGACGAGGCAGAAGGTGCCCGTGGAGTCGCTCATGGCCGCACCGCCACGGCCACGAGGTCGAGGCTGTCGTCGAGGTCGTCCTCGCGAAGCACGAAGTCGTCCGCCTCGATCGCGGCGACGTCCGCCAGCAGCGGCTCCGGCCACCGCGCCTGTCCGGGGAGGCTGCCCATGACGACGGCGAGTTGCGCGTCGATGATCGAGCCGCCGTGACGTCGGTCCAGTTCGGTCAGCGCGGGGCCGTGGTGCACACCGAGCAGACTCTCGACGGAAAAGCCCGCGTCGCGAAGCAGTTCGTCCAACTCGGACGGAGCGAGTTCCCTGGTGTGGTACGGATTGAGCGGGGTGTCCGAGTCCGGAGTGAAGGTCAGCCGGTTCGGTGTGGTCACCAGAAGGCGTCCACCGGGGCGCAGCACGCGGCGGCACTCGGCGAGGAAACCGGCCTGGTCCCACAAGTGTTCGATGACCTGGAGGTTGGCGACGACGTCCACGACCCCGGTCGCCACGGGCAGCGTGGCGAGGTTCCCGCGCACGACATTCAGTTCGGGGTACCGCCGCGCCACGTGGTTGGTGGTGGGTTCGTCGTAGTCGAGCGCGAGCACCGAGCGGGCGTGCTCGGCCAGCAACGCCGCGCCGTAGCCCTCGCCGCACCCGGCTTCGAGCACCACCGCGTCCCGGCAGAACGGCGCCAGTGCGTGGTAGGCGACTTCGTGCCGCCGGAACCAGTAGTTCTCCTCGGGTACGCCGGGTACCGTGCGCTCACCCGTGAGGTGCAGGGCGATCGCCCTCTCTGCGGTGCTCCCTGACACAGGCACGTACTCCCGCCGCTCGTTCTGAGGCCGTGTGGACGACATCGGCGTGAGCGTTCGCTCACTCCGTCCCCTGGCACGGTAGCCGACCGCCTCCGGGTCTCGGGTGTGAACCTCGGAGGGTGTGGTCCGAGGTCGTGCTCCGTTACGGGATCGGCGCGATCGTGATGCTCAGCGCGCCGGGGCCGACGTGTGCGGTGATCACGGCGCTGGCATGGACCAGCACGATGTCGTTGAGCTTCGGGACGCGGCCACGCAGTTCCTGCACCAGTGCCATGTCGCGGTCCGAGGGCGTCGCGGCGGCCACCGCGACGTCGACCTGTTGTTCGCCCGCCTTGGCGACGGCGAGGTCGACCAGCTTGGTCAGCGCGCGCCGAGTGCCGGGGACCCTCGCAAGCGGTGCCACCTCGCCGTCGGCGACGGTGAGCAGCGGCTTGATGGAGAAGGCGCTGCCCAGGAAGGCGGTCGCCGCACCGATCCGGCCGCCTCGGCGCAGGTACTCCAGCGTGTCGACGTACATGAACTCCTGGCTGGTGGTGTACCGGCAGGCCGCCACGTCGAGGACGCGCTGGGCTCCGGCTCCCGCCGCGGCGGCGCGGGCGGCCGAGAGGACGGCGAACCCGAGGCTCATGCTGGTGGTGGCGCTGTCGACGACGTAGACCGGCACGCGAATCTGTTGTGCGGCCTGTCGTGCCGCGTCGGCGGTGGCCGAGAGTTTGCGGGAGATGTGGAGGCTGACGATGGCGTCGGCGCCCGCGCTCACCGCGTCCTGGAATGCCCAGAAGAACGCGCCCGGATCGGGAGGACTGGTCTCCACCGCATTCCCGGCTCGGAGCGTGTCGATCAACTCCGCCCGGTCGAACCGTGACTCGTCGTCGATGCGACCGTTGGCCCGAATCGAGAGCTGGACGACGGAGATCCCCCACTGGGCGGCCAGTTGCTCGGGCAGGCACGCCGTCGAGTCTGTGATCACTGTTACCGGCACGCCCGCAGGGTAACGGCTCGGCCCACCCATTAGAAGCAGTCCGTTGCGACTTTCGGCGCACGCGCCGCTCCAATGGGTGGTCGGTCCCTGGGTGCGGGCACTATCTGAACGATCGTCCCGGTTTTTCGCGGATCCGGGTGAACACGGTCACCTCGACAGGCGTAGCGTGTGGAGAACGCCTTAATCTACTGGCCAGTAACGCCTTGCGTGTGCGCCGAAGGAGACCCATGACCAACATCGTTGTCCTGGTCAAGCAGGTGCCCGACACCTACTCGGAGCGGAAGCTCAACGAGAACGACCACACTCTTGACCGTGAATCCGCCGACGCGGTGATCGACGAGATCAACGAGCGCGCCGTCGAGGAGGCGCTCAAGATCAAGGAAGCCGGCGAGGCCGAGGTGACCGTCCTGTGCGTCGGTCCCGACCGTGCCACCGACGCGATCCGCAAGGCGCTGTCCATGGGAGCCGACAAGGCGGTCCACGTCTCCGACGAGGCGCTGCGCGGTTCCGACCTGATCTCCACCGCCAAGGTGCTGGCCGCGGCCGTGCGCAAGGTGGGCGACGTCGACCTGGTGATCGCCGGTAACGAGGCCTCCGACGGCCGCGGTGGCGCGATCCCCGCCGTGCTCGCCGAGCTGCTGGGCGTACCGCAGCTGACGCACGCCCGTCAGGTGACCGTCGAGGGCGGCACCATCAAGGTCGACCGTGAGACCGAGGACGGCATCACGCACCTCGAGGCGTCCCTGCCGGCCGTGGTGAGCGTGACCGAGAAGATCAACGAGCCGCGCTACCCCTCGTTCAAGGGCATCATGGCGGCCAAGAAGAAGCCGGTCGAGACCCTCACCGTCGCCGACCTGGGTGTGGACGCGGGCGAGGTCGGCCTCGCCAACGCCGGCACCACCGTCCTGGAGGCCGCTCCGAAGCCGCCGAGGACCGCGGGCCAGAAGATCACCGACGAGGGCGACGGCGGTGCGAAGGTCGCCGAGTACCTGGTGTCCCAGAAGATCATCTGACTTCATCGAACGACGACAAGGCAGGGAAAGAACTCATGAGCGAAGTACTCGTCCTCGTCGACCACGTCGACGGTGAGGTCAAGAAGGTCACCTTCGAGCTGCTGACCGCCGCGCGTGCTCTCGGTGAGCCGTCGGCCGTGGTCGTCGGTGCGCCCGGCACCGCCGCGAAGGCGAAGGAGGCGCTGGCGTCCTACGGTGCGGCGAAGGTGTACGTCGCCGAGTCCGACGACGCCACCTCGTACCTCGTGACCCCCAAGGTCGACGCGCTGGCCGCCGTCGTGGAGCAGGCCTCGCCCGCCGCGGTGCTCGTGGCCGCGACCTCCGAGGGCAAGGAGGTGTCGGGTCGGCTCGCCGTGCGGATCGGCTCGGGCTGGCTCGTCGACGCCGTGGGTGTGAACGCCGACGGCAGTGTCGAGCAGTCGATCTTCGGTGGCGCGTTCTCCGTCAAGGCCAAGACCACCCGCGGTGTTCCGGTGATCTCGGTGCGTCCGGGCGCTGTCGAGGCGGAGCAGGCCGAGGGTGCCGCCGCCGAGGAGACCGTGGCGCTGCCCGCCGTCGACCCGGCGAAGTCCGCGAAGATCACCGGCGTCGAGCCGGTCGTGGCGGGTGACCGTCCCGAGCTGACCGAGGCCTCGATCGTCGTCTCCGGTGGTCGCGGTGTCGGCTCGGCGGAGAAGTTCGAGGTCGTCGAGAAGCTCGCCGACTCGCTCGGCGCGGCGGTCGGTGCCTCCCGTGCTGCGGTGGACTCGGGTTACTACCCGGCGCAGTTCCAGGTGGGCCAGACCGGCAAGACCGTGTCGCCGCAGCTCTACATCGCCCTGGGCATCTCCGGCGCCATCCAGCACCGCGCCGGTATGCAGACGTCCAAGACGATCGTGGCGGTCAACAAGGACCCGGAGGCGCCGATCTTCGAGATCGCCGACTTCGGCGTCGTGGGCGACCTGTTCGACGTCGCCCCGCAGCTGACCGACGAGGTCGCCAAGCGCAAGGGCTGACCGGTGCGGGCGGGACTCGTCCGCCCGTGCTCGTGGTTCACGAAGGCCGTCTCGCCGCCCCGGGCGGTGGGGCGGCCTTCGCTCACGTCGGGAGGCAGGACCGTGATGCCGCCTCGAACGACCATGTGTTGACTAAGCGCTCTGTTAGTGTTCCCGACCAGGTTTGTGGACTGAAGGAGAAACTGCCGTGCCCACGCTCGACCACCGTGATCCCGTGTTCGTGCTCGACCTCGGAGCCGACGAGAACCGGTTCTCCCCGGACTGGCTGAACACCGTCCACGGACTGTTGGACACCGTCGAGAAGCACGACGGACCCGCGGCGCTGGTCACGGCGGGGCAGGGCAAGTTCTACTCCAACGGACTCGACCTGGAGTGGCTCGCGGCCAACGCCGAGAAGACCCAGGAGTACGTGCGCGACGTGCACGAGCTGTTCGCGCGGGTGCTGACCCTGCCGGTGCCGACGGTGGCGGCCGTCAACGGTCACGCGTTCGGGGCCGGAGCGATGCTGGCGATGGCGCACGACTTCCGCGTCATGCGCACCGACCGCGGCTTCTTCTGCTTCCCCGAGGCCGACATCAACATCCCGTTCACCCCGGGCATGGCCGCGCTGATCCAGAGCAAGCTCACGCCCGCCGCCGCGATCGCCTCCATGACGACGGCGCAGCGTTTCGGTGGCCCGGACGCGGAGCGCCTCGGCCTCGTCGACGCCGTCGCGTCCGAGGACGAACTCGTGTCCGTGGCGAGCGATCGCGTCCGTGCTCTGGCCGGGAAGGACAAGGGCACGCTGGGCGCCATCAAGTCGACCATGTTCGGTTCGGTCGTCACCGCTCTGCGCGCCACACAGTCCTGACGTCCTGCCGCGCGGCGACCGTTCCGGTGGAGGCATCGGGTGGGCTAGATTGCAGGCGGCGGTGACGGGGCCGGAACAATCTTCCGGCCCGACATCGCCGACCGAACACGGCACCCGGAGAGCGCGCCACGAACGCGCCGACGGCAAGGACAAGGGAGTCACGACCGTGACCGCAGGTGTATTCGGCCGCGAGGGCGGCCACGAACAGGTGGTCTACTGCCAGGACCCGCAGACCGGGTTGAAGGCGATCATCGCGGTGCACTCGACCGCGCTCGGGCCCGCTCTGGGCGGGACCCGCTTCTACCCGTACGCGTCGGAAGAGGACGCGCTGGACGACGTGCTGGCCCTGTCGAAGGGCATGTCGTACAAGAACGCTCTCGCCGGCCTCGACCTCGGCGGCGGCAAGGCCGTCATCATCGGCGACCCCGCGACGACGAAGTCCGAAGCGCTGCTGCGGGCCTACGGTCGCTTCATCGACTCCCTCGGCGGGCGCTACATCACCGCGTGCGACGTGGGCACCTACGTCAGCGACATGGACGTGGTCGCGCGCGAGTCCCGGTACGTGACGGGCCGTTCGCGCGAGGAGGGCGGCGCCGGTGACTCGTCGGTGCTCACCGCGTACGGAGTCTTCCAGGGCATGCGGGCCTCGGCCGAGCACGTGTGGGGCAGCCCCGAACTCACCGGTCGGCGCGTGGGCGTGGCCGGGGTCGGCAAAGTCGGCCACCTGATCGTGGGGCACCTCGTCGAGGCGGGCGCCGAGGTCGTGGTGACCGACGTGTCCGAGGCCGCGATCGAGCGAGTCCGTGCGGCACACCCGTCCGTGGAGGTCGTGGCCGACAACGCGGCCCTCGTGGCGGCCGACATCGACGTCTACGCCCCGTGCGCGCTCGGTGGTGCGCTCGACGACGCCACGGTCGACACCCTGCGGGCCAAGATCGTGTGCGGCGCGGCGAACAACCAGCTCGAACACCCCGGCGTGGAGAAGCTGCTCGACGAGCGCGGCATCCTGTTCGCGCCTGACTATCTCGTCAACTCCGGCGGGGTCATCATGGTCAGCGACGAGCTTCGGGGCTTCGACTTCGAGCGCGCGCGGCGCAAGGTGGACGCGCTGTACGAGACCACGAAGAAGGTGTTCGCCCTTGCCGAGGAGGAGGGGGTGCCTCCGGTGACGGCGGCCGACCGCTTGGCCGAGCGCCGGATGGCCGAGGTGTCGCGGTTGAGGTCGATCCTCGTCTGAGTCGGAAGGACGACGGCGGCGAGCAGGGGGTGGACCTCAGCTCGCCGCCGTCGGCCGTTCAGCCGCTCTTGCGGCGGAAGTCGCGTTGATGAGCGAGCGGGCCGTGTGGAGTCGCGGCGCCCCTACCGCCGTCGGCATGTGACTCGCCGACCTTGCTCCGCGCCTGCTTGCGTGCGAGAGCCTCCCGGAACCGACGCTTGACGTCGTCGTCCCGGTCGTCCCCGCCGCGTGCCGCCGCTGTCGAATCGGACATGGGAGCCTCCGCGAGTGTGAGGGACTGCTGTCCTTCCAGCTTCGCAGTCCCTCCTCGCGGAGGCCACCGAATTCGTGCGTCAGTCCTTGTCCTTGCAGACGATCTTCGGCTGCGGGTTGTACTTCACCGTCCGCTCCTCGCGGCGCACTTCCTGGCCGGTGTTGACGTCCTTGAGGATGCGGGTGTCGGTGATGGTGAACCCGGGCGCGCCCGCGCTGGGCTTGCAGTCCTCCTTCGGGCCTTCCTTCGTGGGCGGCTCGACGTGGTTGGTCTCCTTGCCCGCCACCGACTCCACGTTGTAGCGCTTCGTGCCCCAGAGCCTCACCGTGATGTTCTCCGGGGTCCAGATCGTCTGGATGGCCACGCCGTGCTCACTGTCGTTGGTGAACCGCAGGTCGATCACGCTGGAGCCGTCCGGGTTCTGGAACACCGTCGCCTCGCGGCCCTTGGGGTAGCGGCTGATGTAGTAGCTGTGCTCCTGGTGGCCGGCGTCCTTCATGCCCGCGAAGTAGTACGCGTTGTACAGCGTCGTGGCGAACTGCGAGATGCCGCCACCCACGGCCTTGCCGGGCGCGCCGTCCTGGATGATGCCCGCCTCGACGTAGCCCTGGGCCTTGGTGCGCGGACCGGTGAACTCGTTGAGGCTGAAGGTCTCACCGGGTTTGACGATCGCGCCGTTGACCTTCTCGGCCACCACGCGGATGTTCACGCCCGAGTCCGGAGCGAAGCCACCGGTGGTGAACTCGCCGATGACCTCCTTGATGCCCAGCCCTTCGGCCTGCTCGGTCGTGATCTTGGCGGGCTTCTTCTCGTAGGTGGCCGTCAGCTCCCGGCCCTCGGTCTGCTTCAGCACGTCGAGCAGCGGCTTGAGAGTCTCGTCCCACTTGATCTGGTTGCCGTCCTCGGACGGCTCGACCTTGGGCTTGTCGCCCTCGAAGACGATCGTCGCGTCCTTGCCCTCCTTCTCGGTGGAGGCCAGCTCGTCGGAGACGCCCGCGATGATCTTCTTCTGATCGATCTTCGGGATGAGGGAGCCGTCCCGCGCCTCGAACGAGAGCCCTTCCGCGATCTCCGCGGGTTCGAGCACACCGTCGGCGCCCTCACCGTGGACGATCACCGGGCCCGACATGGCAGGCTCGGCCACCTCGCGCAGGATGCGCTCGACCTCCTCCATCGGCACAGTGACCGGCGTGGACTCCACCGGCAGCTGAAGCTGCTCACCGGAGGCCCAGTGCTTGAGGATCGTCTCGCGCGCCTTCTCGACGTCGAGCTGCTGGCCCTGCTGCGGCTCCACGGGCTTCGGCGTCGCGTTCTCGAAGACGACGTTGCCCTCGACGGGCTCCTGGTCGACCTCCTTGCGCAGCGCCTTCATGGCGTTGTCGAACTGGTTCGGCTCCTCCTCCGTCACGACACCCAGTTCGGTGGTCGTGAAGAACGAGGCGATGCGGGTGAAGGGGTTGAGCGGCTGGTCGCCGGCCTGTTCGAGAGTCGCGCTCCAGTTCAGGGCGAGGCCCGACTCCTTCGGGTTCAGCTCGCCCTGCACCTCGCCCGCGCTGTAGGCGACGGGTTCGCTGAGCCTCGGCTCCAGTTCCTCACGCAGTGTGTCCTCGGCCTCGGCGCGCTTCATGCCGCCGACCTCGACACCGGCGACCGTCACGCCACGGGGGATGTCACCGCTCGTGATGAGCAGGTCGAAGCCGTACAGCAGGACGAGGAAGCCGAAGACCGCCGCGGCGATGATGCCGGGCTTGCGCCAACGAGGACGTGAGGCGGCCGGGGTGGCCGAGGGGTCCTGCCCCTTATACACATAAAAAAAAAAAACGGTAGCGCGAAGAGCAGCGCCACCGCCGTTCCGGCGAGCTGTTTGCCCTCCACTCGCCACGAGGCGGCGATCTGCGCGCGGTTCATGCGGTGCAGGGCGTAGGCCGAGCCGCTGGCCAGGACGAA
>NZ_JACBJG010000029.1 GCF_015910535.1 Saccharomonospora sp. NB11 | reverse complement strand
CCCAGGCTCATGTTGACCACGGAGGCGTTCTCGGCCGCCCACTCCATCCCGGCGAGAATCCACGACTCCTGGCCGAAGCCGTCGTCGTCGAGGACCTTGCCCACCACCAGCTCGGCGTCCGGCGCCACACCGCGGTAACGCCCGTCGCTCGCGGAGCCGTCACCCAGGATCGTGGCGGCAACGTGCGTGCCGTGGCCCTGGCCGTCGTCGGTGTTGCCGCTGCCGGTGAAGTCCTCGGCCTCCACCACCGCGTCCGCAAGGTCCGGGTGATCGGCGTCGATGCCGGTGTCCAACACCGCGACCCGCACACCCTCACCGGTCAGCCCGCTGTCCCACGCCTCCGGCGCACCGATCTGCGGCACACTCTCCGCCAACGTCGCCT
>NZ_JACBJG010000028.1 GCF_015910535.1 Saccharomonospora sp. NB11 | reverse complement strand
GGTCGGTTCGTGGTCGGTGGTCCGATGGGTGACGCGGGGTTGACCGGTCGCAAGATCATCGTGGACACCTACGGCGGGATGGCGCGGCATGGTGGTGGCGCGTTCTCGGGCAAGGACCCGTCGAAGGTGGACCGTTCGGCGGCGTACGCGATGCGGTGGGTGGCCAAGAACATCGTCGCCGCCGAGCTCGCGGGGCGGGTCGAGGTGCAGGTCGCGTATGCGATCGGCAAGGCGGCGCCGGTGGGTCTGTTCGTGGAGACCTTCGGTACCGAGAAGGTGGACCCGGCCAAGATCCAGGCCGCGATCACCGAGGTGTTCGACCTGCGCCCGGCCGCCATCATCCGGGACCTCGACCTGCTGCGTCCGATCTACGCGCCCACGGCCGCCTACGGGCACTTCGGCCGTACGGACATCGACCTGCCGTGGGA
>NZ_JACBJG010000016.1 GCF_015910535.1 Saccharomonospora sp. NB11 | reverse complement strand
GTGACGGCCTCACGGGGGCGGGGACACGGGGCGTCCGGTTGGGCAGCGCCGCCACCAACACCACCCCGACCAGCAGCAGGGCCGTGCCGGTCCAGAACAGCGGCACCGTCGAGTACGCGGCGTTGGTGTGGGCGAGGGCGGACGGGATGTCGGAACGGGGTCCGGGCGCTGCGGCGGCCGGGTCGTCGTCCGACGTGCCGCCGTCGGTGGCGGGCTGCACCGGCTCGGTGCAGTCGACGCCGCCTTCTGGCGCGTACGCGCTCGCGCTCTGCTCGCCGACGGAGATCTGCGCCAGCGCCGACGGCAACGTCGCGGCCACGTCGTCCGGCAGGAGCTTCTTCAGGTGCTGCGTCGGCAGCACCCGGACGTCGAGCATGCGGGCGAGGGCGGAGACCTGGTGCCCGTCGAACGGCGCGGTCGCCGTCAGGGCCTCCTCGTCGAGTTCGGCGATGCTCAACCGCAGCACACCGATGTCGAGGACCCGCTCGGCCGCCGCGCCGGACAGAGCCTTCACTCCGCCGTCGACCTGTTCGGCGACCTCACCGATCACCGGAGCGTCCTTGACCTTCTCGTACCCGGGAAGCTGCTTCAGCGACGGAGCCGGCAGGCCGACGGGAATGTCGGCGGTCGGGTTCGCGGCGTCGAGCGTGAACAGCGTCTTGCCGTTGCGTTCGACGGTGAGGACGGGCGCGGTGTAGTCGACGGTGGACGTCTTCGCGTCGCCGGTCGACACGACCCGCAGCGTCGGCTGGCTGGCGACCTTGACGGTCAGTCCGAGCGGCGTGCCCTTGAGGACGTCGATCCGTCCGGCCTGCAAGGTCGAGATGGCTTCGACGGCCTTGTGGCCCTTGCCGAGGGAGTCGTGGTCGATCAGCCGCACCACCGAGCGCGTCGACAGCGCCTTGTCGACGCTGATCAGCGACCCGGTGCCGTCCGCCTTGGCTTTCGGTCCGGCCAGCAGCCCGCCGAGGTTGGCGAGCGAGCCCGGCAGCTCCGCGAGCGCCTCCCCGAGCTCCCCACCGGCGGCGGTGACGCGGTTCGTGTCCGGCATGGTCGGGATCGCGTTGACCAGCGACAGGCTCGCCGCGGAGGTGCCGGCGTCGGCGATGGTGCCGACGCACGGCCCGAGTGCCTCGTCCCAGCGGGCGTGGGCCCGGCCTTTGAGGGCGCTGACGTTCACGAGCGGGTTGTCCGGGGCTTCCAGCCCGGTGGAGAGCGCCTTGTCGTTGTCGGGCAGTGCCGTCTGCACGGCGGAACCCGGGGTCTGGGGGCTGTGGCCCGCGACGGAGAGCCCGGCGGGGGACGCCTCGGCGACGGAGCGCTCGTAGGCGAGTTGCGACTCGCTGTCGGCCCGGGCGTACGAGAGCCCGATGCCGCCCTCCAGCACGGACTGCTTCGGCAGATTCACCTCCCAGCCCGGCTGCGTGACGTCGGCGTCCATGGCCTCCGGCAGCAGGCGCAGCACACCCAGCGCGGTGCCCGCCTCGGCCATGACCCGTCCGGCGGGCTTGTCCTCGTCGGAGATCGGCGGTTGCCCCTCGTCGGAGGGAACGGGGGGTGGGGTGGTGGGAACGGTCTGCGCCGTGGCGGGTGCGGCGAGCAGTAGGAGCATCGCGGCAGCCGTGGGCAGGGCGAAGGCGTGAGCGCGACGGTGGCGCTTCCGGCACATGCGGACTAGTCCTCCTGGTGACCAACATGCCGACGGACGTTGTCGGCATCCTGATCAACGACGACGGCCCCCACCGGTGACGCGCAAAAGTGGGGTGGTTATACTCGTGGGCAGCCGGGTTCGCCCCGCGCCGCCTTAGCTCAGTCGGCCAGAGCGGCTCACTCGTAATGAGCAGGTCGGGGGTTCGATTCCCCCAGGCGGCTCCGCAAGAAGCCCCCTCCACGACGGAGGGGGCTTCTTCGTATCTCGGCGATCGTCACGGCCCGGCCCGGTCCGTAGGGTGTGCTCATGCCGCTGTTCTCCTTCGAGGGCAAGAGCCCCACAGTGCACCCGGAAGCCTGGATCGCTCCCACCGCGACCTTGATCGGCGACGTGGTGGTCGAGAAGGGCGCCTCCGTGTGGTACGGCGCCGTGCTGCGTGGCGACTTCGGTCGGATCGTGGTGCGCGAGGGCGCCAACATCCAGGACAACACCGTGGTCCACGTCAACGACGGCGTGTGCGAGATCGGTCCCCGCGCGACCGTCGGACACTCGTGCATCGTCCACGACTGCACCATCGGTGAGCAGGCGTTGATCGGCAACGGCTCCGTGGTGCTCGACAGGGCCGTGGTGGGCAGGCGCAGCCTCGTCGCGGCGGGCGCGACCGTCACGCCGAACACGCAGGTGCCCGAGGAGTCGATCGCGAAGGGCAGCCCGGCGAAGGACTTCAGCCCGCTCACCGCCTCGGCGAAGGCGTGGGTGGACCACAACGCCGAGATCTACCGGTCGCTCGCGCGTCGGCACGCCGAGGGCGTCGAGGAGATTCACTCCTAGGCCGCTCCGCCCGCCCGAGCCGTCACGACCGCCGTTCCCGGACGAACGAAATCGGGCCCCGCCGCGAGGTGCGACGGGGCCCGATTCGAGGTCAGCTCACTGCTTCTCGGCGGCAGCCCGCTCCTTCTTGCGGGCGGCCTCCCGGTCGTACGACCGGTTGATCTCGGCCTCGGCCTCGGCGCGGCTCACCCAGGTGGAGCCCTCGACGCTCTTGGCCGGCTCCAGGTCCTTGTAGACCTGGAAGAAGTGCTCGATCTCCAGCTTGTGGAACTCGTTCAGGTGGTGGATGTCGCGCAGGTGCTCCATGCGCGGGTCGTCCGAGGGGACGGCCAGGACCTTGTCGTCCGGGCCCTTCTCGTCGGTCATGCGGAACATGCCGATGGCCCTGCACCGGATCAGGCAGCCGGGGAAGGTGGGTTCCTGCACGAGCACGAGCACATCGAGCGGGTCGCCGTCCTGGCCCAGCGTGTCGTCGATGAAGCCGTAGTCGGCCGGGTACTGCGTGGCCGTGAACAGGGTCCGGTCGAGCCGGATGCGCCCCGTCTCGTGGTCCACCTCGTACTTGTTGCGCTCCCCCTTGGGGATCTCGATCGTGACGTCGAACTCCACGCCGTCCTCGCTGACTCGTCTCTCGTGCCGCCGTTCATCCGGTCACCCGGGCGGCTAATACATGATCACTTCGGTCTTCACTAGTGTGGACCACGCACCGGGTGGGCGTGGCACGCATGGTGTCAAATGTGACGTCTGCCCTCTTGACCGCGAGGAGGGACTTTGCCTGACGCCGGAGATGGTTCGGGCCCGAGATGGCCGTCGGCCGACCATGATCCTGAACGGGCGCCGGACAAGTCTGACTCTTCGTCGGAGCAGACGACAGTCAGAGTGAGCATTCCCACGAATGCGAATCGCAATCCTCCCGGCGCCCGCTCGACCGAGGAACCGGAGAGGCAGCCGACGTCGGACGAGCCGTCCTGGCCGGAGCGAAGCGTCGAGTCGGACTCCCGTCCGACGTCGTCGGCTGAGCACACCGCGCCGCCGGGCTTCGCGGGAGCCCAGGCGCGCACGCAGCAGTTGCCGCAGCCGTCACAGCCGCCGCAGCACTCCCGGCAGCCGTGGCAGTCGCAGCATCCGCACCTGCAGCAGGGCGCTCAGCAGCCGCAGTGGAGTGGGGCCGAGCAGCCGCGGCAGGGCGCTCACCACCCGCAGCGGGGCGGGGTCGAACACTCGCAGCAGGGCGCTCAGCAGCCGCAGCGGAGCACGGCCGAACAGCCCCAGGCTGCTCCGGAACGGCCCGCGCAGAATCCGCCCAGTCGGTCGCCGCAGCCGGAGCAGCAGCACCGTGGCGAGGCGTGGCCGCACCGAGCGCCCGCGCCGCCCCGGCCCCATCCGGGAGCCGTCCCGCCTGCGGGCAGACAGGCGTGGCCGCAGCGCATCGGCCCTGAGCACACGGGCGAGCAGCAGGTGGTGTCCCAGAACGATGCCCACGGCGTGCCGCGCACGCCGGAACCCGGTCCCGCGCGTCCTGCAGGAGGGGCGGACACCGGAACCCAGGCCGCGGTGGCGTCGGCGGCCGAGCCCGAGCCCGAGTCCGGTGGCCCCACCGACCCACCCGCCGCCGAGGCGACCGAGAGCGGTGGTGGCGGTGGCAGGCGTCGTCGACTGCTCGTGGCCGTCGCCGTCGGCGTGGTGGTGTTGCTGGCGGCCGGGGTCACGCTGGCGCTGCCGCCCGTGTCGAACCGGCTCGGACTGCCGTGGGCGCCGAACGCCCCGCTCGCCGACCCACCGGCGCCGCAGGACGTGCGACTCGCGCTGCAGGAGGCGGCGGCGTCCGGTGCCGCGCCCACACCGCAGGGGGTCGCCGCCGCGATCGAGGAGCTCGCCGCGGACTCCGATCTCGGGACACTCCACGGCAGCGTGGTGGACCCGGCGACGGGTCAGGTGCTGTGGGAGCGCGACGCCGATGTCCCGGCGACGCCCGCGTCGACCACCAAGGTGCTCGTCAGCGCCGCCGCGTTGTTGTCGCTCGACCACGACATGAGGTTGCCGACCAGGGTCGTGGCGGGCGACGAGCCCGGGACCGTGGTGCTCGTCGGTGGGGGTGACGTCACGCTGTCCTCGCTGCCGGTGGGCGAAGAGTCGATCTTCCCCGGTGCCGCGCATCTCGACGACCTTGTCGAGCAGGTGAAGGAAGCCACCGGAGGTGCCGTCGAGCGGGTCGAACTCGACCTGTCGGCCTACACCGGGCCGGAGACCGGAGCCGGGTGGGCGCCGGAGGACGTGCCGTCGACGTTCATGGTCAAGGTGCAGCCCGCGATGCTCGACGGCGGCCGGACGAACCCGAAGGACAAGGCGTCGATGGGCCAGTCCGACCCGGCGGGCAACCTCGCCGAGGAGTTCGCGAAGCGGCTCGGTGCAGAGGTCGGTGGTGAGACGACGGCTCCGGAGAACGCCGAGGTGCTCGGCGAGGTGTGGTCGGCGCCGGTCGACGAGCTGGTGCGGCACACGCTCGTGGAGTCCGACAACCTGCTGGGCGAGGTGCTGGCGCGGCAGGTGGCCGCCGAGGAAGGGCGGGAGCAGTCGTTCGAGGGCGGTGCCGCCGCGACCCTGGAAGTGTTGCAGCGCAACGGCATCGACGTCTCCGACGCGGAGTTGAACGACGGCAGCGGGCTGTCGCCGCGCAACTCCGTCCCGGCGGCGACGTTGACCCGGATCCTCCAGCTCGCCGCGGCCGAGAACGACGACGACGAGGTGACGGCCAAGCTCCGGCCCCTGCTCATCGGGCTGCCCGTGGCGGGCGGCAGCGGCACCCTCGCCCCGCGCTACGACGAGGAGTCGTCGGCGGCCGGACGTGGCTGGGTGCGGGCGAAGACGGGAACGTTGTCGGGGGTGCACACGCTCGCCGGCGTGGTGCTGACCGAGGACGACCGGGTGTTGACGTTCGCCCTGATGTCCGACGGCAAGGACCAGAACCGGGCCCGTGCGGCGCTCGACCGCATCGCGGCGGCCCTACGTGGCTGTGGTTGCCGCTGAGGGCGGGTAGCGTCGGAAGTCGAGGTGCCAACGCGGCGAAAGGACGACACGTGAGCGCATTCGGTGCCGACAGCGTGATGTCGACCGTCCCGAAGAAGTCGTCGTGAGTCAGGCAGCGCAGCGCGGGACGCCGACCCCGCTGGTGGACTGGTCGGTGGCCGCCTCGACGGGTGCCTACCTGGTCCGGGGTGGTCCCGTGGTCGACCGTGCGGAGGCGGAGCGAGTCGTCACCGAGCTGTCGTCCTTCACGGTGGAGGCCGAACGCCATGTCAGAGAACTGACCGGCCTGGGAACCGACCTGCCGCTGTTCCCCGGGGAGGTCGTCGACCGGCCTGGTTGGGTGCGGGCGGCGGCCTCGGGGTTGGAGGCGTTGACGACCAACGCCGTTCCGGACGACGCCAGGAGAGGGGCGCTCACGCCGCTGCTGGCGGGAAGTGCCGGTGTCCAGACGGGTGTGGTGCTGGCGTTCCTCGGCACGAAGGTGCTCGGTCAGTACGACCCGTTCGGCGGTGACGACCACACGGGACGGCTGCTGCTGGTGGCGCCGAACGTGGTCACTGCACAGCGCGCCATGCGCGTGTCCGGTCGGGACTTCCGGATGTGGGTGTGTCTGCACGAGTGCACCCACCGCCTTCAGTTCACCGCGGTCGACTGGTTGCGGGAGCACTTCGCCTCCGAGGTCGGCAGGCTGGTCACCGGGTTCGCCGAGTCGGACGGGCTGGGGACGTTGCTGTCCCGAGTCGCCGACAACGTGCGACAGCGTCGGGACGCGCGGGAGCCGGGCGCGGTGGGCCTGGCCGAGCTGGTCCAGACGCCGGCGCAGCGCGAGGTGTTCGACCGGCTGCTCGCGCTGTCCACGCTGCTCGAAGGGCACGCCGACTACGTCATGGACGCGGTCGGCCCGGAGGTCGTGCCGAGCGTGGCCGCGATCCGACGGCGGTTCACCGTCCGCCGTAAGGGCGGAGGCCCGCTCGACCGGCTCCTGCGCGCGTTGCTCGGGGTCGACGCGAAGGTGCGCCAGTACGCGTTGGGCTCCACCTTCACGCGCACCGTGGTGGACGCGGTCGGCATGGAGGGGTTCAACGCGGTCTGGACGTCGCCGAACACATTGCCGAGCCGCGACGAGATCAGGGACCCGAAGGCATGGCTGCGTCGCGTGCACTGACGCCCCGACGCCCCCGTCTCGACGCCGTGCTGGCGGTACGCCGAGCGGTGCGGACGTTCCTCGACGACCCCGCCTCGGAAGCTCACCTGGCGTCCGGCGAACTCGCGGTGGCCGTCTCCGGAGGCGCGGACTCGTTGGCGCTCGTCGAGGCGGCCGCCCACACGGCACGCCGTCGCGACCTGCGGGTGTGCGCGTTGGTGGTCGACCACCGGCTGCAGGACGGCTCCGCCGACGTCGCGGAGGTCGCTGCGCAGGAGTCGATGCGGTTGGGCGCGCACACGGCGAAGGTGTTGCCGGTGACCGTGTCGGGGCCGGGCGGGCCCGAGGCCGCCGCTCGTCGGGCGCGGTACGCGGTGCTGCGCGAACACGCGGGGGAAGGCACGTTGGTGCTGCTCGGGCACACTCTCGACGACCAGGCCGAGACCGTGCTGCTCGGCCTCGGCAGGGGATCGGGGTCGCGTTCCCTGGCGGGGATGCGGCCGCTCGACCCGCCGTGGGCACGACCGCTGCTGCGCACTCCGCGGGCCGTGACGCGGGCGGCCTGCGAGGAACTGGGACTCACGCCCTGGGAGGACCCGCACAACGCCGATCGACGGTTCCGTCGCGTGCGGGTGCGTCACGAGGTACTGCCGCTGCTGGAGGACGTCCTCGCCGGTGGGGTGGCCGAGGCGCTGGCCAGGACGGCGCGGCAGCTCCGGGAGGACTGCGAGGCCCTCGACGCGGTGGCGGAGGACGTTGCTCGACAGGCCCGCGACGGCGCGGCGCTCCGTGTGGCTGTGCTCGCCGCGGCCCCGCCCGCGATCCGGCGACGGGTCCTGCGCGCGTGGCTGCTGCGACACGGGGCGAAGGAGTTGGCCGACGCGCACCTGCGTTCGGTCGACGACCTCGTGGGGGCGTGGCGTGGCCAAGGCGGCGTTTTCCTACCCGGCGGTGTCGAGGTGAAGAGGGCTCATGAAAAGCTCGTTTTGAACAACCGCCAACCCACCACACAAGGGAGCTGACCGTGTACGAAGGCGACATCGCCTCCGTGCTCATCGCCGAGGAGCAGATCAAGGACAAGGTCGCCGAGCTGGCCGAGAAGGTCGCGGCGGACTACCCGGTCGACAAGACGACCTCCGACCTCGTGCTCGTCGGGGTGCTGAAGGGCGCGGTCATGTTCATGACCGACTTCGCCCGCGCGCTGCCGATCCCGGCGCAGCTCGAGTTCATGGCCGTCTCGTCCTACGGATCGTCCACCTCGTCCTCCGGCGTGGTGCGCATCCTGAAGGACCTCGACCGCGACATCGCGGGCCGCGACGTGCTCATCGTCGAGGACATCGTCGACTCGGGGCTGACGCTGTCGTGGCTGCTCAAGAACCTCGCCAGCCGCAACCCCGCCTCGCTCAACGTGTGTTCGCTGCTGCGCAAGAAGGAAGCGGTGAAGGTCGACGTGCCGGTGCGTTACGTCGGCTTCGACATCCCGAACGAGTTCGTCGTCGGCTACGGGCTCGACTACGCGGAGCGTTACCGCGACCTGCCGTTCATCGGAACGCTGGACCCGCGGGTCTACTCGTCGTAACGGTCCGGCATCGTCCGCGATTACTTCCTGCGAACACGGAACCCGAACAGGCGAGAACGCGTCGTAGACGTACCTCGAGTGCGTTAGCCTTAGCGAAGATCGCAGGTGCTGAGCCTAGTCGGGTTTGTGCTGGGGACAGGAGAGCGAACACATGCCGAATAGCAGCTACGCGGACGCCGCCGCGTTCAGGGAGGCCGCGGCGAAGGGTCAGGTCGGCCTCGACCCGGACGCCGCTCAGGCGGTTCTGAAGAAGATCCGTACCGGCAAGGACGCGGTCGCAGCCCTGCTCGACAACACCGGGTTCCTCGCGACCTCGCCCAAGCTGGGGGCCAACCCGGTGGGCGAGGCGATCGCCAACAAGTTCGCCGAGCGTGCGGCCGGTATGAACGACTCCTACGCCCAGGCCTTGCGCAACCTGTACACGCAGTACGACGAGGCCGAGCACGCGATCGTCGAGGCGATGAGTCGTTACGACGAGTTCGACAGCTCCACGGCCCAGTCGCTGCGCGGGCAGCTCTGATCACTAGGGGGAAGCGGAAGACATGTACGCGGACGAGAGCGGTGTCGACCAGCCCGGCAGGACGCCTGGTTCTCCGGGGTACGGCTACGGCGTGAACACCGGGCCGACGGATGTCCGATGCGTCATGCGTGACGAGGGTGCCGAGGTCGCCGACCTGGTCAACCGGGCGCGGAGCCGTTCGGACGGCTTCCAGTACGGCAGCGACCGCGCCATCGGTGCTCGCCCGAACTGGGCCGCCAGGGGCAGCGAGCAGTTGTACACCTACGCGACGGTGAACAACGAGCCGGCCACCGCGGAGGAACTCGGCCAGACCTGGGGCAACCACGGTGGCGAGCTGGCCCGCATCGCCGACGACCTCTACAACGCGATCAAGGAACTCGGCAGCGCGTGGGTCGGTCAGGGTGCCGGCGCCGCCCAGGGTGCGCTCGTGGGCATCGCCAACTCCAGCGCGCAGGCGTCCGAGGCGGCGCACACGATGCGCGACCGGCTCGCCCAGCAGGCCTCGGCGGCGGCCAAGCTGAAGACGATGCCGCAGCCCAAGGAGTTCGACCCGGCTGCGCAGATGGGCTCTCTGCTCGCCGGTGGTCCCGCCGCGATGGTCATTGACATGAAGCGGCAGCACGCCGAGGCCCAGGCGGTGAAGGCCCAGCAGATCATGTTCCTGGAGGCCTATACCGAGGAGCTGTCGCAGATCGACAGCACGACCCCGAGCTTCGGCCCGGAGTCGCTCGGTCTCAAGCCGCTCGGCAACGGGGTCGCGGTGGAGGCACGGTCGCTCGGTGCCTCCGGTACGTACTCCGTCTCCGGCGTCGACAGCGGTGCCCCGTACGGCTCCGCCGGTGTGCCGAAGGCGGCGGTCAACACGGCGGTCGACGCGTACACGAACCTCTCCAGCGCGGTCTCGACCGAGACCCACGGTGTCGCCACGGGTTCGGCGTCCACGACGGGCTCGGGTCAGGTGCCGGCCTCCGCGCCCACCGGCGGTGTCAACGCCGGGTCGGCGCTCGGGGCGGCTGCGGCCGGTGGCGCCGTCGGGTACGCGGGTCTCAAGGCGGCCAAGGGCCTGTCGGGCAAGCGCACCGGCGCGAAGGGTGAGGTCGCCACCTCCGACACGGTCGCGTCGACGGCCGACCGCAGCGGCAGCGTGGCTCCCAACGCCGTCGGTTCGGGTTCCGCGCCGGCACAGGGTGTCGCCACGGCGGCTCCCGCGCCGGGTGGCCCGGTCGGTGCCGCGCCGTCCCCGGCCGCCGCAGCCGGAGCGCCCATGGGCATGGGCGCTGGTGCGGGTCGCAAGGACGAGGACAAGGAGCACACGCACGCGTCCTTCCTCATCGAGCCGGATCCCGACGAGACCTTCGGCGCCACGGAGGCGGCCGCGCCGCCGGTGCTCGGTGCGTGGGGCCCGGACGAGGGGTGATGACACGTGCGCGTCCAGCTCACCGAGGTCGAACTCGACTTCCTGTGGGAGTCGAGCGGCCTCGGTGAACTGCCGTACCCGGTGACGGTGCGTTCCCACGGCGACACGCTGGAGGAACGCGCCGCTCTGCGCGTGCAGGTCCTCACCGACCTCGCGCGCCGTGGGCTGGCCGACGACAACGGTCGGCCCGTTCCCGCCCTGGAGGACGCCTTCGGGTGCCTGGCCAGGGCGGAGTTGAGTCTCGACTCCGTGTTGATCAGCGCTCCGAACGCCGAGGCACGCACCGCCGTCGCCGCGGCGGCGGGTGGCCACGGCGTCCTGCTCGTGCAGGAGGCGGGCACGGTGCGGCTGGAGGACGTGCCCACGGACGGGCTCGCGAGTGCCATCGTGGGGCAACTTCCCGGTGCCCCGAGAGGCCGCGAGAAGTCGATCAACATGCCGCTCGAACAACTCGTGGCCGGTCCGGGTGCCGACTTCATGCAGCGGCGGCCCACGACCTCCGACGGCACCACGGCGCGTGCCGACGACGACCGCAAGGCGTTGGCCCGACTGCACGCGCAGGAACGCGAGCGGGGAGGTCAAATCGGGGCCAACGCCAGGAACTCCTCGGGCGGGAAGAGTCGCTCACCGGTGCTCAGTTGGTTCGACACGGAGAGCGGCCGCTACCTCACGCAGGCCAGTAGAGGCCCCGACGGTCGTGACTGGATCGTCATCGCCCCGGCGGACGCTCCCACGCTGCGGCACCGGTTGTCGGAGATGCTGGCGTCCGTCGCACGGGCCACCGCCGTGAGTCTCTGACCGCTATCCTTCTCGATCACCACGGAAACGGTCGTCGCGACAGCAGTTCGGGGGACATCGTGTCTGCGCAGGAATTCTTCACACTCGCCACCTTCGACATCCTGTGGGAGAAGGCCGAGGTGGGAGAGCTTCCGTACCCGTTCACCGTGCCGTCGCACGGTGCCGACGAGGTCGAGCGCGCCGCGCTGCGCAAGCGTGTCGAGACGGAACTGGCCGCGAGGGACATCGACAATTCGCCGGTCCACCAGTGGCTTGAACTGCTGTCGAGGCCGTCGGTGAGCATCGACGCGCTGCACATCCCCGAGTTCCGGAAGCCGCCGATCGCCGCGCTGGCGGCTTCGGACGGCACCAAGGCCGTGCTCGCGGTGCAGGACGCCGACGGTGTCTGGCTCCGCCCGCTCTACCCCGACGGGCTCGCCTCCGCGATCGTCGACCTGCTGCCCGCGGGATCGCGAGGCACCGAGTCGTCCATCACCCTGCCGCTCGACGAGGCGATGCGGATCCAGCCCTCCCGGACCGCCGCCGCGAGCGCGACGGGCAAGCGGAGCGGCCTGGCCGACCGGTCGCACGACCCGGTCGAGACGTACGCACAGCTCATCGCGCAGCCACGGCTCCGAGGTGGGCAGCTCGCGGCCAACAGCCGTGACGAGGTGGGCGGCAAGCGTCGCTCGCCGGTGCTCGCGTGGTTCGACACCGCGTCCGGGCGCTACCTGAGCCTGTCCCGGACGGGACCGGACGGCCGGGAGTGGGTGACGGTCGCCCCGGCGGACGCGAAGACGTTGCGCAGTCGGCTGGGCGAGATGGTCACCGACGTCACACGCTGACAGCCGCGACGACGGACCGGGGAACACGGCGTCGAGGTCGGCCGTTGACAGTAACAGCATCCAGGAGCGCCCGGCATCTCACGGGAGCCGGACTGTACGCTGGTGGAACGGCGACTCCGTAGCGCCCGCGCATCTGTCAACACCGCGACGGCGGATGTCACAACCTACCGCCTAGCCAGGGAGGGTCGAGGCCACTACGGCCGGATCGAATGGACCGCAAGCGCCTGCTCAGGAACCCACTGCTGTGGATACTCGTGGTTCTGCTGCTGATCTTCGGCATCAGCACCCTCAGCGACAGTGACCGCGGCTACACCGAAATCCCGACGTCGCAGGCCATCGAGCAGATCCGCTCCGGCAACGTCAAGGAAGCGACGCTCGAGGACCGCGAACAGCAGCTCAAGCTGACCCTCGACAACTCGATCGCCGTCGACGGCCAACAGGTCGAGCAGGTCCTCACGAAGTTCCCGGCGGGCGCGTCCGACCAGCTCTACAACACGCTGCTCAACTCCAGCACCGGTGAAGAGAACGTCAAGTTCAACACCACCGTCACGCAGGAGAGCTTCTTCACCCAGCTTCTGATCTACATGATCCCGCTGGGCATCCTCGTGCTGTTGCTCATGTGGATGATGAACAGCGCTCAGGGCGGCGGCAACCGGGTGCTGAACTTCGGCAAGTCCAAGGCCAAGCAGCTCAACAAGGACATGCCGACCACGACCTTCAACGACGTCGCGGGCGCCGACGAGGCCGTGGAGGAACTCCACGAGATCAAGGACTTCCTCCAGAACCCGGCGCGTTACCAGGCGTTGGGCGCCAAGATCCCCAAGGGTGTGCTGCTGTACGGCCCGCCCGGCACCGGTAAGACGCTGCTGGCCCGTGCGGTGGCCGGCGAGGCCGGGGTGCCGTTCTACACGATCTCGGGTTCCGACTTCGTCGAGATGTTCGTCGGTGTCGGTGCGTCGCGGGTGCGGGACCTCTTCGAGCAGGCCAAGCAGAACGCGCCGTGCATCATCTTCGTCGACGAGATCGACGCCGTGGGCCGTCAGCGTGGTGCCGGTCTCGGTGGTGGCCACGACGAGCGCGAGCAGACGCTGAACCAGCTTCTCGTCGAGATGGACGGGTTCGACTCGCGCGGCGGCATCATCCTCATCGCCGCCACGAACCGTCCCGACATCCTCGACCCGGCGCTGCTGCGTCCCGGCCGCTTCGACCGCCAGATCCCGGTCTCCGCCCCCGACCTGTCCGGCCGGAGGGCGATCCTGGAGGTGCACTCGAAGGGCAAGCCGCTCGCCGACAACGTCGACATCGAGGCACTCGCGAAGCGCACGGTCGGCATGTCGGGCGCCGACCTGGCCAACGTCATCAACGAGGCCGCGCTGCTCACCGCGCGTCAGAACGGCACCGTGATCACCGACGCGGCGCTGGAGGAGTCGGTCGACAGAGTGATCGGCGGTCCGGCCCGCAAGAGCCGGATCATCTCCGAGCACGAGCGCAAGATCACCGCGTACCACGAGGGTGGTCACGCGCTGGCCGCGTGGGCGATGCCGGACATCGAACCGGTCTACAAGCTCACGATCCTGCCCCGTGGCCGCACCGGTGGGCACGCGTTGATCGTGCCCGAGGACGACAAGCAGCTCATGACGCGCTCCGAGATGATCGGCCGTCTCGTGTTCGCGATGGGCGGTCGTGCGGCGGAGGAACTCGTCTTCCACGAGCCGACCACGGGTGCGTCGTCTGACATCGAGCAGGCCACGAAGATCGCCAAGGCGATGGTGACCGAGTACGGCATGTCGCCGCGGCTCGGCGCGGTGAAGTACGGCCAGGAGCACGGTGACCCGTTCCTCGGTCGGTCGGCGGGCCGTCAGCCGGACTACTCGCTGGAGGTCGCGCACGAGATCGACGAAGAGGTGCGCAAGCTCATCGAGACGGCGCACACGGAGGCGTGGGAGGTTCTGACGACCTACCGCGACGTGCTGGACGACCTCGTGATGGAGGTGTTGGAGAAGGAAACCCTCCAGCGCCGAGACCTGGAGCGCATCTTCGCCTCGGTGGAGAAGCGGCCTCGCATCACGACGTTCAACGAGTTCGGCGAGCGGCTGCCGTCGGACAAGCCGCCGATCAAGACTCCGCGTGAGCTGGCGATGGAGCGCGGCGAGCCGTGGCCGCCCGAGAGCGAGAGCGACGACCGGAAGCCCGCCGAGACCGAGCCGGAGCCCACGCCGGTGGCCACCGCTCCCGGTGCCGGTGACCTGCCCGGAGGTCCGCCGCATGGACAGCCGGAAACCGCGGCCCCCTCGTCGACCTACAATCCGTACGCTCCCCCGTCCGGGGACGCCCAGCCGAACGGAACCCGGCGGAACAACAGCGGTGCGACTCCGTGGCCGTCCAACGGCGGCCAGCCGAGTGGCGGAAGAACCAACGCCGGTCCTCCGCACTACGGGGCTCCTCCGGGCTGGACTCCGGCGACGCAGCCGAGCGGACGCAGCGGATACCCGTGGCGCGACCAGAACCCCGCGCCGCAGCAGCCGCCTGCTCCGCCGACTCCGGACGCGAAACCGGCCGAGCGCAACGACGACAACGATCAGGACGGCAACACGCCTTCGTGATCGAGGAAGGCAGTGACGTGACGGGCAACGGTTACTCTCCGCTCGAAGTCGACGCGGAACTCCCCAGGGCCGGTCACGCGGTGTTCGACCAGGAGAGGGCGGAGCGCGCGATCCGGGAACTGCTGCTGGCATGCGGTGAGGACCCGGAGCGCGACGGTCTCAAGGAGACGCCGGCCCGGGTCGCGAGGGCCTACCGCGAGATGTTCGCGGGCCTGTACAGCGACCCGGATCACGTGCTCGACCGGACCTTCGACGAGAGCCACGAAGAGTTGGTGCTGGTCACCGACATCCCGTTGTTCAGCCTCTGCGAGCACCACCTCACCCCGTTCCACGGGGTCGCCCACGTCGGCTACATCCCCAACGGCCAGGGCAAGGTGACGGGCCTGTCGAAGCTCGCCCGGCTCGTCGACCTCTACGCCAAGCGCCCGCAGGTGCAGGAGCGGCTCACCTCGCAGGTGGCGGACGCGCTCAACCGCAAGTTGCGGCCCCGCGGCGTCATCGTGGTGGTGGAGGCCGAGCACCTGTGCATGGCCATGCGCGGGGTGCGCAAGCCCGGCGCTCGCACGACGACGTCGGCGGTGCGGGGCCTGTTGCAGACGTCCGCGTCCTCGCGGGCCGAGGCGTTGGAGCTCATCAAGGGCGGCCGCCGATGACTGGCCTACCGCGTCCGGGCCGGTGCGCGGTGATGGGAGTCCTCAACGTCACCCCCGACTCGTTCTCGGACGGTGGCCGGTACCTGAGCACGGAGGACGCCCTGGCGCACGCCCACGCGATGTGGCGCCGGGGTGCCGACGTCATCGACGTCGGCGGCGAGTCGACGCGTCCGGGCTCGCAGCGGGTGGACGCGGAGACGGAGTCGGCCCGGGTGCTGCCCGTGGTGAAGGCGCTCGCGGCCGAGGGGCTGGTGTTGTCGGTCGACACCACCCGTGCGCGGGTGGCCGAGGCCGCGATCGAGGCGGGTGCCCGGATCATCAACGACGTGTCCGGTGGGCTGGCCGACCCCGACATGGCGAAGGTCGCCGCCGACTCGGGAGTGCCGTGGGTACTCATGCACTGGCGGGGCCACAGCCGCCACATGAACGAACTCGCCCACTACGACGACGTGGTCGCCGACGTTCGCGCGGAACTGAGCGCGCGGGTGGACGACGCGATGGCCGCCGGGGTGCGTGAGGAAGCGATCGTGCTCGACCCTGGCCTGGGCTTCGCCAAGCACGCCGAACACGACTGGGCTCTGTTGCACGGGCTCGACGCCCTGCTCGACCTGGGCTTCCCCGTTCTGGTGGGGGCGTCGCGCAAACGGTTCCTCGGGCGGTTGCTCGCGGACGCCGAAGGGCAGCCGCGCCCGCCGTCGGGCCGGGAGGTGGCCACAGCCGCCGTTTCCACCCTGGCCGCCCACGCCGGTGCGTGGGGCGTGCGAGTGCACGACGTCGGCGCGTCGTTGGACGCGGTCGCCGTGGCCGAGGCGTGGCGGAGGGGCCGTGCCTGAGGGCGACCGCATCACGCTGACCGGCCTGCGGGTCTTCGGCAGGCACGGGGTCTTCGAGCACGAGAAGCGCGACGGCCAGGAGTTCGTCGTCGACCTCACGGTGTGGCTCGACCTGTCGGCAGCGGCGGAGTCGGACGAGCTGTCCGACACGCTGAACTACGGGGAGCTGGCCCAGCGCGCGGCCGACGTGGTGGCGGGCCCTGCCCACGACCTCATCGAGCGCGTGGCGGGCTTGATCGCCGAGGACGTGCTGCGGGACGAGCGGGTGCGTGCCGTCGAGGTCACCGTCCACAAGCCGTCCGCACCGATTCCGCTGACGTTCGCCGACATCGCCGTCACCGTGCGGAGGGAACGGCGATGAGCAGGGCGGTGCTGTCACTCGGGTCCAATCTGGGCGATCGCTACGGCTACCTGCGGCTCGCGGTGGACGGACTGCGGGACGTGCTCGTGGCCGTGTCGTCGGTGTACGAGACGGCGCCGTGGGGAGTGACGGACCAACCTGACTTCCTCAACGCCGTGTGCGTGGTCGACGATCCTGGTCGAGACCACTGGGCATGGCTGCGGACGGCCCAGGAGCTGGAGCGGCGTGCCGAGCGGGTCCGGGAACGGCGGTGGGGGCCACGGACGCTCGACGTCGACGTCGTGACCGTGGACGACGTTCGTTCCGACCATCCCGAGCTGTTGTTGCCGCACCCGGGTACGCCCGAGCGGGCGACGGTGCTGATCCCGTGGCTGGAGATCGACCCGGACGCGGTGGTTCCCGGCCGGGGGCGTGCCGATGCGTTGCTTGCGGCGTTGGGCGAGGACGAGCGCGCGGGCGTACGGCGGCGCTCCGAATTGACACTCTGACCGCGCGCCCGCTTCGACCGCGCCGAGTCGGTTCCCGAAATCGGTCCGGATTGGTGGAGCGAACCGGTGCGCGTCGATCCTCGGTACGGTGGTGACCATGCACTTCACGCGGGCCCGGGATCTCCTCCTCGCCGCGGTGATCGGCTTCGGTGCGACGTTCTCGCTGTATCGCGTCGCGTTCGGATCGCTGCCCGATCTGCCCACGCTGGCCGGGGTGACCTTGCTGGTCCTGGCTCTCGGTGAGACCGTGCTCGCCTTCTCCGTGCGGTCGCGAATCCGGGAGCGTCGGGTGGAGTCGGGGATCGGCATCGCCAGAGCGGTCGCGTTGGCGAAGGCGTCGTCGTTGTTGGGGGCGCTCATGGTCGGCGCGTGGCTCGGTGCGCTCGCCTACCTGGCACCCCGGTCGAGTGAAATCGTGGCGGCGGCGAATGACGTCCCGGCGACCGTCGTCGGCGCGTGTTGTGCGGGGCTGCTCATCGGTGCCGCACTGTGGCTTGAACAGTGCTGTCGCACTCCGAGGAACGGAGAGCGCGATCCGGACGGTCCACCGACCGATTAGCGCAGCCACGCTGCCGCTCGAAGTACCGGAAAGGTCTCGGAAGGATCACTGGACGGTACGGTGTGGGGCATGAGTGGCGTGGGCGAGGACTCGCGGGACCGATCAGCGGCGAAGCCGTGGCTGGCTGTTGGCTTTCTCCTCGCCATCGGCGCCACGCTGGCCTTGGTGCTGACCGACGACCTGCGGTGGATTCGACTCGCGGTCGTCGCCGCCTTGTGGGCCGCGTTGATCGGTGCGCTCATGGCGGCGAAGTACCGCAAGCAGGCCGCGGTGAACGAGAAGTCGGTCGCCAAGGCGCAGAAGATCTACGAGCTCGAACTCCAGAAGGAGATCGCCGCGCGGCGGGAGCACGAGCTGGAGATCGAGGCCGAGACCCGGCGACGGGTCGAGGAGGAGAAGCGCGACGAGCTGGAGGCGTTGCGGGAGGAACTGCGGAGTCTGCGGGACAACCTGCAGAACCTCTTCGGTGGCGAGGTGCTGTGGGAGCGCGTGGCCTTGACGGCGCAGTCGACCCGCATGCGCAAGCTCGGTGACGACCAGCGGCTCGTCACGGCGGGCGAGGCGGAGGGACGGCCCGCGCTCACGGTCGATGCCGAGCAGGCCGACCAGGACGACCCGCCGACCGAACTGATCGGCCGCATCCGCGACCTCGACGCCGAACCGGAGGACGACGCCGAGGAACCGATGATGCCCCGGGTGGAGCCTCCTCGCCGACGGGAACCCGGTGCCGGGCGCAGCCGCTTCGTCCCGCGCTCGGCGCGTCCCGCGGAGGACATGCGTCAGCAGCCCGGCGAGCCCGCCGCCCGTCGCGTGCCGCCTCGCCCGGGGTCGGCTCTGGCGAGGGCGAGCGAGGCCGCCAGCCGGGCCCGCGCGGAGATGTCCCGCCCGCAGCAGCGTCCGGTCGCGCCCCCGAACGGCCCGGCCGGTCCTGCCTACGCGCCGCGTCGGCCCGCCGACGCCGAGGCACCACGGCCTCCGGCTCCGCCGCGGGAGGGGCACCTGGCTCGCTCGCTGAACCCGGAGACTCCCGCACGCCCTCAGCAGCCCGCGGTGGAGGAGGCTCCCACGCGGACGCAACGCGCCGTGGACCCGCGGACGGCGGTCACGCCGCCGGTTCGGCCTGGTGACACCGACGGCAGGGGAACGGGCTACCGCGCACCCGTCGAGCCGCCACGGCGTCCGATGGAGCCCCGGCCGACCGAGTCGCCCGCAGAGGCGACTGTCGCGGCGCGGGTCGACCCGCCCGCGCCGACGCAGCCGGAGCCGAATCCGACGCTGCCTCCCGAGGTCAGGGACGCGACGCCGTCCGGCGGTCGCAGGCGACGTCCGGAGCCCGACGAGCCCGCGCCGTCCTCCGGCGGTGGTCGGCGGCGTCGCGACGACGACGAGAAACCCGCGTGGTTGGACTCGGCGGCGTCCGGTGCACGGCACTCCCACGCGGAGGAGAGCGAGCCCGAACCGGCGGGTTCCCACTCCGAGGGGCGCTCGGTGAGCGAGTTGCTCGCCGCGTACGGCGCGAGTGGTTCCCGACCTCGTCGTCGCCGCCGCGCCGACGACTGACGACTGGCGGCGTGTCCGTCGGGCGGTCTCGCTAAGGTTCCCGCGTGAAGGGAGCCACCACCGACCGTCAGCCTTCGTCGTCCTCCACGCTGCGCAGGCACACGCCTCGGCGAGTGACCGTGCTGCTGCCCCTGGTCGGGATCGCCTGCCTCGCCTTGTCGGGACTGCTCGTGCTGGGCCTGGCCACCGTGCGTGTGGGAGCGCTCGCGGTGTTGATCGGCGTGGTCGCGGCCGTGGTGCCCGTGCTGGTCGTCGTGGCCGCGTTCCTGTGGATCGACCGCTGGGAACCGGAACCCGCCAAGCTGCTGTTGTTGACCTTCGCCTGGGGCGCGTGCGTCGCGACGCTCACCGCGCTGCTGGTCAACGACACCGCTCAGGCGTTGGGGGACATGCTGCTCGGCAGTGGCCAGGGCGGCAAGGTGAGTGCACTGGTGTCGGCGCCGCTGGTCGAGGAGGCTCTCAAGGCCGTCCCCGTCCTCGTGCTCATGCGGCGACGCAAGCACGAGTTCGACGGGGTCGTCGACGGCATCGTCTACGCGGGCTTCAGCGCGGCGGGCTTCGCGTTCACCGAGAACGTCTACTACTTCGGCAGGGCGTTCGTGGACCACGGCCTCGGGGACGGGGTCTCGGCGGGTGTCTTCGCGGCGTTCCTGCTGCGTGGCCTGCTGTCGCCGTTCGCGCACCCGCTCTTCACGGTGTTGATCGGGATCGGCGTGGGGCTGGTGGTGCACTCGCGGCACCGCGGCTTGAAGTTCGGCGTGCCGGTGGCCGCCTACGTCGCGGCGGTGCTGCTGCACGCTCTGTGGAACGCCTCGGCGACGCTCGGGGGCGGTGACGTCTTCCTCAACGTCTACTTCCTGATCATGGTGCCGATCTTCACGGCCGTGGTGCTGATCATGATGTGGCAGCGGCGACGTGAGCAGCGCATCATCGAGGCGACCCTGCCGGGTATGGCCGAGGCCGGCTGGATCGCTCCCTCCGAGATCCCGTTGCTGGCCGATCTGCGGGAACGCAAGAAGTGGCGGCGGCAGGCGCGGGCGGAGTCCGGCAGGGAGGCGGCGAAGGCCGTGGCCGCCTACCAGGCCGCAGTGACCGAACTGGCGTTCGCGCGTCGCTGGGAGGGCTCACCCGTGTCGGAGCGGATGCGCACCGACTACCTGTCCATGCGCCAGGCGTCCCTGCTGGCCGTGTTGAAGGAGACCCGAGCCGAGGCGGTGCGGCTCGCGCGTGGCGGCGCCGACGGGTGAAGCTGGTCACCTCGTGGGCGTGCGCACGCGCAGGTGGGGCTAGTCTCGCGCCGTCGTCTGGTACCCGCGACACAGGGTGGGACTGGAACGAGCTTGGGAGTCGATGTGCGTCCAGTGGGGCACGCAGTGAGCCGCCCTGCGCGGCTTGCCGTCGGTGTGGTGTCGGCGGGCCGGGTCGGGAGCGTGCTCGGCGCTGCGCTCGCCCGTGCCGGTCATCCCGTGGTCGCCGCCTCGGCGGTGTCCGACGCGTCCGTGCAGCGAGCCGAACGGTTGTTGCCCGGCGTGCCGCTGCGACCACCGGACGAGGTGGTGAGCAGCGCCGATCTGGTGTTGCTCGCTCTGCCCGACGACGTGCTCGGCCCGATGGTGACCGGCCTCGCCAACGCCGGTGCGTTCCGGGCCGGACAGATCGTGGTCCACACGTGCGGGGCTCACGGAATCGGGGTCTTGCGGCCCGCGACGGAAGCAGGAGCCCTGCCTCTGGCGTTGCATCCGGTGATGACGTTCACCGGGGCAGTCGAGGACTTGCAGCGGCTCGACTCGTGCGCCGTCGGGGTCACCGCGGCGGACGACGACGATGTCGCCTGGAACGTGGGCGAGGCCCTGACCATGGAGATGGGCGCGGAGCCCGTCCGCCTTCCGGAGGCCGCCCGCCCCCTTTACCACGCCTCCCTCGCCCACGGTGCCAACCACCTCGCGACGTTGGTGGCGGACTGTGTGGAATTGTTACGGCGCAACGGCGTCGGTGAACCCGAGCGGCTCCTCGCCCCGCTGTTGTCCGCCGCGCTCGACAACGCCCTACGACACGGCGATCGCGCGCTCACCGGACCGGTCGCGCGAGGCGACGTGGGAACGGTGCGGACTCATCTGCGGGTGCTCGCCGAACAGGCTCCGGAGATCCGTCCCGCGTACACCGCGTTGGCCCGGCGGACCGCCGCCAGAGCGAGCGAAGCCGGGTTGCTCGACTCCGACGCCGCCCGCGAGATCACCGACCTGCTCGACAACGGACGTGAGGGCACGTGACCACATCGAAGATCACCCCGAAGTTCACCCGTGGCCAGGTGAACGTCTACCGCACACCGAACGACGTGCGCCAGGTCACCGCGGCGCTGCGCTCGGTGGGACGCAACGTGGCGCTCGTCCCCACCATGGGGGCGCTGCACGACGGGCACCGTGAACTGCTGCGGAGGGCGAAGCGGCTGCCCAACACCGTGGTCGCGGCCTCGATCTTCGTCAACCCGCTGCAGTTCGGTGAGGGCGAGGACTTCGACGCCTACCCGCGCACCCTGGAGGCCGACCTGGAGGTGTTGGCCGACGCGGGCGTTGAGATTGCGTTCACCCCGAGCGCGGAGGAGCTGTACGCGCCGAACGCGTCGGTCACCGTGCACCCGGGCCCGCTGGGGGACGAGCTCGAAGGTGCTTTCCGGCCCGGTCACTTCGCGGGCGTGCTCACCGTGGTGGCGAAGCTTTTCAACATCGTGCGTCCGCACTACGCGCTGTTCGGGGAGAAGGACTACCAGCAGCTCGTGCTCATCAAGCGCATGGTGGCCGACCTCGACCTCGACGTCCGGGTGCTGGGCGTGCCCACGGTGAGGGGGGCGGACGGCCTCGCGTTGTCCTCCCGCAACGTCTACCTGACGCCGGAGCAGCGGGAGCTGGCGACGGTGCTCTCCAAGGCATTGGTGGCCGGTGTGCACGCGGGTGGTCGGGGAGCGGAGGCCGTGCTCGACGCGGCGCGCAGCACGCTCGCGGCGCGCCCCGAGGTGGCCGTCGACTACCTCGAACTGCGTGACACGGAGTTGGGACCCCCGCCGGAGGACGGTGAGGCCCGGTTGCTGGTGGCGGCGCGGGTCGGCAGCACCAGGCTCATCGACAACGTCGGGCTCCTGCTCGGCGCGGCGGCCGAGTACGGCATCGAGCAGTGAGACGCGAGAGCTAGGAGAGGGAATCTCGCCATGTATCGGACCATGCTCAAGTCCAAGATCCACCGGGCGACGGTCACGCAGGCGGACCTGCACTACGTCGGTTCGGTCACCGTCGACAAGACCCTCATGGAGGCGGCGGACCTGCTGCCGGGCGAGCAGGTCACCATCGTCGACGTCACCAACGGCGCGCGACTGGAGACCTACGTCATCGAGGGCGAACGGGACAGCGGTGTGCTCGGCATCAACGGTGCCGCCGCGCATCTCGTGCACCCGGGGGACATCGTCATCCTCATCGCGTACGGCCAGATGGACTCCGCCGAGGCGGCGTCGTTCACGCCGCGGATCGTGTTCGTCGACGGAGAGAACCGGATCGTCGAACGTGGCGCTGACCCGGCGTCGGTGCCCGACGGGTACGGGCTGGCCAGCGGGGCGGTGACCGAAGGTTCCGCGCCCGCCGACGGCGAACTGCCGACCGCCGAGACGGCCGACGCCGCCCGGCTCGACGCGTTGCTGCACGCGGAGCACTGATTGCTGCTCACCGTCGACGTCGGCAACTCCAACATCGCCCTCGGCCTGCACACCGGTCGCGGTGAGGCCGCGCGCCTGGTGCGTGACTGGCGAATGCGCACCGATCCCCGCATGACCGCCGACGAGATGGCGCTGACGATGCGGGGACTGCTGGGACGCCACGCCGACGGAATCACCGGCATCGCCGCGTTGTCCACGGTTCCCGCCGTGCTGCGGGAACTGCGCGTGATGCTCGACCGGTACTACCCCGAGGTGCCCACGGTCATCGTCGAGCCGGGGGTGCGGACCGGGGTGCCGTTGCTCGTGGACAACCCCAAGGAGGTGGGTGGCGATCGGTTGGTGAACACCCTCGCCGCCCACCACCTGCACAACACGGCGTGCGTCGTCGTCGATTTCGGCACGTCGACCAATGTGGACGCCATTTCCGCGAAGGGTGAGTTCCTCGGCGGAGCGTTCGCGCCGGGAATCGACATTTCGGTCGACGCCCTCGCCTCCCGGGCCGCCGCGTTGCGGAAGGTCGAGCTCGTCAGGCCCCGCTCGGTGATCGGCAAGAACACCGTCGAGTGCCTGCAATCGGGGATTTTGTACGGTTTCTCCGGTCAGGTCGACGGACTCGTCAGAAGGATCGCCCGAGAGCTGACGGGCAGTTCCGGCGAGCCTGTCGAGGTGATCGCGACCGGTGGTCTTGCCCCACTCGTCGTGAACGAGTCCGAAACGATCACCGAACACGTGCCGCACCTCACGCTCCTGGGCCTTCGGCTCGTTTTCGAGAGGAACACCGCCGACCGGAACGTTCCTCCGGGTCGCCGCGCACGGTCCTGAGCACGTCGTTCTCGTTTCCGCCAGTTCGCCGAGCGGGATTGTGTTGGCCGCATAAGGACATGCCAACGACCCAGACAATGGCTGAAGTTGATTTGCGTTATTCTGCACGTGCGGGTAACAATATGCTCGGTCAAGGCTTTTAGCTCGGGCGCGGGCACCACGTGATCTCAGCATGTCCCAAGCAGGAGGAATCAGATGGCGCAGAAGGTCCTTGTCTCCCTCGTGGACGATCTGGACGGGTCCGAGGCGGAGGAGACCGTCGAGTTCGGTCTCGACGGCGTCAACTACGAGATCGATCTCTCCGCCGAAAATGCGGAAGAATTGCGTGACGCTCTTGCTCAGTACGTCGAGCACGCTCGCCGGGCCGGTGGGCGGAAGCGGACGTCGAGCCGGAGTGCCGTGAAAGCTCCTGCCCGCTCGGCTGCTGTGGATCGCGAGCAGAACCAGGCAATTCGCGCCTGGGCGCGGAAGAACGGTTTCGAGGTCTCGGATCGTGGACGCATCCCGTCCGAGGTCGTGGAAGCGTACCACCGCAGGAACTGAAAGACTCTCTGCGGTATGGCCTCTCGGGTCCGGCTCGGGAGGCCATATTCAGTTTCACCTCCCTGCTTGGTTACTTTCTGTCGCCGCGCGTATGCTCCGGGCGGTGTACCGACGAGTGACGTGAAATCGCGGACGAAATGTGCCTGGTCGTTGTCGCCGAGTTCGGTGGGCGACGCTGTCCGGGGCGACGGGGAATCGGACGCGAGCGGCGACATCGTTTGAGGCCGGTGGCCCCGGACGGTCCCCGTCCTCCCGTTCCGATATGGGTGCTGAACAGTCACCGCATGCGCGCACCGTCATTCCCGTCCGCCTCGTGGGGTGCGTCGCTCGGGTGACGACCGGGTCGGCGGCGGTCGTGGAGACCACGGTTCTCGCGGCCCGATCGGAGTCGGTGAGCGGTCTGATCCGGCCGGTGAACAGCCGATCGAAGTTCGAGGCCCGCGTCCACCCGCAACATCCGGGACGATCTTCGCCGACGTGCCAGCCTCGATGCGTCCGTTGTTCCGTTCGATTGTTCCGTTCGACGACGCTGCCGTTCCACTCCCCGGAGCGCCCGCGTCGTCCGGCCGTGACCCGCTCGGAGCAGGTGATACGCCCTCTCAGACCCTTTCCGGCGTATTTGTGTGAAATCTCTGTCAGAGCGTGACTAACGCGCTACTCTCCGACGCATTCGCTTCGTGTGGGGCTCATGCGGAGGTGGGGATGACTGCGGCCGATGGCTGGTTGTCTGACGTGACGTTCTGGGTGGACGGCGTGGCGGCCGGAGGGTCGGTCGGGCCGCCTCCGCCGGGTGGTGGGTCCGGTTCCGTGCCCACCGGCGCACAGGGCTTCAGCCTGAGCAGGGAAGAAGCTCAGAAAGCGCTGGACGACTTCGAGGAGATCTCCAACAAGCTCAGGGAAATGCAGGGGAAGGCCCACAGCCTGGTCATGCTGGAACGGGCCGCGGACGACCCCGCGAGCAGCTCGTTCCATCTGACCCTCGCCAACGGTGGGGGACGAGGCGGTGGCGCCTTCGACGCCGGTTACGAGCACATCCAGCGGGAGATCGCGTTCTTCGAGGTCCTCGTGGCTCGCCTCAAGACGGCGCTGGGTGAGGTGACCGGTGCCGACGAGGACGCCGAAGCACAGATCGGAAGTGCGGGTGCTCTGCCCGGTGAGGACAAGGGGTATCTCGAATGACACGTCTCCTGCGTGTGGTGGCGGGCCTGGGCGTCATCGGTCTGCTGGCAGCGGGATGTTCGACGGCGTCGGAGGCGGGCGACCAAGCCTCCCCGGAGACGTCCTCCGCCTCGCGGTCCGCGACTGCCGGTGACGACGAGGCGGGCATGTTGCCGCACAGTGGCGCACCGGCCGTGAGCGAGCCATTGCCGATCTCCGCGTTGCCCCCCGACCCGTGCCAGACCTTCACCCGCGCGCAGGTCGAGGAAGCACTCGGCGAGGACGCCCCGGAAGGGAAGCGGGACGACATCGAGACCGGCCCCTGGTGTTCGTGGCAGGACCCCGACACCGGCGCGACGATCTCGGCGAGCTTCCTCGTCACGACGAAGCAGGGGCTCAGCGGCCTCTACCGGAACGCCAAGCCGATCGCCAAGGTGTGGCAGGAGATCCCGAGTGTCGGTGGCTTTCCCGCGGTGGCGTTCCAACTGGCGGAGAACGAGGTGTCGTGCTCGGTGCACATCGGACTGGCGGACGAGTACTCGCTGGGAGTCACGGTGGCGCCCGCACGAGAGAGCCGAGGCGATGCCTGCGCGTTCTCCCAGCGACTGGCCGAGATCGCGGTGGCCAATCTGAGAGAGGGAGCGAGGTCGTGACGGGTGGTGGCAGCGATCGGCTCGGCGGCCTCTATTCCATCGCCGAGATCGTGCGGATGGTGCACGCCGGTGATGCCTCACTGTGGCTGGAGGGGGTGAGGACGGCACAGGATCTCTCCCGTGAACACGCGGTCGTCAGCGATAGCGGGCGGCGAGCACTCACGGATCTCGAGAGTTCGTGGACCGGTGGGGGCGCAGAGGCGGCCCAGGAGCGCATCCGTCCCGCAGTGGAGGCGACCTACCAGGCTTCGGAGGCCTACCAGGACAACGCGAGCACGCTCTCGGAGGTCGCGTCCTCGTTCGAGTGGCTGAAGGCCACGTTGGAGCCGATGCCCGACGAACCGCCGACACGGACCTTCTGGGATCGCATCACGCCGTGGGACACCGACAACGAGGTGGCGATCAACCAGTACGCCGAGCTGGAGGAGCGTAACCGGCGGATCTACGAGACGTACGTGGAGCACACCCAATCGGCGCAGGATCGAGTCACGTACGACTACGGCTGGCTCGACGAGTGGGACAGCGAGATCGCACTGCGGCGCGTCGGTGAGGGGCACGAGCAGAGCGAGACCGTGCGCACGTTGAGCGAGCGGCGTGACTCCGGTGACTCCACCTCGAAGGACAGTTCCGACGCGAAGCGCGGCGGAGGCGATGCGCGCAGCGACACGCAGCGAGACGACACGACGCGCGATGAGCCCGGGCTAGTCCACCCGTCGGAGCCGCGCGACGACTCGCCCGTCCGCGTCCACGAGCGGGACACGACCGGCAACGACGACTCGTCGTTCTCCGATCGGACGTCGTCGTCCGGCTACCGGACGACGACCGACCCGACGACCTACCGACCTGCGGCGCAACTGCCGTCGTCCCCGCCCGCCGGCGGTCCCGCGCCGACCGGGCCGACCGGGCCAGGTGCGCCGAATACCTGGTCTGTCGGTGGCACGCCTGTCACGGGGTACACCGGAGCGCCGGGTGGCGGCGCGACGGGCGGCTCGGGCGGGTTCGGTCCGGGCGGTGCGAGGTCGGCCGTGCCAGGCGGCCCGGGCAACGCCCCGGCACCGGGTCGTGGCAGCGGGGCGATGCCGTTCGGGCCGGCGGCGAACGCCGGGCAGGCCGGGCCCAGGGCAGCAGCCGGTATGGCCGGACGCGCCGGGATGATGCCGATGGGTGCCATGGGCGGCGCCGGTGGTCGTGGTCAGGGCGGTGAGGACTCCGAGCATCAGCGTCGCTTCGTCCAGGACACCGACGAAGCGTTCTCGTTGGACGGCGGTGACGACGACCTGCGTGATCCCGAGACGGGTCACTTCGTCGTGCCACCCACCCTCGGCGAGTAGGCGGTGAGTGTCGTGTTGCACCAGGCGGTCGCCGTCCCCAGGGCGGCTCTGCTCCACGCGTGGAATCTCGAAGCTCCCGGGGATGTCCACCCCGCGCTGCGATCGTCCGGCCTGTACGTGCCGGACGACCGTGCCGAGGAGGTCACCAGGGAAAGCCTCCGGCTGCTCGCCGAGGCCGGACTGCCGTCGGGGCAGGACGGGACGCTCCGCGAGGTCCTGTACACGCTGGCCCGGCCGAGCCGCGAGGTGTACGGGTGGAGCAGCTACGCCGATCCGAGTCTGGACACCGCGTCGTTGGTGGCCGAACGCGAGGGGGTCGCGGTGGGGGTGACCGTCCACGGCGATCAGGTCCTGCTTCGGCCGGTCGAGCCACGTGATCTCGTCGAGGAGCTCGTGACGAGCCTGCCCGCCGTGCCGGCCGCGGCCGTGCCGCCGCTTCGCGTCGCCCGAGCCGAGATCGACGGTGAGGGGGAGGACGGCCGGTGGCGGTCCGGCGTCACCGAGGTCGAGGGCTTTCGTCGACAGCTCGCCCGCCCCCGGGACGGGGCCCACCAGTTGTACGGCGCCGTGACCGTCGACGGCGTGCGCCGTCGGAGTCGCCCGCTGTCCGTGCTCGACGTCTCCGGGCTCGGTCGCATGCTGGTCTTCCTCGACGCTGACGATCACGTCCACCGCCGACCGGGTACTCCCGCCGAGCTCACGGGCGCACTGCACACCACGTTGAGCGGCCTGTGACGGCCGGCGAGCGCTCCGGGACGGCGTCTCGACACACGGACCGGCCTTGTCGGGGTCGGTCCGTGGCATCGGAGCCGCTCGCGACCTCGTTGTGTCGAGGATCACGGCTCGAATCCGAGGCCGACTCGGGGTCGGGTCGGCCTCGTGATCGAGAAGGTGCTCGACTGGCGAAGGTGTCCCGACGCGGCCTCCCGCGGTGGTCGCACTCGCCCGGCCGACACCCCGGCGAGCGGCGTGTTCGCGGTGAGCGGACAACGCCCCGCACCGGAATTCCCCCATGGAGCGCTTCGTTGTTCCGTACGTCAGCAGCCAGCAACGAGTCGACTGTGAGCGTGTCCTCCGCGAGTGCTCGCGGCGCTTCAGGGCCTGCTCCGTGAGGTTCCATCCGCACGAGTGGTAGCCACGCAACGTGTGCTCGGCTACTACAGTGGTCATACGGTGCCGAGCTCACCGGTGGAGCGAACCGGTAGGAGTGTCGGGCCGCCGGCGCAGCAGTCGAGGGAGTGGGAATGTTCGAAAGGTTCACCGACCGCGCGAGGCGGGTGGTTGTCCTGGCCCAGGAAGAGGCCCGGATGCTCAACCACAACTACATCGGCACCGAGCACATCCTCTTGGGTTTGATCCACGAGGGTGAGGGTGTCGCCGCCAAGGCGCTCGAGTCGTTGGGTATCGCGCTGGAGGGTGTCCGCCAGCAGGTCGAGGAGATCATCGGCCAGGGCCAGCAGGCTCCCAGCGGGCACATTCCCTTCACTCCGCGAGCCAAGAAGGTGCTGGAGCTGTCTCTGCGTGAGGCGCTGCAGCTCGGCCACAACTACATCGGTACCGAGCACATCCTGCTGGGCCTGATCCGCGAGGGTGAGGGCGTGGCGGCGCAGGTGCTCGTGAAGCTGGGCGCCGACCTCAACCGGGTTCGTCAGCAGGTGCTCCAGTTGCTGTCCGGCTACCAGGGCAAGGAGCCCGCCGAGGCCGGTACGGGCCGTGGCGAGGGCACCCCGTCGTCGTCGCTGGTGCTCGACCAGTTCGGGCGCAACCTCACCGCCTCCGCGCGGGAGAACAAGCTCGACCCGGTGATCGGGCGCAGCAAGGAGATCGAGCGGGTCATGCAGGTGCTGTCCCGCCGTACGAAGAACAACCCGGTCCTCATCGGTGAGCCCGGCGTCGGCAAGACCGCCGTCGTGGAGGGTCTCGCCCAGAACATCGTCAAGGGCGAGGTGCCCGAGACGCTGAAGGACAAGCAGCTCTACACGCTCGACCTCGGGTCGCTGGTGGCCGGTTCGCGCTACCGCGGTGACTTCGAGGAGCGGTTGAAGAAGGTCCTCAAGGAGATCAAGACCCGGGGCGACATCATCCTGTTCATCGACGAGCTGCACACGCTCGTCGGCGCGGGTGCCGCCGAGGGTGCGATCGACGCGGCGAGCATCCTCAAGCCGATGCTGGCCCGTGGTGAGCTCCAGACGATCGGTGCGACCACGCTCGAGGAGTACCGCAAGTACATCGAGAAGGACGCCGCGTTGGAGCGCCGGTTCCAGCCGATCCAGGTCGGCGAGCCGTCGCTGGAGCACACGATCGAGATCCTCAAGGGGCTGCGCGACCGTTACGAGGCGCACCACCGCGTGTCGATCACCGACTCGGCGCTGGTGGCCGCGGCGACGCTCGCCGACCGCTACATCAACGACCGCTACCTGCCGGACAAGGCGATCGACCTCATCGACGAGGCCGGTGCGCGGATGCGCATCCGCCGGATGACCGCGCCGCCGGACCTGCGCGAGTTCGACGAGAAGATCGCCGACGTGCGGCGGGAGAAGGAGTCGGCCATCGACGCGCAGGACTTCGAGCGGGCCGCTCGACTGCGCGACGAGGAGAAGACTCTGCTCGGCCAGAAGTCCGAGCGCGAGAAGCAGTGGAAGGACGGTGACCTGGACGTCGTCGCCGAGGTCGACGACGAGCAGATCGCCGAGGTCCTTGCCAACTGGACCGGTATCCCGGTGTTCAAGCTCACCGAGGAGGAGACCACGCGTCTGCTCCGCATGGAGGACGAGCTGCACAAGCGGATCATCGGCCAGGAGGACGCGGTCAAGGCCGTGTCGCAGGCCATCCGCCGTACGCGGGCCGGTCTGAAGGACCCGAAGCGCCCGTCCGGTTCGTTCATCTTCGCCGGTCCGTCCGGTGTCGGTAAGACCGAGCTGTCCAAGGCGCTGGCCAACTTCCTGTTCGGTGAGGACGACGCGCTCATCCAGATCGACATGGGTGAGTTCCACGACCGCTACACCGCCTCGCGGCTGTTCGGTGCCCCTCCGGGCTACGTCGGCTACGAGGAGGGCGGCCAGCTCACCGAGAAGGTGCGCCGCAAGCCGTTCTCCGTGGTCCTCTTCGACGAGATCGAGAAGGCCCACCAGGAGATCTACAACACGCTGCTGCAGGTGTTGGAGGACGGTCGCCTGACCGACGGTCAGGGTCGCACGGTCGACTTCAAGAACACGGTGCTGATCTTCACCTCGAACCTGGGCACGCAGGACATCTCCAAGTCCGTGAGCCTCGGCTTCTCTTCCGGTTCCGACGAGACCGGTCGGTACGAGAAGATGAAGCAGAAGGTCAACGAGGAGATGAAGAAGCACTTCCGGCCCGAGTTCCTCAACCGGATCGACGACATCATCGTCTTCCACCAGCTCACGCAGGAGCAGATCATCCAGATGGTGGACCTGATGGTGTCCCGCGTGGAGGAGCAGCTCAAGGCCAAGGACATGGCTCTGGAGCTGACCGACAAGGCGAAGGCTCTGCTGGCCAAGCGGGGCTTCGACCCGGTGCTCGGCGCCCGGCCGCTGCGCAGGACCATCCAGCGGGAGATCGAGGACCAGCTGTCCGAGAAGATCCTGTTCGGCGAGGTGCAGCCCGGTCAGATCATCATCGTGGACGTCGAAGGCTGGGAGGTCGGCGACGCTCACGACGACCAGGCGAAGTTCATCTTCCGTGGCGAGCCGAAGCCGTCGGACGTGCCCGATGCCCCGCCGGTGAGCATCGCCGCCGCGGGTACCGAGGAGCCCGGCGAGTCCGAGCAGGAGTGACCGACAACTGAAAAGCCAGTCCGGAGGGCCCTCGCACAGCACGTGCGGGGGCCCTCCGGCGTGTCGGAGTGAGGGACGCTCTGCCGTCCCGAGCCCCGATTCAGGTCAGGAGTTCGTCGAGCGTCGTGAGAGCGGCCAGCGCGCCGACGGGCAGGGAGACCCCGCGGCCGTGGCGGACCTCGGGCTCACGGGGATTGATGCGAACGAGGCCGCCGTTCGCCGCGCTCGCCAGTTCGGCCTGCCTGCGCACGGTGGGGACGGCGCGCCCCGCGCCGAGTTCCACGACCACGAGGGAGCGCTGGGTCCGCCGCCACGCGGTGAAGGCGTCGAGCTGTCGTTGTGAGCGGTCGGGCACCCAGTCGTAGTCGCCGAACATGAGGATGTTCGGCCGGGCGAGCGACCCGCAGCGCGGGCACGACGGCAGGGGAGTGCGGGCGCGCATGGACTCCGGGTCGACGTCGATCACGACGTCGTCGGCGGGCCAGATCCCGATCCCGCAGTGGGCGAGACACTGGAGGTGGTGGATCGAGCCGTGCACCTCCGCCACGTCGGCGAAACCGGCCCGCTGGAACTGACCGTCGACGTTCGACGTGAAGACGTGCACCCCGCCCGGCTTGGCCTCACCCCACTTCCGCAGAATCGCGAACCCGTCGTGGGGGTGTGTCCGCCGGTACAGGTCGAGCCGGTGTCCGTAGAAGCCCCAGGCCAGTTCCGGGTCGGCGGCGAAGTGTTCGGGGTCGGCGATCTCGACGAACCGCAAGCCGAGCCGTGCGTACGGCGGGTAGGCACGCCAGAACCCCTCGTCGCCCCGGAAGTCCGGCAGCCCGGAGTCGACACCCATGCCCGCTCCCGCGCACACGAGCAGCGCGTCGGCCGAGGAAATCAGTTCGGCCGCGCGCTGGTACTGCTCGTGCATCTAGGAGGCGGGACCGGAGCTCTGTACGACCTCGAACTCCAGCAAATCCGCTCCGTTGGCCACGGACTTGCCCTGGTGACCGGCGTGGGCCTCGCGGGCGGGACCGTTGGCCCATGCCTGGAAGTGTTCCTCCGACTCCCACTTCGTGTAGACGAAGTAGCGGTCGTCGCCCGCGACGGGGCGCAACAGCTCGAAGCCGAGGAAACCGGGCTGGTTGTCGACGGCGTGCAACCGGGCGGCGAACCGCTTCTCCAGTTCGGGACCCGCTCCCTCGGGAACGGAGATTGCGTTGATCTTCACGACTGCCATACCGAACACGGTAGTCGTCGTTCGGCGACCGGCTCGGGTCAGCGGGGCTTCGGGTGCAGGTGCTCCTCGGCAGGGCGCTCGGTGCCGCGGAACCAGGCTTGGAAGAACTCGTCCAGGTCCTCGCCCGACACCTGCTCGACGAACTCCTCGAAGTCCTCCCACCGGGCGTTGCCGTGGGCGTGTTCGGTGGGCCAGCGGCGCAGTACCTCGGCGAAGGCCTCGTCACCGATGCGCAGGCGCAGAGCGTGCACGGCCACGGGGCCCTTCTGGTACACGGCGCCGAACTCGTTGCCCGCGCCCATGTCGTAGAGGGGCAGCGACCAGAGCCCGTCACTCATGTTCGCCACCTGCGTGCGGTACCGGGCGTCGAGGTCGGCGTCCCGGGTCTCCTCGGCCCACAGCCAGGTGGCGTAGCCGGCGAAGCACTCGTTGAGGCAGATGTCGGCCCACGAGTGCACCGACACGGAGTTGCCGTACCACTGGTGGGCGAGCTCGTGGACGAGGAGGTCGGCGTCCGCGTCGAGCGGGTAGGTCGGGGTGCCCTGGGTCTCCAGGGCGAAGCCCGGATTCGTGTCGAGGTAGACGCCGCCGACGGTGCTCGCGGGGTAGTCGCCGAAGTGGGACTCGAGGAATTCGACGATCCGCGGGGTGTGCTCGGCGGCGGCGCGAGAGGTGTCGGCGCCGGGGGAGAAGACGTTGCGGACGGGCGTGCCGTCCGCGAGTGTCGCGGTCTCGACGTCGAACTTGTCGACGGCGAACAGGGTGAGGTAGCTCGCCACCGGCGTGTCCTCGGTCCACGTCGTGGTGGTCCAGCCGTCCTTCGTGGTGGCCTTGCCCGTCCGACCGACCGAGACGGCGGTCCAGCCTTCGGGGACGGTGGCGGTGAGGGAGAACGCTGCCTTGTCGCGGGGATGCTCGTTCGCCGGGTACCAGAACGACGCCGATTCGGGCTCGCCGAAGACGTAGGCGCCTCCGGACGGCGTGCGGTACCAGCCGTTGCCGCCGAGCTGTCCGCGGTTGGCGACCACGGGCGTGCCTTCGTAGCGCACGCGGGTGCGGAACTCCGTCCCCTCGCGCACCGGGTTCGCGGGCGTGACGACGAGCTCGGCCGCTCCTTCCCTGGTGAACTCGGCGGGCTCGTCGTCCACCTCCACGGAGGTGATCGCGAATCCCCGCAGGTCGAGGTGGAATTGCGAGAGGTCCTGGGAGGCCCGCGCGACGACCGTGGTGTCGCCGGTCAGCTCGTGCTCGCCCGGGTCGTAGCGGACGTCGATTTCGTAGCGGTCGACGTCGTACCCGCCGTTGCCCGCCTCGGGGTAGTACGCGTCACCGATTCCCGCTGCCCCGTGGGTCGGCGCGGGGGCGGGTTCGGACGGAGCTTCGGTGTCGGTGCACGCGGCTACGATGCAGGCGATCCCACACAGTGCTGCCAGCCTGGCGCGGCGGTCGACCATGGAGTGAGCCTAATGCCAGTTCGATCTTCCCTGGCCCCGAGTGTGGTCGACTTCGGCGGCAGCGGGCGGCCCATCGTGCTGTTGCACGGGCTCATGGGGCGGGCGACCACGTGGTGGCGGGTGGCCCGATGGCTGACGTCGTACGGCCACGTCGTGGGGCTCGACGCCCGGGCGCACGGTCGGGCGCGGCGGCGAGGCTCGTGGCGCACGGAGGAGTTCGCCGACGACGTCGCTGATCTCGTCGCGGACCTCGACGCCGGGCCGGCGGTCCTCATCGGACATTCGATGGGCGGGCTGCACGCGTGGGTCACGGCGGCGCGCGCGCCTCAGCTCGTCGACGCCGTGGTGACGGAGGACATGGCGCCCGACCAGCGCGGCAAGACCGTGGACGCATGGCGTTCCTACTTCGAGGCGTGGCCTGTGCCGTTCCGGTCGCTCGCCCACGTGTCGGAGTTCTTCGGCGACCTGGGCGACTACTTCGTCGAGTGCGTGGAGGAGCGCGACGACGGCTACCACTTGATCGCGGATCTGGAGGACCTCTACGCCATCGCCTCCGAATGGGGACGGCGTGACTACTGGGACTACCTCGACGCGGTGCGGTGCCCGATGCTCGTGATCGAGGCTGAGCACACCAGCATGCCGCCCGGCCAACAGGCCGAGATGGCGAGACGAGCCCGCAACGGGCGTCACCTCGTGGTCGCGGACGCGGGGCACGTCGTGCATCACGACCAGCCGGAGGTCTACCGGGGAGCGGTCGAGGCGTTCCTGAGCGAGCTCGACTCCCGATGACGCCGCGGCGCCGAAGGCCGCCGACAGCGGTGTACCCGTGTGGCCGGGCCATCCCCCTCAGCGGCCCGGCCACGCTCGGCCGGTCGATCCGGCCGAGCCCGGGTAGGTCGGAGGACGCGGCGTCCTTGTTGCCGCAGTCCGAGGAAAACAGTCGTCTTGCCGAGGAAAACTGCTGGTCACGCTCGTGGTTCGAGCGAAGGGGCGTAGTGTAGTTAAGGCTCTTAACGACAGCGGCGTGAGGATAGCAGACGACTGTGTCGGTGTCACAGTCGTTCGCGTATGCTGCCTGCGGCATTCGGTGGAGGTGTGGTGGCGACGACTCGGCGGGAGCGGCTTCGGGCCGCTTTGGACCGTGACCTTCGCCGTTCGGCGCGTAGGCTCCTGGTGGGTGGCGGCATCGACGCGGTGACGCTCGCCGCCATCGCCCGAGAGGTCGGCATCACGCCGCCCGCCATCTACCGCTACTACCGCAGTCGTGACGACCTGCTGCTCGCGTTGGCGGAGGATCTGATCGGCGAGCTCGTGGGCGAGTTGCGGGCCGCTGCCGCGAAATTCCCCGACGAGCGCCCCGATCAGCAGATCACGGCCATGATCAGGGCTTTTCCGGCCTGGGCGACGCGGAACCGCGCGGAGTTCGGTTTCGTCTTCGCCGCGCCGCCACCGGTGGCGGGACACCTGCACCGGGAGATCACCGAGGCGTGGACGATCGCCGTGGGCGGCGCGTTCGGGGAGCGGTACCTGCGGCTGTGGGAGCAGCAGCCGTTCGAGGTGCCTGACGAGAGCGAGCTCGAATTCGGCCTGTCGAAGCAGCTTGAGGGCTACCGTTCCGTCGTCCGGCTCGACCCGATGCCGCTGGGTGCGATCCTGGTCTTCGTCGAGTGCTGGTCGCGCATCTACGCCTCGATCTCGTTCGACGTGTTCGGACTGTTGAGCACGCCGTTTCCCGACATGAGCGTGATGCACGAGCGCATGTGCCGCGCGATCTGCGAGCGCCTCGGTATCTCCTACGAGCTCCCGGCAGCTCCCGAGCGCGACTGACGAACGCAGAAGGCCGGGCCGTCCGCGTGGACGACCCGGCCTTCAGGTGTCGGTCAGCGGGCTGCGAGGCGCTCCCACAGGTCGACGCCGAGGAAGCCGCGCTCGTCGGACTGGGCGCACGCCTTGCAGGTGGGTTCGGCCATGCGGTTGTCGGCGGCGAAGGCCGCGACGGCGTCGCGGGTCGCGTCACCGAACACGCCGTCGACGGGGACGTCGTAGCCCCGCGCACGGAGGCGACGCTGGGCGAGCCGCACGTTCTCGCCGGTGTCGCCGGGCCGGAGCAGCGGCGTCGGCGCGGGCTGCTTGACCGCGACGCCGAGTCGGGCCGCGACCTCCTCCCGCAGCTCGGGCAGTCGCGCGTACAGGACGTCGCCGGGGCAGGCGGTGGAGTTGAAGTCGCGGTGGCCGCGGATCAGGTCCGGGCTCACGTCGTACTGCGCGGCCATGTACGCCACCAGCGACACGAGCGAGTCCCACAGCGTCTGCGGCACGTCGACCTCCATGTAGAGGCCCTCGTTCTCGATGCCGATGACTTCGCTGTTGTGGTCGGCGACGTTGGCGCCGAGGACGTGCTGGGTTCCTCCGGTCAGCGCCTCGATGCTGCGGTGCCGGCCTTCGGTGATGTAGCCGCCGCGGCTGATGGTGAACTGCTGGCCGCTGTCGATCCAGCCGTTGGAGTCCATGTGGTAGTTCTGGATGCTGCGGGAGATCGCGAACGCCCGGTCGAGCGAGAAGTCGTCCGTGTTGCCGGGCTCCACCGTGTGGTGCACGACGATGTAGGTCGGCTTGCGGTCGAGCAGGGTGACGGGCTCGGACGGCGGCCGGGCGCCCCAGTCGGCGGTGCTGTACATGGTCGGTGCCGCCACCGAACGCACCGGGCGATTCCGGTCAGGGGAGGCGCTCGCGGTACCGGTCAGGGCGGCGGTTCCGAGGGCGGTGACGGCGAGGCCACCGCCGACCAACAGCGTGCGGCGGTCGAAGACGGGCTTTCGGGCCATGATGATCTCTCCCTCGCAGGCGGTGAGGTGAGGATCTTGCCAACTGCCCCTGCAAATCTGTCAATGCTCGCCGGGCAGCGCGAACCGGCCGTCGGCGGTCTGTTCCACGAGTCCGTCGGTCAGCAGGGAGGCGAGACACGCGTCTCGCTGACCGGCCTTCGGCCACGCCTGATCGAGGCGTGACTTCGCCACCGGTCCGGTGGTGTTCCGGAGGACGTCGAGCAGCAGTCCGCGGACGTGTCGGTCGGTGCCGCCGTAGCGCTGGGTCGGTCGCGTCGGACCCGTATACGCAGGTCGACCAGCCTTTTGCCAGGCGCAGGTGTCGATGATCGGGCAGTCGGCGCACCGTGGTGTGCGGGCCGTGCAGACCAGTGCGCCGAGCTCCATCAGCGCGGCCGAGAAACGTGCTGCGGGGCGCTCGTCCGGCCCTTCGGGAAGCAGCTTCTCGACGTCGTCGAGGTCCCGTTTGGTCGACGGCGGACCGGCCTCGCCGGCGCCGTGGACGGCCCTCGCAACCACCCTACGAACGTTGGTGTCCACGACCGGCGCGCGACGGCCGAAGGCGAAGGCGGCCACCGCCCGCGCGGTGTACGCGCCGATGCCCGGAAGCCCGAGAAGCGTGTCGACGTCGGCCGGCACCTCGTCGCCGTGCTCGGTCGCGATCGCCGTGGCGGCGGCATGCAGCCGGAGGGCGCGCCGAGGGTAGCCGAGCTTGCCCCAGGCCCGCACCACCTCGCCCTGCGTCGCAGCCGCGAGAGCCGACGGCGTCGGCCATCGGCGCAGCCATTCCTGCCACACGGGCAGCACCCGGGCCACCGGGGTCTGCTGCAGCATGATCTCGCTGACCAGCACGCCCCACGGAGTGCAGTCCGCGTGCCGCCACGGAAGGTCACGGGCGGCGGTGTCGAACCAGTCGATGAGTGTCTCGGCGTCGATGGACATCGGTCGACAAGGCTAGCCGGGGCGGCTCACGCGACCTCGCGGAGCTCCCCGGTCTTCACGTCGTAGACGAAGCCCCGTACGGAGTCGGTGTGGAGCAGGTACGGGTTGCGCCGGACCCGCTCGACGGACTGCCGCACGTTGGCGTCGACGTCGCGGAAGGCCTCCACCGCCCACGGGGGCCGCATGCCGCTGGCTTCCTCCAGCTCGTCCTTGAAGCTGTCCTCGGTGACCTGGTTGAGGCCGCAGTCGGTGTGCTGCACGATCAGCACCTCGCGGGTGCCGAGCTTACGCTGGGACAGCGAGAGCGAACGGATCATGTCGTCGGTGACGACGCCGCCCGCGTTACGCAGCACGTGCGACTCGCCCTGCAGCAACCCGAAGATCTCGAACACGCGGATACGCGCGTCCATGCAGGTCAGTATCGCCACCCGGAGCGAGGGGCGCGGCGACGACCGATCGCCGGGGATCACGTTGCCGAGCGCCCGATTGCGGCGCAGGAGATCGTCGATCGCGGTCATGGCCTCTCAATCCTGCCGGGGACGGACGACGTTGTGCGGCCGGGGCAGCCGGGGCCTCTCAGGGGCCGAACCATTGTTCCTCGGCGGTGCGGGGCGGCGCCGACGTCGTGCCGACCCGGAGTTCGGTGGGCAGCGTGATCACCTTCGCGCCGACTCGGTCGTTCGCGCCGAGCAGCAGCTTCCCGGCGGCGCGGCCCTTCTCCAGCACGGGCTGGTGCACCGTGGTGAGTCCCGCGCGGGACGCCTCGGCGATGCCGTCGAAGCCGGTGATCGTCAGGTCCGCGGGCACGCGGAGTCCTCGTCGACCGGCCTCGGCGAGTGCGCCGAGAGCGAGGATGTCGGACGTGCAGATGAGAGCCGTGACGCGCGGGTGGGCGTCGAGGAGTTGCCGCGCGGCGGTGGCGCCGTCGTCGACGGTGTGGTCGAAGCGCTCGACCACCGGCACGGTGTTCCAGTCGACCCCGGCGGCCTCGAAGGTCTTGGCGAGCGCGGCGAGTCGGGTGCGTTGGACGTGGTAGTGCGCGGTCCGCTGGCGGTCGATCGACGCGAACGAGTCGTTGCGGTCGCGGCCGAGCCGCATGCACAGCACGCCGATCTGACGGTGGCCGAGGCCGACGACGTGTTCGGCCACCTGCACGATGGCGGTCTCGTCGTCGGGGGAGACGCGGTCGATGCCGTCGAGTCGGGGCTGGTCGATCACGACGGTGGGCACGGGACGTGACAGGACGGCCGCGAGGTGGGGGTCGTCGTCGGGGACGGAGTAGACGACGAACCCGTCCACGCCGGCGCGGTGCACGGCGGCGACCTCTTCCCGACCGGGGCTGGCCGGGACGAGGTGGAGTCCCACGCCCGCGTCCTCGCAGGCGAGCGCGAGACCTTCGAGCACGCCCACGGCGGCGGGGTCGCGGAACGCGTACGACAGGTTCTCGGTCAGCAGCAGACCGACGGCGCCCGCCTTGCGGGTGCGAAGCGACCTGGCCACCGGGTCGGGGCCGGGGTAACCGAGTCGGCGTGCCGTCTCCAACACGCGGCGGCGCAACTCCGGAGACAGCTGGTCCGGCCGGTTGTACGCATTGGACACGGTCGTCCTGGACACGCCCAGTTCGGCGGCGAGCGACGCCAAGGTCGCACCTCGCCTGGTTCGCATCGGCCGGTTCATGAACAAACCGTAACGGTTCAGATCCGTAGACAGAAGCCGCAGCCAGCGCGCGTCACATGGTTGCTCTGCGTGTCCGTCGGATTCACCCGATCGGTGGGTGACGGGGTGAACCGTCAGGTACAGTGTTATCGATAATCATTTCCAACAACGTGGATGGGGTTCCCGATGCACCACGCCCGCCGTCGGCGCACGCTGGCCGGCGTCACCGTGTCCGTCCTCCTGGCTGTGACGATGTCCGCCTGCGGGGGAGGCTCGGGCGGCGCCGACGACTCCGACGACGTGGTGCAGGTCGTCGCATCCACCAACGTCTGGGCGAGCGTCGTCTCCGCTGTCGGAGGTGACCACGTGACCGTGACGGCGATCATCGACGACCCCGCCGCCGACCCGCACTCGTTCCAGGCGGGAGCGGCCGACGCGGCCGAGGTGGCGTCGGCCGAGCTGCTCGTGTGGAACGGCGGCGGGTACGACGACTTCTTCCCCCGCCTCGCCGAGAACGCCGACGCACCCGCCGTGGTGGCCGTCGACCAGCTCGACGACGACGCCTCCGGCGCGGACCACTCCGACCACGCGGGACACGATCACGGCAACGAACACGTCTGGTACGACCTGGCGGCCGTCTCCGCCGTCGCCGATCAGGTGGCGGCCGAGCTCGCCGACCTGCTGCCGCAGCAGAAACAGACCTTCGAGGACAACGCCGCCGAGTTCACCGACGCTCTCGACACGTTGCGGGCCGACCTCGCCGACGTCGCCGAGCGCCACGGCGGCGCCACCGTGGCGGCCACGGAACCGATCGCGGCGCACCTGATCACCGAGGCCGGGCTGACCGACGTCACGCCCCACGACTTCGCCGCCGCGGTGGAGAACGAGACCGACGTGCCCGTGGCCGCCCAGCAGCGCATGCTGACGTTGGTGGAAGAAAAGGTCGACGCCGTGGTCCGCAACGCCCAGACCGCCACACCCGCGACGGAGAAGGTCGTCGAGGCGGCACGGCAGGCGGGTACTCCGGTCGTGGAGGTCACCGAGACGCTCCCCGAAGGACAGACGGACTACCTTGCGTGGATGACTGGACAGGTCGAAGCACTCGCGAAGGCACTGGACGCGTGAGCGGTGAACAGGTGGACGTAGCCACGAAGCGGGCCGCCGTCGGCATCCGCGGTGCGGCGCTGCGCTTCGGTGAGCGGACGCTGTGGTCGGGGCTCGACCTCGACGTCGCACCCGGCGAGTTCCTGGCCGTGCTCGGTCCCAACGGCTCCGGGAAGACCAGCTTCCTGCGCGTCCTGCTCGGGCTCCAGGAACTGAGCGCGGGATCGGTGACCGTGGCGGGGCGGCAGCCCGGCCGAGGCAACGAGCGCGTCGGCTACGTGCCGCAACAACGCGCCATGGACGAGGGTTTGACCCTGCGGGGGCGCGACCTCGTGGGACTCGGACTCGACGGCCACCGGTGGGGGCTCGGGCTGCGGGGCCTGCGCCGACGCAGGGAACGGATCGAGAAGGCGATCGACGCCGTCGGCGCGCGCCGCTACGCCGACGCTCCGGTGGGCACGCTCTCGGGCGGGGAGCAACAACGACTCCGGGTCGCCCAGGCGCTCATCGGAGAACCGGAAGTGCTGCTGTGCGACGAACCGCTCGCGTCGCTCGACCTGGCCCACCAGCGGATCGTGGCGGAGCTCATCGACGAGCGCAGGCGGGAGGCGAACACGGCGGTCCTGTTCGTCACCCACGAGATCAACCCGATCCTGCCCTACGTCGACCGCGTGCTCTACCTCGTCGACGGACAGTTCCGGGTCGGCACGCCCGACGAGGTCATGACGTCGTCGACGCTGTCCGAGCTGTACCGCTCGCGCATCGAGGTCGTGCGAGTGGGAGGGCAGATCCACGTGGCGGGTGCGCAGAGCGCGTTGTGCGAGGACGAAGTGCACCATCCCTGAGCGACACCTCGACCTCCCCGGACGACCCGCACCCATCCGCACCGACTCGAAGGCGCTCACATGGACAAGCTGTTCGACTTCGACCTGACTCTGGAGCTGCTCGGCTTCGACTTCGTGCAGACGGCGCTGCTCGCGGCGGCGGTGCTGGGGCTCGTGGCCGGGGCGCTCGGGCCGATCATCGTGATGCGCCGGATGTCGTTCGCCGTGCACGGCACGGCGGAGCTCGCCTTCACGGGCGCCGCGGCGGCCCTGCTGCTCGGCGTCGGTGTCGGGTACGGGGCGCTCGCCGGAGCGGTGCTGGCCGCGCTGCTGCTGGGACTCCTGGGAGGGCGGGAGTCCGACCGCGACTCGGTGATCGGCGTGATCCTGGCCTTCGGGCTGGGCCTCGGCGTGTTGCTGCTGTGGTTCTACCCCGGGCGGGCGTCCAACAAGTTCGGCATCCTCGTCGGCCAGATCGTGGCCATCGAACCGACCGACGTGACGGTGTTGCTGATCGCCGCGGTGGTGGTGCTCGCGGTGCTCGCCGTCGTGTACCGGCCGTTGTTGTTCGCGAGCGTCGACCCCGCGGTGGCGACGGCCCGGGGAGTGCCCGCCGCGTGGCTGGCGCCGTTGTTCGCGGTGCTCATCGGTGCGGCCACCGCGCTCGGTGTGCAGATCGTCGGCGCGTTGCTGGTGGTGGCGTTGATGGTGACTCCGGCGGCCGCGGCCGCGCGGGTGACGGCCAGCCCGTTGCGGGCCACGATCCTCGCGGTGGTGTTCGCGGAACTGGCCGCTCTCGGAGGCATCGTGCTCTCCCTGGCTCCGGGCGCACCGGTCAGCTTCTTCGTCACCGCGATCTCGTTCACGATCTACCTGGCCTGCCGGGTCGTGGAGTACGTCCGCAATCGGGCCGCGGGCGTGAACGGCGAGGCCGTCAGTGCAGCATCACCAGAACCTGCAGCTCCCCGACCACGAAGCCGATGAGCCCGCCGACGGCGACGAGCTTCCACTCGTCCTGTCGGAACGCGGGTCGCAAGAGATTCTCGTACTCGGTCGAGGTCATGCGGAGCATGCGCTGTTCCACGAGGTTCGCCACGTTCATCGCGCGACCGAGATAGCCCTTGGCGTGCTGGAGCGTGTCCGGTAGCCGGTCGATGGCCTTCTGCGCGGCGGAGTCCTTGATCCGGTCGAGCCGTTCCCCTCCGATGGTCGCGTCGACCAGCGGCCGCGCGGCGGCTGCCTGTTCGTCGACCGCCTCGGCGACGAGAGTGCGAACCATCGCCCGAAGCCGGTCGGAGCGCGGCCCGTGCAGGAGCGTGTCGAGCACGTTGTCCACCGTGAGGAGCTCGCCCGCGATCATCTCGCCGTACTGCCGGGCGACCTCGGCGCGTCGTCGTTGGAACATGCCGTGCAGCAGAATCCCGCCCGGCAATCGGATCGGATCGCGCGGAACGAAGATCAATTTGATCGCGAGCCAGTCGGTGAACAACCCGATCGAGGCACCGAAGATCGGCATGACGATCGGGTTCTTCGTCATTGCCCACACGATCGACTGAACGATGCCGAGGAAGAAACCGAAATAAATACCCGATCGGGCGATGAACGCCATTTCCGGTCTGGACGTTTCACGGATCAGTTTCACGAGCAGCCGCTTGTCGCGCGTCAGCCGCTGCACGCTCAACTGCCGGACGTCCAGGATGTCGGCGACGTCGTGGCGCAGCTCGTCCATGACGGTGCGCACCAGTCGGGGCGCGCCCGCCTGGACGTGCTTGACGACCAGGTCCTGCGCCATCGGCGGCAGTCGCTCCCACAGGCGGGGGTGATGTTCTGCCAGGACCTCGCGGGTGATGTCGTCGACGGCCTTCAACAGCGGCTGTTCGATCTCCCTGGCGAGCCGGTCCGCGTTGATCCGGGCGAAGACGTCTGCGACGTCGAGGACGTTCTTCGTGAGCAGATCCGTTGCCGTGGCCGCCATCCGGCCCCCATGACGGGGTACGACACCCTGCCAACCGAGGAAGGTTCCTTTGATGCCGATGAACTCGATCGGGCGAAACATCATTTCGATGGCCACGCGCTTGGTGACGTACCCGATGAGCGCCGCCACGACGGGAATCGCCGCGTACAGAAGCCAGTTACCGGCGAGATCGTCGAAAACAGCTTCCACCGCGACCCCTTTCGTCGGCATGCCTCCGGTTCCACCATTCGGCGCCCGCAGCGGTTGATCCACCGGAAACGACGTCGGAAAGGTTGGAGAGGCAACCCGGACTCATTATGGTGTCCGGATGGTTGAACCGCAGGCATCCCCCACACAGGCGACGACCACCTTGTTCCCGACCGCTTTCCGCGGATACGACCAGGCCCAGGTGGACGAACACATCGCCAAGCTGAACACCGAACTCGCCAACGCGGCGCGTCACCGGGACGAGGCCACGGCGTCGGTCGCCGAACTGACGAAAGCGCTGAGCTACGCGCAGAAGGAACTCAACGACACGAAGAACGCGCTGGCCCGCATGGTGGAGGACCCGGCAGGACCGGCCGCCATGACCGAACGGGTCAAGACCATGATGCAGCTCGCGGAGGAGGAGATCGCGGAGCTGAAGGCGAAGGCCGACAAGGAGGCCGCGGACGTGCGCGCCGCCGCCGACGCCTACGCCGAGAAGACCCGGGCCCGGGCGCAGGCGGAGGCGGAGAAGCTCGCCGCGGACGCCGCTGCCGAACGGGAACGGCTGGACAAGGAGGCCGAGCAGCGGCGCGAAGAGCTCCGCGAAAGCGTCGAGAGCGAACTCGCCGCGCTGCGGGAGAAGACCGAGAAGGAGGCCGCGGAACTCACCCGGACCACCGAGGAGAGGACCCAGGCGATGATCAGCGACGCCGAGGCGAGGCTGGCCGAGGCCAGGACCCTGCGTAAGGAGGCGTACGAGCTGCGTTCCGTGGTGCACGAACGGCTCTCCGCGACCCACTCGGCGTTGCAGACCGCGGTCGAACGGCTGGGGTCGGACCCGAGCCTGGCGGAGATCGAGGCCGAGGACGCCGTCGCTGTCCGGAAGACGAAGTCGAAGTCGAAGGAGAAGCAGCCGGCCTGAGCCGTCCGTAACTCGGTTGCCGTCACCCGAGATCTGGGTGAGAGTGCCGATCATGCGTACCGTGCTCGTCACCGGGGTCAGCAGAAGCAACGGCATCGGGTTCGCCATCGCGCGCCGACTGCTCGCCGACGGACATCGGGTGTTCGTGCAGTCGTGGTCGCCGTACGACGCGACCGAGCCCTGGGGGGCGGACCCACGAGGCATCGACGGAGTGCTCGACGAACTCGCGCGCGGGGAGGGCGACACCCCCTCGTACGCGGACGCGCTCGGGCATCTGGAGGCCGACTTCGCCGACCCGGCCGCCCCTGATCGGGTGATTCGTGCGGCGGTGGCGCGGTTCGGGTCGATCGACACGGTGATCGCCAACCACGCGCGGAGTTCGGTGGCGACCCTCGACGAGGTGAGCGCCACCGAACTCGATCTGACGTGGGCCGTCAACGTGCGGGCCACGTTGCTGTTGGTGCAGGCGTTCGCGCGCCAGTACCGGGACGCCCAGCCCCGGCCGAGATCGGGCCGGGTCGTGTTGTTCACGTCCGGACAGCACTTGGCTCCCATGGCGTCGGAGATCCCGTACGCCACCACGAAAGGCGCGTTGCACCAGCTCACCTGGACTTTGTCGGACGCGCTGATCGACGACGGGATCACCGTCAACACCGTCAATCCGGGCCCGACGGACACGGGGTGGGCCCACGAGGCCCTGACCGCCTCGGTCGCCGACCAACTCCCCCGGGGCCGGTGGAACAGTCCCGACGAGGCGGCGGCGGTGGTGTCGCTGTTGCTGAGCGAGGACGCGGGCACCATCACCGCCAACGTCGTCGACGCCGAGGGCGGTTTCCGCCGCTGGCAGCGGTGACGCCGGTCCCCGGGCGGGGGTGACATCGAGCTGCCGGACCAGCGCCGACGGTGCACTATCGTCGAGTGGACTCCAACGCCGTCCCCCAGACATCGTCGGTCGTCGACTTCCAGGTGTACGGCCTCGACGAGACCTTCCGCGGTGCACGCTGGGTGGATTTCTTCGAGGGGCTGCCCGGTACGCCGCCCTGGGCGTTGTGGCTCGGGCACAGGGAACCCGACTCGGACAACGGCGTGCGTGTCGGCACCCTGCCGAAGGCACGCTACGAGGCGGTCATGTGCCCGAACGGCAAGGACCCGCTCGTGGAGGTCGCCTTCAGCGGCGCGTTCGGCGCCGTCAACGTCACCCTGCCCGACAGCACGGTGACCCGGCCCGACGGCCTCATTCCCGCGCTCGTCGAGCACGCCGAGAAGCAGGCCCGCCGCTACGCGGACTGGCCCATCGTGTGGTGGCGCATCGAGGGCGCCCAGGTCAGGGCCCGGGTCTGGCGTTTCGCGGGCGGTTGGGCGGCGTTCTCGACCGCGCTCGCCGACGCCTACCTCGTGGCCGTCGGCGTCGGTATGGAACCGGCCGATCTGGCGATGGAACCGGTCCGCGACGCCGCCGTCTACCACGCCGACCTCTCGCTGCCGCTGAACTTCGCCGAGCTCGGCAGGCAGAAGAGCAGCCGCCCCGAGGCCTGGCTGCCGCCGCCCCGCCGCGACGCCTTCCACCCCGACCAGCTCGCGTTCGTGCCGGACGAGCCGGAGGCGTGAGGGCGGCCTCGGGGACGTCAGCGGCGTCTACCCAGCCCGGGTAGGCCACCACTGACGGTGTAGACCGAGGTCGACTGGTTTCTGCGCTCCCGTTCCTCCCGGGACGGCGAGCGCGGAACGTGCTTCAGATTCAGGAGAACCGTGTGAATCTCCGTGCGAATGGCGTTGGCCTGCTGTCGCTGCTTCTCGGAATTGGCAAGCCCGGCCACCCGATGTTCCAGCGACGCGATCCTGTCGCGGTGGCGGATGAGGGGATCCGAGCCAGCTCGGGATTGTCTGCGCTTGCGACGGCCCATCCGTTCCTCCGTTTCCGCGCCGCGGGGCGGCGGTCGAGGTGATGTTCGACACTTTGTCGGAACGAAAGCACACAGTGTTACGGGCGGCGGCCGGCCGGGCAGGCGAACCGCTCGGTCGGGTTCCCTTGTCAAGCACCATGCCGTCACTACAGTGAGACGCGCTGGTGGTTCGTCCTCCGCCGAGGCGGTGGGCGAGGCAAGAGGGAACCCGGTGGGAATCCGGGACTGCCCCGCAGCGGTGAGTGGGAACGAACGCCGTGGCCGGTCGCTCGACCGGTTCCAACGCACTGGGCCACACGGCCTGGGAAGCGACGGTCAGTAGGAGCCCCGGGTGGGAGCCGGGTCGTGCCCGCGAGTCCGAAGACCTGCCACCGGTGCGCACACCGCCGGTGTGCGTGACCTCCGGGCGTTCGCGGGCAACCCCGGCGGACGAGTGGTTCGGCGACGTCGCGTCGCCACCCGCTCGCCTGCGAGGCCGCCGTCGCACGTCCGGTGCCGCCGTCGAGCTCGCGAGGAGAGAGCCTTGACCAGCACAATCGGATCGACCGTACTCGGTTATCCCAGGATCGGACCGAACCGGGAACTCAAACGAGCGCTGGAGAACTACTGGGCGTCGCGCATCAGCGAGGCCGAGTTGCGGGACATCGCTCGCGACCTGCGTGCCGACACCTGGCGTTCGTTGCGCCAGGCCGGACTCGACTCGGTACCCGGCAACACGTTCTCCTTCTACGACCACGTACTCGACACGGCGGTGACCTTCGGAGCCGTGCCCCGCCGGTACGCGGACCTGGGACTGAGCCCACTCGACACCTACTTCGCCATGGCGAGGGGCGTGGAGTCGACGCCGCCGCTGGAGCTGACGAAGTGGTTCGACACCAACTACCACTACCTCGTGCCGGAGATCGGGCCGGACACGCGGTTCTTCCTCGCCGACCACGGTGTGCTGGGGCAGGTTCGGGAGGCCGACGAGCTCGGCATTCCCGTCCGGCCCGTGCTGGTGGGTCCGGTGACGTTCCTCCTTTTGTCCAAATCGGATTCCGAAGCGGCTCCCGGATTCCGTCCGCTGGACACAGTGGACGAACTGGTCGACGCCTATGCCGAACTGTTGCGCGAACTCGCCCGTGCCGGTGTGGAATGGGTGCAGCTCGACGAGCCAGCGTTCGCCACCGACCGCACCGAAGCCGAACTCGCGGCACTCCGCGAGGCGTACCGCTCGCTCGGCTCGCTGGCCGAGCGTCCGAAGCTCTTCGTTGCCGGCTACTTCGGTGACCTCGGGGAGGCACTGGAGATCCTGTCGGACGCCCCCGTCGAGGCCGTGGGAGTCGACTTCGTGGCCGGTGACCCGGGCCTGGACTCACTGGCCGCGTTGCCGGGCCTGCGGGACAAGACGCTGGTGGCCGGACTGGTCGACGGCCGCAACGTCTGGCGCACCGATCTCGACCGTGCCCTCACCACGGCGGCCACACTGCTCGGCCTGGCGGGCGAGGTCGCCGTCAGCACGTCGTGTTCGCTGCTGCACGTGCCCTACGACGTCGAAGCGGAGCCGAACCTCGACCCGCAGGTGGCCTCGTGGCTGGCGTTCGCGCGGCAGAAGGTGCACGAGGTCGTCGTCCTCGGCAGGGCACTGCGCGAGGGGCGCGACGCGGTGGCCGAGGAACTCGCCGCGGCTCGGCGAGTGGTCACCGACCGGGTGAACGCCGAACGGGTGCGAGACGAGCAGGTCAGGCGTCGCCTGGCGGGGCTGCGGCCTCAGGACACCCGCCGGACCGACTACGACGTCCGCCGGGAGGCTCAGCAGGAGGCGCTGCGGCTGCCACCGTTGCCGACGACCACCATCGGATCGTTCCCGCAGACCGCCGATGTGCGCAGGAGCAGGGCCGCCCTGCGCCGAGGCGGTATCGACCACGCCACCTACACCAGCCGGATGCGCGCGGAGATCGAGCGGGTGGTGCGGTTGCAGGAGGAGCTGGGGCTCGACGTCCTCGTGCACGGCGAGCCCGAACGCAACGACATGGTGCAGTACTTCGCCGAGCACCTCGCCGGTTTCGCGGACACCGAGCACGGCTGGGTCCAGTCGTACGGGTCGCGCTGTGTGCGCCCGCCCATCCTGTTCGGCGACGTGTCCCGGCCTGAACCCATCACCGTCGAGTGGGCCGCGTACGCGGCGAGCCTCACGGACCGGCCGGTGAAGGGCATGCTGACCGGACCGGTGACGATCCTGGCGTGGTCGTTCGTGCGTGACGACCAGCCGCTCGCGGACACGGCGAAGCAGGTGGCCCTGGCCATCCGCGACGAGATCGCCGACCTGGAGGCCGCGGGACTCGGCGTGATCCAGGTGGACGAACCAGCGCTGCGGGAGCTGTTGCCGTTGCGGGCCCACCGGCACAAGGAGTACCTGGACTGGGCCGTGGAGGCGTTTCGGCTGGCCACGTCGGGTGCACGAGTGAGCACGCAGGTGCACACGCACCTGTGCTACTCGGAGTTCGGCGACGTCATCGACGCGATCGCCGCGCTCGACGCCGACGTTACCAGCATCGAGGCCGCGCGGTCGCGGATGGAGGTGCTGGGCGATTTGGGGGCCGCCGGATTCGCGCGCGGAGTCGGGCCCGGCGTGTACGACATCCACTCCCCGCGGGTGCCGGAGGTGGCCGAGATCGTCGAACTCCTGCGGGCCGCACTGGCGTCGGTGCCGTCCCCACGGCTGTGGGTGAACCCGGACTGCGGGCTGAAGACCCGAGGCTACGCCGAGGTGGAGCCCGCGTTGCGCAACCTGGTCGCCGCGGCCACCGAGGTGCGGCGCACGCTGGGATAGCAGGGGCTCCCGCGCCGCCACGAGCTCGGACGGTGGCGGCGCGGGAACCGTCACCGGTGGCCTTCACAGGTCGCCGAGGGCCGCACACCCGGGTTCTCGCCACCGCGGTCGACACTGCGGGCGGGTCCCGCGCGTGTGAGGCTTGAGAAGGCAACGGCCCCTCCGACGAGCGCGAGGTGCCCCATGAGTGACCCGGTGGCACAGGTGCGGCAACACAGCGATCAGCGGCGCGCGGAGATCGTCGACGTGCTGGTGAACGCCTTCGACGAGCTGATGCGGGCCGACCCGGCGGCGTTCCGCAAGAAGTTCCGCAAGATGGCGGCCGACCCTTACAGCTTCTACCGGGGCGCGGCCTGCGTCTTCTACCACGACATGGCCGCCGTCGACGACCCGTGGGCGGACGAGCGCACCGGCCGGGTGTGGATCCAGGGTGACCTGCACGCCGAGAACTTCGGCACGTACATGGACTCCTCGGGCGTGCTCGTGTTCGACGTCAACGACTTCGACGAGGCATACCTCGGCAGTTTCACGTGGGACCTGCGCAGGCTCGTGGCGAGCGTGGCACTGCTGGCGTGGAACAAGGCCGTCTCCGACAACGGTATCCGGCGGCTCGCCGAGATGTACCTGCGCGCCTATCTCTCCCAGGTGCGACACTTCGCCGAGCACCCGGGTGACCAGAAGTACCGGCTGCAGCTCGACACCACCGACGGAATCGTGCACGAGGTACTCCTGGACGCCCGCATGAAGACGCGCGTGGAGTTGCTGGAGCACCTCACGGTGGTGGACGGTCACGACCGGCGCTTCCGGCGCGGAGCCGGGGTGCGAGAGCTGGACGAGGCCGAACACGCCGCCGCCACGCGCGCCTTCGGCCAGTACCTACGCACGATCCCCGAGAACAAGCGCTTCGGAAGCCTGACGTACGAGGTGAAGGACATCGTCGGGCGGCAGGGCTTCGGTATCGGCTCGGCCGGGCTGCCCGCGTACAACGTTCTGGTGGAGGGCCGTACCCAGGCGTTGGAGAACGACGTCGTGCTGTCGATGAAGCAGGGCAACGTGGCCGCGCCCAGCCGTATCGTGCCCGACGAGCGCATCCACCGGTACTTCCGGCACCACGGGCACCGCACCGCCGTGTCACAACGCGCGTTGCAGGCGCACGCCGATCCGTGGCTCGGCCACACGGAGATCGGCGGTACCGGATTCGTGGTGTCGGAGCTGTCGCCCTACGTCCAGGACCTCGACTGGTCGGACCTCACCGAGCCCTCCGACATGGCTTCCGTGCTCGACTACCTCGGCCGCGCGACGGCGAAGATGCATTGCGTGGCCGATGCCGACTCGAAGCAGACGCTCGTGACGTTTCAGGTGGAGCAGGCCATCGCCGAGGCGGTGGGACGAGACGACACGGAGTTCGTGCGGTCGCTGACCGAGTTCGGCATGCGCTACGCCGTGCAGACGCGCGAGGACCACCGGCTTTTCGTCAACGCCTTCCGTGGCGGCGAGATCCCGGGAGTGCAGTCGTCGGTGGCCTGGTGAGGGTCACTGCTTAGTCCACTCACCGCAGCGGTTCGTCTGGAAGTCTTGGCCTTCCGACAAGGTCACCGAGGGGTTGCCGCCACCCGGGAGGCCGTTGTTGATCACTCCCTCGAACCCGGTGACACCGGTCTGGCGGATCTCCCAGTAGCACATCGAGCTCACGTCTGTGGCGCGGTAGGTGCCGGGCTCGATGTCCACCCCGACGGTCCAGACCCCTTCGCCGATGGTGTTGGCAGCGACTTCCTGCTCCTCCTTTTGAAGGGCCGCCTCCCGGGCGTCGAGTTCGGTGCTGCGCTCGTCGAGTTCGATGTTGCGCTCGTCGAGTTCGGCCTCCCGCTGTTGGAGGGCCTCCCGCTGCTCCCCGGGGATCTCTCCGGGAACTTCGACCTGCTCGGTGACGACCTTGGTCGCCTTGCTGTCACCGACGGCGCCGACGGCGAGGCCGAGCAGGAACGCGGCGGCGCACCCGGTGAGCCAGGGCCAGCGCCTCGGCTTCGAGCGGGCCGGAGCCGAGACAGGGCCCGGGGTGGGTAGTGGTGTGAAGGCCTTGGACATGGGGTTTCCCTTCGAACGAGCGTGCGCGTGTTCGTCGGGTCCGTTCCCTCGTCCGTTGCGGCCACGTCGTGGTTGTTGCCTAGTTGTGACGGACTTTTCAGTTTTCCCGGAGACCGGCGAGGAGATCACGCACGTACGGCACGGTGGGATGCCGTTCGCCGTGGTGGAGCACAAGGTCGTCCAGCAGCCGTCGTAGTGTCGAGCCGGCTTCGCCATGACGTCCAGCGGCCAACTGCCACAGGCCGATCTGTCGACGTAGATCGAGAGTACGGGGATCGGCGCCACCGTACACACGGTCGAGGTCTTCGAGCAGGTCGATGGCCACAGTCACCGCATCCTCGGTCTTGCCCAGTCTGGCCTGGCATTCCGCGTACTGGGCGCGGCACCGGAACGCCAGCTCACTGTCGCGGCCGTCCCGTTCGACGAGGTACGCGACCAACTTCTCGTACGCCGGGGCGGCGGCATGATAGTCACCTCCCTCGAACAACACATTCGCGAGTTCGAGTCGCACCGTCAGCACTTCGTCGTCGGCTTCGCCGAAGGTCTCGGCCGCGCTTTCGGCCACGGCCGCGAGTACTTCGGCAGCCTCCCGGTAGCGGGTCTGCGTGGCGAGCTCGCCGGCGTCCGCTCGGGCCTCTTCGAGTTCGTCCCGAGTGATCGGCCCGCGAAATGGCGTCGGACCGGATTCACCGGGACCAGGCCTTTCGTCCTGCTCGGTGCGTCGACTGTCCGCCGCGTCCTCGGTGGGCGTCTCAGGTACACCGACCGACCCGGCGAAGGCGTGACCGACCACAGTGGCGTACATCCGCACCGGGCTCCGCACGTTCGGCGGTGTGAGTACGCCCGGGATCGGGCCGACTTCGACAGCGAACGGCAACAGCCGCTCGTACACCTCCTGCGCCGACCCGGGTCGGTCCTCCGGCTTCTTCTCCACGAGCTCACCGACCAGCGCGTCCAGCTCGGGGGGAACTTCCGGGCGCAACGACCTCACAGGTTCCGGACGCTCACCCACCTGCTTGTTCATGACTGTGTAGGACGTCTGTCCGGTGAACACCGGTTGTCCGGTGAGCATCTCGTAGACAGTGCAGCCGAGGGCGTAGAGGTCCGTGCGGGGTTCACTCATGGCTGCGAGAACCTGTTCGGGCGCCATGTAGGCGGGGGTGCCGACATTTTGGCCCGTGCGGGTGATACGTGACATGCCGGCGAGGTCGAGTGCGACGGCGAGTCCGAAGTCGAGCACCTTGACGGTGCCGTCGGGCTCGAGCATGAGGTTGCTCGGCTTCAGATCACGGTGGACGAGTGACTCGCGGTGCGCCGCGGTGAGTACGGCGCAGGTCTGCGCCGCGATGGTGGCCGCCCAGTCGATGGACAGTCGACCCTCCTGCGCGAGGAGGTCGCTGACGCTGATTCCGTGCACGCGCTCCATCACCAGGTAGGGCTTACCGTCATCGGTGCCCACGTCGAAGATCGCCGGAACGCCCGGGTGGCGGATGCGCGCGGTGATGCGGGATTCCCGCACGAACCGGCGCACGATCTCGTTCTCGGGAACCCCGTCTGTGAACCGCACGAACTTCACGGCGACCTCGCGGTCGAGTCTCGTGTCGTGGCCTACCCAGACGTCACCCATCCCGCCCCGGGCGAGCGGCTGGAGTTCGTAGCGGCCGTGCCCGATTGTGCGCTGCCTCACCTGTCTCCTTCACGTCTCGGTGTGTTCCACCACCGCGCGTATGGTGCCAGGACGTCCGCGAGCGGTTGTGGCGCAACGGCGTCGAGACGGCGCCGGAGTAGCGTGGCGTCGCCACCGCTGAGCGCGACGAGTGGGCGTCGCAGCCGGATACTCCACGCCTGGCCCGTCCCGGCGAAGACGTCGAGTCCGTCGACGAGCGTCCCCAGCTCGACCCCGTGCCCCCAGGGAGCCGCTGTGGAGAACGTGACGTCGCAGCCGACCGGAAAGGTTCGACCACCAACCCGTACCGGCTCCTCCAAAGGTGTCACCGCGCTTGTCGCCGTCCCGGCGGCGATGACACGGCCCCGGTCCCGCGTGGGGTTCTTGAAACACCCTGGTCGTGTAGAGGAAGAGCGTGTCACCCGGCGAGAGTGCGCGTACTTCCGACCGTCGCAGGTCGGGAAACGCACTGGCAGATCCTCTCGCCCGTGCGCGGACGCGAACACGGGACCGTGCAGCTCAACCGCCACCTCAAGCTCACCCACCGGGGTGGCGAGCTGCGTTCCGGGCGCTGCACCAGCAGCGTCCACCCCGGGCGGTCTCGAAGTTCTGCGTCCGGTACCCGATCTTCGGCGCGAATCCCGCGAACTGGCACACCTCCATCGCGTGGTGGGAGCTCGGCGGCGCGTCGAGCCGCACCATGGGCTCGTCGGCGAGGTCGGACAGGCGCAGCGGTCCGTCGACCGACGCGAGCGGATGCTCGGGTGCCAGCGACACGGCAGGGGCACGGGAGGACAGGCGCACCGTCTGCTGCCCGGCGGCAGGTCGAGCGCGTCAACTGCACCCTCAACGCCTTCTCGAGATCGGTGAGCGCCCCCGCCAGCGCCGACGGCGACAGGTGAACGCGCTCCGCCGCGGCGTTGATCGTGCCGGTCTCCGCGACCGCGACGAACGCCGCGAGCTGACGAAGGGTGTAGCCAGGCACAGGGTCGATGCGCGACATACCCCAGACGGTAATCGCACCTACCCGCACGGGGTGTGGGCCGAGTCCGGTCAGCTCGGGTCCTCGCGGGCGCGGTGGCCGGCGACGGTGCCGAGAGTGCGGAGGTGTACGGCGAGGGCGGTGATGATCAGCACGAGGGTCATCGGCCAGTGCGCTTCGGCTTCGGTGTAGCCCGACGTCGGTAGGTAGGGCGTCAGGTCGGGCTGGACGTTGTGCAGTGCCCCGCAGAGGAGCCAGAGCAGCAGCGTCGTCAGTCCGGACCACAGCGGGCCGAGAAACGGTGTCGCCAGCCAGAGGGTCGCCGAGAGCGCGAGGATGTCGGCCAGGACCCAGTCCCAGGGTGTGCCGTCGGGTAGTTGCGGCACGACGGCCAGAACGCAGGCGGCCGGAAGCGCGACCCCGGTGGCGGCGACCACGGCGGCGACGGCGCGTGCGCGGTGGGTGTGGGCGACGCGGTCCCATTCCCAGAGACGGGGGCGGGTGATGATGGCCAGCGTCGTGGCGGCGAGGATGGCGCAGAGTTCGGCCAGCGGCAGTTTCTCCGGGCGTGCGGGTGCGAGCTCGATGCGAAGGACGTGGGTGCCGATGAGGGCACTGAGCCCGGCGGCGCACAGCAGCGCCGCCAGGGCCCAGTGAGCGGACCGGCTGGCGAGGATGATCCGGATCATGTGTGCGGCACGTCCTGTTCGCCGAGGGAGCAGGTGGCCAGCTGGTCGTTGTGCCTGTCGATCCAGGCGTGAACCTGGTGCGGTCGCAGTCCGCTCAGGAGGCCGGTGAGTGCGCCGGTGTCGAGGTAGTCGTAGAGGTTGGCCTGCAACTGCTCCACCTGCGGCGGAGGGGGTGTCGCGCAGAGGCCGACACCGGAAAGCGTCATCAGGATGCCCGAGGACATCGTGTCGACCGAGCCGTCGGGGTCCAATCTGGTGACGACCACACCGTCGACGGGCAGGCCGCTCATCGGCTGGTGCAGCAGCAGCGTGTGGTCCCAGATCGCGTCGAACTGGCTCGGTGTCGTGCCGTAGCGGGCCAGAACGGGCTCGAACGCCTCGATCATGCCGTCCAGCCGAGGCGCGTTGTTCTCGTGTACGCAGAACTCCAGCCCCTGGGCGGTCGTGCAGGTGCGTTCGTCGGCGCTGGCTTCGATCTCGAACAGGTCCGGCGTGGTGACGACGGCCGTGCTCACGAGGACCACCGGGGCGAGGGCGTAGACGGCCACGTCACGCGCCTGCATCAGTGGTGAGCGGTACCGACCGGTGGCCCGACGTCGCAGCACGGTGGCCGCCAGCGTGGTCGAGGCGGCAGCCACGGTGAGGAAGAGGGCCAGTCGGAAGACGACCAGCGACGTCGATTCGGTCAGCCCGAGGACCGGGTCGACGTAGAGCTGCGGCACGATCGCACCGAAGGTGTCGGTGCCGTAGGCGGCGAAGGCGTCCAAGCAGTACAGCGCCACAGCGAGGATCGGGACGGCCGCCAACGAGCGCACGAGTGTGCCGACGACGTAGCCCAACGCCGTGACCGCTGCCATGGCGAGCACACCCGATGCCATGACCAGAGGCTCGGGCTCTCCGATCCCTCCCTTGACGGCTGTCGTCACCGTCAAGGGCAGCAACGCGAGGACGTAGGCGCCGACGAACCAGGCGGTCAACAGACCCAGGTGCCGAACCACGACGCCACTGCCCACCCGCGGCGCGGCGAACTGGGACCAGATCCTGTCGGCTCCGTTCAACCGCACCGCCCACAGCGCCGCCATGGCACCGGCGATGGGACCGGCGAAGGTGAACTGCTGATGCCAGTGCGCCGACGTCTGCACCCACACCGGATACGGCCACGACCACATCGGGTGAGTCCGCACCAGGACCACCACGAAGATCAGCACAGCGGGGAGCAGCACGAACAGACCGTTGAGCGGCCAGAACCACGAACGGCGACCGTTCACTGCACGCCACCACCCAGCTCGTCCATCAGCGTGCGATATCCGCGCTCCAGCGCGGATTCCAGGCCACCGCTCTCCTGGGCGTGCATCTTGTGCTTGATCTCGGACACCGTGCCGTCGAAGGCGATCCGACCTCCGGTCAACAGCCCCACGCGGTCGCACAGGTGATGCACGTCCTCGAGCACGTGGGTCGAGAGCAGCACCGTCCGCGAGCGGCCCAGCGACGCCACGACCTCACGCACCCGGACCCGTTGCGCCGGGTCGAGCCCCACGGTGGGCTCGTCCAACACCAGGACGTCCGGAGCGTGCGCAAGACCTGCCGCGATCCCCAGCCGCTGCCGCTGACCACCCGACAACGACCGCACCCGGTCGCGCGCACGGTCCGCGAGATCGACAGCCTCCAACGCCCGCACAGCGGCGTCGTGGCTGTCCCGGCGAGCGAGGCCGTTGACCCAGGCCGCATAACTCACCGTGTCCATCACCCGCATCTCCGGTGGTGTGGAGAACCGCTGCGGCACGAAACCGAACCGCGGCGCTGCGGACGCCCCACTGAAGTCGACCGTCCCGGAATCCGGGCGGCGCAATCCAGCCAGCACCGACAACAGCGTCGTCTTCCCGGCCCCGTTCTCCCCCAGAAGCCCGGTGATCCCGGGCTGAATCGTCCACTCCAGATCGCGAAGCACGTGCTTGCGGCCGTAGCGGATGTTGATCCCCTCAAGTTCGATGGTGTTCACGTTCCCCCGTCAACCTTCACGATGTCTGCCGAAACACGGCGGTGGGGTGACGCGCACGCACCGGCCACCCCACCGCGGTCACTCAGCGTCTCTCAGCACCGCCATGGATGCCCGGACTCGTCGGATGCACCGAGCGGTGTCGCTGCGCCCTCCGTGTAATAACGGGCACCAGGACCGCACGCTCCTCGGGCGTCGACCCAGCCGTTCGTCACGTAGGTGTCGTAATTCGAGGCGTGTGTCGCGTCCGGCCAGTTGTTGATGTCCCGCTTGACGTACGACCACAGATACGTGGTCGTGTTCGAACACCCACCGCGCCCAGTGCGACCGGTGAGCGTCGTGCCTGACTGCGTCGGCTGATAAGCCTTGACCCCGCACGCCATGGCCGACATGTCACCGTCGGATGACGGGTTGGCCGCGAAGGCCGGCACCGACAGTGCCCCCACACCTGTCGTCATCGCCCCAGCGATCAGTGCGGCACCGACGTACTTGCGCAATCTCATGTGCACTCTCCCCTCGTGAATGACGACATCACGCTAGGGACGCTGCGCACGCAGAGTGAGAGGATTTCGTTTCCTTCACCCGGAAGAGTCAACGGTGTCGCAACTGGGCTACCTGCTCCGTCAGAACTGGTAGTACAGGAACGGGCTGAAGGTGCCCGTGGCGACGAGGATGGCGGCGTAGAGCGCGCCCACCGTCATCACCGTGACCCGCAGCGCGGCGGCGGGCTTGGTGCGAGCCGACTCCAGGAGCGGGCCCGTCACGGGGGAGGCGGGCAGGAAGAACACCACCAGCGCGAGCAGGAGCAGGACGAGGCGTTGGTTGGTGAACGCCGCCCCCACGACCTCGGTCAGGCCGGTGAAGTCCGGCAGCAGCATGTTGCCGATCATCGTGAACGCGTAGCCGAGGTCGGGTGCCCGGAAGAACACCCAGCCGACGATCACCAGCAGCAACGTGAGCACGCGTCGGCCGAGTCGAGCGCCGGGGGAGTGCGGTGTGCGGTCGCGCCCGGTCGCGCGTTCGATCACGAGCAGCACGCCGTGGTAGACGCCCCACACCACGTACGTCCATGCGGCGCCGTGCCAGAAACCGGTCAGCAGGAAGACGATCCACAGGTTGCGGTAGGTCTTCGCCGCACCGCCCCGGTTGCCGCCGAGCGGGATGTAGACGTAGTCGCGGAACCACCGCGACAGCGACATGTGCCAGCGCCGCCAGAACTCCGTCACGGTCACCGACGAGTACGGGCGGGCGAAGTTCTCCGGCAGTCGGAAACCCAGCATGCGGCCGAGCCCGATGGCCATGTCCGAGTAACCCGAGAAGTCGAAGTAGAGCTGCAACGTGTAGGCGATCGCGCCGAGCCACGCGATCGCGAACGTCATGTCCTCGGACGGCGTGGAGAAGCAGGCGTCCACCAGCGGCGCGAGCGAGTCGGCGATGACCGCCTTCTTGCACAGCCCGAGCGCGAACCGGGGGAAGCCCGCCGCGATGTCGTCCAGGCGGTGCGACCGCTCCTGCGGGAGCTGGTCGGCGATCTCGTGGTATCGCACGATGGGGCCCGCCGCGAGCTGCGGGAACATGGAGATGTAGGTGCCGAACGACACCGGGTTGCGCAGCGCGGGCCGTTCACCGCGGTAGATGTCCACCACGTACGAGATGTGGTGGAAGGTGAAGAACGAGATACCGATGGGCAGCGCGAGTTCGGCGACGGGGAAGTCCCCGCCGAAGAGTTGTGCGAACCACGCGATCTGCTCCGTCGCGAACCCGGCGTACTTCCAGACCAGCAGGATCGACAGGTCGAAGGCGATGACGCAGATGAGCAGCGTGCGCCGTCGGGAATGCAGGCGTGGGGGACTCCACGGGTTCGGTTCCAGCGCTGGGCCCGCCGCGTAGTTCACCACCATGCACGCCAGGAGCAGGAGCGTGAACGCGCCGGCACCCGTGGCGTAGAAGATCAGGCTGCCGACCGCGACGATGCCGTTGCGCCAGCTCCGCGGTAGCACCAGCACCGCGATGAGCACCGCGGGCATGAAGTACCACAGGAACAGTGGCGAGACGAACGACATTCAACGGCCCCCTGGTCACGATCGCGCAGGGTGACTCTAACGGAGGCCGTCCCCCGTCGAGGCGAACATGGCGCACCCCGATCGAGACCCTGCCCGCCCGGAACCGAGGACACGAGTACGAGAACCGAGGACACGAGTACGAGAACCGAGGACACGAGTACGAGAACCGAGGACACGAGTACGAGAACCGAGGACACGCCGGCAACGGCGCCGTTCGTCGGCGTGTCCTCGGGTTGTGCACTCGTGTCCGCGGGTTGTGCACGGGTGTTCGCAGTTCCGGGACGGGACGGGGCGGGAC
>NZ_JACBJG010000015.1 GCF_015910535.1 Saccharomonospora sp. NB11 | reverse complement strand
GGAGGGGTTGGCCGGGGCGGAGGCGTTGTCCGGCAACGCTCGGCGGGCGCGGCGGTTGCTCGCGGTGGGGGCACGGCTGCGCGCGAGTGTCGGGGCGCCGTTGCGGGCCGGGGAACGGGGCGACGTCGAGCGGATCGCGGCCCGGGTCGCCGCGATGTCCGGTGGAGTCGGCTCGGTGGCCGCGGATGGTGTGGACCACCCTGTCGGCGCACGGTGACGACTCCCCTGCGACGGCGGGTGATCGTGTCGGGTGCCGCGTCGCCCGGTTCGCCGATACCGCTCGGCCCGGTCGTGTACCACGGTGGAGCTTCTCGGACGTTTCTTCGTCGGGAGGGTGGCGAGGCCCGTGGCGCAGCGCAGGGTCGTGTCGCGTCGGCGACTGGCTCGGTCCGCCGGTTCGCCGCCGACGGCACCACCCGCACCCTGGTGCCCGCACCCGAGGACGGGGTGACCGAGCTGCACGCGCCGTCGTGGTCACCGGACGGTGAACGGCTCGCCTACGTGCGCCACGCGGACACCCGCGCCGACCTCATGATCGACGGCCGGGCGGTCACCGACGGCGAGGACGTGTTCCTCTTCCCCGCCGAATGGCTCGACACCGACCGCCTGCTCTACACCGCCGACGGTGCCCTGCGCACCCGGAACCTCACCACGGGGGCCACGCGGGACGTGCCGTTCGAGGCCACGTTCTCCCTGCCCGAGGTCGACTACCGGCGCAAGGAACACGACTTCGACGACCACGACCGGCACGCCATGCGGGGCATCCTCACCCCGACGTTGTCCCCGGACGGCACACAGGTCGCGTTCGTCGCGCTGGGCGATGTGTGGCTCATGCCGCTGGACGGCCGCCCGCGCCGACTCACCGACGACCGGTTCGTCGAGATCGACCCGGTGTTCTCCCCCGACGGCCGATACCTCGCCTACGCCACCGACCGCGCGGGCACCCCGGACCTGTACGTGCGTGAGGTCTCCACCGGGCGGGAACGCCGCGTGACCGCGCTTCCTGGTGCGGAGGTCTCCCCCGCGTTCTCCCCGGACGGGACCCGGCTGGCGTTCCAGGACCACGAGGGCGCCACCTACGTCCTCGACCTGGGCACGGGCGCGGTGCGGCAGCTCGTGCCCCCATTGTTCGGGCCCGGCCGTCCGAGCTGGTCGGCCGACGGGCGGACGGTGGCGTTCGCCGCGGTCAAGCCGTACTCGGCGCGGTTCCGGGAAGGCACGAGCCAGATCCTCACCGTGGACGTCGCCACCGGTGAGCAGACTTACCACGCACCGGGTGAGGAACACGCCTCGCTGTCCACCCGTGGGGACGACGGTCCGGTGTGGTCGCCCGACGGGCGGTCGATGGCATTGGTGGTCGACTCCACGCTGCGTGTACTGCCGGTCGCGCCCGACGGCACCCCGACCGGTCCCGCCCGGGAGGTCAACGGCGAGGTCGCCGACGCGCCGTCCTGGAGCGGCGACGGGCGTCGACTGCTCTATCTGTCGAACGGGAAGCTGCGGTTGGCGGACGTCGCGACGGGCCGTGCCCGCACCGTGGAGGTGCCGCTGCACTACCGCCCCGACGTCGCCACGGGGCGCACCGTCATCCACGCCGGCGCGTTCTGGGACGGCCGGAGCCGGACGCTTCGCCACGACGTCGACGTCGTCGTGCGAGGCAACCGCATCGCCTCGGTCACCCCGCACCGGCAGAGCACCCACCAGGGTGGCCGGTTCGTCGACGCCTCCGACGCCACCGTGATGCCCGGGCTCATGGACTCGCACGTGCATCAGGAGTACGAGTCGCGTTTCTACGGCGACCGGCAGGGCCGCGTCAGCCTCGCCTACGGCATCACCTCCACCCTGTCGGTGGGCGACCAGGTGTACCGGGCGCGGGAGGACCGCGAGTCGCTGGACTCCGGGGCGCGCGTCGGTCCCCGTTTCTACGCGACCGGGGAGCCGATCGACGGCTCGCGTGTCTACTACAACTTCATGCGCCCCACCCGCAGCGACGAGCAGGTGGAGCGGGAACTGTCGCGGGCGAAGGCGCTCGACTACGACCTGATCAAGACGTACGTGCGGTTGCCCGCCGACCGGATGCGCGCCGTCGTCGACGCCGCGCACGAGCTGGGTGTGCCCTCGGCGTCGCACTACCTGTCCCCGGGCACGCACCTGGGGCAGGACGGCACCACGCACCTGGCGGCCACCCAGCGGCTCGGGTACGCGCGCACCCTCACGGCCACCGCCACGTCGTACTCCGACGTCGCTGCCCTCTACGGTCGGGCCGGGCGTTCGGTGACGGCGACGTTGTTCACCACGGAGTTCCTCGGGGCGGAGGAGATCGCGACCGACCCGAGGTTGGTGTTGTATCCGCCGTGGACGCGGGAGAAGCTGCTGGCCGAGACCGCCGACAACACCACCACGCCGTCCGACCCGGACTGTGTGAGCGCCGACTGCCGTGAGGTGCGTGCGTTGCGGGCGGTCGCCGACGCTGGTGGTCGGGTCGTGGCGGGAACGGACGCCCCGCTCGCGTACGTGGGTGTGGGCCTGCACGCCAACCTGCGGGAACTCGTCGGGCACGGGTGGAGCCCGTACGACGCGTTGCGGACCGCGACCGTCAACGCGGCCGAGAACCTCGGTGTCGCCGACGACGTGGGCACGTTGGAGCCGGGCAAGGTCGCCGATCTGATCGTCGTGCGAGGCGATCCGCTGCGGGACGTCGCGGCGGCGATGAACGTCGAGGCCACGATGGTGGGCGGCCACCTTTACACCCGCGACGAGTTGCTCCGCCCGTACGTCGACGGCGAGGCCGCCGACACCCTGATCCACGACGGGGTGCCGGGCCCGGCCACGGAGGTGTCGGTGTGGGCGGACCCCGACGTCGGTTCGCGGTACTGGTGGCACGCCCCTGAGGTGGTCGCAGCAGCCCACGACCACTCCTGCGGCGCGTACGAGCGTCTCGGCCACCGGTGAGGCGGCGGCCGAGACGCTCGTCAATGTTCGATCAGACCACCGATGGGGACAGGGTCGACATGGCCGGTCTCCTCGGCCACCTCCCGGATCACCGCGTGGAACGGGTCCTCCGCGTGCTCGACGCCACCGCCCGGAAGACTCCAGGTGCCCGAGGCGTGGCGAGCGAGCAGCACCCTCCCGTTCTTCACGCACACCGCGTAGGCCGCCAGCCGGAAACCGCGTCGTGTCGTGTCGGTGCTCGTGTCGACCGTGTGCGTCTCGTGGCTCATCGGCCCAGTGGACCATCACGGTCCGACGAAACGCGGCGGCGCGCTACTCGCCCGCGTAGACCTCGCGCAGCCGGGGCAGGTCGGCGTCGGCCACGACGATGTCCAGGGAGCGCAGCACCTCGTCGAGCGTGTCCGGGGTGACCACCGAGGTCTCGGTGGCCCGCCCGTCGGCGTACTGGACCAGGTAGTGGCGGCCGAAGAGTCGGCGGGTCACGCCGTGGTCGCGGCGTTGCACGATCAATCGTCGGGTGAACGGCGAGTTCGGGTGGGTGGACACGTAGTGGTTGGCGACCACGTAGTCGACGGGGCGTTTCAAGGTCTCGTCGAAGCCGTGCTCGACGCGCCAGCCGTCGTCGGCGGGTGACTCCAGCAGCCAGTACCGCCCGTCACGGCGCAGGCGCAGCGGCCAGCCGCCGTGGTCGGTGTCGGCGCCGTCGCGCAGCGGCAGCGGTGTCAGGAGTCCGGAGCCGAAGCCGACGTCGGCGAGGAAGCGTTCGTCGTCCACGCGCACGAGGAGCAGCAGGTGGGACTCCGGCGCCGACGGTCGGTCGAAACCGACGCGGGCCATGCAGCGTGTGACGTCGTAGCCGAGGCGTTGCAGCGCGGCGGCGAAGAGCAGTCCGTGTTCGAAGCAGTAGCCGCCGCGGTCGCCGTGCACGAGTTTGGCGGTGAGGTCGGGCAGCTCCAGGCTGGGCGTGCGGCCGAGAATCACGTCCACGTTCTCGAACGGGATGGACCGCACGTGCGCCTCGTGCAGCACGGCGAGGTCACGGGCCGAGACGCCCGCGGTGGGGACGCCGATGCGGCGGAGGTAGGCGTCGAGGTCGAGGGTGTCGACGTGCCAGTCCAGCGCGGGGACCGCCGTCTCGAAGGTGCTCGTCACCCGTCCACCGTCGCACCTCCATCGGGGTGGAGGTCAACACCGTCGCGCCACCAACCGCATAGTTGCTGCACACAACTTTTTTCGTTAGCCTGGGTAATTACCTGTGTCCAACGATCGACACCAGCCCGAAGGAGCCACCACGTCCGCGCCGCCCAGTCCGACGACCCCCAGCCCCGTCACCACCTCCATGCCGCACCGGCAGATCCTCAAGGCCTTCACCGGTCTGCTCTCGGCGCTGCTGGTCGCGATGCTGTCGTCCACCATCGTCTCCAGCGCCCTGCCCACCATCCTCGCCGACCTGCACGGCACCCAGGGCCACTACACATGGGTGGTCACGGCGATGCTGCTGACCTCCACCGCCACCACCCCGCTGTGGGGCAAGCTGTCCGACCTGTTCAGCAAGAAGGTGCTGTACCAGACGGCGATCGTGATCTTCACGGTCGGCTGCGTGCTCGGCGGCTTCGCCCAGTCGATGCCGCAACTCATCGCCTTCCGCGCCGTGCAGGGCATCGGCATGGGCGGTCTGCAGGCCCTCATCCAGGCCGTCATCGCCGCGATGATCGCGCCGCGTGACCGAGGCCGCTACGCCGGATACATCGGCGCCACCTTCGCGGTCGCCACCGTCTCCGGACCGCTGGTGGGTGGGCTCGTCGTCGACTCCCCGCTCGGCTGGCGCTGGTCGTTCTGGGTGTGCGTGCCCATCGCCGTCGTCGCCTTCATCCTGCTGGGCCGCACCCTCAAGCTGCCCGTCGTCAAACGCGACGTCTCCATCGACTGGCTCGGCGCCACCCTCATCGTCGGCAGCGTCACGGTCCTGCTGGTCTGGGTGACCCTCGCGGGCAAGGACTTCGCCTGGTGGAGCCCGCACACGGCCGCGCTGGTCGGCGGCGCCGTCGCCCTCGCCGCCGCCGCGATCCTGGTCGAGAGCAAGGTACGGGAACCGGTCGTGCCGCTGCACCTGTTCCGCGACCGCACCTTCACCCTCGCCGTCGTCGGCTCCCTCGCCGTGGGCACCGCCATGTTCGGCGGCACCGTCTTCCTCGTGCAGTACTTCCAGACCGCGCGCGGCTTCTCCCCGAGCATCGCCGGGCTGCTCACCCTGCCCATGGTGCTCGGCATGGTCGGCTCGTCCACCCTCGTCGGACGCGCCGTGTCCCGGGTCGGCCGCACCAAACCGTTCCTCATGGTCGGCTCGCTCGTCCTGCTCCTCGGGCTCGGTCTGCTCTCGCAGGTCGACCACGACACCAACCTGTGGTGGATGGGCGTCTTCCTCGCGCTCATGGGCATCGGCGTGGGCTCGATCATGCAGAACCTCGTGCTCGCCGCGCAGAACACCGTCGGCATGCGCAACGTCGGTGCCGCCACCGCCACCGTGACCTTCTTCCGCACGCTCGGCGGCGCGACCGGCGTCTCCGCCCTCGGCGCGGTGCTGGGCTCCCGCGTGTCCGACCTCGTGGCCGAGTCACTGGCCGCGCGCGGCATCCGCACCGACGGCGGCTTCACCACCAACGGCACCCTCGACGTGGGTGCGCTGCCCGAGCCCGTGCAGGAGATCGTGCGCGCCGCCTACGGCGACGCCACCGGCACGTTGTTCCTCATCTCGGCCGCGGTCACGGTGATCACTGCCGCGTCCGTGTTCTTCATCCGCGAGACCCCACTGCGGGACACCCTCGACCTCGACGAGGAATCGGGGACGCCGCGCCACCCCGGCGCCCACGGTCCGGTGCGCACGACCCGCGGCACCACGGCGCGCACCCTGCACGCGCGTCCCCGCACCGACCACCGCCCCCGCAGGCCCGTCGGGAAACGCGCCGTCACCGACCGCGTGCCCACGCCCCGCGACTGACCTGCCGTCGGGTGCGGCGCCTCAGGACGCCGCGCCCAACGGCGTGTCCGCGCCGTTGACGAAGTCGATCAACGCCTCGGCGAACTCCGGTTCCCGCAACGTGGTCGTGTGATCGCCCGGCACCCTGCGCACCACCGCGCCCGGCACGGCCTCGGCCAGCACCTCCGGGCGCGTGGCCAGCGCGTCGTCGCGGCCCACCAACACGAGGGTGCGGGCGGTGATCTCGTCGAACGCGATCGGACCCGTGTGCGTGGCGGCGGCCTGCGCCGCCAGAGCCAACCGGTCCCCGCCGATGGCGTCGGCGAACGCGCGGAAGGACGCGGCCGGGGAGTCGGCCACCTCCGCCGGGTCGTCGGCCCGCAACACCCGCAGCAACGCGTCGGCGGGCAGCACCCGCGTGTCGACTCCCCCGAGTTCCACCACGCTCGCGCCCACACCGCCGACGACCAGGCGTCGCACCCGGTGATCCCGGACCGCGGTGAGCACCGCCACCACCGCACCCATCGAGTAGCCCACCAGGTCCACGGCGGGCTCGTCGAGCACGTCCAGCAGCGTGCTGACGTCCTCGGCCATCCGCGCCTCCCCGTACGCGGCGGGATCGTGCGGTTTGCCCGACGCCCCGTGCCCGCGCGCGTCGATCGTCGCCACCCGGCGGCCCGCCTCGACGAGCTTGCGGACGATCCCCGGCGCCTCCCAGTTCGTGCGCCCACTGGCGACGAAGCCGTGGTGCAGCAACACCAGCGGTAGGGCCGACTCCTGCTCCCAGCACCGGTAGGAGATCTCGACACCGTCGGTGGCCCGGAAGCACGGCATGGACGTGGTCCTCCCTCGCGCGAACGATCGATCGGGCTGCTCGGCAGCCCGGCCAGACTACCCACGTCCCGCACCCGGCGCCGACACTCGCACGGTCGGGCGAGACCCGCGGCACACGGCCGTTGACCTGCGCACACGGTGATCCGCGTGCGGCCGGTGTCGCCTGTCGACGTACGGCGTGGTCCTGCCACGAGCGACATCGGTCGAGACCGCAGACGGATGGCAGCGTCGCCGCGTCGCTCTAACGTCGGCGACATGGCCGCTCTCAAGGATCTGCGTTGGCCACTCGTGCTGGGCCTCGGTGCCCTCGCCCTGGCGCGGCCGGTGACCAACACCGTGTTCGATCAGACCGGGGCCGACCGGCCCGCGGGGCTGCCCGTCATCCTCACGGTCGTGATCACGGTGGTCTGGGTCGGCGTGGTCGGGTTGCGTGACATCGCCCGGCCCGTGCTCACCCTGGTCTGCACCGGACTGGCCTACGCAGTGTTCGCGACCGTGCTCAGCGCCGCCCTCTCCCCGATGCTCACCGGCGAACTCCAAGGCCCACTGGCCAAGCCGTTCGCCATCGTGCCGATGCTGCTGGTCAACGGCGCGTGGGGCGCGGCCGCGGGTGGACTGGCCCTGCTGGTGCAGCGCGCCCGCGGAGTCCGGCCACCCGCCGACACAGCCGATGCGCGCCGACGGGACCTCGACACCGGCCCGCGACCGTGACCTGCTGAACCGGCTCCCTTGCCTTCCACGCCCGCCACCAGGCAGAAAGGAACGTGACAACACGATCACCGGCCGTGCGCGGCCGAGACCCGGACGGGGGTGCCGGCTGGTGAACGGTCGACGAACTCGGGACACCGTGGACACCGCCGCCCTCCGCGCCGACCTGCGGGCAGCCGTTCCCGACGCGACAGCGGCCCTCGTGGTGACCGCGGTGATCTTCGTGTGGCTGTACGCGCGAGTGGAGGACGGCACGTCGCCGACGGTCGAGATCATGCCGTTCCTCGCCGACGCCGACACTTTCGCCATGTACTGGCTATGTCAGGCATTCGGCTGGTCGGCACTGCTGTGGGCGTGGCTGACGACCATGCTCGGCCTGCTGCGGTCGGGCCGCCCGCCCCGCTGGCTGCCCGGCTCGCCCGCGCGGCTGGAACGCCTGCACCGGACGACGAGCCTGACCACCGTCGCGCTGATGTTCCTGCACGCCGCGCTGTTCTTCGCCGAACTGGTGCGGGACAACGAGAACAGGCTGAGCTGGGTGGGACGGGTGTGGAGCGCGTTCGTCGACACCTTCGTACCCGGCGGCTACGCCTCGGGCACCGGCCGTGTCGCCGTCCTGATCGGACTGCTCGCCCTCTACCTCGCGATCCCACTGGGCCTGGCCTACTACGTCCGGGCCCGGCTGGGCACTCGCGCGTGGCGGGCGTTGCACCGGTTCGTGCTGGTGGTCTACGTGCTCAGCGTGTGGCACACCCTGCTCTACGGCACCAACGTGTGGTTCGACGGGTGGCCGCGAACCACGTTGTGGTTGGCGCAGCTACCCCCGGCGGCGCTGTTGTTGGTGCGGCTGCTCGCCCCCGCCCGGCCCAGCGAACGAGTCGGCGCGTTGCGGGGACGTCCCCTCGCCCTCGTGCGGCGCGTCGCCGCCGTGGCCGCGGCCGCCGCGGTGATCGCGAGCGTGGTCGCCGTGGTGGTCAGCGGCCGGGACGGTGGTCGGACGCGTGGCGTGGACGGTGCCGGGCTCACCGTGACCCAGGGCATGGTCTGGACCGGCCTGGCGGTGTTCGCTGTGGTGCTCGTCGTGTCGGTGATGCTCGCGAGGCGCGCCCACCACGCGCGGCGGCGAACTCCCTCGCGCACCTGACACCACGTCGGTTTCGATTCTCGAAAGCACTCCGCCCGGCGTCGGATCGGCGAAAAGCCGCGCCACCGGCCCCGCGCGACGCCCACCGGGACCGCCCGCACCAGCCCGAATTCGGTCGAAAGCGGACCCGAGGTCGTCGACACCACACCCCTGACCTGCGCGAAAGTCTTCGCATCTGCGAGCGCTCATCTCGCCGAACCGTCGCCACCGACTGCCCGGCGTCGCTAGCATCCCCGCCAACGATCACACGATCAGAGGTGGGACATGGACGGCTACGGTGTCGACCCGGACACCCTCGTCTCGACCGGTGACCAGCTCGTGGACATCGCGGACGCCGCGCGCGAGGCGAAGGCCGAGCTGATCGGGCGCGTCGCCGCACACGAGGGCGCCAACAAGGGATTCGCCGCGGCCGCGAAGGCACGCGCGCTCGCCACCGCGTGGGAGTACCAGATCGACGACCTCTGCAAGCGCACCGCGATGGCGGGCGGGCTGCTGGAGGACGGCGCCCACGACTACCGCGAGATGGAACAGGCGGTGCTCGACACCCTGCCCGCGTTGAGCTCCGTGGAGTGACGTGCCGTGGTCTCCTTCCGTGAACTCCGTGACGCCGAGCCGTCGGCGTTCGACGACGCCGCCGACCAGTGGGCCCGCCTGTCGGAGGAACTCACCGCCACCTCCGGCGACATCGGCAGGGCGGTGGCGAACCTCGACGGCTGGCACGGCGACGCCGCCGACGCCGCCCGCGCCCACTTCGCCGACGTCCGCTCCGCCTACGACACCGCCGCCGAGTACCTCGAACGCATCCCGCCCGCCCTGCGCGCCCTGTCCGACGCGGTCACCAGCGCGCAGGACACCGTCGAGGGTGTGGTGGCCACCGTCGACGCCTCCCGGGTGCTGTCCCTCGACACCGAGACCGGTGTGGTCACCGCCGACGGCGGCTGGTTCGACTTCCGCAGCGACGAGGAGAAACGCCGCGACCGTCAGGTGGCCGAGGAGCTGACCGACACCGTGCGCTCCGCGCTCACCGCCGTGACCGAGGCGGACGAGGTCGCCACCAAGGCACTCGCCGACCTCATGCCCTCGGACGCGGGCCTGGAGCTGCAGGCGATCGGCGAAGGCAACGTCGTGCGCCCCGGTGACCTGCCCGCTCCCGACGCCTCGCCCCAACAGGTCAAGGACTGGTGGGACAGCCTGACCCCGATGGAGCAGGAGTCCGCGATCTACACCCACGGTGACGTGATCGGTGGGCTCGACGGCATCCCCGCCGAGGACCGCGACCGCGCCAACCGCATCCGCTTCGCCGAGGAACACGCCGAACTCACCACCCGACGGGACGCGCTCGACGCACTCGGCGACGAGCGCACCGACGAACAGGACGACGAACTCGACCGCCTCAACAAGACGTTGCGCGGACTCGACGCCATCGACGCCCGCCTCGAAGCCGAGCCCAGCGACACCCGGCCACGGGCGTACCTGCTGGACTTCTCCACCGAGGGCAACGGCCGCGGCATCGTCGCGCTCGGCAACCCCGACACCGCCGACAACGTCGTGACGTCGGTACCCGGCACCGGGTCCAACCTCTCCGGAATCGGCGGCGAGCTGGACCGCAGCCAACTGATCCTCGACGAGGCCAACCGGCAGGCCCGCCGCAGCGACACCGTCGCCATCACCTGGGTCGGCTACGACGCCCCGCAGAGCCTGCCCGAGGCCGCCAAGGAGAACTACGCCCGCGACGCCGCCGACGACCTGCGCGATTTCCAGGAAGGACTCCGTGCCACCCACACCGGCGAGGGCTCGCACAACACCGTCATCGGGCACAGCTACGGCTCCACCGTCGTGGGCCACTCGGCGCAGGGCGAACGACTCGACGTCGACAACGTCGTGTTCATCGGCAGCCCGGGCGTGGGCGTGGACCACGCCTCCGAACTCGACCTGCCCGACGACGCCCACATCTACGCCAGCACCGCCGAGAACGACGTCATCCGCGCCACCCCGCCGTTCATCCACGGCCCTCAACCCGTCGGGGACGACTTCGGGGCCGAGGTGTTCACCTCCGACCCGGGAACCGACGGCGAGTGGTACACCGGGGGATACTCCACGCAAGCACACTCGGAGTACTGGAACCAGGACTCGGCATCGCTGCGCAACATGGCCACGATCGTCGTCGGGGGCACCCCCGACTGAGACGACCACGCCGGGCGCGGCGGGAAGGATGACAGGTGATCCGGAAGGCGGCGGCCCTCGCCTGCCTGCTGCTCGTCACCGCCTGCGGTGGCGGCACGACCTCGTCCGACACGGACGCGACAGCACCAGGGAGCGACATGCGCACGATGACCGAGGACGAAGCAGCCCAGCGCGCGGAGGAACACATCCGTGGTGCCGTGGAGGCGCTGCCGGTGAAGCCCGTACTGACCCTGTTGCGCGCCGACTCGGCCGAATGCCTCGACCCCACCGACGGCGGCCCCCGGGGCCGCTACGAGGTGAGCCGGTCCTACTGGCTCGACGACCTGCCCGAGGAACGCAACGCCGAGTTCGTCGACGCGCTCTACGAGTACTGGACGGCCAACGACTACCGGGTCCTGACGGACAAGCGTGACGCCGCCGACCGATTCGTGTCCGTGGAACACAACGAGGACGCGTTCCGCATGTCGGTCAAGCAGAGCGTCGAAGGTGACCTGTCGTTGGGGGCGTCGTCGCCGTGTGTGTGGCCCGACGGCACCCCACCCGACCACGCCCAGCAGTGACCTTCGCTTGCTGACGAACCCCTGGAACGAGAACGGGGTGGTGGCGGATCGAACCGCCACCACCCCAGCAGGGAGTTCCCGATCAACCAGTGATCGATGTCAGCCGGTGATCAGGCTGACGCCGTAGGCGCTGAGAGCCTCGTTGACCGGCTGGAAGTAGGTCGTGCCACCGTAGGTGCAGTTGCCCGAACCACCGGAGGTCATGCCCTGAGCCTGGTTGCCCGAGATGAACGAACCGCCCGAGTCACCCGGCTCGGCGCAGACGTTCGTGCGGGTCAGACCGGACACGCTGCCCTCCGCGTACCGGACGGTCTGGTTCATGGCCTCGATGGTGCCGCAGTGCCAACCGGTGGTCGAACCCGAGCGGCAGACCGACGAGCCGACCGGAGCCACGGAGGAACCGGACACGACGCGGGCGCTGCCGTTGTACATGTTGACCCACGGGCGCAGGGTGTTGCCCGAGTTCACCTGCACGTAGGCGTAGTCGTTGCCCGGGAACGACGAGCCGGCGAAGCGGCCCGACGGCGACGTGGTGCTGCTGCCGGTGGTGCCGCAGTGGCCCGCGGTCACGAAGCCACCGGTCACGGCGAAGCCGACCGAGCAGCGCGCGCCGCTACCGATGTAGTAGGCGTTGCCACCCACGACGTCCATGAACGTCTGCGGGGTCTCCTTCGACTCCACGACGTCGACGGCGTCGGCGTCCACACCGGCCTTGGCCACGAAGCGCTCCGCCTGCTTCGCGGTGCCCGGGGCGGTCGTCACGACGATCGAGTTGGCCTCGACGTCGACGTACCAGCCGGTGACGGACTCTGGAGCACGACTCTCCTTCGCGTCGAGCTTCGCCGCCGCGGACTCCAGCTCCGCCACGGTGTGCTCGACCAGCTTCGGCGTCGCGCCCGCGGCCTTCACCGCCGAGAACTCGGCCGCGTCGGTCACGCCGACGACGAGCGTGGCGCGCTCGGCGTCGTAGTAGGCGCCGGCGAACTCCTCACCGAGCTGCGCGGTGACGGTCTCGTGGACCTTGCGCGCCTCGGCCTCGTCCTGCAGGCGCTGCTCGGCCTGGGCCTTGGTGAGGCCGAGGTCGCGCTGCATGGCCTGGACCACCGGGTCGGCCTCGGTGGTGGGCACCACCGAAACCTCAGCAGGGGCAGCAGTCGCAGGCAGGGTGAAGGCCACGGCGGTTCCCGCGGCCATCGTCACGGACGCGAGAATGCGTGCCGCGCTTTTGCGATTCATCACTTTCCTCCTGGGGGCGAGGATTGCGTCGTTTTCGACGACTGCTGGAGTATGGCGCGCTCCCCAGGCCTGCACAGCCGCCCAATGGTTCGCGACGAATGAACGGTTCTGATCCGTTCGGACTACGACGAAAGTCTGACGGCCACTCGTTCGGCGGTAATCGATTCCAAATCCTGGAACTCGACTGGACCCCGTCGTCAGGTGGGCAAGAAAAAGTCCCGCCCACTGCGCCAGGGCAGTGGGCGGGACCTCGAAGAGTTTCCGGCGGAATCAGGCGCCGAATTCGTCGGGGTTCGGCCCGATACGCTCTCCGGTGTTCAACGCATTCACGGCGTCCATGTCGGACTGCGACAGTTCGAAATCGAACACGTCGATGTTCTGCGCAATTCGAGACGGCGTGACCGATTTCGGGATCGTGACGTTGCCGAGCTGGAGGTGCCAGCGCAGCACGATCTGCGCCGGGGTCCTGCCGTGCTTCTCCGCGAGCGTGGCCAACGTCGGGTCGTCGAGCAGTCCCTTGCCCTGCCCCAGCGGAGCCCACGCCTCGGTGGCGATGCCGTGCTCGGCGTGGAAGGCCCGCAGCTCGCCCTGCGAGAACTGCGGGTGCAGCTCGACCTGGTTCACGGCGGGCACGACGTCGGTCTCGTCGAGCAGCCGCTGCAGGTGAGCGATCTGGAAGTTGGACACGCCGATGGCCTTGGCGCGACCCTCCTCGTACAGCCGCTGCATGGCCTTCCAGGTGTCGACGTAACGGTCCTGGGAGGGCACCGGCCAGTGGATGAGGTACAGGTCCACGTAGTCGAGGCCGAGTCGGGCGAGGCTCTCGTCGAACGCCGTGAGCGTGCTGTCGTAGCCCTGCCGGTCGTTCCAGAGCTTGGTGGTGACGAACAGCTCCTCCCGCGGCACACCGGACTCCGCGATGGCCCTGCCGACACCTTCCTCGTTGCCGTACACGGCGGCGGTGTCGATGCTGCGGTATCCCTCGCGCAGCGCCTGGGCCACCGGTTCGACGACCTGGTCGGGCGGCACCTGGAAGACGCCGTAGCCGAGCTGCGGCATCGCCGTGCCGTTGTTCAGGTTGATGTTCGGAACCTGTGTCATGAAGTGGTGTTTCCTTCGCCGATCGCGATCTCGGACCGGGGGTGCGTCGCCTCGGACGGACACCCCACTGCGGTCATGATGAACCGGCTCGACGGGCGCCGCATTCCTCGATGTGTCTCACACCGCACGCACCGACGGGCGACCTCGACGCTCCGTGGCCACCGGCCGAGCACCACCCGTCCGGGCATCGCTTCGGCGCCTCGGGTGTTCGGGCGCGGAGGCCGGGTATGCGGGCAGAAACCGCTCGTGCCGGGAGCCGTCGGCCTCGGTACGGTCAACGAGCTGCGTGAGGTGCCGCATGTCCCAACCCGAGCAGAACCCGAGTCGATCGACGAAGCAGTCGCGCGACCCGCTGTCCACTGACGACGGCCGGATCAGCGTCTCCCAGAGCGTCGTCTCGAAGATCGCCGGTGTCGCCTGCCGTGAGATCAGCGGGGTGCACGCCATGGGCACGTCCGGCGGGCGCGCGGTCGGTGCGATCCGGGAACGCATTCCCGGCAGCTCCGGGCCCAGCTTCTCCCAGGGAGTCGGCGTCGAGGTCGGTGAGACCCAGGCGGCGGTCGACCTGGACATCGTGGTCGAGTACGGCATCTCGGTCGCGGAGCTGGGCAGGAGCATCCAGCGCAACGTCAAGCAGGCCGTCGAACGGATGACCGGTCTGGAGGTCACCGAGGTCAACATCAACGTCGACGACGTGTACCTGCCGGACGAGGGAGGACAGGAAACGCAGCAGAGGGTCCAATGACCGCTTTCGCCGTTGTCGCCCTCGTGGACGGTGTCGACGTCGACGCTGTCGCCGCCGCTGTCCGTGCCTGCGACGGAGTCGCCGGTCTGGAGAGCGGTACGTCCACACCGGCCCAGGCGCCGACCGTGTCCTACCTGCCCGGACGCACGGTGCCCGGGGTCCGGGTGGAACCGGATCGCGTGACCGTGCAGGTCGTCGCGCAGTGGGGTGTTCCCGTGCCGGAACTCGGCAGACGCATCCAGGCAGCGGTCGCGCCCTACGCGGCGGGCCGGCGGGTGGATGTGATCGTCGCCGATCTGGTCGACGCGCCGGTCGGGCGCGCCGACCTCGATTGCGAGTCGTGAGGTGATGACCATGCCCCGCGCATACCTGGGAACGCTGGTCGGGCTGGCGCTCGGTCTCGCCTGGGCTTTCGGCGGGTTCGGGCATCTGTTGCTCGTGCTGTTCGTGACCCTGATCGGGTACGTGATCGGCAAGGTACTCGACGGCGACGTCGACGTCTCCCGGTTCGTGTCGGACCGCCGCCAGAGCCGATGAGCGAGGACATTACGACCGTGGCGGCGGAACCGGCCCGGCCGGGGCTCACGGAGTTCGGTCGCATCGACATCGGCGAGGATGTCGTCGCCAAGCTCGCGGCGCACGCGGCGGCGGAGGTCGCGGACGCCGGGTCGGCCGCCTCCGGGTTCGGTCGCATGCTCGGGGGCCGGAAGACACCGGGGGTGCGACGTACCAGCCTCACGGCGAAGCCGAAGACGGTCGCCCGGGTCGACGGCTCCACCGCGCGGCTGTCGCTGGTGATCAGTGTTCGGTGGCCCGCGCCGATCCCCCGTGTCTGCGCGGCCGTGCGGCGGCACGTCGGTGACCGGATCTCCGCGTTGACCGGACTGGTGGTCACCGACATCGACATCGAAGTGACCGACCTGACCAGGGGTGACCGCCCGCGACGAGTGGACGGAGGCAGCGCATGAGGGTGTTCAACCGGCTGCTGGCCACACTGCTGTGTCTCGCGCTCGTCGCCGGAGGCGTCCTGGTGATCGTGGAGGTGATCGCCGAGCTGGTCGGCCGGGGCCCCGCGATCTGGGACTGGCGGGCCGCTCAGCGGTGGGCCGAGAGCACGTCGTGGCAGGACGTCGTGGTCCGCATCGTGTGCGTGGCGCTGTTGGTCGTCGGTCTGGTCCTGTTGGCGGCCGAGGTGAAGCGCCCCCGACTCCGGCGGCTGCGGGCGGCCCACGACCCGGACACCGACGCTCGGCCTGTCGACACCGCCTACACGCGTCGTGGGGTGACGGCGGCCGTGCGCGCGGCGGTGGCCGAGGTCGACGGCGTGCACACGGCACGAGTGAAGGTGAAACGTCGGAGGGTGAAGGTGGCCGCGACCACGCGGATCGACGACAAGGCCGCGGTGCGACGGCTCAAGGAGTCCGCGGTGGAGGCCGCCCGGAGCAGTCTCCACCGCCTTCACCTCCGGTCGACGCCGTCGGTTCGGGTTCGGGTTCGGAGTACCTGATGCACGCCGACCGAACCAACCGGACCGTCCTCGTCGTCCTCGCGCTGCTCCTCGTCGCCGCCGGTGGCCTCGGCGGCGCCGCGTCGTTCGGACTCCTCGGCAGCGGCATCCGACGACGGTCGCTGACCGACAACGTGGTCGCCGACTACGTGGGCCGCAACGGTGACTGGTTCTGGCCGGTGGCGGCCGGGGTGGCGCTGGTGCTGGTGCTGCTGTGCGTGTGGTGGCTGCTCGTGATCCTGTTCTCCACCGACCGCACCGGCGACCTGCCCGTGGCAGCGGGCGGACCGGGACGCACGACCCTCGCGCCCGCCGCCGTGGTCCGGGCCCTCACCGAGGAGATCGACAGCTATCGAGGGGTGTCCTCCTCCGGTGCCCGGGTGATCGGCGACGCCGACGACGTCGAACTCGTGGTCACCGCCACGGTGGAGGACGGCGTCGACCTCCCGGCACTGCGGCAGCGGATCGAGCGCGAAGCACTCGCCCACGCGCGAACCGCCCTGGACAATCCGGACCTGCCGATCCGACTCGATCTCACCGTCACCACGGCGCAGGCGAGCCGGGTCGACTGACGTCGGCCCGGCGCCCACCCGCGCTCGTGGTTGCTAGGTCAGTGCGGACTCGATGCGGGCGGCCGCGGCCACCACCTGCTCCCCGTAGCGCGCCCCGGGGCTGGGGTCGAGTCGTTGGATCGGCGCGGACAGACACACCGCGCCCACGATGTCGCCGTGCAGGCGCACCGGCGCGCTCACCGAGCCCACACCGGGAGCCCGCCCCTGGAGCGTCTCCACCCAACCGGGTCCGGCCGGGTCGATCTCACCCAGCAACACCTGCGCGGACGAGCCGTGCGGCAGCGGCAGCAGACTTCCCTCGGGCTGGCTCGCCCGCAGCTCTTCACCACACTCGATGCTCACGACGCACAGGCGGTGTTCGGCGCGGCGCACCCACAGCTGCACGCATTCCCCCGACTCGGCGCACAGCTCGGCCAGCACCGGGCGGGCCACCTCGGCCAATGCCGAAGTCGCGAAGCGGGGCCCCAGGTGGAACCGGCCGTCACCGTCACGCCGCAGCAACCCGTGCGCGGCCAGCGCCGTCACCAGCCGGTGTGCGGTGGACACGGTGAGCCCCAGCGCCCGCGCGATCTCGCTCGTGCCCATCGGTCGGCTCTCCACGCAGTCGAGGATCGCCACCGACCGATCCAGCACACCGACCCCGGTGGTGAAGAACTCCGACATCAGCGCCTCCGCACGGCGGCCGGTGTGGCGGGGACCTTGGCCAGTGCCGACGGCAGCTCGTGCCCGACCAGCCGGGCCAGTTCCTCCCGCAGCGGGCCGAGGGCGTCGGAATCGATGCCGGTGTCGATGCCCTCCCGGTGGAACAGATGGATCAGGTCGTCCGCCGCGATGTTGCCGGTGGCGCCGGGCGCGAACGGGCAGCCGCCGAGCCCACCGAGTGCGGCGTCGAAGCGACGGACCCCGAGACCGTAGGCGGCCCAGGCGTTGGCCGACGCCATGCCGTAGGTGTTGTGCAGGTGCAGCCCGACCTGCTCGATCGGGAACACGTCCCGCACGGCGGTGACGGCGCGGGTGACGTCGCCGGGCGAGGCCGCGCCGATGGTGTCGGCCAGGTGCAGCACCTCGACGCCGAGGTCGGCGTAGTAGCGGGCCGCGCGCACCACCCGGTCGACCGGGGTGTCGCCGTCGAACGGGCACACGAACGCGGTGGCGACGCAGCCCTCCATGCGGACCCCGCCCTCCCGCAGCACCTCGGCGGCGCGGGTGAGTCGCTGCATCACCTCGTCGGTGCCGGCGCCCGAGTTCGCTACGCTGTGCCCCTCGCTGGCCGAGAGCACCAGCCGGGCGTGCCGGGCGCCCGCCGCGACGGCACGGTGCGCGCCGCGTTCGTTGAGCACCAGCGTGTGGCAGGTGGCCGGTCGGTCGGCGAGTCCGGCGACCACGTCCTCGGTGTCGGCCATCGTCGCCACCTTGGCGGGGTTGACGAACGAGCCGACCTCCAGGCTCGTGAAACCCGCGTCCATCAGGAGCGTGGCGAAGCGGATCTTGTCCTCGGTGGGCACCACGACCGGCTCGATCTGCAGCCCGTCGCGTAGGGACACCTCGGTGACGAGCACCATGTCAGATCACTCCTTCGGCGCGCAGGGCGTCGGTCTCGGCGGTGGTGTAGCCCAGTTCGGCCAGCACCTCGTCGGTGTGCTCGCCGAGTTCCGGCCCCAGCCACCGGGTGCGGCCCGGGCTCTCCGACAGCTTCGGCACCACGCCGGGGAAGACGACCTCGCGCGTCTCGTCGCCCTCGATGCGGACAGCGTGTCGTTCGTGCATGCCGCGCGCCGCGAAGTGGTCGTCGGCGACGATGGCCGGAATGTCGTAGATGGGTCCGCTGGGAACCGAGGCACCCTCCAGCGCGGCGAGCACGTCGGCGCTGGGCCGCTGTCGGGTCCAGGCGTTGATCGCGCCGTCGATCTCCTCGGCACGGCGGACGCGGCCGACGTTGTCCGCCAGCTCGGGGTCGTCGGCGAGGTCGTCGCGGCCCACGAGCCGCATGAGCCGGTCGAAGATGGCGTTGTTGTTGCCGCCGATCACCACGTAGCGGTCGTCGGCGCAGAGGTAGGTGTTCGAGGGCACCACGCCGGGGATCGTGGCACCGGTGGCCTGGCGGGTGACGCCGAACGCGTCGTAGTCGGGCACCGACGACTCCATCAGCGAGTACACCGCCTCGTACAGGGCGACGTCGACGGTGTCGCCGCCGCGGCCCGCGCGTCGCCGCAACAACCCGAGCAGGGCACCGATCACGGCGTAGAGGCCGGCGACGGAGTCGGCGAGGCTGACCCCGGTTCGCACGGGCGGCATGCCCGGGTAGCCGGTCAGATGGCGCAGACCGCCGATGGCCTCGGCCACTCCGCCGAAGCCGGGTCGGTCCCGGTAGGGGCCGGTCTGCCCGAATCCGGAGATGCGGACCAGCACGGCGTCGGGGTTGACGCGGTTGATGTCCTCGGGGCCGAGGTTCCACCGCTCCAGGGTTCCGGGGCGGAAGTTCTCCAGCACGATGTCCGCGTTGGCGATGAGGCGTCGGGCGACGTCCTGGCCTCGTTCCGAGCGCAGGTCCAGCGTCACGGAGCGCTTGTTGCGGGCGATGGTGCGAAACAGCAGTGACACGTCACCGCCGTGCAGCCGCCAGGTGCGCAGCTCGTCGCCGGTCCTGGGGCGTTCCACCTTCACGACGTCGGCGCCGAAGTCGGCGAGGATCCGGCCTGCGGTCGGGGCCGCGATGAAGTTCCCGAGTTCCACCACCTTGACGCCGGTCAACGGGCCGTTGTCGTTGCGTGTCATCAATGTGTCTCTCCAGCTCTCGCAGGTCTGTGCGATGTCCGTCTTCGCCAGTCCCGCAATTTGCCAGTATTTGGCAAACGTCTTGCCCTATCTGGCAAGGGAGCAACATAGCCGCGAGGTTACGCGCAAAACAAGCCCCTTGATTTCGGTTTCCAGCGCGTTACACTTCGCCGATCCGTCTTCGTCGCCGCGCGGGTGCATCGACCCGTCCGCGTGGTCCACAGTCTCCGCACTCCGACGCACAACTGGCGTCGGCCTCGTGCCGACCCGACGGAAGCGGACCCCCGTATGTCAGACATCGTCGTCTTCGCCAACACCGCGATCACCATCGTCGGTGTGGTCGTGCTCATCCTGAAAGCCAAGGTCACGCCCGCCATCGCCCTCGTTCTGGGCGCCCTCTACCTGGGTCTGGTCTCCGGCCTCGGCCCCGAACGGACCCTCACGTCGATCACCACCGGTTTCGGCGACCTCATGGCCGAGGTCGGTCTTCTCATCGCCTTCGGCGTGCTGCTGGGCTCGCTGATGACGTCTCTCGGCGCGATCGAGAAACTCGTGGCGGTGCTGGTCCGGACCTTCGGTCCCCGCGCGCTGCCCTACACGTTCAGCGGCACCATCGGCACGGTTCTGCAATCGATCTTCGCCGACGTCCTGCTGGTGATCACGGCTCCGCTGGCGAGCCGCCTGTCCCGCCAGATCGGCCCCTACGGCGTGGCTCGCATGTGTGCGGCGATGGCGTTGGGCATCGAGGTCGGGCTCGTGTTCGTGCTGCCCGGTGTCGGCGCGGTCGCGCTGGCCGGGGTGATGAACCTGTCGTTCGGCACGATGTTCGTCTTCGGCACCGTCACCGCCCTGTTCACCATCGTGACGACGTTGGCGCTGTTCACCGCGCTCGCCAAGCGGGGCCTGTGGAAGCCCGCGCTCGACGAGACCGACGAGACGCCCGTCGCCGCCATGGACGACGACACCAAGGACACCGAGGACACCGCCGCCAAGGAGATTTCCGAGGCTGCCGCCGAGCGCGAGCGGACGTTCCCGCCGCTGTGGCTGTCGATGGCTCCGCTGGCACTGGCGCTGCTGCTCATCGCCTTCGGCGCCATCGCCGAGATGGTCGGCTTCTCTTCCCCGGTGGTCGACCTGCTCGGCAACCCCGTGGTGGCCCTGCTCATCGGCCTGATCGGCGCGTTCGTGGTGGCCCGCCGCACCCTGCCCGCCGAGCGTTCGGCCGGAGCCGTCAAGCGCGGCTTCCAGGAGAGCGGACAGATTCTGATCCTGACCGGTGTGGGCGGCTCGCTCGCGCAGACCGTCAAGGACGTCGGCCTCGGCGAGTTGCTCAAGGGCTACTTCTCCACCAGCACCTTCCTGCCGCTGCTGCTGGTGTGGCTGGTGGCGGCCGTCCTGCACATCGCCATCGGCTCCGTGGTGCTCGCGTCGATCACCGCCGCGGGCGTGCTCGGTCCGGTCATGCCGCTGCTGGGCATCGACCCGGTCTTCGTGGCCCTGGCCGCCGGAGCGGGTTCGCTGTTCGTCATCCACGCCACCAGCAACACGTTCTGGCTGTTGCAGACCTTGCTGCCACAGACCACCCGGGGCGCGTTGAAGTCGGTGACCCTGACGGTGTCGTGCGCATCGGTGATCGCCATGATCCCGATCCAGCTCATGGCCCTGGTGTTCTAGCCGGTCAGGTGTGCTCGTGCGACGGCGAGGCCACCGGGAAGGTCCCGTTGTCGTGGAGGTGGGCGCGTGCCGCGGCGATGGCCTCGGGAGTCGTCGCGAACACGCGCCCCTCCGCGGCGAGCCGGGTGATCACACCCAGCGCTTCCAACGGCTTGTGGTGGCCGTCGCGGACGCCGGAGACGTAGACGACGACACCGCGGTGTTCGAGTTTCTCGATGGCGTCCTTGAGCACGAGCGCACCGCTGGCGTCGATGGTGGTGACGCGGGACATGCGCAGGATCAGCGCCGACATGTCCGTCACGTCGGGCAGCTCCAGCAGGAAGCGGTGGGCTGCGGCGAAGAACAACGGCCCGTCGATGCGGTAGGCGACGATGTGTTCGGCCAGCAGCGCGTGTTCCTCGTCGGTCGTGGCGCCGGGCAGGTCTCCGGCGAGGTCGACCTGGTCGAGCCGCGCCTGCCGCGCGATCGAGCGCAGCGCGAGCGTGCCCGCGAGCACCATGCCGAGCACGACCGCGTAGATGAGGTCCAGCACCACCGTGGCCACGGCGGTCGAGATCAAAACGACGGCGTCGGAGCGGGTGGCCCTCGTCATCGCCTTGACGCTGCCGACCTCGACCATCCTGACCGCCGTGGCCAGCAGCACGCCCGCGAGCGCGGCGAGCGGGATCGCCGACACCAGGGGCGCGGCGGCGTAGACGATGACGGCGAGCACGGCGGCGTGGGTCAGCGACGCGAGACGGGAGCCCGCCCCCGCCCGCACGTTGACGGCGGTCCGGGCGATCGCGCCCGTGGCGGGCACGCCGCCGAACAGCGGGGCGGCGAGGTTCGCCAGCCCCTGGCCGAACAGCTCGCGGTCGGGATCGTGCTTCTGCCCGACCGTCATGCCGTCGGCCACCGACGCCGACAGCAGCGACTCCAGCGCGGCCAGCGCCGCCACGGCGATCGCGGACGGCAGCAGCGCGGGCAGGGCCGCGAGGTCGACGAAGCCCAACGACGGCGCGGGCAGCCCGGCCGGGAGATCACCGATCGGAGTCACCGGCAGGCCGGCGAGTTCCACGACGATCGTCGCCGCGATGATCGCGAGAATGGAGATCGGCGCGCGGGGCCGCCACCGGGCTCCCACGAGCATCACGACCGCGACACCCACGGCCACCGCCACCGCCGCCCAGTTCGGGTCCTGGACGAACGCGCGGATCGCCTCCCAGGTCAGGCCGAGGACGTGTTCGCCGTCGACCTCGACGCCGAAAGCGTTGGGGATCTGTTGCAGGCCGATGACGCACGCGATGCCGAGGGTGAAGCCCTCCACCACCGAGGCGGGGATGTAGCTCATGAACCGGCCCGCACGGGCGACGGCGAGTCCGAGCAGCAGCAGACCGGCGATCAATCCGACGGTCAGCACGCCGTTCACGCCGTGCGCGGCGGCGATCGGGACGAGCACCACGGTCATCGCCCCGGTCGGCCCCGACACCTGCACGTTCGACCCGCCGAACACGGCGGCCAACGCGCCCGCGACGACGGCGGTCGCCAGCCCGGCCTCGGCGCCGAGCCCGGAGGAGACCCCGAACCCGAGGGCGAGCGGCAGGGCGACGATCGCGACGGTCAGTCCGGCGAGGAGGTCACGGCGGGGATTGCGGCGGACGGCACGGAGGTCGTCGCGGCCGGGCAAGAGGGAACGCAGTCGCTGGGTGATCGCACTCATCACTGATCTTCCGCCGCGCGGAGTTCGTCGAGCAGTTCGTTCTGGCCGGTCAGCATCTCGGTGAGGATGCGCCGCGCGGCTCGCATGAGGTCGGCGACGTCGCCGCCGGCGAGGGCGTAGACGACCGTGGACCCGTCACGGGTGGCGGTGACGATGCCGGAGCGGCGCAGGACGGCGAGCTGCTGCGAGAGGCTCGGCGCTTCGACGTCGATCTCGCCGCGCAGGTCCCGCACGGACCGGGGTCCTTCCTGAAGCAGTTCGAGCACGCGGATACGGACCGGATGGCCCAGCATGCGGAAGAACTCGGCCTTCGCCTGATACAGCGGGACGGGCACGACACTCCCCGGGAAGAAAGACGATCAAGACCGCACCATCCTCTGCGTAATTGCAGAATTATGCAATTGTGCTTCTGCTCACTCGGTGAAACTGCGCGCATTCACGCTGGTCACAGCCTTGGCGGCACCCCGGGCTGTTCGACCCGACACGCTATACACCGAGTGAATACACCGCGTGTATAGTCGGCCGCCTCACCGTTTCCGACCGAGAAGGAGGGGGTTCATGTCGGTGTCCCGCACACTGCTCGCGTTGCTGGAGCCAGGACCACGCCACGGCTACGACCTCAAGCGCGCCTACGACGAACGCTTCGCCCACGGCAAGCCACTCGCCTACGGCCAGGTCTACTCGACCCTGTCGCGACTGCTGCGCAACGGCCTCGTCGAGGAAGCCGGGGTCGAACACGGAGCAGGCCCCGACCGCAAGCGCTACACCATCACCGACGCCGGGGTCACGGACCTCGACTCGTGGCTGGCCACGCCGGAGGACCCGCAGCCGTATCTCCAGAACACCCTTTACACCAAGGTGGTCCTCGCGCTGCTGTCCGGCCGCAGCGCCCACGACATCCTCGACACCCAACGCACCGCGCACCTGCGCGTGATGCGCGAGCTGACCCGCCGCAAGCGGGACGGTGACCTCGCCGACCAGCTCATCTGCGACCACGCCTTGTTCCACCTGGAGGCCGACCTGCGGTGGCTCGAACTGACCGCCGCCCGACTCGACGCCCTGAAGGAGGCGGTGACACCATGACCCAGCCGCTGCTCAAGGGCCGTGACCTGCACAAGTCGTTTGGCGCCACTCAGGCGCTGCACGGCGCCCACGTCGACGTCCACGCGGGCGAGGTCCTGGCCGTGATGGGACCGTCCGGTTCCGGGAAGTCGACGCTGCTGCACTGTCTCGCCGGCATCGTCGCGCCGGACTCGGGCACGATCCACTACGAGGGCCGAGACCTCGTCGCGATGAGCGACGACGAGCGCAGCGCGTTGCGGCGCACCGAGTTCGGGTTCGTCTTCCAGTTCGGACAGCTCGTCCCGGAGCTGACGCTGCTGGAGAACGTCGCGCTCCCGCTGCGGCTGGCCGGGACGCGCCGCAGGGCCGCCGAGGCCACCGCGCGCCAGTGGCTCGACCGCCTCGAAGTGGGCGACCTCGGCGACCGCCGCCCCGGTGACGTCTCCGGAGGTCAGGGGCAGCGGGTCGCCGTGGCGCGAGCCCTCGTGACCGGGCCGAAGGTCGTCTTCGCCGACGAGCCCACCGGGGCGCTGGACTCGTTCAACGGCGAACGGGTCATGCACCTGCTGACCGAAGCCGCCCGCGAGACCCACGCGGCGATCGTGCTGGTCACCCACGACGCACGCGTGGCCGCGCACTCCGACCGCGAGATCGTCGTCCGCGACGGTCGCGTGGGCCACCAGGAGCTGGTGGCATGATCCGCGACCTGGGGTTGGGGCTCCGGTTGGCCGTCGGGGGCGGTCGGATCTCCGGTCAGGCGTTGCTACGCCTTGCCATGACCACTCTGGGGGTGGCCATGGCCGTCACGGTGCTGCTGACGGCCGCGTCGGTGGTCAACGTCGTCGACGCCCAACAACAGCGGGAGGCGGGGCAGGTTCCCGTCACCGAGCCGACGTCGGGAGTCGACCCGCTGTATCACCTCAGTTGGTTCGTCGACGCCGGTGAGGAGTACGTCCAGACGATCGTGGTCGCACCGACCGGGGACGACTCCCCGGTCCCGCCGGGACTCGACCGGCTCCCGGAACCCGGCGAGATCGTCGCCTCTCCCGCAGCGGCGGAGTTCCTGACCAGCCCGGAGGGACAGTCGGCGCGGGCTCGCATCGACGGCACGGTGGTCGGCGAGATCGCCAAGGCGGGTCTGGCCATGGCCGACGACCTCCTTGTCTACGTCGGTGCCACGCCGGAGGAGCTGCGAACCGCGGATCACGTGGACACGGTCTACGCCTTCGGTGCCGAACGCAGCGGGCTGGAGTTGAACGTCACCGCGGCGGCGCTCGTCGCGCCGCTCGCCGTCGTCCTGCTGCTGCCACTGCTCGTCTTCGTCACCACGGCCTCCCGGATGGGCGCGGCGCAACGGGAACGCCGACTCGCCGCGTTGCGCCTGATGGGGGTCAGCACCCGCCAGGTCCGTCGGATCGCGGCGGCGGAATCGCTGCTCGGCGCCGTCGCCGGTCTCGTGCTCGGAGGCGCGCTGTTCGCGGCGTTGCGTCCGCTGCTCGGCCGCGTCGAGCTGTTCGGGCTGCGCTTCTTCGCCGAGGACGTCGTTCCCCCGGTGGTCGCGGCCGTGGTGATCGCGGTGCTCGTGCCCGCGCTGGCTGTCGGCGCGGCCGTGTTCGGGCTGCGACACGTCGTGGTCGAACCGCTCGGGGTGGTTCGCCAGGGGCAGGCCCGACGCAGGCGGATGGGCTGGCGCTGGGTGCTCGCCGGGCTCGGTGCCGCGCTCATGGTCGCGACCCTCTTCGTCAAGGAACGCTCCAATTCGGACCTCGTCGGCCTGATCCTGGCGGCAGGCAGCGGGTTGTTGCTGATCAGCGTCGCCGCGCTGTTGCCCTGGGCGGTCGAGAAACTGGTGGCGCGCCTCCACGGCGGCTCACCGGCCTGGCAGTTGGCCATACGCAGGCTCCAGCTCGAAGGCGGGACCGCGAGCCGGGTCGTGTCCGGGCTGGTGGTCGTGCTCGCCGGAGCCATCCTCGTCCAGACGCTCGTCGCCGCGGCCAGCACCGAGGAGCCACAAGGCAGCCAGTGGCAGCCCACTCCGGCGGTGGCGGCGGAACTGGGAGTGCCCGGTGACCGCGTCGAGGAAGCGCGCCGCCTGCTCGCCGACACCGCCGAGGACGTCGACGTCCACCACCTGACGGACGCGTCGCTGGCAACGGCGGACGGCGCGAGCACGATCGTGCGGATCGGCGACTGTGCGGCGCTGGCCACCCTCGCGCAGCTCGACTCGTGCGCCGACGGTGACGTGTTCGTCGTGGGCGTCGACGGCGAGTCCCACGTCGAACACTACGCCGGTGAGCCGATGCGGTTCGTCGAGTACACGGCCGAGGAGCCGCAATACGGTCCGACGTGGACGGTGCCCGGCGACGCCGTGGCCGTCCCGGAGGAGCGCGCGAGTCGCTTCGCCGCGGGAAGCATTCTGGCCACCCCGGCAGCCTTGGGCGGCATCGCACTGCCGAGCGGCTTGGAGACACTGACCGTCACCGCCGGGGGCGACCGCGCTGCCGCCTACCACGCGGTGGCGGCGGCGATCAGCCCGCTGAAGTGGGACGTCACCATGACGCCGGGCCCGAACGTCTTCGAGGAGAAGCGGATCGACGACGTGATCGCCACGATGAAGGGTCTGCTGCTCACCGCCTCGTTGTTCGTGCTGGCCGTGGCCGCACTGTCGTTGCTGTTGCTGTCGATCGAGCAGATCGTGGCACGGCGGCGTCCGCTCGCGGCCCTGTCGGCGTCGGGGGTGCCGGTGTCGGTGCTGGCGCGGAGTGCGCTCTGGCAGAACGCCGTTCCGGTCGTGGTCGGCGTGGTGCTCGCCGTGGTCGCAGGGTTGGCCGTCACCCTGCCCACCCTGCGCTACATCGGCCTCGACCTCACCGTGGACCTCGGGTTGCTGGCCGTGGTGTGCGGTGCCGCCGTTGTCGCTGTGCTGGTGACGACGGCGCTGAGCCTGCCGCTGCTGCGGCAGGCGACCCGGCTGGAGGCGTTGCGCTCCGAGTGAGCGTCGGGTGGTGCGGTTCCTCGGTGCCGCACCACCCGACGCTCAGGCGTTGGCCTCCCGGAGCCCGGGATTGTTGTCCTCCGGCACCGACAACGCGGGCAGGCCGTGTTCGATCTGCTCGCGAGTCGGTTCCAGCCACGGCGGGAGCTTGAGCGCCCTGCCGAGTTCGAGCAGCGGTTCGTCGGCGGTGAAACCCGGCGCGTCGGTGGCGATCTCCAGCAGTGTGCCGCCGCGCTCGTGGAAGTAGATGGAGCGGAAGTACTGGCGGTCGCGAATCTCGGTGACGTCCTCACCGCGGTCGAGCAGTTCGTCGCGCCACCGCTGCTGGGTCGCGTCGTCCGGCGCGCGGAAGGCGACGTGGTGCACCGTGCCGCCCGCGACGAGACCGGGTGAGGCACTCGGGTCCACGAGCACGTCCACCAGCGTCCCGGGAGTGCCCTCACCTGCGGCGAACCGCAGCGTCGGACCGTGCTGGGAGACGAGCCGCAGCCCGAGCTCCTCCAGCGTGGCCACGGTGCCCGCCTCGTCGGCGGTGCACAGGGTCACCGAGTGCAGTCCGCGCACGGCGTGTTCGGCGGGCACCGTCCCGTTGTCCCACGGCTCGCGAGGGTCGTCCTGTTCGTGCGCGACGAGCCTGAGTTCCAGACCGTCGGGGTCGTGGAACGTCAGGCTCGCCTCCGCGTCGCCTTCGGCGACCTCGCTCACGTCGGTTCCGATGTGTTCCAGGTGTCGCCGCCACCAGCCGAGCGACTCGGCGGGCACGGAGAACGCCGTTGTCGTGGCCTGCCCGTGTCCGCGTCGGCCCGCCTCCACCTCGCCGAAGGGGAAGAACGTGAGCAGGCTTCCCGGCCTGCCGTGTTCGTCGCCGTAGTAGAGGTGGTAGACGGTCGGGACGTCGAAGTTCACCGTGGTCTTGACCAGCCGCAGCCCGAGAGAGTGCAGGTAGAAGTCGGCGTTCGCCTGCGGGTCACCGGCGATGGCCGTGACGTGGTGCAAGCCGTCGGTCGCGAGTGTCATGTCGCCGTCCTCGTTCGGGTCGGGGTCAGGCCTGCTTGACGGCGGAGATCTCGAACTCCAGCTCGATCTTGTCACTCACCAGGACTCCCCCGGTCTCCAGGGCGGCGTTCCAGGTGATGCCGAAGTCCTTGCGCGAGATGCTGGTCGAGCCCTCGAAGCCGACGCGGACGTTGCCGAACGGGTCGACGGCCTGTCCCTCGAAGGTCAGCGGGATCGTGACCTGCCGCGTGACGCCCCTGATGGTGAGGTCGCCGGTGACGTCGAAGGTGTCGTCGCCGGTCCTGGCGATGTCGGTCGAGACGAAGGTGATCGTCGGGTACTCGTCCATGGCCAGGAAGTCGTTGCTGCGCAGGTGGGCGTCGCGGTCGGCGTTGCGCGTGTCGATGCTGGTGGCCTCGATGGTGAGTTCCACCGACGAGGCGGCGGGGTTCTCGCCGTCGATCCTCGCGGTGCCCTCGAACGCGTTGAACGCCCCACGGACCTTGGTGATCATCGCGTGCCGGGCGACGAAGCCCAGTCGGCTGTGCGTGGGGTCGAGTGTGTAGGTGCCGGTCAGCTGGTCGTGCGTCACGTTGGCGGTCATGTCCGTTCCTCCGTTAGTTGACGTGTCATCGGTTTCCCTGTCCAACATAGGTGATGCGTCAACAATTCCCGGTAGGATGAGGCACGTGACACGTTGGCTCACCGACTCCGAACAACGCGCCTGGCGCGGCTACCTCACGATGCACGCGCGCCTGACCGCCCGCCTGAGTCGCCAGCTCCAGGCCGACTCCGGCCTGTCCCTGCCCGACTTCGAGGTCCTCGTCCACCTCACCGACCAGCCTGAACCCCGCATGCGCGTCGGCGAACTCGCCACCGCGCTGCAATGGGAGAAGAGCCGGCTGTCCCACCACCTCGCCCGCATGCAGAAGCGCGGCCTCGTCCGCCGCGAGAACTGCCCCAGCGACGCACGCGGAGCCTTCGTCGTCCTCACCGAGCAGGGGCGCGCCGCCATCGAGCGCGCCGCACCCGGCCACGTGGACACCGTGCGCGACCTGGTGTTCGACCAACTGACCTCCGAGCAGGTCAACACCTTGACCGAGATCACCGAACGGGTGCTGGGCCGGATGGCCGAAACCGCCCCCGACGTCACACCGTCACGCAACGACAGGGCGGAGTGACACGTCCACCGGGCATGACGCGCGACAGAAATCTGAACTGGGAGGGGTGCGTCAACGTCCGTGACCTCGGCGGACTGGGGGCGGTCCGACCGGGCGCGCTGGTCCGGATGGAAGCGCCGACGAACCTCAGCGAGCGAGGCTGGGCCGACGCCTGGGCTCACGGCATTCGCACCGTCGTCGACCTGCGCAACGACGACGAAATCAGGCCGAACCGGGTTGCCCCGCCGTCGGGCATCACCACCGTGCGCACACCGCTCGACCCGGTCGGCACCCCGTTCTACGAACGCTGGCTGCAGATCGACCGGCTGAGTTCGCCGTTGTACTACCCGGCGTTGCTGGCCGAGCACCCGAAGCTGGTGGTCGACGCGGTCCGCGCAGTCGCCACGGCGGCGCCCGGCGGGGTGGCGTTCCACTGCGCGGGCGGCAAGGATCGCACCGGCCTGCTCGCCCTGGTGCTGCTCACGCTCGCCGGCGCGAGCCCGGACGAGATCGTCGCCGACTACCTGCTCACGTTCGACCGGATGCGCCAGGTCTACGCAGACCTCGGTGTCGGCGACCAGCTCACCCGCGTGTCCGAGCTGCTCACCGAGCACGGCACGACGATCGAACGGTCACTGACCTCGACGATCACGTCGCTGACCATGCCCGACTACCTGCTCGACCACGGACTGACCGACACCGAGCTCGACGCCCTGTTGGCCCGTCTGACGACGTGAGAGCGCCTGGTCCAGCAGCGCGCCGGGTGCCGGCGTCGCGATGACGTGTCGAGGTGGGTGCCCGCTCCGGCCGACGTCGCGCACGTCCAGCTCGTCGTGCTCGCTCACCCAGACCCGCACCTGGGCGGCACGAGACTCGGGCGAGCGGTGGCTCACTCCCCGGTGCCGCCCAGGACGTCGTCCTTCCACCCGAGGACGTCGACGAGCCGCTCCTCCACGATCGGCGACATCGTCTCCAGGTAGGTGGCGGTGACGTGGTTGTTGTCCATGTAGACCAGCACGTTGCCGATCACCGGCGGGCAGGTCTCGGCGTTGCAGTAGTAGTCGCTGAAATCGAGGAACGACACCGTCTCCGGCATGTCCGGCACGTCGAGGTACGGCGGACGCTCCGACAGCAGCTCCGCCCGCTTGCCCGAGCACTCCGGCGCGTGGGCGCCGTGCTTCTGCACGCACTCCGACGGCTCGTAGTCGTAGCGGGGGCTGTCACGGATCGCCACCACCGGGATGCCCGCCTCCTCCAGGGCACGCCACTGCTCGACGTAACCCGGAGGCGTCCACTCCTTCAAGCCCACCCGCACGTCCCGCGTGGCCATCGTGACGACGACGTCCGGGCGCATCTCCAGGATCTCCTCGCGCACCGCGGTGTTCCACGCGCGGCACTCCTCGTCGACACCGTTGGTGGTGAAGGGGCACCCGCCCTTGCCCATGGAGATGATCTGCCAGCCGCGACGCTCGACGACCGGACGCAGCGAGGCGATGTACTGCTGCGAGTGCGAGTCACCGGTCACCACGATGCGACGTGTCGGCTCCCCCTCGGGGTCGACGGTGCAGATCCGCAGGTCGTCGTTCTTCGGGGAGTAGACGCACTCCTCCTCGGTGAAGCTGTCGAACTGGTCGGGCAGCGCGGCGAACGGCGGGACGAGGGGCCTCGCCGCATCGACCAGCGGGGCGCGCGTGTCGAGGACGGGAGCACCGAGCATCGCCTTGTCGCCCTCGGCCATGGTGAACGACGCACGCTGGGCCGTGACGACCTGCCAGGTGCCCGCCGCCAGCAGCACCGGCACCAGCGCCAACAGCGCCAGCCGGTACGCGCCCCACCGCGTCGAGGTGTTCATCCGCGCGTTGCGGGCAGGCTGCTCGACGAACCGGTACGTCAATGCGGCGAGCACGAGCGACCCGGCGATCACCAGCGCGCCCTCACCGAGGTTCAGGCTCTCCTTGTCGGCGGTGATGAGGAAGAACAGCAGGAACGGCCAGTGCCACAGGTACAGGGCGTAGCTGTAGTTGCCCAGGCTCACCAGCGGCTTCGCCGACAGGAAGCGGTCTGCGCCGACCTTGCTCTCGGTGGCGCCCGCCACCAGCACCAGCACCGCCGCCACCGTCGGCCACAGGGCGACGTAGCCGGGGAACTCGGTGCCGACCTGCAACACCATGCCGCAGGTGACCAGTGCGATCACGCCGAGCCAGCCGAGCACGATGCGCAGCACCCTGGGCACCACGACCGAGTCGATCAGCAGTGCCGTGAGGCCACCCAGGGCGAACTCCCACACGCGGGTGGCCGAGTGGAAGTAGGCCAGCGGCTGGTTCTCGATCGTCAGATACACCGAGAAGGCGAGCGAGGCGACGAACGCCACGCCCATCCCCACCACCAGCGAGCGGTGCAACGTCCACCCGGCGCGACGGGCCAGCCACACGATGAACGCCACCAGCAGCGGCCACACCAGGTAGAACTGCCCCTGGATCGACAGCGACCAGAAGTGCTGCATGAGGCTGGCCGAGCTGTGCTGCGCGAAGTAGTCCGCCGAGGTGGCAACGAGCTGCCAGTTCTCGTAGAACAGCGCCGAGGCGATGGCTTCCCACGCCGTCAGCGACCACCGGTGTTCCGGCAGCAGCCACACGGCCACCGCCATCGTCACCACCAGCACCGTCACGGCCGCCGGAAGCAGGCGGGTGAGCATCCGGCCCCACATCCGCCGGAACTCGATGCGACCACGCGAACTCGCCCGGTAGAGCTGCCCGGTGATCAGGAAGCCACTGATGACGAAGAAGACGTCCACGCCACCGGACACCCGGTTCAACCACACGTGGTAGACGACCACGAGCAATGCCGCCAGAGCCCGCAGGCCCTGCAACTCGGGCCGGAACTTGCGTGGCCCCGACTGGGTCGGGGCATCGCTCGCACGCGAGGGAGGCGCAACGGACACCAGACAACTCCTGCAACACTTCTGCGACGGCTTAGCGCGCTGACGGTACCGGGTGCCGAAATCGCGCCACACTCCGTGTCCTGGACGGTGTGCGCGACGGAACACACCCGACGCCATGGTCTCGACAACGAGCACGCCGGTGTGGTAGGTCCGCCGGGATGTGGCACAAGCCACCCGGCCGCGCCGAATTCGGGCGACCGCACCCGCCCCGTCCGGCACACTCACGGCCGTGAACGACTTCCTGACAGCGCACGAGCTGGCCCGCCGCACCCGCACCGCCGTCGCAGCCGCGGTCGGGGCCGCACGCGAGCGGGGACTGGCCGTCACCGACGCCGTGGTGCTGCACGACCTGTTCTCCGTCGTGGTCCACCTCGCGCCGTCGCCGGTCGTCGCCCGGGTCCCGACGGTCCTGCCTCCGGGCACCACGCTCGACCAGCAGGCCCGCCGCCAACAGACGGAGCTGGACGTCGTGCAGTGGCTCGCCGATCAAGGGACGCCGGTCGTCCCACCCAGCCCGCTCGTGCCGCGCACCCCCGCGCAGCGCGACGGATTCTCGATCACGTTCTGGCAGTACGTCGAGGAGGGCACCGCGAAGGAACCCGACTACGCCGCGAACGCCGAGGCCACCGCCGAACTGCACGCCGCCCTGCGCTCGTACCCGGGTCGGCTGTCGTTCCTGTCGACCGCCGACCCGCACCTGATCCCGGAGAGCTTCGCCCTGCTCACCACCCGCCCGGACCTTCTCACCCCGGAGGATCTCGACCGCGCGCATCGGGAGTGGGAGGTCCTGGAGCCGCTCGTGGTGTCGCGCGCCGCCTTCGAGCACGCCTTCCCGGGCATCGACGTGCAACCCGTCCACGGTGACTGCCCGCCCGCGAACATCCTCCACGGGCGGGAGCGCGACCTCTACGCCGACTTCGAACTCGTCACGCTGGGGCCGGTGGAGTGGGACCTGGCCACCCTCGGCCCCGAGTTGACGGCCGCCTACGACCGTGGCGCGCGACGCGCGGGGCTGAGGACGTCGAACGCGGAGGTGCTGACCTTCGTCGACGCCGTGGGGATGCTGCGGGCGTTGACCGCACTGGCCCTCGCCCCGCAGCTCCCGCAACTCACCGACTACCTGTTCCCGGCCGTCGACCGCTGGCGGGCCACCCCGTTCGCCGGTGGGTTCACCCCGCGCTGAGCGCGTCAGCCCGCGGTCTTCGCCTCACGTGCCGCGGCCGCGAAGGACGCGAGGTCGGGGAATTCGAGGTCGTAGGAGTACCGCTCGGCGGGCTCGGGCGTCGCACCCCAGCCGGGCCGGTCGTGCCTCCGGTTGATCCACACCGACCGCAGGCCGTGCCGCCGGGCGGGCACGTGGTCGTGGAAGAGGCTCTGCGCGACGTGCAGCAGGCGCTCGCGGGGGACACCCAGCTCCCGCAGGGTCGCGTCGAGCGCCTCGAAGTGGTTCGGCGCGGGCTTGTAGGCCTTGACGTCCTCGGCGGTGATGATGCGGTCGAACTCGACGCCGAGGTGCTTGTTCGAGCCGGCGAAGCCCGCCCGGTGCACGTTCGAGAGGATGATCAGCTTGTAGTCACGGGCCAGCGAGGCGAGCGCGTCGGCCGAGTCCGCGAACGCGGGCCAGTCGGGCACCGAGTCACCCAGCCGCTGCGCCCACTGCTCGCTCACGGGCCCACCCAGCTCGGCGCCGGTGCGCCGGAACGCCTCGGCGAGCACCGCCGAGTACAGGGCGTCGGGGGTGTCGCGCACGGTCTGCGCCTCGTGCCGGGCATAGGCGGCGAGCAGCTCCTCGGCGGAGAGGTCCAGGCCGGTCTCCTTCGCCCACGGCACGAGCACGTCCGCGATACCGGTCTCCCAGTCGATGAGCGTGCCGTAGCAGTCGAAGCTCAACACGTCGAAGTCGGCGAGATTCACGCGTGGTCCTTTCGGTCGTCGGTCGGTTGCTCGGTGCCCGGGTGGTCCCGTTCGGCGACCGAGGCGTCCACGGTGCGCAGGGCCAAGTCACGTGCGCGGTGCAGCAGGCGGGAGTCACCTTCGAGACCCGCCCGCACCGTCGCCCCTTCCAGCAGGAACGCGAGATGGTCCGCCAACGCGCTCACCCGCTCGGCGGGCCAACCAGTCAGGTCCGCGACGTGCGAGGCCACCAGCGCCGCGACCTCTTCCTTGTGTCGGCGGACGACCGCGCGGCCCGGGGCATCGGCGGGCAGTTCGGCGGCGGCGTTCAACAGCCCGCAACCGCGGAAGCCGTGCTCGTAGGCCGCCTCCGCGTGGTCGAGGTAGGCATCGAAGACGGCGGCGATCCGCGCGCGGGGACCGTCGGCCGAGGCCAGTCGACGCCGGTAGAGCTCCAGCCACTCCGCGTGCCGGGCTTCGAGGTAGGCCAGCACGAGGGCGTCCTTGGAGTCGAAGTTGTTGTAGAGGCTCATCTTCGCGACTCCGGCCTCGGCGGTGATGGTGTCGATGCCGGTGCCGTTCACGCCGTGGGCGTAGAAGCACCGCGCCGCGGCGTCGAGCAGTCGCTGCCTGGCGGAGCTGCGGCGACGGCCCTGCTCGCGCTGTCCGACCACGGCGCGCTCCTCTCCCTCGACTAGACAGATCAGTCTACCTAGTCCTGTGACGGGATGTCGGCCGCACGCCGTTCCGGACGACGGCGACTCGGGAAAAAGCGCACGGTCAATCGTTGGACTTGATTGTTTTCAGAGTCAGATGCGATTCGATACGGAGCACGCCCGGTAATCCGCTGAGTTTGTCCGTGAGAAACGTCTCGTAGGCGGAATGGTCGGCGACGGCGACCCGGAGAAAATAATCAGGCCGCCCGTACATGCGGCGGAACTCGATCACTTCCTCGTACGACGCCACGGTGGCCTCGAACTGCTCGGTGGTCCTGCGGTCGCTGGCACTGACCTCGACGTCGACGAAGACCTCCAGACCACGTCCCAGCGCCGCCGGGTCGATGACCGCACGATAACCGCTGATCACACCCGCTTCCTCCAGCCGCTTCACCCGACGCAGACACGGCGGAGGCGTCAGCCCGACCCGCTTCGCGAGCTCCACGTTGGACAGGCGACCGTCCCGGCGAAGGTGGAACACAATGTCCCAGTCCACTCCGTCCATGCTCAGTTTGTTTCTCATCCGAGCATTCTAGAGTCGCAACGAGCAACATTGTGTTGCACTTTTTTCCATAAGATGACGACATGCGTACACGCCGAGCCGACATCGGGCCCGCAGCGCGAACCACCTCGCATGCGGGGGCCGCGTTCCGCGATTCCGCTGCCGTGGGTCTCGGCTATCTCCCGCTCGGTATCGCCCTCGGCGTCCTGGCCATGCAGTCCGGCCTGGCCTGGTGGTGGGCAGTCCTCTCCCCCGCGCTGGTCTACGCCGGGTCGTTCGAGATCCTGCTCATCGGCCTGGTCGTGAGCGCCGCCCCGCTCACCCTCGTCGCCGGCACCGCCTTCATCATCAACACCAGGCACGCCTTCTACGCCCTGTCGTTCCCCCTGCATCGCGTGCCCGGTCGCCTCGCGAAGCTGTACTCGACGTTCACGCTCAGCGACGAGGCCTACGCACTGGCCTCCTCCGAAAAGGCGCGAGACTGGTCCGGCAAACGCATCCTGTGGTTGCAGTTCTTCCTTCACGTGTACTGGGTGGTGGGCGCGAGCATCGGGGCCCTGCTCGGCAGGACGCCCGTGTTCGACAGCGTCGTCGGACTGGACTTCGCGCTGACCGCCCTGTTCACCGTCCTCGCACTCGACGCGCTGAGGACCCTGCACGGTGACCTGGTCACGCCGATCCTCGCGGTGGCCAGCGCGATCGTCGCTCGGCTCCTGTTCCCCGACCAACTGCTTCTGGCCGCCGTTTCGCTGCTCACCGTCGGGTTGCTGGCCCAGCACGTCACGACCAGCAGGCGACATCACCGTGCCTGACACCGTCTACGCCCTCGCCGCGGCTCTCACCGGCGCCTTGGTCACCTGGGCACTCCGAGGTCTGCCGTTCACGGTGCTCGCCCGACTGCGGGCGAGCGCGACCATCCGCTTCCTCAGCACCCGGATGCCCGGGGCGATCATGGTGATCCTGACGATCTACTGCCTGCGCGACGTCTCCCTCGCCCACCCGCGAGCGGTGTCGCCGCTGGCCGCATTGGCCGTCACCATCGGCCTGCACGTGTGGCGGCGCAACGCGATGCTCAGCATCGTCGGCGGCACGGTGGTCCACGTCGTGCTGTCGAGCACGGTGTTCGCGGAGTGAGCCGGACGCGGCGGATGCAGGGTCGGGCAGGCGACGGGCTGACGAGCGCGATGCGGACGCTGCCCGCGCACGCCCAACCCCCGTCGTGACGAACCGGGCTGGCACGCCCTCGACACCCGCGAGCTGGTGTTCCGCGACTACTGAATCCCCGACCACCTCGTCGGCGAGGAAGGCAACGAACTCCGCTAGTTCCTGGAAGTGCTCGACGCCGAACGCATCCCTGTGGCGCCCTGGCGTTGTCACTGGCCCAGGCCGCCCTCGCCCTCGCCGAACGAATCGCCACCGGCGCACCACTCGCCTGACGGGCCACCAAGGAGATCGTCCACCGGTCCGCGGACTGGACCAGCGACGAAGCCTTCCGCCGTCAAGCGGCCGTGGTCGCGCCCGTGTTCGACTCCGACGACGCCCGCGAGGGCGCGCGAGCGTTCGCGGAGAAACGCCCACCACGCTGGCGCGGCCGCTGACGACGCACGGCGGATGCCGCAAATCCCCGCGCGTGCGGGGCCGACTCCTCGCCGGAGAAGCTGGACTTGCGCCAACCGGGTCCATCCCCGCGTGCGCGGGGCCGACTGAGAGTGTTTCGGAATCCGTTGACATCACCTATTGCGACAGGTCCATCCCCGCGTGCGCGGGGCCGACATCCCGAAGAACAAGACCCACGTGGTCATCAACGGTCCATCCCCGCGTGCGCGGGGCCGACACTTGTTGACCTGCGTGTTTACTCGGCCAACGAGCGATTTTCATTCAGTCTGACACAGCGTCGACGAGGGGTGCGCACCTGTTCTCCGGGAAGGCGTCTCTGCCCCGACCGGCCTCGCGCAACAGACGTGCAAGCGGGGCTCGCCGCGCTCGACCAGCCGCACCTCGAGTGGGACACCGGCGAACGCGCCCTATCCATGTCCTGTCTCAGTCACATCGACACGCCTCTCGCACCCGCTGCCACATCACCGTGCTCTACGCTTCGCCCGCCGGGGTCGACGACATGAAGGGATCGAGATGTCCGCGTGGTCCACCGGGCATTCGGTTCTCGTTGTTCCGGTGCCCGCTCTCGACGACTACGTCCGTCGCCGCACCGCCCACTACGACCTGTCGTTCCTGTCGGCCGATCCCGCGTTCGTGCACGCCCACGTCACACTGCTCGGCCCGTGGCTGAAGCACCCCACGCAGTCCGACCTCGACACGGTGGCCTCCATCGTGGCGGCAACGGAACCGTTCGACACCACGTTCGCGACGTTCGACGTCTTCCCCGACGGCCTCATCCACCTTCGACCCGACCCGGACACACCGTTTCGGCGGTTGACGGCAGCGCTGGTGACGGCGTTCCCCCAGTGTCCGCCGTATGCGGGCGAGTTTCCCGATCCCGTGCCGCACCTGACGTTGGACCGCTGCGCCGACGGCATCACCCCGCGCACCGTCGAGGCCGACCTGCGGCACCTGCTTCCCGTGCGCCTCCACGTCGACCGCGTCGACCTCCAGTGGTGGGCCAACCACGACTGCCACGTGCGCCGGTCCTGGCCGCTGGGCGATGTGCGCGGGACGGTGGAGGCACCGTCGCGGCTGGTGCGGCGACAGCGGTGAGGCGTGGGCGGACGTCTCCGACGCCGACATGGCCGCCGACGTCGGAGACGGAACGACCCGCGGTCAGGTCCGGTCGGTCGTCCAACCGCTGCAGCGGTCGACGAACAGCTCCCGGTTGACGCACCCCCGGTACTCGATCTTCTTGTCCTCGGCCAGCTCCAGGTTCAACTTCGCGGGAGTGGCTTTGCAACCGCCGCTGAAGTTGTAGCGCTGGGTCTTGCCCCCGTTGTACTTGTACTGGAGATACACCGGGTCGCCGTCGCACTTGGTGTCGTCGATCGTGAACACCTCGCCGTACGACTTGAAGGTGACCTTGACGCCTTCGATCGACGCCGAACCGTCGGCCGCCGCGGTCGGTGCGGCGAACAACGACATGCCGAGCACCGCGCTGAGAACGCCTCCCAGCATCGTCCACCGCTTCGTGTCGTTCCTCATTTCTCCCCCTGTTCTCGTGGAAGTCCGCCGGTGTGTCGGTCGACGCGGTCCGGCGGCTGTCACATCGGAACGTTATTCAGTGCGCCGGGGCAGTGGTGTCCGGCGAACGCTCGACATTTCCCGAGACCGCGCGGCTGCTGTGGTGACCGAAGGCCGACCGTCGCAGAGCGACAGCTCGTCGCAAGGGCAATGGAAGAGAAGGAAGGAGCGGACGGTATCGCTCGGCAGATCTCCGGCCCAGCCGGCGTTCCGCTCCCGAGTCATCTCGCCTGTTGGTTGGCTCTGCAGACGTCATGACCGCAGGAGTACTCGACCGCAGGGCGCGATCAACCGCTTGAGAAGACGGTTCGCGCACCGGCGCAGTGCTCATCGGCTGTCCGTGACCTCGTCATGCCACCAGAGATGGCGAGCCGTTGATCGGAAGTCATCCCCGCGCGTGCGGGGCCGACGAGTTGCCCTCGACGAACGTCCACTGGACGTGGGGTCCATCCCCGCGCGTGCGGGGCCGACCCGGGGACCCGCTCGACGTAGTGCCCCTCCAGCGGTCCATCCCCGCGCGTGCGGGGCCGACCATCGACCCGAAGGCCCGTGAGCTGCGGCGTGGCGGTCCATCCCCGCGCGTGCGGGGCCGACACTTGTTGACCTGCGCGTTTACTCGGCCAACGAGCGATTTTCATTCAGTCTGACACAGCGTCGATGGGCTGTCGGGTGCCCGGTCGGTCAGGGACGACACCCGCAGCAGCTTCGCGAGTCGGGGCGCCTACGTGAACCGGCCGGTGTGGTGTGGGCATCGGCGACCGGACCACCGCGTGAACGGCAAGGCGATCCGGCAGCACCGCTTGCGAGAGACCCGTGTTCGCCGTCGACCCAAATCCAGAGACCGGAGGCTTAGCTTCGACCGATAGCTATTCCATGCCGACGAGCTCCGCCAAGTGCTGCAGCACTGGTGTACGGCCCAGGTGCGAACACTTGAGCGGACGTGACGTCGGATCAGGCGAGCGTGGGACCGGAGAGTCTCGACCAACCGACACGAGGTCGTTCCCGTCCGGGACTGGCCTGCAAGGCGTCGAGGGACACCAGTGATCACCACGGTCGATGCCATTCGACTCGGTCGGAGTGATGTCATCGCCCGCCAAAGATGTGTGTCTGGGCGGCCCCCTGCGCCCGCGATCTATCTGGAACATCTGCGGTCGAGCGTGTTCCTGCGGGACGTAAATGACATCGAGGCGTACAAGGAAGCGCGGGCGGGCCTTGACTGGATGGTGTTGAGCCCGGCCGACTCGAACGAATTCATAGCCGATGTCAGCGAGAACAAGGAGACGACAGCGATGACCGGACACCGAGAGCACGACGGCTGGGTGAAGTCGAGCTTCAGTAACCGGTACAACTGTGTGGAGTTCCGTCGCGTCGAGGGTGGCGTGGAGGTGCGCAACAGCAAGCGGCCCGATGAGGCGGTCGTGAGCTACACCGACTCCGAGTGGCGCGCGTTCATTCAGGGCGCCAAGGCCGGCGAGTTCGACATCTGATTCGGCCGTCCGACGCAACTCGACAGGCTTCCGGGATTACGCGATTCCCGGAGGCCTGTTTCTGTGTTCGGGTTGGTCCAGTCCCTCGGCGGTTGTTCGTGGGCATGTGATGCCGTCGAGACGGACAGCACCTGTTGATGAGGACCGACCCCCGCGTGCGCGGGGCTGATGACGCGCGAAAGCGCACCGGCGAGGGCGGTGGCGGTCCATCCCCGCGCGTGCGGGGCCGACTGCCCTGTGCTCACCCAGTGCCTGCAGTGGGCCGGTCCATCCCCGCGTGCGCGGGGCCGATGCCATCGTGCCGATGGCGCCGACGCCTATCGAGGGTCCATCCCCGCGTGCGCGGGGCCGATACTTGTTGACCTGCGGGTTTACTCGGCCAACAAGCGATTTTCATTCAGTCTGGCACAGCGTGGGCGTGGGTTGTGCATGTGTTCTCCGAGAGGTCAGCCCCCATGGTCGGGGCTTGTTGCTCTCTACGGTGCCCGATGTTCGCGTTGTGCGGTTGTGGGGGGGCCAGTTCGTGTTCTCGGGTGTCTGTGGACAGTCGCTGGAGTTCGGTGAGTACGGACCGCAGGATCGGCAGTGTCGGCTCGTCGTGGTGGTGCAGTGCCGCTTGTGCTTGCGTGATCATCTCCTGGGGCGGGAGGTCGGGGTCGTGGTGGGGCCAGTGCCACGCGTCCGGTAGGTGTAGTTGGGTGGTCTGCTCCACCTCGGTTTCGGGTGGGGCAGTCAGTGTCACGGCGGGGACGTCACAGATCGACACGAGCCTCACCCCTGGGTTTCGGTGGCGCGGGCGAAGGCACTCACCGAGTACGAGCGCACCGCGACGACGATCGTCAACGTCGAACCGATGCTCATCCCAGGCCTGTTGCAGACCTACGACTACGCCCGCCACCTCATTGCCGCGTTCGGCGCGACGACCGGTGAGGCCAGCCAGCGCGCGCAGATCCGGGTCGGACGGCAGCACGTCCTGACAGGCTCGTCGGCGCCTCGATTCGTCGCGATCATCGGCGAGTACGCGCTGCGGTATCCGTTGTGCCCCGAGGACGTCATGGTCGAGCAGCTGCGCCACCTGTCGAAGGTGGCAAGCCTGGACAACGTGGAGCTGCGGATCGTGCCGTTGGGGAAGCCTGCGGCGACGATGCTCGCGGGACCTTGGGCGCTGCTCGAATTCGAGAAGACGAAGCCAGTCGTCTACCTCGAACACTTCAAGTCGTCAGCGACGATCACGGACGGAAAGTCGGTGGCCGGTTACCGCTCAGCGGTGGATACGCTGATCGAGATGGCGATGAGCCCCGCCGACTCCACGGAGTTGATCGCCAATGTCATCGAGGCCAAGGAGACGACACCATGAGCAAGACGGTCCCGCACGAGATGGGCGAGTGGCGGAAGTCCAGTTTCAGCGCCGAGACGAATTGTGTCGAGTTCCGTCGGGTCGAGGGCGGCGTCGAGGTCCGCAACAGCAAGCGTCCTGACGCTGGGACTGTCGCCTACACCATCGACGAGTGGCGCGCGTTCATCCAGGGCGCCAAGGCCGGCGAGTTCGACATCTGATCGCTGACACAGGAACAGCCCTCGGCACCGCACGGTGACCGGGGGCTTTTTTCGTTGCATGGGCCGTCATCCGTTAGCTCGTCCCACAGCTTGCGCTCGTCGCGTGCAGCCGCCTCGGATGTGGCTGACCTTCTGGACACTCGGTCGGCGCGCCGCACCTCGGTGGGCTGCTCGGTGACTGATCACCTCTGTCCGTCTCCGGTGAGCCGTCATGGAGTCCAGCGTTGAGCGCGTAAGCGCGCCGCACAGGATCGGTTGACCGCAACACATGCGCTCTGCACCGACGGGCCGGTCCCGCACGCACGCAGTGCGCGGGCAATCGACGTCCACAAAGCCACACCAGATGCGCAGTCAGCCCGGCTCCCGGTAGGTGCGCCTTCTCGGCCCGCCGCACAGCTGCGGGCTCTCACTCCCCTGTGGCCCACGACCTGGAAGCCGATCTTCGCTGTGCCACATAACATCCATTGTGTGGCACGCTTGTTTAGCGTTTCGCGCGTCGCTTTACTGTTTCGCGTATCGCGTGCGCGTAACTGGGGTCGCAGTGTGTCGTTGAGGAACCGTTAGAAGGGGGGACCGCCGGGATACGAGCGAAAGGGGCAATGAGTCCGTAACTCTGCTGGTCAGGCGTCGTTGTTGGCGAGGGCGCGGTAGAGCGAGGCGACTGAGGGGTGCTGGCCGGTCTTGGTGGGTCAGTTTCTTGACGATGTCGGGCATCTGGGTGCCTTTGTCGCGGGGCGCGGGCGAAGAACCAGCATCTCTTCGTCGATGACTTTCGGGTGCCGCCGTGGTTGCCGTGTGCGGTGGCGGCTTACTTACCTTCGAGGGTTCTCGTGGATGTAGTCGCGGTCGAACTGGGTGGTGACGGCGAGCACGGCGAAGAGCATGGAGCCCATGCCGCGCGGGTCGTAGATCCCGTCAGTGGTCGGGTGAGCAGCTCCCCTAGCCGCACCCCGGCGTTCTGGAGCTGGGCGGAAAGGGTCATCAGCTCGGTGGCGTTGCGGGCGAGGCGTTTCGTCTCGTGCACTGTCAGGAGCACCGGTTGGTCTGGTGCGGCGGTCTTGATCTCGTGGGCGAGGGTGAGTGCCTTTTCCAACTCGGGGCGGATCTTGATGTGGGTGCTGATCTCCTCGGAGAACACCCGCGTGTAGTGCGCGGCCGCGAGCGCGTCGAGCTGGGACTGTAGTTCTTGGGTAGCGGTGGAGCAGCGGGCGTAGCCGATGCGGATGGGCGTCCCGTTCGTCTCCGGTTTTACTGCGACCATCTCCGCGCTCGGCATCCTGCTACGCCTGCCCACGTCGGTCCACAGAACGACAGAACAAACACGCTGGCGGCACCTGGAACTGCTAGGCCCGGAACTCCCGAAGCTGTCCTGAGCCGCAAAGTAACTGATGAGTAGGTTTACCCCTGCGTGCGTAGCTATCACCCCAGCGCCGGACTGAGTTTGGGTGTCGGGAAACGGTCGTTTGCCGACACCTCGGACGAGCCGAGCGTTTTCGCAGGTGACCCGTGTCGACAAATCGCGTCGACAAACAACGTCGGCAAACGGTGTGATCGACTATTGTCACGCTGATGGAGATCGGCTACATGCGCGTGTCCACCGGCGACCAGAACCCCGACGCCCAGCGCGACGCGCTGATCCGCGCCGGCGTCGCCGAGGAGAACATCTACGTCGACTACACCTCCGGCGCGAAGTCCTCCCGGCCACAGTGGGACGTGGTGAACAAGGTGCTGCGCGCTGGAGACGTTCTCGTATGCACCCGCCTGGACAGAGTCGGGCGCTCGACCGCGCATCTCGTCTCACTGCTGGACGAGTTCCGCAGGCGCGACGTCGCGTTCCGGTTCCTGGAGCAGGGCATCGACACCACCACCGCTGAAGGTCGGATGGTCTACCGGATGCTGGCCGCCGTCGCCGAGTTCCAGCGCGACCTCATCGTGGCCAACACCCACGAGGGCCTGGCGGCGGCCCGCGCCCGTGGCCGGAAGGGCGGTCGGCGACCGAAGCTCACCGCGTACCAGGCCGAGCTGGCCCAGCAGCTCTACGACGCACGCGAGAAGACCGTCCAAGAGATCGCCGACCTGTTCACCGTGCCCCGCAGCACGGTCTACGGCTATCTCAACAAGTCCGACCAGCCCTCTGGCGTTTAGCGGGAGGGCTGGTCGGCTGCTCCTCACACCCGGTGGTGAGAGCTGTGTACATGACTGGGCAGCACCCGTCCGACAGACTGGTCGCGCTCGTGCTCAGCCACCCCGGTCAGCCAAGCCGCAGCCTGCGGGATGCCGTCGAGCAGGATGTCGACATCGCCGGCGGGTTGAGTGTCGACGACCTCGGCGTCGAGCTTGTAGCTGGTATCGGCAGCACCGTTGAACGCTCGTAACGGCAAGAGCCTCCGCGGTCATATGGCGGTGGGCGCAGACACCCCGACCAAACCGAATCAATGCCGCGCCAGCCGCAGATTCGTCGAGACGTCCACCCGCTTGGCGTATTTACCAACGTCCGGTGCCGCCGCTAACTTTTGGGATTCACTCGAACTAGTGATGGGGGTATTACAGTAGATGCGAAGACCCTTCCTTGTTATCGCCATGGTGATTGCGTCACTTTTTGCGACGAGTGGCGCGGCACTCGCAAGTCAAGAAACGGCGAGCAACGACGAAGAACTCGTCTACCAGTCCACCTTCTATTTCAAGCAGAACCCTGACGGCTCCGTTTCTCCAACCCAATATCCGACAGGATGTGGTTTGACGGTGCTGATTTCTCGCGTTGGGAACTTCATCGACGGCGACGTCATCACTGGATGTAACTTCGCTGTTGCGAGTATCGAGCACAGTATCGAGATTCAACGGAGTCGCTGGTACGGGTGGGAAACCATGGCTACCCTGCCGTCTGATATTAGGTTCAACACCAGCAGCCACAGTGGTTTTCAGAACTACAACTGCGCGGATACTGGGATCCACGACTTTCGGGTGATCGGGCGCGGGCAAGTCATCCCATACGGCGGCTCACCGGCGACTGCCGCAGCATACGACCAGCTAAACGAGCAGAACTGCGGATAGAGGCGCACTTGGCTTCTGGGGTCGGGTAATTGTTCTCCGGCACCAGAAGTCTGCTACTCTCTCTCTTCCGAGAGCATCGCTCGTGCGCGGTTGAGAGCCTCCTCCAGCGACTCCTGCCCTCGCAGATGGTCTTGCGACAGTGCCGCATATCCGTGGGCTGTCATCGCAGTCAACAGGTGACCAGTGTCGATCATATCGCGGCCGTCGCTCTCACTCAGTGTCCGCGCCTTGGTGAACAGCTTCTTAGCATCGTTTGAGTAGGTCACCGGGTCATGCTCGGCGGCTTGCTCTGGCCATGAGTTGCTTTGTCCTTCGGCTATAAAATTCTCAGACACTCCCAGGTCTTTCAGGGCAGCCAGGGCGATGCCTGTAGCCTGTCCCAGGCCGATGGCGAGGTGGGCGACATCGACGTGCGCGCAGCGCTTCTCTTTCGCGTCGAGCATCGCGATGCGGAGCACTTCTATCGCTGGCGCACTGAACTTTTCGAACATTGATCACTCCGAGTTCCGTCGTGTCCCGCGCCCTCGCTGGTCGTTCAACACCGGTGATGGCGACCTGTACCCCATGCGCTCAATCATGCCAAAGGTTGGCCTAGCTGCTCTGTGGGTTAGCGGCGGGTGGACCACTGATGGTGGTGTGGTGTCGGTGATCGCGCTGTTGGATTCGTTCCGGCACCAATCACCGTACGGGCGCGGCCTCACTCGCTTTCCATCAGTTAGAGCTGCTCGATGCAGCACTGAGTCCTTTGCTGCATGTCGACTCCCTTGTACATCAGTGCGTGACTACCTCACCACCGGTTCCCGCACGGCACCGCGGCCAGGTCGAGCCGGGTGTCCATGTCCAGGCGAAACCGGCCGTAGGGGTTGATGTGGGTCCAGAACAGCGGGGTCAGGGCCCGACGTTCGTCCGGGCCGATGCTGTCGTGGAACTCCGGCGCCTCGAGCACGGCCTGGAGCAGCAGCGTGTTGATGTGCACCAGCGCTGACTGAAGCAGGTGCAGCGCCAGCATGGAGACTTCGGCGTGTTCACGATCAGGGCCGGTGAGATCGCCATCCTTCCCGTAGAAGATCACGGTGTTGCCAGAGTTCCACTGTTCGACCACCTGCAACCCACCGTGAATCTCCCGGCGCAGATCCGGGGAGGCAAGGTAGTTGCAGGCGAAGATGGTGCGCACCGCCCGGCCCAGCTCCTCCAGAGCCTGATAAGTGGGGTGTTTCGGCCCGCCGCGAGTGAACCGGCGCAAGATTGACTCCGACTCCGCGGTGCCCAGCCGCAGGGCAGTGGCACTTGACCATCTGGTCGTACTGCTGAGCGATCAGCTCCCACCGGATCGGCCGGGTCAGCACCGGCCCCAGCTGGCCGTAAACCTCGCCGTCATCGGGTCGGTACAGGCGAATTGAGCCGATGTTCTTCAATCGGGGCAGCAGCCGGAACCCGAGCAGCTCGGTGAACGCGAAACCCACCACCGACGCGCCGTGGGTGTCGACGTAGTTGGTGTCGATCTCGACGTCGGTGCAGTGCCGCAATAGCCCCTCGATCATCGCCGCCACCTCGGAGGAGGAACAGTGCTTCAACTGGGAGTAGATGCAGGTGGAGCGACGTTCGACGTGCCAATAGATCATCACCCCCGGCCCGCCGTAGCGCTGATGCCACTCGGTCATCAGGTTCGACTCCCACGAGCCGAACTTCTTCGAATCTGAGGCGCACGCGGTGCCCGAGCCCCACCAGTTCGGGTCTCGCACCTCGAACGTGGCGTTGACCAGCTTAGCGATGGCCCGCCGTAGGTTGTCGCGGGTGATGAAATGCCTGCGTACATGCCGCAGCGCCGCCTCGGTCTCGCCATGCTCCCCGGTGGCCACAATCGCCTTGATGCCCATGTTCGTGCCCAGCGCGAATAGGCACAGCAGCAACCGCCGACGCAGCGTGTCTCGGTCGATCACCTCCCGAGAGGCCACCGAGGTGAACTCAGTGGTGAACTCGGTCAGAAAGTCGGAATCCTTGAGCACATCCAGCAGGTCAAGGGTGCCCCACCGGCGAGACACCTCGTCTTTGATCGTCTGGAGCCGCTGCGGCTCGGGCAGCCGCTCGAGCTTGGGCACGGTGATCCACGGCTCGCCACGCCGCGTGATGATCTTCACCCCGCCTGCTGAGCCGTCCACCAGCGCCCGGTCCAGTCGAGCCAGCGCGTCGGCTATCCGGCGTTGCAGGCCGGTAATGAACTCGGTCGGGTCGGTCGGCTGCCGCAGCGCGGCGTAGTGCACCTCACGACTGGCCTCGAAATCACCGGGCAAGTCCTCTTCCGGGTTACGCCACCGGTTGCCCCCGACTACATAGATCTCTCGCCGGCGCAGCGCGTCCCGCAGCGCGACCAGCACGCACAGCTCGTACGGGATGCGTTCGATCCGGCCACGCTCGTCAACCACCGCTTCCCGCCACGCCTTGGGCACCACCCCATCGATCGGCACCGCCGCGCCTTCCGCGTAGAAGCGGACCTTGCCGTCGGTGGCCGCGTAGCGGGCCAACAGGTCAAGCGCCTGCATCACTGGCCGATAGGCGGTGTTGTTGCAGCGAAACTCCAGTGCCGACAGCAGCGGCGGCAGCATCCGCCGGTAGTGATTCGAGTAAGAGCTCCGCAGCACGGTGCGTACTCGGGCCTGGAATACCTGCTCGTTGGCCTTCGCTTCCTTGACAAGCTCTCGTAGGGTCTTCTCACCCACCACCGGATACAGCGCGGTCCGCACGGCCTCGTCGGGGTGCTCGACGGCGGCCTCGGCCAGCCGGAACAGGATGCTTTCCTTGCCTCGCACCCGCCGCAGGTCCTCGGTCAGCTCCCGCTCTACCCGCCGATCCGCCCGCGTATTGACCTTGTGAATCAGACCGATGAGCAAGTCCACCAGAGCGTCGGTGATCTCCGCAGCCCGCACCCAGCACAGCGCGGCCAGAAGGGTCAGCCGCACGGACCGCGGTGCTGCCCGCAGGTCCGAGGGATAAGAGCGTGCTGCGCGCGCACGCCATGCCTCCATCAACTTTTCTGACGCATCGGCAAACAACCCCGCCGGCAGGTCCAGAGCTCGCACCGCGGACAGCTTGTCGATCTCCCTCAACAGTGTCTCTAGTCCGACTTGGCCGGGGTCGGCCTTCAACTCCGCCAGCAACCCACCACGTCCGGGACCGGTGTCGTCGCTCAGCAGTGCTTCCAGCCGTTCAGCGCATTCGGCATCCAGCCGGGAACAGGTCAGGTCGCAGAACCGCTTCTCGAACGCTGCCCGGGCCGAACCGACGATCCGGTCGATCCGGCCCGGCGGTTCGATCCGCTCGGTGCGGCACCGTACCAGCAGCGCCGCACGCAACTGTTCTTCCCGCAACTCAACCGGGCAGACTTCCTCGGCCAGCCACCCCGCGAGCTTGTCCTCATCACCCCGTGTGAACTCGCGGAACCCGAACGCGGCACGCACCTGCGCCCGGTGATACTCAATCGTCCGGCCCGACCACTCGTAGCCAGTGAACACCTCCGGGTCCACCTTCAGCTGCTCGGCGAGATACACCACCGCCGCAGTCGGCACCTCCGACGCCGACCGCGGGAACCGCGCCTCGATCTCGAAGAACTTCAACAACACCGCGAAGCCCAGGCGCGTCGCGCCGGTCTTGTTGCCCACCAGCGACCAGTCCTCGCCGACCAGCGTCCACGACGCCACCAGCTCCTCGTCCGACCACTCCATCTGCATGGCACCGGACCATAGAAGACCGCTGTAATACAGCTCACAGCGAGTCGGCTACTCACTGGTTACTTTGCGGCTCAGGGCAGCTTCGGGAGTTCCAGCCCTACGCCGGGGCATGAGCGGATTCGGGCGCGGATTTCGGGGCTGCATTGCTCGTTGTGCACCGGCACGATCGAGAAAGCCTTGGGCCGGCTGGAGGGTGTGGGCACGGTGGCGGTGAGCCTGACCCACGAGCAGGCCCTGGTCGACTACGACCCAGCCATTGTCGAGCCTGAGCGGATCTTGGGCACGCTGCGCGATATCGGTTATGAGCTGTACGACCCGCGTAAGCTGCGCCCCTTCGAAGACGAGGAGCGTGATCTGGTCCGCGAAGGCCGCCGGTTGTTGGCCGCGATCGCCGCATCGTTGGCGGCGATCGGGTTGATCGCCGAGGTCACCGGTATCTGGTCGGTGCTGGTGCCGTTGAGCGTGATCGTGCTGATGGTGCCGCTGTCGTATGCACTGCTGCGCCCTGCCGGTACGGTCAAGGCCCTATTCGGGGCGACCGGGATCGTGGCGCCAGGGGTGGCGGCTTTAGCGGCCCGCGCCACCGGGGTGCTAGGGCCGCCTGTGGTCGGTTGGGTGGCCGGGGCACTGGCCGTCGGGGTCGTGGTCGGGGTGGCTGCGCACATCCTGCGGATGGCCTATCAGTCCGCGCGGCGCGGGATTCTCAACCAGCACGTGCTGTTGGAGATCGGCGCGTTCGCCGGCATCGCCGGCGGGATCATCGGGCTGACCGGGATATTGCCGGGCTATCCCACGGCGGCGTTCTTCGCTGTGTCGGTGCTGGTGGCCAACTACCACATCTTCTCGGAGTGGCTGTCGCTGCTGGTCAAGACCCGCTCCAGCCAGTCGATCAAGAAGCTGCTGGACCTACAGCCCGACCTGGCCCGCCTGGTCACCGACGACGGCAGCGAGTCGGAGGTGCCCGTCGAGCAGGTTGAGGTGGGTCAGCTGGTGCGGGTGCGGCCCGGCGAGCGCATCCCGCTGGACGGGCGCATCCGCTCCGGGTATTCGGCCATCGACTTCTCCCTGGTTACCGGGGAACCAGTGCCTGTCGAGCGCGGAGTGGGCGAGGAGGTCGTGGGTGGGGCGATCAACGGCACCGGCAGCCTGCTGATCGAGGTCACCGCCACCGGGGCGGAAGGATTCCTGGCCCAGGTGGTACGTCACGTGGAGGACGCCCGGGCGCTCAAGCCCGGCATCCTGCACCTGGTCGACAAAGTGCTGCGCGTCTACACCCCCACCGTGCTCACCGTCTCCGCGATCGCTCTCCTGGGTTGGCTGGGCGCTAGCTGGGCGATCTCGGGGCAGCCGGATGTGCACCGGGCCGTGTTCGCCGCACTCGGGGTGCTGGTGATGGGCTACCCGTGCGCGGTGGGGATCGCCGCGCCGCTGGCGATCGTGCGCGGTACCGGGCACGCCGCCGACCGGGGCATCATCATGCGCACCGGCGAAGCGTTCCAGACCTTCCGGCTGGTGCGCCGCGTCGTGCTGGACAAGACCGGCACCCTCACCCAAGGCCGCCCCACCGTGCGCGCTGTCGAAGCCGCCGACGGCGACACCGCCGGGCTGCTGGCGCTGGCCGCCGCGGCCGAGTACCACTCCGAGCACCCCTTGGCCCGCGCCGTGGTCAGTGCCGCCGAGGACGCCGGCGTGACGGTGGGCCAGGCGCACGACTTCGAGTCGATGACCGGCTCCGGGGTGCGCGCCACCGTCGACGGCCAGCACGTCCTGGTGGGCCGCCCAGGACTGCTCACCGACATCGGCGTGGACCTGACCGGAATGTCGGACTGGATCACCGCGCAGGAAGCCACCGGGCACACCGTCATCGTGGTGGCCGCCGACCACGTGCTGCGGGGTGCGCTCGCACTCGGCGACCAGCTGCGGCCCGACGCCGCCGAAGCTGTGGCGGCCATGCGTCAAGCGGGGATGGACCCGGTGTTGGTCACCGGCGACAACGAGCGCGCCGCACGCCACGTCGCCGACCAACTCGGCATCACCGAGATCCACGCCGGGGTGCGCCCGGAGGGCAAGGCCGCAATTGTGCGCGAGCTACAGGCCGACGGCACCCGGGTGGCCATGGTCGGCGATGGCATCAACGACGCACCCGCCCTGATGCAGGCCGACGTGGGCCTGGCCGCCGGCGGCGGCACCGACATCGCCGTGGAATCCGCCGACATCGTGCTCCTGCGCGAAGACGTCCACGCGGTGCTCGACGCCCGGGAGATCAGTACCCGCGCCTACGGGCGCACCCGGGCCAACGTGGGCTTGGCCTTCACCTTCAACGGCCTGGGCATCCCGCTGGCTTCCACCGGGCTGATCTCCCCGGTGTGGGCCATGATCGCCATGGCCGCCTCGGTGACCACGATCTTCCTCAACTCCTTCGGCACCCGCCCCTCCCTGCTGATCAACGCCATCGCCAGCGTCGGCCGCACTCGAGGCGCAGCAGGCCAGCAGTCCCCCGAACCGGCGGTGCCCTGACCGGCCACGACAACACCAGATCTCTCCTGACATCACCCGCTGCCGGCGGGCCGGGATCGACCTGCGCGCCAGCCGAGGAAGACCTCGCCCCGAAACTCTCCGCCCAAGGAAAGACGTGTCTGATCCACTGACAAGGCCCGCCGCACCGCGGGGGATGCTGGCGCTGCTGACCGCCGCCGCGTTCGTGATCTTCGCGCAGATCTTCATGGTCGCGCCGCTGATCCCGCGGCTGGCCGAGGTCTTCCACACCTCGCCCGACCTGGCCGGGTTGGCCGTGCCCGCCTACCTGATCCCCTACGGGGCGATGGTGCTGGTGTGGGGACCGGTCTCCGAACACCTCGGACGCCGGCCGGTCATCCTCGGCTCACTGGTCGCGTTCACCGCGCTGGCCGGTGCCACGGCTTTCGTCGGCAGTGCCGAGGCGTTCATCGGGATGCGGCTGGCCACCGCGATCGGCGCCAGCGGCGTCGTGCCGATCTCCCTGGCTCTCATCGGGGATCTGGTGCCCTACCAGCGGCGCGGTCACGCCCTGGGGTGGCTGTTCGGTGGCATGGCCGGCGGCATCGCCGTCGGCGCCACCGCCGGGGCCCTGGGCGAGCCGCTGGTCGGCTGGCCCGGACTATTTCTGGCCGCCGCCGCGGCCGGGCTAGTTCTGTTCGTGGTGGCGCTGGGACTGCTGCCGAAGACCCCGCGATCGGCGGCACCGCCCGCGCCGCGCACCGTGGCGACCGGCTACCTAAACCTGCTGCGCCAGCCCCGGGGACGCCGCACCTACACCTACGTGCTCATCAACGCGCTGCTGCACTCCGGGGTCTACACCTGGCTTAGCGTCTACCTGACCCAACGGTTCGGCCTCGGCGAGGTCGGCATCGGGTTGACCCTGCTCGGCTACGGCATCCCCGGCCTGCTGCTCGGCCCGGTCATCGGACGCCTAGCCGACCGCTACGGCCGCGCCCGCATCATCCCCGCCGGCGTAGCCCTCGGCGCCCTCTGCGCCCTACTGCTGGCCACACCACTGCCGCTGCTGGCCGTGCAAGCCAGCATCGTCGCCCTCTCCCTGGGCTACGACATGACCCAACCACCCCTGGGCGGCATCGTCACCGACCTGCCCGGCCACGGCGGCCTGGCCATGGCACTGAACGTGTTCACCCTGTTCACCGGCATGGGACTGGGCAGCCTCGCCTTCCAAGCCATCCAGCAACCCGCCGGGTTCACCGTCGCCTTCACCGTGTTCGGAGCAGCAGCGCTGCTCGCCGCCGTCCTGGCCGTGCCCTTGTTCCGCCACGAACAACCCCGCACCAGCACCCACGCAGCATAAGAGTCAGCGCCCGTCCTGCCCGGTTGTTGGAGCCGGGCAGGACCTTCTACTCGCTGCCGGCGGGGCGTCGCAGCGGCCGGTAGCCCGTGCGCGCGTACTCGGCCTCCACCGGGAACTCGTACGTCCCGTACGGGTTGACGTGCTCCCTCAGCGCAGGTGAGACGTGCGCGAGCAAGTCGCGGTCGATGCGGCCCCGCCGCTGGGACAGGTGGGCGAGCGCGAGTTCGAAGTAGGCGGTGTTCCAGGTGATGATGGCGTTGGTCACCAGCGACAAGCAGAGAGCTTGCTCGGTCTGCTGCTCGTGATGGCGGCGGCGCGCGGTGCCTTCGTGGGCGAAGAACAGGTCACGGCGCAGCGAGTGCAGGCTCTCGCCCTTGTTGAGCTGCCGGGTGATGCGCCGGCACGCCTCATCCGCCAGGTAGCGCAAGGCGTAGAGGGTGCGCTGAAGCCCGCCGTATTCCACCAGCGCTCGGGCGAGCGCGGAGCGACGCGAGGAGGTGTGCAGCTTGCCGACCACCAGCGACGCGGTGGAGTGCCCGTACTTCAGCGACGCGGCCAGGCGCAGCATCTCGCCCCACTGGCTGCGGATCAGTCCAACGTCGACGGTGCCGGTCAGCGGCTTGCCCGCGTTCGGGAACACTCCGCACACCTCACGGCGGGACCCCAGCCGGTGCAGGGTGATCCCGCCCGCCAGATCCCGGATCCGCGGCGAGAGCGTGAACCTGGTCAGCGCGAACAGCGAGAACACCGCCAAAGTCTGGTCGGCGGTGTCGGTGGCGTGCTCGGTGGTCGGCAGGTCGGTGAAGCGTTGGACGAGGCAAGCGGTTCCGAAGGCCGTACCTCGGGGGTGGGTCAGTAGGTGCCGCCTTGCGCGTCAGGTGCTGGCACCGGTATCGCGGCAGGAAACAGCCGGAGCAGACATGATCTTGGCGTCGATGCGGCTGGGCACTGTTATCTGTTGGAGCTTGTGTATGTCGGCGTTGTCGCCGCCCGTGCCGCTGATGGCGGCTTTCCGCACCGCACGTGAGCTGCCCGGCTGACCGTGGGGTGTGGGTGTTCGAGCCGAAGCTGGATGGGTGGCTTGGCGGGGCTTGTCGAGGTTTGTGTTGCTTCGGGTGGGTTTCAGCGGACCGGGGATCGGCGTTCGAGCAGGATGGTGTCGCGCCAGGCTCCGTCGAGCTGGGCGATGCGGTCGCGGATGCCGACTGTGCGGTAGCCGGCTGTGTGGTGCAAGGCGATGCCTGCCCGGTTCTCGGTGAAAAGGGAGGTTTGCAGCGTCCACAGGTCGGCGGCGTCGGCGGCGGTGACTTGTTTGTGCAGCAGTGCTTTGCCGACGCCGCGGCCCCGGTAGCCCTCGGCGACGTAGACGGAGGTTTCGGCGACGCCGGAGTAGCAGTCCTGGGTTGAGACGCGGGTGGCGGCGGTCCAGCCGACGACGGTGCCGTCGATCTCGGCGACCCAGCGGTGGTCCGGCAGCCAGGTGGCGTCGAGGGTCGCGCGGGTGGGCACGGTGGTCTCGAAGGTGGCGAGGCCGGTGGCGATTCCTTCGCGGTAGATGCGCCGGACGGTCGGCCAATCGCCGGGTCGCAGTGCGCGGACGGTGACGTCGGCGGGGAGGTTGTCGGGGCAGCAGGGCTGCGGTCCGAGTAGGCCCATGACGGCGTCGGCGGCGTGCGGGAGTCCGGAGCAGCAGGCTTCGTTGATGGTGACGACGCTGGCGGTGCCGTCCTTGCGGACGTGGACGAAACCGATGTCGGCGAGCTTGCGGACGTGGTGCGAGGTTGTGGACTGACTGGTGCCCAGGATTTCGGTGAGTGCGCCGATGGTGATGCCCTGCGGGCTGGTGGCCACGGCGTGCAGGAGCTTGACGCGCACGGGCTCGGCCAGGCAGGCGAACCAGTCGGCGTAGGTGGTGGCCTGGCTTCTGGGCAGAAGCTGTGCTTGAGGCAGGGCGATCGGCATACCGCCATTGTATCGATGTGATTCGATGGTTGCCTTCATCGAGTTTGGTCGATAATGTTCGCCTTGTTCAATCGATCCGAGTCGATGCAAAGGGCTGTCGTATGACCGGGTCACCGGTGGTGGTTGTGGGAGCGGGGCCGGTCGGGCTGGCCGCGGCGGCGGAGGTGGTCGAGCGCGGGTTGCCCGCGCTGGTACTGGAACGCGGCCCGCACGCGGGGGCGGCGGTGGCGCAGTGGGGACACGTGCGGTTGTTCTCCCGGTGGGGCGAGCTGGTCGCCCCACCGGCGCGGCGGCTGCTGGAGACGCACGGCTGGCAACACCCGGATGAGACGACGTATCCGACGGGGCGTGAGTGGGTGCAGCAGTATCTGCGGCCGCTGGCGGACGCACTGGGTGAGCGGGTCCGCTTCGGTGCCGAGGTCACCGGTGTCGCCCGCCGGGGCCGGGACCGGGTGGTGGATGCGGGCCGGGAGTCCGAGCCGCTGACCGTGCACGTCCACACGTCCGACGGCACGCCGGAGCGCATCACCGCGCGGGCGGTGATCGACGCCTCGGGGACGTGGGGGTCACCCAATCCGCTGGGCGGAGACGGGCTGCCCGCACTGGGTGAGGCAGCGGCCACCGACCGGATCACCTACCTGATGCCCGACCTAGGCGACGACGCGGTGGCCACGCGGTACGCGGGGCGGCACGTGGTGGTCGCCGGCAGCGGGCACTCGGCGTTGACCGCGCTGGTGGGCTTGGCCGAGCTGGCCGCGCGGCACCCGTCGACGCGGATTACGTGGTTGCTGCGCCGCGAGGCTGTCGGGTCAGCGTTCGGTGGTGGTGAGGCCGACCAGCTCCCAGCGCGGGGTGCGCTGGGGATGCGTGCGCGGGCGGCGGTCGAGGCCGGGCGCATCGAGGTCGTACGTGGTTTCCGCACCGAAGCCGTGGAACACGACGCGACGGGCGCCTTGACACTGCGGTCCTCGACTGGGCAGGTGGTGGAGGCGGTGGACGAGGTCGTGGTGGCGACCGGGTTCCGCCCGGATCTGTCGTGGCTGTCGGAGCTGCGGTTGGCGCTGGATGCGACGTTGCAGGCGCCGGTGGCGCTGGCCCCGTTGATCGATCCGAACGCGCACTCATGCGGGACCGTCTACCCCCATGGTGCGAAGGAGTTGGCGCACCCGGAGCCGAACGTGTTCCTGGCCGGGATGAAGAGCTACGGGCGGGCGCCGACGTTTTTGGCGTTGACCGGCTACGAGCAGGTGCGCTCGATCGCGGCGGCGCTGGCCGGGGACCGGGAATCGGCCGAGCGGGTGGAGCTGGTGCTGCCCGAGACGGGGGTGTGCAGCGGAGCCGGCCTGAGCGAGCTCGACACTGCGGTCGCCGACGCCGACGCCGACGCCGGCTGCTGTGGTGCCCCTGCTGAGCCGCAGACGGTGTCGTTGTCGGCGCCGGCTGCCCGCTGACCGGCGTGGGCGGGTCGCCGGCGCCGGTCGAGGAGGTTGTGCCGACATCCGCGGGATTGCGGCGGGTGCTGGTGGTGTTGTGTGCCACGGAGATCACCAGTTGGGGCGTGTTGTACTACGCGTTCCCGGTGCTGTCCGGGCAGATCACGGCCGCCACCGGGTGGTCGGCGACGTGGTTGACGGCGGCGTTGTCGGCCAGCCAGCTGGTTGCCGCGCTGGTCGGGATCCCGGTCGGACGGTGGCTGGACCAACACGGCCCCCGCAGTGCGATGACCGCCGGGTCGGTCTTGGCCGTGGCCGCGATCGTCGCGGTCGCCCTCGCGCCGAACCTGGCGTGGTTTGTCATCGCCTGGGTGGTGGCGGGGGTGGCGATGGGGGCGGTGCTCTACCCGCCGGCGTTCGCGGCGCTGACCCGCTGGCACGGCCCGAACAGGGTCCGGGCGCTGACCGTGCTCACCCTGGTCGCGGGATTGGCCAGCACCGTGTTCGCGCCCTTGGCGGCGGTGGTGTCGGCGCAGCTGGACTGGCGCGGCACCTACCTGGTGCTGGCCGCGATCCTGGCGGTGATTACCATCCCGGGGCACTGGTTCGGACTTCGGCTGCCGTGGCCGCCGGCGCCACGGCCGGAACCGCAGCACGCTCACAGTGTGGATCCCGCGCGCGTGGCGCGCAGCCAAGCGTTTGTGTTGTTGGTGGTGTCGCTGAGTGTGGCGGCGTTCGCGACCTTCGCGGTCGTGATCAACCTCGTGCCGCTGCTGGCTGAACGCGGCATCGGCACCGGCACCGCGGCCATCGCGCTCGGACTCGGCGGCGTTGGTCAGGTCGCCGGTCGCCTCGGCTACGCCGCCCTGACCCGCCACACCACCGTGCGGACGCGGACCGCGGTGATCCTGGCCGCGATGGCCGCCACCACCGCGCTGCTGGGGATGCTCACCACGGTGGCGGCGCTGATCGTGGCCTCGGTGCTGGCCGGGATGGCGCGTGGAGTGTTCACGCTGTTGCAGGCCACCGCGGTCACCGACCGGTGGGGAGCGACCCACTACGGGCGGCTCACAGGCCTGTTGTCGGCGCCGCTGACCGTCACCATGGCGCTGGCTCCGTTCGCCGGGGCGGCCCTGGCGGGGCTGCTCGGCGGATACTCCGCCACCTTCCTGCTCCTGGGGGCGCTCACCGCCGTGGCGGCGCTGCTGTCCCTCGCTACGGCCCCGACCTCCTCGAAAACCACAGCCACCTGACCCCGACCAAACGGACTCGTCGTCTCCTCCGCGCCGGGCCGGTGCGGAGGAGAGATCAGCCTGGCAGCCGTTCATCCAGCGGCTCATCAACAACGGTCAAATCCCCGAAAGAACTGAGGGAGAACTCATGCACGATGTCATCGTCATCGGTGGCGGCCAGTCCGGGCTCGCCGCAGCCCGCGCCGCCGTGGAGCGCGGCCTGGCCCCGGTGGTTCTGGAAGCCAGCCCGGAGCCGACCGGGTCGTGGCCGCGCTACTACGACAGCCTCACCTTGTTCTCCCCGGCCGGCTACAGCGGCCGACCCGACGCTGCCTTCCCCGGCGATCCCGAGCGCTATCCCACCCGGGACGAAGTCGCCGCCCACCTACGCGATTGTGCGGCACGTCTGGACGTGGAGATCCGCACTAACACGCGGGTCACCGCGGTCACCACCGACGACCACGGCGTGTTTGCCGTGCACACCGAGGCGGGCGACACCCTGCCCGCGGCCGGGGTGGTCGCCGCCAGCGGGTCGTTCGACAACCCGCACCGTCCCGTGTTCCCGGGCCAGGACGGCTTCACCGGCGAGATTCTGCACGTCGCCGACTACCGCAACCCCAAGCCGTACACGGGGCAGCGCATCGTCGTGGTTGGCGGCGGCAACTCGGCGGTGCAGGTGGGCTACGAGCTGGCCGAGGTCGCCGAGGTCACGCTGGCCACCCGGCAGCCTCTCGCGTTCATGCCGCAACGGCACGACGGGCAGGACCTGCACTACTGGCTGCGGCACACCGGATTCGACGACCTGCCACCGGAGTGGCTGGCGCGCCTGGTGTCCACCACGCTGGTGCTGGACACCGGCGAGTATCGTCACGCCCTCGACACCGGCCGTCTGGACCGCCGCCCGATGTTCACCGCCTTCGATGGAGACTCGATCGTCTGGGCCGACGGGACCCGGGAGGCGGTAGACACGGTGCTGTTGGCCACCGGCTACCGCCCGCACCTGGACTACCTCGAGCCACTCGGGGCCGTGGTCGAGGGGATGCCCCAGCACACCGGCGGCATCTCCACCACGCACCTCGGGCTGGTGTATGTGGGGCTGGAGTTCCAGCGCTCGTTCGCCTCCAACACCCTGCGGGGAGTGCACCGCGACGCCGAGTACGTCATGGCCGCACTGGCCGCGCACGTCCGCGGAGCCGGTCGCCTGACACCGTAGGCGCGATATGCGGGGGAATCGGGGTGTGGGGCCAGCTCGCGAGCTGGCCCCACACTGTCAGGATCCTGCGGGCACCAGCTCGGCCAGCAGCTCTCGCACACGGCGGTCAATCTCGTCGCGGATGGGCCGCACCTGCTCGATCGGCTTGCCGGCCGGGTCCTCGAGCTGCCAGTCCAGGTAGCGCTTGCCGGGGAAGATCGGGCACGCGTCGCCGCACCCCATGGTGATCACCACGTCGGCGGCCTCGACCGCGTCGGTGGTCAGCGGTTTGGGGAACTCCTGCGACAGGTCGATGCCGAGCTCGGCCATGATCTCCACCACGGCGGGGTTGACGCTTTCGGCGGGGGCGGATCCGGCGGAGCGAACGGTGACCCGGCCCTGGGCGTGGTGGTGCAGCAGCGCAGCGGCCATCTGGGAGCGGCCCGCGTTGTGCACGCAGACGAACAGCACTTCGGGGGTCGAGGACACGAGGTCTCCTTGGTTCTTGGCGATCGCGGTCAGGCGTTCGCGGGCGAAGCGGGGTCGCCGATGTGGCGAGATGGGTGTGCACCCGAGCGGTGGCGTGGAGCCGCGTGTACGACTCGGCCAGCACCGCGCGGATGGTTTCCGCGCCGAAGATGCCGCTGAACTGCGGTTGCAGGTCGGCGGCGGCGCGGTCGAGGAGTTCGGTGACGTGTGGATCAGCCAGCCTGTATTCCTCGGTGTCGTGGTGGTCGTTGGGTGGTGTGGGCATGGTCGGCCGCCTGGAGTCCAGTGCCGCAAGTGTCGGTTCGCGTGGTGTCTGCCTGAGTGCGCTCCCATCGAGTGGAGTTGATGGAATCCTGGGGTGGGTCAGGGGCAGGGGCGGCGCACCGCTTGGGCCTGGTGTGCCTGCACGGTGAGATCCGCGATACCGGAGGTGAGCATGCTCAACGCTTCCGGGCGAAGCCGGTAGTAGGTGTACCGGCCGCGTGGTTCGGCCGCGACGAAGCCCGCTTCGCGAAGAACACGCAGGTGGTAGCTGATGGTGGACTGCCGCGCCCCGGTGTCGTCCACGAGGTGACAGGTGCACATCTGCTCGCGTGCGAGCAGGCGCACGATCTCCGCGCGCAGCGGATCCCCGAAGAGTTTCACCGCGGCGTCGGCGACTCCTCCTGATTGCACGTCCGCAGCGTGGCCACGGACGTCTTGGTCAGCTGCAGCGACAGGAGACATCAACATATTTTGATGACACCACCATGGCCGGGCCGGTGTCAAGCCTTCCCCGAGGCGCCATAGATCCCATGTGCCCTGCTCTTTTGTGCTCCCCGGCAAGACGGGTCCCTGCTGTAAGCGAATGCGCTATATCAGTATGTTTTGATGAATCAGCTGCGGTCGATGTAAGGTCGGCTGCCGCAGTGCTTCCGAAGGCGAAGGGGCCAGTGATGGCTGCTGTCGAGATTTACGACCCGGCGATGTGCTGTTCGACGGGGATGTGCGGGCCGTCGGTGGACCCGGCGGGAGCACACCTGGACGAGCACGGACGGGCGCTGCTTGTGGAAGACCTGCGTTCACCGTGCACCGAGGAGATCGCGGTCTTCCACGCCTTCGCCCGCACCGTGGCCGCGGCCAGTAACCGGTTCGTGGTAGTCGCCACCGACCACGCCGAACGCACCGTCGTGTTGCCCTGGCGTGCCACGGCACCGGTGGGTGCCGAGCAGCTCACGCTGTTGGCCGGCGGCGAAAACTGATCTCGCCGGTGGTCGGCGCCCACGTGGGCGCCGACCACCGGCTCCAACTCATCAGCACAGGAGAGACGACAACACCATGACGGTGGCAGCAGTCCTGATCTTCCTCGCCACGCTCACCCTGGTGATCTGGCAGCCCAGAGGCCTGGGCATCGGCTGGAGCGCGCTCGGCGGCGCGGTGGTGGCCCTGGCAACCACGGTGGTGCATTTCTCCGACGTGCCCACGGTGGTGGGCATCGTCTGGAACGCCACCCTGGCCTTCGTCGCGGTGATCATCATTTCCCTCATCCTCGACGAGTGCGGCTTCTTCGAATGGTCCGCGCTGCACGTCGCCCGCTGGGGACGCGGACACGGGCGGCTGCTGTTTGTCCTGATCGTGCTGCTCGGGGCCGCGATCGCCGCAGTCTTCGCCAACGACGGCGCCGCCTTGATCCTCACCCCCATCGTCATGCAGATCATGCTCGCGCTGCGCTTCTCCCCGAAAGCCACGCTCGGCTTCGTCATGGCCACCGGGTTCATCGCCGACACCGGCAGCCTGCCGCTGGTGGTGTCCAACCTGGTCAACATCGTCTCGGCGGACTTCTTCGGCATCAGCTTCGCCCGCTACGCCGCCGTCATGGTCCCGGTGGGAATCGTGTCCGTGCTGGCCAGCCTCGCCATGCTGCTGCTCTACTTCGGCCGTTCCATCCCGAAGACCTACGACACCACCGCGCTACGCCACCCAGCCTCGGCGATCAGCGACCAGACGACCTTCCGCGCCGGCTGGGTGGTGCTCGTCCTGCTGCTGATCGGCTACTTCAGTGCCGAACCACTCGGGATCCCGCTGTCGGTCGTGGCCGGAGCCGCCGCGATCATCCTCATCGCCGTGGCCGCACGCCGGCCCGCCTTCCTGTTCTCCCAGTCCACTCGGCAGCCGGTGACCGCGACGGTCGGCGCCGGGAAAGCCGGGACCGCGGTGAGCCATCCGGTCGGTGATCCAGGAAACACCGCCGATGCGGGCGACCTCGCGGCAAGCACGACAATTCCGGATGACGACCGTCCGATCGGGCCGCGGCGGATCCCGGTCGGCAAGGTCATCCGCGAAGCCCCGTGGCAGATCGTGCTGTTCAGCATCGGCATGTACCTCGTGGTCTACGGCCTGCGCAACCAGGGTTTGACCGACCAGCTGGCCAAACTGTTCGGGTTCTTCGCCGACCACGGCGTGCTCACCGCCGCCCTGGGCGTCGGAATCACCGTCGCCGTGCTGTCGTCGATCATGAACAACATGCCCACCGTGCTCATCGCGGCCCTGGCCATCGGCGCGGTCGGCGCCACCGGAATGACCCACGAGGTCATGGTCTACGCCAACGTCATCGGCTCCGACCTCGGACCCAAAATCACCCCCATCGGCAGCCTGGCCACCCTGCTATGGCTGCACGTGCTCGACCGCAAGGGCATGCACATCGGCTGGGGCCGCTACTTCCGCACCGGCATTGTGCTCACCATCCCCGTCCTACTCATCACGCTCGCCGCCCTGGCCGGATGGCTCACCCTCATCGGCACCTGAAGCAGGGTTGGCCCACCGCCAAGAAACTGGCCCGCCGCATCAGCATGACAACCCATCGCTGACACAACCGCCGGCTTCGCGCCACCTACTTCAAGGTCAGCGCGACCCCGGCACGGCGCTCACGCTACGTCGTGCCGGGGTCGCGCAGCGGCCGGAATCCGGTGCGGGTGTACTCGGCTTCGACCGGGAATTCGTAGGTGCCGTACGGGTTGACGTGCTCCATCAGCGCTGGGGAGATGTGCGCGAGCAGGTCGCGGTCGATCCGTCCGCGGTGTTGGCGAGGTGGGCGAGCGCGAGTTCGAGGTAGGCGGTGTTCCAGATGGTGATCGCGTTGACCACCAGTGATAGGCACAGCGCCTGCTCGGTCTGTTGCTCGTGGTGGCGCCGCCGCACCGAACCTTCGTGGGCGAAGAACAGGTCGCGGCGCAGCGAGTGCAGCGCTTCGCCTTTGTTGAGCTGGTGGGTGATCCGCCGCCGGTAGGCCTCGTCGGCGAGGTAGCGCAGCGCGTAGATGGTGCGCTGCAGGCCGCCGAACTCGACCAGGGCCTGCGCGATCGCTGAGCGTCGCGAGGCCGCGTGCAGCTTGCCGACCACCAGCGAGGCGGTGGTGTGCCCGTACTTCAGCGACGCGGCCAGGCGCAGCATCTCCTCCCATTGGGAGCGGATTAGACCGGTGTCGACGGAGCTGGCAATAACCGATCCAGCATGGACATCCGCGCCGCCACCGCCTGCTCGCTGGCCTGCGTCACGCTGGCACCCCCACAGCGGACCGCTGCCGACAAGCTCTCCGGCAAGAACGCCGAACGCCCCGAGCTGCAGGCCTGCCTGGACTACTGCCGCCCCGGTGACACCCTGACCGTGCACGAGCTCTCCCGCCTCGGCCGGAGCCTGCACGACCTCATCGCCATCGTCGGCGACCTCCGCCGCCGCGGCATCGGGTTCCGCTCCCTGCACGAAGCCATCGACACCACCACCCCCGCCGGCCGCCTGGTCTTCCACGTCTTCGCCGCGCTGGCCGAATTCATGCGCGAACTCATCGTCGAAGGCACCCACGAAGGACTCGCCGCCGCCCGCGCCCGCGGCCAACGCCTCGGCCGGCCACCCGCCCTGACCCCCGAGCAGATTCGCCAAGCCCGCGTCCTGCTCACCCGGCCCGACGAGTCGGTCACCTCGATCGCCAAACTACTCGGCGTCTCCCGCGGCACCCTCTACAAACACGTCCCCGAACTCAGCCCCACCGGCGGCGGCCGCCCCGCCCTTATCGCCGCAGTCCAAGCCGAAGCCCTCGCCGCCTACGATCAACAGCAAATCCCTGGTCAGACGAGCATCCCCATCGTCGCTGGAGAACGCACGCGGTAGTCCCGTCCTGTTGGTCGGCGTCGAAAGGGGTGGAGCACCAGGACGGGCCGTCGAAGTATCACTCGATTCCGCGTTACTGACTGCGTCGTTGGGCGAAGGCGGTGGAGCCTCGGGTGTGGGCGTGCACGGTCACGGCGAGCGCGGTGAGCAGGAGGGTGGCGACGAGGGGGTAGTGCGGCCAGGTGTCGGGCAGTGGGAAGCGCAGGCCACTGGTGGGGGTGTAGTGGCGGGTGGCGGGTTCGAGGCTGTTGAGCGCGGCGGTGCCGAGCCAGACGAGCAGACCTGTCCCGCCGGCGATCGTCGGGCCCGCCAGTGGGGAAAGGGTGAACACGAGAGCGGCGATGAACGTCGTGTTCAACGTGGAGACGGCGAGGAGTTCGCCCACGGAGGTGATGTCGTACTGCTCCGCCGAGGGGTGCAGTTCCAGGGTGAGCGTGGAGAGCGCGATTACCAGTGGAGCACAGGCGATTCCGGCGAGGGCTGTGGTCGCGGCGGGGATGGCGGTGCGGGGCCCGCCGGCGGTGCGTTCCCATTCCCAGAACCGTGGCCGGAGTGCCGTCGCGGCGAGGATGGCGCAGACGATGCCGCAGGCATCCGCGAGCGGCAGAGACACGGGACCGTAGTTGGGGTTGAGGTGGAGGTCGATGACCCGGCCGGACACGGCCATGCCGAGTACGGAGAGGACGACCACACCGGCGAGGACGAGGTGGGCGCGTCGGTAGCGCAGCAGGATCGAGGTCATGAGGGCAGCTCAACGGTGTCGAGGGAACAGGTGCGGATCTCTTCGGAGTGTGTGGTGATCCACTCCCGCATCGTGTCGGTGTCCACGTCCTTGAAGGGATTGGTGTCGTGGAGTGCGAGGGGGTTCCGCTCTAGCCAGGCAGCCAGATCCACCGCTCGGTCATAGGGGTGCTCGCCCCCACTGTCCCTGCCGACTTTCTCGGGGTATTTCTTGTCGCAAGCGTCCATCCCGGCGAGTCTGCCGGCGGCGAAGTAAGGTTCGCTCCCCGTGATCGTATTGCCGGGAGAAAGGATGACGACGTGGGTGGTTTCCGGTACCGCCAGTGGATCGGACCATAATAGCGCCCGATCGTGGACGCGTTCGATCTGTTCCTGCGGACCTCGTGCGGTGAAGGTGGGGTCGAGCGCGGTGATGAGGTCGTCGAGTTGGCTGGCGTGGCCTTGGTGGACGCAGTACTCGATGCCGTGGCGTTCGGCGCACTGCCGCGGCGGATCAGCAGGCAGGCGGAACAGATCCGGCGTCGTACTGACACCCAGGACCGCCAGAGCGACGGGTATTGCTGTCAACGCCGCCGTGGTGGTCCACCCCCTGCGGGGACGCGGCACCCGGTGGGCCAGGACCTGTGCCGCGACCATGGCTGCCACGATCGTCACCGCCAGGAGAAATACGCAGCGGAACACCACCATTGCCGGGTTCTCCACCTGACCCAGTTCGGGGTCGATGTGCAGCACCGGCACCACCGCGGCGTAGGTGTCGCCAGTACTGCCCAGCACCGTGAAGGCGAAGAACAGCAGGAACGCCACCGGAGCGATGAACGCGCTGCGGGCCAGCACGCCGATCAGATAGCCGACCGTGATCGCGGCAGTGATCCCGAGCAGCCCGCTGAGCATCACCAAAAGGTCCGGGCCACCGAACTCCGCATCGATCACGGTGACCGCCACCAACGGCGCAAGCCCGAGCAGGTAGCTGCCCACCAGCACCGCACCCAGCGGCACCAGATGCTGCCGCACGACCGGCGCACCCATCCGCTGCCCGACCGCCGGGGCGAAGATGCGACTCGGCGGGGTCAGCCTGCCCGCGACCACCGCCGCCCACGCCGCACACGCCGGCGCGGCCAGCGCCGTCTGCTGATGGAACTGGGCGCTGGTGTACTGCCACTCCTGATACGGCCAGCTCAACGACTCCCACGTGCCCGACAGCACGAGCACCAGCACCGCCACCGCCGGCACCGCGAGGTACCACCACGGCAGCGGCCAACTCGGCCTGCGCACCCGCTCACTCACGCCCATCACCCAGCGAACTGATCAACGACTCGTACGCCCGCTCGAACGGCGACCCCAGAGTTCCGCTGCTGTCGGCCCCGTCCACCAACGCAGTCAGATCCGCCACCGTGCCGTCGAAAACCAGCCGACCCCGCGCCAGCACCGCCACCCGCTCACAGACGTTGGCGATGTCCTCGATCAAATGCGTGGACAACACCACCGTGTACCGCTCACCGAGGCCGCTGATGATCTCCCGGGCCCGCAAGCGTTGCCCCGGATCCAAACCGGACGTCGGCTCGTCCAACACCACCAACTGCGGCCGGTGCGCCAACGCCGCCGCGATCCCCAGCCGCTGCCGCTGCCCACCCGACAACGACCGCACCCGATCACCCGCGCGGTCGGCGAGCTCCACCTCCGCCAGCGCCCGCACCGCCGCCTGCCCGCACTCACTCCGCGCGACACCGTTGACCCACGCCGCATACGACACGGTGTCGACCACCCGCAGCTCACCCGCCGTCGAGAACCGCTGCGGCACGAAACCCACCGACGGCCGCTCCTGCCCGTCGCCGATGGTGATCGACCCCGACGACGGCCTGGTCAACCCCACAAGCAGATTCAGCAACGTGGTCTTACCCGCCCCGTTCGGGCCCAGCAACCCCGTGACCCCGGGACGCACCTCCCACGTCACCTCGGACAGCGCCGGACGACGCCCGTACCGGAACCCTACCTTCTCCAACGCGATACGCACCCGACGCGCCCCTCAGAAACGGATTATCAGCGTTCTGTGTCCGATCATTGACCGGACACAGAACGCTACCATAACAATCAGCAGTGACCCGTACGGCCCGACTCCGTACTATTTCCGGTAGAGCTGATTACCCAGGTGTAAAACTGTCCGTGACTTCTACCGCCGCAACCGGCAGTCGCTGAGATGCTGTTATTGACCATAGTTTTCGACGTCTTAGCGAGAATCGGGTCAGGCGCCAAGGACACATCCTCCGCAAGCTGGACGGTAATGAACGCAGAGCCTGAGCATCCGGAACGTCCCCCCGTGGCCTTCATGGTATAGGAGCTAGATGTCACATTGCTCTTAGTGAGGACGCATGCTGCCGCCTCGACGTCTGGCGGTGTCGTCGTGGTTGCCCAACCAGGCGACGCGAATGTCACAGCACCCACAGCAACCGCGCCCCCAACCATCAAAGCGGAAATGGCTTTTCGCATTTGTTCCCCCTTTTGTCAGCACAAGAGTTGAGCCCCAGAAGCAGTTCATGCCGGGACTCAAATTCCTGTAACACCATGGATACTCAGCGTTAAGCTATGGACAGAGCGGACTGTAGCCAACGACGGAAAAGCGATTGTTGTCTTTGCCACAATATGAGCACGATCGGTAACAGCTAAGGAGCATTACCCCTATTGGAGCAGCATTCTACGAGGGCAAATAACGTTCATGCATCAAATCTTGTCGAAACTTGGATGAGCGCATCTGACTTGTGCTACTGGCAAATCCGAAGCCCAGGAGGACCCGCTGGGCTCGCGGCCCCCACAGCCTCCGCAGGCGCTTCGCGGCCCGCATGCAGCCACCTGCGCTGCCTACTCGTATGGGCCGCGATCACAGTATTGGCCGCCGCTGGCGGCGCCCAGATGTCAGGCGATCATTACCTCACATCGCTGGAACGGTGTGGCGGCGATGGCTTATTGGGCTGCTGCGGTGAGCCACTGGAAACCACGGCCGCAACCCAGGTCGACAACTCTGGCGTCGTCGGGGTGCTCGCCGAGGAGCGAGACGTCGGGGCCGTGTCCGGGGCGATGCGTCCACGAGAACCACGTCTCCACGAGCGTCCCCCTCCCCGGCGAAAGCTGGTGTCGAGTGTGGCAAGAAGTGCCGCTCCGTCGAGTGCGATCCGGGACAGGACACACGGATGGCCGAGGGCGAGGCCGGGTGGTCGCCTCGCCGTGCTCGTGCACCGCCGATCAGCGCGACACCTCCTTGCGATGGATGCCGAAGTCGGTGCGCCCGGGAAACAAGTCCGGCCGCAAAGCACGCAGGTCCGGTGGATAGTCCCCGTCGCGCAGCCGCCGGTAGGGGCGCGTCGGCTCGCTTCCGATCCGCTTGAGCCGGTCGAGCAGTCGCTCGCGTTCCCGGTCGACGTCCTCGGGGCTCACGGTGTCGGCGTCGTGGATCACGTGGAGGTCGAACGTCTCGATGCCGACGTACCAGAGCGTGCCGTGGGTGAGCGGGAACAGCAGCGCAGCACACCTCGCCCTGACACGCCCGTGGCGGGTGACCGGGGTCGACGAGTCGGCGGACGCACTCGCGCACGCCCACTGGCCCGGGATCGCGAATCTGGAGTTCGGTGTATTCCCGTTTCGGAGCCGCGTGGTTCGTCGATCCGGCGAGGTTGTTGCCTGCGGTGGCGGCGCGGGTGCGGCCCGGTGGGCGATCCGTGATCTCTCACATGGCCCCTGGGTTCCGCGAGTTCGAGATTTCCCGATGGGACCTCTCGCCGGACGAGTGGAGCGACGCGCTGGACAGTGTGGGTTTCGAGGTGGTGTCGGCGGAGGTGCTGCTGTGTCCGAACGACTGCCACTACGGTCCGGGGCCGGGAATTCTGATCGTGTGTGGTCGGCGGAGGACGCCGTGAACCCGTGACCTACCGCTGGTCGAGCAGCTCGGCGAGCGCCGGATGTGTTCGGCCCGCCGTGATGGTGGTGATCGAGTATCGGCCCACGCCCGCGATCACGAACGGGTCCGTTCGGGTGATGGCCTCGACGGCTTCGCGATCGACGCCACCGGCGACGATCACACCGCCGTCCGACGTGGGCACGGTCTGGCCGGAGACGAGGAATGTGCCGGCGTCGTGGTAGCGGCGGAGGTAGTCGACGTGGGCGGTGACGAACGGGGCGGCGGCGGCCTCGGTGCCGGTGTAGTGCAGGTGCAGGACGTGCAGCACGGTCTGCCCTGTGGAGGTCGTCATGGCCGCACGTTAGCGCGTCATTCCGACACCACGAGGTTTCCTGCGTTCCGTGCCGCGCTCCGCTGTTGTCCCATCACGGTCGGCCGGTCGGCATCGTTCTCGCGTGGTGTGGACATGGCGGTGACACGACTCCGCGTGACCGCCGCCGAAGACTCGGACGAGGCGTGGGGCACGGTGGTCTCGTCGACACTCGCCCGGCTCGAACACCGCGCGAGGCGGCGAGCAGGCACGAGAAGTCGACGCAAGCCGTGACGCCCGAGCGCGGACGTGTCCGGCGGCCAGACCTCACCACGGGTGACGGGTGCTGTGGTCGACGGCGTTTCGCCGCAGCTCGGGTGGGGAAGCACCTGCTCGTCCCGCGCGCGAGGAGGCGAGAACCGTGGACGAGGGCGAAACCACCGACGTCGCCGCTGTGATCGACGAACGCCCGGCGTTCCAGCGTCGCGAGTGGCGGGTCAACCGGGTGGCGTGGGTCGCTCTCGTTCTCGTCCTCGTGGCAGGTCTGGCGGGACTGTGGGGTGGCGGCGCGCTCGGCCAGGCTCGCCTCACCGGTGTCGACGGGCGGCTCCAAGTGGAGTACGACCGGTTCGTGCGCAACCTCGGCGAGGCCACGCTGCAGGTGCAATTCCCACCAGTCAGCGCGCGGGAGGGCTCGATCCGCCTGTCGATCTCGCAGGACTATCTGGCGGACAACGAGGTCATGGCCACGACCCCGGCCCCGAGGTCGGTCACCGCCGAGGGCGAACACCTCGTCTACGAGTTCGGTGTGCGCGGCGAGGGCCCGTTGACGGTGACGTTCGACCTGCGCCCGAACTCCGGATTCGGCGTGGTGGAGGCCACCGTGGGCGGCACGTCAGCCGAACCGGTGCGCTTCCGGCAGCTCGTGTATCCGTGATCGAAAGGGTGCGGCGTGGACATCGTGGTGCGAGCCCTGGTGATCTATCTGGTCATCGTGGTGCTGTTCCGGATCACGGGCAAGCGCACCATGGCGCAGGTGACGACAGTCGACCTCGTGCTGTTGCTGATCATCAGCGAAGCCACGCAGCAGACGTTGCTCGGTGACGACTATTCGATCACCACGGCGGTGTTGGCGATCGTCACGCTCGTGGTCCTCGACCGCGCGGCGGATCTGGTGAAGTTCAAGTCGAAGAAGTTCAGTCGCCTGGTGGAGGGCTCCCCCGTGGTGCTCGTCGAGCGTGGTCGCCCGTTGGAACACCGATTGCGCAAGGAACACATCAGTGTGGAGGACGTGCTGGCCGTGGCGCGCAGCCGCCAGGGGCTGCTCCGACTCGACCAGATCGACTACGCGATCCTGGAGAGCTCGGGCGGCATCAGCATCATTCCGGCCGTGAAGCCGACACGAGGCGACGACGCCGGGGACAGCGCGGCTCCACCTGGTGCTTGAGTTCAGGCGCTCTTCCGCGTCCGAGCGGCTTCGCTGCCGAGTTCGAAGGCGAAACATGCGGCGACGACGAGCGTGCATGCTGCGGCGACCGCGAGCACCAGGCTCGCCGACACGGTCAGCAGCAGAGCACCGACCGCGGCTCCGGCCAGCATGGCGGCGATGGACCCGAGTCGCCGGTGCGGCCAGGGCGGATGTCGTCGGGAGAAGCTGTCGGTCACGAACCCGGCCAGCGACAACGTGAGCACGGTGGTGGTGAGGTTGTGGACGCCGAGGTGGTGCACGGTGCCGTTCTGTGTGCCGAGTGCGGTGGCGAGCACGATCACCGTCGGCAGGGCCTGGTCGCCGATCGCAAGGACGTCGACGGCGGTCAGCACGGCGACGGTGCCGATCACAGCACCTTCGACGCCGAACGCGGTCGGCAGCCACCGGTTCGGGTGACGGTCGAGTCGCGCGGCCGCTTGGCCTGCGACGAACGCTCCGACGACGAAGCCACCCAACGCGCCCAGCGGCGTCAGCGGTTGCACCTGCGCGTCGGGATGCAGACTCAGCCCGAGGAACGTGATGTTGCCGGTCATGTTGGCGACGAACACCTGGCCCAGCGCCAGGAAGCTGACCGCGTCGACGAGGCCGGTGACGAAGGTGAGCAGCAGGTGCAGGCCGACGGTCCAACGGCGACTCACGGGGCTTGCGGGCGCATCGGCGGGCATGTCGGGAGCATGCCGCCGCGCCCCGTGACACGCGTGTCGATTCACCCGATGGTTCTCCCCCGACCCACCGGTGGTGTTCCGCCTCGGTGGGTGCGACATGGAGCCTCACCCACCGAGGTCGTGTTCAGGACGTCGGCGCCCACCCGCTACGTGTCAGGCGGCGAGATGCACCAATGCGTTCGTCGGGTGAGCCGCCCACTGCACCCGGTACGGCTGTTTGTCCCGGACGTTGGTGGCGACGACCACCCAGGTGCCCTTCTTGACCGGGCTCCACTGGTCCTGGCAGTACAGCAACTGGGTCGGCTTCTGCTGGGCGTAGAAGCACACTCTGGCCTTGGACGAGAAACCCACCTTGACGTTGATGTCGTTGCACCGCGTGGTGGTCTTGGCCGGTGCGTTCGCCCCCGTGGGGCTGTAGCCGGTCTTCGAGATCGGCGAGACCACCGCGCCGTCGTAGCAGCTGACGGCCGGGGTGATCCCGGTGTCGGTCTGGGCTGCGGTGGCGGTGCCGGCGAGTGCGGTCAGAGTCATCACCGCGGCCGCGGCGGTGGCGAGTATGCGTTTCATCGTTTCCCCCTCGTTGGTTTCCGTGTGGACTCGGAAAACGGCCCCGTCAAGCGAGCCGCACCCCGAGCCGGGTCAGACGCTAGGAGCTGTCCGTGATCCCACTTCGTAGTAACGAGCACAGCTCACCCGAACATCGCAATTCGGATCATGCGACGTTCCTGGCCGTCCCCACCCTGCTGATCGCTTCGGACGGTGGGCGAGGATGGTGCGGTGGCTGACGAGCTGGTGAGCGCCGAGCCGGTGCCGGACTCGCAGGGTGTCTGCGCGCTGGACGGCTGTGACAACCCTTTGCCCCCGCCCGCCGTCGACGAGAACGGTCGACGCAAGGGTGGGAGGCCGTCGTCGTACTGCTGCAAGTCCCACGCCGACGCGGCGTCGCGGCAGCGGCGGGCCGCGCGCACGGCCGCGGTGGTCGAGCCGCTCGTGGAGCTGCGCCGGGCCGCGGAGTCCTTCGACACCGCGACCGCTCCGCTGCTGTCGGCGCTCACCGACATGGGGCAACGCCTCAAGGTCGCCGAGGAGCAGGCGCTGGCTCAGGTCAAGCAGGCGGAGGAGCAGGCGTTGGCGGCCCGCACCGAGGCCGAGGAAGCGACGCAACGCGCCGACGCGGCCGAGCGCGCCCGAGCACAGGCACTCGCACAGGCCCGCGACGACCGCGCCGCGCGTGAGCAGGCCGAACTCGCCGCCCAGCATGCGAAGGCGGAAGCGGAGTCGGTGAAGTCGCAGGCGTGGGCGGCGGTGGCCGAGCACGAACGTGCGCGGGGTGCCGCGGAATCCGCCGCCGAGGCGGCCACGCGCGCTCGGGAGACTCTCGCCGCCGAACTGGACCGACTGCGGGAGAGCCAGGAGACGTTGCAGTCGGACCGTGACGCCCTGGCCCGCAGTGTCGAGCAGGTGCGGGAGGAGCTGCGTCAGGTGCAGGCGGCGCACGCGACGGTGACGGAGCAGCTCGCCGCCGCCACCGCGCAGCGGGACGCCCTCGCCTCGACCCTGGAGCAGACCCGCGCCGAACTGACCACCACGCGGGAGAGCGCGGCGGCGCTGCGCACCGAGCTGGACGCCGCCCGCGAGCAGCTCGCCGCCGAACGCACGGCCCGCTCCGTCGCCGAGGCCACGACCACGGCCGCGCGGTCTGCGGTCGCCGACCGCGACGCCCGCATCGCGGAGCTCACCGAACAACTCCGGCAGGCCCACGCTCACCTGGAGCGTGTCCTCACCGAACAGTCGACCGCTCCTTCCGAGGCACCACCGACCCCGCCGGACGAACCGGAGCGGTGACCGTGGCGCGCGGCGTGAGCACCGCCGACCGCTCGCTAGACTTCGGGCGAGATCGTGGGGGTTTCTATTGCGCCGCAACAGTGTTGCCGTCACTCGTCGTCTGGCGACGCCGCTTCTTGCCCTGTCACTCGGGTTGGTCGCGTGTCAGGCACCTCCCCAGTCCACGCCGGACACCGGGGCCGTCCACACGAGACTGCCGCGCGAGCCGCAGATGATCTACCAACTCCAGGGCTACGCCGACGACGCGCTCGACCGGCTGGTCGCGGCTCCCCATGATGTCGTGGTGATCGACCTCGCCCGGGACGGTGGGGAGGACTACTTCGATCCCGACGAGATCGCCCGGCTCCGGGCGTCGAGCAAGACGGTGCTGGCGTACTTCGAGATCGGGGCCGTCGAGCAGTTCCGTCCCGAGTTCGACCACCTCGCCACCGAGCATCCCGAGCTGCTGCTGGGTGAGGTGCCGTCGTGGCCGGGTGAGCGGTTCGTGCGCTTCTGGGACCCCCGTTGGTGGGATGAGGTCGTGCGTCCGCGGGTCGATCGGGCGCTGGCGACGGGATTCGACGGCGTCTACCTGGATCTGCTGCTGGCCTACGAGCAGATCGATCCGTCGGCGTTGCCGGACGGGGGACGGGAGGAGGCCGCGCGCCGGATGGTGGAGCTGGTCCGCCGGATCGCCGACCACGCCCATGCGCAACGACCGGGTTTCCTCGTCTTCCCGCAGAACGCGCCGGAGCTTCGAATGGTCGACGGCTATCTCGACGCGATCGACGGCATCGGTGTGGAGGACCTGTTCTTCCGCGACACCGACCAGCCGTGCGTGGCGGACTACTGTGCCGAGAACCTCGATCATGTTCGCGCGCTGCGCGACGCGGGCAAGACGGTGTTGGCGGTCGATTACGCGGTTGAGCCGGACAACGTCGTCGAGGCCTGCCGCCGCCACCGCGAGGAACGGTTCGGGGGCACGGTGACGACCGTGGAACTCGACACGGTGGCCGACCCCTGTCCGTGATCCCGAGGCACTCACGCTGTGGACCTGGTCCGGCGCGCCGGGCCGGGTGGTGATGGACTGGCATCGGTTCCCGACCCTTGCCACCGGAGTGCTCCATGACCGTCGTGCGTTCGATCCTGCTGTTCGTGCTGGCCGCTCTCGCCGAGATCGGCGGCGCGTGGCTGGTGTGGCAGGGCGTGCGGGAGCATCGCGGTTGGCTGTGGATCGGCGCCGGGGTCCTCGCGCTGGGGGCGTACGGGTTCGTGGCGACCCTGCAACCGGATGCGCACTTCGGTCGCATCCTCGCCGCCTATGGCGGGGTGTTCGTCGCAGGGTCGCTGGTCTGGGGCATGGTGGTGGACGGGTATCGACCCGACCGCTTTGACGTCGTCGGTGCGCTGGTGTGTCTGGTCGGCGTCGCGGTGATCATGTACGCGCCGCGGGGGTGACCGCGGCGCGAAAGTCTCACGCCTGCGCGCTCGGGTGCTGGGTGCGCAGCCACTCGTCGAAGGTGGTGGGGGCGATGCGGGCGTCGGGTCCGGGCAGCAGCACCTCCCCGGCCATCGACGTGCCGAAGACGCCCCGCCAGGTCGGGATCAGGGTGATGTCCTTGCCGCGTGCCTGGTAGGTGCGGCGGGCCATGTCGACGAGGTCCTGCGTCTCGGAGCCCGCGACGTCGACGTGGCGGCCCTGCGGGCGTCCGGTGACGACCTCGGCGAGCACCTCGGCCACGTCCGCCGGGGCGATGGGCTGGACCAAAAGCGGGGCGATGGTGGCCACGCCGTCCTGTTCGGTCCAGCCGGTGACCATCGCGGCGAAGTCGTGGAACTGGGTGAACGGGACGATGGTCCACGGCACCGGGCCCGCCTCGATGAGCCGTTCCTGCTCGCGTTTGCCCGCGTAGTGGTTGTTGCCGCTGATGCCGTGGATGCCGACGATCGACAACAGCACGTGGTGGCCCACCCCGGCGCGCTCCTCCGCCGCGAGCAGCGTGCGGGTCGTGGTCCCGAAGAACTCCACGGTCGCGGCCTCGTCGGCGGGTGGCGCGTTGAGGGCGTCGACGACGGCGTCGACCCCCGCGAGCGCGTCGTCGAGCCCCGTGCCGGTCAGGACGTCGACGCCGTGCGTGCGGCTGATCGGCACGACGTCGTGACCTGCCCGTTCGAGTGCAGCGGCGGTGAGAGAACCGATCTTGCCGGTGGCGCCGGCGACGGCGATACGCATGGCGGTGTCCTCCTGTCGCGGTGTCGTGTCGGCCGAACCTTATCGCGGAGTTCAGAGGTCTGCAATATCTTCGATACACTGGACCGCGTGAAGCTGCCTGCGAGTACGGAATGGGCCTTGCACTGCGCCACCACGTTGGCGCAGGTGGAACCACGAAGGACCGTGTCGGCGGCCCAACTCGCCGACTACTACGACCTGCCCGCCCCGTATCTCGCCAAGCAGCTCAAGGCCCTCGCGAAAGCGGGCGTGTTCACCGCGACCTCCGGGCCCCGTGGCGGCTACCGGCTCGCCCGGCCGCCGTCGGAGATCACGTTGCTCCAGATCGTCGAGGCGATCGACGGCGCCGCCTCCCCCTTCGAGTGCCACGAGATCCGGCAACAAGGCCGTGGTGCACTGTCGCCTGAGGACTGCCGCCACACGTGTGCGATCGCCGCCGCGATGGCCGACGCCCACGAGGCGTGGCGTCGCAGCCTCGCCGACGTCACCCTCGCCGACATCCTCGACAGGATCCCGTCGTGGGCGCCCGCCCGTACCCGTTCCCTGCTCACCGAGTCGTGATGGAGACACACAGCAGCGCGTTGACGCGCACCTCCTCGGCCGACTCCGCTTTCGACACCACGACGACGCGGCTGCCGTCGCCCGGTCTCTCACCCCGCCAGGTCGACGAGGCCGTCCGCCACCAGCTCGTCACCGACATCGGCGCCGAACGCCTCGACACGCTCGCGCGCCTGCTGGACCGCACCACGTTCGGCGTCGTGCTGCACTGGCTGTCGAGTTACGAACGACGCTCCCTCGACACCAAACGCGGCTACGCCGACGACATCTGCCGCATCGCCGAGTGGTTCACTGCCGCCACCGGACGGCACCCCGCCGACCTGCTCACCTCGGTCACCTTCGACACCGTGACGGCGTGGTCCCTCTACGCCAAGAGCCGCAACTGGTCCGCGCGAACGCAACGCCGTTACCTGTCGGCGCTGTCGTCGTTGTTCGACCACGCGCGTCGCGCGCACCGACTCGACGTCGACAATCCCGTGCATTTGCCCACGCACGCGCCCCCGATCGGAACCTCCACCAACGGTCGCCCACCCGGCGCGACCCGTGTCCTCGACCTCCCCGAGGTCGCCGCGTTCGCGGCGGCGTGCTCGACCGCCGAGGAACACCTGGTGTTCGAGCTGCTGTTCACCCAGGGGCTGCGCGAGTCCGAAGTGGTCTCGCTCGACATCGACAACCTCGACCGCACCCACCGCCTCCCCGTGTTGTCGGTGGCCCGCAAGGGAGGCCGCTGGGTGCGGCGCAGACTCAGCGACGCGGGAGCCCGGCACCTCGACGACTACCTCGACGGCCGACTCACCGGGCCGATCCTCGTGCACCCCGACACGGGTTTGCGCCGCGACCGGCACCAGCTCATCAGCATCACCCGCCGACTCGCCCGGCACGCCCGCCTGGTGGAGCCGAAGAAGGTCACCCCGCACGTGCTGCGGGCCACGGCCATCACCGCGCTGCTCGACAAGGGCAAGCCGCTGCAGGAGGTGCAGGAGTGGGCCGGCCACGCCCACGCCTCCACCACGCGCGGCTACTGGGAGCGCCGCAACAGCGTCCAACGCGACGCCGCTCTGTCCGCCACCCTCACCGCCGACGTGGCGGAGGCGGCAGCGGAACTGGAGGCATGAGAGGCCGACACAGTCACGGGTGCCCGCACGCCGTCAGCCCGCCAGTGCCGCCGCCGCGCGCACCAGGACGTCGCGCACGCCCGCGCCGTGCCGGGCCGTGCTGATCCGCCCCGTCCACAGCGCCGCCGCCGCGATCCGCTGACTCGGCCGTCGCCGCGCCCTGTCGTAGTCGCGCAACGCAGCGGCGACGTCCTCGCTGCCGGACACCCCGGTCAGACACCGCGCGAGAGTCACCGCGTCGAGCAGCGCCTGGCAGGCGCCCTGCCCGAGGTCCGGAGTCATGGTGTGGGCGGCGTCGCCGACCAGCGCGGTGCGCGCGCCGACGTAGCGCGGCAACCGCGGGGCAAGACGGTGCAGGGGATGCCGCAGCAGACGCGCCGGGTCGGCCTGCCGCAGGAGCGAGGGCACCGGCTCGGGCCACCGGCCGAACCAGTCGAGCAGTACGGCGTGGTCGTCCCCGTCAGGACGGCGCTCTCGGGTCGGCAGCACGGCGTAGAAGTAGGTGCGCCCGCCCCGCAGCGGCGTGTAGCCGACCTTGGCGTCCCGACCCCACACCTCGCCCGCGGTGGACGTGGGCGCGTCGACCACGACCCGCCACGCCGTCGTCCCGGTCTCCCGTAGTCCGTATCGCACGCCGAGGAGACGACGTCGCACAGCGCTGCGGGCGCCGTCGGCGCCCACGAGCACGTCGGCGTCCGGCTCGACCGGCGCGGTCACCCCGAACCGCACCGTCGCCTCCGGCAGGGCCTCGAACAGCACCGACAACAGGTCCGGCCGCGCCACCACGTGAGGGACGTCGCCCACGCGGCGCCGGACGCGCTCGGGGTCGACCCGTGCGAGCACCCGCCCGTCGTCCCGCCGCAGCGTTCCCGGCGGTTGCGGGACGGCCAGACGCCGAAGTCGCTCGCCCAACCCCAGCGCGTCCAGAGCGCGAAGGACATCCGGCCACAGAAGCAGACCGGTACCGTCGCTGGACAACGCGGGGGCGCGCTCGGACACGCGCACCCGCCATCCCGCCTGTGTGAGCCCGACCGCCGTGGCCAGCCCGCCGATGCCGCCACCAACGACGTGTGCGTCCATACCCACCACGCTACTACTCCTGTAGTAATCCCACTACAGATGTAGTGTCTTAGGTGTGACCACCCGACGAAACCAGGTGCTGGACGCCGCGATCCGCGTCCTGGGCACCCGAGGCACGCGCCAACTCACCCATCGCGCCGTCGACGCCGAAGCCCGCCTCCCACAGGGCTCGACCTCGAACTACTTCCGCAACCGCGACGCCCTCGTGGCGGGTGTCCTCGACCGGCTCGTCACCCAGGACGAACAGGCGTGGGGACTGTTCTCGGCCGACCTGGCCAACCTCACGCTCACGCTCGACACCTTCACCGACGCGCTCGTGCAGTTCGTCGACGAACTCGCGGCCACGGCCCGCACCGCCACCCTCGCCCGCTACGCGATCTTCCTCGAAGCCGCACACCACGAGCACCTGCGCGAGCTGATCGAGACCCGACGACTCCGCCTCCAGGCCTGGGGCGCGCCATGGCTGCAACGGCTCGGATCACCGCGCCCGGAACACGACTTCGCCGCCCTACGGTCCCTACTGGACGGACTACTGCTGCACCAGTGCACCCAACCCTCGCCGGACTTCGACCCGAGCGTGCCGGTGCGCGCCCTGCTGGAGGGATTGAGCGCGCACTGGAACGCGGCGTGATCCCGCGCGACTCGCCGAGGTCGCCTCGGCCACGGAGTTGCCGTGGCCACATCGCTCCGGAGCACCGAGGCTGACGGCGTCGAGAACTACCCTGGTGCTGCCGCGACCGGCGGCGGATCATCGTCGCCGGGGCCGATCTCGCCCCCCCACCCGGACCACCCAACCGCCTTCGACCGACGAGGAGACCCCGTGCTCTTCCCCGCCCTGCACACCACCCCCGACGCGCCCGCCCTGCGATTCGGCGACCGTGGCCTGACCTACGGGCACCTCGCGCGCACGGCGGGCGCGCTGGCGCACCGCATCCGCGCAGGCGTCGGCGACCCGCCCCGGGTGGCGGTGTGGGCCACCCCCAGTCTGGAGACCGCGGTGGCCACCGTGGCGGCGCTGCTGGCGGGCGCCCCCGTCGTACCGATCAACCCGAAGATCGGCCACCGCGAACTGGAGCACATCGTCACCGACAGCGAACCCGGCCTCGTGCTCACCGCACCGGACGTGACACTGCCGTCCGGTCTCGCCGACGTCCCCCGCGTCGACGTCACCCTCGCCGACCAGGCCGCCCCACTCACGGACGAACCGGACGACACCACCCCGGCGTTCGTCGTCTACACCTCCGGCACCACCGGCGCACCCAAGGGCGTCGTCCTGCCCCGACGCGCGGTGGTGAGCACCCTCGACGCGCTCGAAGAGGCCTGGCAGTGGACCCGCGACGACGTCCTCGTGCACGCGCTGCCGCTGTTCCACGTCCACGGGCTGATCCTGGGCGTGCTCGGGCCGCTGCGTCGAGGCGGCAGCGTGCGGCACGTCGGCCGGTTCTCCCCCGCCGCGGTGGCGCGCGAGCTGAACGACGGGGCCACCATGATGTTCGGCGTCCCCACGATGTATCACCGCATCGCCGACGAGGTCACCGACGACCCCCGACTCGCGGCGGCGTTCGGCAGGGCGCGACTGCTGGTGTCGGGGTCGGCGGCGTTGCCCGTGCACGACCACGACCGCATCACGGCCGCCACGGGCCAGCAGGTCGTCGAACGCTACGGCATGACCGAGACGTTGATGAACACGAGCGTGCGCGCCGACGGACAGCGCCGCCCCGGGTCGGTCGGGCTGCCGCTGCGCGGGGTGGCGTTGCGGCTGGTCGACGACCACGGCACCCCGATCGACGCCTTCGACGGCGAGACCGTCGGCGAGATCGAAGTGCGCGGCCCGAACCTGTTCACCGAGTACCTCAACCGGCCGGACGCGACGGCGGAGGCGTTCCACGACGGGTGGTTCCGCACCGGCGACATGGCTGTCCGCGACCCCGACGGGTACGTGCGCATCGTGGGACGCAAAGCGACCGACCTGATCAAGAGCGGCGGCTACCGCATCGGCGCGGGCGAGATCGAGAACGCGCTGCTCGAACACCCCGGGGTCGCCGAGGTCGCGGTCACCGGCGAACCGGACGACGACCTCGGCGAACGCATCGTCGCCTGGGTGGTTCCCCACGGCACACCACCGGCAGCGGACGAACTGAGCGACCACGTCGCCCGCCTGCTCACCCCCCACAAACGCCCCCGCGTGGTGCGTTACCTCGACGCGCTGCCCCGCAACGACATGGGCAAGATCATGAAACGGGCACTGCGATGACCGACTCCGCACGCGCGTGGCTCACCGCGGTGACCGACCACTTCACCGAGTGGCGCCCGGACTCCGAACCCCCACCGGTCGACGACGGCCCGATCGACTGGCCCGGCTACGCCAGCAGCCGCGCCCGCGCGACGCACCGCAGTGGCGAGTCGGAGTCCGTGATCTGCGGGCGTGCGGTGATCTCCGGGGTCGACACCGTCCTCGTCACCTTCGAGTTCGGATTCCTCGGCGGCTCCATCGGCGAACACACCGGCACCCGGATCGCCCTGGCCTTCCAACGCGCCCGCGAACACCGACTGCCCGTGGTGTCGCTCGTCGCGACCGGCGGCAGCCGCATGCAGGAAGGCATGCGGGCGCTCGCCCAACTGCACGTGCTGGCACGCGAGGTCGCGGCCACCCGCGCGGCCGGGCTGCCCCACGTCGCCGTGCTGCGCGACCCCACCACCGGCGGCGGGTGGGCCACGCTCGGCGCGAGCGCCGACGTCGTCCTCGCCCTCCGGGGCGCCCAAATCGGGTTCGCCGGCTCCCGCGTCCGTCCCGCAGGCGACGACGCCGCCTACACCGCCGAAGCCCACTACGACACCGGGCAGGTCGACCGCCTCGTCGAACCCGGCGAACTGCGCGACGTCCTCGGCCGATGGCTGCGGCTGCTCACCACCCCCGCCACCCACGCCGAGCCACCACGCGCCCTCGGCCCCGACACCTCACCCGCCGTCACGGGCTGGGACTCCGTGCAACGAGCCCGCGCCGCACACCGTCCCCGCGCCGACGCCTACCTCGACGACTACTTCACATGGCGGGAACCGATCCGCGGCGACCGCGCAGGTGGTGTGGACGACGGCGTCGAATGCGGCTTCGGCCACCACGACCACGCCACCATCGCCTACGCCGCCCAACGCGGCACACCCACCCGACCCGCCGGTTTCCGCACCGCCGCCCGACTGGTCCGCACCGCCGACCGGCTCGGCATCCCCGTCCTGACCCTCGTGGACACCCCCGGCGCCGCCGCCGACAGCACCGCCGAACGCGCCGGTGTGGGACCCGCCATCGCGGACCTGTTCGACGCCGTCACCTCCGCCCACGTGCCCGTCACCAGCGCCCTGATCGGCGAAGGCGGCTCCGGTGGCGCCCTGGCCTTCACCGCACCCGACCACCTGTGGGTTACGCCCGACAGTTACTTCTCCGTCACGTCCCCCGAAGCCGCCGCGGCAATACTGAAACGGTCGGCAGGTGAGATCCCGGACACCGCCGACGCGCTGCGGTTACGCCCCGCCGACGTGGTCGCACTCGGCATCGCGCGTTCTGTTCTGCGTCACTGAAGCGACGACGAACGGGCTACCGCTGCGTACACTCCGCTGATTGATCATCGACGACCCACAGTGAGGAGTGGGCGCATGGACGCGCTGATGGAATCCATCGGCGAGGTGAACGACGTCTTCTGGACCTACCTCGTCATCCCGTTACTGGTGCTGCTCGGGCTGTACTTCACCGCGCGCACGGCGGGGGTGCAGTTCCGGATGCTGCCGCAGATGTTCCGCGACTTGAAGGGAGCCCCGGAGAAGGCGCAGGACGGCAAACGCGCCATCTCGTCCTTCCAGGCGTTCTCGATCTCCGCGGCGGCCCGCATCGGCACCGGCAACGTGGCGGGCGTGGCGATCGCCATCGCCGTCGGCGGCCCCGGGGCAGTGTTCTGGATGTGGCTGATGGCCATCGTCGTCAGCTCGCTGTCGTTCGCGGAATCCGTGCTCGCGCAGTTGTTCAAGGTGCGTGACCGCGCCGGATACCGCGGCGGCCCCGCCTACTACATGCAGCACGGGCTGAACGCGCGCTGGATGGGTGTGCTGTTCGCCGTGGTCATCATCTTCACCTTCAGCTTCAGCTTCAACATGGTGCAGGCCAACAGCATCACCGAGGTGATCTCCAACTCGGTCACCACGATCACCGGCGCCGACGAGCCCGCCGGGTGGCTCGCCCCCGTCATCGGCTTCGCGCTGGTCGCGCTCGTGGCCGCCGTCGTGTTCGGCGGCGCCCGCCGCATCGCCCACGTCGCCCAACTCGCCGTGCCGATCATGGCACTGATTTACCTGCTCGTCGGGCTCGTCGTGGTGGGCATGAACCTCGACAAGGTGCCCGGAGTCTTCGCCGACATCGTCGGCTCGGCGTTCGGCTTCGAACAGGTCGGCGGCGCCGCCATCGGCACCGCCCTCATGCAGGGCATCCGACGCGGACTGTTCTCCAACGAAGCCGGCATGGGCTCCGCCCCCAACGCGGGCGCGAGCGCGGCCGTCAGCCACCCCGTCAAGCAAGGCCTCGCCCAGACCCTCGGCGTCTACTTCGACACGCTGATCGTCTGCTCGATCACCGCGTTCGTCATCCTCGTCTCCGACCCCGTCTACGGCGAGGACGTCGGCGCGGCGATGACCCAGACCGCGTTGCAGACCAACCTCGGCTCCTGGGCCCTGCACCTGCTGACGCTGATCGTCTTCCTGCTCGCCTTCACGTCCGTGCTGGGCAACTTCTTCTACGGCGAGGCGAACCTGCGGTTCCTCAACGACGACGAACGACTCGTGCCGCTGTTCCGCCTCGCGGTGCTCGGCGTGCTGTTCCTCGGCGCCGTCAGCTCCCTGGAAGTGGTGTGGGGCATCGCCGACGTCACCATGGGCGTCATGGCCGTGGTGAACCTGCTCGCTGTCGCCCCGCTCGGCGCGCTGGTCGTGCGGTTGCTGCGCGACTACCAGCAGCAACGCCGCGCCGGTCTGGACCCCGTGTTCCGCCGCGAAAGCATGCCCGACGTGCGCGGTATCCAGTGCTGGGACGAGCCCGCGGAGCGGACCACCGAAACCGCGTGAGCCACCCGCTCGGTGGGGCGGACGGTCAGTCCTTCGTCCGCCCCACCGGGGTCACGTCCGGCAGACCGTGCCGCGCCACCCGCCGCTTCGCGATCTCGTAGGTCGCCCCGTGCACCGCGACGAGCGCGAGCGTGGCGATCAACCCCGCGTACGCCGTGCCGCTGTCGAACGCCAACGAACAGAAGATCGCCACCAGCACGGCCAGACAACACCAGTCGGTGTAGGGGGAGCCGGGCATCCGGAAGTCCACCGGCTCGATCGCACCCGACCGCACCCGGGCCCGGAACCGCAGGTGCGACACGAAGATCCCCATCCACGCCAACAGGATGCCCACCGACGCCGCATCCAACGCCAGGAAGAACACCGATCCGGCGTCGGCGAACAGAATGAGCACCACCCCGATCAGATACAGCAGGCTCGTGAACGCCAACGCCCCCGTCGGCACACCCCGTCGGTCGATCGCCACGGTGAGCTTCGGCGCCGACCCGTGCGCGGCGAGATTCCGCAGCAGCCGCAACGTCGCGTAGAGGGCGGCGTTCACCCCGGACAACGACGCGCTGAGCACCACCAGGTTCATGATCCCGCCCAGATACGGGACCCCGAGACTCGACAACGCCGTCACGAACGGCGACTCGTCGCCGCTGTAGCGGTCGGTGGGCAGCAACATCGACAGCACCAGCACCGACCCGACGTAGAACAGCCCGAGCCGGAACACCACACCCCGCACGGCCTTGGGCATCGACCTCGCGGCGTCCTTCGCCTCACCGGCCGCCGTGGCGGTCACCTCCACCGCCGAGAACGAGAACACCACGGCCTGCATCACCAGGATCACCGGCCACACCCCGTGCGGCAGGAACCCGCCCTCCCACAGGTTCGCCACACTCGCATCGGGCGCGCCGTCCCCACCGAACAACACCACGAGCACCCCGGTGACCAGGAACAACACGATCGCGATCACCTTGATCGCCGCCGCCGTGCTCTCGATGAACCCGAACGCCCGCACCGTCAACACGTTCGTGCCGAACACCAGACACAACGCCACCAGCGGCGACAACCACGCGGGCGCGTCCGGGAACCAGTACCGCGTGTAGACACCCACGGCCGAGATCTCCGCGATGCCGACCAACACCGCCACGGTCACGTAAATCCAACCGATCAGGTGCGCGAACCTCGGCCCCACGAACTCCCGCGCGTAGGACACGAACCCACCCGTCGCAGGCCGATACACCGTCATCTCACCGAGGGCCCGCATCAACAGATACACGAGCGCGCCGACCACCAGGTACGACACGATCAACCCCGGACCGACCGAACTGAGCTGCTCACCGAGCCCGAGGAACAGCCCCACCCCGACCGCGCCACCGAAGGCGATCATCTGAAGCTGCAGGTGAGACAAGGCTCTCCGGTACCCGACCTCGCCCCGCTCCTCGTAGGCGGTGGCCGTCGGCTCCCCATCGGGCGCGGCGGAATCGGTATTCGCGGTCATGTCGCCGCTCCTTCCCCGTGTGCTCGCTCATGATCGCGGCGGGCCGCCACATCATAGGGAAAAGATCGAAAATCGGTTGCGGCGGCCGCCTCCACCGGCGACCGTCGACACATGCGTGTCTTCTGCACGACGCAACGCATGGTGCTGCGCCGGTTCACCCCCGCCGACGCCGACGCGCTCGCCGCCCTCCACGGCGACGCCGAGGTCATGCGGTTCATCGACAACGGCAGACCCGTCCCCGCCGACGTGGTCCGCGAGGACACCCTGCCTGCGCTGATCGCCGACTACACCCGCTTCGACGGCCTCGGCGTGTTCGCCGCCGAGACCCGCACCGACGGCACCTTCCTCGGCTGGTTCGAATTCCGCCCTCACGACCCCGCGAACCTCGACGACGTCGAACTCGGGTACCGCCTCCACCGCGCCCACTGGGGACGGGGACTGGCCACCGAAGGCTCCCGCGCGCTGCTCCGGAAGGGCTTCACCGAACTCGGCATCCGCCGCGTGTGGGCGACCACGATGACCGTCAACCACGCCTCCCGCCGCGTCCTGGAGAAGGCCGGCCTGCGGTACGTGCGCACCTTCTTCGAGGACTGGCCCGAACCGATTCCCGGCTCCGAACACGGCGACGTCGAGTACGAGCTGCTCCGCCAGGAGTGGCAGGACCGAGCAGCCTTGGATGTCAGCGGCGACCAGAACACGTCCACCGCGTGAGGACGGCGCGGTTCGCGGCGAACACCACATCGTCCTCCACCGTGACGTCCCCGAGCACGAGAAGGGTGCCGCCACCCACCACGGGCAGCGGCCCCCTTCGACACCACGGCACGCGTCACCGCACGACGTCGACCGTCACTTCACACCACCCGACGTCAACCCCGCCACGATCCGCCGCTGGAACAACAGCACCGCGATCACCAACGGCAACGTCGCGATCACCCCGGCCGCCATCCGCGTGCCGAACGGACTGTCGTGCATCGCCTCGCCCACGAACTGCGAGATCCGCACCGTGACCGGCTGCATCGCAGGATCGTTCACCATGGTCAACGCGATGATGAACTCGTTCCACGCCACCACGAACACGATGATCGCCGTGGTGAACACACCGGGCACCGCGATCGGCAGGATCACCTTCCGGAACGCCTGACCGGCCGTGCACCCGTCCACCCGCGCCGCTTCCTCCAACTCGTACGGCAACTGACGGAAGAACGCCGTCAGATACCAGATCGCGAGCGGCAACGCGAACGACAGATTCGGCACGATCATCGACTGATACGTGTTGATCCACCCGATGTCGGTGAACAACTTCAGCAACGGCACCAACAGCGAGATCCCGGGGAACATCGACGTCGCGATGACCACCGCCAACACCGCGTTCTTGAACCGGAACTCCAACCGCGCCAACGCATACGCGGCCAACGTCGCCACCGCGACCGTCACCACCGTCGTCACGCCCGCCACCAGCAGACTGTTCAGCAGCGCACGCCCGAAGTCGTTCTCACCGCTGAACACCGCCTCGTAGTTCTCCCACGACCACGGCGACGGCAGCGGCGACGTGTCGAAGATGTCGCTCGTGCGCCGGAAACTCGACACCACCATCCAGTAGAACGGCGCGAGACAGTACACGACGATGATCGCGATCCCCACGTACGGGGCCAGCCGACGCACCACACCACCGGCCGCTGGGCCCGATCGGGTCGTGCTCATCGCGACACCTCCGACGTCTTGCGCGCCCGACGCTCACCGAGCACGTCGGCGCCGAGCAACTTCACGAACACGAACGCGACCACGGCGATGTAGCAGAACAACAACACCGCGTACGCCGCCGCAGGCCCATACCGCACCTGGTTCGCCTCGTCCCACGCCAACATCGACAGCGTCTCCACCGACGCCTTCTGTGCACCCACCAACACGAACGGCAGGTCGAACATCCGCAACGCGTCGAGCAACCGGAACAACACCGCCACCAGCAGCGCGGGCTTCACCAACGGCAACGTCACCCGCCAGAACTGCTGCCAACCGCTCGCCCCGTCGAGCCGCGCCGCCTCGTAGACGTCGTTCGGAATCAACTGCAACCCGGCCAACACCAGCAGCCCCACGAACGGAGCCGTCTTCCACGTGTCCGCGATGATCACTGCGAGCTGAGACGGCCACCCGTCCGCCGTCCACAACAACTCGGTGCCCAGCACCGCGTTGGCCACCCCGTCGGCCTGGAAGATCCACTGCCACAGCAGACCCGCCACCGCCGTCGGAATCGCCCACGGCACCAGGATCGCCGCCCGCACCAACGCCCGACCGCGCATCGCCCGATGCATCACGAGCGCCATCACGACCCCGAGCACCACCTCCGCCGCCACGGTCGTCACCGTGAACAACGTCGTGTTGCCGAAGGCATTCCAGAACCGCTCACCGGAGAACGCAGCGAGGTAGTTGTCCGCTCCCACGAACCGGTCGCCCGTGACGATGAACCCCGACTCGTCGACCTCGTCCCCACTGCGGAACACCGACTCCCGCACCGCGGACAGCAGCGGATACCCCACCACCAACCCCAGCACGAGCGCCGTCGGGGACAGCAACAGCGCTGCCCTACGCGCCTCTGACCGTGCCATGGACGTCAGGACCCCTGAGTGAGCTCGGCCAGCTCCCGCTGCATCGCCGACAACGCGTCCTCCACCGACGACTCACCCTTCAACGCGGCGTAGACGTGGTTCTGGATCACGACACTCGCGTCGCCGTACCGGATGATCGACGGCCGCTCCTGGGCCCGCTCGATACCTTCCTGCAGCACCGTCAGATACGGGTACTGCTCCTGCAAACCCGCGTCCTCGTAGACGTCGGTGCGCGTCATCGGATAGGCCGAACCCTTCGCGTGCTCCAACTGCACGTCCAGACTCGTCAGGTACGCGATGAAGTCCCGCGCCGTGGCCTGCTTCGTCGAGAACGACGACACCGCCAGGTTGTTCCCACCCAGCGCCGACACACCCGGCTCGTTCTGCCCCGGGATCACCGTCACCCCGAACTTGCCCGCGACCTTCGACGAACCGTCCTCGGCCGTCGCCAAGTTGTAGATGTAGGCCCAGTTGCGGTGGAACACCAACCGACCCTGCTGGAAGGCCCGACGACCCTCCTCCTCCTTGTACGTGATGGCGTCCGCAGGAATGTTGCCCTCCCGGAACCCGTCGACGAGGAACGACAACCCCTCCTTCGCCTCCGGCGTGTCGACCGTCGGGTTGCCCTCGGCGTCGAACACCTGACCACCCGCCGAGGCCACCGCCTCCAGGAAGTTCACCGTCAGACCCTCGTACTTGTCGTGCTGACCCGAGTAGCACGACATGCCCTCACCCTCCGGCGTGGCCAGGACCTTCTCGCAGATCTCCCACATCTGCTCCCACGTCGTCGGCGGCTCGGCGTCCACCTTCTCCAGCAGATCCTCCCGGAAGTACAACATCGCCGCCCCGGTGAAGTGCGGAATCGAGTACAACGAGTCCCGATACCGCGAGCTCTCCAACACCTTCGGGAAGAACCCGTCAACGGCGAACTGCTCCTCCGGCAACTCGGTGATCCACCGACGCGCCGCGAACTCCGCATTCCACGGAAGGTCGATCGTGATGACGTCGTAGGCGTCCGACTGCGTCTGCGCCTGCTGCACCAACTTCTGCCGCTGGCTGTCCGCGCCCTCCGGCAGATCGACGAGCGTCACCTTCTCGTCCGGGTGCTCCTCGTTCCACTTCTCGACCAGTTCCGGCACCGTGCCCGTGCCGTCCTTGATCGTGGCGAACGTGATCGGCCCACGCCCGTTCGGGTCACCCTGGGACTGCTCACCGCCGCCCGAACCACACGCCGTCGCCACCAACACACCGGCCACCGCCATCGCGAGCCGCGCGACCGTCGACTTTCTCATCACTTTTCCTCCGAGTGGATCACTGGGGATGCTGAAGACCCTGCTGGAGAACCGCTCCAGTCGGACAACTCCAAGACCGTTCCCGAACGCCGGGCATGCTCCGCCGCCCACACCAATCGGTGCGTCGCGAGACTCTCCCGCCCGCTCGACAGAATGTGCCCGGCATCGCCGGTCGCCACCGCCTCGACGAACGCGTCGACCAGACCCTGGTCACCCCCACCGTGACCGTCGTCGGCCGTGGCACCCCCACCGGCGTCGACCTCGATCACCTCGGTGCTCCCGTCCACGAAGTCGTGCACCGTGATCGACCGACCGTCCCCCTCGATCTGACCCCGCGTCCCGAAGATCCGGGTCTTGCGGAAGTCCAACGGCGTGAACGCCGTCATCGTGAACGACGCGGTGACCCCACCGCTGTACTCCAGGTTCACCACCTGGTGATCCACGACGTCGTTGTCGCACGCGTACACACACCGCCCGTACGGGCCCTCCCGCAACGCGGTGAGCACGCCTTCCTCGCTGCGGTCCTCCGTGATCGCCGACAGCGGCCACAACCGATCCGGCTCCGACACCAACGGCAGATAGATCCTCGGCGCCGAGTACGGACACGTCGACTCCACCGCACAGTCCAGGCACCGGTCCGCAGCACCCTCCGGCCTGCGCTCCGGACGGAACTCGTACAACCCACCGAACGACGACACCCGCTCCGCGGGCCTGCCGATCACGTGCGTCAACCAGTCCAGGTCGTGACACGACTTCGCCATCAACATGAACGTCGACGTGTCCTCACGACGCCAGTTGCCCCGCACGTACGAGTGCGCCTGGTGCCACCAGCCGACCGGCTCCAGGTGCTCGATGCTGACGATGTCGCCGATCCGACCCGCGTCGACGAGGGACTTCAACCGCCGCGAGTACGGCATGTACCGCAACACGTGACACACCGCCAGGAACACCCCGGCCTCCTCGGCCGCGGCCACGATGCGCTCGCAGTCGGCCTCCGAGGTCGCCATCGGCTTCTCCAACAGCAGGTGATAGCCCTTCCGCGCCAACGCCACCGCGGGCTCCACGTGGTCGGCGTCCTGCGTCGCGATCACCGCGACGTCGGCGAGCCGAGGGCGGTCGAGCAACGCCCGCCAGTCGTCGAAGACGGCGTCGTCGGGGATGTCGTGGGCAGTGGCGAGAGTCGTTCGGGCATGCGGGCGCGGTTCCGCGACGGCGACCACCGACGCCTTGCCCGTCGCCGCAGCACACGCGGCGTAGGTCTGTCCTCGCACACCCGCGCCCACCACGGCGAAGGTGACCGGCGTTGTCACACGGCCTCCACACAGTTAATAACGAAAGTTGTTTTAATTAATGAGGCATGGTCTACGATCATCGACGTCCGGTCAAGGGAGAGTGTGTGTCGACTTCGCATCCCCAGGGCGGCGGCCAGTCGCTCCTGCGGTTGATCAACTCCGTGGCGGTGCTGACCGCACTGCGCAAGTCCGGCCCCGCCACCATCACCGAACTCACCCGCGCCACCCGACTCTCCCGCCCCACCGTCGAAGCCGCCGTCGACGACCTCGTCGAGCAGGGCTGGGCCGCCGAACACGAGTCACGCGAGCAGCACCGCGTCGGCCGCCCCGCCCGACGCTTCGTCTTCCGCGGCGACAGCGGCTACGTCCTCGGCTTCGACGTCGGCGCCCACCGAGTCCTCGGCGTCCTCGCCGACCTCAACGGCGACACGGTCCACACCACCGAGACCCACGTCGACCCCCAGCTCGACCCCGACGCCCGACTGGCCGTGCTCCGCGAGGTGGGCACCCGCTGCCTCACCGCCGCCCGCGTCGACCGCGCGAGCCTCATGGCCGTGGCCGTCGGCTGCCCCGGCATCATCGCCGCCGACGGCACCGTCACCGTGTCCACGGTGATCTCCGGCTGGGTCGACTTCCCGCTCGCCCGTCGACTGGCTCGCTCGTTCCCCTGTCCGGTACTGGTCGACAACGACGCCAATCTCGCCGCACTCGCCGAACGCACCCACGGAGTCGCCCGCGACGTCGACGACCTCGTCTACCTGCTGATCGGTCGCCGCATCGGCGCGGGACTCGTACTCGGCGGACGCATCCATCGGGGCTTCGGCGGCGCTGCCGGTGAGATCGGCCTGCTCGACTTCCCGACCTGGGAGCAGTCCCGCACTCTGTTGATGGGACCCGCGACCGGCGATCCCGGCAACGGACACCGGGCCACCAGCCAACTGCTCGACCGTGCCCGAGCCGGCGAGACCGACGCCGTGCGCATCGTCGACGAGTTCTGCGCAGTCCTGGCCCGCCAGGCCGTGGCGATGACGCTCACCGTGGACCCGCAGCTCATCGTGCTCGGCGGCGGACTCGCCAGCGCCGAGGACCTGATCCTGCCACGACTCGAACGGCACATCAGCGAGGTGTGCGTGCGCACCCCGGACCTCGCCGCCTCCACGGTGGGTCAGGAGGCCGTCGTGCTCGGGGCCGTCCGCCTCGCCCTCGATGCCGCAGACGAAGCTTTGGAACAACAGGCCAAAGCAGGTGTGGCCGCCCGCGCCTGAGGACACCCATCAAGATCAACAGCCTGAGCCTTGGACCTCGTCGCTGTTGTTGTGAAGGTGACGCGGGTTGTTCGAGCGACGAGGTTCAAGGTTGCCTGCACAAAGCCCAGGCGTATAGGTCGTTATACAGTTTCATCAGTGAGTCGGGTTCACCGCGTCAGCCTCGCTCGTTCCCTCGGCAGCCGTTCGCCCCCCCCCGCTGAGGTCGGCCGCGTCAGCCTTCCCGACCGGCGCCTGAGCCATCGGACACCCGACGCCCTCATCGTTCGAGTGCCGACCTCGCCCATCGCCCGGTGTTCGCCGCCGCCTCGTAGGTGTGCTGCAGGAAGTCGAGCACCAGCGCGTCGGGATCGCGAGCGCTGCGCACCTCCGCGTACGGCAGCACGAACTCCCCCAGCTCCTCGTCGTAACGAGCGGCGGGCGGACCGGGAGGCTGCCGCCGATAGTCGTCGGGTTCGGGATACGCGTAGGAGTAGACGAACCCCTCGCCGTCACCGCCCGGCCAGTACCCGCAACTGCTCACCTCGTGCGAGTACGCCTCGTGCATGACGTGAGGGCCGCAGTGCGGCGCACCGTCGGGATGCGGCGGCGCGGGCCGACCCGAGAACCGCGTGGTCGCGAGGTCCAACGCACCCCAGAACAGGTGCACGGGGCTCGACTTCCCCACGAACCGTGCCCGGAACTCGGTGAAGACCCGCTCCAGCTCAACCAGCACGCGGAAGAACGTGGTCGCGGCCTCGGGATCGTAGTCCGCGTGGACCGTGTCGACGTCGAACGGGATCGCGTCGGGCAGCTCGACGGGCATCGGCCAGATGTCGGTGTGCAGGCCGAGGGAGTCGAGTGCCTCGGACAGCTCGGTGTAGAACTGGGCCACCGACTTCGGCGCGAGGTCGAGCCCCCGCGTCTCCCCCTGCGTCGTGAGCACCTCCAGCCGGTGGCCGATGAGATCGACGTCGACGGCGAAACTGCGCCCCGCCCCTGCCGGAATCAGGGACGTCGTCAACCCGCGAGCCGTGAGGTAGAGCGGCGCGTTCCACCAATGGTTGACCAGCGGCGTCCGGGCGATGCGAACCTTGCCGACGACCTGCAACCACAACGTCAACGTGTCGCGGGTCGGTTTCCACCACTCCACCGGAAGCGCCGGCCACGAGGACTGCACGGACTCACCTCACGGAATGCGACGGCGCCGGCGCGGCGGAGTCCACCTCGAACAGCAACTCGTCGACGAAGCACCACCACCAGTCCTCCCCCGGCTCGAACGAGCGCACCACGGGATGATCGGGGTGGCTCCGCCAGTGGGCCGTCGCGTGGCGCTTCGGGGAACTGTCACAGCACCCGACGTGCCCGCACGACATGCAGATCCGCAGGTGAACCCAAGTTTCCCCGGTCCGGAGGCACTCCTCGCACCCGTCGGCCGACGGCTCGACATCGCGCACCCGGTCGAGGTGTCCGCAGGGACCGTCCATGCTCGTCTCCCCCGTCTCGGCGTTCCCCATTCGGCTACCCGACCCACGATCGGGTATGCGGGGCGTGGGACTCAGACCTCCGTGCGGTTGCGGGAGGCTTCGAGCGCCCGCGACAGCGTCTCCGTGTCGTGGGGACCGACGTGTCGCTGCGACCCGACGAAGAAGGTGGGCGTGCTGACCGCCCCGCTCGCCTCCGCACTCACCAGGTCCTCCCGCACCACGGCGGCCGTCGCCTCCGACTCCAGATCACGCAGGAACGTCTCGACGTCGAGTCCGAGTTCCGAGGCGTAGCCGACGACGTCCTCGTACTCCAGCTCGTCCTGGTGCTCGAAGAGCAGGTCGTGCATCTCCCAGAACCGGCCCTGCCGCTGCGCGGCCACCGCCGCCCGGGCCGCGAACTCGGCGTGCGGGTGGACGTCCGACAACGGCAGATGCCGGAACACGTACCGCAGGTTCGGGCCGAACTTCGCCCGCAGCTCTCGCGTCACGCCCGTGGCCCGCGAACAGAACGGACACTCGAAATCGCCGTACTCGACCAGGGTCAGCGGCGCGTCGGCGTCACCACGGATGTTGTCGCGGTCCGCGTCCACCGGTGGATCGAGCCGCCGCGGCAGGTCCGCGTCGGTGCGCCCACCGAACCGCACCGCGAGCCGGAACACCGTCCACCCCAACGTCGTCGCGAGCACCGCCGCCAGCAGCACCCCGACGATCGCCTCGTCACGCATCACCGGGTCGGAGAAGGCCAACCGGGCGATCAGCAGCGACACCGTGAACCCGATCCCCGACAGCGCAGCGCCGCCGAAGACGTGCCCATAGCCGACGCCGCGCGGCAGCCGGCCGACACCGAATCTCACGCCCAGCACCGTGCTCAGACTGATTCCCACGAACTTGCCGAGCACCAGCGCGATGACCACCGACCACGTGATCCGGGAGGTCAACGCCTGGCCGAGCACCCCGTTCCGTAGATCGATGCCCGCATTGGCCAGGGCGAACAACGGCACGACGAGATAGCTCGCCCACGGATGGACGGCGGCTTGCAACCGCTCGTTCACCGAGATCGCCCGATCCAAGCCGTCGCGGGCCGTGCGCCCCACCTCCACGTGCGGCGACTGCCGGAACGCGCGGAACCGGCGTGCGGCCTGCTCCACGTCCTCGCGCATGGGATTACGGGCTCCCACGAGCAGGCCGCCGAGCATCCCGGCGATCGCGGCGTGCAGGCCCGACCCCACCGTGCACAACCAGAGCCCGATCACAGCGACGACGTAGGGACTCGCACGCCAGACACCCAGCCGACCGAGCATCCACAGCACCCCGCCGAACCCGAGCGCGGCGACCAGTGCGACGAAGTCGATCGAATCCGAGTAGAAGATGCCGATCACGCTGACGGCCATGATGTCGTCGATCACGGTCAGCGTGAGCAGGAAGACGCGGAGTTGGGTCGAGAAACGTGGTCCCACCACGGCGAGCGCACCCAGCAGGAACGCCGTGTCGGTCCCGATCACGACACCCCACCCGTGCTGGGCGGGGCCCGAGGGCGCCAACACCAGGTAGAGCGCCATCGGCACCACGAGGCCCCCGACCGCGGCGACCACCGCGATCGCGGCCCGCCCTCGGTGGGTGAGCTCCCCGACGGAGAACTCCCGACGCACCTCCAACCCCACCGAGAAGAAGAACAACGCCATCAGGCCGTCGACGACCCAGTGTTCAAGGTCCATCGACAGGTGCCAGCCCGCCAGCGACACGGACAGCTCGGTGTGCCAGACGGCGTCGTACGAGGAGGACCACGGCGAGTTCGCCCACAGCAGCGCCACGAGCGTCGCCGTGAGGAGCAGCGCCGCACTGGCCGCCTCGGTACTGAGGAAGCGGCGCGCCGGCACCGACATCTGACCCGGCACCGTCCGCCGGGTACCGCGATTCCTGCGAAGGAAGTCGACGACCATCGTCCCGTCAGTCCGTCACCGTGCTCGCGGGAGGCTGGTACTCCAGGTCCTGATACTCCGGGTGCCGTTCGAGCCACGAGCGGACGAACGGGCAGAGCACCAGTACCTGTCCACCTCGGCCGCGCACCTCGTCCAGGGCCGATCGGACCAACGTCCCCCCGACTCCCCGACCCTCCAGCGCGGGGTCGACCTTCGTGTGCGTCACGACGAGCACGTCGTTCATCCGCTCGTAAGCCACGATGCCGAGGACCGTCCCGTCGCGCCGGGCCTCGAAGCGTCGCCGTTCGGGCACGTCGGTCACCTGCACGGCCATCTCTCGCGCTCCCCTCGACGCACCCGGCTCGCCGAGACGGCGAGCCCGAAGGTCCTCGCGAATCGAGCCTACGCACGTCACGGGTGTCCGGCAGGCCGTCGCCGCCTCCGCTGCGACGCGGCGAACCTGCGGGCAGGCGGACAGCGCCGCACACTGAAGGCATGGACAGCGGGACTTCGCAGCGAACAGCCGGTGTCCCTCACACCGGCACGGAGAACGCCGAGGCGATGCGCAAAGCCGCCGAGCACAGTTCCCGTCGTGTCACCGTCCCCTTCCTCGGCACCTTGGAGTTGCCGCCCACCGACGAACTCGCGTATCTCGCCGGTGTCGTGACGCTCGGGGTGGCGGGGGTCGTGGACTGGCCGGTCGTGGCCGTGCTCGTCACCGGCCACGTGCTCGCCCACAACCGTCACGTGATCTTCCTCCGGGACTTCGGCCGAGCGCTCGAACGCGCCTGAGTCGCCTCGTCCTCACGCGAGCCTCGGGTCGTTCCGGTCGCGAACACCGCGACGGCCACGACGGGAGCGGCCATGAGCACTCCACGCACCGCCGGGCAGTTGCTGCGGTCCCGCGGTTACCTGGCCGCACTCGCCGTGTCGGGGCTGCTCGGCGTCCCCGTCGCACTCCTCGCGTACGGGTTCCTGCAGCTCGCGTCGTACGCGCAGCGGTGGGTGTTCGAGGAGCTGCCGTCCGCGCTCGGCCTCGGGTCCGAGCCGGTGTGGTGGCCCGTGCCGATGGTGACCGTCGGCGGGCTCGTCGTCGGGCTCGTCGTGCGTCACCTTCCCGGCGACGGCGGCGAGTCCGGAGTGGACGGTGTTCGGGCGGGCGGTCCACCCGCGGCCCGACACCTGCCCGGTATCGCGCTCGCGGCGCTGGGCACTCTCGCGTTCGGCGCGGTGTTGGGCCCCGAGGCTCCGTTGATCGCGCTCGGGGGAGGACTCGCGGCACTCGCGGTCCGCGCGCTGCGACGCGACGCCCCCGAGCAGGCCGTCGCGCTGATCGGCGCCGCGGGCAGTTTCGCCGCGATCAGCACGCTGCTCGGCTCGCCCCTGCTCGGCGCGTTCCTGCTGCTGGAGGTCGCCGGTGCCGCGGGCACGGCCGCGGGACGGACGTCGGTGCTGCTCGTCCCCGGCCTGCTGGCCTCCGGCCTGGGCGCGCTCATCTTCCTCGGGCTCGACTCGGTCACCGGCCTGGCGAAGCCCTCACTCGTGGTCCCCGACCTACCGCCGGTGCGGGAGTTGACCCTCGCCCAGTTCGGGTGGGCGATCGTGATCGGTGTGGCGGCGGCGCTGCTGGGCACCGCGCTCCGTCGCCTCGCGCGTCCGGTGGCGCGGTGGACGCGGCATCACGTCGTCGTGGCCACGGCAGTGGCCGGTCTGAAGGTCGGACTGCTGGCCTGCCTCTACGCGCTGCTCACCTCGAAGGGCACCCGTGACGTGTTGTTCTCCGGTCAGGAGGCACTGGGGCCGTTGCTGGCCCACGGCGCCGAGTACTCGGCCGGCAGTCTGCTGTTGTTGCTGGGCTGCAAGGGACTCGCCTACGGCGTGTCGCTCGGCGCGTTCCGCGGCGGGCCGGTGTTTCCGGCGATGTTCCTGGGCGCCGTCGGAGGTCTGGCGCTGTCGCACCTGCCCGGGCTCGACGCCGTCCCGGCCGCCGCGATGGGGATCGGCGCGCTGTGCGTGACCATGCTGGGGTTACCACTGGTGTCGGTGTTGCTCGCGACGCTGCTGCTGCTCTCCAGCGGTCTGGCGACGATGCCGCTGGTGATCGTGTCGGTCGTGGTGGCCTACGTGCTCAGGGCGTGGCTGTCACCCGCGACGGACGACCCGGCCGCCGACACGCCGCGGCCCTAACCGCTCACCTCGGCGGTCTCGACGTAGCGACGCATGTCCTCCACGCTGAGGTAGGCGTCGAGTTCCTCCAGATCCCGCAGCATCGGCGGTTGGTCGGCGAGGAAGCCCGTACGCACGTAGTCGTCGCCCGCTGTGGCGTTCAACAGCCAGTTCGTCATCACCCTGGCTCGCGCGACGCCCGTGTGCAGCGCCAACATGTGGTATCCCCGCGTGACGGCCTGCGCGGGCCATCCCTTCAGTGGCACGCCCAGCGGGTTCGCCACGGCGTCCGCGCCACCCAGGTCCACGACGAGCCCCATGTCCCGGTGCCGGTACGGCTGCATCGGATGTCCCCGCAGGGCCGCGACGAGGTTGCGGGCGACCGCCTTCCCCTGCCGCTGCGCATGTTGCGCCGTCGGCGGGCAGACGGCGTCGTCGCCCTTGGTGACGTCGGGCACCGCGGCGGCGTCGCCGATGGCGAACACCCCCGGTCGTCCTGGCACGTCCATGGTTTCGTTGACCTTGACCCGCCCCCGCACGGTGTCCACGTCGAGCGTGCCGATCAACGGACTCGGCTGCACTCCGGCGGTCCAGACAAGGGTGTGGCAGGGCAGGACCCGGCCGTCGGTGAGCGTCACGGTGTCGGAGTCGACCTCGGCCACGGACACGCCGAGCGAGACGTCGATCCCTCGTTGCCGCAACATCTCCGTCGCGGCCCGGCCCAGGTCCTCGCCGAGCTCGGGCATCAACCGGGGCGCGATGTCCACGAGGTGCCAGTTGATGGCGCGAGAGTCGAGACCCGGGTACCGATCCACGGCCGCGGCCGTCAGCCGGTGCAACGCCGCCGCCGTCTCCGTGCCGGAATAGCCGCCGCCCACGACGACGAACCGCAGCCGCGCCTCCTTCTTCTTGTCCTTGGGCGCGGCCGCCGCGATGTCGAGCTGACCGATCACGTGGTCACGCAGATAGGCCGCCTCCGCCAGCGTCTTCATCCCGCGCGCGTGTTCGGTGAGCCCGGGGATGTCGAACGTGCGTGTCACACTGCCCGGCGCGAGCACCAGGTAGTCGTACGGTTCGACCCGCATGCGCCCGGAAATGCCGCGCACCACGCACACCTTCGCGTCGAGGTCCACCCCGAGGGCCAGGCCGGGAGCGATGCGCGTGCGGCGGAACACCCTGCGCAGCGACACCGCGACCGACTGCGGGGTGAGCATCCCCGACGCCACCTGCGGCAGCAACGGCAGGTAGAGCTGGTAGTTGCGGGGCGCCACCACCGTGATCGAGGCTTCGTCCGGCGCCAGCAACCGCTCCAGCAGGCGCACGCACTCCACCCCGGCGAACCCTCCACCGATCACCAGAATCCGCGGTGGCTCCATGGCTTCCTCCTGGTGCGCTCGGGAAGGCGACCACGCGGGACACCAGCTTGCCTGGCGAGCGACTACCACCACGGCCACGGTGGGAAACCCGGCGACGACCCAGCGGCCACGGAGCCCGAACCGGCCCGCCGCGCCGGGCGTTCGCGCTACGGGACGATCAGGTCGGCTTCCCGGATGTCGGTGATCGCCATGCGGCCCGGCGCGTGCGCGATGGCGAACTCGGGGCGCGACTCCATGACCATGGCCTGGGGTGTCACCCCGCAGGCCCAGAACACGGGCACGTCGCCGTCGTGCAGGATCGGCGGCTCACCCCAGTCCGGCGTGTCCAGGTCGTCGATGCCGATCACGCGGGGGTCGCCGACATGCACCGGCGCGCCGTGCACGGCGGGATACCGGGAACAGATGCGCACGGCGTCGGGAACCCGACTCGCCGGGACGCCCCGCAAGGACACGACCATCGAGGACGAGAACGCACCGGCGGGTTCGCAGGCGATCGACGTCCGGTACATCGGCACCGTCCTGCCCGCCGTGGTGTGACGCATCTCGATCCCGGCGTCCGTCAACGCCCGCTCGAAGCTGAAGGAACAGCCGAACAGGAACGCGACCAGGTCGTCTCGCCACAGATCGGTGACCTCGGTCGTCTCGGCGACCAGCTCACCCCTCTCGTACACGCGGTAGGCGGGCAGGTCCGTGGTGATGTCGCCACGGAATCGCGCGCTGCTGCGCGCACCGGGGTCGAACACGTCCAGCAGCGGGCACGGCTTCGGATTCCGCTGGGCGAACAGCATCAGGTCGAACGCCTGCTCGCGCGGAACGGCCAACAGGTTGGCCTGCGCCCAGCCGTCGCACCACCCCGACGTCGTGCCGGTGTAGCCGTCACGCAGCGTGCGGCGGGCCTGCTCCGGGGTCAGCGAGCGCCACGACTCCACGGTCATCCCCATTCCCTTCTCCGACGAGCACCTGGGCGGGGGCCAGGGTAGGTGGGACGCACGCGGACGCGGCGACGCGGTCCGCGATCAGCGGGCGCGACCGCGCAACACCCCCGCGAGCGCGACCACCAGCAGTCCGGCGAGGGGGACGACACACAGGCCGGTTCGCAGCGTCGTCGCGTCGGCCACGAGACCGACGAGCGGCGGCGAGACGAGGAACCCGACCCGCATGAGCCACGAGACGAGCGTCAGACCGAATCCGGGTTTCAGCCCGGGCAGTTCGTCGGCCTCGTGCATGGCCGCGGGCACCAGCGTGGCCACGCCCAGTCCGGCCGCCGCGAACCCGGCGACCGTGCCGGGAACGGTCGGGAACGCCAACGCCGTTCCCATGCCGAGCGCGGCGATCGCCCCTCCGGCTCGGGCCACCGCTCGTTGACCGAACCGGTTGACGAGCCGGTCGCCGAGCAGTCTTCCCACGAACTGGGCTCCGACGAGCGCGACGTAACCGGAGGCCGCCACCGTCGCCGGCGCGTGCAGCGCGTCGGAGAGGTAGAGAGCGGCCCACGAGTTGCCCGCGTCCTCCACGAGGGTCCCCGCCATGGCGATGAGGACCAACGCGGCGAGCAGCACGCTCGGACGCAGTCCTCGTTCCACGCCGGGCTCTCGGGTCGGGCGGACACTCGGGTGGTCGGCACCGGAGTCGGTGTCGCGGCCGGGCAGGCAGAACCGCAACGCCCCGCAGGCGACGGCAGCGAAGAGCACCACGGCGAACGCCAGATGACGGCCGAGCGGCACTTCGAGCGCGATCGCTCCCGCGGCCATCGCACCACCGGTGACCGCCCCGACCGACCAGACGGCGTGGAAGGAGTTGATGATCGACCGTCCGTAGCGCCGTTGCACCCGCAGCGCATGCGCGTTCTGGCCGACGTCGGTGATCGCGTCCATCGCGCCCGCCAGGAACAACGCCCCGGCGAACAGCTCCACGGAACCCGCCACGCTCGCCACGAGGATCCCCGCTCCGGTCAACAGGGTTCCGCCCACCGCCACCGGAGCCGAGCCCCAGCGGCGGACGAGCACCCCGGCCGCGAGCCCCGCGACGACGGCCCCGGCGGGAAACGCGGCGACGGCCAGCCCGTACGCCGTGTTCCCGATGTCGAGGCTCGCCTTGATCTCCGGGAACCGTGGCAGGAGGTTGGCGAAGAGGGCTCCGTTGGTGAAGAAGAGAACGGCCACGGCGACACGGGCTCGCCGCTCGGCAACCGTGGGGGAATGCCGCACGCCAGTGGTCATGCTCGCCACCCTACGCATTCGGCACCCGACCGCCTGCCCTCCGTGGTCGCCCGGGCTCGGGCCGACGAGGGACCTAAGCCCCGCTTCGACCGCCCTCGTGGCGGGAATTCCGTCGCTGTCTCGGGTGGCGAGGGGGTGAACACGTGGAAGCGTCGGAGATCATGTCGAGGCCGGTCGTCACGACGACGGCCGACGCGTCGTTGCTGGACGCGGTGGTGAAGCTGACCGAGGGGAACTTCGCCGGTCTTCCCGTGGTCGACGGCGACGGGCGGGTCGTCGGCATGCTCACCGAGGTGGACGCCCTCCGCGCGGCGGAGGGAATGCGTCGAACCACGGCGGCCCCCGCACGCACGGTCGGTGAGGTGATGACCCGCGCCGTGGACGTCGTATCGCCGCGCACCAAGGTCGACGACATCGCCCGCCACATGCTCACCGACCGCGTCCGGAGCCTGCCCGTGGTGGAGGGCGGGGTGCTCGTCGGCATCGTGAGCCGCCGGGACGTGTTGCGACCGCTCGTGCGACCGGACGACGTCGTCGCCTCGCACGCACAGGAACTTCTCGACGCCTACAGCGGCAGCGAGCGGCGGTGGACCGCCGAGGTCCACGACCGGGTGGCCGTCGTCCGCGGCGAGTTCGTCGACACCGCCGAGCGCGACGTGGTGACCAGCCTCGTGCGCACGGTGCCGGGCGTCCGCGACGTGCAGGTCGAGAGCTGAGCACCGGAGGACACACCATGCCGACCGAACCTCGAGCGAGCATTCTCATCCGCGACGCACGCATCTTCGACGGCATCCACGACGAGGTCCGGACCGGGCACGTGCGGATCGAGGGCCGCACGATCGCACACGTCGGTTCGGGCGAACCCGCGTCGACCGACGCCGACGTGGTGATCGACGCGGGTGGCCGGACCCTCATCCCCGGTCTCAGCGACGCCCACGCCCACGTCATGCTGATCGGGGCGACCTCCACCGCGCTGCTCGCGGCAGGGACCGGGTTCAGCTACCTCACGGGCGCCGCCCAAGCGCAGGCGATGCTGATGCGCGGGTTCACCACCATCCGCGACATGGCGGGGGACACGAGCGACCTGAAACGACTGATCGACGCGGGTGTGCTGCCGGGGCCGCGGATCTATCCGAGCCAGGCCGGCATCTCGCAGACCGCCGGACACGGCGACTTCAGCATGGTCTACGACCGGCCCACACTGCTCGGCGGAACCCAGGCCCGCGCCGAGGAACTCGGGGCCATGCGGGTCGCGAACGGGCGCGAGCAGGTGCTCGCCGCGGTCCGGGAACAGTTGAAACGCGGTGCGTCGCAGATCAAGTTGATGGCGGGCGGCGGTGTCGCGTCGACCTACGACCCGTTGGACGTCCTCCAGTTCACCCCCGACGAGATGCGTGCCGCGGTGGAGGCGGCCGGCGACTGGGGCACCTACGTGTGCGTGCACGTCTACACGGGTGCGGGCATCCGACGGGCGGTCGACGCCGGAGTCGCGGTGATCGAGCACGGGCAGCTCGCGACCGAGGACGACATCAAGCACATGGCCGACCACGGCGTCTGGCTGAGCACCCAACCGTTCGTCGAGGACGACCACGACTACGCCAACCCGGCGTCGGCGGAGAAGAACCGCCGGGTGTGCGCGGGGGTGCGGCAGACGTTCGAGTGGGCGCTGACGCACGGCGTGAAGGTCGCGTTCGGGACCGACCTGTTGTTGGACCCGAGCAAGAGCGACAGACAGAGCGAGATGCTCACCCGGATGGCCACGCTCTGCGGCAGCTCGCTGGCGGGTCTGAAGATCGCCACCTCCGGCAACGCCGAGCTGTTCCGGCTGTCGGGCCAACGTGATCCGTACCAAGCACCTGACAGCAGTGACGACGACAGCGCAGACACCGACACTCCCCATCGCAACCACCTCGGCGTGATCGCCGAGGGCGCGTGGGCCGATGTGTTGTTGGTCGAAGGCGACCCGACGCGGGACCTGAGCCTGCTCGGCGACCCCCACACCAACCTGCGCGTGATCATCAAGGACGGCCGGGTCTACAAGAACACCCTGCCGACCTGACTCCCGGGCGTGTCATCGCCCCACGCGCGCGTGTCCGCCCCCTGCGCACGCGTGTCGGCACCCTGCGCACGCATGTCGGCGCCCTGCGCACGCATGTCGGCGTCCTGTGCGCACGTCATGCGGTCTCCTGCACGCTTCTTGCCGTCCCCTGCACGCATGTCGGCGTCGTGGGGCGCGGACACGCCCGGCGAACGGCTCGGCATCGATCCGACGCCGCTGGGCGGCGGAAACCTTGACCGGAGTCACAGCTCACTTTAGGCTGCCCGCATTCTCTTACCGAACACTTGTGTTCGATAAAGGTAAACACCCTGTACAGAGCTGTATGGAGGGACGCCTATGGGTGCGGAGCCGGTCATGGCCACCGACGACAGGGACCATGCCGAGACGCCCGGGAGCGCGAGCGGCTGCCCCGTCGAGCACACCCGGTCGAGCCCCACGGGCTGCCCGATCTCGGCCAACGCGGCGGCGTTCGACCCGTTCACCGGGCCCTACCAGCAGGATCCGCCGGGCTCCCTGCGTTGGTCACGCGACGAGGAGCCGGTCTTCTACAGCCCCGAGCTCGGCTACTGGGTGGTCACCCGGTACGAGGACGTCAAGGCGGTCTTCCGCGACAACATCACGTTCTCCCCGGCCAACGTGCTGGAGAAGATCACCCCGTTCGGCGACGAGGCCAACGCCGTGCTCGCCAAGTACGACTACGCCATGGGCCGCACGCTCGTGAACGAGGACGAGCCCGCGCACATGCCGCGTCGCCGCGCCCTGATGGAGCCCTTCACCCCACCTGCGCTCGCCCGCCACGAGCCAATGGTGCGCAGGCTGGTCCGCGAGCACGTCGACCGCTTCGTCGATCGCGGCAAGGCCGAGCTGGTCGACGAGATGCTCTACGAGATCCCGCTGACCGTCGCCCTGCACTTCCTCGGCGTGCCCGAGGAGGACATGGCCACCCTGCGCCGCTACTCGGTCGCGCACACCGTGAACACGTGGGGTCGGCCCGCGCCGGAGGAGCAGGTCGCCGTCGCCGAGAACGTCGGGAAGTTCTGGCAGTACGCGGGCGCGGTGCTCGACAAGATGCGCGAGGACCCGTCGAAGCCGGGGTGGATGCAGTACGGCCTACGACTCCAGCCGACGATGCCCGACGTCATCACCGACTCCTACCTCCACTCGATGATGATGGCGGGCATCGTCGCCGCCCACGAGACCACCGCGCTCGCCGCCACCAACGCAATCAAGCTGCTGCTGGAGAACCGCGCGGTGTGGGAGGAGATCTGCGCCGATCAGAGCCTCATCCCCAACGCCGTCGAGGAATGTCTGCGCTACTCGGGGTCGATCATCGCGTGGCGTCGGGTGGCCACGAAGGACACTCAGGTCGGGGGCGTCGACATCCCGAAGGGCGGCAAGCTGCTCATCGTCAACACGTCGGCCAACCACGACGAACGCGTTTTCGACGACCCCGACGAGCTGGACGTGCGGCGCGAGAATGCCAGCGACCACCTGAGCTTCGGCTACGGCGCCCACCAGTGCATGGGCAAGAACCTGGCCCGGATGGAGATCCAGATCTTCCTGGAGGAGCTGACGACCCGGCTGCCGCACCTCGAACTGGTGCCCGACCAGGAGTTCACGTACCTGCCCAACACGTCCTTCCGCGGGCCGGAGCACCTGTGGGTGCAGTGGGACCCGGCGAAGAACCCCGAGCGGGCCCACCCGGAACTCCTCGACCGACGCCTCACCGTCAAGATCGGACAACCGTCCACGAAGGCCCTCACGCGCACGATGGAGGTGCGCGACATCGTCGCCGAGGCCGACGACGTCGTGCGGCTCACCCTCGCCGACGTCCGTGGCAGGCCGCTGCCGACGTGGTCGCCGGGGTCGCATGTGGACCTGCAACTCGGGGAACTCTCCCGGCAGTACTCCCTGTGCGGCGACCCGAACGACCGGTCGTGCTACCAGATCGCGGTGCTGAAGGACCCGGACAGCCGGGGCGGCTCGCGATTCGTCCACGAACGACTGTCCGTCGGCGACACCGTGTCGATGCGCGGGCCGCGCAACCACTTCAAGCTCGACCCGGACGCGCGGCGCTACCTGTTCGTGGCGGGCGGCATCGGCATCACCCCGATCCTGGCGATGGCCGACCACGCGCGCCGCGAGGGCAAGGACTACGAGTTCCACTACTGCGGGACGACGCGGAGCGCGATGGCACTGCTTGATCGGGCCGTGCGCGACCACGGAGATCGGCTCGTCCTGCACGTCTCCGACGAAGGCACCCGACTCGACGTCGCGTCGTTGCTCGCCGAGCCGCGCGAGGACACGCAGCTCTACGCGTGCGGGCCGCAACGGCTGCTCGACGCCCTGGCGGACGCCGCCGAGCACTGGCCCGAGGAATCCCTGCGCGTCGAACACTTCTCCAGCGACCTCGCCGAACTCGATCCCGAGAAGGAACACGCCTTCGAGGTCAGGCTCGCCGACTCCGGCATCACGGTCCAGGTCGCCGCCGACCAGACCGTCCTCGCCGCGCTGCGTGCCGCGAACATCGACGTGCCGAGCGACTGCGAGGAAGGGCTGTGCGGAAGTTGCGAGGTCGCCGTCTCCGCCGGGGAGGTCGATCACCGCGACAAGGTCCTCACCAAGTCCGAGCGCGCACTGAACAACAAGATGATGACGTGCTGCTCCCGCGCCTGCGGCAGCGCGCTCACCGTGGAGCTGTGACCGGCTCCCTCTCCCGACTTCCGGGCCGCGACGAGGCGGCCCGTACGAAGGTGAAAGGAACCTCAGGTGGCATCAGCCCTTGACTCATTCCCCACCGGCGCCGACGGGGGCAGCACCGGCGGAGGCACGACACCCCGCATGTTCCGGCGGGTCCTGACCGGCAGCATGGCCGGAGCGGTGCTGGAGTGGTACGACTTCGCCATCTACGGCGTGCTCGCCGCCACCGTGCTCGGTCCGCTGTTCTTCCCGAACGACAACGGTGTCACCAGCCTGTTGCTGGCACTGGCGACCCAGGGGCTCGGCTTCGTCGCCCGCCCGCTGGGCGGCGTCGTCTTCGGACACCTCGGCGACCGGTTCGGTCGCAAACCGATGCTCGTGGTGACGTTCCTGCTGCTCGGCACCGCGACCGCGTCGATCGGCCTGCTGCCGACCTATCACGACATCGGGATCACCGCGACGGTGCTGCTCGTGCTGCTGCGGCTGATCCAGGGCTTCGCGCTCGGTGGCGAGTTCGGTGCCGCCGTGCTGCTCGTCAGCGAGTACGGCGAGCCGAAACGACGTGGTTTCTGGGCGTCCTGGCCGCAGGCGGGCGCTCCCGCGGGCACGGTCCTGGCCACCACGGTGATCACCGTGCTGTCGATGACCACCACCGACGCGGCGTTCGAGTCGTGGGGATGGCGCGTCGCGTTCCTGCTCGCCATCCCGCTGCTGGTGATCGGGTTCTGGGTGCGGCGCGGCGTCGAGGAGTCGCCCGTGTTCCGCAAGGCCCAGGAGAAGGTGGCGGCGCAGCCGGCGCGGCGACAGGAGAAGTCGAGCATCGTGCTCGCCCTGCGGCGTCCGCGTCAGGTGTTGCACGGGCTCGGCCAACGGCTGGGCGAGAACATCGCGTTCTACGTCTACACGACGTTCGTCATCGCCTACGCCACCACCTACTTCGACTTCGACCGCGGTGACGTGACCCTCGCGGTGACGTTCGCGTCGGTGTTCCAGTTCGTCGGCATGATCAGCGGTGGGGCGTGGTCCGACCGGGTCGGGCGCAAGAAGGCCATGCTCGTGCCGACCGCGGTGTTGATCGCGTGGGCACCGATCTTCTTCTGGCTGGTGCAGTTCGAGAGCGTGCCGATGCTGTGGCTCGGGGTGTGCGTGGGGGCGTTCTTCCACGGCATGCTCGCCGGGCCCGAGGCGGCGTGGATCACCGAGCTGTTCCCCACGCGCTACCGCTACGCCGGATCGTCGCTGGTGTTCCAGGGTTCGTCGATCTTCGCCGGTGCTCCGGCTCCGTTCATCGCCGTGTGGCTCATCGAGAGCTACGGCGTCGGATCGGTCATCGCGTACCTGGTGATCACGATGACGATCACGTTCGTCGCCGTGGCGACGAGCCGGGAGAGCCGAGGCGTCGACCTCGACAAGGTCGAGGGCTGACCACTCCCCCGAGCATGAGGAAGGCCCCACCCGGCGTCGTTGACGGGTGGGGCCTTCCTTCGTGACCGGCGGGCGTCCCGCCGCTCAGGTGTGCGTCGCGGGCAGGATGCGCGTGCGGACCTCGCCGAAGCCGATCCGACCACCGCCCACACCGGGCGCGCTGGCCCTCAGCACGACCTCGTCGCCGTCCTGGAGGAAGGTCCGTTCCTCTCCTGCCACCCGAAGCGGTTCCTTGCCGCCCCACGTGAGCTCGATGAAGGCGCCGCGCTGGTCGCGTTCCGGGCCGGAAACGGTCCCCGAGGCGAACAGGTCACCGGTGCGCGAGGACGCGCCGTTGACGGTCAGGTGCGCGAGCATCTGCGCGGGCGACCAGTACATCTCCCGGTACGGCGGACGGCTGACAACCTCGCCGTTCAGCTCCACCTCCAGCTCGATGTCCAACCCCCACGGCGAGGTCTCCGTCAGGTACGGCAGCGGTTCCGGGTCCTGCGTCGGCGTGTCGACCCGCGCGGCCTCCAGGGCGAGCAGCGGCACCACCCACGGCGAGATCGACGTCGCGAAGCTCTTGCCGAGGAACGGGCCGAGCGGCACGTACTCCCAGGCCTGGATGTCGCGTGCCGACCAGTCGTTGACGATCACCACGCCGAACACCCGCTCGCCGAACTCGCCGGTCGGCACGGGCCTGCCCAGCTCCGAGCCGGTGCCCACGACGAAGCCGAGTTCCGCCTCGATGTCCAGTCGCCTGCTCTCCCCGAACGTGGGGGTGTCCTCGTCGGGCGCCTTGCGTTGGCCGCACGGGCGCACGATGTCGGTGCCGGACGGGATCACGGTGCCCGCGCGGCCGTGGTAGCCGACGGGGAGGTGCTTCCAGTTCGGCATGAGCGGCGGGGAGCCGGGGCGGAACAGCTTGCCGAGGTTGGTGGCGTGGTGTTCGGAGGCGTAGAAGTCGACGTAGTCGCCGACCTCGACGGGCAGGTGGAGTGTCACCTCGTCGACCGAGTGCACGGCCGCGTCCGGCACGTCGCCCGACACCAGCTCGGTGATCCGCTCACGCACCTCCACCCAGCGTCGGTGTCCCTGCGCCATGAAGGCGTTGAGCGTCGGCCGGGCGAAGACGTCGTCGCCGAGCGTCGCGGCGAGGTCGACGACGGTGTCCCCCACGCGCACGCCGACCCGACGCGGCGCACCCGGGGTGGAGAAGACGCCGTAGGGCAGGTTGTTCAGCCCGAACAGCGAGCCGTCGGGAATCTCGATGGCGGTCATACGGTCCTTTCGTCAGTGGGAGACACCGCGTTCGGCACCAGGCCGAGGTCGATCATCTCGGTCAGCGGCTCGTCCACGCTGCACGTGCCGAACGACCGGAACGTCGCCCGCGTCGCGGCCACCCGGTCGTCGGTCAGTGCCGTGACGCGCTCGGCGAGCGCCGAGCCGTCGCGGTCGGCGAGGATCGGCACCAGGTCGCTCTCGTCCGCACCACGCAGCGCGGCGTCGGTCGCGAGCAGCAGGTTGAGGAAGCCGTGTTGCTCGAAGCCGGTGTCCGGGTCGGTGTTGCGCACGGCGTGGTGCAGTCCCGCCGTGGCCTTGTACGGCACACCCGCGCCCACGACCGCCGTGATCGCCGCGGCGAGTTCGACCTCGTCGGGATACAGTTCCGCCCTGACCCCGCCGGTGCGGAACTTCGCCAGGTACCGCGTGGTCGCCAGCGCCGCGATCACGTCGGCCCGTCGCGCGTCGCGGGGGACCTCCACGAACACCTCGACGGTGTCGTCGACACCCGCCGCGTCGAGCGCGCCGACCAGCTCGACGGCGGTGACACCCTCTGGCACCGCCACTTCGAGCGCGCGAACATCCACCGGGAGCGCCGTCACGGCCTCCATCACGGCGGGCACGGTCGCAGGCCCCTCGGGGAAGGTCACCGCGAGGTCGAGCCGGTGCCCGCCCTCGACGGGGAGCAGGTCCGGCAGCGCTCGCGACGCCGTCGCCGAGATCACCAGCGGGCCGACCAGCTCGGCGTACGGGGCGTGGCGGTGCCGCACGTGCGCGGGCACGGCGTCGGCCAGTGGCGACGATCCCGGCGGGAAGATCGCGGCGTCGTCGCACAGTCCTCGGGCGAAGGCGGGGATCACTGCTGCGGCCCTCGCCCGGACCAGGTCCACGCGTAGTTCGGGTCCTCGCAGGCCAACGCCCCTTCGCCGAGTTCGAGCGGGCGGAAGGTGTCGACCATGACGGCGAGCTCGTCGAAGGCTTCGACACCGATGCTGCGCTCGTACGCGCCCGGCTGCGGACCGTGCGAGTGTCCGCCCGGGTGGATCGAGATCGAACCCTGGTTGATGCCCGAGCCCTTGCGCGCCTCGTAGTCGCCTCCGCAGTAGAACATGATCTCGTCGGAGTCCACATTGGAGTGGTAGTACGGCACGGGGATGGCCAGCGGGTGGTAGTCCACCTTGCGCGGCACGAAATTGCACACGACGAAGTTGTGCCCCTCGAACACCTGGTGCACGGGCGGCGGCTGGTGCACGCGCCCGGTGATGGGCTCGAAGTCGTTGATGTTGAAGGTGTACGGGTAGAGGCAGCCGTCCCAGCCGACGACGTCGAACGGATGGTTCGGGTACACCAGGCGCGTGCCCACGACCCCGCCCGGCCCGCGATGCTTGAGCAGCACCTCGACGTCGGCGCCCTCGGCCGTCAGCACCTCCGTCGGCCCGTGCAGGTCACGCTCGCAGTACGGCGCGTGTTCCAGCAACTGGCCGTACCGGGACAGGTAGCGCTTCGGCGGCGCGACGTGGCTGTTGGCCTCGATCGCGTACGCCCGCAGCGGCTGATCACCCTGCGGCAGCCAGCGATGGGTGGTGGACATCGGGAGCACGACGTAGTCGCCGGTGGTGGCCCGCAACGCCCCGAACACGGTCTCCACGATCGCGTCGCCGGACTCGACGTAGACGATCTCGTCGCCGATTCCGTTGCGGTACAACGGGGACGCCGTTCCCGCCACCACGTACGAGATGCGCACGTCGGCGTTGCCGAGGATCAGGCGGCGCCCGGTGACCACGTCGGTGGTCTTCCACTCGTCGCCGAACAGGTCGTGCAGTTTCAGGTGACGAGGCTTCAGCGGGTGGTTCGGCGTCGTCGTCTGGTCGCGCAGCTCCCACACCTGGGAGTCGACGATCGCCGACGGGATGTGCCGGTGGTACAGCAGCGAGGAGTCGGACGAGAAGCCCTCCTCCCCCATGAGTTCCTCGTAGTAGAGGGTGCCGTTCTCGTCCCGGTGCTGGGTGTGTCGCTTCGGCGGCACGTGACCCACCTGACGGTAGTACGCCATGACCTGCCTCCTTGGAAGTCGCGTCGCGGACCGCCCGGCGCCGGACGCCCCACGCGACCACATAGTAAACACATTTACTACTTCCGAGGGAAGCGTCGCGTCTCACGACTCGTCGACCACCACTCGACGGCGTTCGCCCCGCTCACCGACGGCCGACACCCACCGTTCACCCCGACCGGGACGCGCCGCGGTGAGCTTTAGTACATATGTGAACTACCGGGCCGTCGTCTCCCCGATCGTCCCCTGCACGACCTGGCGTGCGCTACTCTTCCGACGCCGTTCAAGATCAACATGAACGTTGGGGGATTCATCGTGACCAAGCGTCTGAACCGCCGAGCGCTGCTCGCCGGTTTCCTCGCCATGCCCGTGCTGGTGGCGTGCGGCGGCAACCGCAACCGCGGGTACCGCCGTCGTCGCAGCAGCAACGGGGTGAAGGTCAAGGACTGAGGCGGCTGGTGCCGGACGGTGACGTACCGCCCGGCACCACGGTCCGACGCAGGCCTGCCCCGTCACACGTCGGCTCCCCGCGTCGAGTACGGTGTTCCGCTGGCCGCACCACGCGGCCCTCGACCGATTTGTGCATCTACCGGTCCTCGGTATCCCGACGGACAGCGGCGGCACAACCACCGCATCCGTGGAGGTGTCCGATGACTCAGACGCTCGATCCCGTCACTCCCCAGCCGACCAGCCTGCTGCGCACGGCGGGACTGCCCTACTTCCTCATCGCGTTCATGGCTCGGTTGCCGTTCGCGATGATGGTCGTCGGTGTGCTCACCGTCGTCGTCTCCGCGCGAGGGTCGGTGTCGCTCGGTGGCCTCACCTCGGCCGCCGTCGGCGCCGGGACGGCGTGCTTCGGTGCGCTGTCGGGCGCGGCCGCCGACCGGTTCGGACAGCGGCGGGTCCTGCTCGTACTCGCCGCCGCGAACGCCGCGATGCTCGTGGCCTTCGCCTTCGTGACCTACAGCGACGCGTCGGATCTCGCCGTGCTGGCCGTCGGGTTCGGCATCGGAGCCACGGCACCGCAGGTCGCACCTCTGTCCCGGTCCCGGTTGGTCACCCTCATCACCGACCGCATTCCTCCCACCCGGCGCGCGAAGACCCTGTCGTCGACGATGGCGTACGAGTCGGCGGCGGACGAGACCGTATTCGTGATCGGCCCGTTCGTCGTCGGACTGCTCGCATCGGCTCTCGCCCCCTGGGCGCCGCTCGTCGGCGCCGCGGTGCTCACGGTGATGTTCGTCGGCGCATTCGCTCTGCACCCGAGTGGTCGTCTCGTGTCGGCCACCCGCGGACCGAGCGGCGCGGCCCCCTCCCCGGTCCGCGACCTGTTCCGCGCCCGCCTGCTCGTGGTCGTGATCGGCATCTTCGGCGTCGGCACCTTCTTCGGCACGATGCTGACGTCGTTGACGTCGTTCATGGCCGACCGCGGTGTCTCCGAGCAGGCCGGGCTTCTCTACGGGATCATGGGCATCGGCTCCGCCGGGTTCGCGCTCGGCGTCGCCGCGCTGCCCACCACGTTCTCCCTGCGCGCCCGGTGGGCGACGTTCTCCGCGATCCTGCTCACCGGAACCCTGCTGCTGCTCCTCGTGGACGACGTCCCCGGCATGATCGGCGCGCTGGCGTTGCTCGGCATCGGGATCGGGCCGACGCTGGTCACCCAGTACAGCTTCGGGGCGGACCGAAGCCCGGCCGGTCGCACGGCGACCGTGATGACCATGCTGGGATCAGGGGTCATCGTCGGACAGTCCCTCGGTTCGGCGATCACCGGAGAGATCGCCGAACGTGCCGGAACGTCCGCAGCGCTGCTGCTGCCCGCGGTCGCCGCGACCATCGTCGCCGGTGCGGGCGCGGTGAACTGGTTCCTCACCGGCACGCACAGTCGTGCCGAGCGGCCCGCGTCGACGCCGTCCTGACGCGAGCCCTTCCTGACGCGAGCACCGTCGAGCCGCGGCCGATTCAGCCGAGCCAGGCGTCGAGTCGGCGACGGATTCCCGCCGCGTCGAGACCGTGGGCGCGCACGTGGTCGCTCGGGCTGCCGTAGCGGCGGAGTTCCTCGTCGCGGGACACCCCCAGAGCGAGCAACCGGTGGGGTCGGTCGGCGAGGGCCTCGGCGATCACGTGGGCCGACGTTCCCGCCAGCCACGGCTCCACCACGACGACGTCGGTGCTCGACAACGCCGCTCGCAGGGTGGCGCCGTCGAAAGGCCGCACCCGGCTCGTGTAGAGCACGGTGACGTCGAGGTCGGCCGTCGCGGCCAACACGTCGTCCAACACCGGCCCGAGAGCCACGACCACCGCGCGCTCGCCGCGCTTCACCTCGTGCAGCCGGGGACCGACGGGGAAGGTCTCCCGGTTGGTCTGCCCGGTGACGCGCACGTAGTGCAGTCCGTCGCCCGCCACGGCCTCCCGCAACGCGGCGTCGACCTCGGCGTCGGTGGACGGCGCGTGGACGGTCACGCCGGGAAGGGTGTCGAGCAGCGTGACGTCACCCGGAGCCTGGTGGGTCCGACCGCCGACGGCGACGTCGAACGAGCCCGCCGAGCCGACCAGAACCCCTCCCACTCCCTGGTGCCCGAAGTCCAGCTTGATCTGTTCGAAGGCCCGCTCGACCAGGAACGGACCGAAGGTGTGCGCGATGGGCCGCATCCCGGTCAGGGCGAGCCCCGCCGCGGCGCTCACCAGAAGCTGCTCCCGGATGCCGACGTTGATCACGCGGTCCGGATGCGCCTTGGTGGCGTCCCCGAAGTACTGGCCGGACACCTCCGCGTACACCAGCGCGGTGTCGGCCCGCTCGTCCAGCAGGGCGGTCGTGGTGGCAGCGAACTGTTCGCGCGGGTTCATTCCTTGTCCTCCACTCGGGCGATGACGGCGGTCGGCACCCGAGGGGTGACGTGCCGAAGAGCGTGTTCGATGTCGGCGTGGTCGCGGCCGTCGACCGTGAGGGCCTGCCAGCCGTTGACGGCGAACCGCTCGGCGATGCGACCCCGCACCGCATACGACGACGAGTCGTTGTCGATGGCGATCACGGTGAGGTTGTCCAACCCGACCGCCGGGGCGAACTCGATCGCCTCGTGATTGGATCCCTCGTCCAGCTCGGCGTCACCGACCAGGACGAACACCCGCGAGTCGCGGCCCTGGACGCGCAACGCGAGCGCGGCGCCGACCGCGAGCGGCAACCCGTGGCCGAGCGAGCCGGACGAGATCTCCACTCCGGGAACGAGATTGCGGTCGGGGTGGTACCCCAACGGCGAGTCGAAGGAGCCGAAGTCGTCGAGCCACTCGACGGGGAAGTAGCCGTGCGCGGCGAGCACGGCGTAGTACGCCATGGGGCCGTGGCCTTTGCTGAGGAAGAAACGATCCCGATCCGGATCCTCCGGGTTCGCGGGGTCGTGTCGCAGCACGCGGTCGTAGAGCACCTGCAGAACGTCCAACGTGGACGTTGCGGCGTGGGAATGTTTCTCGTCCCCGGTCAACCGGGTCATCAGTTGTTCCAGAGTGGAACCGAGAGTCATGCTCATATGCTCCACTCTGGTTCCTCCAGCGCACTAGAGGTCAACCAGGCGAATGTGGCGCCTGATCAGGGAATCCACCGAACGGTAGATCCCCGGGTCCACCACGCCCCGTCGCAGCCGTGTCCGCCCGGTCGATGCGGTGAGCGTGGCCGGGGCGGCAGGCTCGACTCATGGCGATCATCGAGGTGGACGACCTCGTCAAGCGCTACGGCGACCACACCGCGGTGAACGGAGTGAGCTTCGCCGTCGAGCAGGGCGAGATCTTCGGCATCCTGGGCCGAAACGGCGCGGGGAAGACCACGACCGTCGAGTGCGTCGAAGGGCTTCGCAGGCGGGACGGCGGAACGATCCGCATCTGCGGACTCGACCCCGAGGACGACTCCGACGCACTACGGCAGCGGCTCGGGGCACAGCTCCAGGACTGCGCACTGCCCGACAAAATCGAGGTCGGCGAGGTCATGAGGCTGTACAGCTCCTTCTACCGGAAGCCGGTGGACTGGCGGGAGCTGCTCGACACGCTGCGGCTCACCGACAAGATCGACACTCAGTTCCGGCGGCTGTCCGGTGGCCAGAAACAACGGCTGTCGATCGCGCTGGCCTTGCTCGGCGGCCCGACGGTGGCCGTGCTCGACGAACTCACCACCGGCCTCGACCCACAGGCCCGCCGCGACACCTGGCAGCTCATCGAGGACGTCCGCGATCGGGGAGTCACGATCCTCCTGGTCACCCACTTCATGGAGGAGGCCGAACGGCTCTGCGACCGAGTCGCGGTGATCGAGTCCGGTCGGCTCGTCGCCTTGGACTCCCCTGCCGGGTTGATCGCGCGGGTCGACGACCGGCAGCGCATCCGGTTCCGACCCTCCGCGCCGGTGGATCTCCGGGCGCTGGCCGAGCTGCCGGAGGTCACGTCGGTCGAGCGCGCCGGGACCCGGCTCGTCGTGACCGGCCACGGCAACCTGCTCCACGCCGTGGCCACCGTGCTCGTGCACCACCGGATCACCGCCGTCGACCTCCGGATCGAGCAAGCCTCGTTGGACGACGCGTTCGTCGCGCTCACCGGCCGACACTTCGAGTGAGGACACCACGTTGACCGCACTGCTCCGGCTCTGCGCCACCGAGACCACGCTGTTCTTCCGGGAACCGACGAGCGTGTTCTTCACGCTCGGGCTTCCCCCGTTGCTGCTCGTCATCGTCGGCGCCGTCCCGTCGTTCCGGGAGCCCGGCCTCGACGGACTGCGGACGATCGACGTCTACACACCCGTGGTCGTCGTGCTGGGCATCGGCCTGATCGCGATGACCGTCCTGCCACAGCAGTTCGCGACCTACCGGGAGAAGGGTGTGCTGCGCCGCCTGCGCACCACCCCGGTCACGCCCGCGACGATGCTCGGCGCCCAACTGCTGCTGGCCACGGCCGTCTCGGTCACCACGATGCTGGTGGTCCTGACCGTCGCGCGCGTCGCGTTCGACGTGACCCTGCCCGCCGCCCCCGTCGCCTACGTCCTCGCGTACGTCATGACGGCGTCGGCGATGTTCGTCCTCGGACTGCTGGTCGCCTCGCTGGCTCCGAGCGGGAAGAGCGCGGGAGCCGCTGGGACGTTGCTGTTCTGCCCGATCCTGTTCTTCGCCGGGCTGTGGATCCCCCGCGACTCGATGAACGACGTACTCCGCCGGATCAGTGACTTCACCCCGTTGGGCGCGGGCGCGCAGTCGTTGCAGGACGCGGCCGCCGGACAGTGGCCTGAGCTGCTGCATCTCGCTGTTATGCTCGCCTGGACGGTCGTGGCCGGCGGCGTGGCCGCCCGTTGCTTTCGCTGGGAGTAGCCGTGAGCATCGAGGCCGAACTTCGCCGAGAGTTCGACCACTGGGAGAAACGGGAGAACGTGGTCGTCGGCGTCCTCCCCTACCTCCTCTTGGCGGCGGGTACCGTCCTCACGCTCCTGCAACCGCTGTGGGACGAACCCGCCGGCGGACCGGCGGTGCTCGGGCTCGCGCTCGCCACCGCGGTCTGGATCTTCGCCTTCCACGGGCTCCGCCCGACACGCCGCGACGACGGCCGCATGACGAGCGTCTACTACGCGGGACTCATGGCGGCGATGGCCGGGCTCGTCGTGCTCGCACCGTCCTACGGCATCTTCACCTTCACCGGCTATCTCCACGCCTTCCTCTGCCTGAGCGGCGGGTGGCGCTACGTCGGTGTCGCCGTCACGGCGTCCATCGCCGCCGTGTCGTACGTGGGTGGGCTGGACGAGGTCCTGGCCGGCGGGTGGTGGGACTGGCTGCTCATCGCCACCGTGATCACGCTGCTGTCCGGGGCGTTCTTCCACTTCTCCGAGATGAGCGATCGACGCGACCGCGGCCAGAAGAAGGCGCTGACCGAGCTGCACGAGACCAACCTCAAGCTGGAGGCCGCGCTGGCGGAGAACGCCGGTCTGCACGCCCGGCTGCTCACCCAGGCCCGGGAAGCCGGGGTGATGGACGAACGCCAACGCATGGCCAGGGAGATCCACGACACGCTCGCGCAAGGCCTCGCCGGAATTCTCGCCCAGCTCCAGGCAGCCGAGCAGACGCTGCACGAGCCGTCCACCGTGCGACGACACCTGACCACCGCGATGACCCTGGCCCGCGAGAGCCTGACCGAGGCTCGGCGCACGGTCCATGCCGTGGGCCCCGCCGTGCTCGCCGAGTCCCGACTCCCGGACGCGATCCGCGACCTGGTCCGGCGCTGGGCCGAGGAGAACGACGTCGACGCGACGCTGACGGTCACCGGCGACGCCCGGCCGATGCACGCCGACATCGAGGTGGCGCTGCTCCGCACCGCGCAGGAGGCGCTGACCAACGTGGCCAAGCATGCGGCTGCCGACAGGGTGGTTTTGACCCTCTCCTACATGGCGGACGTGGTCACTCTCGACGTGCGTGACGACGGAGCGGGCTTCGACCCGCACGCCGAACGCGCCACCGGTTCGCTGCGCGGTGGCCACGGACTCGTGGGAATGCGGCAGCGGGTGCAACGTCTCGCGGGCCGGTTGGACGTCGAGTCGGAGCCGGGCGGTGGCACGGCGATCTCGGCGACCGTGCCCGCCATTCCAGCGGAGGTGTGAGGTGATCTCACTGTTGATCGTGGACGATCATCCGGTGGTGCGGGACGGGTTGCGGAGCATGTTCGACAACGATTCGCGCTTCGAGGTGCTCGGCGAAGCCGCCGACGGCGCGGAAGCCGTGGCCGCCGCCGAACGCCTGCGACCCGACGTGGTTCTCATGGACCTCCGGATGCCGGGCACCGACGGGGTCACCGCCATCCGGGAACTCGCGCAACGCGGGGTCACGGCCCGGGTGCTGGTGCTCACCACGTACGACTCCGACAGCGACGTGCTGCCCGCCGTCGAGGCGGGTGCGACGGGTTATCTGCTGAAGGACGCGCCGAGGGATGAGCTGTTCCGCGCCGTGGAGGCCGCCTCCCGGGGACAGACGGTGCTCTCCCCCACCGTCGCGACCCGGGTGCTGGGGCGACTGCGGCAACCTGCCTCGGAACCGCTGTCGAAGCGGGAACTGGAGGTGCTCGAACTCGTCGCCGAGGGCGCGACGAACCGCGAGGCGGCGAAGCGGCTGTTCGTCAGCGAGTCGACGGTCAAGACGCATCTGCTGCACGTGTTCGCCAAGCTCGGCGTCAACGATCGGGCTTCCGCCGTGGCCGCGGCGTTCTCGCGCGGCTATCTGACACCGCGCACCTGAGGGACCACGCCTCCGCCAGGATGTGGTCATGTCGCAGGAGACTCCCGTCGAACTGAGCATGACCGACCTGCGTGTGGTCACCGCCTACGCGGTGGCCTGCGCCCACGGCGTGCTGGATCTCTTCGAGCAGGCGAAGCCTGACGACGACCGCCCTCGGATCGCAATCGAGACCGCGCAGTCCTTCGCCGACGGAGCCCGTCGCAGCAAGGCGCTGCGCGACGGTGCCTGGTCGGCGATGCGGGCTGCCAAGGAGGCCCGCGAGTCGGGGCACGCGGCGGCGAGCGAAGCGGCGAACGCCGCGATGGCGGCGGCCGGTGCCGCGTTCCTCCACCCGCTGGCGAAGGCGACGCAGGTCAAGCACATTCTCGGGTCGGCAGCGCACGCCGCTCACGCGCACGAACTCGCCACCGGAGACCCCGACGCCGCCGTGGACCACCTCAAGCGGGTGCGTGCACTCGCGACCCCGGCCGTGGTGAGTGTGCTGCGTCGTTACCCGGCCGCACCGCTCGGGGGCGGTCGGGTGGGCGAGCTGGTCCGCCGACTCGACGTGTCCCTGCGCGGCAACGCGTGAGTCCGGACGTCGCCGTCAGCCCGTCGGCTGCGCGCGCAGTGCCCGCACGACCGTGGTGAGGCTGTCGGCCACGGCGCGTTGCTGGTCGGCGTCGAGCAGGTCGACGAGTGCCGCCCGCACGACGGCGACGTGGTCCGGCGCGATCTCACGCAGCTTGTCCCGACCATCCTCGGTGATGGCCGCGTTGACGCCTCGGTCGTCCGTCGGGCAGCGGTAGCGGCGCACCAATCCGGCCTTCTCCAACTGCGCCACCTGGTAGGTGAGCCCGCTCTTGGACGTCACGAGGAGTTCGGCCAGTTCGGACATCCGAATCGAGCCGTCGGGTGCGTCGGCGAGCCGGACGAGGATCTCGTACTGCGGGTGGGACATCCCGGCGCGATCGCGGAGTTGCTGTTCCACGCGCCGTTCGACGAGGTGACTCGCTTCGAGGAACGCGAGCCACGTCCTCATCTCCTGGTCGTTCAGCCACCGGGGTTCCGCCATGCCGGACATGGTAGGCCCCCATGATTCTTGTTCGAATTCGAACTACTGCGCTACTCTCGGTCCACACTGTTCGAGTTCGAACGAAGGGACTTCTTCCGATGCCGCAGCCGCCACGCCCTGTCCGTGATCTCGCCCTGCTCCTCGCCCGAGTCGTCGTGGGCGTCACCTTCGTCGCGCACGGCCTGCAGAAGTTCCTCGACTGGGGCATCGACGGAACCGCCGCCTCCTTCGACCAGATGGGCATTCCGTTGCCCGAGGTGTCCGCCTGGTTCGCGGCCCTGGTCGAAACCCTGGGCGGTGCGGCGTTGCTGCTCGGTGCGGCCTTGCCGGTCGCGGGCATCCTCCTGACCGCCGTGATGCTGGGCGCGTTGTTCTCCGTGCACCTCGGCCAGGGCTTCTTCGTCTCCGGCGGCGGGGTCGAGCTCGTCCTCCTGCTGGCCGCCGCCGCGCTCGCCCTCGGCTTCAACGGCGGCCGGTTCAGCGTCGATCACGCCCTGAGCAGCAAGGGCAGCACGACCACCGACGAGCCGTCTCCGGCCCACCGCTGACGGCCCGCCCGCAGGACCTCGCCCCGACCTCGGTCGTGCTACACCAGGCATCGGCAGCGAGGCCCTGACCGGAAAGGACAGCACAATGCAGGACGGACCCACCACGCTCGTCGTCGCGGGCGCGAGCCCGACGGTCGATCCCGCCGCCTGGATCGCGCCGACGGCCGTGCTCGCGGGCGCGGTCACGGTCGCCGAAGCCGCCAGCGTCTGGTACACGGCAGTGCTGCGCGGGGACATGGACAGCATCACCATCGGCCGCGGCAGCAACCTCCAGGACGGGACCGTCGTCCACGCCGACCCCGGCTACCCGGTCACCGTCGGCTCGGGGGTGAGCGTGGGTCACCGCGCCGTCCTGCACGGGTGCGAGATCGGCGACGACTGCCTCATCGGCATGAGCGCCACGATCCTCAACGGCGCCACCATCGGCGAGGGAACGCTGGTCGCGGCCGGCGCCGTGGTGCTCGAAGGCACCGAGATCCCACCGGGCTCGCTCGTCGCGGGCGTCCCGGCCAAGGTGCGGCGCTCGACGACCGAGGAGGAGCGGGCCGCCATCCGCGCCAACGCCGAGAGCTACCGCGCGCTCGCCGCCACCCACGCCGAAGCCCGCCCGAGCTGACCCACACGACGAGGGCCCACCGCCCCGGACGGGACGGTGGGCCCTCGCGTCGTCATGCGACCGTGACTCACTTGTTGGCGAAGTACGCCTTCTCGATCCGCTCACCGATGGTGGCGTCGATGTTGCGCCAGTACTGGAACGCCCGCGACAGCACCGGCTCCTTCACGTCGGCCAGCGCACCCGACACCGTCTCGACGAGGCGGTCGCGCTGGGCGTCGTCGAACACCTCACGCACGAGCGTGCCAGCCTGGGAGAAGTCGTCGTCCTCCGCGTGGAGCTGGTAGGCGCTGCGCACCATCTCGCCGTCGGACTCCCAGCCGTCGTCCACCGGGCCGGTCTCGTCGGCCCACTGGCGGTCGAAGGAGTTCGGCGCGTAGACGGGCGCGGTGCCCGAGTGCTCGAACGTCATGTTGCCGTCGAAGGTGTAGGAGTTGGTCTTCACCTTCGGACGGTTCACCGGCAACTGGAAGTAGTTCGTGCCGATGCGCGCCCGGTGGGCGTCGGCGTACGCGAAGGTACGGCCGAGCAGCATCTTGTCCGGCGACACGCCGATACCGGGCACGAGGTTCGACGGCGCGAACGCGGCCTGCTCGATCTCGGCGAAGAAGTTCTCCGGGTTCCGGTTCAGCGTCATGGTGCCGACCTTGATGAGCGGGTAGTCCGCGTGCGGCCACACCTTCGTCAGGTCGAACGGGTTGAATCGGTAGTCCTTCGCCTCCGCGTACGGCATCACCTGCACATACAGCGTCCAGCTCGGGTGCTCGCCGCGCTCGATGGCCTCGGCGAGGTCACGCCGGTGGTACTCGGCGTCCTGCCCGGCGAGCCGCTCGGCCTCCTCGTTGGTCATGCACTCGACGCCCTGGTTCGACTTGAAGTGGTACTTCACCCAGAACTTCTCGCCCTCGGCGTTGACCCACATGTAGGTGTGGGAGCCGTAGCCGTTCATGTGCCGCCAGGTGCGTGGGAGACCACGGTCTCCCATGAGGTAGGTGACCTGGTGCGCCGACTCCGGGTTCAGCGTCCAGAAGTCCCACTGCATCGTGGCGTCCCGCAGACCGCTGCCGGGCAGACGCTTCTGGGAACGGATGAAGTGCGGGAACTTCATCGGGTCGCGCACGAAGAACACCGGGGTGTTGTTGCCGACGAGGTCGTAGTTGCCCTCGCTGGTGTAGAACTTCAGCGAGAACCCGCGCACGTCGCGCCACGTGTCGGGCGAGCCCTGCTCACCGGCCACGGTGGAGAACCGCGCGAGCATCTCGGTCCTGGCGCCCTTCTGGAACAGCGCGGCCTTCGTGTACCGCGAGACGTCCTCGGTGGTCTCGAAGACACCGAACGCCCCCGCGCCCTTGGCGTGCGGGTTGCGCTCCGGCACGCGCTCGCGGTTGAAGTGAGCCAACGTCTCGATCAGGCGGACGTCGTGCAGCAGCAGCGGACCGTTGCTGCCCACGCTCAGCGAGTTGCGGTCGCTGCCGGCGGGAGCACCGTTCTCGCGGGTCGACGGCGTCGCGTCGATCGGGGTGCCGGTGGTGTCGGACATGCATCCTCCTTCTAGGAAGCGGAGTGGGACAGACAGGTTGGGCAGTAGCCCCAGTAGATGACCTCGGCCGAGTCGATGAGGAAGCCGCGGTCATCGCTCGCGTGCAGGCACGGCGCCTCACCGACGGCGCACGGGACGTCGACGACGTCGCCGCACGACCGGCACACGAGGTGGTGATGGTTGTCGCCGGTCGCGATCTCGTACCGGCTCGGCGAACCGGCCGGCTCGGTGCGTCGGAGAATCCCCGCGTCGGTGAGGGTGTGCAGGATGTCGTACACCGCCTGCGTCGACACCGCTCCCAGCCGATCGACCACCCGGCCGCGGATGGTGTCCGCGTCCGCGTGAGGGCCGGCTTCGACCACATCCAGCACCGCCAGGCGGGGCGCGGTAACCCTCAGCCCGGCGGAGCGGAGCAGGTCGTGATGGGCGGGTCGCATAGGCCCAGACTGGCACCCTTTCTGGAATCATTCAAGAAAAGGAACGACTCCAGGCCGGTGAACTCGAACACACGTTCCCCTCTCGGTCAACGACTGCCTACCGACGGCGAACGGTGCGCTGTCGGCGTTGTCAGCGACGTCGCCCGACGGCCTGGTAGAGCACCGACGTGTTCCGAGTGGGCCGCATCCGAACGTGATCGGTGCGCCCTGCCAGCCACCGCACGACGTCGAGACCATGCGGTGTGATTCCCCGCAGCCGAAGATTTACTCCGTGCGCGGCACATTCCCGCGCCAACCTGTCGGGATCGACGAACAGGTCAGGATCGTGGCACCCCGGCGGAGGTCCACCGGGCACGCGCTCGCCCACGGTCACCATCAACACCCGCGCCGCCACCGTCGGCGCGATGGTGTCGATGACCAGGAGACCTCCGGGCCGGAGCAACCGACACGCCTTGGCGACCGCCTGCGAGAGGTCGGGGACGTGTTCGAGGATCTCCCCCGCGGTGACCACGTCGGCGCACTCGTCGGCCAACGGCACGTGCAGCACGTCACCGCGCACCGCGGCCACCCCGTGCCGAGCGGCGTCAACGAGACCGGCCGCACCGAGGTCCACGCCGATGTGGCGGTAACCCTTGCCCGCCACGTGCGGAGCCAACAACCCCGCACCACAGCCGAGGTCGACCAGCACCGCACCGGGCCGCTCGGCCGGCGGCACCAGCGCACCCCGCGCCTCGGCCAACCAGTGCAGCGCCGCGAACGCGCCCCGAGGTTTCCACCACTCACCCGCGAGATCGTCGTACTGCGCTGGATCGTTGCGACGTCGGCGAGACACCGCGCGAGACCGCGTTCGGACGTCCAAAGAAGCGAGCACCGATTCAGTATGGCCGATCGCGAGGCCACCGGCTGGTTTCGAGAAACCGTCACGGTGAATGCTCACGCCACCATGGGGCGACCGGCGGTGAGCAGGCACGCGAGGTCGACCAGAGCGACCACGCGCACCCCACGGAACGCCGCCCGCGACCCGTCTCGACGCGCGCGGGCGAGCCCCGCCGCCGCGGCCACGGGAACACCGACCACCACGAGCGGCACCACCGGCGCCGTCGCTGCGAGCACGACCGACGCGGCGAGCAGCAGCACCGCCGCCGTCCGGCTGCCGACGGACCCGAGCCGGTGCGGCAGTCCCCGGATCCCGGTCGCCGCGTCCGCCGCCAGGTCGGGCAGCACGTTCGTGAAGTGTGCGCCCCCGCGCCGAGCAGGGCGCCGACGGCGGGCAAACCACGGCGGCGCGGGCGCACCGGGCAGCCTGAGCACCACGAAGGTCGGCAACAGCCCGAACGACACCGCGTAGGGCACCACGGACAGCGGCGTCGACTTGAGTCCGAGGTTGTAGGTCCAGGCCGACGCCACGGCGAGCACGTGCACCGCCCCAGCGGCTGGCCCCGAAGCGAACGACGCGGGAATGCACACGAGCGCCGCGACGATGGTCGCCACGGCCAGAGCACGCCGGGACACCGTTCGAGTGACGGCGGGCTTGTCGATCCGCCCAGCGAGCCGATCACGGTCCGCGTCGAGAACGTCGTTCAGCCAGCCCACCGACAACTGCCCAGCCAACACCGCCACCGCGACCGTCACGACACCCGCGGCATCGCGTCCGGTATTGACGGCCAACCCCGCAGCAACGGCGGTGGCCACGACGGATGGCTCGGGATGACTCGCGCGCACCAACGCCAGAGCGCGCTGCGACGCTTCGCACGAAAGCAGTCTGACACGGCCAGGGCGTTCCGTCCGGGCGGAAGGCGACGGTCGGTCACCAGGTGGTGGAACGTCGTTGAGCTGGACTTCCGATACTGCTCGCCAGCATCAACTGGTCAGATACGTGCACACTCGCGCTACGAACACAACTCTCAGAACTAGCTTTCGACGCCGTAAACACCCTCCGCCGCACCAGCCACACCGTGACCGCACCCGCCTTCGCCGATCTCGACGAGCCTCGACCGACTCAGACCCATGCCCGACCCGCACCGGCGAGACGATTCTCGCCGTTACCAAAGATCCTGTCCCAGGACATCGAAGCCTCACCGCCTACTCGCCAGCGGAATCTCCGCCACCTGCCCACGAAGCGACAATTTCGTCAGCCGACGCCTTAATGGCGGCCATAGTTTCATCGTCCACACTTAGCGGCGCGGCGAGCGTCTCGATCCATTCACGCAGATCGACGGGATCAAGCTCTCCCCAATGCGGGTGCGAGATGGCCCTACGAGCAATAGCATCCCATCGATTTCTATGATATGAAAGTTGATACCAGTCACCCACCGCCTGCGCCTTTCCCGCCAAATGATTCGAACGCAACCCCGAGATCAACCCATCGCGGAGACGATTCAACGCTGAAGCATAAATTGGGCTTTCATTAAGAATACTTTCGTCACCGGATACCTCGAACTTGAGCTCCATTCCCGCACGGAGAAGCGTCTCAATCTGAACAAGATCTTCAAACTCGATCAACTCTGACATCAGAAGGGGTTCCTTCCATAAAATAGGACGTTCTCTGCCGGAACCTTGAGCGACTCTCTCGCGATCAGCTCATTGGGTTGAGACCCGGAGCAAGCTCAACACCTCCCGGCAAGCGAAATACAAATACATAATCCGCTTTTCCGGCATACCTTCTACTGCCAATGAAGATGTCGCGCTCAATCTCGCCAGGGCCCCCATAGACTGCGTCACATGAACTTTTCCGGCAGAATTAGCGCGAAGCCTGAGACCACCGTCATCGGCCATGATGCCACTATGCCCCCTCTCGCTCGTGTAGTGGAAATAAACATTGTTATCGAGGCCATGGACAATGTTCGCTACATCATGAAGAGCTGCGCTATTGCAGTTGTGGACAAGGACAGGGGTGGCCTCTGCGAGCACATGGTAGGTGTGGAGGTCGTCGACGGTGAGGTTGTGGACGCGCTGATGCGCGGTCCGAGTGTCGGTATTTTGGACTTGGACCCAGCTGCCGGAGCCGGTGCGCAACCAGTTACCACGCTGCAACTCCCCGGCCGGATCGCATCGGCGAAATCGTCCGCACTCGACTCGGGCGACACCACACCCAAATCAATCGGCGCACTGAACCTCTTCCAACTTGCTGCACCAGTTCGACAGCCGACATGACAGATGAATGGAACCCTTGCTAGATGGGTTCACGACCAACACCACCCGTACCGTCAGAACAGGTGTCCCCTCGACCGTGACCTACGTGTACTCGGGTCCCAAGTTTGCCCTCGCGCAGACTGTCCGCGAAGACGAACTGCCCCGCAACATCGCCCAGAACATCAAGAGCACTACACCACGCCCAAATGCTCCGCCCGTTTACTGAGGCAGACGCCCATCAGCCCTCGGCACCACCCGAACCGACCGGCTGCACGCGCCACGCGAAATCGCCTCCGCAAAGGCGATCTCCTAGCTACCAAAGTCACATCGACTACGACCAACGGGAAGTGACGGCAGACCCTCTAGCAATTCTTCAATTTGGCGGCATACATGCAGTTTCCACCACGCCTCATCAAGGTTAGCGCGAGAACCCGGTCAAAATCGGCCCATGAGTTCAAACACGCGGGGATATCTGCCTTGGGCTGACGGGCACACATCTCCCCACAGCAACCCTCCGCCATGAACCAAGACTCAATAACGAATAAACGAGTGCTCAAACTCCGCGAATGCACTGGATATCAAATTCGTATCGAGTTGCCCATTGATCCATCGGAGCAAGAACTCGGTGCACGAAAAATCGAAGAACTCCCAGTCTCCGTCATAATCCTGAACCGCAATCCGCCGACGGACCTGAGAGTCATTCTTCTCGGGCACTAGCCAGTAGAGGTACTCACCGTCACCAGTGCTTGCCCAGGCGATCAGCCTGTCGTTTTCCCGGTCGATCGCAGCAGGAACCTCCTCCCCAGCTTCCCAGAGGAGTTCCAGCGCCATTTCCCGCTCGATCGCCCCGGACACAAGATCATAAGGCTCCCCTCGCCCTCGAGGTGAGTGAATCCAGATATGCCGGTCGAAACTCCCACCCCCGAACGTGTCGATCATTTCTCGATAATCACTTGGCATCAGAGCGCGAAGCTCTTCAGAGACATTATTCCAGTCAACCTCACCCGGCGCCTGCGGATACGAGACATTTGCCCATCGCGCCAACTCCGCCACAGACACCTCAGCTCACCTTTTCCTATTGACCATTGTGACATCTAGAGCAAATTTCACATTCCATGCGCAGAAATTGTAGCACCCAAGGGGATGGAGCTACAATCATCGTTCGAATATGGGTTAATAACACCGAGGTCGATTATGGTACTTTTAGCGAGCTCGATAGCCCTCTGAATACTGTCAACAATGCTTTTCGTCTTAGGGGGTTTAGCGTGAGGCGTGTTGACATCGTCAATAATCCGCTGGCGGCGCGCCTCTAGCCAAGCTTGCCTTTCGAATTCGGCGCGGCCATCAACTTTCGAGTAATTCAAGTTCGGACTGTAACTAAATTGCCGCGTATTCCACCTTGCCCCTATACCAATATACCGCTGGATCGGCACTGCTACCCCCTCGATCACCTGGGGAGTAGTTCGCATTTTGAGCCACGCCGCAAGCCCGCCGTGGTCTTTCCGACCACGGCTACGACCACGAAAACACCGCCAGTTGCTACGTCAGCGCGGTATCCGCCCGTTGACCAGTCGACGCGGCACCTGTGACACAACTAGGCCGTGCGCTGGGTTGTCGAGCAAACCCTCGCGCTGCTGCGTCAGTTCCGCCGCCTGGACACCCGCCGGGAACGCCGCACCGACATCCACCACGGCCTCCTCGCCCTCGCCACCAGCATCATCTGCTGGCGCAGACTCCTAAACCGAATGTGTTAGGGGCTCTTAATTCAGTAAGGGTTTTAGCTGATCCCAAGAAACCCTAACGCCCATACTTTCAAGCACCACGGAAAGGTCAGCAAAAGACGAAACCCCCACATCTTCCCTAGACCACCATAGCGCCTCACATTCATCACATACCCAAATTACGCTCTGCGTTGACAAAACCCTGCATTGATCAACCGAACCCTGATCACAACGAGGACATGCAATGGAATCTCTCATCGCGAAATGGACCGAAGAACTATTCGTACACGAGCGCAGCCCGAAACATCGCGGCAACCATCGCCCAGTCCGGAGTCTCGGGAACTGACTCTCCTATCACGTTGCTGAAGAACCCGTCCATCGAACGCGCCCACCGCCCAGCCGAGTCGACAAAGTCAACGGTTGCAGCGTTCTCAATCGCGAGTCTACCGTCTCGAATCTGTTCTGCCAGATCAATCAGGAACCGAGCTAGGTCTTCGCGATTTTGCACCTGGTTCAAGGCGTCATCATGCCATATCATGGCGTCCACTCCAGCGGATCGAAGTAGTTAATCATGATTGACCGTCCCTCATTCCTTGTAGTGAACTTCCACGCTTCATTAGCCACCTCGTCAGACGTCGCCATACGAAATGGCATTGGTGTACCAGCCTTCTGGAAGACCACGAGCCTTCTGTTGTCGAGCGCATACACCTGCCCTCCTTTGACAGTCAGTCGCACCGTTGGCAGATCATTTGCCTTGAGATAACCAGACCTCAACGCGGCAGCTGTCTGCTCAATGGTCTCTCCAGAGCTGAATCGAGGGCTGACAGAATCTTGGGAGAACCTCACCAAACTTGGCTCAATAGTACCGCCGCAGTTGTGGACGAGGACCGGTGTCTCGCCCGCCACCACATGATAGGTGTGGAAGTCGTCGACGGTGAGGTTGTGGACCCGCTGATGCGCGGTCCGAGTGTCGATATTCTGGACTTGGACCCAACTGCCGGAGCCGGTGCGTAGCCAGTCACCACTCCGCAACTCCCCGGCCGGAACCCACTCTTCCAGGTCCGCAACCCAGAACGGATGACCGTCGGTGGCGGTGATCGTCTCCACCGCATCCCCAGCCTCACCATCGATATCGACGGTGACCTCGATAAGCGTCTTCTCGCCCTCACCAGTGATCGTGGCCGTCACCTTCCGCGACACCGACTCCCCGGTCTCCGGATCGGTAGCCAACACGTAGTCACCGAGCTCGACCTCCTCGATCGACTTGGTCGACCCGCCCGCCATCACCACCTTCGTGCCCGGCACGAAACTGTTCGACGTACACGACGCACTCCACTCGAAGTCGCCCCTGCCCGTCCCTGGGGAAGGGCCTCCCCTCGGTGCGCTGATCGGAACATGCGTGGTAATCGCATCGGCGAAATCATCCGCACTCGATCTTGGAACGACCACACCCAGATCGATGGGCTTCTCGTTCTGCACGGCATCAAGACGTTTGCGAATCTCCGGCGACAATGTGCGAGTCGGCTCCGGACGTTTGTGCGGAGTCAATACATCGCGACGCACCCGCGCAGCGCGCGCCGCAGCAGCCGCAGCCGCGTCCGACGACCTCGCGGCCGACATCGCGGCCGCAGCAGCATGCGCCTCCGCCCGTGAACCAACCCGCACGGCACCCTTGCCCAGCACGCCATTGACTGCACGTGCTACCGCGACACCACAGCGTCCACCGCAGAGCGAGACCGCGCGTTTCACCGCAGCCTTCAACGTCTTGGTCAGATTCCGCCAACCGCTGGTCCAGCTGTCGAAGATTCCCTTCAGTTGCGCACTGGTCAGCGGTTTCGGCGGGTCCGCCTTCGGAAGTGAGTCAGCCTTCTTCCCCTTGGTGGCCGCTTTCCCACCCGTGACGACCTTGAATCCCTTACCGATTTTGCTGACCGGGATCAGACCCGCCGCAGCCCAGGCACAACCACCCCACGAACCACCAATACAACGGACGACATCGTTGTAACCGCTGATCTCCTTGATGCCCTCCCAGATACCGCTCCAAGAGAGATATCCGCTCGGATCGACGCGTCCAAGCGGGTCTGCGCTCGCATAGGCGTAGCGGTTGGCGTTGCCCACATCCCGGGGGTCCAGGCCTGCGGTGTCGCGGCTGGCGAACGTGCCCGTGGCCGGCTGATACCACCGCGCACCCATGTTCACGTTCCCGCTGTCAGGGTCGGTGTACTGGTGCTGGAAACCCAACGCAGGCTGCGTTCCCGCCTCAGCCTGCCGCTGTCCGAACGGACTGTAAGACCG
>NZ_JACBJG010000014.1 GCF_015910535.1 Saccharomonospora sp. NB11 | reverse complement strand
CCTTCGACGGGTCCTTGCCCGAGAACGCGCCACCACCATGCCGCGCCATCCCGCCGTAGGTGTCCACGATGATCTTGCGACCGGTCAACCCCGCGTCACCCATCGGACCACCGACCACGAACCGACCGGTCGGGTTGATCAGCGTGCGCGGCTCGGAGGCGTCGAGGCCCAGGGAGGCCGCCTCGGGCTCGATGACGTGTTGCACCAGGTCACGGGTCAGCATGCCGTCGAGGTCGATGCCCTCCGCGTGCTGGCTGGACACCACCACCGTGTCCAGCCGCACCGGGCGGTCGCCCTCGTACTCGATGGTGACCTGCGTCTTGCCGTCCGGCCGCAGGTACGGCACGGTGCCGTTCTTCCGCACCTCGGTGAGCCTGCGCGAGAGACGGTGAGCAAGCGCGATCGGCAACGGCATCAACTCTGGGGTGTCCGAGCACGCGTACCCGAACATCAACCCCTGGTCACCGGCACCCTGCCGGTCCAACTCGTCGAGAGCCTGGTCGAGCCGCGTCTCGTAGGCGGTGTCCACACCCTGCGCGATGTCCGGCGACTGCGAACCGATGGCCACGTTGACCCCACATGACGCGCCGTCGAATCCCTTCGCCGACGAGTCGTAGCCGATCTCGAGGATGCGGTCGCGCACGAGCGTGGGGACGTCCACGTAGGCCTCGGTGGTCACCTCGCCCGCCACGTGCACCTGACCGGTGGTGATGAGGGACTCCACCGCGACACGGCTTCGAGGGTCCGCTTCGAGCAGGGCGTCCAGGATGGTGTCGCTGATCGCGTCACACATCTTGTCCGGGTGACCCTCCGTGACGGACTCACTGGTGAACAGCCTTCGATTAGCGGTCACTATGCATCCTCGTCTTTCATCGCTGACATATCGCCGTTCGTCTCCGGAGTTCCACGTCGGGCCGCGCGTGGATGTCTGCCCAGGCGAGGTTACCGGGCCGGCAACCACCGACCCAGTGCGTGAGACCGATCTCCGACAGGCGTGAGGTAGGTCTCCCTCCGGCCGCCTCGACCGGACTCCCACATCACGACACCTCGAATCGAACTCCACCCCGAGTGCACGATTCGCTCCTGACTGTGACGTTCCGGGACAACGGACACACCGAGTGTGCTCAGTTCGCTGCGATGGAAACGTTTCCGCCCGCACTGTCGTGCGACTGGTCGAGCGCGGGCGACCCGCGACCCCGGCGAAGCCGTGGCGACGTCGGCGATCCACCGAGGACGCCACCGCACTTTCGGGGCGACACCCGACTCACTCGGCTGGAAATCTCGAACACACGTGTGACATATCGCCCCCTTCGCAGCGTCGGGGAATTCCGCCGTGCCGTAACGCGGTGAACGTCTTTCGGTGAACACCACATCGAAACGGCACTCCCCACCAATCCGATCACACGGTCACTCCAGTGGCCGCCCCGACGCCGACCTCGTCGATCAGTCGCCCGGGCACAGGCCACAGAAGATCACAACACATCGAACTGATCTTGGCAATGCCCGTTCGAGTTCACTGTTGAACACCTGCGAAACCGCGGTACCACCTCAGCGAATGATTACTCCGTCCGAGAAACCTCGACAGCGACGGCTTACTCTCCGTTCGGAGATTCACCGACACCCCGCCCTTGACGCCCTCTCCCGAGCCGCTGAACTGCACCGTCTCCCCACCCGCGCCCGACCGACCGAACCGAACATGCCACTCGAAGAAGGCGAGCGGCATTTCACACACGCGTCAACGACACCGCCACGAGCAATTCTTCCCACGCTTCGACACCGAACGAATATCGAACCCGGACGCCGATTCCTCGCTGCCCAACGAGACGGGTCACGCATTCTCACCGACGACCGATTACGCAACAGCGGACACCCGCGACGGAATAGCTTTCCCGGACACGGCGATCGCACTCGGAAGAGAGCCGTCGACTGCCGTCGACCAGCGGAAAACCGGAAGAAAGAACGGTGGCACAGCGCCCCGGTGCTGCTGGGGGTTCAGCACCGGGGCACCCTCGCCACCGATACGCCCTGGGGAGGGAAGCGGGCGCACGGCCGGTCGACGAAATGCTGTTCACAATCCGTCGACTACGGGATCGAGCATACGTGCGCCACCGATGTTTGCATAGTTTTCCAGCAAGCCTCATTCCGTTCACCGGAACACCGACCGCGCGTCGTCGGCGAACGTCTTCCACACCTGGACGGCGGCCCGCGCCAGCACGTCCGCCACGGCTGTTTCCTCGCCGACGTCGACCTCGGCGGCGTCGTAGTCGTCCCACAGCGCCCCGACCGCCTCGGGACACAGTGTCGTCGCCGGATGCACACGTCGCCCCGACCCGTCGACGTAACCGTCGTCGGGCCGCAGGTCGACGACGCGAGCAGCGGTTCCACCTGCGTCGTCGACGATCGACGCCGCGAGTTCGTTCGCTCGCGTCGGCGCCTCGCCCGGCCCCGCGAGGCACAGCACGCGGTGGTGCACCCGCCACCATTGCAGTCGCAGTTCGCCCACCGGCGAGGTGGACTGCCCGTCGCACGGCGAGCCCACCCCGCCGACGGCTCCACGGAGCCGCGCACGGGCCTGGGCGAGCGCGCGGACGTACGCGGCGACGTGAACGCGCTCCAGCTCGCCGAACGGGGTCTGATCGTGCTGACACACCAACGCCGCGAGGGGATAGGCGGCCCGCTCCTGCTCGCACGTCGCGGGAGCAGGCTCCGGCACTCCCGTATAGCGCAACGCCGGCACGTCGCCGATGCGATGCATCGGCCTGCGCACGTACCGCGCCAACCGGAACTCGGCGTCGACCTCGTTGCGCGCCGCCGCGACGACCTCCAGGCACACCACCCACAGCCGCACGTGACGGTGACGACGGCGGCGTTCCCAGCACGCCACATCCGCCGCCTCCCGCCCCGCCCGGGCGTCCGCGACGGCAACCGTCAGCGGCGTGTGGTCCCCGATCCGCCGATCACCGACAGTGGTGGCCACCCCCCAGTCGGCGTCCCCTGATCCGCCTCCCGGAACATCCCCCACTCCCCCGTCGCCCACGTCGCGTACCCCCGCCGTGTCCTCGCGTTTCCCGAAGCGCGGAACCGGCGACGCGACCAGGTGGGGGTTCACCCAAGGCCGACGCCGCCGGGGGCTAACGTGACAAGCGTCCAACTGTCCGTAGCCACGTCGAATGTAGCGTGCTAGCAGACTAGCGCGCTACACCGCGGCGTGGCCCGTACGGGTGAAGTGTGCCCGCTTCACCCGCAGCCGAAAGGTGAGGCCCTTGGTCGAAGTGAGCCACGTCGTCGCGGAGTGGGCGTTCACCCAAGGATTGAAGAAGCTGCGCGAAGCGAGTGAGAACTCCAATCAGAGCGAGATCGCTCGCCGGATCGGCAAGAGCCGCGCGACCATCGGCCACTACGAGATGGGCCGCTACCTCCCGAGCCACGACAGCCTCGAAATCATGCTCGACGCCTACGGTCACAGCGACCGGGCGCCGTACTACCGGGAACTCCGTGACCGCGTCGAGATGCACTCGCCGGACTGGTGGGAGGACGAGTTCCCCGAACACTTCCCACCCCGCTCATTGGCACTTCTCGCGGGATTCGAATACTCGGCCACCGAGGTGCGCGCCTTCGAACCGCAACACGTCCCGGAACTGCTGCAGACGCCAGCCTACGCCGAAGCGCTGCTGCGCGCCGAACTCGCCGGTCCACGCGCCGACCAACTGACGCTGCACCTGCGCATGCTGCGTGGGCGCCAGACCCGAAGAAGGTCGTGTCGCCGAGGTCGAGCACCAGGGAGTCGGCTGCCGGGACCGTCTCGTCCAGACACCGTCGCAGCGTGGGAGCTGCGAGGATGTCGACCTCTCCGGAGACCTTGACGACGACCAGCCCTACCGCAGGCCTGTCGACCCTCACGTCGACGAGGTCCTTCGTGCACGCCATCCGGTCGCCGCCTCCCGTCGAACGGATTCCGCCGGCACGGTTGGATCACAACCGATTCGACCGTACGCCCACCAGCGCAGATAACGCAAGGACAACGATTCACTCACGCACGTCGCGACATTCGGACTCCGAACTGTCTATTGTGGACAGACAGGAGACCACCCTCGCGGGAACGTCGACTCGCTCGGGAGAGCGATTCACGGAAGGCGAGCACGCCTCTCCCGTCCGATGACACTGTCGAGTGACGACACGAGAACAACCGCGATGGACAGTCACTCACGATGACGATCGCGCGGGCGCGATGGTGGCTTCGCGGGCTGTCAAGACTGTCGCCCGACCAGCCGTGGCCGTGGTGTGGTCGGCGAGCCGCTTGGGTAGCCACGGTCCCGTGACTCCTGACGAGCAATCCCGACTCGCGGAACGCGACAAGGCGGGAGGCTCAAGCGGGTACGAGGACCTCGCTCCGTTGTTCAACACACTGGCCGCCCTGGATCCGGACGATCCGCGGCGAACGGCCGTGCGCGACGAGATCATCACCCGCTGCCTCCCGCTCGCCGAGCACATCGCCCGGCGGTTCGTCGGCCGTGGTGAGCCGAGAGACGACCTGGTGCAGGTCGCACGGTTGGGACTGCTCAACGCCATCGATCGCTTCGACGCGACCCGCGGCACCGAGTTCGTGGCCTTCGCCGTGCCGACGATCATGGGTGAGGTCCGGCGGCACTTCCGCGACTCCAGTTGGGCCGTCCGTGTGCCACGGCGGTTGAAGGAGCTGCACCTCTCGCTCAGCCAGGCGAGCGGCAAGCTGGCCCAACGGCTCGGGCGAGCGCCCACCCCCAGTGAGCTGGCATCCGAACTCGGGCTCTCCCCGGAGGACGTCTGGGACGGTCTGCTCGCGGGCAACGCCTACCAGTCGGTGTCGATGGACGCGGCCTACGACGACGAAGGCACCCTGCCCCTGGCGGAGACCGTCGGCGAGGACGACGTGCAGCTCGAGAACGTCGAGTACCACGAGTCACTGCAGCCGCTGTTGGCCAGCCTGCCGGAACGCGAACGACGAGTGCTGATCCTGCGCTTCTTCGGCAACATGACCCAGACCCAGATCGCCGAGCGCGTCGGCATCTCCCAGATGCACGTCTCGCGCCTGCTCGCCCGCACGCTGCAGTTCCTGCGCACCCGACTCAGCGAGTGAGCCGCCCCGTCCCCCGACCGTTTGGCCCGACCACCACCGGGGTAAGCCGCAGCCGAGCCGGGGAAGTCGGGAACGAGCCGGACGGGGTCGCATGAATACCGAGATCACGCTCATCGTCGACGGCCGCCACCACACGATCACGGTCGACACCCGGGTCACGCTGCTCGACGCCCTGCGCGACCGGCTCGGCATCACGTCCCCGAAGAAGGGATGCGACCACGGTCAGTGCGGATCGTGCACAGTGCTGCGGGACGGGCGGCGGGTCACGACCTGCCTGACATTCGCCGTCGCGGCCGACGGCAGCATGATCACCACCAGCGACGGGCTTCGGGGTGACGACGGGTCACCGCATCCGTTGCACCGCGCGTTCGTCGACCACGACGGCCTCCAGTGCGGCTACTGCACACCCGGCCAGATCTGCTCGGCGGCCGGGGTGCTGGCCGAGGTCGAGGCCGGGTGGCCGAGTTCGGTCACCCCACCCGGCACCGCGCCCACGCTGGACGCCGCCGAGATCCGGGAACGCATGAGCGGCAACCTGTGTCGCTGCGGCGCGTACCAGGGCATCGTCGCGGCCGTCGCGGAGGTGGCCGACGCCCGGGGACTCGCGACCACCGAGCCGCGGGGTGCGACGTCGTGATCCCGTTCGAGTACCGCAAGGTCGAGACCGCGGACGCCGCCGTCGCCACGGTGACGGACAACCGCAGGGCCGCCTATCTGGCCGGCGGTACGAACCTCGTCGACCACATGAAACTCGGCGTCACGTCGCCCGAGTTGTTGGTCGACGTCTCCGAGCTGGGGCTCGACACCGTCGAAGAACGTCCCGACGGCGGGGTGCGCGTCGGGGCGGGAGCACGCAACAGCGACGTCGCCGCGCACCCGCTCGTCCGCGAGCGGTACCCCGTGTTGTCGCAGGCCCTGCTCTCGGGTGCGTCCGGGCAGTTGCGCAATCTCGCCACGGTGGGCGGCAACCTGCTGCAACGCACCCGCTGCGTCTACTTCCAGGACGTCACCACCCCGTGCAACAAGCGGTCGCCCGGTGCCGGTTGCTCGGCGCTCGACGGCTACACGCGATATCACGCCGTGCTCGGCGCGTCCCGGCACTGTGTGGCCGTCCACCCGTCGGACATGGCCGTGGCACTGGCCGCGCTCGACGCCGTGGTCCGCATCCGGACGGTGAACGGCGAACGAACGGTGCCCGTCGTCGAGCTGCATCGACTCCCCGGCGAGCACCCGGAACGGGACACGGTGCTCGACCACGGTGAGCTGATCACCGCCGTCGACCTGCCACCGTCGCCGTTCGCCGGGCGCTCCCGCTACGCGAAGGCACGCGACCGAGCGTCCTTCGCGTTCGCCCTCGTGTCGGTGGCGGCGGCGCTGGCCGTCGAGAACGGCGTGGTCCGGGACGTGCGGATCGCGTTGGGCGGCGTGGCCCACAAGCCGTGGCGGGCGACCGCGGCCGAGCGCGCGTTGCGCGGTGCGGAAGCAACCTCGCGCGCGTTCGACGACGCGGCCGAGGTGGAACTGGCCGCCGCGGAACCGTTGCGCGACAACGCATTCAAGATCCCGTTGGCGCGTTCGATGCTCGCCTCCGTCCTGCGGGAGCTGTCGCGGGAGGACACATGACCGAGCCGTTGCAGCCGCACGTCGTCGGCACCGACGTCGAACGCGTCGACGCGTGGGCCAAGGTGACGGGCAGGGCGCGCTACGCCTACGAACAGCCCGTGCCGGAACCCGCTCACCTGCAGGTGGTCCGGTCGACGGTCGCCAGGGGACGCGTCACCGAGGTGGACGCTCGCGCGGCCACGGCCCTCGACGGCGTGCTGACGGTGTTGACGCCGTTCAACGCGCCGCGACTGCGTACCGGCCACGACGCCGAGCTGGAGGTGCTCCAGTCGGACACGGTGTGGTTCCGGGGTCAGATCGTCGCCGCCGTGGTGGCCGAGACCCCGGAAGTCGCCCGCCAGGCCGCCGATCTCGTGCGTGTCGAGATCGAGCAGCGTCCCCACGACGTCGCCTTCTCGGCCGACCGCCCCGATCTCTACAAGCCCGAGGTCGTCAATCCCAACCACCCCACCGACACCGTGACCGGCGACCCGGACACGGCGTTCGACGCGGCTTCCCGCGCGGTGGACGCGACCTACACCACGGCGATGAACCACAACAACCCGATGGAACCGCACACCACCGTCGCGGCCTGGCACGGCGACGACGACGTGGTGCTCACCCTCTACGACTCGACGCAGGGCGTGCATCCCCTGCGGGACGCGATGGCGGCCGTGTTCGGGCTCGATCCCGAGCAGGTGCGGGTGGTGGCCCCGTACGTCGGTGGTGGCTTCGGGTCGAAGGGCCGACCGCATGCGCACGACGTGATCGCCGCACTCGCCGCGCAACGCGTCGAGGGGCGGGCGGTGAAGTTCGCGGTCACGCGACAGCAGATGTTCTCGTTCGTCGGGTACCGGACACCGACCGTCCAGCACGTACGGTTGTCGGCCGACGTCGACGGACGGCTGACCGGCATCAGCAACGACGTCGTCGAGTTGACCTCGCGATTCAAGGAGTTCGCCGAACAGACCGGCCTTCCCGCCCGGACGATGTACGCCGCCGAGCATCGGCGCACCACGCACCGGCTGGCGGCACTCGACCTGCCCGTGCCGTCGTGGATGCGGGCACCCGGCGAGTGCCCCGGGATGTTCGCTCCCGAGGTGGCCATGGACGAACTCGCCGAGGCGTGCGGACTCGACCCCGTCGAGCTGCGCCTGCGCAACGAACCCGAACGCGACCCGGACACCGGGTTGCCCTATTCGTCCCGCAACCTGGTCGCCTGCCTCACCGAGGGAGCGCGCCGCTTCGGCTGGGAGTCCCGCCCGCGCCTGCCCCGGGCGAGGCGGGACGGTGACTGGTGGGTCGGCACGGGCGTCGCGAGCTCGACCTATCCGGTACTGCGACGGCCGGGGTCGGCAGCGGCCTCGGTGCGGTATCGGGACGGCCGGTACGAGGTGGGCATCGGGGCCGCGGACCTCGGTACCGGAGCCTGGACCGTGCTCACCCAGATCGCCGCCGACGCCCTCGACGTGCGCCTCGACGAGGTCGACGTCCGGATCGGCGACACCACGCTGCCGCGAGCCCCGGTGGCGGGCGGCTCCTCCGGAACCGCCAACTGGGGATCCGCCGTGGTGGCGGCGGCGCGGCGGTTCCGGGAGAAGTACGGGGCCGATCCGGCGGACGGCGACGAGTACACCGGCTCGGACGAGTGCGGCCGGAAGCGGTTCGCCGCGGCCGCCTACGGCGCCCAGTTCGCCGAGGCGCACGTCAACGTCCACACCGGCGAGGTCCGTGTGCCCCGGCTTCTCGGCGTGTTCGCCGTCGGCCGGGTGCTGAACCCGCGGACGGCCCGGTCGCAGCTCGTGGGCGGCATGACGATGGGCCTGTCGATGGCCCTGCACGAGACCAGCGTGCTCGACGAACGACTCGGGTTCGTGGTGAACCACGACCTCGCCGAGTACCACATCGCGACCTGCGCCGACGTGCCGTCCGTCGAGGCGCACTGGATCGACGAGCACGACCCGCACCTCGGTCCGCTCGGCAGCAAGGGGATCGGGGAGATCGGCATCGTCGGCACGGCCGCCGCGATCGCCAACGCCGTGCACCACGCCACGGGCATCCGCGTCCGCGACCTCCCCATCACCAACGACGTGGTGTTCGAACCGAACCTGACCCAAGGAGTGATCCGGTGAACCAGCCTCAGCAGAGCCAGCAGCCTCCCGGCGACACCGGGCGAATGGACCCGCACCCGCGTGACGAGATGCGCGGCTGGGTGGGACGGGACCTGCTCCGCGGCCGGAAGGCCCTCATCACGGGTGGTGACTCCGGGATCGGACGCGCGGTCGCCATCGCGTTCGCCAAGGAGGGCGCCGACGTCGCCATCGCCTACCTCGACGAACACGACGACGCCGCGCACACCGCCGCGTTGGTCCGGCAGGAAGGGCGTCGCTGCCTGCTGCTTCCCGGCGACCTCGCCGACGCGCGCCACTGCGAGCAGATCGTCGCCGACACGGTCCGTGAGTTCGACGGCCTCGACCTGTTGGTCAACAACATCGCCACCCAACAGGAGCACGAGTCGTTCGCGGAGATCGACGACGCACAGTGGGTTCACACGTTCGAGGTCAACGTCCACTCCTACTTCCGCGTCACCGCCGCCGCACTCCGGCACATGCCCGCGGGAAGCGCCATCGTGAACACGGGCTCGGTGAACGGGCTGCGAGGCAACAAGAAGCTCATCGACTACTCGGCCACCAAGGGGGCCGTGCACGCGTGGACGTTCGCCATGGCCCAGTCCCTCGTCTCGCGGGACATCCGCATCAACTGCGTGGCACCCGGCCCCGTCTGGACCCCGCTGATCCCGGCCACGATGTCGAAGGAGCACGTCGAGCAGTTCGGTCAGCAGGTGCCGATGGGCCGCGCCGCCGACCCCGACGAACTCGCCCCCTCGTACGTCTTCCTCGCCGCCAACCAGTTGTCGTCGTACTACACGGGCGAGGTCATGGCCGCTCTCGGCGGCGAGACCACCCCGGGCTGACGACACGACTCGATCGCGCGAAGGGAGGCCGTCGCATGGACGCCCACACGGACGAACTGTGGGACGAGTTCCACCGGGTGGTCAACATGACGTCCCGGGAGCTGGCCGAGTGGCTCCGTACGCGCTCGGCCGACACCGACGACGAGGAACTGCCCGACCGGGCCGGCCCGCACCTGGGCCGCCGAGTGCTCGACATCCTGGGCAAACGCAAGACCGACCTGCAGCCCGACGACCTGGAGGTCATGCGCCGCGTCGTCGACCGGGTCCACGGCCAGCGCCGGGACGATCTCGAACCGACCGCCGGCGACGTCCGGTGGCGACACCGCCTCATGACCATCGGACACGACCCGCTGAAGCCGACCACCTGACGGCGGGACGGGACCTCCGCTCGGAGTGGGATCTCCGGCCGTTGTGTTCACCCACGGCCACGCATACCGTGGCACTCATGAGGCCACGTGTGCTGGTCACAGGGGTCGGAACACTTCTGCGCGGTGACGAGGGCTTCGCGCTGGAGGTGGTCCAACGGCTTGCAGAGCAGCGCCTGCCCGCCTGGGTGCAGCTGGCCGACCACGGCATCGGGCGGAGCCGCCTCCAGCACGACATGCTCGGCGACTACGACACCACCGTGCTGGTGGACGGCACCCCGCACGGCGGCGCTCCCGGGCGGCTGTGGGTGGCCGACCTGGACCTGCTCGCGCCCGAAGCCGAGACGAACGTTCTCGGCCCGAGGCCGCATCGCCTCACCCCGGCGGCCGAGCTCACGCTCCTGCGCCTGCTCGGTGGGGACGCGTCCCGGTTGGTCGTCGTGGGCTGCGAGCCACGGACCACCACCGGGGTCGGCCTCAGCACCGACGTCCACGCCGCCGTCGACGACGCCGTCACACTGATCACCGAACTCGTCTGGGGCGCTCCCGCCACCGTCGACAGTGGAGGGAGCACGACGGCACGACCCGGGTGAGTCGACGGCCGTCACCCGACCTCGTCGCGGGGGTCGACTACCCGGGTTCGTCGCCATGCCGGGTGGTCGCCCGGCTACTAGCGTGACAGACATGATCGGGCTCCCGGACGCAGTCACCGCGTGTCTCTTCGACCTCGACGGTGTCCTCACCGACACCGCCGCGGTGCACATGCGCGCCTGGAAGCGGACGTTCGACGAGTTCCTCGCCGAGCACGAGCCGACCTCCGACCCGTTCAGCAGCCGGGACTACACGACCTACGTCGACGGTCGTCCCCGACTCGACGGGGTCCGCGCCTTCCTCGCGTCCCGGGGCATCGAACTGCCGGAGGGGACCCCCGACGACGACGTCGACGCCGACACGGTGCACGGCATCGGCAACCGCAAGAACCGGTTGTTGCTGCAACTGATCGCCGACGGCGTCGAGCCGTATCCCGGATCGGTCCGCTACCTCGACGCGGCGAACCGACTCGGGTTGGCGATCGGCGTGGTCACCTCGTCGGCCAACGGTGCCGCCGTGCTCGACGCCGCCGGGCTGAGCGACTACGTGCAGGTGCGGGTCGACGGCGTCGTCATCAGGGAGAAGGGGCTTCGGGGCAAGCCCGCACCCGACTCATTCCTCACCTGCGCGGCCCAGCTCGACGTCCGGCCGTCGTCGGCAGCGGTGTTCGAGGACGCACAGGCCGGGGTACGTGCGGGGCGGGACGGCGGCTTCGGCTACGTCGTGGGCGTCAACCGCGTCGGCGGCGACGGCCACGACGAGCAGGAGAAGTCGTTGCGCGATCACGGGGCCGACGTCGTCGTCGACGACCTCGCGGAACTGCTGGAGGAGAGGGCGTGAGCGACCACCTGCCCGGCGTGGAGCGCGGATACGCGCGCTCACCCTGGGAACTGCGCTGGCAAGGACTCGACGTGGAGGAGCTGCAGCGCACCGAATCGACCTTCGCGCTGTCGAACGGCCACATCGGCATGCGCGGCACCCTGGAGGAAGCCGAACCTCGCGGGCTGCCCGGCACGTACCTCAACGGCTTCTACGAGGAGCACGAACTGCCGTACGCCGAGGCCGGGTACGGCTATCCCGAAGCAGGCCAGACCGTGGTGAACGTGACCGACGGCAAGGTCATCCGGCTCCTGGTCGAGGACGAGCCGCTCGACATGCGGTACGGACAGGCGACGAGCCACCACCGGGTCCTCGACTTCCGGTCCGGGACCCTGCGCCGTGAGACGGAGTGGACGTCGCCCACCGGCCGCAGGGTGCGGGTCCGCACCGAACGCCTCGTGTCGTTCACCCAACGGGCGGTCGCCGCCGTGCGCTACGAGGTCGAGCCGCTCGACGGTCGCATCCAACTGGTCGCCCAGTCCGACCTGCTCACCAACGAGCCGATCGAACAGCCGACGGGCGATCCCCGGGTGGCGGCAGCGCTCGAAGCACCGTTGCTGTGCGAGTACGCCAAGGCCGAGGACTACAGCGCCGTCCTCGTGCACCGCACGAAGCGCTCCGGCCTTCGGATGGCAGCGGCCATGGATCACCAGATCGAGGAGAGCCCGGGGCTGCGCACCGAGATCGAGTGCGAACCGGACCTCGCCCGGCTCACGCTCGCGGTCGACGTGCCGATGGGCAGCAAGCTCAGCTTCACCAAGTTCCTCGCCTACGGCTGGTCGGCGCAACGCTCCATCCCGGCGCTACGGGCACAGGTCGACGCGGCACTGGCGGGCGCACTACAGACCGGTTGGGACGGGCTGCTGGCCGAACAACGACAGTTCCTCGACAACTTCTGGGCGAGCGCCGACGTCGAGCTGGAGGGTGACCCGGAACTGCAGCAGGCGGTCCGGTTCGCCCTGTTCCACGTCCTGCAGGCCGGGGCCCGAGGCGAGAGTCGCGCGATCCCGGGCAAGGGACTCACCGGTCCCGGCTACGACGGCCACGCCTTCTGGGACACCGAGACGTTCGTCCTGCAACTGCTCACCTACACGCTGCCCGACGCCGCCCGTGACGCCCTCCGCTGGCGACACTCCACACTGGACAAAGCGAAGGAGAGGGCGCGACAGCTCAACCTCCGGGGCGCGTCGTTCCCGTGGCGTTCCATCAACGGCGCCGAGTGCTCGGCGTACTGGCCTGCCGGAACGGCGGCGTTCCACGTCAACGCCGACATCGCCGACGCCGTGCTGCGGTACCTGAACGCCACTCACGACGTCGAGTTCGAGCGTGAGTGCGGCACCGAGCTGCTCACCGAGACGGCGCGGCTGTGGATGTCGCTCGGACACCACGACCCCCACGGCGGATTCCGCATCGACGGGGTCACCGGTCCGGACGAGTACTCGGCCGTGGTGGACAACAATGTCTACACCAACCTGATGGCGCAACGGAACCTGCGGGCCGCCGCCGACTCGTGCGAACGGCAACCCGACATCGCCGAACGACTCGGCGTCGACCACGTCGAGGTCGCCGGGTGGCGGGAAGCGGCCCGCAAGATGCGCGTGCCCTACGACGAACTGCTCAAGGTGCATCCGCAGTCGGAGCGGTTCACCGAGCACGCCAAGTGGGACTTCGCGAACACGCCGCCCGACCGCTATCCCCTGCTGCTCAACTACCCGTACTTCGACCTGTACCGCAAGCAGGTCATCAAGCAGGCCGATCTCGTCCTGGCCATGCACCTGCGCGGTGACGCGTTCTCACTGGAACAGAAGCGGCGCAACTTCGTCTACTACGAGGCGTTGACCGTGCGGGACTCGTCGCTGTCGGCCGCGACCCAGGCGGTGATGGCGGCGGAGTGCGGTTACCTCGACCTCGCCTACGACTACTTCGCCGAAGCGGCACTCACCGACCTGCACGACCTGCACAACAACGTCCGCAACGGCCTGCACATGGCGGCGTTGGCGGGCTCCTGGCTGGCGATCGTGGCCGGTTTCGGCGGCATGCGTGACCACGACGGCGAACTCAGCTTCCGACCGCGCCTGCCTCCCGTGCCGAGGCGCATCGCGTTCCGCATGTGCTACCGGGGCAGCCAGTTCTGCGTGGAGATCGAGCGGGACACGGCACGCTACGCGCTGACGCACGGGCAACCGTTCACCATCACGCACTACGACGTCCCGGTGACCGTCACGGAGGAGCCCGTGACGATGCCGATTCCACCGGCCGAGCAGCTCGAACGGCCCTCGCAGCCCGCGTGGCGCGCACCGGTGCGACGCCTCCCGCACGCCGCCCCGCTCGCCCCGACGGTGTCCGCGAGCCCGGCGGCCACCGCCTCCCAGGTGTGAGGATCGTCAGTCGGGCGGTTCGACGGTTCCCACGTCCGGTTCGACGTCGTCGTCGGGACGCACGTCGTCGCGATTCGGCGGCTCGGGCACGTCCGGAGTGGGCAGTGGCCTGTGTTCCCCGGTGTCCCGACGGCGGTCGAGGTCGGGTTCGAAGTCGGGCGGTTCCGGTTCGGTCGGCCGGGGGACGTCGTCGTTCGGTCGCATCGTCACCTCCGTGTCGCTCGTGCCTCAGGCCGCGGTGACCCGGCCGTCGAGGCTCTGCCTCAGCTCGTCCGCGTCGTGGAGCAACGCCAACAGCACACCGTGAGTGGTGGACCAGGGGCAGATCGCCGCAGGACCGCCGAAGACGGTGAGCAACGCCTCGGCCACGACGGCACCGGCCAACGCCTGCCGGGCCCGAGGCCGGGAGATGCCGCGAACCTCCGAACGACGCGAGGCCGGGAGTGCCGCGAGCCTCGGAACGAGCTCCCGGACGTCCTCCAAGTGCAGCTCCCGCGTCCGGATCGTGCCCTTCCGCCGGCGGCCTGCCACGACGGCGAGCTGCCGCAGCACCTTCGAACACCCCACGACACCGAACTCGCGCAGCCGGGCCTCGTCCTCCCCGAGTGCGTCGCGGATCTCCTCGATGGCGTGGGACCGCAGGGCCTCGATGGCCTCCTCGGACGGCCGCTCCGTGTCGAGCCGCCAGGCCCGGGTGGTCTCCCGCGCCCCCAACGGAAGCGACCGCGCGAAGTCCGCGTGAAGACCGTGGCCCGCCGCGAGCTCCAGGGTTCCGCCCCCGACGTCGAGGACGGACAACGGCCCGACACCCGCGCCGAACCAGACCCGGGCGGCGCGGTAGGCGAGCCGGGCCTCGTCGGTCCCGCTGAAGAACCGCAGTCGACGGCCGGTCTCGGCCTCCACGCGCTCCACCACCTCGTCGGCGTTGGCCGAGTCCCTGATCGACGAGGTCGCGAAGCAGAACAGCTCGTCGACACCGTGCCGCGCCGCGACCTCGTTCGCGACCCGCACGGCGGAGACGACGGACTCCACCCCGTCGTCACGCAGGCGACCCGAGGCGTCGAGTGACCGGTCGAGGCGTAGTCGGGTCTTGTGACTCAGAACGGGTTCGAGCAGCGATCCGCCCCGGTCGACCCCCAGGAGACGTGCGCTGAAGCATCCCACGTCGAGCACGGCCACCGTGCCCCTCATCGTCACAGTCGTCCACCTTCCCGTCGTCCTGAGGACCCAGACTTCCCGCTTCCGGCGGCAAACCAACAGAGTGATAACCCGAAAGGGTGAGATTCAACCTGAGTGTCGCTTTCCGGTAACGGTGCTCCCTTTCGGCCGATCCCTCCAGTGAGGGGATTAATCGCGGGAGGGGCGATCCGTGAACGCGATCGAGGTTGCCGATCGGGAAAGAAGCGCCCAGTGACCCAGGTCCTGGGACTACGCTCACCGGGCCTCCGTCGGGTCGCCGCGCTGACGGCGGGGATGACCGCCTTGGCGGCGACCGTCGTCCTGACCACGCTGCTCCACACACCGGACGAGACGTCGGCGCTCGCCTCGGACGGCGAGGGAGCGGCACCCAGAACCGTCGCCGCCGGACCACCCCCGATCGCCCACGCCGCTCTGCCGCACTCGGCACCGATCCGGGTCCAGCTTCCCACGCTCGGCGTGGACACCGCAGTGGTCGCCCTGGGGAGAACACCGTCCGGCGGCGCCGACGTCCCTGGGCACGCCTCGACCGTCGGGTGGCTGGTCGACGGCCCCACACCGGGCGAGGCGGGCACCGCCGTCCTCACCGGACACATTGAGCTCGCGTTCGAACGCGGCAGCTTCTTCTCACTGCACTCCCTTCGCCCACGCGACACGGTCCGCGTGGTCCGCGCCGACGGCAGGATCGGCGTGTTCACCGTGTACCGCGTCGAGGAAGTGGCACAGCAACACGCGCTCGCCCACGCCACCGGCCCCACCGACGAACCCGAGCTACGCCTGCTCACCGCGGTGAACCCGGTGGACGCTCGCGACCCGGCGCTCGTGGTGTCGGCGCGGCTCACCGCCGTGACCGAGGGCGCGTGACACTCACCCTTTCTGCCGCTCGACCCACGTCCGCACGACGTCGCCCAACACGGTCATGGGCAGAGCGCCGCCGCCGAGCACGAGGTCGTGGAAGGCGCGGATGTCGAACCGCGAACCCAGCGCCTGTTCGGCCTCGGCCCGCAGCCGTTGGAGTTCGAGGCGACCCACCATGTACGACAGCGCCTGTCCGGGGTAGGCGATGTAGCGGTCGACCTCGGCCACGATCTCCACACCCGCCATCGGGGTGTTGCGTTCCAGGAAGTCGATCGCCTGCTGCCTGCTCCACCCCTTCGCGTGCAGACCGGTGTCGACCACGAGCCGGCCCGCCCGCACGGAGTCCATGCTGAGCATCCCCAGCCGCGCGACGTCGTCCGAGTACAGGCCCATCTCGTCGGCGAGCCGTTCGGTGTAGAGGCCCCAGCCCTCGATGTAGGCGTTGACGTCGCTGATGCGGCGCAGCAGCGGGAGGTCGGTGAGATTCAACGCCGTGCTGATCTGGAAGTGATGCCCCGGGATCACCTCGTGGAACGCCGTCACCTCGGAGGTGTGCCGGAACCGCTCGGTCGCCTGGTGCGTGTTGGCGAAGTACGTGCCGGGTCGTGCCCCGTCGACGGAGGGCTGGAGGTAGTAGGCGGCAGGCGCACCGGGCGCCTCCGCGGCCGGGACGGCCTCCACCACCCACGGTTGAGGCGGAATCCGCCCGAACCAGTTCGGCGCCTCGCGTTCCGCCCGGGTGATGGCGGCGCGTGCAGTGTCGAGCAGTTCCTCGGCACCGCTCCATCGCAGCGCCGGATCGGTCCGCAGCCGCTCGAAGATCTCCTGGACGTCCTCCGTGCCGAAGACCCGACGACCGAGGACGGCATATTCCTCGGCCAGGCGCTCGATGCAGTCGAGGCCGGTGGCGTGCAGCTCCTCCGGGCTGCGCTCGGTCGTGGTGTGCACGCGCGCCAGCGCCGCGTACACGGCGTCGCCCTCGGGCAGGTGACACACACCGGGCCGGTCCTCCGGCCTGCCCCGGTCGACGAACTCCGCGCGGAGCGCGTCGCGGTACCGCGCGAACGCCGGGCGCACGACGTCGGCGAGCAGGGCGTCGCGACGTGCGGTGAATTCCTCGTCCGGCGGCGTCTGACGCAGGAGCGGGTCGTCGGTCGGTGCGGCGAGATAGCGGTCGAGGTGTTCGACGGAGGCCCGTACGAGGTGCGCGACCGGCGTTCGGCCCGCCGCGAGCCCCGCCCGGTGCCGCTGCAGCACCTGGTCCAGGTAGTCGGGGATGGCCGCGAGCCGGTCCAGGTGCGCCCTGCCCTGCTCGGGGGTGGCGACACCCACCATGGGCAGCAGGGTGAGCAGACTCGCGGCGGGCCCCACGAAGAAGTCGGTGATCGTGAACTCCACCGACTTGGTGTCGAGCTGCTCGATCCGGGACCTCGCCTGACTGACGATCACGTCACGCGTGACCCGGTCCTCGTCGGAGCGCTCCGAGACGTCGAGCGCCTCCGCCCGTTCGACGAGGCGCTGCAGCGCGGCACGGTGTTCCCTCTCGGCGGCTTCGCTGACGTCACCCAGACCCACGCGCGTCGGGTCGAGTCCGAGAAGGACCGGTTGCAGCGGCTCGATGTCGAAGAAGAGGTCGACGCACTCATCGGCGAGAGTCGTCACGGATGTCGTGGGCGCCATGGACGCAGCCTACCGGCCGACTAGGCTCTGGCCCGTGGCCCTGACCGATCCTGTCGACGCACACCTGCTCGCCGCACTGGCCGAGGCGGGCAAGATGGCCGTGCACGAACTCGCGGCGAGAGTCGGGATGGATCCGCGGGACGTCGCCTACCGGCTCGTGGGACTGTCGGCGCAGGGACTGCCGCTCCTCGTCGGGGTCGAGAGCGACCCCGCGGGCCTGCGCGCAGCTCTCGCGTCCTCACGCCCGCATCCATCACAACACCAGGTCACGGGGCCTCCGAGCGGCCCGTACCAGGCCCCCGGAGTGCCGAGCGGACCACACCAGGTGCACGGCACTCCCTCGGGCGCCTACCCGGTGCAGGGCACGCCCAGCGGCGCGTACCAGGTGCAGGGAACCCCCTCCGGGGCCTATCAGGTACACGGCACACCCAGCGGACCTCACCACGTCCAGGGCACCCCGTCCGGCTCGTACCAGGTCCAGGGAACGCCATCGGGCTCGTACCAGGTCCAAGGCACCCCCACCGGTCCCCACCAGGCGCCCGGCACGCCGTCGGGTGCGTTCGCCGTCCAGGGGACGCCCTCCGGTGCCTTCCCCCCGGCCACGCAACCCGCGTCACCACACGCCACGGGGGCGCATCAGGCCCCGCCGCCGATCGCCCCGGACCCGGTGATGAACACCTGGGGTCCGCCGCAGAGCGCGCAATGGGCGCGTGGCGACCAACTCCCCATCAGCACCACCCCGAAGCAGGGTCGGCCGGGCGACGCCCTCGACACCGTCGGCCTCGAAGGTGAGCAGTTGGCGGTGCAGTTGCTGGAGGTGCAGGACCCGGCCGACTACCTGTTCTCGGCCGCGGGCTACAGCCTGGAGGAGAACGAGCGCGCCGTCGTCGTGCACACGGAGGTCACGAACACCGGCTCGATCCCGTTCGCCTCGCTGCCCGACAACTACCTCGAACTCCTCACCGCCGACGGCGAGGCGATCGCCAAGGCACCGGTCTCGCTCACCTCCCGTCCGCCGCACAAGATCGGCGTCCAGCCCGGCGAGACGAGCGGCGGCCACACGGTCTACGTGGTCGGCGAGTCGGTGCGCATCACCGGCGTGCGGTGGAGTCCTCGACCCGAACCGGACGGCCGCAGCCTCATCTGGTCCCTGGAGGAATGACTCCCCCGCGGAGTTCCCACTCTCGTCACCCGTGCGATCTCGATGTCCTCGAGGGTGCTCAGGACTCCGCGCGCAGCACCTCGAGTGCCTTCGCCAGGTCGGCCGGGTACTCGCTCGTGAACTCGACCCACCGGCCGTCGCTCGGGTGCGCGAAGCCGAGCTTGCGCGCGTGCAGCCACTGCCGGGACAGCCCGAGCTTGCGTGCGAGGACGGGGTCCGCCCCGTACGTGAGGTCACCGACGCACGGGTGGCGCATCGCGGAGAAATGGACCCGGATCTGGTGGGTGCGGCCGGTCTCCAACCGGATGTCCACCAGCGACGCGGCACGGAAGGCCTCGGTGACCTCGTAGTGGGTGACCGAGGGCCGCCCGCCCGACACGACCGCGAACTTGTAGTCGTGCCGAGGGTGCCGGTCGATCGGCGCGTCGATCGTGCCGCGCGTGGGGTCCGGATGCCCTTGCACCAGTGCGTGATAGCCCTTCGACACGGTGCGTTCCTTGAACGCCCGCTTGAGCACCGAGTAGGCGTACTCGCTCTTCGCGACCACCATGACGCCCGTGGTCCCCGCGTCGAGCCGGTGGACCACGCCCTGCCGCTCGGCCGCGCCCGAGGTCGAAATGCGCAGTCCCGCGGCGGCGAGTCCCCCCACCACCGTCGGTCCCGTCCAGCCCGGACTGGGGTGCACGGCGACCCCGACGGGCTTGTCGACCACCACGATGTCGTCGTCCTCGTGGAGGATCGTCATGCCCTCCACCGGCTCCGCCACGACGTCGACCGGCGCGTCGGGTTCCGGCAGCGACACCTCCAGCAGGCTTCCCGCCACCAGTCGGTCGGACTTGCCCGCGGGCCGACCGTCGAGCAGCACGTCACCCGCCACGGCCAGCTCCGCCACGACGGTGCGCGACAGCCCGAGCAACTTCGCGAGTCCGGCGTCGACCCGCATCCCGTCCAGCCCGTCCGGCACGGGCAACATGCGACTGCTCACGACCGAGCCCCCCTGTCGTCGGTGTCCGTTCCGTCGGTGCCGTCCGTGTCGTCTGCGCTGTTGCTGCCGTCGGCGTCCGCCGCCTTCCGCCCCCGAGGGATGACGCTGCCGTCGTAGTCGCGGCCCAACACCGTGAGAAGCACGATCAACCCCGCTCCGACGGTGATCGCCGAGTCCGCGGCATTGAACACGGGGAAGTACTGTCCGTTGGGGCCGAACACGGAGATGAAGTCGACCACGTGGCCCTGGAACACGGCGGGCGCGCGGAAGATGCGGTCGGTGAGATTGCCGAGAGCACCCGCGAGCACCAGTCCGAGTCCGATCGCCCACCCCGCCGACCGGATTCGGCGCGCGAACCACACGATCCCGACCACCACGGCGATCGCGATGGCCGTCAGCAGCCACGTGCCACCGATGTCCATGCCGAACGCCGCGTAGGGGTTGCGCAGCAGTTGGAAGTACACCGCACCGCCGAGCAGCCGAACGGGCTTTTCCCCCTCCAACGTCGCCGTGACGATCACCTTGGTGACGAGGTCGACGGCGTAGGCGAGCACCGCGGCGAGGGCCAGCAGGCCCACTCTGCGACGGGGCAGAACGGCGGGCCGCGGCTCCTCGGTGTCCGAGGGATCAGGTTGCTGCTCGGTGTTCACCGCTTCATTGTCCACGCCCCCGCCGAGCGTCCGTCACGCGACTCGGAGGGGCGTCCCCTGGCCGCCGTCGCCGTCAGTCCCCGGTCTCGCCCTTCCAGCGGGCGATGGGTCCGGCCCTGCCGACGGCGCGCAGCCTGCGTTCGGTGGCGTTCCGCGCGGCCTCCGTGGTCACGACGAGTAGCTGGTCGCCCTCCTGCAAGCGGGTCGTGGCCTCCGGGGTGAACGCCCGGCCTCGACGGACGACGAGGCTCACGCTCGCCCCCCGCGGCAACCGGAGTTCGGCGAGGTAGACGCCGTGCAGCCGGGACCCCTGCGAGATGCGGACCTGCAACAGCACCGCCCCCAGCTCGTCGAGCGGTGCCGCGTCGATGTCGATCTGCTGCGGTTCCGTACCCGACGCCACACCGAGCGCGCGCGCGAGCGGTGTCATAAATGCCGTCTGCAGCAGCGTGTAGACGATCACGATGACGAACACGGCGTCGACCAGCAGTTGCGCCCCGGGATAGTCGACTGCCAGCGGGATGGTCGCCAACACGATGGGCACCGCGCCCCGCAGCCCCGCCCACGACAGGAACACCTGTTCGCGCCATGGCACCCGGAACGGCGTCGTGGACAGCACCACGGCCAGTGGGCGGGCCAGCAGGACGGCCACGAGCCCAGCCAACAACCCGGGCACGATCGCGGCGGGCAACCGGTCCGGGGACGAGAACAACCCCAGCAGAACGAAGACTCCGATCTGCGCGATCCACCCCAGCCCCTGCGCGAACGACAGGGTGTCGGACCGGTGTGGCAGCTTGGAGTTGCCGAGGACGAGCCCCGCCAGGAACGTGGCGAGCAACCCCGACGCCCCGGACAGTTGGGCGGCCGAGTACGCGACCACGCACATCGCGACCGTCGCCAGCGGGTAGAGGCCCGTGGCGGGCAAGGCACTGCGCCGCAGCCCTTCACCTCCGGCCACGCCCACCGCCAACCCGATCAGCGCGCCCACCCCGAGTTGGTAGAGCAACTGCAAGGGCAACAGCCAGTCCACCGTCACTCCGGTGGTGAGCAGCACCACGGCGATGTAGCTCGGAGCGTCGTTGAGGCCCGACTCCAGCTCCACGACCCCGGACAGGCGACGACCGATCCCCGACGAGCGCAGCACCGAGAAGACCGCGGCCGCGTCGGTGGACGACAACACCGCTCCCCAAAGCAGCGCCGTCCGCCAGTCGAGGTCGAGCAGCCAGTGCAGTGCCGCGCCGGTCACCACGACCGTGACCACCACGGCGACGACCGACAGCACGATGCTGGGGCCCAGTCCGGGCCGCACCGCGGACCAGTCGGTCGTCAAGCCGCCCTCGACGAGGATCATCACCAGCGCCGCGACGCCGAGCGTCTGCATCAGCGTGGCGTCCTCGAACTGGACGCCCAGCCCGGACTCTCCGATCAGGACGCCGATACCGAGGTAGATGAGCAGCGACGGCAGCCCGAGCCGGATCGAGAACCGGACGGCGAACGCCGAGGCGAGGAGAACGAGCGCACCCGCGCCGAGCACTGCGGGCAGCTCGTTCATGTCACCTCGCTCAGCCTGACGTGCGGGTCACCGCGTCCTTCAGCTCGGCGAGGCGGTCCGCGGTGCCGTCCCCGTCGGGGACCTCCACCAACTTGTCCCGGGACCGCTGTCCCTTCACGACGGTGACGTCACGGGCCCGCACCCCGAAGGCGCGGGCCAGCACCGTGCACACCGCGGCGTTCGCCTTGCCGTCGACGGCGGGCGCTCGGACGGAGACCACGAGGGCCTCGCCGAGCGTCCCGTTCCATCGTCCGCCGACGACGTCGCGCTTCGCTCCGGCCTTCACCCGGACGGCGAACCGCATCCGATCACCCGTCAGGCGTTCGCGGCGACCGAGACCCGCACCCGGGCCCCGTCGCCGACGGTGCCCTCGAAGCCGCCCTCCACGGTGCCGTAACGGACGGCCGTCGACAGCGTCTCCGACGCGACGAACTCCTCGTGGGTCTTCGCTGCGGCGACGACGTCCTCCGGCGCGTCGACGGTCAGGGTGATGCGGTCGGACACGGCCAGGTCGGCGTCGCGGCGAGCCTGCTGCACCACGCGCACCAGGTCCCGAGCCACACCCTCCAGGGCGAGTTCGTCGGTCACCTCGGTGTCGAGCACGACCAGCCCGTGCCCGCCCGGCAGCTCCGCGGCGGCACCCGACTCCTTGGCGACGAGCCGACGTTCGTACTCGCCGTCCCGCAGCTCGATCCCGGCGGCCACCACCCCGCCCTCGGCGGTCGCGGTCCAGTCACCCGCCTTCACGGCCTTGATCACCTTCTGCACGTCCCGGCCGAGGCGAGGACCGGCGACGCGGGCGTTGACCACGACCTCGAACCGGCCGTGCGCCGCCACGTCCGTCGTGAACTCGACCGACTTGACGTTCACCTCGTCGCGCACGATGTCGGCGAAGGGGCGCAACGTCTCGACGTCCTCCGCCGCCACCAGCAGCTTCGCGAGCGGAAGCCGCACCCGCAGCTTGTTGGCCTTGCGCAGCGACAGCGCCGAGGAGCACACCTGACGCACCCGGTCCATGGCCGTCACCAACGCCGGGTCGGCGGGCAGCTCGTCCACCAGCGGCCAGTCCGTCAGGTGCACCGAGCGACCGCCCGTGAGCCCCCGCCACACCGCCTCGGTGGTCAGCGGCAGCAGCGGCGCCACGGTGCGGCACACGACCTCCAGCACGGTGTGCAGGGTGTCGATCGCGTCGCGGTCGCCCTCCCAGAACCGGTCCCGCGAACGACGGACGTACCAGTTGGTGAGCACTTCCAGGAAGTCCCGCACCGTCGAGCACGCACCCGCGATGTCGTAGTCGTCGAGGGCACTGGCCACGTCGGTGACGAGTTCGTGCGTCTTCGCGAGCAGGTACCGGTCGAGCACGTGCGTCGAGTCGGTCCGCACCGTGCCCGACACGCCTTCCGCCCCGGCGTAGAGGGCGAGGAAGTAGTACGAGTTCCACAGCGGCAGCACGGCCTGCCGGACGGAGTCGCGGATGCCCTTGTCGGTGACGATCAGGTTGCCGCCACGCAGGATCGGGCTCGACATGAGGTACCAACGCATGGCGTCGGAGCCGTCGCGGTCGAACACCTCGGTGACGTCCGGGTAGTTGCGCAGCGACTTCGACATCTTCTGCCCGTCGGACCCGAGCACGATGCCGTGCGAGACGCACGTGCGGAAGGCGGGCCGGTCGAACAGGGCCGTGGCCAGCACGTGCAGCGTGTAGAACCAGCCGCGGGTCTGGCCGATGTACTCGACGATGAAGTCGCCCGGGTAGTGGTGCTCGAACCACTCGGCGTTCTCGAACGGGTAGTGCACCTGCGCGTACGGCATCGACCCGGAGTCGAACCACACGTCCAGCACGTCCGGGACCCGGCGCATCGTGGACTTGCCGGTCGGGTCGTCCGGGTTGGGCCGGGTGAGGGCGTCGATGTGCGGGCGGTGCAGGTCGGTGGGTCGCACCCCGAAGTCCCGCTCCAGCTCGTCGAGCGACCCGTAGACGTCCACCCTCGGGTAGTTCGGGTCGTCCGACACCCACACCGGGATCGGCGTGCCCCAGTAGCGGTTGCGCGAGATCGACCAGTCGCGCGCGTTCTCCAGCCACTTCCCGAACTGCCCGTCCTTGACGTGCTCCGGGTACCAGGTGATCTGCTGGTTCAGCTCGACCATGCGGTCCTTGAACTTCGTCACCGCCACGAACCACGACGAGACCGCCCGGTAGATGAGCGGGTTCCGGCACCGCCAGCAGTGCGGGTAGGAGTGCTCGTACGTCTCGTGACGCAGCAGGATGGCGCCCTGCGTCGCGGACCCGGTGCCGTTCTTCAGGTCGCGGATGATGTTGGCGTTGGCGTCGAAGACGTTCTGGCCCTCGTAGTCGGGCACCTGGGCGTCGAACCGCCCGCGGGCGTCCACCGGGGTGACCGGCGTGATCCCGGCGGCGTCGGTGACGGCCTTGTCCTCCTCACCGTAGGCGGGGGCGATGTGCACGATGCCCGTACCGTCGTCGGTGGTCACGTAGTCGGCCGCCAGCACGCGGTGCGCGTTCTCGTGCCCGACGAAGTAGGGGAACGGCGGCACGTAGCGGGTCCCGAGCAGGTCCGCGCCCTTGTACCGCGCCACCACCTCGGGCTCCTCGCCGAGTTCCTTGGCGTACGCGCTCACGCGGGCCTCGGCCAGGACGAAGCGCTTGCCGTCGTCGGTCCGCACGACGACGTAGTCGACCTCCGGGTGCACCGCGGTGGCCAGGTTCGACGGCACCGTCCACGGCGTCGTGGTCCAGATCAACAGATAGGCGCCGTCGAGTTCCGCGAGCGCGCCGACGTTGCCGTCGATGCGGTACCCGATCGTCACGGCAGGGTCCTGCCGGCTCTTGTAGACGTCGTCGTCCATCCGGAGTTCGTGGTTGGACAGCGGCGTCTCGTCCCGCCAGCAGTACGGCAGGACCCGGTAGCCCTCGTACACGAGGCCCTGGTCCCACAGCCGCTTGAACGCCCAGATCACCGACTCCATGTAGGAGATGTCGAGCGTCTTGTAGTCGTTGTCGAAGTCGACCCAGCGGGCCTGGCGAGTGACGTACTCCTGCCACTCCTTCGTGTACCGCAGCACGGACTCACGGCACGCCTGGTTGAACTCGGCGATGCCCATGTCGTCGATCTGCGACTTGTCGGTGATGCCGAGCTGTCGTTCCGCCTCCAGCTCGGCGGGCAGCCCGTGCGTGTCCCAACCGAACCGGCGCTCGACGCGCTTGCCCCGCATCGTCTGGTACCGCGGAACGATGTCCTTGACGTAGCCGGTCAGCAGGTGGCCGTAGTGCGGAAGCCCGTTGGCGAACGGAGGTCCGTCGTAGAAGACGTACTCGTTGCTGCCGTTCGTCCCGGCCTCACGCGCCTCGACGGTCGCCGCGAAGGTCCGGTCGGACTCCCAGTAGGCGAGGACGTCCTTCTCCAACGCGGGAAACGACGGTTGGGCGGGAACCTGGTCGGCGGGCTGATCGCCGAAGGATGCCTTCGGGTACATCTGGTGCGCTCCTCGCGGTGTTCGCTGTCTCGCTCAGGCCGTGCCTGCCATGCGTTGGCAATGGCGTGCTCGGGGACGAAACGGCGTCCTGCGACGCACGTAGCGCGGTACCACCCCGCTTGCCCGCGCGGACGACACGCGCGGACCACTCATTCGACGGCTGTGACGGGCCGGTCCCGTCCGGTTCTACTGAGACCCGTATGCGGAACACCGCAGGTCCGTTCTTCCGGAAGCTCCCCGGTGATGGCCGGATCGACGCCTGTGCCGTACAGAGTAGCCCCGGCCACCACACCACGGACCAGGGACCCGTCACTCACCGTCCGTGCCGCTCACCTCAGGCCGTGTTGCGGCGCGAGGCGCGGCGCCGCCTGTGGGCAGCGGCCAGTGCGGCGTCGGGCTTGCACAGCCCACACGGGGTGAAACCCAGCTCGCGCGCCTCCCGCACCGCCAGCGGGATCGTCGCGCGCGTACCGAGCCAGCCGCAGTGCCCGAGGTGGTAGCGCGGATACTCGTCCACCACGAGGACCTCGGCCGTCGAATCGGAGACGAGCAACGCGTCGTCGACGGACGAGTCCTCCTCGGGAGGATCGACGTCGGCCCCGGCGAGCTCGCCTGAGGAAGCCAACAGCGCGGTACGGGGCTGGGTGTCGGTGAGCGGATCGATGCCGTCCGCCGCCACCGGCTCCCGCTCCGGAACCGCCGGTTCCTCGTCCGCCTCGCCGGCCTCCGACGACTCGGCCCGCGTGGCGTCGTCGCCGCGGTCGTCGGACTGTGCGGCGGGGGACTCGGACGCAACACCGTCGGACGGCACACCGTCGGTCTGCTCGGCCGCGGCGTCGGGGTCGAGCACCAGCGTGTCGGCCTGCTTGGCCTCCACCTCAGCGGTCTCGGTGACCTCGGCGGTTTCGGCTGCGTCGGCAGTCGATGTGGACTCGGTGGCCGGGTCCACGTCGGCCGCCTCGGCATCCTCACGCGTCGCGGGACCGGCGGCCCCCTCAGCGACCTCGGAGTCGCGACCGTCCGGATCGTCGGACGCGGAGGCGTCGGCCTCGTCGCCGTCGCCACCCACCTTGCCCGTGTCGTCGTCGCGAGTTGTCTCCGACTCGCTCGCCGACCCCGTCCGCCGCCGCATACGCACGCGGTCGACGAGGAGGAGCATCCCGGCGAGCCCGGAGACACCGATCGACACCCACGCCCACAGGGAGCTGGCTGTGGCGAGTGCCGCCACCACCAACCCCAGGGCGATCAGCACCAGAAGGAGGACGATGTAGAGCACGGTGAATTACAACACAGCCACGGGCGTCACGACCGGGTGACCTGCCATAACGCCCGGCTGGCCGCCTCAGCCGGCCTCAGCGCGCGGACCGAACGAGTAGCCCTGTCCGCTGCTGCTCGAGCTGCTGGAGCTCGATGTGGACGCCGACGCGGGCGCCGCCGATCCCCTGTCGTCCAACTCCCGCAGCTGCGACTCCAGGAAGCCCCGGAGGCGGGTGCGGTACTCGCGTTCGATCGTGCGCAGCTCTTCGATCTTCTTGTTGAGCGCGGACTTCTCGGTGTTGAGGTTGTTCAGCGTCTCGGTGTACTTGCGCTGCGCCTCGCGATCCATGTTGGTCGCCTTCTCGCGCGCCTGGCGCTCCAGCGTCTCCGCCCTGGTGCGCGCCTCGTTGAGCATGGTCTCGGCGCGGGTGCGCGCCTCGTTGACCATCGAGTCGGCCTTGGACCGGGCGTCGGAGAGCAACTGCTCCGACTTCGTCCGCGCCTCGGCGAGCATGCTGTCCGACTCGGTCTTCGCCTCGGCGGTGAGCCGGTCGGCCATCTCCTGGGCGAGGCCGAGCACCTTCGCCGCCTGGACGTTCGGCTCACCGGCGTCGGGCATCAGACCGGTGGCCTGGGTCTGCTCCATCGCGGTCGCGGGGGGCGGAACCGGCGCGAGCCGGCGCGAGGGCGCGTCGTCCCTGGCACCGTGGGCCTTCGCGGATTCCAACTCGCTACGAGTTGATTCCAACTCGGCATCGAGCTGTTCGACCTGCTGCCGCAGCTCGTTATTGTCCTCAATCAACCGGGCAAGCTCGGTCTCCACAAGGTCGAGGAACGCGTCCACCTCGTCCTCGTTGTAGCCCCGCTTGCCGATCGGAGGCTTGCTGAACGCGACGTTATGCACGTCAGCAGGAGTCAACGACATCAGATCACCTCACGCACTCCATGGCCTGCCGTTCCACCCGGGTTCCCCGTTACCCGGGCAGCGCCAGCTGCATCAGTATGAACACAACCAACAGCAGCACCATAATCGATAGGTCTAGTCCCACTCCGCCGATCCGTACGATCGGAATAATCCGACGCACGAGCCGAACCGGTGGGTCGGTCACTGTGTAGATGGTCTCCAGCGTGACCGCAACCCCACCGACGGGGCGCCAGTCACGAGCGAAGGCACGAACGAGCTCCACCACGATACGCGCCGTGAGCAGGAGCCAGAACGCGAACAGCAGCCAGTACAGGATCATGCGAACAGCGACCACGGTGACCACTCTGCCACACGTCGGCTTCGTGATCAGTGCCGGAGGAACAACCCGCCCTCCGCAATGCGCCTGCGATCCTCCGCCGTCACGTCCACGTCGGGCGGTGAGAGCAAGAACACCTTGTTGGTGACCTTGTCCATGGACCCGCGCAGCGCGAAGGCCAGACCAGCCGCGAAGTCGACCAGACGCTTGGCGTCGGCGTTCTCCATCTCCGTCAGGTTCATGATCACAGGCGCCCCGTCCCGGTACGCCTCACCGATCTCACGTGCCTCCGCGTAACTCGTCGGGTGCAACGTGATGATGCGGCTCAGCGGATCACGCGCGGAATCCGCCGCCGGGGTCACGGAACTCATCGGCCGTACCCGAGCCACCGGTTCGGGCTGCCGGTCCATCGCCAGGGAGCCGTGGACGGCCGGTTCACTGCGGGACGAGCCACGACGGACTCGGCTCGAAGGGCTCTCGGCCTCCTCGAACTCGTCCATGACGCGGTAGCGCGGCCGGGAGCGCCTCGTCGAGTCCTTGTAGGTCGACTCGTCGTAGGTGTAGTCGTCGCTCTGGTAGTCGCGCCGGTAGTCGTCGTCGAAGTCGTACTCGTCGTCCTCAGCAGGGACCATCCCGAAGTAGGCCTTCAGCTTCTGCAGCGCGCTCATGCCTCTCCCTCGCCCTCCACGGTCTACTCGTGCGGTCCAACACACGGTCGGGCCGTCTGGATGCCGCTCGGGTGGACCTTGCTAGGGGGAGGCTAAACCTCGTCCGCCGAGCAACGCGGTTCCGACACGCACACACGTCGAGCCGTACGCGATGGCCTGATCCAGATCACCACTCATGCCCGCCGAGATCTCCGTGGCCCCCGGATGATCTTTCCGCAGCATCTCGGAGATCGAGGCTAGCCGGTCGAAGGCCGGCGCGGGGTCGACTCCCAGCGGCGCGACGGCCATCACACCGCGTAAGTGGAGAAGATCACTCTGCCGGGCGATTGTGTCGGCGAGCTCACTAAGATCGTCGACCGGGCAGCCGCCACGCGACGGATCGTCGTCGAGGCTGACCTGGACGAGCACGTCGAGCGGCCGATCCCGCTCGCCCGAGTCCAGTGCGGCCCGCACCGCCTTGGTGAGCGTGTCGGCCAGCCGGAGGGAGTCCACCGACTGCACCTCCGCGGCCCACCTCGCCACCGATCGCGCCTTGTTGCGCTGGAGTCGGCCGAGCATGTGCCACCGCACGTCGGCCTCCGGACGCAGGCGCGCCACCTCCTCGACCTTCGCGGCGGCCTCCTGGACCCGGTTCTCCCCGAAGTCGCGCACACCGAGATCGGCCAGCACCGCGGCGTCCGAAGCCGGGAACGTCTTGGTGACGGCGATCATCCGGACCTCGTCGGGCGAGCGTCCGGCGCGGCGACACGCCGCCGCCACGCGCTCGGTCACCGCGCGCAGCGCCGCCGCGATCTCGTCGTGACGTTGCTGGTCGTTCACTTCTCCATCCATGTGACGGCCGCGATCCTTCCCGTCGGAGCACTCCTGCGGTGACTGAAGAGGGTCTCGTCCTCCATCGTGCACCGCGGGTCGACTCCGATCTTGCCGACGCCGAAGTCGGCCAGCTGATTCCACAGCCCCGCCTTCAGATCGAGCGCGGGCGTTCCCTTCCGGCTCGTGCACGCACTGCCCGGAAGGTGTGCCTCCACGTCCTCGGCCATCGCCTTCGGCACCTCGTAGCACTCGCCGCACACGGCGGGACCGAGCAGCGCCTCGACCCGGTCGAGTCGCGCTCCCTGCGCGACCATGACCTCGAGAGCCGCCCTGACCACACCGACCCGGGCACCGACCCGGCCCGCGTGCACGGCGGCCACGACGCCCGCCTCCGGGTCGCCCAGCAGCACCGGCACACAGTCGGCGACCAACGCCACGAGCGCCACCCCGGGTTCGGTGGTCACGAGCGCGTCGGTGGCCTCGGCGGGACGGGTCTCCGTGCCGTCCACGACGGTCACGGTCCGGCCGTGCACCTGCTCCATCCAGGCGAGGCGGTCCTCCGACAGACTCAACTCGTGGGCCAGACGGCGACGGTTGGCGGCCACGGCCTCGGGATCGTCACCGACGTGATCACCGAGGTTGAACGAGTCGAACGGCGGCTTCGACCGTCCGCCCGCCCTCGTGGTCACCACACGCCGAATGCGCACCGCGTTCAACTCCTTCGACACCTGCTTTCCACCGGCGTCCGCGAGCTTAGCCGCGGCGTCCGGCGGCTCAGCGGCGCATGAAGGGCGGGACGTCGACGTCGTCGTCGCTGGGGTCGTCGTTCACGGGAAACGACCGGCTGGGCAGGCTGCCCTGCGTCCGGTGCGCCGTGGACGACGTCGGCGACGGAACCGAGTACCCGCGCGATCCCGCGGACGGCAACGAGCCGGACTGACTGCCCTGTCCGGCGGACGGGGTCGCCCTCCTCACCGGAGGCGTCGGGTTGGTGGCCTCGCTGCGCGACCGGGAGGTACCGTCCCGCTGCTCGCGCGACGTCGGGGACAGGGACCCACTGGAGTCCGAGTCGCCGGACGAGCTGCGCGTGCCGAAGGTGCCCGGGTCGAGCTTCTTGTGGGTCGGCGCACCGGCGTCGAAGCCCGCCGCGATCACGGTGACCCGCACCTCGTCGCCGAGGGAGTCGTCGATGATCGTCCCGAAGATGATGTTCGCCTCGGGGTGGGCCGATTCCTGGACCAGGGAGGCCGCCTCGTTGATCTCGAACAGCCCGAGGTCCGAACCACCCGCGATGGACAGCAGAGCACCGTGTGCGCCGTCCATCGACGCCTCCAGCAGCGGCGAGTTTATGGCCTTCTCGGCCGCCTGCACGGCCCGTCCCTCGCCCCTCGCGGAGCCGATGCCCATGAGCGCGCTCCCCGCGCCCGACATCACGCTCTTGACGTCGGCGAAGTCGAGGTTGATCAGACCCGGGGTCGTGATCAGGTCGGTGATGCCCTGGACACCGGACAGCAGGACCTCGTCGGCGGAGCGGAACGCGTCCATCAGGGACACGCCGATGTCGCCGAGCTGCAACAGCCGGTCGTTCGGGATCACGATCAGGGTGTCGCACTCGTTGCGCAGGGCCTGGATGCCGTCCTCCGCCTGCCGCGCACGGCGCTTGCCCTCGAAGGAGAACGGCCGCGTGACCACGCCGATGGTGAGAGCCCCGAGCTTGCGGGCGATCTGCGCGACGACGGGCGCGCCGCCGGTGCCGGTACCACCGCCTTCGCCGGCGGTCACGAAGACCATGTCGGCCCCCTTGAGGACCTCCTCGATCTCCTCGCGATGGTCTTCGGCGGCCTTCTGGCCGACCTCGGGGGACGCGCCCGCGCCGAGGCCCCGCGTGAGTTCGCGGCCGATGTCCAGCTTGACGTCCGCGTCGGACATCAGCAGGGCCTGCGCGTCGGTGTTCACCGCGATGAACTCGACGCCCTTCAGGCCGACCTCGATCATGCGATTCACGGCATTCACACCGCCGCCGCCGATTCCGACGACCTTGATCACCGCGAGGTAATTGTGCGGGGGCGTCATCGGGTTGCCTTCCTGATCGTGGTGGTGCTGTCGTGCATCGGCGCTGGATCGTCGACGAGCGCGGGCCGATCCGCGAGAACCCTGAACCTGAAGTAGAGGTCGAGAGTTATGTCAACTACCAACGTTGCTGACGGACCGTAGGCACACTGCAGCCAGGAATCCAGCAGCCACGCGGCGTGTCGCAAACGTCTTTCGCCACAACGTGTTTCCCCGTGCTCACTCACCTGTCCGTCCATCGAGTAGTTCTCGTAACACGTCCAGGTGTCCGGCATGACGACCCGTCTCCTCGATCAGGTGAGTCAGGACGAACCGAACGCTCACCACTCCCTCGCGGAAGGGCACCTCGTCCTCCAACGCCCGGTTCGCCACGATGTGGCGGCTGCGCTCGCACTGCGCCTCGTAACGGTCGAGCAGAATCGCCAACGGGACATCGAGCGCGCGACGGAACTCGGCGTCCGGGTCGGACGCGAGCGCCTCGGACCACACGTTCGGCTCACCCGCCAGCACGACCTCGAACCAGTAGTGCTCGACGTAGGTGAGATGGCCGACCAGTCCCGACACCGTGGTGAGCTCACTCGGCAACAGCGCTCGGCGAGCCTGCTCGTCGGTCAGGCCCTCGCACTTCCAGCGGATCGTCGCGCGCAGGAAATCGAGGAACCCGCCCAGGGTGTCGCGTTCCGATCCGTTGTGCGGCGGCTCGGGACGCGTGTCGATCTTGCTCACGCGTTCACATTGCCACGTCCCGCTTTCGTCACGAGACGGTGGGCAGCTCCGGGCTCGACACGTCGTACACCTCGCCCTCCCGCGTGAGCAGGACGGCGAGCACCTGGGCCTTCTGCGTGTTCTGGTCGGCGTCGCCCCACCGCACGACCCGACCGTCGGCCAGGTCGAACTCGACGGCACCGGGCGTGCTCGCCCTCGCGGCCACGACCTCGTCGGCGAGTTCGGCGGGCAACGCCGCGAGCACGGTCGTCACCGCCCGCGTCACGTCGTCGGCGGGGCCCGGGTCGAACAGTTCGAGGCGCGGCAGCCCGTCCGGAGGCTCGGGCACGGTCTTGTACGGCACACCGGCCGCGTCGACGAGGCGGAGACCGCGATCGCCGTCGTGGTAGGCGACCGCTCGCCGCTCCGTCACGGTGATCGTGACGGTGGACGGCAGGCTCCGCTCCACCGTCGCCGTCGCGATGTCGGGCAGCGTGGCGACCCGCTCGGCCACCGCGTCGGTGTCCAGGCGCAACAACGGCTCGTTCTCGGCCACCTCGGCAGCCGCGAGCACGTCTCGCTCGGCCACCGTGCGCGCGCCCACCACCTCCACCGTGCTCACCCCGAGGAACGAGGTGAAGAACAGCAGATAGCCGAGGCCCACCACGGTGACGGCGCTCAGCGCGACGATGCGGCGTCGCTGCCTCACCCGGTGGCTGTGCCCCTTCCTCGACCCCGACGCGCCCGACGTCCGCGCAGAACGCCGTCCCGGGGCCGTTCCGCGTCCGGTGCCCCGGGCCGGTCGCGCACCACGGGACGACCCGGTTCCCGTCGCCCGGGAGCGACGGGAACCGCGCTGACGTGTCGTGGCCACGGCGGCGTCGTCCTCAGTGGTCGCGACGGTCCAGCTCGGCGAGTACCTCGGGGCCGAGCTGGGTGACGTCGCCCGCCCCCATCGTCACCACGAGATCACCGGGCTTGACCAGGTCGGCGACCAGGGGAACGACCCGGTCGAAGGCGGGCTCGTAGTGGACGTTCGCACCACGGACCCGCGAGGCCACCAACTCGCCCGTGACCCCGGGCTCGGGGTCCTCACGGGCGCCGTAGACGTCCAGCACGACGACCTCGTCTGCCAGCCCCAGAGCCTCGCCGAACTCGCTCGCGAACGCCTTGGTCCGCGAGTACAGGTGCGGCTGGAACACGACGACGACCCGGCCACTGCCCGCCGCCTGCCGCACCGCCCGCAACTGCGCCTCGACCTCCGTCGGGTGGTGGGCATAGTCGTCGTACACCCGGACGTCGGCGGACCGGCCCTTGTACTCGAACCGGCGACGCACGCCTCCGAAGGCGGCGAGTCCCTCGGCCAGTGCCGTCGGATCGGCACCGAGCTCCAGACCCGCCAGCAACGCGCCCACGGCGTTGAACGCCATGTGCTCGCCGGGGACCGCGACCCGCACCTCGAGTTCCTCACCGCCGAGCACGACCCGCACGACACCGCCGTCCTCGCTCGGGCGGTAGTCGACGACGTGGGCGTCACCGTCGCCCGTGGCCGCCCGACCGTAGCGCCGCACCCGCAGGCCGATGCCGTCGGCGAACGTGGCCAGGTCGGCCGCCGCCGGGTCGTCCACACACACGACCAGCACGCCGTCCGGGTCGATGCGGCGCACGAACTCCGTGAACACCTGGTGGTAAGCCTCGGCCGTACCGTGGTGATCGAGGTGATCGGGCTCGACGTTGGTCACGACGGCCACCGACGGCGTGTACGACAGGAACGACCCGTCGCTCTCGTCGGCCTCCGCCACGAAGATCCCGCCCTCGCCGTGGTGGGCGTTGGCTCCCGACTCGTTGAGGTCACCGCCGATCGCGAAGGACGGGTCCAACCTGCAGTGCTGCAAGGCCACCGTCAGCATCGACGTGGTCGAGGTCTTGCCGTGCGTCCCGGCGATGCAGGCGACGCGGTGCCCCTCCATCAGCGCCGCCAGCGCCTCCGCACGGTGCAACACCGGGATGTCCCGCTCACGGGCGGCGGCGAGTTCGGGGTTGCTCTCCTTGATCGCCGTGGACACGACGATCGCCGACGGCGCGTCGTCGAACACGTCGAGGTTCTCCGCTCGCTGCCCCACCTCGATGCGCGCGCCCTGGGCCCGCAGGGTGAGGAACGCCCGCGAGTCCTTGGCGTCGGAGCCCGACACCCGGGCTCCCCGGGCGAGGAGGATGCGCGCAATCCCGCTCATCCCCGCTCCGCCGATGCCGATCAGATGCGGGCGTCGCAACACCTCGGGCAACTCCCGCACGGTGGGTGTCTCCGTCATGGACCCCAACCTTCCCCCTCGTCGAATGCAGTGCTCAACCAGCTCACCGACCCCTCCCCTCGGCCTGAGCCAACACCATGGCCGCGAGCACCTCGTCGGCTTCCCGGTGCCCCAGACCGACCGCGGCGGCACTCATCCGCGAGAGCCGCTCCGGGTCGGTCACCAGAGGTATCACGAGTTCGGTCACCTTGTCGCTCGTCAGCTCCGCGTCGGGCACCAACAACGCCGCCCCTGCGTCCACGGCGGGCTTCGCGTTGAGAGCCTGCTCGCCGTTGCCGTGGGGGAGCGGGACGAACACCGCGGGCAGACCGACAGCCGAGACCTCCGCCACCGTCATCGCACCCGACCGGCAGAGCACCAGGTCGGTGGCGGCGTAGGCGAGGTCCATGCGCTCCAGGTACGGCACGGGCACGTACGGGGGCTTGCCGGGGAACTCCTGCACCGCGAGCGTGTTCTTGGGCCCGTGCGCGTGCAGCACGGACACCCCGGCGTCGGCGAATTCCCGCGCAGCCTGCGAGACCGCGGTGTTCAGCGAGCGCGCCCCCTGCGAGCCGCCGAACACCAGGAGCACCGGTGCCTCCGGGTCGAGCCCGAAGTGCCGACGCGCCTCGGCGCGTAGCCCCGCCCGGTCGAGAGCCGTGATGGACCGGCGCAGCGGGATGCCCACGACCTCCGCGCCCGGCAGCGACGTGCCGGGCACCGCCGCGACGACCTTGGCGGCGAACCGGGCACCCACCTTGTTGGCGAGCCCCGCGTGCTTGTTGGCCTCGTGGACGACGATCGGCACCCGGCCCCGCGCCGCGAGATAGGCGGGCAGCGAGACGTAGCCGCCGAAGCCCACGACGACGTCCGCCCCGACGCGGTCGAGCACCTCCCGGGTCCGACGCACCGAGTCGGCAACCTTGAGCGGCAACTTCACCAGATCGAACGTCGGCTTGCGCGGCATCGGCACCGGCGGCACCAGCTCCAGCGGATAGCCCCGCGCGGGCACGAGCTTGTTCTCCAACCCGCGCTCGGTGCCGAGCGCGACGACACGGGCGTCCGGACGCAGTCGCATCACCGCGTCCGCGAGCGCCATCGCGGGCTCGATGTGTCCTGCCGTTCCACCGCCCGCCACCACGACGGTCGGAGCCGACGCCGTCGGTACGGCCCCGTTCGGAGAACCGGTCGCGGAGTTCTCAACCATGTCGCCTTCCGACGACTGTGCACGCGGCGTGTCAGCGCCGCCGGGACTTGCCTCGGTCACGTCCGTCCTTCTCCAGTGTCTTCCGCGCGCCGCACCACCGGCGACGCACCACGCCCCTCCGGCGAGCGCCCGCGAACCGCGGGCCACCTCCACCGGACCTCGCTCACCGCCGTCCTCGCCGCGGCACGGTGGTCCGCCGCGCCGTAGTCCGGGAGCTCGTGCGCCGACCGTACTCGGGCGCCGCACGACGACGCTCCCCCGCCACGGCCCGACTCTTGCGGTCCGCGCGCCGGGCTGGACGGCCCGTCCGATTCGACGCCACTCGGTTGCCGCCACGCCGTCGCGCGGGTGGCCGGTACGGCTCCGGCGCAGGCAGTCGCATCAGGCGTCCGAACTTACCGGGACCCTGTGTACGCAACGCCGCGACCGCCTCCGGCTCGTGCCGTGCGCAGTTGGCGAGGATGCCGAACAACAGCATCGTGACGACCAGCGACGTCCCGCCGTAGGAGATGAGGGGAAGCGTCACACCGGTGACGGGCAGCAGCCCCACCACGTAACCGATGTTGACCGCCGCCTGTGACACGACCCACGTCGTGAGAGTCCCCGCGACGATGCGGATCCACGGGTCGAGATTGCGCATCGCGATCCGCAGTCCGACGAAGCCGAGCAGCCCGAACAGTGCGAGCACGACCAGGCAGCCGACGAACCCGAGTTCCTCACCGATCAACGCGAAGATGAAGTCGTGCTGGACGTTCGGCAGGTACATCCACTTCGACTGGCCCTGCCCCAGGCCCTTGCCGAACAGCCCCCCGTCGGCCAGTGCGTACAGCGCCTGGCTCGCCTGCCAGCCTCCCCCGAGGGGATCGGCCTCCGGATCGAGGAACGCCGTCACCCGCTCCAACCGGTACGGCGCCACCACGGCCAGGATCACCGCACCGGCCACAGCGCCCGTGAGGATGAGCCCGAACAGACGTTTCGGTGCCCCTGCGAACCACAGCAGGGCCAACAGCACCACCGCGAGCGTGATCGTGCCCCCGAGGTCCGGCTGGGCCATGACGAGGGCGAACATGAGCAGCGCGGCGGGCACCACGGGGACCAGCAGATGCCGCCACTGGTGCAGCACCTCGTACTTCACCACGAGGACGTGCGCGCCCCACAGCGCCAACGCCACCTTGGCGACCTCCACGGGCTGCAGCGAGACCGGACCGATCACGAACCAGCCCTGCGACCCGTTCGAGTAGGTGCCCAGCGGGGTCAGCACGAGCGCCAGCAAGCCCAGACACACCACCATCGCGGTGGGCGAGAGCTTGCGGATGCGCCCCAACGGCACCCTCACGCCCAACCAGAAGGCGACCGAGCCGACACCGACGAACAACAGATGCTTCTGGAACAGCGCGTACACGCTGCTGTCGCTCCCGCTGTAGGACGACACCGACGACGCCGACAGCACCATCACGGTGCCCAGGGCCGCGAGCGTGCCGCACAGCGCAAGGATGAGATGGAAGTCCGCGAGTGGTCGGGACAACCAGGCTGTCAGAGGCGTGTTCGGCACGACGGGACGGCGATCGGAACGGGCCCTCGGCGACCGTTCCGCGCCACGCTGTCGTGTTCGCCGACTTCGCCGCGTCCGGCTCGACGCCCGCGAGTCGTCGCGACCGGCGCCCACCGCCGTCACCGCGATAGCTCGCCGACCGCCGCCGCGAACGCCTCGCCCCGCGCGGCGTAGTCGCGGAACATGTCCAGCGACGCCGCGGCGGGCGCGAGCAGCACCGTGTCTCCCTGGCGCGCCAGTTCGCGCGCCGATCTCACCGCTGCCGTCATGGGCTCATCGTCACCCGGATCGACGCGTCGGACGGGGACATCCGGCGCGTGTCGCGCGAGAGCCTCCGCGAAGACGTCGGCGTCGGCACCGAGCAGCACCACACCACGCAGCCGTCCTGCCACCGCCTCGACCAGGTCGTCCACGGACGCGCCCTTGAGCAGTCCACCCGCGATCCACACCACGCCGGGGTGGGCCAACAACGAACCCGCCGCGGCGTGCGGGTTGGTGGCCTTCGAGTCGTCGACGTAACGGACGCCGTCGAGTTCGGCCACCTCCACGGCGCGGTGCGCGCCCGGGGTGAACCGCCGCAGTCCCTCGGCGACCGCGTCCGGACTCACCCCGATCGACCGCACCAGAGCGGCCGCCGCCAACGCGTTCGCGACGTTGTGAGGACCTCCGGGGCGGACGTCGCCCACGGTGCCCAGCTCCTCGGCCGTGTGCACCGGGTCCGCCACGAACGCGCGATCGACGAGCAGGTCCTCCACCACGCCGAGTTCACCCGGTCGCGGCGAGTCGAGTGTGAAGCCGACCCGCCGTGCGTCGGCGGATGCGTGCCGGTCCGCCAGCGTCCGCGACCACCGATCGTCCCGATTGGCCACGACCGTGGCGGAACCACCGTGGACACCGCCCTTGGCCTCGGCGTACTCGGACAGCCCGCCGTGCCAGTCGAGATGGTCCTCGGCGACGTTCAGCACGACCGACGCCGCGGGAGCGAGCGTGCTCGACCAGTGGAGCTGGAAACTCGACAGCTCGACGGCCAACGTCGAGTGTCCGGCGAGCACGGCGTCCAGCACGGCGAACCCGACGTTGCCGCAGGCCACGGCGTCGATCCCGGCGGCCCGCAACATGGACTCGACCATGCCGACCGTCGTCGTCTTGCCGTTGGTTCCCGTCACCGCGAGCCACGTCGGCGGGTTCGGCTGCTGCTGCGCGACCCGCCACGCCAGCTCCACGTCGCCGATCACCTCGATGCCCGACGCGGCCGCCGAAGTGAGCAGCGGCGACGTGGGTCGCCAGCCGGGGCTGGTGACCACGAGCCGCGTGCCCTCCGGCGGCGCGTCGAGACCGGGAACGAGCTGGACGTCGAGGTCGTCGAGACGGGCCAGCCGATCGGCGTCGGCGTCGGTGACCGTGACCCGCGCGCCCATGTCGGACAGCGCAGCCGCCACCGAACGTCCGGTCACCCCGGCACCCGCGACACAGACGGCGACCCCGGCGAGATCCATGGCTCGACTCATCCTCCTCCGAGGCCGAGCTGCTCGCTGTAGAACAGCCCGAGCCCGAACATGCAGCACGTCGCCGCCAGCAACCAGAACCGGATGATGACGGTCGTCTCCGCCCAGCCTGCCAGCTCGAAGTGGTGGTGGAACGGAGCCATGCGGAACAGGCGCTTGCGCGTGGTGCGGAACACGGCGATCTGCAGGACCACCGAGATCATCTCGACCACGAACAGGCCACCGATGACGATCGCCAGCAGTTCGGTGCGCGTCGTCATCGACAGACCCGCCACCAGACCACCCAGCGCGAGCGAACCGGTGTCACCCATGAAGATCTTCGCCGGTGCCGCGTTCCACCAGAGGAATCCGATGCAGGCACCCGTCGCGGCGGCCGCGACCACGGCGAGGTCGAGCGGGTCACGCACGTTGTAGCAAGCGGGCTGGAACGCCTCGACACAGCTCAGCCGCGCCTGCCAGAACGAGATCACCACGTAGGTGGCGAGCACCATGGCACCCGCGCCACCGGCGAGGCCGTCGAGCCCGTCGGTGAAGTTCACCGCGTTCGACCAGGCCGACACCAGCAGGTAGCAGAACAGCACGAAGATCGGGATCGGGAAGAAGATCAGCGCGATGTCCCGGGCGTACGACAGGTGCTGCGACGCCGGGGTGAGCCCGTTCGCGTCGGGGAACTGGAGCACCAGGAACGCGAACGCCACCGCCACCACGAGCTGACCGACCAGCTTGGCCGTCTTGTTCAGACCCAGGTTGCGCTGCTTGCGGATCTTGATGAAGTCGTCGAGGAAGCCGACCAGCCCCAGCCCCACGGACAGGAAGAGCACGAGCAGAGCCGACGCGGTCGGTCCCTCGCTCGATCCCCGCCAGTAGTCGACGAGGTGGGCGACGAAGTACCCGACCACCATCGCCACGATGATCGCGACGCCACCCATCGTGGGTGTGCCTCGCTTGGACTTGTGGCCTTCCGGGCCCTCTTCCCTGATCTCCTGTCCGAAACCCTGCTTCGAGAAGAAGCGAATCAGGTACGGCGTGAGCAGGATGGAGACGACCAGTCCCACGGAGGCCGCGATCAAGATGCTGATCACGCTTCAGTCCTCCCGGTCATGGAGCTCCGCTCGGTGTCTCTCGGTGCGTCGTGTCGACTCACGCGCGCCCGTCCTCCTCCAACAGCGCGTCGGCCACCTTCCAGAGCTCGGCGACCTTCGATGCCTTGACAAGAACAACGTCGTCGGGCCGCACTTCCTCGCGCAGCAGCGCGATCGCGGCGTCGGTGTCCGGTACCAGGACCGACTCCTCTCCCCAAGAACCTTCGTGGCTCGCCCCGTGGTGCATGGCGGCTGCGTGCTCGCCCACCACGACGAGCCGGTTGATGTTCAACCGGACGGCAAGCCGACCGATCTCGTCGTGCGCGGACACGCTATCGGCCCCCAGTTCGCCCATGACACCGAGGACCGCCCAAGATCGTCTGGCCGAGGTCATGGACGCCAGCGTCTTCAGCGCCGCCCGCATGGACTCGGGGTTGGCGTTGTAGGAGTCGTTGAGGACGGTGACCCCGTCGGCCCGGGTGGTGACCTCCATCCGACGGTCGGACCGCCGGGTCGCCGCACTCAGCCGCGCGGCGACGTCGGACAGCGGCGTGCCCAGTTCCAGGGCCACCGCCGCCGCGGCGAGGGCGTTGCCGACGTGGTGCTCACCGACGAGCTGCAGCGTCACGGAGGCCCGCTCCGACCCGACCACCAGGTCGAACGACGCGCGCGCGTGCTCGTCGAGGCGCACGTTCTCGGCGCGCACGTCGGCATCACCGCTCTCCCCGACCCGCACGACCCGCGCCCGGGTCCGCGAGGCCATCGCCGACACCAGCGGGTCGTCGGCGTTCAGCACCGCGACGCCGTCGGACGGCAGAGCCTCGACGAGCTCGCCCTTGGTCTTCGCGATACCGGCCTGTGAGCCGAACTCGCCGACGTGGGCGCTGCCGACGTTGAGCACCACACCGATCCGCGGCGGGGCGACGGCGGCCAGCTCGGCGATGTGGCCGGGACCACGAGCCGACAGCTCCAGCACGAGGTGCCGGGTCTCGCGGTCGGCACGCAACGCGGTCCAGGGGTGGCCCAGCTCGTTGTTGAACGACCCCGGGGGCGCGACCGTCGGCCCGAGCGGTTCCAGGAGCTGGGCGATCACGTCCTTGGTGGAGGTCTTGCCGGAGGAACCGGTGACCCCGACGACCGTGAGATCGGACTCGGACAGGCGCGTCACGACGTGCCGAGCGAGGGCACCGAGCGCGGCGAGGACCGCCGCCCCGGATCCGTCGGTGTCGCCGGTCAGCGCCACGGACCGTTCGTGCGCCCGTCCCGGGGGCAGCGGCGGGACGATCACGGCGGGAGCATCCACCTCGCGGGCGGCCAGCACCCCGACCGCGCCGCGCTCCACCGCGGCCGCCGCGAAGTCGTGGCCGTCGGCCCGCTCGCCGGGCAGCGCCACGAACAATCCGCCGTCGGTGAGCTTGCGCGAATCGAACTCGACCGAGCCGGTGACCCGCTCCGACCCGTCGGCGCGGTGCAGCCGACCCCCGACGACCTCGGCGATCTCTGTGAGCGTGAGCTCGATCATTCCGTGACTCCCAGCCTTTCGCGGATGGCGGCCTCCAGTTCGTCGCGGTCGGAGAAGGGGTGGACCACGCCACCGATCTCCTGTCCGCTCTCGTGACCCTTGCCCGCGATGAGAACGACGTCCCCGTCCTCGGCGCGTCGCACCGCTTCCGCGATGGCCGTGCGGCGGTCGCCGATCTCGACGACCTCACCGCCCTCCGCGGGACCGACGGCACGGGCGCCCGCCAACATCGCCTCCCGGATGGCGGCCGGATCCTCGCTACGCGGATTGTCGTCGGTCACGATCAGCACGTCGCTGCCACGCACGGCGGCCTCGCCCATCATCGGACGCTTGGCGGTGTCCCGGTCGCCACCGCAACCGAGGACCGTGATGATGCGACCGTGGGTCCGGGCCCGCAGAGCCTGCAGTGCCTGCGCCACCGCCGCGGGCTTGTGGGCGTAGTCCACCACCGCCGTGAACGGCTGGCCGAGAAACACCCGCTCCATCCGGCCGGGCACCTCCACCGCACCCAGCCCGGCGACGATGTCGTCGAGGTCGACCCCGACGGTGTCCAGCACGGCGGCGGCGAGCACGGCGTTGGCGACGTTGAACGCGCCCGGCAGCGGCAACAGGGCCTTCGCCCGCCGCCCGTCCGGCGCGTGCAGGACGAACGACTGTTCCCCCGTGGCGGCCGAGGCGATGTCCGTGGCCCGCCAGGTGGCATCGCTGTCGGCCTCCGTGGACACCGTCACCGTCTGCGGAGTGACCAGCGCCTGCCCCCACGCACTGTCGACGACCACGACCTCGTGCGTCGAGCGGCCGTCGAACAGCATCGACTTGGCCTCGAAGTAGTCCTCCATGTCGCGGTGGAAGTCCAGGTGATCCTGCGAGAGGTTGGTGAAGGCGCCGACGGCGAACCGCGTGCCGTTGACCCGACCCAACGCGAGCGCGTGGCTCGACACCTCCATGGCCACGTGCGTGACCCCACGCTCGACCATCACCGCGAACAGGGCCTGCAGGTCGGGCGCCTCGGGGGTCGTGAACGCGCTGGCCAGCCGTTCGGTGCCGATGCGCGTCTCGACCGTGCCCACCAAGCCGGTGTGGTGGCCCGCCGCCCGCAGCCCCGACTCCACGAGGTAGCTCGTGGTCGTCTTGCCGGACGTGCCCGTGATGCCCACCACGGACAACGTCAACGACGGCTCGCCGTAGATCCAGGCGGCGACGGCGCCGAGCACGCCACGCGGATCGGCGTGGACGAGCACGGGCAGGCCGGCCTCCCGCACGGCGGGGCGAGCAGCTCCCTCCTCGTCGGTCAGGATCGCCACGGCGCCTCCGGCGACCGCGTCGGCGACGAAGTCCGCGCCGTGGACACGGGCACCCGGGAGCGCGGCGAACAGGTCGCCGGGGAGGACGTGCTGTGCCCGCAACGTCGCCCCGGTCACCGCGACGCTCTCGGCGTCGGCCGGGTCGGCGATGAGGCGTGCGTCCGCCCTCGCGACCAGCGTGGTCAGCGGCACGGGTTCGATCAGCCTCGGGCGGGGCGGCGCCACCGCGATACCCGCCTGCTTGTGCTGGGGTGATCGCTCCTGGGAGCGCGCCTCGTCGTTGTTCACAGACACGCCGGAAGGTTACCGGCGAGGTCGGTGAGCCGCTGACCCGCCCGCACGGCCGTGTGGAGGCCTCCATACCCGCCGTCGACACCCTCCTGCCCGCTCGTCGGGAGGACTGGCGGCGGCGCGATCGCGGACGGTCGACCCGCGCCCCCGCACGGTGCTCGACACGTCGTGCACCGGGGTCGATCCGCGCACCGTCTGCGCAGGAAGCAGGTGATCGGCCCGCGCTACGCGCCGCGGGTCGACTCCCGCTGCTCGGTCGGCGTCGTGATCTTCCGCAACCGCCGTGGCCCCGTGTCGGGCCGCGACGGCGGCGGCCCCAACACGATGCGCGCGTTCGTGACGAACGCTCCCTCGGGTGAGGCCAGTACCGGGTCCAACGACAACGAGCGAACCTCCGGGAGATCCTCCGCGAGCGCGGCCACGCGCAGCACGAGGTCCTGCAGGGCGGCGAGGTCGGCAGGCTCGTCCCCCCGGTAGCCGGTGAGCAACGGCGCCGTCCGAGGTTCCCGCACCAACGTCTCCGCGTCGGTGTCGGTCAGCGGCACCGCCCGGAACGCCTGGTCGCCCAACAGAGTGCTCACCACTCCGGACAACCCGAACGACACGAGCGTGCCGAACGACGGGTCGTCCTGCAGCCCGATCGCGCACGACACCCCCTTGGGCGCCATGCGCTGCACGTACACCTCATCGCGTCCCGACACCTCGCGCAGGTCCCGGTACGCCACGCGAACCGAATCCGGTGTGGACAAATCGAGCCGGACGCCCGCGAAGTCCGCACGGTCGCGAAGGCGATCGTCGTACGCCTTCAACGTCACCGGGTAACCCAGTTCCTCCGCCGCTGCGACGGCATCGTCCACTCCGGACACCACCCGGAACGACACGACGTCGATGCCGTAGCACCCCAGCAGCCGCACCATGTCGTCCACACCGACCACGACGGTGCCGTCCTCGGCGGACAGGGCTCCGACCAACTCCCGCACCAACGCCTCGGCCCCGTGGACGTCCAGCCCGTCGGGCCGCACCACGGTGCCCTGCGGACGCCGACGCCACTCGGCGTAGCGCACGACCCGCGCCAACGCGTTCACCGCGCGCTCCGGGCTCGGGTACGAGGGGATCGACCCGAACACCACGGTGCCGTCCTCCGAGGTGACCGCCAACTCGTCCGGGACGCCCTCCGCTGCGAGGAAGGTCGACACGATGGGCTTCTCGGGCGTCGTGGGCGTGGCCAGCACCGTCTCGCGCAACGCGCGGGCATAGGCGGTGCCCGGGGTCGCCACCGGCGGGACGAAGACGACGACCAACGCGTCGACGTCCGGGGAGGCGAGCGCGGTTCCCACCGCCTCGGCGAACTTCTCCGGCGGTGCCTGCGACCCGACGTCCACCGGCTCGATCCCGAGGCTCAAGCCCTGCGCCTTCGCCGTGTCGGCGGCCAGCAGGGCGATCGCCGACGAATTGCCGACGATGCCGATGCGCGAGCCCGAGGGCAGCGGTTGGTTGGCGAACACGAGCGCCGTGTCGAACAGCTGCGCCAACGTGTCGACCCGCACCACCCCGGCCTGCTCGAACAGCGCCTGCACACTCGACTCGTCGATCTCGGTGGACGTCGCCGCGAGCTGCGGTCGGACCGCGTGCCGCCCGGACTTCACCGCCACCACGGGCTTCGTCCGGGCCAGCCTGCGGGCCAGGCGGGCGAACTTGCGCGGGTTGCCGAACGACTCCAGGTACAGCAGCACCACGTCGGTGTGCGGATCGGTCTCCCAGTACTGCAACAGGTCGTTGCCGGAGACGTCGGCCCGGTTGCCCGCCGAGACGAACGTCGACAGCCCCAGTCCGCGTGCCTCGGCGTCGGCCAGGATCGCGATGCCCAACGCACCCGACTGGCAGAAGAACCCGGTGCGACCTCGCCTCGGCAGGCGGGGCGCGAGCGTCGCGTTGAGCCGCACCTTCGGGTCGGTGTTCAGCACCCCGAGTGCGTTCGGACCCACCACCCGCATGCCGTGGGCACGCGCGTCGCTCACCAGCCGCAGCTCGGCGTCCAGCCCGTGCGGCCCGGACTCCGCGAAACCGGCGGACACGATCACCAGCGCGTGCACGCCCTTGGCCAACGCCCCGTCGAGCACCTCCGCCACCTGGTCCGCGGGCACGGCCACGACCGCGAGGTCGACCGGGTCGGGAATCTCCAGCACCGACTTGTAGGCCCGCACCCCGCGCACCGAGACGTGTTCCGGGTTCACCGGGTACACCGGGCCCGTGAAGTCGGCCGCGAGCAGGTTCGACAGCACCGCGTAGCCGATCTTGGTCGAGTCGGTGGAGGCGCCGATCACCGCCACCGAGCGCGGGTGGAGGAGGTTGTGCACGCTCCGCGCCTCGGCGGCCTGCTCCCTCGCCCGCGCCACCGCCACCGACTCGTCGGTGGGATCGATGTCGAACTCGAGGTGCAACAGACCTTCCTCGAACGCCCTGCTGACCTGGTAACCCGCGTCCCGGAACACCCGTGTCATCGCCGTGTTCTCGGCCAACACCTCGGCGACGAACCGCCGCAGCCCGCACTCCGACGCGGCGGCGGCGAGATGTTCGAGCAGGATCGATCCGAGCCCGCGTCCCTGGTGGGCGTCGTCCACCACGAACGCCACCTCGGCCGACGTCGCGTTGATGCGCTCGTACCGGCCCACCGCCACGATGTCGTCGCCGAGCAGTGCCACGAACGCGACCCGGTCGTGGTGGTCGACCGTCGTGAACCGCTTCAGGTCCCGCGCGGGTATCCGTGGATAGGCCCCGAAGTAGCGCAGGTAGCGCGTCCGTTCCGACAGCCGCGCGTGCAGGGCGACGATGCGGTCGGCGTCCGTCGGCACGATCGGCCGCAGGTGCACGGTGCGGCCGTCGGCCAGCACCACGTCGGCCTCCCAGTGCCTGGGATAGTCGAACGGGTCGCGTCCGCCGTCACCGTCGGCGCGCACACCGTCGGGAGCCTCACCCATCGGGGCCATCGATTCACCTCAGTCCCTCGGGTCGTCGGGGTCGAGTCCGTGCAGGGGGAACACGGCGCGGCGGGTATCCCTGATCGCGACGTCGACGGCGTCGTCGAGACCGTCGCCCCACCACGCGAACGTCGGCTCCTCGCCGTCGGCCTCGTCGGTCATCCTGGCCGGGACCTCCGCCTTCGGGGCCAGGGCGAGGACCTGCTCCGTCCAGCCGCGGGGCAACGGAGTCGTCGGGGCCACGTCGCGATCCAACACCGTCGCCAGCAGGTGTGTCCACGACCGGGGCACGACCCGGATCAACTGGTAACCGCCGCCACCCACGGCGAGCCATCGGCCCTCCGCGAACCGGTCCGCCAGTTCTCGAAGGGTGCGGTAGATGGTGCGGTGGCCGTCCACGGAGAGGGACAGATCCGCCAGTGGGTCCTCCTCGTGGGAGTCCACGCCGCACTGCGTCACTAGGATCTGCGGCCGGAACGCCTCCAGCAGCGACGGAACGACCGCGTGAAAGGCACGCAGCCACCCGGCGTCCTTCGTCGCGGGCGGCAACGGGATGTTGACGGCGTACCCCTCGCCGTCCTCCACGCCGGTCTCGGCGGAATACCCGGTGCCGGGGAACAACGTGAAGGGGTGCTGGTGCAACGACACGGTCAACACTCGCGGATCGCCGTAGAACGCGGTCTGCACGCCGTCGCCGTGGTGCACGTCGGTGTCGACGTAGGCGATGCGGTCGAAGCCGTGGTCGAGCAGCCACGAGATCGCCACCGCGCAGTCGTTGTAGACACAGAAACCCGACGCCCTGTCGGGCATGGCGTGATGCAGTCCGCCCGCGATGTTCACCGCCCGCATCGCCTGTCCTTCGGCGAGACAACGGGCCCCCACCAGCGTGGAGCCCACCACCAACGAGGACGCCTCGTGCATGTCCGTGAACACCGGGTTGTCCGGTGTGCCCAACCCGTGTCCCACGTCCCATCCCGCCATGGGCGCCTGCTTGACCGCCTCCACGTACTCGGCCACGTGAGCGCGGTAGAGCTCCTCGGTCTCCGCAGGCTCCGGCACGACGAACGGCACGTCCTCCAAGACGCCGAGTGCCGTGGCGAGCCGGATCGTGAGATCGAGCCGGACCGGGTTGAACGGATGGTCGTCGCCCAGCTTGTAGGCGAGCAGTGCGGGGTCCCAGACGACGGCCGAGCGCGACATGGCCCGAGCTTAGGGGCTCGAACGCCCGAGCGGGAGATCGTCGAGGTTCATGACCCCGCTCTCCAGGACCGCCCCGCATCAGGCGCTCCGCTCCCGCGCGGCCACGTTCCTGCTCGGCCGGTCGTCCCCGCCCGGTCTCTCCGCTACCGGCGAGCAGGGAAGCGGGAGGAAGGATCAGCCCGGCTCGGGACCGGTCGCCGCGGGCCGCGTCGGGTCGGCAGCCCAGTTCGACCACGAGCCCGCGTACAGGGCGGCGGGTCGATCGGGGTCGGACAAACCGGCCCATTCGAGTGCCAGGACCACCGAGCATGCGGTCACCCCGGACCCGCAGTACGCACCCACCGGCACACCGGGCCGGACACCGATTCCTTCGTAGTGCCGAGCCAACTCCTCGGGCGAGCGCCACCGTCCGTCGTCGCCGACATGGGCGGCGAACGGGGCGTTGACCGCACCGGGCACGTGCCCCGCCCGCGGATCGACCGGTTCGGTCTCGCCCGTGTAGCGCTGCGGAGCCCGCGCGTCGAGCAACAGGCCCTGCCGAGCCCGCTCCGCCGCCTGTGTCGCGTCGAGCACGGCAACCGACCCGGGCCGCACCACGATGTTCCCCGGCTCGGGGCTGGGCGTGTCGCGGCTGACCGGCCGTCCCTCCGACTGCCACGCGGCGAACCCACCGCCGAGCACCGCCGCCTCGCGATGCCCGGCCCAACGCAGCAACCACCAGGCGCGCGCCGCGACCGATCCGTCGGCGTCGTCGTACGCCACCACCGCACGGTTCTCGCTCACCCCGGCGGCGCGGAGGGTTCGCTGCAGACTCTCGGGGTCGGGGAGCGGGTGCCTGCCACGCGGCCCGGGCGCGTCCGCGAGATCGCCGTCCACGTCGAGGAACACCGCCCCGGGGATGTGGCCTTCGTCGTAGGACTCGCGTCCGGGTGGACCGGTCAGCCGCCATCGCACGTCGAGCACGATCGGTTGTGCGTCGGTCGCCAACCGCTGCGCCAGTTCGGAGGTCGAGATCACGGGTCGCATGCCCCCATCCTGCCCGCAACGGGTCTCGACGGCGCGTGACCTCAGCGTCGAGACCAGCCACTACCATGGTCAGGGGCGAACAAAGGGGACAGGCGTGAACGATCTCATCGATACCACCGAGATGTACTTGCGCACTATCTACGAGCTCGAAGAGGAGGGCGTGGTGCCGCTGCGCGCCCGCATCGCGGAGCGGCTGCACCAGAGTGGGCCCACCGTGAGCCAGACCGTGGCGCGCATGGAGCGGGACGGCCTCGTCGTCGTCGCCGACGACCGACACCTCCAACTCACCGATCACGGGCGTGAGCTCGCGGTCGCGGTCATGCGGAAGCATCGGCTCGCCGAACGGCTGCTCGTCGACGTCATCGGGCTCGAATGGGAGCACGTGCACAACGAGGCGTGTCGGTGGGAACACGTCATGAGCGAGGCGGTGGAACGCAAGCTCATCACGTTGCTCAACAACCCCACCACCTCTCCGTACGGCAACCCGATCCCGGGTCTCGACAAGCTCGACGCCGACAGCGAACCCGCTCCCCCCGCTGAGGCCGGTCTCGTCCGACTGGACGAAGTGGCCAAGACGGGTGGCGGCAAGGTCGAGATCCGTCGCATCGCCGAGCACGTGCAGCTCGACGAGAACCTGATGGGCCAACTGCGGGCCGTCGGTGTGGTGCCGGGGCGGACCGTCACCATCAGCGGTCTCACGGCCGGTGATTCCACCGTCGAGGTCACCGACGGCACTTCGGCCGCGCGCATTCCTACCTCCGCGCTGCACGCGGTACTCGCGCAGGCACGCTGACCCCGTCGGTCGGCGACGGCCGTACCGCCGATCACGGCGACGACCGGCCTCGCCTCGACCGAGGCGAACGACGCCGCGCCACCTCGTCGCGGCGTCGTCACCGCCCGTCCCGTTCGCACCACTCCGCCCGACGACGACACGTCTCACGACGACCACGTCGGCGTCCCACGCTCCACCGTCGACGTCCCGCCTTCGCACCGACGGATCACCTCCTTCCCGCGGTCGCCGCGTCAGCTCTCACGCCCCGCTCGTGTCCGATACCTGCGTCGTTCCGGCGCTCCGTCCGCGCCGCCGACCCCCCTCTCCTGGCCACCCCGCGAGGGGTGCACACTGTCGCCTCGTACCGGTTTGACACGTACTCCCATTCGAGAAAGGGCCCGCACGAATGCCCACCGACACCCCGACGTCGAGCACGCCCATGAAACTCGTTGTCACGGGCGGCGCAGGCTATATCGGTAGCGTGTGCACGGCTCGGCTACTCGAGGCGGGCCACGAGGTCACCGTCGTCGACGACCTCTCGACGGGCCATGCGGATGCCGTTCCGGACGGAGCCCGCTTCGTCCAGGGTGACGCCGCCGAGGTCGCCGGGACCCTCCTCGCCGAGGGCTTCGACGGCGTGCTGCACTTCGCCGCCAAGAGCCTCGTCGGCGAGTCCATGCAGGACCCCGGCACCTACTGGCGGGGCAACGTCCTCACCTCCCTCCGGCTGCTCGACGCGATGCGGACGCACGGGGTGCCCCGGCTGGTGTTCTCCTCGACCGCGGCAACCTACGGCGAGCCCGAGGTGACGCCGATCCCGGAGACCGCGCCGACCGACCCCACCAACACGTACGGCGCCACCAAGCTCGCCATCGACCACGCCATCACGAGCTACGCGCGCGCCCACGGACTCGCGGCGGCGAGCCTGCGGTACTTCAACGTGGCGGGCGCCTACGGCGCGTACGGTGAGCGGCACACCACCGAGACCCACCTCATCCCGCTCATCCTTCAGGTGGCCACCGGGAACCGTGCCCAGGTGCAGATCTACGGCGACGACTACCCGACCGAGGACGGCACGGCCATCCGCGACTACATCCACGTGGTCGACCTCGCCGACGCCCACCTGCTGGCGCTCGCGCACGCAACCCCCGGCAGGCACGACATCTTCAACCTGGGCAACGGAACCGGCTTTTCGGTGCGTCAGGTGATCGACGCCTGCCGCGAAGTCACCGGCCACGACATTCCCGCCGCGGTGACGCAGCGCCGCGCCGGTGACCCCGCCATCCTCGTGGCCGCCAGCGACAAGGCGCAGTCCGAGCTCGGCTGGAAGCCGCAGCACACCGATCTCGGCGGCATCGTCGCCGACGCGTGGGAGTTCACCCGTCGTCGGCAGGAGAGCCGGCAGTAGGAGGTCTGGCCACCTCGTGCGGCGAGCACCGACTGGACGGCCCCTTCTCCTTCGGCGCCGTCCAGATCGACTCCTCGTCGCACGACGTGGCGAGGCCGGCGAGCTTCTCCGGAGGCAGGCCATGATCGAGTGCCTGCCGCAACAAGCCTGACAGCAGGTGGTCCGGGTCGGCGTCCCGCGCGGCGTCGAGGGCCATGCCCGCGAGCGCCCCTTCCCCACGCACGTAGGCGGAGTACGCCAACAAGGTGGCGGGTTCGGCGCGTTGCGGCGTCGGGGTGTGTTTCGTCAGCAAGAGCCACAGCCGCTCGGCCGTCGCCGCGCCCGGGCTGTCGACGGGAAGAGCGGTGGCCAGACACGCGTCGCGGATCTTCGGCTGGGACAGCGCCACGGCCAGCTCGACAACCTCCGTGTCGGACAGGTGCAGAGTCCCCTTCCACGCCCGGGCCAACACGGTACGGACCGCGGACCGCCCCCGTCGCAGCGCGGCCACGTCGTCGCGACCTCCTCCGGACGACCGTCGACGCAGCATCGCCGCCCGTCGCTCCAACACCTCGGGCGCCACGGGATGGAGCTGCCGTTCCATCTCCGCCCTGCTGCGGTGGGTGACCAGCCCGGCGTGGGCGCTCACGGCAGCCATCACCGTGCTCCGAGGGTCGGGCAGGTGGCCCGCACAGCACGACTGCTCGTAACAACGCCACGGAGCCCCCGCCCGAATCCTCGGTACCCACAGCGCGTGCAGCACGGGAAGCCCCGCCTGTCCGAACACTGCGCTGACCGCGGCGACGACAGCACGAGCGGGCGGTCCCGGGGTTCCTTCGGTTCGAGTACCACCGACGACGATCACGGTCACCGCGACCGAGTCGTGCGTCAACGGACCGAGAAGGTGCCGGGCCAACGCGGTCTCGTCTCCGGGCGAGGGCAGATCGGCCCGCACGATGTTGCCGATCCGCACTCCCGTCCGACCGCGATGCCCGACCAGTACCAGCGATTCGGCGGGGTCGAAGCCCAAGAGGTGCGGTGTGGCTGCCAGCAACTCCCCCGGGTCACGGAGGTCGATGGGGGCGCGGTCTGCGGTCTGGGAGTCGGTCGTGGAAGAAGGAGTCATGCGTCCACGATGACGGCCGGAGACGGCGAGAGGGGACGGTCGACGGCTTCTGTGGACAACTCGGGCCGATGTGGACGACCCCGGGCCCGTACGGACCCGGGGTCGTGGAAATGTCGGTGTGGCGTGCTAGTGCCGTCCGCCTCAGCCGAACGCCGTGCGCAACGTGTCGTCCCCGCCCACGACCGGCAGTGTCACGGTCGATCGGGTGACCTCCAGCCCGATCCTCGCGCCGGGCGACGGGCGCAACGTGAAGTCGTGGTCGCTGGACAGCAGGACGAACTCCAGCCGGTGTCCCTCGGCCAGGACGTAGTCCTGTGGTTGCAGGTCGAAGGACAACCAGTACGGCACTCCCGGCCGCAGTGCCTTCGTCCGCCACACCCCGTCGCGGTTCTGCGGATCGGCCCAGCCCCGGGTGATCACGTGGGCACTGCCGTCCGGAGCCCGGTCGACCAGCACGGCCGTCACGTTGGCCGCGGGCTGTCCGAACGTCGTGCGCAGGCGCACGGTGGGAGTTCCGCTCAACCGCACCGGTTCGCGTGCGGACTCGGTCGTGTAGGACAGCCGGTGCTCCGACGCGGGCGCGTCGACCAGCTCCTCGACCGTCTTGGTGGCGTCGTCGGTGAGCCACTCCGTGACGGGCTTCCCGTTCCGGCGGCCGACCCCGAGCTCACCGCGTTCACCGCCCCCGGGCTTCAGCCACAGCGTCGCATCGTCGGTCCCCGGAGCGGGCCAGTCGGCCTCCTGGGTCCACGAACCGTCCTCGCGCTGGATCGTCGCCCTCGGCTCCGTCTCCACCCCGTTGTCGACGTCGTAGAGGTAGTGACTGAACCAGCGGTTGAGCGTGGTCAGCCACTCCTCCTGTCGCAGCGAGTACGGGTCGGCGTGACCGGACTGGTGCAGCCAGATGCTGCGCTCGACGCCGTGCTCGGCCAACGCGTTCCACCACTCGACGACCTGGCTGACCGTGACGTTCCAGTCGGAGAGTCCGTGCACCGCCAGCACCGACGCCTCGATCTTGTGGACGTCGTCGAGATAGTTGCGCTCGTCCCAGAAGGCGTTGTAGTCGCCGGTGAGCCGGTCCTGCTCCCGGGCGAGCTGCTCGATCACGGGGCGGCAGATGTCCTGGTCCTCACGGGTGTAGACGTACTCGGCGAGCACGTCGGCGTCCTCGCCCTGGTACCCGCCGGGTGCCACGACGGCGCCGTTCTCGCGGTAGTAGTCGTACCAGTTGGAGATCGCGGCGATCGGGACGATCGTCTCCAGCCCCTCCACACCGGTCGTGGCGACGGCGTTGGGCAGCGTGCCGTTGTACGAGACGCCCATCATCGCCGTGCGCCCGGTGGTCCAGTCGGCGTTGACCTCGGCTCCGCCCGCGTCACGAGCCCGTGCGCGCCCGTTCAACCAGTCGATCACCGACGTCGCTCCGCGGGTCTCGTTCTCCCCACCCGTCGTGGGACATCCCGTGGAGCGGCCGGTGCCGAGCGATTCCGCGTACACGACGGCGAATCCGCGCGCCAGGAAGTAGTCCTGGTAGCGCCAGCTGATCTCGGCCGCCGGCTTGCCGGGGACGTACAGTTCGCGGTCGACGTCGTGGTTGGCGACGTCGTTGCCACCGGCGAAGTACGGACTCGCCTGGTACACCACGGGCACGCGGAGGCCCTGCTCGGTGGCGCGGGGACGGACCACTTCGACGTGGACCACGTCTCCGACCCCGTCGTGGTCGGAGTCCACTCCGGCCTCGACCCAGACGTCCTCCCTGACCACGTCGGCCGGGTCGAAGACCGGCTGAGCCTGCCCGTCGGTGAACACGGGCTGCTGCACACCTTCTGCCGAGGCGGGTATCGCCACGAGTGGCAGTGACACGGCAGCGGCGGCGACGAGACCCCACACACGTTCGACTTTCACGAAGCCCCCAGATCGGACGGCGGCGACCAAAGAATGGTGTCGACCATTACGGCGGCGTCCCCGGCTGTCAAGCGCGGACGGGCACGATCCGACGAACGGCGGACACTCGTCGTGGTCGACGACACGGCATCGTCACCCGTCACAGTGATTCCAAGCCCCGCCACGGCGAACTCCGACGAGCGTTCATCACCACTCGTGACGACTCCGGCGGCGGCTTGTCGCCGTCCTGGGGCGTCCCCTGCTGCTGGCACACTGGCGGTCATGGACGAGCTTGATCCGACCGTGGAGCACGACCCGTACCGCTGGCTCGAAGACGTCACCGGCGAGTCCGTGCTCGACTGGGTGCGAGGGCACAACGCCGCGACCGTCGACCGTTACGCCTCGGGCGAGCGCTTCGAGGCGGTGCGGGACGAACTGCGCGAGGTCCTCGACGCGGACACCCGCATCCCCTACGTGCGGCGCCGAGGCGAGCACCTCTACAACTTCTGGCGCGACGCCGAGCACCCGCGCGGCCTGTGGCGACGGACCACGCTCGACTCCTACCGCACATCCGACCCCGAGTGGGACGTCCTGCTGGACGTCGACGCGCTCGCCGAACGCGAGAACGAGAACTGGGTGTGGCAGGGCGCGACCGTGCTGCGTCCCGGTTTCCGACGCTGCCTGGTCGAGCTGTCGCGCGGTGGCGCGGACGCCACCGTGGTGCGGGAGTTCGACCTCGAACGCCGCGAGTTCGTCGAGGACGGCTTCGTCCTGCCGGAGGCGAAGAGCTCCGTGGCGTGGATCGACGAGGACCGCATCTTCGTCGGCACCGACTTCGGCGAAGACTCGCTCACGACGTCGGGCTACCCGCGGCTGGTCAAGGAGTGGAAGCGGGGCACCCCGCTCGAGGACGCCACCCTGGTGTTCGAAGGCGAGGCCGACGACGTGTCGGTGAGGGCGGTCCACGACCCAACGGAGGGCTGGGAGAGGGACGTCGTCCGCAGGGCGATCGACTTCTACCGTTCCGAGGTGCACCTGCGGACCGACTCGGGCCTCGTCCGGATCGACGTCCCCGACGACGCCGTCGCGACCCTGCACCGCGAGTGGCTGCTCGTGCGGACGCGGAGCCCGTGGACCGTGTCCACTTCGACCGGCCAGAACGTCCAGCACCCCGCCGGGGCGCTGCTCGGCATCGAACTGCAGCGGTTCCTCGACGGCGACCGGGACTTCACCGTCCTCTTCGAACCCGACGCGCACACCTCGCTCGACTACTACGCGTGGACCCGCCACCATTTGCTGCTGAGCACGCTCGTCGACGTCAAGACGCGGCTTCGCGTGCTCACGCCGACCGCGGACGGCTGGCGGGACGAACCGCTCACCGGTGTGGCCGAGGTCGGTGCGATCGATTTGGTGGCCACCGATCCGTACGACAGCGACGAGTTCTTCCTCGAAACCAGCGGGTACACCGAGCCGCCCTCCCTGTTGCGGGGAGAGGTCGGCGGGCCCCTCGACACGCTGAAGACCACCCCGGCCTTCTTCGACGCGGAATCGTTGGAGGTCACGCAACACTTCGCGACCTCCGACGACGGCACCCGCATCCCCTACTTCGTCGTCGGGCCGCGCGAGCGCACCGAGCCGTCGCCGACGCTGCTCACCGGTTACGGGGGCTTCGAGATCTCACTGACGCCGTCCTACAGCGGCGTGACCGGTCGGGGTTGGCTCGCCCGAGGCGGCACGTACGTGGTCGCCAACCTGCGAGGCGGCGGTGAGTACGGCCCCGACTGGCACAACCAGGTCGTGAAGACCAACCGCCTGCGGGTCTACGAGGACTTCGCCGCCGTGGCCAGGGACCTCGTGGCCCGCGGCATCACGACGCCGCAGCTCCTCGGCGTGCAGGGCGGCAGCAACGGCGGGCTGCTCACCGGAGTCATGCTCACGCGTTACCCCGAGTTGGTGGGCGCGGTGGTCAGCCAGGTGCCGCTACTCGACATGAGGCGCTACCACGAGCTGCTCGCGGGAGCGTCCTGGATGGCGGAGTACGGCGACCCGGACGTGCCGGAGGAATGGGCGTATCTGAAGCAGTACTCGCCCTACCACAACGTCCACAGTGACCGGACCTATCCGCCCACGCTGTTCGTCACGTCCACCCGCGACGATCGCGTGCATCCCGCACACGCTCGCAAGATGATGGCGAAGATGCACGCCGCCGGGCACGACGTCGCCTACTACGAGAACATCGAGGGCGGTCACGGCGCCGCGGCCGACAACGCCCAGCTCGCCTTCAAGTGGGCACTCGTGTTCGAGTTCCTGTGGCAGCGCCTCACTCGGGGAAGCGAGCGGCCAGGAAGTCCTGGAAGGTGATCGTTCCCTTGTCGCCGACGGGCGCCAGGTGGTGCCCGTCGCGATAGCCCTCGTAGATCGACCCGAACAACCGGATCGGCCGCACCGGGCGAGTCTGACCGGTCGCCGCCTGGAACTGTCGAACGAGATCGGGCCAGTTCTCGATCTCGGGGCCACCGAACTCCCGCACCCGTCCCGCCGGGGCGTGGGTCGCCAGGTCGGCCAGCCGCGCGCCCACCTCGGTGGCGGACACCGGCTGGAACCGGATGTTCGGGACGAGCACGAGCGGCAGCCGTGTCAGCAGCGCCGACAGTCGGACGATCAACTCGTGGAACTGGGTCGCCCGCAGAATCGTCCACGGCACGTCCCCGTTCTCCACGAGGCGTTCCGTGGCCGACTTGGCCCGGTAGTACGGCAGAGGAATACGGTCGGCGCCGACGATCGAGACGTACACCAGGTGCCCGCATCCGGCTGCGTGGGCGGCTGCCAGGACCCGCTCACCCAGCTCCGCCTCGCCGCCATGACGGCCGCTGACGTTGGTGGCGCAGTGCACCACCGCCTCGGCGCCGTCGAACGCGCGTCCGAGCCCGGCGGGGTCGCGGTAGTCGACCCGTACCGTGCGCACCCCCTCCCGTGTCGAGGACGACGACCGACTCGTCACCACGACGTCGTGACCGGCGGCCACGAGCGCACCCACGACCGCCCGGCCGAGAGTGCCGGTTCCTCCCGTGACAGCCACCGTGCTCACGAATCACCACTGTTGCACCGCGGGAAGGCCGACGCTCGTTCTCCGCGCACACGAAAGGGGGAGCCGACCCCGGCGGTCGACTCCCCCTCGTCGTGAACCGTCCGTCAGCTGCAGCCGGACGTGGCGCCGCAACCCTCGCACGCGTAGCACGAGCCGGCCGGACGCATCTTCGTGCCGCAGGTCATGCACAGCGGCGCGTCGGCCGCCTTGCCGAGCTGCAACTCGACCAACTCGGTGGTCGTCTGCGCCTCTCGCTTCGGGCGATCCGTCTTCGCCTCGTCGGAGGCCGACCGCTCACCCGCCTCGACGCTGCTGCGCAACGCGTCCAGGTCGACGTTCTCGGCAGCACCGTTGCCGTAGTCCGCCTCCACCTGGGCCGCCCGCTCGTCGGCGGTGAAGATGCCGAGCTGCGCCCGCTTCTCGTACGGCAGGTAGTCGAGCGCGAGCCTGCGGAACAGGTAGTCGAGCACACTCGTGGCGATCCGGATGTCCGGGTCGTCGGTCATGCCCGCGGGCTCGAACCGCAGGTTCTGGAACTTCTGCACGTAGAACTCGAGCGGGATGCCGTACTGCAGACCCACCGAGATCGACATGGAGAAGGCGTCCATCACGCCGGCCAGCGTCGAGCCCTGCTTGCCGAGCTTGACGAAGATCTCGCCGAGACCGTCGTCGGGGTAGGACCCGGCGTGCAGGTAGCCCTCGGCACCACCCACGGTGAAGGACACCGTCTGGCTCGGACGCTTCTTCGGCAGGCGCTTGCGCACCGGCCGGTACTCCACGACCTTCTCCTCGGCCTTCGGCGCGTCCTCGGCCTTGTCCTTCTTGGCCGTCGACAGCGGCTGACCCACCTTGCAGTTGTCGCGGTAGATCGCCAACGCCTTGAGACCGAGCTTCCAGCCCTGGAAGTAGATCTCCTCGACGTCCTCGACGGTGGCCGACTCGGGCATGTTCACCGTCTTGGAGATCGCCCCGGACAGGAACGGCTGCACGGCGGCCATCATCCGGACGTGACCCATCGGCGCGATCGAACGCTCACCGACCGCGCAGTCGAACACCTCGTAGTGCTCGGGGCGCAGTCCCGGAGCGTCGACCACGTGGCCGTGCTCGGCGATGTAGTCGACGATCGCCTCGACCTGCTCCTCCTGGTAGCCCAGGGAGCGCAGCGCCCGCGGCACCGCGTTGTTGACGATCTGCATGGAGCCGCCACCGACGAGCTTCTTGAACTTCACCAACGAGAAGTCCGGCTCGATGCCCGTGGTGTCGCAGTCCATCATGAAGCCGATGGTGCCGGTGGGCGCGAGCACGCTGGCCTGCGCGTTGCGCCAGCCGTTGCTCGTGCCGATCTCGATGCCGCGCTCCCACTCCTTGGTGGCCAACGCCCGGATCGCGGCGTCGTTGTGGTGGTACGTGCGCACGAGCTCGTTCGCGGCAGCGTGCTTGCGCATCACCCGCTGGTGCGGCTCGGCGTTGCGGGCGTAGCCCTCGTACGGGCCCACGACACCCGCCAGCTCCGCCGAACGCCGGTACGACACCGCGGTCATCAGCGAGGTGATCGACGCGGCGAGCGCCCGACCGCCCTCGGAGTCGTACGCATGCCCGGTGGCCATCAGCAGCGCGCCGAGGTTGGCGTAGCCGATCCCGAGCTGGCGGAACTTGCGGGTGGTCTCCGCGATCGGCTCGGTGGGGAAGTCCGCGAAGCAGATCGAGATGTCCATCGCCGTGATGACCAGCTCGACGGCCTTGGCGAACAGCTCGGCGTCGAACGTGCCGTCCTCGCGCAGGAACTTCAGCAGGTTCAGCGAGGCGAGGTTGCAGCTCGAGTTGTCGAGGTGCATGTACTCCGAGCACGGGTTCGAGGCGGTGATCCGCCCCGACTCAGGGCACGTGTGCCAGTCGTTGATGGTGTCGTCGTACTGCAGCCCCGGGTCGGCGCACTCCCACGCCGCCTGCGCCATCTTGCGGAACAAGCCCTTGGCGTCGACGCTCTCCAGCACCTCACCGGTGGTACGCGACCGCAGCCCGAACTTGCCGCCCGTCTCGACCGCCTGCATGAACTCGTCGGAGACGCGCACCGAATTGTTCGCGTTCTGGTACTGCACCGAGGAGATGTCGGCGCCGCCGAGGTCCATGTCGAAACCGGCGTCGCGGAGCACGCGGATCTTGTGCTCCTCCTTCGCCTTCGTCTCGATGAACTCCTCGACGTCGGGGTGGTCGACGTCCAGCACGACCATCTTCGCCGCACGACGCGTCGCGCCGCCCGACTTGATGGTGCCCGCCGAGGCGTCGGCACCACGCATGAACGACACCGGGCCCGACGCGGTACCACCGGAGGACAGCAACTCGCGCGAGGACCGGATGCGGGAGAGGTTCAGCCCCGCGCCCGAGCCGCCCTTGAAGATCAGGCCCTCTTCCCGGTACCAGTTCAGGATCGAGTCCATGTTGTCGTCGACCGAGAGAATGAAGCAGGCGCTGACCTGCTGCTTCGAACTCGTGCCGACGTTGAACCACACCGGCGAGTTGAAGCTGAAGACCTGGTGCAGCAGCATCCACGTCAGCTCGTGCTCGAAGATCTCGGCGTCGGCCGTACCCGCGAAATAGCCGTGCTCCAGCCCCGCCTTGACGTAGGTTTTCGCGACGCGGTCGATCAGTTGCTTGAGGCTGTTCTCCCGCTCCGGGCTCCCCACCGCGCCGCGGAAGTACTTGCTGGTGACGATGTTGGTCGCGTTCACCGACCAGAACTCGGGGAACTCCACGCCTCGCTGCTCGAAGTTCACCGTGCCGTCACGCCAGTTGGTCATGACGACGTCGCGACGCTCCCACCGCACCTCGTCGTAGGGGTGCACGCCCTCGGTGGTGTAGACCCGCTTGATGCGAAGGCCCTTGCGCGAACCCGAGCCACCACGCTTCTTGCTCGGCTTCGGCGAGGATTCCGCGCCGACCCCCACGGTTTCTGTCATGACTCCCACTCCCGCGTTGTCGAAACTTGTGGCGACGTGACTCGTCGCCCACGTCCTCACTCGCTGCGGTCCTGCTGGGCCGCCTCTTCGGCGATCGCCTCACGCAGGTTCTTGATCTCGGACTCGAAGTCCTCGATCGACGAGAAGGATCGGTAGACACTCGCGAACCTCAGGTACGCGACGGCATCGAGCTCACGCAGCGGGCCGAGGATGGCGAGACCCACCTCGTGACTCGGGATCTCCGCGACCCCGGTCGCCCTGATCGACTCCTCGACCTTCTGAGCCAGCTGCTTGAGAGCGTCGTCGTCGACCGGACGCCCCTGACACGCGCGGCGCACACCCCGGACCACTTTGTCGCGGCTGAACTGTTCGGTCACTCCCGACCGCTTGACGACGGCGAGCACCATCGTCTCCGACGTCGTGAACCGGCGACCACAGGCCGAGCACGACCGACGTCGTCGGATCGCCTGCCCCTCGTCCACCTCACGGGAATCGACGACCCTGGAGTCCGCGTGTCGACAGAACGGACACCGCACGGCCGAACACCTCCCGAAACAGTCCCACCGCAGCGGGAACGTCACCACAACCGCATCTCACGGCATACCGCGCGTGAGTGTCGCCCACGCCCCGAACGGACAACACCGATCGCGAGCGAGACCTCGATCCTACCCCAACCTGTAGACCAACTACAGCGATGTAACTACTAGATGTTGGGGTTGACGATAAGCCGACCCCCGAGGTGCCGCAACCGGACCCCCCTCACACCGACGGGCGTGAATCCGGCCTAGGATGCCATGCCTCGTTCGGAGATCGACGCCCACCGACACGGCCGCGCTCCACGCGCACCGACACCGCTCGCGAGCCCGACCGGACAGCCTACGGGCCGTACGGGACGACCTCACCGGAGCCTCCGTCGACACGATCCCCGGAGTCGAGTTCCACGCCCACGGCGAGCCCCGCCGCGACCACGGCGGCGGCGACCGTCACGGTCACCACGAGTTGCCACAGCCAGCCACCCCCACCGGAGCCGCCGCCGGGGACGGCACGAACGGCCCGCCCTCGCCGCAACCCCGGCGCGGCGCTCGGCCGCGACGGAGGACGCCGCGAATGCCGAACGCCCACCCCGACGGGCGGCCGTTGGGAAATCCGACGGACACGGGACCGCGGCGCCACCAGCACCATGCCAACCACCTCTTCATCGACGAGCGAACCTCGGACAGCGACACGTCCCCCGCGATCGAACACTCGTTCTATCGAACGCCCGTGCGAATGTGCACCACCAACGCGTGCGAAAATCGAGAGCATGCGGCGTGTAGGTCGAACAAATGTTTGAAATCCCCGACGAAGCGGACTAGCGTCGCAACCGGATGTGTACACGAGCGCCCACAACGGGCGACTCATGACTGGGAGGCAAATCGCGGTGGCACGCAAGACAACGGGCAACGACGTGAGCAGCGGTGAGGTTTCCGACCTTCCGCGCCCGGTCGAGAACCCGGACGAAAGCCTGACACCGCGCCAGCGGAAAGTCCTCGACGTCATTCGCACCTGGGTGGAGCGACACGGATATCCGCCGAGCGTCCGAGAAATCGGCGAGGCGGTCGGTCTCACCTCGACCTCGTCGGTTTCCCATCAACTGAAGGCATTGCAGCGCAAGGGATATCTCCGCCGCGATGCGAATCGGCCCCGGGCCGTCGGGGTGCTCGCGATCGACCGTGACGGCGGCGCCTCCCCCGCGGCGGGCACCGCGACAGCGGCGGCCGGTTCCGACTCGTCCGACGAGGCCACCACCCTCCCGCAACCCGCACTGGTCCCGCTCGTCGGACGCATCGCGGCGGGTGGCCCGGTGCTGGCCGAGGAGTCCATCGAGGACGTCTTCCCGTTGCCGAAGGACATCGTCGGCGAGGGCGAGGTCTTTCTCCTCAGCGTCACGGGCGATTCGATGATCGGCGCCGCGATCACCGACGGGGACTGGGTCGTGGTACGTCAACAACCGACCGCGGAGAACGGCGACATCGTCGCGGCGATGATCGACGGCGAAGCCACCGTGAAGACATTCAAGCGCCGGGACGACGGGCACGTGTGGCTGATGCCGCACAACGATGCCTACGACCCGATCCCCGGTGACGAGGCCACGATCCTCGGCAAGGTCGTCGCCGTTCTTCGTCGACTCTGAGCGACGCGGGGTCTCCGCGCACAGAATCGCCGCCCGTGAATTGCCGCGTCGTTTCGTGACGGCGATCGCGGGAGACGTCAGCGTCGACGGCGACGACTTCCCAAGACGACGAGTACCGCGGCGACGGCAATCGCCACGGCCGCCGCGGGCACGGGACTCAACCCGCTTTCCTCACCGCCGGTCGACTCCTCGGACGATCCCCGGTCCCCGCGGCCCTCGGTCCGCTCACCCGGGCGCACGAGTGACGCCGCGTCCGGCACGGCTCGAAGCGGCTCCCCGATTCCCTCCCCGGCCGACAACAACGTGCCGTCGGGAGTGAACGCGATGGCTTCCCCCTGCGGCTCGTTCGGCAGCGGCACCCGGACCGGCTCACGGGTGAACGCCTCCACGAGGTCCCCGTCGGTCACGGGATACAGGTAGGCGTCGGTGTACGTGCGGAGGGCGACCACGCTGCCGTCGGCCGACATCGCGGCACCGGTGACCAACATGCTGCTCACCGCCCCGACCTGCCCACCGGGCGTGCCGGTCGGCAGGAACGACACCGAGCCGACCTTCTCCATCGGGGTCGGTCCCGGGCTCGTCAGCTCCTTCGCAGGGCGGTAGACGTCGGAGGCACCGAACGCGCTCTTGGTGACGACGTACGGCGTCCCGGACGGGTCGAGCACGAGGGCCTCCGCGTCCTGGGGCCGATCCGGGTAGGTGAGCCGGTAGAGCGTCGCGGTGCCGTCTCGCGTCAACGCGTGCAACGCCACCGTCTCGCGAACGGCGCGGTTGTCGCCGATGTCGCCGAGCCACAGCGTCCCGTCCGGTGCGAGCGCGAGGTCCTCGACGTCGTACGGGTCGGTGGGCGCCGTCAGCACCTCACGCACCTGGCAGTCGTCGTCCAGGACGGCGACCTCCAGCCGCTCCCCGCCGTCGGGCACGGCGTAGACGTACTCGGAGTCGGCGGCCAGTCCGGAAAGCTCTTCCAGACGTGGGTCGTCGATGTGACAGAGCACCTCCGGAGCGGGCGGGGACGCGTCGGGCGACGCTCCCGCCCAGGCCGGAACGATCAGCGTGATCGCGAGCGCCGCCGCGGTAGCGGCCGAACCCAGTCGTCGTCCCACACCGCTACGGTAGCGTCACGCGCGCGAGCCGTCCGTGACGTAGGCGGACAAGGTGGAAGCCAGCTCCGGGCGCACCCTCGCCTTGAGCAGAGTGCCTTCCGGCCGGTGTTCCTCTCCGAGGACCTCGCCCTCCGCGTGCGCCCGGGCGACGAGTTCGCCGTGCGTGTACGGCACGAGCACCTCCACGACGGTGTCGGGGCGGGGCAACCGAGAGGCGATCTCGGCGACCAACGTGTCGATTCCCTGACCGCTGTGCGCCGACACCACGACGGCGTCGGGCAGCAGATTCCGCAGTCGCGCGAGTGTCACCTCGTCGGCGCGGTCGGCCTTGTTCACCACCACGAGTTCCGGCGGCAACGACTCCGACCGCTTCTCGGCGATCTCACCGAGCACCTCGCGCACGGCGGCGACCTGATCCTCGGGCGACGGTGCCGCACCATCGACGACGTGCACCAGCAAATCCGCGTCGGCGGCCTCGTCGAGCGTCGAGCGGAACGCGTCGACCAACTGGTGGGGCAGGTGCCGCACGAAGCCCACGGTGTCGGTCAGGGTGTACACGAGCCCGTCGGGCGTGGCCGCCCTGCGCGTAGTGGGGTCGAGCGTCGCGAACAACGCGTCCTCCACCAGCACACCGGCACCGGTGATGGCGTTCAGCAGGCTCGACTTGCCGGCGTTGGTGTAGCCGACGAGTGCCACGCTCGGCACCTGGTTGGCGACCCGACGGCCGCGTTTCGTGGCCCGGATCGTGTCCATCGCGGCGATGTCCTTGCGCAGCTTCGCGACGCGCTTGTTGATGCGGCGGCGGTCGGTTTCGAGCTTCGTCTCACCGGGACCACGTAGACCCACACCACCGTTGGCGCCACCGGCACGACCACCGGCCTGCCGCGACAGCGACTGGCCCCACCCACGCAGTCGCGGGATGAGGTACTGCAACTGGGCCAGTTCGACCTGCGCCTTGCCCTCCCGAGACCGCGCGTGCTGAGCGAAGATGTCGAGGATCAACGCGGTGCGGTCGATGACCTTGACCCGCAGCTTCTCCTCCAGGTTGCGAAGCTGCCCGGGTGACAGCTCGCCGTCGCAGATCACGGTGTCGGCGCCGGTCGCCAGGACGATGTCGGCGAGTTCGCGCACCTTGCCCGACCCGATGTAGGTGGACGGGTCCGGCCTCGTGCGACGCTGGACCAGGCCTTCGAGCACCTCCGACCCCGCGGTCTCGGCGAGCCGCGCGAGCTCGGCCAGAGACTCCTCGGACTGCGCCGCCGTGCCCTCGGTCCACACGCCGACGAGCACGACCCGTTCGAGCCGCAGCTTCCGGTACTCGACCTCGGTGACGTCGGACAGTTCGGTGGACAGGCCCGCGACCCGGCGCAGCGAGGCGCGGTCGGAGAGTTCGAGTTCGCCTTGCGACAGTTCCATGTCGTCGTCGGCGGCCTCGACGGCACCGTGAGAAGTCTCGTGTGTCAGTTCTGTCATCGTCTCCCTATCGTCCCACGGTTCGTGGGAAAGTCGAGCCGTTTACCTGCTCGGACGCGGTGCCGGCTCGTTCACCTGGCACAACGTGGGGAGTCGACGACGCATTCCTGACTAGTCGAGCGCGTCCCACCAGTCGGCGTCCAGTTCACCCTTCGCCACGAACGTCGCGGGACCGGTGAGTGTCGACGCGCCCTGGCGCACGGTCACCGAGACACGACCGCCCGGCACGTCGACGGTCAGCTCGCCCGCGTCCTCGCCCCGCAGGTGCAGCGCCGCCGCGGCCGCCGCCACGGTGCCCGTTCCGCACGCCCGGGTCTCCCCCACACCGCGTTCGTGGACGCGCATCCGCAGCGCGTCGGGACCGAGCACGTTCACGAATTCGAGGTTGACGCCCTCGGGGAACACCTCGGAGTCGTAGCGCGGCGCGCGGCTGAGGTCGAGCGTGTCCACGTCCTCGTCGATCACCGAGACGAGGTGGGGATTGCCGACGTCCACCGCGACTCCGGAGACCTGCCGCTCGTCCACGACGGCCACCGAGGTCCCCGTCACGGCGACAGGTCCCATGTGGACGGTCACGGAGAGGTCCCCCGTCGCGTCGCCCTGCACGCGCACCGGCCGATCGCCGGCCCGGGTCGCCACGACGAACTCCGGCCCCGCCTCCAGCCCCGCCTCGACGAGGTAGCGCGCGAACACCCGTGTCCCGTTGCCGCACATCTCCGCGATCGATCCGTCGGCGTTGCGGTAGTCCATGAACCACTCGCCCTTGGACTCCACACCCATCGCCGACGACCGCACGACCCGCAACACGCCGTCGGCACCGAGCCCCTGCTGCCGGTCGCACAACACGGCCACCCGTCGCGCGGTCAGCTCCAACGACGCGTCGGGGTCGGGCAGGAGCACGAAGTCGTTCTGGGTGCCGTGCCCCTTGAGAAACTCGATGCCAGCCATGACGTCCAGGTTACGGGTCGAGGTGGGCGAGCACGGCGCCGACCAGATCGTCCGCGCCGCCGTCGAACCACGTGATGCGGTCGTCACGCCGGAACCACGATCGTTGCCGCCGCACGAACCGCCGGGTGGCCACGACCGTCTCGCGTGCGGCGGCGTCGAGGTCGCCGTCCCCGGCGAGCGCGTCGAGCACCTGCCGGTACCCGAGCGCCCGCGACGCCGTCCTGCCGTGTCGCAACCCGCGCTGTTCGAGCCTGCGCACCTCGTCCACCAGCCCGACGTCGAACATGTGCTCCACACGCTGCTCCACCCGCTCGTCGAGGTCGGCCACCGCGCGGTCGACGCCGATCAGCACGGTCCCGTAGCGCGGCGGTCCCGGGGTGGGCAGGTTCGCGGAGAAGGGCTCTCCCGTGACGGCGATGACCTCCAGGGCCCGCACGATCCGTCGGGTGTCGGTGGGCAGGATCGTGTCGGCCGCCTTGGGATCGAGCATCGCAAGCCGGGCGTGGAGGGCCGCGGCCCCCTGATTTCGCGCCTGCTCCTCCAGATCCCGTCGCACGACCGGATCGGTCCCCGGAAACCGCAGGTCGTCGACGATCGACTGCACGTACAACCCCGAACCGCCGACGATCACCGGGACCCGACCCCGGTCCAACAGCGACTCGATCGTCGCGCGGGCCTGCTTCTGGTACGCCGCCACCGAGGCGGTCTCGGTCACGTCGAGCACGTCCAACAGGTGGTGCGGCACGCCACGCCGTTCCTCGCTCGTGGCCTTGGCCGTGCCGATGTCCATGCCCCGATAGAGCTGCATGGCGTCGGCGTTGACCACCTCACCGCCCAACGCGAGCGCGAGTTCCACCCCGAGAGCCGTCTTCCCCGTGGCGGTGGGCCCGACGACGGCGACCGGCGCGATCACGACCGCGTCCACTTCGCCACGTGGTAGGCCACGCCGAACGGAGCGTCGGAGTACCAAAGTTCACCGCTCCAGTCCCCGGTCGAACGAGCGAGTCCCGCCAACACCTGCCAGGCCGCCCGTCCCTCCGCCTGGAGCTCGACGGCCAGCTCCGGGTCGAGCGACAGCAGCGCCTCGTCGTCCGCCTCGGCGAGCGCCGTCCGCACCACGGTGTCGAACGGCTCCGCTCGTGGGTCCGCCCATCCGGGTGGAGCCGACGCATGCCGGGTCGACCCGTCACCGAGCACGAGCAGCGCCGTCTCGTCGGAGCGGGCGAGCTGCTCGCCGAGTGCGACACAGTCCTCGACGGACGCCCCGGCGTCCACGAGCTCCACCCGCACGGACTCCGCTCCCGCCTGTTCGCGGAGCCATCCCGCGAGGAGTGCGGGCAGCGGCATGGAGCGTCGCCGATCCTCGGTCGCGGAGTCGGACAGCGCGACGGGGACGTCCACGCCGAAACCACCGAAGCTGCCGCGAGCACTCGGCCGCACCGTCTGTCGAGCCGCAGCCACACCGACCGCGACCCACCGACGGCCGACCTGTGCCAAGGCGCGCACGACGCTCACCGTGGCGTCGCGCACGGCAGCGCTGCGCTCGACCGCGCCGGGCACGAGAGCAGGCACGAGCAGCGGCGGCGAGGGCACCACGACGGCACACGTGATCACGCATCACGAGGTTACCGGCAGCGCCACGAGAGGTACCTATCGAGGCATGGAGTACCCATCAGCGGTGTTACCTGTTTGAATGCGGCCTACAGACCCGTACACGCACCACCCGGCCCCGCAACACCGCGGGGCGCCCGCACGCACGCGGGCCGGACAGCGAGAAGGAGCCGGCCATGGCCGAGCAGAACACCCACCGCGGCAGTGACGTCAGCGGAGTTGCCGACGTTCCCGGTACCGCCGCACCGGCGGACGTCCCCGCACCACACAAGGTGCCCCATCCCGCCGGGGGCGCGCAGGCACCCGCTGTGCCGGTCGCCGAGACACACCCGTCGCGGTGGGGTCGCGTCGCCGACGACGGCACCGTCTACGTGCGCACGGCCGACGGTGAACGTGCCGTGGGCGTGTGGCAGGCCGGCTCGCCCGACGAGGGACTGACGCACTACGCCCGGAAGTTCGACGACCTCCGGACCGAGGTGGAGCTGCTGGAGTCCCGACTGGCCTCGGGCGCGGGTGACCCCAAGCAGGCCCTGTCCAGCGCTACGCACCTGCGCGACAGCCTGGCCGAGGCCGCTGTGGTCGGCGACCTCGACGCCCTGCGCGTCCGCCTCGACCAGGTCGTGACCCACGCGGAGAAGGCCCTCGAACACAGCAAGCAGGAACGCGAACGTGCCAGGGCCGAGGCCGTCGCCCGCAAGCAGGCGCTCGCGGAGGAGGCCGAGGAGATCGCCGCCTCGTCGACGCAGTGGAAGGCCGCGGGCGACCGCCTCAAGGCCATCCTCGAAGAGTGGAAGACGATCAAGGGCGTCGACCGCAAGACCGACGACGAGCTGTGGAAGCGGTTCTCGAAGGCGCGCGAGGCGTTCAGCCGCCGACGGGGCTCCCACTTCGCCGAACTGGACAAGCAGCGTGCCGCGGCCAAGCGCCGCAAGGAGGAGTTGATCGAGCAGGCCGAGGCGCTGTCCGACTCCACCGACTGGGGACCGACCGCGAGCCGCTACAAGGAACTCATGGCCGAGTGGAAGGCTGCGGGACGGGCGCCGAAGGACGCCGACGACGCCTTGTGGCAGCGGTTCCGCGCCGCGCAGGACGCCTTCTTCTCCCGCCGGGCGGCGGCGTTCTCGGAGCGGGACGCCGAGTTCGCACAGAACGCGGCGCGCAAGGAGGAGCTGCTCGTCGAGGGCGAGAAGATCGACCCGTCGGTCAATCTGGACGCCGCGAAGGCGCAGTTCCGCCGCATCCAGGAGACCTGGGACGAGATCGGCAAGGTGCCGCGCGACCGCATCCGCGAACTCGACGGCCGGTTGAAGGCGGTCGCCGACCGGATTCGCGCCGCCGAGGACGCGCGCTGGCGTCGCACCGACCCCGAGGCCGAGGCGCGGGCCGCGCAGTTCCGCGAGCGCGTCGAACAGTTCGAGGCCCAGGCCGAGAAGGCGAGGGCCGCGGGCGACGAGAAGCGCGCGAAGCAGGCCGAGGCCCAGGCCGCGCAGTGGCGTGAGTGGCTGCGCACGGCCGAGGAAGCGGTCGCCAACCGCTGACGCACGACGAAGGGGTGGGGAACTTGCGGCTGCCCACCCCTTCGTTGTCGTATCGGATCTCGTGGTGTCAGTGTCGCGACCAGGCGACGCGCATCCACTGGAACGCGAGCACGATCATCGCGACGGCCGCGAAGACCATTCCGATCCCGGGCCCACCTCCGGACACGCCGCTGATGCCCGACGACTGTTGGGACCAGACAGCCAGGATGCCGTCGACCGAGGCGAACCAGCCGCCGGTCGCGCACACCCACGTCAGCCACCACCGCCGGGTCGCGAGCGCAAGTGCCGACGCGAACACCCCGAACCCGGCGGACGTCGCGGCGAACAACTGCGGAATCGCTCCCGCCTCACCGATCAACGCCTGCCATCCGGGGAGACCGTCGACCCAGGGCAGCACGAACCCGATCAACAACACGAACACGAACACCGCGATCGTGAATCCGCGACGGCCGAACTCCACCGTGCGCGTCGCGCGGCCGAGCGTCTCCTCCACGTCGGCGGCGGTGCGGGCGTCGATCTGCTCCGGAGGCCTGGCTCCCGAATCATCGCTCACAGCGAGCACCCTCCTACGTCGGCGGGCGAGGCCGCCGGGACCGAGGCGGCCCCGAAGGACGGCAGACCGAGGCTCACGCCCTTCGTCTTCGGCCGTCGACCGGCCTCCACGTTGTCACCGGCCTTCGTCCGGCGGTGCGAGAGCACGTCGCCGTCGGCCACCAGGTGATGCGGCGCCGCGTAGGTGATCGTCGTCTCGACGATGTCGCCGGGCCGGATCTCCCGATCGACGGCCGCGCCGACCGGGGAGAAGTGCACGAGCCTGCCGTCGCGGGCCCGTCCGCTCATCCGGTTCGTCTCGGCGTCCTTGCGGCCCTCCCCCGTCGCCACGAGCAGTTCGACGGTCCTGCCGACGAGCTTCTTGTTCTCCTGCCACGCGATGTCGTTCTGCAGTTCGACCAGTCGGTCGTAGCGCTCCTGCACGACCTCCTTCGGCACCTGGTCGGCCATCTCGGCCGCCGGGGTGCCGGGGCGCGGCGAGTACTGGAAGGTGAAGGCGCTGGAGAAGCGGGCCTGCCGCACCACCTCGAGCGTCTGCTCGAAGTCCTCCTCGGTCTCCCCGGGAAAGCCGACGATGATGTCGGTGGTGATCGCCGCGTCCGGCATCGCCTCGCGCACCCGGTCGAGGATCGACAGGAACCGCGTGGAGCGGTACGACCGCCGCATCGCCTTGAGCACCCGGTCGGAACCGGACTGCAACGGCATGTGCAACTGGTGGCAGACGTTGGGCGTCTCGGCCATCGCGTCGATCACGTCGTCGGTGAAGGCCGCCGGGTGCGGCGACGTGAACCGCACGCGCTCCAGACCGGCCACGGAACCACAGGCGCGCAGCAGCTTGCCGAACGCGTAGCGGTCGCCGAACTCGACGCCGTAGGAGTTGACGTTCTGCCCGAGCAGGGTCACCTCCAGCACGCCCTCCGCCACGAGCGCCTCCACCTCGGCGAGGATCTCGCCGGGCCGACGGTCGCGCTCCTTGCCGCGCAACGACGGCACGATGCAGAACGTGCACGTGTTGTTGCAGCCGACGGAGATCGACACCCACCCCGAGTAGGCGGACTCCCGCCGCGCAGGCAGCGTCGAGGGGAACGTCTCCAGGGCTTCGAGGATTTCGACCTGAGCCTCGGCGTTGTGCCGGGCTCGCTCCAGCAGCACCGGCAGCGACGAGATGTTGTGGGTGCCGAACACGACGTCCACCCACGGGGCCCGCTGCACGATCTCGCCCCGGTCCTTCTGGGCGAGGCAGCCGCCGACGGCGATCTGCATGTCCGGCTTGGCCGTCTTGGCCGCGCGGAGATGACCGAGGTGACCGTAGAGCTTGTTGTCCGCGTTCTCGCGCACCGCGCAGGTGTTCAGCACGACCACGTCGGGGTCTTCACCGTCGGTGGCATGCGTGTAACCGGCGTCCTCCAGTTGCCCGGCGAGACGCTCCGAGTCGTGCACGTTCATCTGGCACCCGAAGGTGCGGATCGCGTAGGTGCGGGTCACGTCTGTCAGGGTAGGTCAACGCTGTTCCGCCACCTCACGGCGTCCGACCCGCACACCGCCGTTAGAGTTCCGGGAATGCTTTGGCGTCCCCCACCCGGGACGACCAGATTGAACACTTAAGGTTGCTTTTTGATTGAGGAAGCATGCCGGATTGCCCCAAAGGTGTTAGATCCGGATGTTGTTAGTGACAACCCGCGACCCGCGGCTTGCCGTGTTATGGAGGCCAGATGAGCACCGCGACGCCAACACCGCCGATGATCAAGGCGGCGGCGGTGAACAAGCACTTCGGCGACCTGCACGTGCTCAAGGACATCGACCTCGAAGTGCCCAAGGGCCAGGTGGTCGTGGTCCTGGGGCCGTCGGGTTCCGGCAAGTCGACGCTCTGCCGTGCCATCAACCGGCTCGAACCCATCGACTCCGGTGAGATCAGCATCGACGGCAAGCCGCTGCCCGCCGAGGGCAAGGCGCTCGCCGCTCTCCGTGCCGACGTCGGGATGGTCTTCCAACAGTTCAATCTGTTCGCGCACAAGACGATCGTGGACAACGTGACGCTTGGCCCGATCAAGGTGCGCAAGCAGAATCCCGAGGAAGCCCGCAAGACGGCCATGGAACTGCTCGACCGGGTCGGAATCGCCAACCAGGCTCAGAAGTACCCCGCCCAGCTCTCCGGTGGGCAGCAGCAGCGTGCCGCCATCGCGCGGGCGCTCGCCATGCGCCCCAAGGTGATGCTGTTCGACGAGCCGACCTCCGCCCTGGACCCCGAGATGGTGCAGGAAGTGCTCGACACCATGACGGAGCTCGCCGACGAGGGCATGACGATGCTGGTGGTCACCCACGAGATGGGCTTCGCCCGCCGTGCCGCCCACCGGGTGGTGTTCATGGCCGACGGCGAGATCGTCGAGGACTCCACGCCCGATGCGTTCTTCACCGCGCCGCAGTCGGAGCGCGCGAGGGACTTCCTCGGCAAGATCCTTACTCACTGACACATGTCGTGGCGGCGTGGGCCGCCTCAACCCCGAAACAGGAGAGGTGCCATGAAGATTCGCACCCTGACGGTGGGACTGCTGGCCGCGAGCCTCGCCCTCACCGCATGTGGCAAGGAAGGGTCGCCGTCCGACTCCGAAGGCGGCAACGGCGACGGCAACGCCGCGGCCCTGACCTACGAGGTGGCGCAGGACGTCACCATCGAGGACTCCCCGACCTTCGACCGTATGAAGAAGGCCGGTCACGTCGTCATCGGCGTCAAGGAGGACCAGCCGAACCTCGGTTACAAGGACCCGACCACGGGTGAGTACAACGGGTTCGACATCGAGATCGCCCGGCTCGTCTCCGCGAAGCTCGGCTTCGACCCCAAGACCATCGAGTACAAGGCCGTTCCCTCCGCGGGTCGGGAGCAGGCCATCGTGAACGGCGACGTCGACTACTACGTCGGCACGTACACGATCAACGACAAGCGCAAGCAGCAGATCAGCTTCGCGGGTCCGTACTTCGTCGCCGGTCAGGGCCTGCTGGTGGCCAAGGACAACAACGACATCAACAGCAAGGACGACCTGAAGGGCAAGAAGGTCTGCTCCGTGAGCGGGTCCACGCCGATCCAGAACGTGCGTGACGAGGGCCTGCACGAGCCCGGCGGCGAGATCGTCGAGCTGCAGAACTACTCGCAGTGCGTCAACGAGCTGCTCAACGGCAAGGTCGACGTCGTCACCACGGACGACGCGATCCTGCTCGGCTACGCCGCCCAGCAGCCCGACGAGCTGAAGGTCGTCGGCGAGTCCTTCACCGAGGAGCCCTACGGCATCGGTCTGCCCAAGGAGGACGACGCTCTCCGGGACAAGGTCAACGACATCCTGGAAGAGGCCATGGAAGACGGCACGTGGCAGGAGATCTACGACGCCACGCTCGGCAAGTCGGGCAACAAGGCCGACATGCCCGAGGTCGACCGCTACTGACGCCGACGCCGGCCCTCGGTGGTGACCGCCCGCGCGGGCGTGACCGCCGGGGGCCGCGCATGTCGGCAGCCGCCCCATCTGTCCCCGCACCTTCGAGGGAAACATGGACGTACTGCTGGACAACCTCGACCTGTACGGGCCGGGTTTTCTCAACACCATCAAACTGTTCGTCTTGTCGGCGATCGGCTCGTTGGTGCTGGGGACGATCCTGGCGATGTTGCGGGTGAGCCCGGTCCCGATCCTGCGCGCCGCGGGCGCGGCGTACGTGACGCTGTTCCGCAACACCCCGCTGACTCTGCTCTTCTTTTTCTTCGTCTTCGCCTATCCGCTGCTCGACATCGTCGACCTGTCGTACTTCTGGGCCGCCGTCGTGGCGTTGACCGTGTACACGTCGGCGTTCGTCTGTGAGGTCGTGCGCTCCGGCATCAACACGGTGCCCGTCGGCCAGGCGGAAGCCGCACGCGCGATCGGTCTGACGTTCGGGCAGACGCTGAACCAGATCATCCTGCCGCAGGCCACGCGGTCCGTGGTGCCTCCGATGGTCAGCACCATGATCGCGCTGCTGAAGAACACCACCATCGCGGCCGGCTTCTCGGTCGTCGAGGCGGGAGCGATCCAGAACTACCTGTCGGAGCGCGGGTACAGCGTGCTGACCGGCCTGCTGTGGGTTGCGCTGGGCTTCGTCATCCTGATCACTCCTCTGACCCTGCTGCAACGCAGCCTCGAGAAGCGCTGGAGCGTGGCCCGATGAGCGCGGTGCTGTTCGACATCCCGGGACCGAAGGCACGGGTCCGGCACCGGGGGTACGCGGTCCTCGGCGTGGCCGCCGTCCTGGGGCTGATCGGGTACGTCGTCTACAAGTTCGCCGAAGCCGGCCAGTTCGAGGCCGGCATCTGGGAGTGGATCCTCTACGAGCGGATCCAGTTGGAGCTGCTCGACGCGCTGCTCAACACGCTGCGGGCGTTCGCCGTCTCGGCGGTGCTCGCGTTGGCGTTCGGTGCGATCTTCGCGGCGGCACGGTTGTCCGACCACGCCGTGCTGCGGGTGCCCGCCACCCTCGTGGTGGAGTTCTTCCGCGCCGTGCCCCTCGTGGTGATGATCTTCTTCTTCCACTACGGGCTCGCGCTGGGCGCGCCGTTCTACTCCGTGGTGCTGGGCCTGACGCTGTACAACGGCTCGGTGCTCGCCGAGGTGTTCCGCGCGGGCATCCTGTCGCTGCCCCGGGGCCAGAGCGAGGCCGCGTACGCCATCGGTCTGCGCAAGACGCAGGTGATGCGCATGGTGCTGCTGCCGCAGGCTCTGCGCGCGATGCTGCCCGCCATCATCAGCCAGCTCGTGGTGCTGTTGAAGGACACGGCGCTCGGCTTCCTCATCACCTACGAGGAACTGCTGCGCTACGCCCGCTACCTCGGCGGCATCATCGAGTTCGACCGGCCGCTCATCCCGATCACCATCGTGGTCGGCGCGATGTACATCCTGATGTGCCTCGCCCTGACCGGTGTGGCGAAGTGGCTGGAGTCGCGCAACCGGCGCAGCAAGAAGGCCCTGACGGTGGACGTCACGGCCGAGACCGAGGAGGCCACCCTCACCGACGGCAAGCCGGCCTGACCGGCACGTCGACCCGGCACGCGAAGGCCGCCGTCCCCGGATTCCGGGGACGGCGGCCTTCGTCGTCGCTCAGCTCTTGTGACGGCGGAACAGCTTGTCGCCCAACCACACCACGGGGTCGTAGCGGCGGTCCACGACGCGCTCCTTCATCGGAATGAGCGCGTTGTCGGTGATGTGGATGTTCTCCGGGCACACCTCGGTGCAGCACTTCGTGATGTTGCAGTAGCCGAGACCGTGCTCGTCCTGTGCGGCGTCCTTGCGGTCGGCCACGTCGAGCGGGTGCATGTCCAGCTCCGCGATCCGCATCAGGAACCGCGGTCCGGCGAAGGCGGGTTTGTTCTCCTCGTGGTCACGGATGACGTGGCAGACGTTCTGGCACAGGAAGCACTCGATGCACTTGCGGAACTCCTGCGACCGCTGCACGTCGACCTGCTGCATGCGGTACTCGCCCGGTTCGAGCTCCGGCGGTGGCGCGAACGCCGGGATCTCCCGCGCCTTCTCGTAGTTGTAGGAGACGTCGGTGACGAGGTCGCGGACCACCGGGAACGTCCGCATCGGAGTCACGGTGATGACCTCGTCGGGCCGGAACACCGACATGCGGGTCATGCACAGCAGCCGTGGCCTGCCGTTGACCTCGGCGGAGCACGAGCCGCACTTGCCTGCCTTGCAGTTCCAGCGCACGGCGAGGTCCGGTGCCTGCGTCGCCTGCAACCGGTGGATCAGATCGAGCACCACCTCGCCCTCGTTCGCCTCGACGGTGTAGTCCCGCAGCTCCCCGTCGCCGTCGTCACCGCGCCAGATCCGCAGGTGCGCGTCGTATCCCATGTCAGGCCGTCCTTTCCGGATGGTCGGCCAGTTCCTCGTCGGTGTAGTACTTCTCCAGTTCGGCCAGCTCGAACAGACCGAGCAGGTCGGTGCGCATCGGTTCCTGCTCCTTGGTGGTCACTTCGATGTGCGGCACCGGCGTCTCGTCCCCGGCAACCGTGCACACGAGCAGCGTGTTGCGCCACCGCGCGTCCATCTGCGGGTAGTCGTCCCGGGTGTGACCGCCCCGGCTCTCGGTGCGCCGCAGGGCCGCACGCGCGACGCACTCGCTGGCGAGCAGCATGTTGCGCAGATCGAGTGCCAGGTGCCAGCCGGGGTTGTACTGGCGGTGTCCCTCGACCGTGACACCACGCAACCGGCCCCGGATCTCGTCGAGCTTCTCCAGTGCCTTCTCCATCTCGTCGGCTGTACGGATGATGCCCACAAGGTCGTTCATGCACTGTTGTAGTTCGGCCTGCAGGGTGTACGGGTTCTCCGCCTCCTGGCCGTCACGAGGCGGGTCGAACGGGGCGAGCGCGGCCCGCGCGGCGACCGCGACGTCTACTTCGGACACGGAGGGGCGCTCGGCGAGCGACTCGACGTAGTCGGCGGCCCCGAGACCGGCTCGACGTCCGAACACGAGCAGGTCCGACAACGAGTTCCCGCCGAGCCGGTTGGAGCCGTGCATCCCGCCGGAGCACTCCCCCGCAGCGAACAGCCCCGGCACGCTCGCCGCGGCGGTGTCCGGGTCGACCTCGATACCGCCCATCACGTAGTGACAGGTGGGTCCGACCTCCATCGGCTCCGCGGTGATGTCGACGTCGGCCAGTTCCTTGAACTGGTGGTACATCGACGGCAGTCGGCGCTTGATCTCGTCCGCGGACATCCGGCTCGCGATGTCGAGGTACACCCCGCCGTGCGGGGAACCGCGTCCTTCCTTGACCTCGGTGTTGATCGCGCGGGCCACCTCGTCGCGCGGCAACAGGTCGGGCGTGCGGCGATTGTTGTCCGGATCGGTGTACCAGCGGTCGGCTTCTTCCTCGGTCTCCGCGTACTGTCCCTTGAAGACGTCCGGGACGTAGCGGAACATGAACCGTTCGCCCTCGGAGTTGCGCAGCACGCCGCCGTCCCCCCGGACCCCCTCCGTGACGAGGATGCCCTTGACGCTGGGCGGCCAGACCATTCCGGTGGGGTGGAACTGGACGAACTCCATGTTGATGAGCGACGCACCTGCCCGCAGTGCCAGCGCGTGCCCGTCGCCGGTGTACTCCCAGGAGTTCGACGTGACCTTGAACGACTTGCCGATCCCGCCCGTGGCCAGCACCACGGCGGGCGCCTCGAACAACACGAACCGACCGGACTCCCGCCAGTACCCGAACGCTCCGGCGATGGCACCGTCCTGGGTGAGCAACTCGGTGATCGTGCACTCGGCGAAGACCTTCAGCTTGGCCTCGTAGTCGCCGTAGGTCGCGTGATCCTCCTGCTGCAGCGACACGATCTTCTGCTGCATCGTGCGGATCAGCTCCAGACCGGTGCGGTCACCCACGTGCGCCAGTCGCGGGTAGGTGTGGCCACCGAAGTTGCGCTGGCTGATCCGGCCGTCACCGGTTCGGTCGAACAGAGCCCCGTAGGTCTCCAACTCCCACACCCGGTCGGGGGCCTCCTTGGCGTGCAGTTCGGCCATCCGCCAGTTGTTGAGGAACTTGCCGCCCCGCATGGTGTCGCGGAAGTGCACCTGCCACCCGTCGTTCGGGTTGACGTTGCCCATGGACGCCGCACAGCCGCCCTCGGCCATGACGGTGTGCGCCTTGCCGAACAGCGACTTGCACACCACCGCGACGGACAGTCCCCGTTGCCGCGCCTCGATCACGGCCCGCAGGCCCGCCCCACCGGCACCGATCACCACCACGTCGTAGCTGTGCCGTTCGACCTCGGTCATGAAAAGTCAGGCCACCTTCTGTCGTGCCGCCGTGCCACACACCGCACGGCTGGGATGTCAGTTGACGAAACGCAGGTCGGAGATCGTGTCGGTCGACACCAACCACACGTAGAGGTCGGTGAGGACCAGCGTGCCCAAGGTGATCCAGGCGAACTGCATGTGCCGGACGTTGAGCCGACTGACCTGCGTCCAGATCCAGTACCGGACCGGGTTCTTCGAGAAGTGCTTGAGTCGGCCGCCCGTCACGTGACGGCACGAGTGGCAGGAGAGCGTGTAGCACCAGAGGAAGAACACGTTGACCAGCAGGACGACGTTGCCGAGTCCGATCCCGAACCCACGCTCTCCGCCGAACGCCAGGACCGCGTCGTAGGTGTTGATCACCGTGATGACGAGGGCGACGTAGAAGAAGTACCGGTGCACGTTCTGCACGATCAACGGCAAACGCGTCTCGCCGGTGTAGCGCGCGTGCGGTTCGGTCACCGCGCACGCAGGCGGCGCGAACCACACCGAGCGGTAGTACGCCTTGCGGTAGTAGTAGCAGGTGAGCCGGAACCCGAGCAGGAACGGCAGGGAGAGGAACGCCAGCGGAACGAAGCCCGGCAGCTCGCCGAACGGCGTGCCGAAGTGACTCGACCCGGGCACGCACGAGTCGCTCAGGCACGGCGAGTAGAACGGGGTGAGGTAGTGGTACTCGGCGTCGAAGTAGCCCTCACGCAGGAACGACCGGAACGTGGCGTACACGACGAACGCCGCGAGGCCGAGGGCGGTGAACAGTGGCGCGGCCCACCACCGGTCGGTTCGCAGGGTGCGTTCGGTCAGGGCGACCCGCTTCCGCGAGGTGGGCACACCGTCCATAGTGGTGTCGGAATCCGTGGCGTCGTCCTCCTTCGAGTGGTCAGTGCTGGTCACGCTGGTAACCACCCACGCCCTCGTCGTCGGCACCCTTCCAGAGCGCCGGGTCGTACGGGGTGTCGGGGATCTTCACCACCTCGGGAGGAGATCCGGTCGACTGCGTGGGCACGGGCGGCAGCTTGGCCAGGTCCTCGGCGTCGATGTCGAGCCGGTCGACGTCGTTGACGATGCGGCGGACGGCGGGCGACTCGCCGTACCGTGATCTCAGGGCCCCTACACACTGTCGGAGTTGCCCGATGGCCCGGCGTAGCTCCGTCATCTCGGCGCTCGACATGCTCACCCTCCGGAATTGTTGCTCGCGTCCGAAACCGGTACGGCAGACTCTGCACCCGACCGGTCAATGTGACAAGTAGCACACCCCCATCCGTTTGACGTGATCGACGTCACTACATCTCGATCACTGAATCGATATTGTCGCCCCGGCCTGGCGCTGTATCGTGTCAGTTGCCCACAGAACACGACGCCGACGCTGCCGTACCGCATCCTCAGTCGGTCACTCTGCGTAAGCAGATCTGCGCTGTTCACCTGCCGTGACTCAACCCGGAGACCATGCCGTTGAGCCTTCATCCCGTCATCGCCGACGTCACCCACCGCATTGCCGAGCGCAGCGCCGCCTCGCGCCAGGCGTACCTCGCGCGCGTCGAGAGCGCCGCCGCCGAAGGTCCCGTGCGCGCCGGACTCGGCTGCAGCAACCTGGCCCACGGCTTCGCCGCCTGCTCCGGACCCGACCTGCTCGCCGTCCGTGAGGCCCGCAAACCCGGCATCGCGATCGTCTCCGCCTACAACGACCTGCTGTCGGCCCACCAGCCGCTTGACGAGTTCCCCGCGTGGATCAAGGACGCCGCACGGGAGGCCGGCGGGGTGGCACAGTTCGCGGGCGGTGTGCCCGCGATGTGCGACGGCATCACCCAGGGTCGCGCCGGAATGGAACTCTCCCTGTTCAGCCGGGACGTCATCGCGATGGCCACGGGCATCGCGCTCTCCCACGAGATGTTCGACGGCGCACTGCTCCTCGGCGTGTGCGACAAGATCGTGCCCGGTCTCCTCATCGGCGCACTCGCGTTCGGACACCTGCCGGCGATGCTGGTCCCGGCCGGCCCCATGGCGTCCGGCCTGCCGAACAAGGAGAAGGCCCGCATCCGCCAGCTCTACGCCGAGGGCAAGGCCACGCGCGAGGACCTCCTGGACGCCGAGGCCGCCGCCTACCACTCGCCCGGCACCTGCACCTTCTACGGCACAGCGAACTCCAACCAGCTCGTGGTCGAGGTGATGGGTCTGCACCTGCCGGGCGCGACGTTCGTCCAACCCGGTACGCCGCTGCGCAAGGCGCTCACGGAACAGGCCGCCCGGCGCATCGTCGAGATCACGCACGGTGGCGACGAGTACACGCCCATCGCTCACGTCGTCGACGAGCGCAGCATCGTCAACGGCATCGTCGCACTGCTCGCCACCGGCGGATCGCAGAACCACACGTTGCACCTCGTCGCCGTCGCCGCCGCCGCGGGCATCCACCTCACCTGGGACGACTTCGCCGACCTCTCGGCGGCCGTGCCGCTGCTCGCGAACGTCTACCCCAACGGCAGCGCCGACATCAACCACTTCCACGCCGCTGGGGGTGTGCAGGTGCTCGTCGGCACGCTGCTCGACGCGGGACTGCTGCACCCGGACGTGCACACCGTGGCCGGCCCGGGCCTCGACCGCTATCGGCAGGAACCCATCCTCGACGGCGACACGCTGATTTGGCGCGACGTTCCCACCACCTCGCTCGACGACACGGTGCTCCGCACCGCCGACAACCCCTTCGCGCCCGAGGGCGGGCTCCGCATGGTCGACGGGAACCTCGGTCGTGCGGTGATCAAGGTGTCGGCCGTCGCGCCGGAGCACCGCGCGGTGCGGGCCCCCGCTCGCGTCTTCTCCTCACAGGCCGACTTCACCCAGGCATTCCGTGCCGGTGAACTGAACCAGGACGTCGTCGTGGTGCTGCGCGACCAGGGCCCGCGGGCGAAGGGAATGCCCGAGCTGCACGCCCTCATCCCGGCTCTGGGCGTGCTCATGGACCGGGGCCACCGCGTCGCTCTCGTCACCGACGGCCGCATGTCCGGCGCCTCGGGCAAGGTCCCCGCCGCCATCCACGTCAGTCCGGAGTCCGCTGTGGGTGGTCCACTGTCCAAGGTGGAGGACGGCGACATCGTGCACCTGGACGCCGACGCCGGTGAGCTGAACGTGCTCGTGGACGCGGAGACCCTGGCGGCGCGACGTCCGGCCACTCAGGCACTCGATCAGGACTGGTACGGCAACGGACGCGAACTCTTCGCGGCGCTGCGCAGCACCGTGGGACCCGCCGAACTGGGTGGCAGCGTCTTCGGAGGTGTCTTCGGCGGCGTCGGCCCGGCCTTCGACACGACCGCCCCGAGGACCGACACCACCCGGACCGCAGACCTGGTCGACGTGAAAGGACGCGCATGAACGCCGACGACCTGCTCGCCTTGTCCCCCGTCCTGCCCGTCGTCGTGCTGGACGACGCAGAGGCGGCCGTCCCCACCGCGCGCGCCCTGCTCGCGGGCGGTGTGCGCGTGATGGAGCTGACGCTGCGCACCGACGCGGCGTTGGATGCCATCCGGCGCGTGTCCGCCGAGGTGCCGGACGTGGTCGTCGGTGCGGGCACCGTCATCACCCCGAACCAGGCCCGCGCCGCTCGGGACGCGGGTGCCGCGTTCCTCGTGACCCCCGGCACCACCGACGCGCTGCTCGACGCCGTGGTCGACACCGGACTCCCGGTGCTGCCCGGCGCGTCCACCGTCTCCGAGGCCATGCGGTTGGCCGAGCGCGGGTTCGAGCGACTGAAGTTCTTCCCCGCCGAGGCCAGTGGCGGCGCAGCAGCGTTGGCGGCCATCGGCGGACCACTGCCGCACCTGCGGTTCTGCCCGACCGGAGGCATCACCGTCGCCAGCGCGCCGCGCTACCTGGCGCTGCGCAACGTGGGGTGTGTCGGTGGTTCCTGGCTGACGCCGAAGGACGCTCTCGCGGCGCACGACTACGCGCGCATTGAGACACTGGCCAAGGAGGCCTCCGAGCTGAGGGCGGAGGCCGCGACGGCCAGGTAGCGCACACGGCGGGCTTTCCGTCGTGGAGGGAGGCCCGCCGAGCGGATGTCGTGGGACTGGTTCACCGCCGACGAGTACTGGATCTCGCGGCTCGTCTTCCAGAAGATGCTGGCCGCGCTCTACGTGGTGGCGTTCGTCTGCGCGCTGAACCAGTTCCGCGCCCTGCTCGGTGAGCGAGGGCTACTTCCCATTCCGGAGTATCTGGAACGGGTCGACGTCCGACGCGCCCCGAGTCTGTTCCACCTGCACTACTCCGACCGGCTCTTCGCCGTGGTCGCCGGTGGTGGCGCCGTCGTGTCGGCAGCGCTGCTGGCCGGGGTCGCGGATCTGCTGCCGGTGTGGGCGTGTCTGCTGCTGTGGGCCGTCCCGTGGGTGCTGTACCTGTCGATCGTCAACGTCGGGCAGACGTGGTACGCGTTCGGTTGGGAGTCGCTACTGCTCGAAACGGGCTTCCTGGCGATCTTCCTCGGGCCTGCGCACACGAGTGTGCCGACGCTTGTGCTGTGGTTGCTGCTCTGGCTGCTGTTCCGCCTCGAATTCGGCGCCGGGCTGATCAAGCTGCGGGGCGATCGGTGTTGGCGGGATCTGACCTGCCTCTACTACCACCACGAGACGCAGCCGATGCCCGGCCCGCTGAGCTGGTACTTCCACCACCTGCCCCGCTGGATGCACCGGGTGGAGGCGGTAGCCAACCACGTCGCCCAACTCGTGGTGCCGTTCGTGCTCTTCGCTCCGCAGCCCGCGGCAAGCGTGGCGGCAGGCATCGTGATCGTCACCCAGGGCTGGTTGATGCTCAGCGGCAACTTCTCGTGGTTGAACGCGTTGACGATCACGCTGGCGGTGTCCGCGATCGACGGCACGCTGCTCGGCGTCGCGCCGCCGGACGACCTCGCCGCGCCGTCGTCGTGGTACGGCGGTCTCGTCGTCGCCCTGACGGTCCTGGTCGCGGTGCTGAGCTATCGGCCGGTGCGGAACCTCCTCGGCCGCGGGCAACTGATGAACTTCAGTTTCGACCCGTTCCATTTGGTCAACACCTACGGCGCGTTCGGCAGTGTCACCCGCGACCGGTACGAAGTGGTCGTCGAGGGCACGGACGAGGACATCCTGACCGAGGACACGGTGTGGCGCGAGTACCAGTTCAAGGGCAAACCGACCGATCCTCACCGGCGTCCACCACAGGTCGCGCCCTACCACTTCCGGCTCGACTGGCAGCTGTGGTTCCTGTCGTTGTCATCGCGCTATGGGGGCCGATGGCTGCCCGTTCTCGTCCGGAAGCTGCTCGACGGAGACCGCGAAGTGCGCCGCCTACTGCGTCGTGATCCCTTCGACGGCCGCCCACCGACGTACCTCCGTGCCCGCCTGTTCCACTACCGGTTCACCACACGCGCCGAACGCGCCGAGACGAAGGCGTGGTGGGTCAGGGAACCGGTGGGGATGGTCGTGCGGACCTGTCGGCTGGGGACCGACGGCACGCCCGTGGTGGTGTGACGGGCTACGGGTCAGACGACGAGGACGAGAAGTACGAACAGCGGCGTCTCGACGCCGAGGTGTTGTAGGCAGTCAACGAGATGCAGACACGCGTACGTACGACGCGGACACACGCGCGTAGGGCGCGGACACGCGTCGTCAAAGTGCGGACACACTGACGCAACATGCGGGCACGCGCGCGTCGGGACTCGGGTTCAGGGGTCGACGTCGTCCAGGAGTGTCGTGTCCGCTCCCGCCTCACGCAGTTCGTCGCGGACGACGCGGTAGGACAGGCCCTGGGGATATCCCTTGCGGGCCAGCATGCCGATCAAGCGGCGCGTGGCCTTCTGCTCGTCCACGTCACCCATGGTCCGCAGCTTCTTGCGCACCAGCTCCCGCGCCCGCTGCTCCTCGGCATCGGCGTCGATCTCGCCCGCGGCCTCCGCGGCGATCTCCGGGTCGACTCCCTTGCGCCGCAGCTCGGCCACCAGCGCCCGCCGCGCGAGACCTCGATAGGTGTGGCGGGACCGCACCCACATCTCGGCGAAGGCGGCGTCGTCGACCAGTCCCGCGTCGTCGAGCTTGCCGAGGAGCTTCTCCCCGACGTCCTCGGCGAAGCCCTTGCGCCGCAACGCCTGACGCAGCTCGTCCTTGGTACGCGGACGCGCGGCCAGGAGGTCGAAACAGACCTCCTTGGCCTTGCGCCACGCCTCGTCCGGCGGCAGTTCGCGCGTCAACGCAGACGGCCCGTCAGAAGTCGACCGGAGCAGGAGCGCCGTCCTCGCCCTCCTGGGCACCGATGCCGAGCTTCTCCTTGATCTTCTTCTCGATCTCGTTGGCCACGTCCGGGTTCTCGCGCAGGAAACGCCGTGCGTTCTCCTTGCCCTGGCCGAGCTGGTCGCCCTCGTACGTGTACCAGGCTCCCGACTTCCGCACGATGCCCTGATCGACCCCCATGTCGATCAACGAGCCCTCACGAGACACGCCGACGCCGTACAGGATGTCGAACTCGGCCTGCTTGAACGGCGGCGCGACCTTGTTCTTGACGACCTTGACCCTGGTGCGGTTACCGACCGGCTCACCGCCGTCCTTCAACGTCTCGATGCGGCGGACGTCGAGGCGGACGGAGGCGTAGAACTTCAGCGCCTTACCACCGGTGGTGGTCTCCGGGCTGCCGAACATGACGCCGACCTTCTCGCGGAGCTGGTTGATGAAGATCGCCGTGGTGCCCGAGTTGTGCAGGGCACCGGTGATCTTCCGGAGCGCCTGGCTCATCAGGCGGGCCTGGAGGCCCACGTGCGAGTCGCCCATCTCGCCCTCGATCTCCGCACGCGGGACCAGGGCAGCCACGGAGTCGATGACCAGGATGTCGAGAGCGCCGGACCGGATCAGCATGTCCGCGATCTCCAGCGCCTGCTCACCGGTGTCGGGTTGGGAGACCAGCAGGGCGTCGGTGTCGACGCCTAGTGCCTTGGCGTACTCGGGGTCGAGGGCGTGCTCGGCGTCGATGAAGGCGGCGATGCCACCGGCCTTCTGGGCGTTCGCCACCGCGTGCAGCGCGACCGTCGTCTTACCCGACGACTCGGGACCGTAGACCTCGACGATGCGGCCCCGCGGCAACCCACCGATCCCCAGCGCGATGTCCAGCGCGATCGCCCCCGTGGGGATGACCTCGACCGGCGGCCTGCTGTCCTCACCGAGACGCATCACCGATCCCTTGCCGAACTGCTTGTCGATCTGGGCAAGGGCCAGGTCGAGCGCTTTGCCCTTGTCCGGTGCTGCTGGCATGGAATCCACCTCATTGGCTGCTCATCGGGCCCGAAGACGTGCGGTGGCGCAGACGTGCTGTCGGAGTCCGAGGGATGTCTGTTGTTCGGGTCCGACGTTACGGGCGGGGTCGGACAGTTCGCGGCCGGACCGGGTGGTTGTCCACAGCCTGACCGGATTGTGGACACCACGATAGCCGAACAGGTGTTCGACGTCGATGCGACACCCCGAACGATTCGGCGCTCGCCGTCCGGGTGAGCCGGTAGACACTTCCACCGGGTCCCGCACCGTCGTCAGACACCACCGGTGGTCACCGCCGCTCCGGCGGTACGTCGAACTCGACGCACACCGCGTGCCAGACCTCCTTGGCCGAGTAGCCGTCGCGGAGCGCCTCGTCGGCCGTCCGGCCGCCGAGCGCGCTGAGCACGTGGTCGGCCGCGAGGGTCTCGGCGCGCATCGCGCCGAACTCCTCCTCCATGAGCCGTCGGAACACCGTGATTCGCATCGGCTTCAGCGTAGTCAGCCCGGTCGACCCCACGGCGCCCCCTACGGACCGTAGGGTGGTCGCATGGTGTTGTCGCAGGCGTTCTCCGAGCTCCAGTCGACCGCGCTCACGCTGGCCTCGATCGCGGTGGTCGGCAGCGCGCTGGTCGTGCTGGTCATCACCGCGCGCCGCAATCGGCGGAAGTGAGCGGGACTCACTCCCCCGGCTGGACCGTGGCCTCGAAGTAGTTCGCCATCTCGTTCGGCGGGGTGGCCTCGCCGTCGCCCGTGACGTTGACCTGGTAGACGAACCCGGCGAGCGGGCGGTCGTCCACCGTGAACACCAGCACCGACGAGCTGCGCCCCGCCGAGGCGGCGTAGCGGCCGGACAGGCCGTTGCCCCTCCACTCCGCCTGCACCTGGTCCCCGCCGCCGGTACGGCTGATCAGGCCGTCGGTGTACTGCTCGATGACCTCGGTGGAGTCCGAGTGGATATAGGTGACTTGCGCGCCGGGCAGCCCGGGTGCCGCGCACGTCACCGTGACCCCGAGTTCCTCCTCGTTGGGAGGCGCGGCGGCTCCCTTGCCCGTTCCGGGCGCGCAATCGTTGTCCCGGGGCACACCGCCCGCGAGCTGGCGCAGGCAGCCGGTGAAGCCCTCCTCGTCGGGCTCACCCGGTTCGCGGCACTCCTGCGCCGTGTAGGTGGTGACCGAGGACGAAGGCCAGAACAAGAACGCCCCGACACCGCCGAGGATCGCCACGACCGCGACGGCGGCGCCCACCCACCAGCCCTTGCGGCTCTTGTTCTTCCCGCTCACCGGCACGGTCGGGAAGTGGGCAGGCTGTGTGGCCAACGGCCCGGAAGGAGGTCCGAGCGGTGCCGTGGTGTGCTGCTGTCCCCCGCCGTTCGCTCCGTAGGGCGCCGGTGCCACGGGCTGGTACTGCGGGGCGGCCTGCTGCGGCGGAGTCATGCCCGCTGGAGGCGAGTACGGTCCGGTGACCACCGCCGGTCCCGACGACTGCCCGCCGACGACCTCTCCATCGACCTGCTGCGTCCGCATGCTGAGCCCGTCGGGGCCGACGTGGTGGGCGCCGAACGCCACCGCCGTCTCGGGTTGGTCGAGGCTGGAAGGCACCACGCCGAGCTTCTCGGCCAGCAGACTGCCCACGAGCGGCAGTCGGCTCGACCCACCGACGAGGTAGATGCCCGCGAGCTGGTCGGGGGACAACCCGGCCGACCGCACCGTGCGCGCGAGCAGCTCCACGCTGCGCAGCATGGTGGGGCGCACCAGTGCTTCGAGTTCCGCCCGCGTGACCAGCACGTCCGAGAACGGCTCGGGCATGGGCACCTCGGTCTGCGGCAGGCGCGAGAGCGCCTCCTTGGCGGCCTTCACGTCCTCCTGCAGAGCCCGGCGGGCCCGACGGTCGGCCGTCGACTCGGGACGCAGCAGGCGCTGCCACCGCTGCGGATCGCTGTGCGAGACCTCGCGGCCGACGTGCACCAGCAGGGCCTGGTCGACGTCGAGTCCGCCCAGGTCGGGCAGTCCGTCCTCGGCCAGCACGGTGAAGCCGTTCGGCGTGGCCCCGAGCACGGCGACGTCGAACGTGCCCGCGCCGAGGTCGTAGACGGCGAGCGTCTGTCCCGGCGCGAGCGCCTTGCCGGGGAAGGAGGCGAAGTGGGCGGCGGCGGCGACCGGCTCGGGAACCAACGTGATGGCACTGTTGCCCATCCCCGCGAGCCGGGCGGCCGACAACAGCACGTTGCGTCGCACCGGCCCCCACTGCGCCGGGTGGGTCAGGCGGACCTCCTCCGGCAGTTCCCCGCCGAGTTGCCGCACGGTCTCGTCGAGAACTCGGCGCAGCACGGCGGCCAGCGCCTCGTTGACCGGCACCACGTCGGTGCCGAGGAGAAGCGTCTGTTCGTCGACCCTGCGCTTGGGGTTCGGTTCGAATCGCGTCGGGTCGAGTCGCGCCCGGCGTTCGGCGTCACGCCCCACCACCAGCTCGCCCTGCTCCTCGGCGAACACGGCCGAGGGCATCGTGGCCGAGCCGTCCACGTCGATGACCCTGGGCTGTCTCCCGTGTGCCGAGAGTACGGCGACCGTGTTCGACGTACCGAGATCGACGGACAGAATCCCCACCAGTTCTCCCTTGCCGAATTCCGCGAGAAACCGCGGTGATGCTTTCACGTCCGACGCCGACGTGGGGGACGCACCCGGCAAGTCGTCCTCGTCGGGTCCCCGTCCCGTCCCCGTCCCACTCGCACGCCGGGCCGAACTGTCGGTGTGCCACGCATGATGGAAGACGTGCCTGACGACGTCCGTCCCGAGCCGCTCGCGTTGTTCTCCCCCGCCACGCGGGACTGGTTCGCGAGCGCGTTCGAAGCGCCCACCGCCGCGCAGGAGGGCGCGTGGCGCGCGGCCCAGGAGGGCGAGCACGCGCTGGTGATCGCACCCACCGGGTCGGGCAAGACGTTGGCCGCGTTCCTGTGGGCGCTCGACCGGCTGGCCACGCTGCCGCCGCCGGAACGCAGTCGCCGCTGCCGTGTCCTGTACGTCTCGCCGTTGAAGGCACTGGCCGTGGACGTGCAACGCAATCTCCGGGCACCGCTGACCGGCATCTCGCAGGCCTTCCGGCGTCGGGGACTGGAGCCGCCGGACATCAGCGTGGGCACGCGCACGGGCGACACCACGCCCGCCGAACGGCGCGCGTTCGCGCGCACCCCGCCCGACATCCTGGTGACCACCCCGGAATCGTTGTTCCTGCTGCTGACCTCCGCGGCCCGCGAGTCGCTGCGAGGTGTCGACACGGTGATCGTCGACGAGGTGCACGCGGTGGCGGGCAGCAAACGCGGCGCGCACCTGGCGCTGTCGTTGGAGCGGCTGGACGATCTCCTCGAACACCCGGCGCAACGCATCGGGTTGTCGGCCACGGTCCGACCCGTCGACGAGGTGGGTGCGTTCCTCACCGGCGGCAGGCCCGTGCAGGTCGTGCAACCGCCACTGACCAAGACGATCGACGTCCGTGTCGAGGTGCCCGTCGAGGACATGGGGGAACTCGACGCTCGACCCTCGCGTACGGAACCGGCACCTCTACCCAGCGAGGCCGACCCGGACGCGAGCCTGGAGCTACCCGAACCGACCCCACGGCCGTCGATCTGGCCTGCCGTCGAGGAACGCGTGCTCGACCTCGTCCGAGCCCATCGCTCCACGATCGTGTTCGCCAACTCCCGGCGCCTCGCCGAACGGCTCACCGCCCGGCTCAACGAACTCGCCGCCGAGCGCGCGGAGCTGGCCGCCGACCTCGACGAAGCGAGCGACTTCCCCGCCGAGGCGGTCGGCCAGTCGGGCACGACGCGCCCGCAGACGGAGGCTGCTCCGGTGGTGGCGCGCGCCCACCACGGCTCGATGTCGCGCGAGCAACGCAGCCGCGTCGAGGAGGACCTCAAGTCGGGCACGCTGCCCTGCGTGGTGGCGACCTCCTCGCTGGAGCTGGGCATCGACATGGGTGCCGTCGATCTCGTGATCCAGGTGGAGGCGCCGCCCACGGTGGCGTCGGGACTGCAACGCGTCGGTCGCGCGGGACACCACGTGGGAGCGGTGTCGACGGGCGTCATGTTCCCCAAGTTCCGGGGCGACCTCGTCTCGTGCGCCGTCGTGGCCGAGCGCATGGCCGAAGGCGCCATCGAGGCCGTGCGCTATCCCCGCAACCCGCTGGACGTGCTCGCGCAGCACGTGGTGGCCATGGTCGCCGTCGAACCGCGCACGGTGGACGACGTGGCGGCGACGGTGCGCAGGGCCGCCCCGTTCGCGGCACTGCCCGACGACGCGCTGCACGCCGTGCTGGACATGCTGGCGGGGCGGTACCCGAGCGAGGAGTTCGGCGAACTGCGTGCCCGCATCACCTGGGACCGCGTCACGGGCGTGCTGGAGGGCAGGCCGGGGGCGCAACGGCTCGCGGTCACGTCGGGAGGCACGATCCCCGACCGCGGCCTGTTCACCGTCATGACGCCGGGCGACGGGGAACGGCCGGGGTCCCGCGTCGGCGAGCTCGACGAGGAGATGGTCTACGAGTCGCGGGTGGGCGACACGATCCTGCTGGGCACGTCGTCGTGGCGGATCACCGACATCACCCACGACCGGGTCCTGGTGGTTCCCGCGCCCGGACACCCCGCGCGCATGCCGTTCTGGCGGGGCGACGCCCAGGGCCGACCGCTGGAACTGGGCCGCGCGCTGGGACGACTCCTCCGGTTTCTGTCCACGTCGGAACGCGACAAGGCACTGCGACGCGCCGAGGAGGCCGGACTCGACGCGTGGGCGGCGGCGAACCTCGTGGCCTACGTCGACGAGCAACGCGAGGCCACCCGCCACGTCCCCAGCGACCGGACCGTGCTGCTGGAGCGGTTCCGCGACGAGCTCGGCGACTGGCGCGTGGTCGTGCACTCCCCGTTCGGCGCGCAGGTCAACGCCCCGTGGGCCCTCGCCGTTGCCGCGCGGCTGCGCGAACGACGCGGGGTGGACGCCCAGGTCGCCCACTCCGACGACGGCATCGTGCTACGGCTGCCGGACGCGCTGGACGACGAGGGCCGGGAGGTGACGATCGGCGCGGAGGATGTCGTTCTCGATCCGGACGAGGTCGAGGAGCTGATCACCACCGAGGTGAGCGGGTCGGCGCTGTTCGCGGCCCGGTTCCGCGAGTGCGCGGCGCGCTCGCTCCTGCTGCCCCGGCGGGACCCGCGACGCCGTACGCCCCTGTGGCAGCAACGGCAGCGGGCCTCCCAGTTGCTCGGGGTCGCGGCCAAGTACGAGCGATTCCCCGTCGTGCTGGAGGCGATGCGCGAGTGTCTCCAGGACGTGTACGACGTGGGCGGGCTGAAGGAGCTGATGGCCGACGTCGCGGCGCGGTCGGTGCGAGTCGTCGAGGTGGAGACGCCGTCGGCCTCGCCGTTCGCCCGCAGCCTGCTCTTCGGCTACGTCGGCATGTTCCTGTACGAGACCGACGCCCCACTGGCCGAGCGGCGGGCGGCGGCGCTGTCGCTCGACTCGACGTTGCTGGCGGAACTGCTCGGCACCGAGGCGATCCGCGAGCTGCTCGACGCCGATGTCGTGGCCGAGGTCGAACGCTCGCTGCAGCGACTCGACCCCGACCGCCACGCCCGAGGGCCCGAGGACACGGCCGACCTGCTGCGCTTCCTCGGTGACCTCACGCGTGAAGAGGCCGCCGCCCGTGGCGTCCGACCGGAGTGGTTCGACGAGCTCGTGGCGCGACGTCGCGCCATCGTCGTCCGCATCGCGGGCGAGGAGCGCCATCTCGCGATCGAGGACGCGGGCCGGGTCCGCGACGCCCTGGGCGCGGCTCTCCCGGTGGGCGTTCCCGAGGCGTTCACCGAGCCTGTGGCCGACCCGCTGGGCGACCTGCTCCGCCGCTACGCCCGCACCCGGGGGCCGTTCTCGGCCCACGACGCCGCGGCGCGGTTCGGGCTCGGGCTCGCGGTGGTGACCGGCGTGCTCGACCGGTTGACCGCCGACGGCACGCTCGTGCGCGGCGAACTCCGTCCCCAGGCCCACGAGGCAGGTACCGAGTACTGCGACGCCGCCGTGCTGCGTCGACTGCGGCGGGCCTCGCTGGCACGGCTGCGCGCCGAGGTCGAGCCGGTCGAACCCGCCGCGCTGGGACGGTTCCTGCCGAGCTGGCACGGCGTCGGCGCACACCGATCCAGCCGGTGGACACCGACGGCCGACGACGTGCTCGCGGTGGTCGAACAACTGGCCGGAGCCCCACTCCCGGCGAGTGCGGTGGAATCGCTGATCCTGCCGAGCAGGCTGCCCGGCTACTACCCGGCGCTGCTCGACGAACTGATGGTGGCGGGCGAGGTCACGTGGTGCGGCTGCGGCTCGCTCTCCGGTGGTGACGGGTGGATCGCGCTGGCACCCACCGACGTCGCCGAGGCGCTGCTGCCGGACGTGGAGGACACGTCCACGCACGGTCCGCTGCACGACGCCGTCGTCGCGGCCCTGGAAGGGGGCGGTCTGTTCTTCCGCCAGATCGTCGACCGCGTCACCGTGACGCTCGACCAACCGTGCACCGACGCCGACGTGGTCACCGCGTTGTGGGATCTCGTGTGGTCCGGCCTCGTCACCGGTGACACGCTGGCGCCGCTGCGCGCCCAGGTCGCGGGCAAGGGTGCCGCACACAAGCCTCGACGGTCCACACCTCGGGGCCGGTACGCGCGGCTGCGCGCGGCCCGACCCGCGATGCCCAGCCGCACCGGTCCCCCGACGGTCGCCGGGCGATGGGGCCTGACCCCACCGCGCGAGACCGACCCCACGCGCCGCGCCCACGCCCGGACGGAGTCGTTCCTCGAACGCCATGGTGTGCTGACCCGTGGCGCGCTCGACACGGAACGGGTCACCGGCGGCTTCTCGGCCGTCTACCGGGTGTTGCGTGGTATGGAGGACTCGGGGCACGTCGTCCGTGGCTACGTCGTGGAGGGGCTGGGTGCGGCGCAGTTCGCCGTGCGTGGGGCCGTCGACCGGCTTCGTGCCGTCGCGGACGCCGGGGGCTGGCGGCCGGAGCAGCGGGCCGTCGTCCTCGCTGCCGCCGATCCCGCCCAGCCATACGGCGCGGCGCTCGCCTGGCCGCCGGTCGTGGGCGACACGAAGCATCGCCCCGCACGCAAGGCAGGAGCGCTCACCGTGCTCGTCGACGGCACCCCTGCCCTGTACGTCGAGCGGGGTGGCCGGTCGTTGCTGTCGTTCACCGACGACCCGATCATCCTCCGGGCCGCCGCCGGGGCGTTGTCGGACGCCGTCCGCGACGGGTGGCTCGGGCAGTTGCAGGTCCAGCGGGCCGACGGCGAACAGGTGTTGACCTCGGAGCTCGCCGTGGTGCTCCGCGAAGCCGGCTTCCGCGCGACCCCGAAGGGCTTGCGCCTGCGCGCATAGCGAGCGTGTTCGCGGTGGTCACGGCGTCGCTAAGCTCGCGCCGTCATCACTTCCCGGAAGGACCACGAGCATGGCCAAGCGCGACATCCGCTACTTCGGCGACCCGGTGTTGAAGTCGCCCTCCGACCCGATCACCACCTTCGACGACACGACCCGGGCGTTGGTGGACGATCTCCTCGACACGGTGCAGGCACCAGGACGGGCCGGCCTCGCCGCACCCCAGATCGGGGTCGGGGTGCGGGCGTTCAGCTACAACGTCGACGGCGACCTCGGCTACGTGCTCAACCCGGAGATCGTCGAGCTCTCCGAGGAGAAGCACGAGGTCATGGAGGGCTGCCTGTCTCTGCCCGGCCTCGGATTCGCGACGGTGCGCGCAGTGCGCGCGACGGTCAAGGGTGTGGACCTCCGCAACGAGCCGGTGATCGTCTCGGGCGAGGGACTGATGGCCCAGTGCCTCCAGCACGAGGTCGATCACCTCGACGGTTACCTGTACATCGACCGGCTGGACGCCGAGCGACGCAAGCAGGCACTGCGTCAGGCTCGTGATCAGGACTGGTTCTGGTCCCGTTAGGACAATCACGGGAACGACACGCGCGATCACGAATATCGTTATCCGACTGTGTCCATCCCCACTCTCTCGTGACTTCTTCGTTGCCGGTTCTTAATCTCACCGGCGCTGGGATCACGGGAGTTGAGGGACGATGACGAGACATCGGACGGCACGCGGTCGGCATCGCAAACCGACCCAACCTCGGATATGGATCGCCCCGACCGCCTTGGGCGTGGTCGCCGCCGCCGCGCTGGCGCTGATGATCTACACCACGAACGGTCTGGTCCGCAGCGACCCCGCGTCCGCGGCACTCGTCATGTCGGGCGGCCCGGCCCCGACCTCCTCGACGAGCATCGAACCGCCGCCGTCCTCCACCTCGACCCCGACCACGTCCACCACGACGTCCACACCACCCGAGACCACCGAGACGACCGAGCCGGAACCGACCTCGGAGACCACCACCGAGGAAGCTCCACCGCCGGAGCCCGTCGAGCCCGAGCCGCAGGCGTGCTCGACCGACCTGGAGAACACCGAGCCGCACGTGGCACAGGTCGGACACCACGTGCTCACCCGGTTCGCGGTCGACTCGGTGGGCGGTCGGGCCGGGCGCGCGAACGCCAGCGACCACCCCGTCGGACTCGCCCTCGACTTCATGGTCGACCCGGCAGTGGGCGACGAGCTCTCGGAGTACCTCGTGGCCCACCAGGCCGAGTTCGGCATCACCTACGTCATCTGGTACCAGCGCATCAACAGCGGCTCAGGCTGGACGACGATGGAGGACCGCGGCAGCCCCACCGCGAACCACATGGACCACGTGCACGTCTCGTTCGCCGCGGGCGCCGACGTCGCCGTCATCTGCTGAATTCCCCGCTACCGCGTGGCCAGGCGCAGCAACGCCCAGAGCTGCCCCACGGCGTCGTGGTCGCCCGCAACGGACACCGCACTCGGCCCCTGACGCCCCCAGAGCCACAGGTAGACCTGCTCGGGCTCACCCGACACCACCGCGTCGACCTCGTCGGGCTCGGCTCCCGAACTGCGCCGTACGACGGTCGACTCGGGCGTCATCCGGGCGAGCCACCGACAACCGGCCGCGGCAACGGCGACCGTCGCCGTCCGGGTACCGGTGACGCCGAGCATGGGCAGCCGGTGCCCGAACCACAGTAGGAGCGCCTCGTCGATGCCGTCGAGCGCGACGTCGTGTGCGATCTCGGAGCTTTCCACACCGAGCGCCCGCTCGGCGTCGACGCGGTGCATCGTGGTCTCGTGCGCCATGCGCCGGTACCAGAACCCGGCTGTCGGATCGTCGTCCCACCACGTGGCCGCACTCGTGGTCGGCGTACGGGCGGCGAGGACGTCCCGAAGCCCCTCGGCACCGTCCCGCAGATAGCCCTGCACGGTCTGCCCGGGAACCGGGTCACGCTGCCACCGTCGCGGCGCCTCGCCGTGCAGCACCCAGTGGGACGCCGCCCGGTGGACACTGCCCACGTGCCGCACTACCTCGCTCAACGTCCACCCCGGGCACGTCGGCACAGCGGCCTCCGGAGAACCCGACCGTGACACCTCCACCAGGAGCTCGGCCTCGTACCCGATCGCGTCGAGCAACCTGCCGTGGTCGATCACGCTCCCGGACCTCATCGGTCGCCCCGCCGCTCCCCCGGTCGCGTTCCACCCGGGAAGACACTCGAAGCGGCGTCTCCGTGCACGACTCGCGCGGCCAACGCGACGAAGTCGGCCGCCCGCCGTCGGAGTTCCTCGGCCGACTCCGCGGTGACCCGACGAGTGATGCCCGCCTGCGCGGCGGCGTGGGTGGCGGAGTGGGTCGCGAAGTACTCGGCCCACTGCCGAACCTCGGGCGCGGCCTCCGCCAACAGCGTCCACGTGCTCTGCGGCTTCGCCACGCGGCGGTGCGGTCGTCCCTTCGCCACCAGGATCGCCGCTCCCGCGCGCAACGCCGAGGCGTAGGCGGCGACGAACCGGGTCGCGGCCGTCGTCTCCCGCGCGACCTCCGCGAGACCGTGACCCGCCTGCGCCACCAGCGATGCGGCCTCCGGAGACGCCGGACGACGCGGCTCGAACGGCTCGGACGGCCGTCCGGTGCGTTGGGTCGGTATCGCCGACGGTGGTGCCGCGAGATCGGCCGTCCGCGCGTCCCCGTCGGAGGTCCGTGTCGACCTGCCCGCCCACGTCGGCCGACCGGACACCGGCCAGGTTCCGTCACGCCGAGGCACGAATTCCACCGTCATGGCTCCACCTCTCTTCCGGCCCGGCACGGCGGCGGGAGCCGGCGCGGGGTGCTTCCCCCACCACCGCGCCGGCGCCCTCGTCGAACCGCACCCGTCGACGAACCAACCACCACGTGTCGAACATGTGTTCGAACACCCCAACATTAACCCGCGCCGCCACCACCTTCAAGTCCCCACGAACACCGATATCCCCGGAAGCGGCGTCGCACGCGGCGAGCCGCCGTGATCTCATAGCCGTATGAGCGCGACACGCGATCGGTCTGCCGACCCTCTCCGTGACCACCCGTCCGTCGCCAAGGTCGCCGCCGTGCTGGCCGAAGCCGGCCTGGCCACGAGCGTCGACGGCATCCGGTTCCTCCCCCGGGCAGTGCGCACGGCCGCGCAGGCCGCCGAGGCGATCGGGGTGGAAGTGGGCGCCATCGCCAACAGCCTCGTGTTCCGCACGACGGACGACGACGGCGTGGTGGCTCCGTTGTTGGTCCTCACCTCGGGAGCCCACCGGGCGGACACCGCGATGCTGGCCGAACTCACCGGGACGCGCCGCGTCGACCGCGCCGATCCCGAGTTCGTCCGAACCCACACGGGCCAGGTGATCGGCGGCGTCGCACCGGTCGGTCATCCCGGTCGCCTCACCACGCTGGTGGACGAGGCACTGCGCTCCTACGACACCGTGTGGGCCGCCGCCGGACACCCGAACACGGTCTTCCCCGCGACGTTCGACGACCTGGTGACCGTCACGGGCGGCCGTGTCGCCACCGTCTCCACCTCCACCGACTCCCGCACCGGAAGGTCCGCACCCCGATGACCGCCACCTCGCCCGGCCACCAACGCATCGTCCGGCTCACCGGTGAGGAGTTCCGAGCGCTGCTCCCCGAGGCGTTGTCGATCTACGTCGCCGCCATGAACTACCCGCCGAACACGGCACAGCAGCGTGCTCCCATGTGGTTGACCCACGCGTTGCGGGCCGGGTGGCGCGGCGTGGCCGCGTTCGACCCGGACGACACCCTGGTCGGCGTCGCCTACGGCTACCAGGGAAGTCCCGGGCAGTGGTGGTACGAGCAGGTGCATCGAGGAGTGCTGCTCCAGCGGGACGAGGACGTCGCGCGCACGTGGCTGTCCGACTACTTCGAGTTGACCGAGATCCACGTGCGTCCCGACCACCACGGCCGCGGCATCGGCGAGACCCTGCTGCGCACGCTGCTGGACGGCGTGGCGCAGAGCAGGGTGCTGCTGTCGACGCCCGAGGGGCCGACCCGCGCCTGGCGGCTGTACCGCAGGCTCGGGTTCGTCGACATCCTGCGGGACTACCGCTTCGCGGGTGATCCGAGGCCCTTCGCCGTGCTGGGACGCACCCTCCCGCTGGACTGAGCGGGAGGGTGCGCCCGGCATCGCGTCAGCGCCCGCGCCGCAGGTCACCCCCGACCAGGGCACCCAGCAGCAACACCGCTCCGCACCATCCGGCGAAGCCGAGGTCGTCGCCGAGCAGAAGTGCGGCCAACACGGCTGCCGTCAACGGTTCCAGCAACGCGGACATCGCGGCCACCACCGGACGCGAGTGCTCCAGCCCCCCGGAAGTAGGCGAGGTAGGCCAGCGCCGTGGGAACCGCGCCCAGGTAGAGCGCCACGGCGAGCACGTCGAGCTGCCACGACGGCACGGACACCGGGGACACGGTGAGGAGCGGGGCCAGCAGGAACGCCCCCACCAGGCAGCCGAACGCGGTGGTACGCAAGGGATCGAGCCCCTCGACCGGCGTACGGGTGACGAGGGTGAGCGTCGCGAAGCCCGCGCCGGAGGCCACTGCGCAGGCGAGTCCCAGCACGAAGCCCGCTCCCCCGGACAGCTCACCCGGCGAGGCGGTGAGCAGGACAAGCCCCACCACGGCACACCCGATCGACGTCGTGGTCACCGGATCGGGCAGCCGCCGTTCCCTCACAGCACCGGCCACGGCGACGAACACCGGGACACTGCCGATCGTGGTCATGGTGGCCACACTCACCGAGGTGAGCGTGACCGCCGCGAAGTAGCACGCCTGATAGCAGGCCAGCAGCGCACCGGCGACGAGCACGCGGCGTACCGCTTCCCGCGTGCGGGGAAGAGCCCGGAGCCTTCCGGTGCAGCCCAGCAGGAGCAGGGCGAACGCGCCGCCGAGGGACAAGCGGCACACGGCGACGGCAGGCGAGGACAGACCGGCCCGCTCGGACAGAACGGACCCGGCGAGGCCGCCGGTGCCCCACAGGACCCCGGCGACGATCAACTGGACGGATGCCGCGCGCGACCGCGCGGCGATGGTCGTGGACATGACGAATGCGCTCCCACGTCGGAGTCGGACGACTGAAGACGGACGACGCGGGGCACGACGAAGACGGCCGTCACCGGGACACCGGTCGTCGACCGGGCCGGGAGGCCTGATGATCACCCCGCGTCAGGAGCGCGGCGGCGGAGACAGCGGCGCGAGAACGCGACGCACGACGTGATGCATGACGGGGATTCTAGCCGGGGAGCTCGACGCCGACCGTTGTTTCGATCATCGACGGCCAGGGAATCTCAACCGGGTGCCGGACCATAGTGAGCGCCTCACCCCGCCACTGCCGCTCGCGGCGCTCGTGACGCTGCCCGGGCTCTACCTCGGCGGAACCGACTATCTGGGCCTGCCGAGCCCGGAGCTCGCCGCGCCACTGGCCGCGCTCCTCTACGGCATCGCCATCGTGGGTGCCGCCTTCATCCTGTCCTGGGCCGCGGAAGCCGCTCAGGTGGACATCAACGGCGGGCTGGCTCTGGCGTTGCTGGCGTTCCTCGCCGTGCTCCCCGAGTACGCCGTCGACTTCGTGTTCACGATGAACGCGGGACGGATCAACGCCGAACACGGTCATTGCATGCCCGTGGCCGACGGGAGCAACCCGTGTTCGCTCGCACTGGCCAACATGACCGGCGCGAACCGGATTCTCGTCGGCGTCGGATGGCCGCTCGTGGTGCTCGTGGCCACGCTCGCCGTGGTGCGGGCACGCCGCAACGGCGGAGCCCACAGCGCGTCCGCGCACAAGGGCTGGGTGAGACTGCCCCGCCGCATGTCGGCGGAGATCTTCTTCCTCGGCGCGGCCACCCTGTACTCGCTGCACTTCCCCTTCCGGGATTCGCTGACGCTCGTGGACGCCGCGGTGCTCGTGTCGCTGTTCGTCGCCTACGCGTGGCGGCTGGCGAAGGCTCCCGTGGAGGAACCGGAACTCACCGGCACCTCGGCGTGGATCGGCACCCGACCGAAGACGACGCGACGCTGGCTCTACGGAGCCATGTTCGGCTTCGCCGCGATCATCATCCTGGCCACGGCGGAGCACTTCGCGCACAACCTCGTGCAGACGGGGACGGACCTGGGGATCGACCAGTTCCTGCTCGTGCAGTGGGTGGCGCCGCTGGCGAGCGAGTCGCCGGAGCTGATCGTCGCGTGCCTGTTCGCGTGGAAGCTGCACGCGAGTTCCGCGCTTGGCACGTTGATCTCCAGCAAGGTCAACCAGTGGACCCTGCTCGTCGGGACGATCCCGATCGTCTTCGCCATCTCCAGCGGGTCGTTCGACGGGCTGCCCATCGACCTGCATCAGCGCTTCGAGCTGATGATCACGGCAGCGCAGTCGCTGTTCGCCGTGGCGATCCTGGTGTCGCTGACCATGACGGCACGGTGGGCTGCCGCACTGCTGACGTTGTTCTTGATCCAGTTCATCACCAGCATCCTGCTGCCGGAGGAGACCGACCGGATCATCATCTCCGTCCTGAGCGCGATCTACGTGCTGCTGGCGATCGTGCTGCTCGCGCGTCGGTTCGCGGACACGAAGCGGGTCGTCCGCGACGGCCTGGCGACCCCGTTCGACGTGTTGCAGCGTGCCGACGAGCAGGAGGCCGTCCGGCTCCGTCAGGAGTGAGCCGGACGGCCTCCCGTCACCTCACGCCGAGAGCAGGTCCTGCAACGTGGACAGGCCCATGCCTCCCATGCGCAGGGCCTTCGTGTGGAAGGCCTTGAGGTCGAAATCGGCTCCCTCACGGCGTCGGGCCTCCTCCCGGGCCTCCAACCACAGCCGCTCGCCGAGCTTGTAGGCGGGCGCCTGTGCCGGCCAGCCCAGGTACCGGTCGATCTCGTCGTGCACGTGGGCGGGGTCGGTGATGGTGCGCGTGAGCATGAACTCCAACCCGAGGTCGGGCGTCCAGCGCTCGCCCTCGTGGAAGCCGGTGCCCTTCGGGATCTCCAGCTCCAGGTGCATGCCGATGTCCACGACGACGCGGGCGGCGCGGAAGAGGTGCGCGTCGAGCATGCCCAGCAGGTTGCCGTCGTCGTTCAGGAAGCCGAGGTCCTGCATCAGGCGCTCCGCGTAGAGAGCCCACCCCTCGGCATGCCCGGAGGTCGAGGCGAACATGCGCTGGAAGCGGTTCAGCGACCGCTCGTGGACCTGCGTCGCGATCTGGAGGTGGTGCCCAGGGGCACCCTCGTGGTAGACGGTGCTGACCTCGCGCCAGGTGGAGAACTCCTCCTTGTCGGCGGGCACCGACCACCACATCCGGCCGGGCCTGCCGAAGTCCTCGGCGGGACCGGTGTAGTACGCGCCCACCGGGCCCCCGGGCGGTGCGATACGGCACTCCAGGGCCATGATCTCGTCCGGGATCTCGAAGTGGACGTCGCGCAGGGCGGCCAGCGCGTCGTCGGAGAGCCGCTGCATCCACTGCTCGAACGCGGCCTGGCCGTGCACGCGGTAGCGCGGATCGGCGTCCAGCGCCTGCGCCGCCTCGGCCAGCGTCGCCCCCGGCTTGATGCGCTCGGCGACCTCCTTGGCCTCGCGCTCGACGCGGGCGAACTCCTCCCAGCCCCACTCGTAGGCCTCGCGCGGGTCGAGGTCGGCACCGAGGAAGTAGCGCGACCACACGCGGTAGACGTCCTCGCCGACGGCGTCCTTCGTCGGCGCCTCGGGCGCCAGCTCGGCCCGCAGGAAGCCCGCCAGCTCGGCGTACGCCTCCTGCGCCTCGCGAGCGGCCTTACCGAGCTGCTCCTTCAGACTGTCCGGAACGTTCTCGGCCCTGCTCGCGAGCGACTCGAAGTAGCCGGTGCGACTGGACAGGCCCGCCCACAGATCAGCCTGCTCGGCCACCTTGGTGACCTGGCGCAACGCCGGCGCCCGACCGGCCTCGACGGCGGTCAGCAACGACGCGCGGACACCGTCGAGCGCGTCCGGCACGCCTGCCATGCGCGTGGCGACCTTCTCCCAGTCCTCGGTGGTCTCCGTCGGCAGGAGATCGAAGATCATGCGCAGGTTCTGCGGCGGACTCTCGAGCACGTTGAGCGACGCCACGTCGAGACCGGCCTCGTGGATCGCGACTTCGTTGCCGACCCGCTCCGTGAACACCGCCTTCGCGACGCGCTCGCTCTCGTCCTGAGGCTCCGTGGCCTCCATGGCGGTCAGCGCCCGGCGCATGATGGCGCCGCGAGCGGCGTGTCCCTCCGGGGAGTAGTCGGTCACCCGGTCGCGGTGATCACCGACACCGATCAGCACGGCCACATCGGGGTGTGCCGCGGCGTAGTCGTCGACAGTCTGGTCAGAGATCTCGTGGACGTTCATGCCCGCACGCTACCCCGCTGAGGAGATGGGCAGACAGCGATTTCGACGCGCCTGGGACCATGGGTTCATGCACCACATCGACGCCGAGTTGCCGTCCGCGATCACCCGCGTTCTGGAGGACTTCCTGCACAACGCAGGTGACCCGATCCGCCGCACCGAACCCACCTTCGGGCCCGCGGTGGACGCCCTGAGCGCGTTCGTGCTCGGAGGCGGCAAGCGACTGCGGCCGACCTTCGCCTGGTGGGGCTGGCGCGGCGCGGGAGGCGACCCGGACTCGGACGAGGCACAGGGCGTGCTCCGGGCCGCGGCGAGCCTGGAACTCATCCAGGCGTGCGCGCTCGTCCACGACGACGTCATCGACTCCTCCGACTCCCGCCGGGGCGCCCCCACGGTGCACGTCGCGTTCGCGGCGCAGCACCGGCAGCAGGGGTGGCTCGGCTCGTCGGAGTCGTTCGGGTGGGCCGCCGCCGTGCTCATCGGCGACCTGGCGCTGGCGTGGGCCGACGACATGTTCGCCGACTGCGGGCTTCCCGCGGCGAGGATGGCCGCGGCCCGCCCGGCCTGGCGGGCCATGCGCACCGAAGTGCTCGCGGGGCAGTACCTCGACGTCCACACGCAGGCGACCGGCGACGCCTCCGTCGAGGCGGCGCTGCGGGTCGACCGGCTCAAGACGGCCGCCTACACCGTGCAGCGGCCGCTGCACCTCGGCGCCGCGCTGGCCGGAGCGGAACAGCCCCTCATCGACGCGCTGCTGGACTTCGGCGGTGACCTCGGTGTGGCGTTCCAGTTGAGGGACGATCTGCTCGGCGTGTTCGGAGACCCGTCCGTAACGGGTAAGCCCGCGGGGGACGACCTACGCGAGGGCAAGCGGACACTGCTGCTGGCACTCGGCCTGGCCTACGCCGAGCAGCAGGGCCGGGTCGGCGAACACAAGGTGATCGCCGACGCGGTCGGTGACCCACGGCTGACCGACGCCGAGGTGGACGACGTGCGGCAGGCGCTCGTCGACGTCGGCGCGGTCGCCGAGGTCGAACGCAGGATCGAGGAGATGACCGGCAACGCGCTCGCCTCGTTGGAGCGGGCGGCGCTCGCCGAACCCGCCGCGCACCAGCTCGCCGAACTCGCGGACAGGGCGACCCGAAGGACGTTCTGACACGCCGCCGCCCGGCTCGGTGCCCGGCGTGTCCCGACCGAAGGGAACGCGGGTGCACGAGACGACCGACGTCGTGGTGGTGGGAGCCGGGTTGGCGGGCCTGTCCGCGGCCCTGCACCTGACGGGTGCGGGGCGCAGGGTGACGGTGCTCGAACGCGCTCCCGAACCGGGCGGGCGCGTGGCCGACCGGCTGTTCGGCGAGGACGGCAGGGGCTACCGCATCGACACCGGTGCCAGCGTGTTCACGATGCCGGACCTACTCGACGAGGCGTTCGCGGCGGTCGGGTCGAGCGTCGGCGAGTGGCTCACGCTGACCCGCCTCGACCCGGCCTATCACGCCCACTTCGCCGACGGCAGCACCGTCACGGTGCACACCGACGCGGCCGCCATGGAGGCCGAGATCCGCGCCGTGGCGGGTCCCGCCGACGCCGCGGGATACGTTGCGCTGCGGCGCTGGTTGCGTGAGTTGTACGACGTGCAACGCGACCGGTTCATCGGGTCGAACTTCGACTCGGTGCTGGACCTCGTCGGCCCCGAACTGGTGCGGCTGCTCGCGCTCGGCGGGTTCGGCAGGCTGGGTGCGCGGGTGGCGCGCTTCGTCACCGACGAGCGCCTTCGGCGGCTGTTCACGTTCCAGTCGCTGTACGCGGGCCTCGACCCCATGCGGGCTCTCGCGGCTTACGGCGTGATCGCGTACATGGACACCGTCGCAGGCGTCTACTACCCGACGGGCGGTATGGGCCAGGTGGCACGAGCCATGACGGCGGCGTTGCGGGCCGCGGGAGCGACCGTGCGGCTGAGCACGGCGGCCGAGCGCCTCGACCGCGACGCCGACGGTCGGGTGCGGGCGGTGTGGACCGAGGCCGGAGACCGCATCGCCTGCGAGTCGGTGGTGCTCGCCACGGAGCTGTCGACCTCGTACGCACTGCTGGGCCGCACACCGCGACGACTGCTGCGTCGCCGCTACGCGCCGTCCGCCGTCGTCCTCTACGGACACAGCGCGCACGGCGGACGCGACCTCGGGCACCACACGCTGTCGTTCGGCGACGCCTGGCACGAGACCTTCTCCGAGATCATCGACCAGGGTCGCCTGATGAGCGATCCGTCGCTGCTCGTCACGCGGCCGACCGCGACCGATCCCTCCCTCGCACCGCCCGGGGAGGACGTCGTCACCGTGCTGGCTCCCGCGCCGAACCTGCACGTCGCTCCGATCGACTGGCCGCGCGTCACCGGTGCGTACCGCGACGAACTGCTGCGCACCCTCGACGCGCGGGGGTTCACCGTCGCCGGTGACCTCGTCGTGGAGGCGGTCGCGACACCGCACACGTGGGCCGCCGACGGCCTCGGCGCCGGGACGCCGTTCTCGCTCGCGCACTCGCTCGTCCAGACCGGCCCCTTCCGCCCCGCGAACCGGGTCCGGGGAGCGGACAACGTGGTGCTCGCCGGATGCGGCACCACGCCGGGTGTGGGAATCCCGCCCGTGCTCGTGTCGGGCAGGCTCGCCGCCGAACGCGTCCTCGCAGCCGGTGGGCGTCGACGGTCGACACTAGGGTCGACGGTATGACGACCAGCACAGGACGCCCCATCCGGATCGGGCTGCAGATTCAGCCCCAACACGCCGACTACGACGCCATCCGGCGGACCGCGGCGGAGGCCGAGGAACTCGGCGTGGACATCCTGTTCAACTGGGACCATTTCTACCCGCTCAGCGGCGAGCCCGAGGGCAAGCACTTCGAGTGCTGGACCATGCTGGGCGCGTGGGCGGAAGCCACCTCCCGGGTCGAGATCGGAGCCCTCGTCACCTGCAACAGCTACCGCAATCCGGAGCTGCTCGCGGACATGGCCCGCACGGTCGACCACATCAGCGGCGGACGGCTCATCCTCGGCATCGGCGCGGGCTGGTTCCAGAAGGACTACGACGAGTACGGCTACGAGTTCGGCACGGCGGGCAGCCGCCTCGCCGACCTCGGTGAGGCACTCCCGCGCATCGAGAAGCGGCTCGCGAAGCTGAACCCCGCTCCCACGCGCAAGATCCCCGTGTTGATCGGCGGCGGCGGCGAGAAGAAGACGTTGCGGCTGGTGGCCCAGCACGCCGACATCTGGCACGGCTTCGGGGACGTCGAGGTCGCCGCTCGCAAGGTGGAGATCCTCGACCGGCACTGCGCCGACGTGGGTCGCGACCCGGCCGAGATCGAACGGTCGGTGGGTGTGTCGGGGTCGCCGAAGGACTCCGGGGACCAGCTCGTCGACCTGGGCATCACGATGTTCACCGTGAGCGCGAGCGGGCCGGACTACGACCTCGCCCCGCTGCGGGATTGGCTCGCCTGGAGGGACAGCCGCAACGGCTGACTCGGTTAATTTTTCACGAAGATCTTTCAACCCGATGATCTACGCGCAACACTGGCGAGATGCTCGCCGTGTGGGACGACACGCCCGCGCACGCACGACCGGTGCGCGGGCGTGACCGGGAACTCGCCGACCTGACCCGACTGCTCGACGTCGCCGCCGAGGGTCACGGTGGTGCGGCCGTCGTGACCGGAGCCCCAGGGACGGGGAAGACGACACTGCTCGACGCCCTCGCCCGCCGCGCGGGCGGGTTCCGCGTCCTGTGGGCCGAAGGCACCGTCGCCGAGCGCACCGTCCGCTTCGCCGGGGCCGAACAACTCCTGCGACCACTCGCCGACCTGGCGGCGGCGCTGCCCGACGAACGCGCCCGGGCTCTGCGCCCCGTGTGGGGGCTGACGGGCAACAGCGACGACTCCGACGACACCGACGACACCGCCTCGCTGGCTCTCCCGGCCGCGGTGTCGGCCCTGCTCTCCGAGGCGGCACGACAGCGCCCCGTGTTGTGCTGTGTCGACTCGGCACACCTGCTCGACGAGGCGTCGAGATCGGTGCTCACGTTCGCCGCCCGCCGCGCGCGGCACGCGGGCGTGGCCTTCGTGTTCGCCGTCGACCACACCTCCGACACCGACCCGGCGCTCTGGGAAGGACCGCCGCGCGTCCGCCTCGGTGCCCTGCCCGACGTGGCGGCGCACGAGCTGCTCCACGACCGGCGAGGTGACTCGCTGCCCGCCGACGTCGCCGACGCGCTCGTCGACACCGCGTGCGGCAACCCGCTCGCCCTCGTCGAACTCGCCGAGTCCCTGACGGCCGAGCACCTCTGTGGTCGCGCGGCCGTCCCCGCCGCGTTGCCCACCGACAGTCGGCTGTGTCGCGTCGTGCGCGAACGGCTCTCCACGCTGTCCGACGCCGCCCGTGCCGTCGTCGCGTTGGCCGCAGTGGCGCAGCGGGCGGACGGACACCTCGTCCACCGGGCTCTGTTGGAGCCGTCGACGTCGTCCGAGGTCACCGAGGCGTCGAGCGAGGCCGTGCGCAGTGGTCTGGTGACGCACGACGGGGAAGCGGTCCGGCTGGCCGCCGACATCGTGCCCTCGGCGGTGCTCGGCGCGCTGCCGCCTCAGGACGTCGAGGCAGCGCACCGATGTCTGGCGAGAGCGGCCGACGCCGCGGGAGATCGGGACCGGGCGGTGTGGCATCGGGCCGCGACCGCCACCGCCCCCGCGCCCGACCTCGTGACGCAACTCGACCGACTCGCCCGCCGGGCCCGCAGCGAGGCCGCCTTCGACAAGGCCGCCGAAGCGGGCGAGCGGGCGGCGGCGTTGTCCACCGACCTCGACACCCGAGCCCTACGACTGGTCACGGCCGCGTCCGACCACTGGGCGTCGGGGCGACCGCAGCGGGCTCGCACGGCGTTGCGGCTCGCGGCACCCCTCGCGACCGGCGACCTCCGGGCCCGCATCGGCAGGCTCGCAGGGGAGATCGAACTGCGTCGGGGCAATCCGTCGGTCGCGGCGGCCGAGCTCATCACCACGGCCCGGCGGCTCGCTCCCACCCATCGCGACCTCGCGGCCACCACCCTCATGCTCGCGGGCGAGGCGAGCTTCGTCGCAGGTGACAATGCGCGTTACTGCCTCACCGCACGGGACGCCGCGGCACTGTGCGGCTCGGAGAACTGGCCCACCACGCTTCTCGTCCGCGAACACTTCACCGCCATGTCGGCCACCTTCCGGGGCCGACACGCGGCGGCTGCTGCCCCGCTGCGGCGGCTCGTCGAACTCGGCGAGACGACGACCGATGCCACCGGCATGACCCTGGCGAGCCAGGCCGCGTTCACCCTCGGCGACGCGGAGCGCTCCCGCGACCTCGCCCTGCGGGCGGTGGTGAGCGCCCGCTCCCACGGAGACGAGTCGGGCGTCCCGTGGGCGCTGGTGTACGCGGCGATGTCCGCACTGCTCTCCGGGCAGCACGCCACGGCCACCACCACCGCGCTGGAGGGGCTGTCGGTGGCCCGGTCGCTCGGGCAGTCGAACTCGGCGGTGGATCACATCACGGTGCTCGCCATGCTCGCCGCGTTGCAGGGCGACGAGGCCACCGCGCTGGCCCGGCTCGACGCGGCGCAGGAGGAACTCGTCGAACGCGGTCTCGGCAGACCGAGCGCGTTGGCCACCTGGGCCGCCGCGTGCGTCGATCTCGCACACGACCGCCCGGCGGAGGCGTTCGACCGGTTCCGGCGCCTGTCCGTGGGCCGCTCCCGGCACTGCATCCCGTTGCGGGTCATGGCCACGCCGCACTTCGTCGAGGCGGCCGTCCGCTGTGGGGAACGCGAGGTCGCCCGCCGAGCGCTGACCACCTTCGAGCAGTGGGCCGACACCACGGGCGGCGCCGCCCGGGCCGCACTCGCCCACCGCTGTCACGCCCTCCTCGCGGAGGAGGACGCCGAGGTCAACGCCCGGTTCACCGAGGCCATCCGCCTGCATCGCGACGCCGACGCTCCCTACGACCTCGCCGTCACCGAACTGCTGTACGCGTCGTGGCTGCGGCGCTCCCGCAAACCGGGGCAGGCCAGGGACGTATTGCGGGAGGCCGTGCATCTCTTCGACGAGCTGGGCGCGGCGCACTGGGTTCGGCGGGCCTCCCGGGAACTGCGGGCGTGCGGACATCGCGTCCCCCACGACCGGCGACCGAAGCCCGGGTCGCTGAGTCCGCAGCAGGACCGCATCGCACAGCTCGTCGCGGCGGGAGCCACGAACAAGGAGATCGCCGAGCAGCTCTTCATCAGCCACCGCACGGTGGACCACCACCTGCGCAACATCTTCGCCAAGCTGGACGTCCGATCGAGGGTCGAACTCGCCGCGCTGTACCGATAAGGCGCATTACCGATCGGTAGCGACTGGTGGTTTCACCGATGCCGGCGCAAGCGTCGCGCAGTCAGAATCACCCACGTTCGTCACCGCACGAACGCAGGCGGCCACGCAGCGCCGCCGTGGTTGTTCTCGACGCAAAGGAGCGACGCAGTGCGAATCCGGAGCAAGTCGGTCGTCCGCCCCCGTGGCAGGGTGGCGCGGACGATCGGCGTACTGACCGCGGCTATCGCCGTGGCGACTGGTCTGGCAGGCGCCGGTGTGGCGGGCGCGGACGTCACCACCGCACAGGAGAATCCCTACGAGCGCGGACCCGACCCGACGGTGGACAGCATCGAGGCCGTCCGCGGGCCGTTCCGGGTGGACACGGAACGCGTGTCGTCGTTCGCCGTCGGGTTCGGTGGTGGCACGATCTACTACCCCACCGACACCAGCGAGGGCACGTTCGGCGCCGTCGCCGTCGCCCCCGGCTTCACCGCCGACGAGGGCAGCATGTCGTGGTACGGCGAACGCATCGCCTCGCAGGGCTTCATCGTGTTCACCATCGACACCAACACCAGGCTCGACCAGCCGGGGCAGCGCGGACGCCAGCTGCTGGCCGCGCTGGACTACCTGGTCGAGCGCAGTGACAGGGACGTCCGGCAGCGGCTGGACCCGAACCGCCTCGCCGTGATGGGCCACTCGATGGGCGGTGGCGGCTCGCTGGAGGCGACGGTCAGCCGGCCGTCCCTGAAGGCGTCCATCCCGCTGACGCCGTGGAACCTCGACAAGACGTGGGGTGACGTCCAGGTTCCGACGTTCATCATCGGTGCGGAGAACGACTCGATCGCCCCGGTGCGCACGCACTCGGAGCCGTTCTACAACAGCCTGCCGAGCACGCTGCCGAAGGCCTACATGGAGCTCGACGGGGCGACGCACTTCGCGCCGAACATCTCCAACACCACGATCGCCAAGTACTCGATCTCGTGGCTCAAGCGGTTCGTCGACGAGGACACGCGCTACAGCCAGTTCCTCTGCCCGAACCCGACCGACCGCACGATCGAGGAGTACCGCTCCACCTGCCCGTACTGATCCGGCAGTCCCGGTAGCGACATCGACACATCGAAAGGGCGGTGTGCGACCCAGGTCGCACACCGCCCGGGTGTGTCTGTCGTCTCGGCTGTACCGCGGCTGGTCAGAAGGCCATGGCCTGGGCGCGCCGCTTGACCTCCGTGCCGTGGCTGGTCCGCAACGCGTTGATGGGGGTCACGCCCGGCAACGACTCGTCCTCCGTGTACAGCCAGCGCAACATCTCGGTCCGGCTGAACCCGGCGTCCGACAACACGGTGATCGTCCCGGGCAAGCCCTTGATCGCCCCCTCGGGGCCGACGAAGTCGGCGGGGATGAGCAGGGCGCCGTCTCTGCGGACCGCGATCAGATGGCCGTCCCGCAGCATCTGCCGGACCTTGTTCTCGGACACGCCGATCCTCTCCGCCACCTCGGCGACGGTCAGGACGGCAACAGCGGGGTCGAGCAGGTCGTCAGCGACTGGAATCGCACTCACACCCCTAACCTTGCCACAATCGATGCACCCGGGAGCAGGGGATTTCCCCGGCGGGGAGCCGTGGGGTGCACTCGTCGGTGCGCCGTCGCCGTCGACCGTAGGATCGACCGCTGTGACACCCACGGATAGCAGCCTCGCGGGCGCACTTCTCGACCGCCGGTACCGCGTCGGCGGCCTCATCGCCCGAGGCGGGATGTCGTCGGTGTACCGCGGGGTCGACACCCGACTCGACCGCCCGGTCGCCGTGAAGATCATGGACTCCCGTTTCGCGGGCGACCGCTCGTTCGTCGAGCGGTTCGAGCGCGAGGCCCGCTCGGCCGCCCGCCTCCACCACCCTCACGTCGTCGCGGTCCACGACCAGGGTTTCGACACCTCCGCCGGAGTGGACAACCCGCGCGCGTTCCTGGTCATGGAGCTGGTGGACGGCGGCACGCTGCGTGACCTGCTCACCGAACGCGGTCGACTCGACGTCCCGCTGGCGTTGACGATCACCGAGCAGGTGCTGTCGGCTCTGGCCGCCGCCCACGCCGCACACCTCGTCCACCGGGACGTCAAGCCGGAGAACGTGCTCGTCGGTGCGATGGGCGAGAGCGGCGGCGTGGTGAAGGTCGCCGACTTCGGCCTGGTGCGGGCCGCCGCGAACGCGGGCTCCACGAGCACCAGCGTCATCCTCGGCACCGTCGGCTATCTCTCGCCCGAACAGGTGTCAACCGGCGACGCCTCCGCCCGCTCGGACGTGTACTCGACGGGCATCCTGCTCTACGAGATGCTCACCGGCCACGTCCCCTTTCGCGGGGACACCGCCCTGTCGGTGGCGTACCGGCACGTCAACGAGGACGTTCCGCGCCCGAGCACGGTGGTTCCGGAGCTGCCGCCCGCGCTCGACGACCTCGTCGTCCGTGCCACGCGGCGCGATCCCGACGCGCGTCCCGCCGACGCGGGTGCCTTCCTCGCCGAGCTGCGCCGGGTGCGCTCAGACCTCGGCCTCGGCCCGGTCGAGATCCCGCGCGTCCCGGCGTCCGGGCCCGCGACCGAGCCGCCCGCCGAGAGCGACAGCGAGTTGACCGTTCCCGCACTGCCCGCCGTCACGACGTCGCCGTCGGACGCCGGACCGCGAGGCACGCAGGCGTTGCCCCGGCTCGCGACCCCGGCGGACGCGCCGCCGCAGGCCGACGACGTCGCGATCGCCCCGCGTCGCCGCCCACCCCTCGCGGTCCTCGCGCTCGTGGTGCTCGTGCTGCTCGGTGGGGTGGGTGCCGGCGTGTGGTGGTTCTCCAGCGGCCGGTACGTCGACGTCCCCTCCGTGGCGGGAATGAGCCGGGAGGAAGCCGAGGCAGCGGTGCGACAGGCCGGGCTCACCCCGGTGGTGACGGAGGAACGGCACAACACCACGCCGTCGGGCACCGTGATCCGCACCGACCCCGAGGGCGGCGACCGGGCATTGCAGGGCGACGAGGTGACGGTCGTGCTCTCGCTCGGCAGGCCGGTGGTTCCCGACGTGCGGGCCGGGGCGACCGTCGAGGAGGCCGAACGCGCCATCGAGGCGGTCCAGCTCGAACCCCGCGTGTCCGAGGAGGCCGACGAGTACAGCAACGAGGTGCCCGAGGGTGCCGTCGTGACGCTGAAGCCGAAGCCGGGCAGCCAGGCGAACGTGGGTGACGCGGTCACCATCGTGCGCTCGAAGGGCCCGCCTCCGACGCCGGTGCCGGACGTCCTGGGTCAGAGCCGGGACGACGCCTTCAAGGCCCTGAAGGAGGCAGGCTTCGAGCCGTTCGACGCCGGTGAGGAGTTCGCCGCCGACGTTCCCGCGGGACACGTCGTGCGCACCGACCCCGTACCGGGCAGCACGGTGGAGGAAGGCTCGCGCGTCGGCGTGGTCGTCTCGAACGCCGTGAAGGTGCCGTCCGTCGTCGGCCGCCGCACCGAACAGGCCGTGCGCATCCTGCGCGAAGCGGGTTTCGAGGTGGGCGGCGGCGAGTCCCGCGGCCCGATCAGCTTCGTGATCGAGCAGAGCCCGTCGGGCGGGAAGTTCGTCGAGCCCGGGTCGACGGTCACCCTGTCGACGATCCCCTGAGCACGACTCACTGACCCACAAGGAACGACGGCGGCCGGCTCACCGCCGACCGCCGTCGTTTCCGATGACTGCCCCGCTCAGGCCCGCAGCATCTCCGCGACCAGGAACGCCAGTTCCAGCGACTGCTGTGTGTTGAGCCTCGGGTCGCAGGCCGTCTCGTACCGACCCGACAGATCGAGGTCGGAGATGTCCTGAGCACCGCCCAGGCACTCGGTGACGTCCTCACCCGTCAGCTCGACGTGGATGCCGCCCGGGTAGGTGCCGAGCCGCCGGTGCACCTCGAAGAAGCCCTGCACCTCGTCGACGATGCGGTCGAAGTGCCGGGTCTTGTAGCCGTTGGACGACTCGTGCGTGTTGCCGTGCATCGGGTCGCACTGCCAGATCACCTTGTGACCGGTGCTCTCGACCTTCTCCACGATGGCGGGCAGCACCTCGCGCACCTTGCCGTTGCCCATGCGCGCGATCAACGTGAGCCTGCCCGGCTCGTTGCGCGGGTCGAGACGCTCGACGTACTCGACGGCCTGTTCCGGCGTGGTCGTCGGCCCGATCTTGACGCCGATGGGGTTCGCCAGCAGCTCTGCGAACGCGATGTGGGCACCGTCGAGCTGGCGGGTCCGCTCACCGATCCACAGGAAGTGCGACGACAGGTTGTACAGCGACGGCTCGTCCGCGTTCGGGTCGTCGAGCCGCAGCATCGACCGCTCGTAGTCCAGCAGCAGCGCCTCGTGACTCGCGAAGATCTCGGTGGAGTGCAACGACTGGTCGGTGACCCCGCACGCGGCCATGAACCGCAGGCCCCGGTCGATCTCGGCGGCCAACGCCTCGTACCGCTCCCCCGCCGGGGAGGTGCGCACGAAGTCCTTGTTCCAGGCGTGCACCTGCGCGAGGTCCGCCATGCCCGCGCCGGTCAGCGCCCGCACGAGGTTCATCGCGGCGCCCGCGTTGGCGTAGGCGCGGATCATCCGGCCCGGGTCGGGGATGCGCAGTTCGGGGTCGGGTGCGAGCGAGTTGACGATGTCACCCCGGTAGACCGGCAGGCCCAGCGCGTCGGTGTTGTTGGACCGAGGCTTCGCATACTGGCCCGCGATCCGACCCACCTTCACCACCGGCAGGCTCGCGCCGTAGGTGAGCACGACGGCCATCTGCAGCAGCGTCCGCAGGTTGGCCCGGATGTGCGGCTCGGTGTTGGACTCGAACGTCTCGGCGCAGTCGCCGCCCTGGAGCAGGAAGCCCTCACCACGGGCCACCATGGCGAGGCGTTCCCGGAGGCGGTCCACCTCGGCCGGGACAGTGATCGGGGGCACGCTCTCCAGGACCGCCCTGACCCGGGGAACCACGTCGGCGTCAGGCCACTCGGGTTGCTGCGCCGCCGGACGCGACAGTGCGTCGTCCAGGCGTTTACGCAGCTCGTCGGGCAGCGGAGGCAACGAGGGCAGGGCGTCGATGGGGACGTCAACAGTCCAGTTCACGACGACCAGCATACGAACCGACGACCGCCGGACGGCCCGTGGGCGGTGTGAGAAATCCACGACCGGAGTCCACTGTGGGTGTCCACACGCGCACGGACCGTACCGGCGAGTCGGTTCGGATCAGGACGTCTGGGCGGCCTCGTAGAGCGCCTCGGCCTCGGAACCGAAGTAGGGGCCGAACATGTAGCCGGGCAGGAAGGTGTAGCCGAAGCTGTTCACCGATGCCTGCACGCCCGTACCGGTCGACTCGTCGAAGTCGAGGAACCACGGTCCGCCACTCGACCCGCCCGTCATGTCGCAGTTCATGCCGTGGTCACCGGTGAGCAGGAAGTCGGTGATCGTCGGACCGCTGCAATAGATCAGTTCGGTACCGTCGTACGGCGAGGCGGCGGGGTAGCCGAACGTGTACATGTCGAGGTTGCGGCCCTGGTTGAACGCGATGCCCTGCGCGCCCACGACGTCGGTGAGGTACTGCCCGCCGACCTGCTCGACGACGGCGGCGCCGACGTCGTAGTTCATGTCCTCGCTCTGCTCCCACTGCGGCGTGGTGAGCGTCAACCGAGCAGGCCACTCCCCGTACGGGGCGTTCCCGTCGTCGTACGCGGGGACGAAGATCCAGTCGGTGTGCCAGCTCCCCTGGTACTTCACGCAGTGCCCGGCCGTGATGACGACGCTCTTGTTGCCGCTCGTCACCGCGTTGCCGCTGCAGGAGGAGGCGTTGCCGTCGAAGTTGAAGAACACGCGGCCCGCCGTCTGGACGACCTCGCCACCGCCGTCCCACGGCCCCCCGGCGTTCGGGAACGCCGTCGGGGCGACACCGGGCACCGTGCGCGCCTCACCACGAGCAACCTCCGCCACTCGTTCCGCCACGGCCTCCGGCGACACGTCCGCCGTCGCCCCGGCGGCCACGTCGGCCGCGTCGGCGAGCAGAAGATCCATCGGGACGGCCTCGCGCATCCGCTCGGGCGTCCAGTACGCGACGACCTCGTCGGCCGTCGTGGCCATCTCGTTGACGGCGACGTCGTCGGGGGCCATGCTCTCCCGTTGGACTTCCGCGAATGCGGGAGTCGCCAGTGCTGTCGCCATCACTCCGGCCGCGAGCAGAGTGACCGTCCGCGACATCCCTCGCTTCATCACGATGCCTCCACACTGTTGGTGAGTAGCCAACCGAGTGGTGGCAACGATCCGAGAACTCGCCCGGTCGCGGTACCGCCGAGCGAGGGACGACCAGGGTGAACGAGCCGATCGCTCCACTCACGACTCCCGCGAGTGGAGTAGCGAAGACCTCCGTCAGACCGCCAACGGCAACGCCGTGGGATGCACCGGTGCGGGCAACTCGGACGACCCCGTCAGGTACTCGTCCACCGCCCTGGCGGCCGAGCGGCCTTCGGCGATGGCCCAGACCACCAGCGACGCGCCGCGATGGGCGTCACCGCAGACGAACACCCCCGGTGCCTGCGTCTGCCAGTCCGCACCGCACGAGACCGTGCCCCGCCCCGTCAACGACAACCCGAGCCCGTCCAGCAGCGGCATCGGCTCCACACCCTCGAAGCCGATCGCGAGCAACACGAGGTCGGCGGGCAGCCGCTCGACCTCGTCGCTGGTGGGGACCACCTCGCGCCGACCCGTCTCCGGGTCCTTGCGCACCTCCACCTCCCGCAGCTCGATCTCGCGGACATGACCGTCGTCGTCGCCGACGAACCGCTGCACGGCCACGGCGAAACGACGTTGTCCGGCCTCCTCGTGCGCGGGATACGTCCGCAACACGTACGGCCACACCGGCCACGGCGAGACCTCGTCGTCCCGTGTGGACGGTGGCTGCGGATACCGGTCGAGCTGGGTCACCGACAGCGCGCCCTGGCGGATCGCCGTGCCGTAGCAGTCGGCACCCGTGTCCCCGCCCCCGATGACGACGACGTGCTTGTCCCGCGCGTGCACCTCCGCCGGCCCGTCACCCTCGCACTCCCGGTTGGCGGCCACGAGGTGCTCCATCGCGAGGTGGATGCCGTCCAGGTGACGTCCCGGCGTGGCCGTGTCGTCACGCCCCCGCAACACGCCGACCGCGAGCACCACCGCGTCGAACCGCTCCTTCAGCTCGTCCACGGTGACGTCCACCCCGACCTCGCATCCCGTGACGAACGTGGTGCCCTCCTCCCGCAACTGCGCGAGCCTGCGGTCGAGCACGTGCTTCTCCATCTTGAACTCGGGAATGCCGTACCGGAGAAGTCCGCCGAGCCGGTCGTCCCGCTCGAAGACGGTCACCTCGTGCCCGGCGCGCGTGAGCTGCTGCGCCGCCGCCAGTCCGGCGGGACCGGAGCCCACCACGGCCACCGTGTGCCCCGTCGAGGACACGGCCTGGGCCACGGGGACGTGCCCGGCCTCCCACGCATGTGCGGCGATGGCCTCCTCGACCCGCTTGATGGTGACAGCACCACCCGAGTCCGGGGAGATCGCCAGCACACACGCCGCCTCACACGGCGCGGGACACAACTTCCCCGTGAACTCCGGGAAGTTGTTGGTGGCGTGCAGGCGCTCCGACGCCCGGAACCACTCTCCCCGCCGCACCAGGTCGTTCCACTCCGGAATCAGGTTGCCCAACGGACAGCCGGCGCTGCCCGAGTGGCAGAACGGGACACCACAGTCCATGCACCGCGTCGCCTGAGTCGACACGGCACGGTCCCGTTCCACCGGATCGGTGTCGGCGTACACCTCGTGCCAGTCGCCGATCCGTTCCTCACGCGGACGCTTGGGCCGCTCGACGCGGCTGTACCGCAGAAAGCCCTTGGGGTCAGCCACGCGACGCCTCCTCTGTGTCATGCGGGAACACCCGCACCCGGTCGGCGCGCCCAGCTGCACCACAAGTCTCAGCCACGCGACGCCTCCTCTGTGTCATGCGGGAACACCCGCACCCGGTCGGCGCGCGAAGCCGCCCAACGATTGTCAGCCACGCGACGCCTCCTCCGTGTCATGCGGGACACCCGCACCCGGTCGGCGCGCCCAGCTGCACCACAAGTCTCAGCCACGCGACGCCTCCTCTGTGTCATGCGGGAACACCCGCACCCGGTCGGCGCGCGAAGCCGCCCAACGATTGTCAGCCACGCGACGCCTCCTCTGTACCTTGCGGGACACCCGCACCCGGTCGGCGCGCCCAGCTGCACCACAAGTCTCAGCCACGCGACGCCTCCTCCATGACCACTTCGTCCACATCTCGCCCCTGCGCCTTCGCCCGCTCCGCGGCCTCCAGCACACGGCGGTAGTCCTTCGGCATCACCTTCGTGAACGCCTCCGCCCGGCGCTCCCAGTCGTCGAGCAACCACGCCGCGACCGTCGAACCCGTCAGGCGGTGGTGCCTCTCCACGACGTCCCGTAGCCAGGCCGCGTCGTCGCCGTCCAGGGGCTCGACCTCCACCATCGCGCGGTTGAGGTCGGCCTCGTGCAGCCGGAGCACGTACGCGATGCCGCCCGACATGCCCGCGGCGACGTTGCGGCCGGTGCCGCCCAGCACCACGGCGCGGCCCCCGGTCATGTACTCGAACGCGTGGTCACCCACGCCCTCGGCGACCAACAGGGCGCCCGAGTTGCGCACCCCGAAACGTTCCCCGACCTGCCCGCGCAGGAACAGCTCACCCGACGTGGCCCCGTAGGCGATCGTGTTGCCCGCGATCACCTGGTCCTGCGCGGCGTACGAGGCGTCCGGGTGGGGCCGCACCACGATGCGCCCGCCCGAGAGCCCCTTGCCGACGTAGTCGTTGGCGTCGCCCACGAGGTCCAGCGTCACCCCCGGCGGCAGGAAGGCGCCGAGCGACTGCCCTGCCGACCCGGTGAGTCGCACGTGGATGGTGTCGTCGGGCAGTCCCGCGCTGCCGTAGCGGCGGGTGACCTCGGACCCGAGCATCGTGCCGACGGTGCGGTTGACGTTGCGCACCGGCAGGTCGAGGCGCACCGGACGCGCGTCCTGCAGCGCCGCCTCGGCGAGCTGCACGAGTGTGCGGTCCAACGCCTGGTCCAACCCATGGTCCTGATCGCGGACCTTGCGTCGCGCACCGCCGTGCTGGGGGCCCGCGACGGGGTCGGCCGGGACCTCGAAGATCGGCGACAGATCGAGTCCTGCGGCCTTCCAGTGCTGCACCGCCTCGTCGACGTCAAGCAGGTCGGCGTGCCCGATCATCTCGTCCAGCGACCGGAAACCCAGTCGCGCCAGGTACTCCCGCACCTCCTGCGCCACGAACCGGAAGTAGTTCACCACGTGCTCGGCCTGTCCGGTGTACCGCTCGCGCAGCGCGGGGTTCTGCGTCGCGACCCCGACGGGACAGGTGTCCAGGTGACACACCCGCATCATGACGCAGCCCGCGACCACCAGCGGGGCCGTCGCGAAGCCGTACTCCTCGGCGCCGAGCAACGCCGCCACGACGACGTCCCGACCGGTCTTCAAGCCGCCGTCGACCTGCACCGTGATGCGGTCACGCAATCCGTTCAACAGCAACGTCTGCTGCGTCTCGGCGAGCCCGATCTCCCACGGTGTCCCCGCGTGCTTCAACGAGTTCATGGGTGCGGCCCCCGTGCCACCGTCGTGGCCGGAGATCAGCACCACGTCGGCGTGGGCCTTCGAGACCCCCGCGGCCACGGTGCCCACCCCGAAGGAACTCACGAGCTTGACGTTGATCCGGGCGTGCTCGTTGGCGTTCTTGAGGTCGTGGATGAGCTGGGCGAGGTCCTCGATCGAGTAGATGTCGTGGTGCGGAGGCGGCGAGATCAGGCCCACCCCGGGTGTGGAGTGCCGGGTCTTCGCGATCCACGGGTACACCTTGTTCGGCGGCAGTTGTCCGCCCTCGCCGGGCTTGGCACCCTGCGCCATCTTGATCTGGATGTCGTCGGCGCTGACCAGGTACTCGCTCGTGACCCCGAACCGCCCGCTCGCGACCTGCTTCACCGCGCTGCGCCGCAACGGGTCGTGCAGCCGATCCGCGTCCTCACCGCCCTCGCCCGAGTTGGAGCGGCCCCCGATCGTGTTCATCGCGATCGCGAGCGTCTCGTGTGCCTCGCTGGACAACGAGCCGTACGACATGCCGCCGGTGTTGAAGCGGCGGCAGATCGACTCCACCGACTCGACCTCCTCAATCGGCACGGGTTCGCGAACGCCCTCCCGCAGGGAGAACAGCCCGCGCAGCACACCGCCCTCCCGATTGAGCCGGTTCACCTCGTCGACGTAGCGGCGGTACACCTCCTCGCGACGCGACTTCGTCGCGTGTTGCAGCAGGAACACGGTCTCCGGGGTGAACAGGTGCAGTTCCCCGTCCCGCCGGTAGGCGTAGTGGCCACCGCTCTCCAAGCCCCGGTGGGCGTGCTCGGCGGGGTTGTCCGGATAGGCGCGTCGGTGCCGCACCGCCACTTCCTCGGCGAGCACGTCGAGTCCCACGCCGTCCAGCGTGGAGACGGTGCCGGTGAAGTACTCGTCGAGGACGTCCTGCGAGAGGCCGAGGGCTTCGAACACCTGCGCGCCGGTGTAGGCACCGACGGTCGAGATGCCCATCTTGGACATGATCTTCAGGACGCCCTTGCCGAGCGCCGTGACGTAGTTGCGCACGGCGGCGCGAGGCTCGATCCCGTCGAGGTCGCCGCGCGCCAGCAGGTTCTCGATCGACTCGAACGCCAGGTACGGGTTCACGGCCGCCGCGCCGTACCCGAGCAGCAGCGCCACGTGATGGACCTCGCGCGCGTCACCCGTCTCCACCACGAGCGCCACCCGCAGCCGTTCCTTGGTCCGTACGAGGTGGTGGTGAACCGCGGAGACCAGCAGCAACGACGGGATGGGAGCCATCCTGTGGTCGGAGTCGCGGTCGGAGAGCACGAGGGTGCGCGCCCCCGCGGCGATGGCCTCCGACGCCTCCTGCCGCACCCGCGTGATCGCCTCGGCGAGCGCCTGTCCACCACCATCCACCTCGAACAGTCCGGAGAGGACGGCACACGCGAAGTCGGAGTGCTCGCCGTCGTCGGCGACGTGGACGAGCTTGGCGAGCTGCTCGTTGTCGATGACGGGCGAGTCGAGCTGGAGCTGCCGACACGACGCCGGCCCCGGCGCGAGCAGGTTCTCCTCCGGCCCCATCACCCGGCTCATCGACGTGACCAGTTCCTCGCGGATGGTGTCGAGCGGCGGGTTGGTGACCTGCGCGAATCCCTGCTTGAAGTAGTCGTAGAGCAGCCTCGACCGCTTCGACAGCACCGACGGAGGCGTGTCCGACCCCATCGACCCGACGGGTTCGGCCCCCTTGAGAGCCATCGGGGCCAGGAGGATCTTCAGCTCTTCCTCGGTGTAGCCGAAGACGAGCTGCCTGCGCCGCACCGAGGCGTGGCTTTGGGTGACCGGCTCCCGCTCGGGCAGGCTGTCCACCGGCAGCAGCCCCGCGGCCAGCCACTCGGCATAGGGAGCCTGCGCGGCCAGCTCCGCCTTGATCTCGTCGTCCTCGACGACGCGGCCCGCGACGGTGTCCACACAGAACATGCGTCCCGGCTTGAGTCGGCCCTTCGCCACAACCCGGTCCGGAGGCACGTCGAGCACGCCACTCTCGCTGGCGAAGACGACACGGTCGTCGGCAGTACGCCACCACCGCGCCGGCCGCAGCCCGTTGCGGTCGAGCACCGCCCCGACCAGGGACCCGTCGGTGAACGTCACGCACGCGGGCCCGTCCCACGGCTCCATGAGACTCGCGTGGAACTGGTAGAACGCCCGCCGGGCCGGGTCCATCGTCGTGTGGTTCTCCCACGCCTCGGGGATCATCATCAACACGGCGTGCGGCAGGCTTCGGCCCCCGAGGTGCAGCAGTTCGAGCACCTCGTCGAACGACGCCGAGTCGGAGCCGTCCGGTGAACACACGGGGTACAGGCGACTCAAATCACCAGGGATCAGGTCGGAGGCCAGCAACGCCTCCCGCGAGCGCATCCGGTTGCGGTTGCCCCGGATTGTGTTGATCTCCCCGTTGTGGGCGACGAACCGGAACGGGTGGGCCAGTGGCCACGAGGGGAACGTGTTGGTCGAGAACCGGCTGTGCACCAGAGCGATGGCACTCGTGAGCCGCTCGTCGCGGAGGTCGGGGAAGAACAACGGCAACTGGACCGGGGTGAGCATCCCCTTGTAGACGAGCGTCCGGGACGACAACGACGGGAAGTACACCCCGCAACCTGCGGCGACGCTCTCGTGCTCGGCCCGCTTGCGCAGGCAGAACGCGAGCCGGTCGAGGTCGAGACCGGCCCGTCCGCCGTCCTCGGCGGCGTCGGCCGCCTCGGCCACGACGAGCATGGCCACGTGCGGCATCACCGACCGTGCCGTCGGCCCGACGTCGGCCGCGTCCGGGTCCGTGGGTACGGCGCGCCAGCCGAGAACGGTCAGGTTCTCCTCGCGGGCGATGCGCTCGATCAGCTCGACAGCGCGGGCCCGTACGTCCTCCTCGGTCGGCAGGAACGCCAGCCCCGCCGCGTAACGGTGGTCACCGTCGTCGGTCGGCTCGGGCAGCGGGAAGTCGACCGTGGCCCGGATGAGCGAGTCCGGCAGTTGCACCAAAATTCCCGCGCCGTCACCGCTGGTGGGCTCCGCACCCGCGGCTCCGCGGTGATCGAGATTGGTGAGCGCGGTGAGACCGTCGCTCACGATGTCGTGGGACCGAACACCCCGGACGTGGGCGACCATCGCCACGCCACAGGCGTCCCTCTCCGACTCGGGTCGATAGAGGCCCTGGCTCTCGGGGGTCGCGGAGAAGATCAAGGGGACCTCCTGCGTCGTCGTGCTGCACTCGTGCCGGCACGGGACGACCATGGCCCGCGGATGAGCGCGACCTTAACATTCGGGAAACGTTGCGAACATGCTCCGACCAGCCCATTTCCCGCTGCCGGAGGTAACGATCCGGCAGCGTGTCACATCGACGTGAACTGCTGTGTGCGGTCTGCGATGTCTGCTGTCCCGGGCGACGCCGGGACCAGGCGCGTTCGACTCGACCGGTCGTGGTCGAGTCGCTCACCCAGTCTACGCGCCGGTTGCGCTCTGGTAGTGTCACGTCGACGTGAGCTGCAGCGAAGTCCGGTGCGAATCCGGCGCTGTGCCGCAACTGTGATGGTCCCCGGGACGACTTCCCGTCGTCGGCGGACCGAGCCAGGTCGCCTGCCGTTCACGTGACGCCACCACCGCCTCCGGCGCAGAGGTGCGGCGTCCGCGACCTCCGGTCTCGGCGCGGCCGACGCGCCGGCCGAGAAGTCGAGGTCCAGATGCCCGTCAGACGGTTGCTCGTCCCCCTGCTGTTGGTGTTGTCCCTCACGGCGTGTGCCGAACGCCAGGAGGACACGTCGGGGAACACCTCGGCGACCGACAGTGCCTTCCCGGTCGAGGTGCGCCCCGAAGGAGCCCCCGCCGTCACTCTGGAGCAACGGCCCGAGCGGATCGTCTCGCTGTCCCCGTCGGCCACCGAGATGCTCTACGCCGTCGGCGCGGGCGACCAGGTCGTGGCCGTCGACGAGATGTCCACCATCCCCGAGGACGCCCCTCGCACGGAGTTGTCCGGGCTGAACCCGGACCCGCAGAAGATCGCGAGCCATGACCCCGACCTCGTCGTCGTGGAGTCCGACACCGACGGCAAGCTCGCCGACGCGCTCGACAAGGTCGGCACGCCCACGCTGGTGCTGACGGCCCCGGGCTCGCTCGACGCCATGTACGACCAGTTCGAGTTGATCGGCAAGGCCACCGGACACGAGCAGGAGGGGGCCGACCTGGCCCGCCGGACCGAAGCGGAGATCGACAAGCTGGTCGCCGACGTCGGTGACGCGGGCGAGGGCCTGACCTACTACCACGAACTCGACCCGAGCTACTACACCGTGACCTCGGCGACGTTCATCGGGCAGGTGTACGGGCTGTTCGGGTTGGAGAACATCGCCGACCAGGGCGATCCCACGGCTCACGCCGGCTACCCGCAGCTCTCCGCGGAGACCGTGCTGTCGGAGGACCCCGACCTGATCTTCCTCGCCGACACGCAGTGCTGCGCCCAGACCGCCGAGGCCGTGGCGGAGCGTCCCGGGTGGGACACGCTCACCGCGGTCAAGCAGGACACGGTGGTCGAGCTGGAGGAGGACGCCGCGTCCCGCTGGACGCCGAGGCTGGTCGACTTCGTCCGCACCGTCGCCGACGGCGTCACGCGAGCGGCTGCCTGACCGTGCTGAAACGGTCGGGACACCGCACACGACGCCGCGAACACCGGACGCGGCTGCGACCGGGCACCCTGCTGCTCGCCCTCGCCGGGCTGCTCGTGATCTGCGTGGCGGCGATCGTGGCCGGTTCCGGTGACCTGGGCTGGCACCGTGTGCTCGCGGAGATCTGGGCCCAGCTCACGGGGACGCTGTCGCCGCTGTCGGAGCGCGAGGCGGCGATCGTCTGGGAACTGCGCGTGCCGCGGGTACTGCTCGCGGGCATCGTGGGTGCCGCACTCGCCGGAGCGGGCGCGACCTTCCAGGGCGTGTTCCGCAACCCGCTGGCCGACCCGTACCTGCTGGGGGCCGCGGCCGGGGCGGGGATGGCGGCCACGCTGGTGATGGTGCTGGCTCCCGCGGTCACCACCTGGTTCGTCGGCCCGGTCCCGCTCGCCGCCTTCGCGGGCGCCCTCGGCGGAGTGGGCCTGAGCTGGATGTTGGGTCGCTCGGCGGGCGGTTCGGGAACGGCCACCCTGCTGCTCGCGGGAGTCGCGGTGACGGCGTTCCTGACCGCCGTGCAAACCTTCGTGCAGCAACTGAACACCGACACGCTCAAGCAGGTGTACACGTGGACGCTCGGGGGACTCAACGTGAGCGGCTGGCGCGACGTGTGGCTGGCCCTGCCGTACGTGGCTGCCGCCGCGGTGGTGCTCTGCGGGAGCGCACGGCTGCTGGACGTTCTCGCCCTCGGTGACGCCGAAGCCGCGTCCCTCGGCGTGCGGCCCGGCCTGCTGCGGTTGGTGCTACTCGGCGCGGCGTCGCTGGCCACGGCCGCCGCCGTGGCGGTGAGCGGACTGATCGGCTTCGTCGGCATCGTCGTGCCCCACGTCGTCCGCCTGCTCGTCGGAGCCAGCTACCGCGTCATCGTCCCCCTGTCGCTCGTCGGCGGCGCCGGGTTCCTCATCGTCGCCGACTACGTCGCCCGCACCGCCATGCCCGGTGAGCTGCCGCTGGGGGTGGTGACCGCGTTCGCGGGCGCCCCGTTCTTCGCCCTCGTACTCCGGACGTCGAAGGGACGGGCCACGTGAGCGCACTCCACCTCGACGACGTGAGCGTGAGCTACCACGGCGCACCCGTGGTCCGGAACGTGTCGGCCGAGCTCGCCCAAGGCGGTTGGCTCGCCATCGTCGGCCCCAACGGGGCAGGCAAGTCGACGCTGCTCAAGGCCATCGCCGGGCTCGTCCGCCACACGGGGCGAATCACCGTGAACGGCTCACCGACCACCAGTCTGTCGCGCCGACAGCGAGCCGCCCTCGTCGGCTACGCAGCGCAGAGTCCCGTGCTGCCGGAGCGGCTGACGGTGACCGACTACGTCCTGCTGGGTCGCACGCCTCACCTGGGTCCGCTCGCCAGGGAGTCGGCGTCGGACCTCTCCCTCGTGCGCGAGACTCTCGATCGACTCGACCTGGGCGACCTCGCCGGTCGTGAGCTCGACACGCTCTCCGGCGGCGAACGCCAGCGCGCCGTGCTGGCGCGGGTGCTGGCTCAGCGGGCCCAGGTGCTGCTGCTCGACGAACCCACCACGGGACTGGACATCGGCCACGCCCAGGCGTTGCTGGAACGGCTCGACGCGCTGCGCACGGAAGACGGCATCACCGTGGTCACCACGCTGCACGACCTGACCTTCGCCGCCCAGTACGCGGACACGCTGCTGCTCCTCGACGGTGGGAACGTGGTCACGGCGGGCCCGGGCCGGGACGTCCTCACGGCCGCCCGGCTGCGGCAGCACTACGCGGCCGAGGCCGAGGTGCTCACCACGACGACGGGGCACCCGGTGGTGGCTCCCGTCCGGCCGGGCTGACGCAGGCCCGGACGAGCCGCGTCAGGGCCGGGTCGCCGACGAGTCGCTGAGGTCGACACCAGCCGTGTCGCCACCACGCCCTTCGTCACGCTTCCGCTCGTCGGCCTCGGCACCGGCCTCCGAAGTCTCGCCCGCGTCCCCGGATTGCCCGGCCTCCCCGGCCTCGTCGTCCGGCGTACCGCGGTCGACGTCGTCCGGACCGATAGCGAGATCCTCGGGCCGTTCCCGGGGGCCACGCCGCCGAGCGAGCACGAGGTACACCACCGCACCGGCGAACACCAGCATCGACGTCCACACGTTCACCCGCAGGCCCAGGATGTGGTTGGCCTGGTCGGTGCGCATGAGTTCGATCCAGAAGCGGCCCGCGGTGTATCCGGCGACGTACAGCGCGAACGCGCGGCCGTGGCCGAGCCGGAACCGGCGGTCGGCCCACACCACCAGCAGGGCCACACCGAGGTTCCACACCAGCTCGTACAAGAACGTCGGGTGCACCACCGTCAGCGGGACGTCGGAGACGGCCACACCGTTGAGCTGGTCGGGCAGGCCCGTGGCGGGATCGATGCGTTCGTAGATCTCCAGGCCCCACGGCAGGTCGGTCTCGCCGCCGTAGAGCTCCTGGTTGAAGTAGTTGCCCAGCCGCCCGACGGCCTGGGCGACCACGATGCCGGGGGCGATCGCGTCGGCCACCGCAGGCAGCGGGATGCCGCGGCGACGGCACGCGATCCACGCGCCCACCGCACCCAACGCGATGGCTCCCCAGATGCCGAGACCGCCCTCCCAGATGTAGAGCGCACGGATCGGGTCCTCGCCCTCGCCGAAGTACAACTGGTTGTCGGTGATGACGTGGTAGAGCCGGCCACCGATCAGGCCGAACGGCACCGCGAACACCGCGACGTCGACGATCGTGCCCTTGACCCCGCCGCGCTGCACCCAGCGGCGATCGCCCCACCAGATGGCGATGACGATGCCGGCGATGATGCACAGCGCGTACGCCCGCAGGGAGAGCGGTCCGATCTCCCACACTCCCCGGTCGGGGCTCGGGATGCTCGCGAGGAAATACGTCGACGCGGTGTTCACACGGTCACCGTAGCGCGACGTCGTACCCGCCACTGCGGACCCCACGAGAAAGCCCGCCCCGATGACCCGACTGGGCGGTTTGCCCGCTCTTGCCGGCCCGAACGAGAGCCGGGGAGATCGGCTCGTCGGTCCTCAGCGCACCGGACGGCGGACGCCGTCGGCGAGTTCCTCGGTCAGCTCGGTCAACGGCCCCGTGCCCTCGGCGGCCTTCGCCACCAGGGCCGATCCCACGATCACCGCGTCCGCGAAGCCCGCCACCTCGGCGGCCTGGTCGCCGGAGCGCACCCCGAGACCCACCCCGATCGGCAGGTCGGTGTGCTTGCGCGTACGCCGCACCAGGTCCGAGGCGGCGCTGCCGACCGTGTCGCGAGCGCCCGTGACACCCATGACCGCCGTCGCGTAGACGAAGCCCGTGGTGGCCTTCGTGGTCATCGCGATGCGGTCCTCGGACGACGACGGCGCCACCAGGAAGACCCGGTCGAGCCCGTGCTCGGTGGAGGCGGCCATCCAATCCGACGCCTCGTCCGGCGTGAGGTCCGGGGTGATGAGTCCGAGCCCGCCCGCCGAGGCCAGGTCCCGCGCGAAGGCGTCGACCCCGTAGCGGTGCACCGGGTTGTAGTAGGTCATCACCACGGCCCGGCCACCCCTGGCGGAGATCGACTCGACGACCTCGAACAGGTGCTTGAGCCGGAACCCGTTGCGCAGCGCCGTGTCGGCCGCGCTCTGGATCGTCGGGCCGTCCATCACCGGGTCCGAGTACGGGACACCGACCTCGATCAGGTCGGCCCCGGCGTCGAGCACGGCCGCGACGAGGTCCTTGGACTCGTCGACGGTCGGGTACCCGGCGGGCAGGTAGCCCACGAGCGCGGCGCGACGCTCCGCCTTCGTGCTGTCGAACAGCTCGCCGAGCCTGCTCACACGTCCTCCACGAGCTTGAAGTACCGGGCAGCGGTGTCCACGTCCTTGTCACCGCGGCCGGAGAGGCTGACCACGATGTGCGCGTCGGGACCGAGTTCCTTGCCGAGCTGCAACGCGCCTGCGAGGGCGTGCGCCGACTCGATCGCCGGGATGATGCCCTCCGTGCGCGAGAGCAGCCGGAAGGCCTCCATGGCCTCGTCGTCGGTGACCGCCCGGTACTCGGCCCGACCGGTGTCCTTGAGGTACGAGTGCTCGGGACCGACGCCCGGGTAGTCCAGTCCGGCGGAGATCGAGTACGCCTCGACGGTCTGGCCGTCCTCGTCCTGCAGCAGGTAGGACAGCGCGCCGTGCAGCGTGCCCGGGGTCCCCTGGGTCAGCGTGGCACCGTGTTCACCGGAGTCGAGCCCCTTCCCGCCGGGTTCGAGCCCCACCAGGCGCACGTCCGGGTCGTCGAGGAAGCCGTGGAAGATGCCGATGGCGTTGGAGCCACCGCCCACGCACGCCGCCACGGCGTCGGGCAGTCGGCCGGTCAGCTCCAGGATCTGCCGCCGAGCCTCCTCACCGATGACGCGGTGGAAGTTGCGCACCATGACCGGGAAGGGATGCGCACCGGCCGCCGTGCCGAGCAGGTAGTGCGTCGTGTCCACATTGGTCACCCAGTCGCGGAGCGCCTCGTTGATGGCGTCCTTGAGCGTCCGGGAACCGGTCCGCACGGGCACCACCTCGGCACCGAGCAGCCTCATCCTGGCGACGTTCAACGCCTGCCGCTGCGTGTCGACCTCGCCCATGTAGACCACGCACTCGAGGTCGAGCAGCGCACACGCCGTGGCGGTGGCCACCCCGTGCTGCCCCGCACCGGTCTCGGCGATGACCCGCTTCTTGCCCATCCGCTTGGTGAGCAACGCCTGGCCGAGCACGTTGTTGATCTTGTGGGAGCCGGTGTGGTTGAGATCCTCCCGCTTGAGGAAGATCCGCGCACCGCCCGCGTGCTCGGCGAACCGCGGCGCCTCGGTGAGCAACGACGGCCGCCCGGCGTAACCGGAGAGCAGCCGCTCGAACTCCTGGGTGAACTCCGGGTCCGACTTCGCCTTCTCGTACTCGGCCGCGAGCTCGTCGAGCGCGCCCATCAACGCCTCGGGCAGGTACCGACCTCCGTACGGGCCGAAGTGCCCCCGCTCGTCGGGGTCGTGGGCGGCGCCCGCCCGGTCCGTGCTCACGCCTTCCACTCCTGTCATCGGCTCGGCCTCGGGCAGGCCGGGTGCGAGCCCGCCGTCACCAGCTTCACGAGCGCACCCTTCGGGTCGTCCGTCGAGACGAGCCCCTCACCGACCAGCACCGCGTCGGCACCGTGGCCCGCGTACGCCATGAGGTCGCCCGGACCCCGCACGCCGGACTCGGCGACCTTGTAGACGTCCATCGGCAGGCCCGGAGCCAGCCGACCGAACACGTCGCGGTCCACCTCGAGCGTGTGGAGGTTGCGCGCGTTGATGCCGATGACGGAGGCACCGGCCTCCAGCGCCCGGTCGGCCTCCTCCGCGTTGTGCACCTCCACCAACGCCGTCATGCCGAGGGACTCGACCCGGTCGAGCAGGGCGACGAGCGCGTTCTGCTCCAGCGCGGCGACGATCAGCAACACCATGTCGGCGCCGTGCAGCCTCGCCTCGTGCACCTGGTACGGGCTGACGATGAAGTCCTTGCGCAGCAAGGGAACGTCGACGGCCGCGCGCACCGCGTCGAGGTCGGCCAACGACCCACCGAAACGACGCTGCTCGGTGAGCACGCTGATGACGCGCGCACCCGCGTCCTCGTAGTCCTTCGCCAGCGCCGCCGGGTCGGGAATCGACGCCAGGTCACCCTTGGACGGGCTGCGGCGCTTGACCTCCGCGATCACGGCGATCCCCGATTCCCGCAGGGCCGCCATGGCGTCCCTCGGCGCAGGTGCCGCCGCGGCACGACGCTTGAGCTCGTCGAACGGCAGCGCCGCCTCGCGCTCGGCGAGATCGGCCCGCACGTCAGCGATGATGTCTTCCAGAACGCTCACCGGGCGGCCCCACCGGGAGTCGCGATGCCTGTTGATTCACTCGCAAGGTGGCTCACAAAAACCTTCCCCTTCCCGCCGATTCGATGCTAACCCGCTCGATGCCGCGCACCGGTCTGGGGTCGTGTTGTGCCGTGCCCTCGCACCTCGGCGCGATCCTCACCGATCGCGCGTGGTCGGATCCTCACCCTCCGACAGCGCGTTCCACAGGTCGGAGTCGGGATTTCCGGACCGTCTGCGTTCCTTCTTCTCCCCGGGGGCGGAGTACTTCGCCCCCATGCGGGGCATGCGGTGTCCCCGCCACGCGAGCACAGCGCCCGCGACCGCGTAACAGGCCGCCGCGGCCAGCGCCGTCGCGGGGCCGAGCCAGGTCCTCTCGGGGTCGCCGGGGATCGCGTCGTAGCCGGGCGCCCGCGTGGTGAGGTCGACGTCGTAGGCCGAGCCGTTCAGCACCAGCACGGTCACCCACCCGGCCACGGCGAGGAGCACGACCCCCAGCACCCGGCGTGCGACCCCGCGCAGCGCCAGCGTCGCCGCCATCGCCGCCAGCGCCAGCAGCGCCAGCGGCGTCGGCCACGTCACGAGGTCCGATCCGGAGATCTCGTCGCGCAGTTCCCCGTTGAAGACGGTTCCCGGCGGGACGTCGACCCACGTCACCGCGGACGCACCCCACAGCGCCAGGGCCGCCGCCGCGAGCGCCGCCAGGGTGATCCACAGTAGACGCTTGGTCGCCTCAGACACCGGAATCGGCCACCTTCGCGGGGCTCATCGTTCCCGCCGCGGCCACGGCCGACAGCACCGTCCTGGCCTTGTTGAGCGACTCGGTGTCCTCGTAGTCGGGGTCGGAGTCCGCGACCACACCGGCACCGGCCTGGACGTACGCCACTCCGTCGCGCATCAGCGCGGTCCGGATCGCGATCGCGGTGTCCGCGTCACCCGCGAAGTCGAGATAGCCGACGATCCCGCCGTAGAGGGCGCGCCGGGTGGGCTCCAGTTCCTCGATCAGTTCCATGGCCCGCACCTTCGGGGCGCCCGACAGCGTGCCCGCGGGGAAGCAGGCGAGGACGACATCGAACGCGGTCGCGTCGTCGGCCAGCTCGCCGGTGATGGTCGAGACGAGATGCATCACGTGGCTGTACCGCTCGACGGTGAAGGAGTCGAGCACGCGCACCGTGCCCGGACGGCACACCTTGCCGAGGTCGTTGCGGCCGAGGTCCACGAGCATGAGGTGTTCGGCGCGCTCCTTCTCGTCGGCGAGCAGGTCCTTGGCGAGCTGGGCGTCCTCCTCCGGGTCGGCGGCCCGCCAGCGAGTACCCGCGATGGGATGCGTCGTCGCCCGACCGTCACGGACGGTCACCAGCGCCTCCGGGCTGGACCCGACGATGTCGAAACCGTCCAGTCGCAGCAGGTACATGTAGGGGCTCGGGTTCGACGTGCGCAGCACCCGGTACACGTCGAGCGCGTCGGCGTCCGTCTCCATCTCGAACCGCTGCGACGGCACGACCTGGAAGGCCTCACCGGCCTTGATGGCCTCCACCGTCCTGCGCACGGCGGCGTGGAAGTTCTCCTTCGTCTGCCGGCGGGTGAACTCGGGCGCCGGGCGTTCGAAGACGGCGTTGGTGGCCGGGGCCGGATCGGCCAACCGCTCCGCCATCACGTCCAACCGGCGCACCGCGTCGTCGTAGGCGGCGTCCACGCGCTCCGGGGAGTCGTCCCAGTTCACAGCGTTCGCGATGAGCGTGACCGTGCCCTCGTGGTGGTCGAGCGCGGCGAGGTCGGTGGCGAGCAACATCGTCAGCTCGGGGATGTCGAGGTCGCGTTCCGCGAGCTCGGGAAGGCGCTCCAGCCACCGCACCGCGTCGTAACCGACGTAGCCGACCAGCCCACCGGTGAGTGGCGGCAGACCCGGCAGCGGTTCGGTGTGCAACGTCGCGAGCGTCTCGCGCAGGACCGACAGCGGGTCCCCCTCGGTGGGCAGGCCCGCGACCGGTGTCCCCGTCCACACGGCCTTGCCGTCCCGCACCGTGAGGGCGGACGGACTGTCCACGCCGACGAACGACCATCGCGACCAGGACTGCCCGTTCTCGGCCGACTCCAGCAGGAACGTTCCGGGCCGGTCACCGGCGAGTTTGCGGTACAACCCCACGGGCGTGTCCGCGTCCGCCAGCAACCGCCGCACCACGGGAATCACGCGGCGGTTCTGCGCGAGCGCCCGGAAGTCCTCACGACTCGGGCTGACCTCACCCAGTCCACGGGCCGCGGTGTGGGAAGTCTGGGCAGTCACCATGAGTTCATTGTCCCGCCGCGGGCGCCGCGACCGTCACGGGGTGAATTCAACAGCGATGAATTGAGAGATCCCCTCGTCGGGCATCATTGTCGACATGACGACCGCGAAGGGCAGCACGTCCGCTCGACCTCCCGCTCGACGACGTGGCAGACGGACGAGCGGCGAGGACACGCGAGCGGCCCTCCTCACCGCCGCCCGCGCCGTGTTCGCCGAGCGCGGCTACGACCGCGCGACCGTCAGGGCCATCGCCGGCCAGGCGGGGGTCGACCCGGCGATGGTGAACCACTGGTTCGGCGGCAAGGACGGGCTCTTCGCCCAGGCGATCCTCCAGGTGCCGTTCGACGTGCACGCCATCATCGAGGACGTGACCGCGGACGGCCCCGACAAGCTCGGGGAGAACATCGTCCGCAGGTTCCTCACCACATGGGACGGGGCCGGTGGCGAGGTGTTCGAAGCGCTCGTCCGCAGCGTCACGACCCACGACGAGGCCCGCAGCGCGCTCCGCGACGTCCTGCTCCGGAAGCTGTTCACCGCGATCACGACCACGGCGGGCAGTGATCGCCCCGAGCTACGCGCGGCCCTGTGCGCCACCCAGGTGATCGGCCTCGGCGTCGTGCGTTACGTGGCGAGATTCGAGCCGGTGGCGTCCGCCGACGTCGACACGCTCGTCGCCACGATCGCGCCCACGCTCCAGCACTACCTGACGGGCGATCTGGACGGGCCGACCGACACCGCCGCCTGACCTCAGGCCGACTCGTCGGCCAACAGCACCCGCTCGTCACCGTCGAAGCAGGTGTGGGTCCCGGTGTGGCAGGCCGGTCCCGTCTGGTCCACCCGCACGAGCAGCGTGTCGGAGTCGCAGTCGAGCCGGACCTCACGCACGTGCTGGACATGACCCGAGGTCTCCCCCTTCACCCACAGCCGTCCCCTGCTGCGCGAGAAGTAGGTGGCGCGGCGGGTGGTGAGCGTGCGGTGCAGCGCCTCGTCGTCCATCCACGCCACCATGAGCACCTGCGACGTCGAGTGCTCCACCACCACGGCGCACACGAGACCGTCGGCGTTGCGCTTGAGCCGCCGCGCGACGTCCGGGTCGAGTCCGCTCATCGGACCTCGACACCTCCCTCTCGCAGGGCCGCCTTGACCTCGCCGATCTTCATCTCTCCGAAGTGGAAGACGCTCGCGGCCAGCACGGCGTCGGCGCCCGCCCGCACGGCGGGCAGGAAGTGCTCCACCGCGCCCGCGCCACCGCTCGCGATGAGCGGCACCCGGACCTGGGCCCGCACCAGTTCGATCAGCTCCAGGTCGAAGCCCTGCTTCGTGCCGTCCGCGTCCATCGAGTTGAGCAGAATCTCGCCGACACCCAGCTCCTCGCCGCGCGCCGCCCACTCCACGGCGTCGATCCCGGTGCCCCGACGGCCGCCGTGCGTGGTGACCTCGAAGCCGGAAGGAGTCGGCGTGCCGCCCTCGGGCACCCGCCGCGCGTCCACCGACAGCACGACGCACTGCGCGCCGAACCGACGTGACGCCTCCCGCAGCAGCTCGGGCCGCGCGATGGCGGCCGTGTTGATGCTGACCTTGTCGGCCCCGGCCCGCAGCAGCCGGTCGACGTCGTCCGTGCTGCGCACTCCGCCACCCACGGTGAGCGGGATGAACACCTGCTCGGCCGTCCTGCGCACCACGTCGAACGTCGTCTCGCGGTTGCCGGACGAGGCCGTCACGTCGAGGAACGTCAGCTCGTCGGCACCCTCCGCGTCGTAGAGACGGGCCAGTTCGACCGGGTCCCCCGCGTCCCGGAGGTCGGCGAAGTTCACGCCCTTGACCACCCGGCCCGCGTCGACGTCGAGACAGGGAATCACTCTCACCGCGACGGACATGGACTCAGCCTAACCGGGGCGTCCGGCCCCTCTGCCGGGTGACACCGCGTCACCCCGCCGTGCCGGGTATTCGCGTTATACGCAGGGCGAACACTTCGCTCTCTACAGTGCTTCCATGACGATCGCCTCGGTAAGAGACGTCCGAACGATCCCGTCGGAGACCGAGAACCACGTGGCCCGGAGGCCCGCTCGACGCGCTCGTCTCGCTCCGGTCGCCTCGGTGGCCGTGGGCACTGCCCTGATCGGGGCCCACGCGTCCGCCTACGGGTACTGGATCATCGACGACGCCGCCATCACGTTCTCCTACGCGCGCAGTGTCGCAGAGGGACTCGGACCGGTGCTGCAACCGGGCGCGCCCGCCGTCGAGGGTTATTCCAATCCGACGTGGCTGCTGCTGCTCGTCCTCGGCAGGCTGGTCGGGCTGTTCGACCACGGTCTGTTGTTCGGCATCCCCGACTACGTGTTGTTCCCCAAGGCGCTGGCGCTGCTGTGCTGCGCGGCGATTCTCACGCTGAGCTACGTGGCCGCTCGCAGGGTCCTCACCACGGCCGCGTGGGTGGTGCCGCTCGCGATGGGCGGTGTCCTCGCCGCGATGCCGTCGTTCGTGATCTGGGCGTTCTCCGGGTTGGAGAACCCGCTCTACGCTCTGCTGCTCGTCACCCAGGCGGTGGTGCTCTTCCTCGCCGTCGTGGACGGCCGGCTGCTCACCGCGAAGGTGGCGGTGACGGTCGGCGCGCTGGCCGCGTTGGCAGCGCTCACCCGCCCCGAGGGGCTGATCTACGCGGGTAGCTATCCGCTGGTGGTGCTGGCTCAGCTCCGGCGTGCCGAACTCGTGCCGAGCCTGCGCCGCTGCGTCGAGTCGTCCCTGGTCTTCCTCGTCCCCGTCGGCGCGTACTTCACGTGGCGGTACGTGACGTTCGGGCAGTGGCTGTCCATGCCGTCGGTGGCGAAGGCGCAGGACCTGCCGACCCTCGTGGATCTCGTCCGGCCGGGCGAGCTGGTCTCCTACGTGGGAGCGCTCGCCGTGCTGTTCGCCGCGGCCATGGTCGCCGCGATGCTCGCCAGGGGCACTTGGTGGCGCGCGGGCCTGCTCGCCGTGCTCGTCCCCCTCGGGCTCGCGGTGGTCGCCTACGCCGTACTGGAACCCGACTGGATGGCGCAGTACCGGTTCGCCACCCCGGTGTGGGTGCTCGGCACCCTCGCCGCCACGCTCGCGACGGTCGAGGTGGTGCGGTCCGCCCGCACCCGGGTCCGCGCCTGGCTCGTCGCCGGGCTCGTCGCGGTGCTGCTGCCCACCGGCGCGGGCTTCGTCCACGCCTCGGAGCAGTTCCGGGCGCAGCCCGACATCTCCGCGTGCTACGTCGCCGACCGGCTCGGTCGCGTCTTCAACGGCTACGCCGACGTCCTCGGACTGGAAGAGGCGTCCCTGCTGATCCCCGACCTCGGTGGCTCGTCGCTCACGAGCCGACTCGACCTCGTCGACATGGCCGGGTTGACCCACGCGACGTTCGCCGAGATGGCGCGCACCGAGGACCGCCGCGCGCAGGCCGAGTACGTCTACACCGTCGCCAAGCCCACGTTCATCCACATACGGGAACCGTGGACGAGCGGCACGGGCCTCGGGTGGGACCCCCGGCTCGAACGCGACTACTACCCGATCCACTACCACACCAAGCAGGGCGAGCCCCACGGCGACTGGGTGCGCAAGTCGGTGGTGCCGGACGCCGAGACACTCGCCGAGCTGCGCGACTACGCGACCACCTCGGCGGCCTGGGTGGAGCAACGACTGCTCGCCTCGCCCCTGCGACAGTGCGGCCCGACACTGCACCGTGGACAGACGGAGTTGTCGGAGCCGAACCGGGTTCCGTCCAGCGATCCCGTCACCGCGCACCCGTACCGCGCCGAAGGCTGATCCGACCGCCGGGCCCACGGGGTGGGGTACCGCCCGTCCCGGCGGCCCGGCACGATGTGGCCGTGGACATCGAGAGCGAACTCGCGCGACTGGACTCCGAGAAGTACGTGTCGCTGGTCACCTTCCGCAAGACCGGCGCCGAGGTGGCGACTCCCGTGTGGATCGCCAGGGACGGCGCCGAGTTGCTCGTCTTCAGCGAGCGCAACGCCGGGAAGGTCAAGCGCATCCGCAACAACCCCGAGGTCCGGCTGACGGCCTGCGACGTGCGGGGGAAGAACCTCCACGGGCCCACCGTCACCGGCACGGCCCGGATTCTCGACGACGAGGGCAGCGAGCACGCCCGACGGGTCATCGCCCGGCGCTACGGGCTGCTCGGGCGGATCACGATGTTCTTCAGCAAGCTGAGGGGCGGCCCGCAGCGCACCGTCGGTATCGCCATCACGCTCACCGACTGACGCCCGAACCGCCCCGGAGTCTCGTGCTGGTCGCCGCCCGTCCCGTCAGGCCACGGCCGCGAGCGGCCAAACCAGCCACGGCCGTGAACGGCCAATCAAGCCACGGCCGTGAACGGCCAATCAGGCCACGGCCGTGAACGGCCAATCAAGCCACGGCCGCGAGCGCCTCGGGAAGGGTGAAGGCACCGGCGTACAACGCCTTGCCCACGATCGAGCCCTCGACGCCGTCGCTGCTCAGCGCCGCCAGCGCCCGCAGGTCGTCGAGGCTGGACACTCCACCCGACGCGATGATGGCCGCATCGGTGCGGGCGGTGACCTCACGAAGCAGGTCGAGGTTCGGCCCGCGCAGAGTGCCGTCCTTGCTCACGTCGGTGACGACGTAGCGCTGGGCGCCGTCGCGGTCGAGCCGCTCCAGCGTCTCCCACAGGTCGCCACCGTCCTTGGTCCAGCCTCGCGCCGCGAGCCGGTGTCCCTGCTCGGTGATACGGACGTCGAGGCCGATCGCGACCCGGTCACCGTGCGTCGCGACCACGCGGGCGCTCCACTCCGGGTCCTCCAGCGCCGCCGTCCCGAGGTTCACGCGGCGCGCCCCGGTGGACAGTGCGGCGGCCAGCGACTCGTCGTCGCGGATGCCACCGGACAGCTCCACGTTCACGTCAAGCCTGCCCACGACCTCCGCCAGGAGCTCGCGGTTGGAGCCCTTGCCGAACGCGGCGTCGAGGTCCACCAGATGGATCCACTCCGCGCCGTCACGCTGCCAGGCCAGCGCCGCCTCCAGCGGCGATCCGTACGAGGTCTCGGTCCCTGCCTCGCCCTGCACCAGACGTACGGCTTGTCCGTCGGCCACGTCCACGGCGGGAAGTAGTGTGAAGCTCACCCGGCCACTATAGGAACCGGTGGGCCGGAACGGATTCAGAGGGTCTGGACCCAGTTCTTGAGGATGTGCGCCCCGGCGTCGCCGGACTTCTCCGGGTGGAACTGCGTGGCCCACAGCGGACCGTTCTCGACCGCGGCCACGAACTCCTCCCCGTGGTGCGCGGTGGTGACCTTCGGTTGCGCGCCGGGCAGTTCCGACTCCAGTTCCCAACGCCGCACGGCGTAGGAGTGCACGAAGTAGAAGCGCGTGTCCGGGTCGAGTCCCGCGAACAACTCCGAATCCTCGGGCGCTCGCACGGTGTTCCAGCCCATGTGCGGCAGCACGTCGGCGTCGAGCCGCTCGACGGTGCCCGGCCACTCGCCGACCCCCTCGGCCTCGACGTCGTGCTCGACACCGCGTTCGAAGAGGATCTGCATGCCGACGCAGATGCCCAGCACGGGCCGCCCACCGGCGAGCCGCTTGCCGATGATCCGGTGGCCGCCGACCTCCAGCAGGCCCTCCATGCAGGCCGCGAAGGCACCGACCCCGGGCACGACGAGCCCGTCGGCCTCCACGGCCGCCTTCGGGTCCGAGGTCACCTCGACGTGCGCGCCGGTGCGTTGCAGGGCGCGCTCGGCGGAGCGGAGGTTGCCGGAACCGTAGTCGAGGATGACGACCGACGGCACCGAAGACACTGAAGGCGCTGAAGTCACCCTTCCAGACTAACCACCCTTCGGCGTCGTCCTGCCCGCCTGCCAGGCCACCGGCAGCACGGCGAGGGCGGCGACCGCGAGCAGCGTGAACGACGTCCCCACGGTGGTGGCCGAGATCAGCGCCCCCAGCGCGACGGCGCCCAGGCCCTGCCCCGCGTCGAAGGCGACGTTCCAGGCCACGCTGGCCTTGGCGGCGGGAGCCCTGGCGAACATGGCCACCAGGGCGTCGTTCTGCACGACCCCGAACCCGATACCGAACAACGTCACCGCCACGACGGCGACGACGGCGAGACCGTCCGCCTCGGAGACGAGCGCGAAGCCGAGCAGCCCCGCACCACCGACGGCGAGAGCGGGCAGCAGCATGCGACCCGGGGCGGCCACACGGTCACCGACGTGTCCCGCGAGCCAGCGGGTGAGCATCGCCGCACCCGGCACGACCAGCAACGCGATCGTCGCGACGGACGGGCTCAACACGATGGGCAGGAACGTCGCGAGCGCGCCGTAGCCGGTGGACACCGCGAGCATCGGCAACCACGGCCGCCAGGTGGCCGAGGCGACGTCCACGGCCCCGCGCAGGCCGCCTCGCGTGGTGTCGTCGTGAGGGAACGCCGTGGGAATGCCGAGGATGGGCACGACCGCCATGAGCGGCAGCACGGTCGCGAGCACGAAGACCGGCACGAACCCCCAGTGCTCCGCCATGGCCGTGCCCGCGGGCAGTCCGACGAGCTGGGGCAGCCCCACCGCGAGGCCGTAGAGGCCCGAACCGCGCGCGACCGACGCCTCCGGCAGCAGCTCGGCGATCAGAGCGCTGGCGCACACGGTGAGGAGTCCGAAGCCGAGTCCGCGCACGAAGGACGTCGCGAGGATCGCCTCGGCCGCGGGGAACACGGCCAGCAGCGGGGCCGGGACGCCGAGCAGCAGCGCCCCGAGCAGTAGCCCGGTCCGATAACCGAACTTGCGCACGAGCGTGGGCACGGCGAACTGTGCCAGCACGGTGCTCGCCATGAAGACCCCGGTGGAGGCTCCGGCGACGACGGAACCCGCGCCTTGCCGGACGGTCCACAGCGGCACCACGGGCAGCAGCAGCGCGAAGCCCGCGAACGCCCCGACCGCGGCCACCAGCATGAGCACGAACGGCCGGTGCCGCAGCGGTGAGACCGGGATGTCAGTCACGGAGGTCGAGGGCACCCGTCACTTCTAGTACGCCCGTACCCGTTCTGTCGAACCCCGCGTGTGCCACGAGACCTCCGTCACCGCCGAGTCCAGCTCAGCAGCTCGTCGACGGGCAGGGTGTTGACCACGTCCTCGACCCCCACACCGCACGCCAACGCCCGGGCGCACCCGTAGGGCTGCCAGCCCAACTGGCCGGGCGCGTGCGCGTCGGTGTCGATGGCGAACCGACATCCCAGCTCACGTGCTCGGCGCAACAACCGCCGGGGCGGATCGAGCCGCTCCGGCCGAGAGTTGATCTCCACCGCGACGCCGTGGTCCCGACACGCCTCGAACACGGCGTCGGCGTCGAACTCCGACTCCGGCCTCCCCCGGCCCGTCACCAGTCGTCCCGTGCAATGCCCGAGCACGTCCACGTGTGGGTTCGACACGGCGGCGACCATGCGTTCGGTCATGCTCCGCCGTTCCATCCTCAGTCGGGAGTGCACGCTGGCCACCACGACGTCCAGCCGCGCCAGCAGCTCCTCCTCCTGGTCGAGCGCACCATCGTCGAGGATGTCGACCTCGATGCCGGTGAGGATGCGGAAGGGGCTGCCCTCGCGGTCGTAGGCGGCGTTGAGACCTGCCACCACCTCGAGCTGTTCCCGCAGCCGGTCGGCCGACAAGCCGCGCGCGACCGTCAGCCTCGGCGAGTGGTCGGTGAGCACCACGTACTCGTGACCGAGCTGCCGGGCCGCCTCGGCCATCTCCTCGATCGGGCTCCCGCCGTCCGACCAGTCGGAGTGCGTGTGACAGTCGCCCCGCAACGCCGTCAGCAGCTCTCCCCCGTCGGGCAGGTTCTCCGCCCCGCCCGCGACCTGCGTGAGGTACTCCGGCTCCCGGCCTGCCAGCGCCTCGGCGATCACCGTCGCCGTGGTCTTGCCGATGCCGCGCAGCTCGGTGAGGGTCCCCTCTGCGGCCCGCCGCTCCAGCTCGTTCCGTTCGACGCCCTCGACCACTCCGGCCGCCGTGCGGAAGGCCCGGACCCGATAGGTCGGGGCACCCGCACGTTCGAGGTGCAGCGCGATCTGTCGGAGCACGCTCACGGGATTCATCGCCCGTCCTTCCGCGGCAGCGTGTGCCATCTCACGTCGTCCAATCGCGCGTCCCGAATCGTCGCCGTGAGGTAGGTGCACGCCGGTTGCCGACGCCGGTCGGTGGGGGAGCCGGGATTCAGCAGGCGCAACCCGGCCGGGGTCGTCGTGTCCCAGGGGATGTGGCTGTGCCCGAACACGAGGACGTCGACGTCGCCGAACCGGCGATCGCACCGCTGCTCGCGCCCCTTCGCGGGCCCGGTCTCGTGCACCACCGCCAGTCGGAGGCCGTTCAGCTCGACCCGCTCGACCTCGGGCAGCCGCCGTCGCAGCTCGGGCCCGTCGTTGTTGCCGTACACGCCCACCAGCCGGGCCGCAGCCTCGTCGAGCCGGTCGAGCAGGTCGGCCGACACCCAGTCACCCGCGTGCACGACGACGTCGGCGACCGACACCGCGTCCCACACCTGCTCGGGCAGCTCGCGAGCTCGTCGCGGCACGTGGGTGTCGGCAAGGAGGAGCAGCCGCAGCTCGTCGCTCACCCGCGCTCAACCGCCCTGGTTCGAGAGGGTGACGTCCAGACCCGCAGCGACGCGCTCGTAGTCGCCCGGAGTCGCCTCGTCCGGCAGCTCCTTTCGCAGCTCGTCGCGTTCCGCCACCTCCACGGCACCGGCGTGGTCGGGCGAACGCAGGTCACGCTCACCCAGTACCCGCAGCCTGCCCTCGTGGAGCACGAGGCGTGCCCCGGGCTCGTCACTCGCCAACAAGGCCCGGACGTCGTCGGCCGTGACTCGCATGGAACCTCCCCCTACGGATGCGCGTCTTCTTCGATGCCCGATCACTGGCGGGTACCCACAAAAACAGCTATCGCAATGAAACAGAATCGGTACAACGGCCGAGAGTCACGGGAAGCGGACTCGACAACCCCGGTCGACCGCGCGCACACATGCCGTGACCAGCGGCAACAGGATGAGCCGCGAGTCGGGGCCTCATGGGACACGGACGCTCGTCCACCCGTATCTTGGCCTGCGGAGTTCTGGCCGAACGCCGGACGTGGAGGGGTTGCCTTGCAACAGGATCGCCAATGGCCCGAGTCGCACAGCGAGGAGACGGACATTCTGCCGCGGATCGACGCGCGGCAAGGTCAGTCCGACCCGAACGCAGCGGCGAACACCCAGCACATCGCAGCACACGACACAAAAAAAACGCCATCGCATCGAAGGTCTTTTCGAAGGTTGCCATCGCTGCGTACCACTCAGACGTCACGTCTGTAGCGGCAGTCGTCGGAGGCGATGTCGTTGATGATCTCCAGTTGT
>NZ_JACBJG010000013.1 GCF_015910535.1 Saccharomonospora sp. NB11 | reverse complement strand
GGCCCGGGTGGGCCTGGGAACCGGTGTGCGGCGCAGCGTGCCGGGGTGTCTGCCCTGGCTGCACCGGCGTCGAGAACGTCTCCGGCTGCGCCGTCGGACCGCTGGCCTCGTCCGGCGCGGCATGCCGAGGACGGCGTGGCTCATCCGACACTGCTACCTCCGAAGTGTGTCACCGGTACTTGGGCTGGGGCGGCGAGGCCGGACCCAGGTCCTCGCGCAACCAGCGGTTGTAGCTCTCCTGCCACGCGCCGCCGCGGACGCGTTCGAGCACGGAGTTGACGTACCGGACCATGTCCTCGTTGCCCTTGGGGATGCCGATCCCGTAGTACTCCTCGGTGAACCGGTCACCGACGATCTTCGTGCTGGTCCGGTCCTGCGCCCGCATACCCGCGAGGATCGTGTCGTCGGTGGAGATCGCCGCCACCTGCCCCTGCTGGAGCAATACCAGGCAGTCGGACCAGTCGTCGACCGCGACCGGCACGGGCTCGGCCTTGCTGGCGGCGATGTTGATCAACGACGTCGAGTCGTGCGTCGCGCACACCCGTTTGCCGCCGAGGTCGGACAGGTCGCGAACCGTGGAGTCGGCGCTCACGAGCACCCGCTGTCCCGCCACGTAGTAGACGGACGAGAAGTTGATCTGTTCCAGTCGCTCGCAGGTGATCGAGAACGTGCGGACGACGATGTCGACCTCGCCGTTCTGCAGCGCCGAGATCCGCTGCGCCGACGAGATGGCCTTGAACTTCACGGCCTTCGGGTCGCCCAGCAGCGACCGGGCGACCTCTCGGGCGATGTCGATGTCGAACCCGTGGAGGTCACCGGTCTCCGGGTCGGAGAAGCCGAACAGGAACGAGTTCTGGTCGACACCCACGACGAGGTGACCGCGCTCGCGGATCTTCGCCATGGTCGACGACGGCGCGATCTGCGAGCTCGGCGACAGGCTCGCGGTCGGGTCGCAGCTCTCGTCCCCCGCTTCGGAGGTGTCGAGCTGCGGGTCGATCTCCGTGTTGGCAGGCGTCGGGTACTCGACCGAACCGACTGGTGCCGGGTCGACAGGTTCGGTCACCGTCGAGCACCCCGTCACCACGACCAGCAGTGACGCGAGCAGTCCCACGTGGAGCCGGGTTCGGGTCCTCATCAGCGATACTCCCGCAGCCGTTCGCGAATACCGAGTGTGGCGCCGAGCGCGGCGATGATCGACAGCAGCGCGTACGCCGGGGCGAGCAGAGTCAGCGCGTTCGCACCGGCGGAGGTGTCCTCCGCGAATGCGGTCCTCGCCGAGTCGATCGCGGTGGCCAGCTCGCTGTCGACGAGGTTGAACGCCGTGGCCGGGCTGTTCGGGTCTTTCTCGTCGATGGCCAGCAGCACCGCCTGCTGGTGTTCACCATTGCCGTCGAGTTCCCGCACCCGGTCGTGCGCCTTCAGCCAGTCGGCGGCGTGGTCGGTGGCCGCGCGCAGGGTGGTCCCGGAGTCCGCCTCCTCGACGGCCTGCCGGAGCAGACCACCGCTGCCGTCCAGCCCGGCGAACCGCTGGAAGTGCTCCGCGAAGCCTTCCTCGTACTCCTCGCCGCCACCACGGGCCACCAGCGTCAGAGTCTCGTCGGCGCGGGCCTGCAACGCGGCGATCCGAGCACCGACCAGGCGGTCCGCCTGCTCGGTCTCGTCCCGGCCGCTGCCCACGAACACGCCTTGCACGACCAGCGCCACCACGGTCCACAACACCAGCAACGCCACCGCGCCCGACGACACGAGCAGCCCCACGTTGAACACGCGGTTGGTCCGCCGCTTGAGGTACACCTGCACGTAGGCGAGCGCGGCGATCAGTCCCACGAGCATCAGCGCGATGAACCACGGGAAGCTCGTCGCGTCGTCCTGCTCCTCGGCGAGCCGGTCGGCGTTGATCCGGTAGAGATCCTCGGCGGCGGGCAGGATCGTCGACCGCAACAGCTCGGAGGCCTCCCGCAGGTAGGCGGCCCCGACGGGGTAGCCCTGCCGGTCGTTGGCCTTCGCCGACGCGATCAGCCCGGTGTAGACCGGCAGTTGCCTGCTGATGACGTCGATCTGTTCGGCGGCCTCGGGGTTGCCCGCCGAGTCCGACGCCGCCTTCGCGAGCGCCGCGCCCGCCTTGGCGATGTCGGCGGCGTAGCGCTCCCTCAACGCGGCGGAATCGGTACCGGGCATCAGGAACGCCGTGGCGGCGGTCGCGTCGGCGTCCGACAGCGACCGGTAGACCTCCTGCGCGGCAGCAGCGAGGGGCTCACGGTGTTCCACCAGCGCGTCGACACTGTCGTCGCGCTGCTGCATGGACAAGGTGCCGACCAGGCCCGTGAGCAGCGACAGGACGACGAGTCCGACCACGATCAGCGACAGTCGGCCCGGTGTCGTGGCGGCCGACTTCGCCATGCCGCGCACGAGTTCCGCGGGAAGGTCCAGCACCGCGGCCAACCCGGACCGCGAGCCACGACCGCCCCCTGACAACTCCGAGCCGGCGGGTGCCATCTCCGAGCCGCCCCGCGGCACGGTGCTCGTCATCGCGTTCCTCCACCCAGTCTCGGCACGCGCAAACCGTATCCGAGTCGCACTGTCCGTGAGCGCGGAGTCCGGGAGATGAACGTGGATCGTGCTGGTGCTGTGATCACGTCGGTCACGGGACGGCGCTGACGGCCCTCGCCCGACGGGGGCGGATCATGAGACTCTCCAGCACGTGAACTACGCGCATTGGGAGACGGTATCGACGCGGTGGAAGGACAACGACGTCTACGGGCACGTCAACAACGTCGTGCACTACGCCGTCATGGACACCGTGATCAACAACTGGTTGATCGCCGAAGGCGGTCTGGACATCCACGACGGCGGCGTCATCGGGTTGTGCGTCGAGTCGCACTGCAACTACCACGCCTCGGTCTCGTACCCGGAGAAGCTGGCCGTGGGACTCCGGGTCGGGCACCTCGGCCGGTCGAGCGTCCGCTACGAGATCGGCATGCACCGTGAGGACCGCTCCGAGCTGATCGCGCAGGGGCACTTCGTGCACGTCTTCGTGGACCGGGAGTCGCGGCGTCCGGTGGAGGTCACAGGGAAGCTACGTGAGGCGCTGACGACGCTGATGGTCAGCTGACGACCGCGTCGGGCCTCCCCGTATCCTACGACTGGTCGTAGACGTTGGGAGGGCCAGTGATCAGTGGGTTCGCCGTCGCGGTCGCGCTGTGCGCGCTCGTGGTCGCCGGGTGGAGCTTCGTGCTCGTCGCCGTGAACCGGCCCCCCACGCGATCACTGCTGTTCGGCCTCGGCGCCGTGGAGGCGCTCCTGGTCGTGCAGGTCGTGATCTCGGTGGCGCTGCTGATCTCGGGCGAGCGGCCGGGCAACCTGCTCACCTTCCTCGCCTACCTCGTCGGTGTGCTGCTGGTGCTGCCGCTGGGCACCGTGTGGGCGTTGGCCGAACGAACCCGGTCGAGCACGGCCGTGCTGGGCGTCGCCTGCATCACCGTGCCCGTGCTCGTCATGCGGATGTACCAGGTGTGGGAGGGCGCGAATGCCTGAGCGCGACCCCGAGCCGGGCACCTCGGCCCCACCTGCCACCGCGAGCGGGCCGGGACGGGTGCTGATCGCCGTCTACGCGATCTTCGCGATCGGTTCGACCTCCAGGGCCGTGGCCCAGATCGCCACCCGGTTCGACGAGGCCCCCGTGCCGTACACGCTGTCGGCCCTCGCCGCCGTCGTGTACGTGCTCGCCACCGTGGCGCTCGCGAAGCACGGCGTGGCGTGGTGGCGCGTCGCCGTGACGGCGTGCGCCTTCGAGATGACGGGCGTGCTGGTGATCGGCACTGCCAGCGTGCTGCTTCCCGACGCCTTCCCCGACGCCACGGTGTGGTCGAACTTCGGGATGGGCTACCTCTTCATCCCGCTGGTGCTGCCCGTGTTCGGGTTGCTCTGGCTGCGCCGGACCGCGCCGAGGCGCTGACGCGCGTCACCAGAAGACCGAGCCGCCGGGCTCGAACCAGATCACCAAGGTGGCGACGTAGCCCAACAGCAGCCACAGGAACACCCTGGCCTCCTTCGGCGACCACTGCTTGCGGCGCCACAGGAGCGCCGCAAGCACCGTCAGGGCGACACCGACCCCCAGCTTGAGCGCGCCCTGGAGAGGGTGGACGTCGTACTCGGAAGTCTCGGACGACGTCCACATCATCACCACACCCGAGATGAGCATGACGCCCAGGCTCAACGAGAGAAACATGCCTCCCGCCCAGTCCCGCCAGATCAGGTACGCCACGATTCCCACAACGAAGAAGCTCGAAGCAGTCAGGTGGAATATAAAGGCGGCTTCGTAGCCGATGGTGTAGTAGATCTCCACCGCGGCACGATACTGCCGACGGTGAGGCCGCGAATCCGGAAATTGGAATACGAACCGGTCGGCTCCAACAGCACGGCGACGGCGCCGACCAGCACGAACACGGACCGGATGGGCGAGCATCGCCACCCGCGTCCCCGTGCGGCGGACCGCCGCCGCCAGCTCCACCGACGATTCCACGAGGCGCCGACCAGGCCGAAACGCGACACTTCGACCCAGGCCGACTCACTTCACGTGGGAAGGCCCCCGAGAAGAGCGATATCGAAATCTCGGAAGCCGATGTCCGCCGCGTGCCGAGGACGCGCGCGGCCGGACGACGAACTCACCAGAAGACCGCCACGGCGACGTTGAGCAGCGTGAACCCGGCGAGCGCGTAGAACAGGCCCTGCGCCGTCCCCTTCGGCTTGCGCTGGAGGATGTGCGCCAGTACCAACACGATGACGGCGACACCGAGCTTGACGGCGATCTTGGTGTGGTTGATGTCGTTGTCCACGAGCCCGGCCGAGGCGATGCCCGTGAGCGCGAAACCGGTGATGACCTGGGCTCCCGCACCGGCCACGAGGACCATACCGCTCGGCCCGTTCGGCGCGGCGAGGCGCAGCACCACACCCGCGACGATCGTGGCCATGCCCAGGAGGTGCACGAGCACCAAGAAGTCGTAAACGATGTTCATGGCGGCAAGATACTACAAGTAGTAGTAACTACTGGAGTGGCAGGGCGAAGATGCTCGCCGACGTCACGAGCGCGACCCCGAGCAATCCCACCACCAACGGCCACACCAGCGGAAACGCCGTCGGCTCCGGCTGCCGCAGCCGACGAATGCGCGCGACGACGTGCGCGTCGGCCCCGGCGATGGCCAACGCCCCCGTCGGAGTCCCCGTGGCCCCGTTGGCGTGGAAACGCTCCAACGCACTCGCCAATGGCTCCCGGCCGTGCTGACGCGCGGCCCGATCGTCGGCACACATCTCGACGAGCAACTCGATCGTCGAGCACACCCGCGTCAGCAACCGGCTCGACGGCACCAGCCGCCGCAACGCCTGGAACGGCGCGAGCACGAGGTCGTGGCGCTCCCGGGCGTGAGCGCGTTCGTGGGCGAGGACGGCGTCAAGCTCCACCTTGCTGAGCAGCCGCCGCGCGCCCGCGCTCACCACGATGCGGGGATGCCGCCCGGGCACGCAGTAGGCCACCGCCACCGGGTGATCGACCACCAACGCCCCCGAATTCGGCTGCGCCACCAACTGCAACAGCAACCGGTGCCGCGCCCGCGCGCGTGCGGTGTCGCGGAAGCACAGGATCTGGTTCACCACGAGCCACGCCACGAGCAGCAGCCCGGCGGCCACCGCGGCCAGATGCCACAGATCCAGCTCGTGCCACCGCGAGGGCAGGTCCAGCAGCGAGGGGAACACCCCACGGCGGAACGGCGCCAGGCCGAAGCCGAACAACGCGCCCACCGAGGCCAGCACGAGCGTGAGGCCGCTCATCTGCCACAACACGAGCGCGGGCCGCGGATGGGCATGGGTCCAGCGACTCCGCAGCAACCACACCATCACCACGGCGGCGACGGCCGCCGCCGCGATCTGATGCCCGGCGAGTATCACGTCTGCTCGTCCTGCCGCTCGACTCCGGGAGTCTGCACCCCGCGAAGCAGCGCCTGACGCAGCGCGTCGGCCTCGTCACTGGTCACCGAATTGGCGAAGTGCACCAACGCCGACCCACGGTCACCGCTCAGCTCCAACGCCTCCAACATCAACTCCGCGACGTACGCCTCTCGCCCCGCCGCCGGCCGGTACAGCCACGCGCGGCCCTCACGACTGCGCTGCACGACTCCTTTGCCCGCCAAGCGGGTCAGGACCGTCATCACGGTGGTGTAGGCGAGCCCGCGGTCACCGAGCGCAGCATGGACGGCACGCACGCTGACGGGCTCGTCGCGTGCCCAGAGCACCTCCATCACCGCGCGCTCCAGTTCACCGAGCCTAGCCACGTCCACCCCTTCACTTGTCGCGTTCCGCCACCAGATTGAACCACGGCGGGACGCCGGTGAGTCAGCTCACTGAACGGGGTGGAGGGAGGTGTCAGCACGTGATCACCGTGGCGACCGAGGACTCCGACTCGCTCGTACGCGCACTCGCCGGATTGCACCGCGCCGTCACCGCCCGACAGGAAGCGTGACTCGGCGGGCCGGCGCGGACGGGGCGGACATCATCTACGTCCAGGACGTCTTCGTCCACCCGAACTGTCAACAACACGACCTCGGTCGCAGGCTCGTCACGACGCTGCTCGACCATTACCCCGGTGTCCGGCGGCGCGTCCTGCTCACCGACGCCGAGCCACGCCAGCGCGCGTTCTACGAATCACTCGGGTTCACCGAGGTCCACGACCTGAGACCGCCGCTGCGTAGTTTCGTCAGCTTCCGTTGAGCCTCCCCCGCGAGCGCGCAGGCCGGGACGGACGGAACTTCCACGCACGACGAAAGACCGTCCATACCCCTCCCTCCCGCAAGAGTGACGGTCTCCCAAAGAGCCGACCAACCCAGCGGCTCGATACGAAGATCGCCGCGCATTCGAGCATCTGGGGAGTCAATGTCGGTCAGTGACCTGGCCTCTGCGGTCGATCGTGTGCTGGCCCTGCGGCCGACACCTGCATTGCAGGAAGCGAGCGGCTGCCTCGACGAGGCCACGAACGTGCTCGGGACCATCGCTACCGGCAGCGCGGCGCCCGAACTTGCTGAGGCAGTCGATGGTCTGCTGCGAGCGCGCGAGGAACTTGCCCAGATTCAGCAGACGTGCAGCACGCTCGGCGAGGTTCTCGGGCGGTACCTGGCCGACATCGGGGTCGGGCGGTCGGACACCGCATCATCGACGGCGGCCCGGCCCTCGCCCACGACGCCACATGCCAAGCTCGTCGAGACTTCGAATCAGGCCCTGATCGCCGAGCTCCAGCGCCAAGGTCACAAGATCAGCCCGGAGCGCGTGGTGAGAATCGCGCGACTTCCGGACGAACGGGTCGTTTGGCTGGAGGAGGGTGACGACCGACGTGGCCTCCAGCACATCATCAAGAAGCATGGAGAAGATTTCGTTGGCTGTGGGATTCCGGAAAGCGAGGTCGTCGACCTGGTATTCAACGCATTGACAGAAGGACGAGAAATCGGCTACACAGCGACCGATCGGCCGGTCTACGAAGTTCGATACGGCCCCCCGAGTCCAACGCGTGGCCATTACTGTGAGCGAGAACGGATTCATCGTAGGAGCTAATCCGCTCTCTCCGAGGAGCAAGGTGAAGACATGGAAGAAACAGTAGTCAGCATCAAACTCATGTTCGACTGGCAGACAGGGCCGCTGTGGATAAAGACTGACCAGTACGCGATCAGCGATCCTTACTCTGCTGACGAGGCACTTGAGCTGGTCCAGCTCAGTGACGCACTCGCCACCGCTATCACCAAGTGGGACGAGCAAATGCAAGCAACCTACGACGGCCGAACTCACGAGAACCTCGGCTTCGCCGATCCCCAGGAAGAGAAGAGGTGGATCGAGGAAGGCAGAGAACTCGCACAACAATTGAAGAACGAGGTAGGCGCAGGCATCAGTGTGAAGTACGTACCGCTGATCGGCGATGCCGAAACAATGAGCTGAAGATTTTACCGTAATCGCCGAACACGATTGGGAACAGCCTGCCCATCCAACGCCACTGAGGGCGTGACCGCACCATGCTCGGCACCACCACCGTCGACCTCAGGGGATAACAAGCACCGCCGGCGAACTTCGAGCACACCGAAGTTCGTCCCCGACATGTCCGCAGCGTTCGACCCGACCACCAGCCAGGTAATCACGCCATCCCCGGAGTCCCCGAAGAGATGGCCTTGGATCGTGGCCGTCGTCGCCGCCTTCGCAGCAGGCGCCGCCACCACCATGGTTGTCATGAACGGGAGCAGTGACGAGAAGGAGACCGAACCCGCCCAAGAGGCCCTGTTCGAGAACAGCGAGAGCCCCACCACGTTCGTAGTGGAAGAGGAGCCCCCTCCACTCCCTTCACCCGAGGACTTCGCAATCGAGCTGCGGATTCTCAGCAAGCAGTGCTTCGGATCCGCCGACTGCAACGTCTCGTATTCCATCGAGCCCGTCTACCTGGGCAGTGAGCCGCTCGATGACGTCTCCGCCACGGTGACGTACGAGGTTTTGGGGGGCGACAGCGGACCTCAGGTCAACTCGTTCACTTTGGACGGCGATACGATCACGTACCGGGAGGAAGAGTTCATCTCGACTCCTTCTTCCTCTACCGAACTAAAGGTCGAAGTCACGGACGTCTTCTGAGCCAGGCGTGGCAGGCTTGGGCGGCCTCGCTTCCTCAGCGGTCGCGAGGAACGTGACCGCTGAGGAAGCGTCGGAAGGTTCGTCAGACGTCGAACTCGCCCGCCTTCACCCCTGCGACGAAAGCGCGCCACTCGCTGTCGGTGTACTTGACCGACGCTTCGTCGGGGCGCTTGGAATTGCGCACCTCCACACCGCCCTCGATGCGACGGAACTCGACGCAGTTGTCGGTCTGTGCGCTGAAACTCGACTTACGCCAAGGACCACCGCTAGCGGTCATCTTCATATTGTCGACTCCTTGGTGTCGATCACCTCGGCAATGAGCTTCGCGGAATCCTCCGCACTCATCGCCACCTTGCGAACCTTCTCGACAGCCGACCAATACACCTCGATGTCGGCTGGTTCATGCAGGAACAGCCCGGATATACGGTTTTCCAGGTGCACCACACCCGCGCCGTCCAGCGATTCCACCAACAGGAAAGGACCATCCAGCCCTGGATGCCAATCTGACTGCATCGGAATCACGCGCAAGTCAACATTGGGCCGCTCGGCATGTGCAAGCAAGGCATGCAACTGATCGACCATCACTGCGGCCCCACCGATGTCGGCGTGTAGCGCGGATTCTCCGATGAACGCGTCCAAACGCACTGGGTTTCGACGCGTGACGATCTCCTGTCGCCCAATCCGTACAGCGACGCGTGTGTCGATCTCACTCGCAGGGACGTCAGCTTCCCGCATGATCGCTCTCGCATAGTCGCCGATCTGCAACAACCCCGGTATCAGCAGCGTCGAGACCGTCGCGATGTAGGCGGCGGTGCGTTCGACTTCGAGCAGACCCGCGAGCTGCGGCTTCTGTTCGGGCATGCCGACGGACAACCAATGGGGACCGTCCGCGCCGCGTGCCAGTTCCACGAGTTGTTGCCTGACCTCGGCGGACGCCCCGACCTTGGCGAGGTACGCGGAGACGTCCTCCGGCTTCGGGGAGCGGTGGCCGGTCTCCCAGCGCGAGACGGTGGCGTGCGAGGTCTCCAGCATCGCGGCCACCTGCCGTACGCCGAGACCAGCGGCTTCGCGAGCCTTGCGTAGTTCGGCGCCCAACGCTCGCGCCTTCGGTGTGGTACCGGGCATGCACCAGAGGATACGCACTCGACCACGGCGTGTGATTGTCCCTCGATCGGTGCATTGACCCCGCGTGTCACCCACTGACACCGTGGTACCGCAACACTGGTACCAGCAGTACCGGAGAGATCGGAGGGCTCAATGCAGCGCTATCTCTGGCAACAGGCGGGCGGACGACGACACGTCTACGACACCGAGCGCGACATCGCCGCGCCCGGGCGTGCGTTGGTCGCTCTGTGCGGGGAGGTCGTCACCCCTACCGTCGACGACATCACGGGGCTGTGGCTCGATCGGACCTGCCTCGCCTGCGATCGCGAAGTACGCGTGCGACTGGGGTTTCCCGCCGACGAGATCCCGCCGGTACCGGCACTGGAGGGGGCGAAGTGATCAGCCCTGAGCCCTACGCGGTTCTCACCCGGCAACAGTGGCAGCTGCTCCACGACGCTCTCGCCGACCTGTGCAGCGCGTCGGGCGGACGCCACGAGGATCTTCACGATCTCGCCGTCGGTGTCCTGGAAACCAGTCGCCCCGCTCACTGGACGACGTCGATGGAGGACAGTCCCGCCCGACCACTGTGGTGCCGTGTCTACGAGATCATCGGCGCGCTCGGCCCTCTCGCCGACGCCGCCCCACACGACGTGCGCCAGATCCGGCGGCTCGGCGTGGAGGTGAAGTGGCTCGCCGAACACATGCGCGCCTTCCCCGACCCGGTGCGAAGCGCGGCGTGCGGCGATGTGTGACGGCCCTGCGCTCGGCCCTCTCGCCGACGACCGACCCACCGTCACGTTCCGGCGGCTCGACGACGTTCGTCCTGCCCGGCCTGCCCTGACGGCGGCCGACGCTCGTCACGCACTGCGGCACACCGGTTCACCGACGCTCGACGTTTTGCAGCGCGTCGTCGAAGGACTTCGGCGGCTGGCGTGACAACCCGACCGACGCCGTTGCGCCGACACAGCGGCGGGAAGTGCGGACTCGCGTGCGAACGGTGCGGACACACGTTCGTAGCCCGAGGACACGAGTGCACAGACCGAGGACACGAGTGCACAGACTGCGGACACGAGTGCGGGAAGCGCGGACACGCGTGCGCAGCCCGAGGACACGCCCGGCTGCCTCGCCGGGGCCGGGCCGGGGCGGGTCAGCTCGACGCCGTGACCGCGTCTCGGGCTTTCAGGCCCGAGTCCGTCGTCTCGCGGGCGCAGTGGGCGCAGCAGAAGAACCGGCCCTCGACCTCCACGCCGTGGCCGACGACCCGGCAGCCGCAGTGCTCGCAGATCGGCGCGAGCCGGTGGATGGCGCACTCGAACGAGTCGAACGTGTGCACCCCGCCTCCCACTGTGCGGATCTCGAACGTCATGTCGTAGTCGTTGCCGCAGACCTCGCACTGGGCCATGGCGGTCACCTCCGTGGGCTTTCCCGGGGACGGTCAGGCACCCGTAGGCATTCCCCTGCCCGTCCCCGGGAAACCGCTCACTCACCCGAGCGGGAGTCCTCCTTCTCCTCCGCCCGCGCCGGCGCCGAGGACGTCGGCTCGGCCTTCGCCAGCTTCGACGGCCACCAGACCTTCTTGCCGATGTCGATGGTCAACGCGGGCACCAACAGCGAACGCACGATGAGCGTGTCGAGCAGGACGCCGAACGCCACGATGAACGCGAGCTGCGCCAGGAACAGGATGGGCAGCACCGCGAGCGCGGAGAACGTCGCCGCGAGCACCACGCCGGCCGACGTGATGACCCCGCCCGTCACCGTGAGGCCGCGCAGGGTGCCCTCGTGGGTGCCGACCGACAACGCCTCCTCCCGCACGCGGGTCATGAGGAAGATGTTGTAGTCGATGCCGAGCGCCACGAGGAACACGAACGCGAACAGCGGCACCGCCGGGTCGGCGCCCGGGAAGTCGAACACGTGGTTGAACACGAGTGCCGACACGCCCATGGTCGCGGCGAACGACAACACCACCGTGGCGATGAGCAGCAGCGGCGCGATGATCGCCCGCAGCAGCAGCGCGAGCACCACGAACACCACGAGCAGCACGATCGGGATGATCACCGTGCGGTCGCGCTCGGACGTCGTCCGCGTGTCGAGTTGCTCGGCCGTCGACCCACCCACCAGGGCGTCCGCGCCGTCGACGGCGTGCACGGACTCACGCAGGCGCTCGACCGTGGCGATGGCCTCGTCGGAGTCGGCAGCGTCGGCCAGCGTCGCGCTGACGCGGACCAGTCCGTCGGCGGTCCCGGTGATCTCCGCGTTCGCCACGCCGGGCACGTCGGCGGCGGCGAGCACCTCGTCGGCCCGGGACTCGTCGGCGATCACCACGGCGGGCGAACCGGAGCCGCCCGGGAAGTGCCGCGACAGCACCTCCTGACCCGTGACCGACTCGACCTCGTTCAGGAAGATGTCGGACTCCGACGTGCCGCTCGCCTTCAGTTGCGGGACGAAGGCCACCCCGACGAGCAGTACGAGCGAGGTGAGCAGCCACACGGCGCGCGGCGCCTTGTCGACGCGCTTCGCGATCCGGCCCCACAGCCCGCCCGACTCCGGCGGCGCCGACCCCACCTTCGGCCGGAACGGCCAGTACGCGGCGCGGCCGACGAGCGCCAGAACAGCGGGCAGGAAGGTCATCGACGCCAGCACCGACGCGACGATGCCGATCGCCGCCACCGGTCCGAGTCCCTTGTTCGATTCGAGGTCGCTGAACAGCAGGCACAGCACACCCAGGATGACCGTGCCCGCCGACGCGACGACGGGTTCGACGGTCGCCCGCCACGCCTTGCGCATCGCCGCCACCCGGTCGGCCGTCGTGCGCAGCTCCTCGCGGTAGCGCGAGACGAGCAACAGCGCATAGTCGGTCGCCGCACCGAAGACGAGGATGAACAGGATGCCCTGGCTCTGGCCGTTGAGGCTGATGACGTCGGAGTCGGCGAGCACGTACACGAGCACGCTGGCGAGTGAGAGCGCGAAAACCGACGAAATCAGCACCAGCAGCGGCAGGAGCGGACTCCGGTAGACGATCACCAGGATCAGGGCGACCACCGCACCGGCGACGAGCAGCAGCAGTCCGTCGATGCCGCTGAACGCCTCCGACAGATCGGCGACCTGTCCGGCAGGCCCGGTGACGTACACGGCGAGGCCGTCCGGGCGGTCCTCGGCGAACATCGCCCGCATCCGCTCGACCACGTCACCCGGGTCACCGTTGATCGGCACGACGAGTTCCAGGGCCCGCCCGTCCTCCGACGGAATGGGAGGGGGTCCTTGCAGGGTGGTGTCCCAGCCCGCGACCTCCGCGCCCTTCTGCGCCAGGTACTGGTGGTCGTCACCCGTGATGCCGGAGCCCCGTTCGGCGACCACGATGGCGGGGATCGCCTCGGTGTCGGCGAATCGACGTTCCAGCTCGGTCACGCGGGTCGACTCGGCCGATTCGGGCAGGAAGTACGAACTGTTGTTCTCGGAGATGCTGCTCAGCTTGCCCGCGTACTGCCCGCCGAACGAACCGACGGCGAGCCAGACGACGATGAGCAAGGCCGGGACCAGCCATCGAGCCGTGCGCACAGTGTTCCAATCTTTCGATTATCGAAACGAACTTACGGACGGAATACTAAGGCCGGGCCCCGAGCACGGCGTTTCGGGCCCGGACCTGGGCTACCTCTAATGCCCCGAAGCGAGGGAAAGGACACATTGCGGTGAGCGGCGACACACGCGGGGTGGACGACAGCACGCTCGTCGGACACATCCGTGCGCTCATGATCGAGTCGAGCCGGTTCGTCAACGCCTTCGGCGACTCTCACGCCCTGCACCGCTCCGATCTGGCGGCTCTGGTGGCGATCATGGACGCGGCCGGTCGTGGCCACCCGCTCAGCCAGGGCGAACTCGCGACCCAACTCCGACTCAGCGCGTCGGCCACCACGTCGGTGCTCGACCGACTACAGGCGCACGTCGAACGCCGCCGGGACACCCGCGACCGCAGGCGGGTCGTGCTGCACATCCGCCCCTCGGCGCAGAAGTTGGGCTTCGAGTTGTTCGGCCCGCTCGGCATGGCGTACGCGCAGGCGTGGGCCCAGTTCGACGAAGACGAACGGCGCATCATCGCCCGGTTCCTCGCCGCGACCGTGGAGGCCACGAAGCACACCCGGCTCCAGCCGCATCGGGAGGACTGAGGCGTTCAGCCCTCGGCACGCTCGGCGTGCCATGCGCGTAGGCCGCGGACACACGTGCGCAGCGTGCGGACACGCGTGCGAGAGGTGCGGACACGCGTGCGCAGCTGGCGGACACGCCGGTTGGGGTTGCGCTCCTACAGTGGGCGGCGTGGGACTGTTCGACGGTGGGCTCATGGTGAGCGACGGGGGGCTCGCCACCGAGTTGGAGGCGCGGGGGCACGACCTCTCCGACGAGCTGTGGTCGGCGCGGCTGCTGCTCGACGCTCCCGAGGGGATCGTCGCCGCGCATCGGGCCTTCTTCGACGCCGGTGCCGTCGTCGCGACCACCGCCAGCTACCAGGCTTCCTTCGAGGGACTCGCCGCGCGCGGCCTCGACCACGACGCCACGCGCCGACTGCTGCACCGGAGCGTGGCACTCGCCCGTCAGGCCCGGGACGAGGCCGCCACGACCGACGGCGCGACCGTGCCCCGGTTCGTGGCCGCCTCGGTCGGCCCCTATGGCGCCGCACTCGCCGACGGCTCGGAGTACCGCGGCCGTTACGGACTCGACGTCACACGGCTGCGCGACTGGCACCTCCCCCGACTCGACGCCCTGGTCGAGGCCGAGCCCGACGTGCTCGCGGTCGAGACCGTGCCCGACGTGGTGGAGGCCGAGGCACTCGTCGAGGCGCTGACCGGCGTCGGCGTGCCCGTGTGGCTGTCCTTCACGGTGGCCGGAGGACGCACCCGCGCCGGACAGCCGTTGGCGGAGGCGTTCGCCGTGGCCGCCGACTCCCCCGACGTCACCGCCGTCGGCGTCAACTGCTGTGCGCCCGACGAGGTCTCCCCCGCCATCGCATGTGCCAAGGCCGTCACGGACAAGCCCGTCGTCGTGTACCCGAACAGCGGCGAAGGCTGGGACGCCCGGCGGCATGCCTGGACCGGACCGGCACGGTTCGACCCGACCCTCGCGCGCCGCTGGTCGGCCGAGGGGGCCCAGGTCATCGGCGGCTGCTGTCGGGTGCGACCGGCGGACATCGCCGCGCTCGCCGGTGCGCTCTGACGCGCCGGGGCGTCAGATCAGCGGCACGGCGGCGGCGTACTGGGCAATCAGCTCAGCGCCGCACGACTTCTTGACCTCGGACATCTTCTTGCCGAGCACCACGCCACGGCGCCCCTCGGCGACCGACCACCGCACCAGTTCGCCGAACACGTGGAAGTACAGATTCGCCCTGCCACCCCGCTCCACGGGCACGGTGGAGAACGACCGCCACAACGGCCACTGTGGATGGTCGAACACCGTGGCGGCGGCCAGCAGCCGACCGCTTCGAGTGTCGCGAAAGGACAAGACTCGGTAGTCCGGCTGCGCCACCAAACGCCGCAGGTAACCGACGAACTGCGGCAGCGGCACGATCGGCACGTCGCGGTGCTTGACCTCGTTCACGCGCAGCAGCTCAGCGAGTTCCACGACGTCGACCGCGTCACCGATCAGCCATTCCACCGCCAGGTGCTCGTCGCCGTCGATGCCCCGGTAGAGCTTGCGCAACTGCGACCGGCGTTTGCCGCCGAGCGAGCCGAGCCAGTCGTCCCGTCCCGAGAACGGCTCCGTGCAGAGGCGGGCGATCGGTTCGGTCTCACGCACGAGCCGCAAGCGGCCCCGCACCCGGGCGGCGCCCTCCTCCGAGAGCTGCCTGATCAGGGTCGCTTTCAATCCCGTGCCGAGCAGCTTGCGCATCGTCGGGAAGTACTCCGACAGCAGCTCCTCACAGCCGTCGGCGTGCGCGTCGGCGAACCACCAGGCGGGAAAGGCGCTGTTGCCGGGAGCCCGGACGTCGAGGCCACCGATCCGCCCGCCCCGACGCGAGGTCGCGAACCGATGCCGACGCGTGGGTGGTCCGATCCACGCGGCGGTGACCATCCCGCGCGGGCGGCCCCGGTCGAGCAGCACCGTGACGTACCACGGGGTTCGCGCACACCACGCCTGCTGTCGCAACACGTCCCACGCCCAGTCGGCGCGCAGACCCGCCTCGGCCCGCAACGCCGCCCAATACGGCGGTTCGGCGTCGAACCGCGGATCCAGGACCTCGACACTCATCCGGCCACCGGCCTCGGGACGGCGGCGATCCACCGACGTTGCGGTGTGAAGCCCAGCGAACTCTTCAACTCCAGCATTCCCCTGCCCGCCGAGAATCGCTTGCGGTGAGTGCCGACCACATGGCCGATCAGCCGCGCGTAGGAGTCGAAGTAGAGGTGCGCCCGGCCACCCTCGTCGCGGTGCAGCCCCGCCCAGTGTTGGTACACGGGCAGCTCCGGGTGGTCGAGCAGGTCGGCGAACGCGAGCAGTCTGCCTCGGCAGTCGTGGTAGGTGAGCGTCAGCACGTCGTCCCGACGCACCAGTTCGTGCAGGTAGTCGCCCGACACGGGACCTCGGCTGTCGAAGCGGGGCTTGCCGAGCCGAGCACGGTGCCGGTTCACCAGGTCGGCGAGCTCGGAGCCGTCGAGATCGTCACGCGCCGGGCCGAACCGCACGACCAGGTCGGGGTCACGCTCCACCTTGCGCCGCTGACCGCGCACGCTGTGCCGACGGCTGCGGGCCAGCGACGAGTTCCAGTCGTCCACGGTGGAGAAGGTGTTGTCGAGCACCGCGACACCGACGCTCTCCCGCGTCAGTCGACCGAAGCCCGACACCAGCGGCAGGTCCTCGCCGGAGAGGTATCGGTAGAGCAGTCCGGCACACAACGGACCGGCGAACCGGCACAGCGCGCGCTCCATCCGGCGCAGCAACCGCTGCCGGATCGGCCGGTCGACGTCGTCGGCGAACAACCAGCCGGGCACACCGGACAACCAGGGGTTGTGCACCTCCAGCAGCCGCGCGCCCAGCGGCAGGCGCACGACGGAGGCCGCCATCACCCCGGCGAGCCTGCCGCCGACGGTCGCCACCGCGAGCATCGTCGGGAACGGCGCGTGCTGCGACTCGCGGCCCAGCAGCCCGTAGTCCCAGGGTGGATGTCCTCCCGCGGCGAGCCGGAACGCCGACCACTCGGCGGGCTCCGGATCACGACGTGGGTCGAGGATTTCGATGCCCGAGCGACTCACCGGCCCATCACCGGCCTCGGGACGGCGATCGACGTGAGCGTTCGCGTGGTGAAGCCGAACCCGGTCTTGAGGTCGAGCAGTGTCCGCCCGGCCGTCAGTTCCGGCCGCTGGTGTTCGACGAGATGCCGCACGCACTGGGCGTAGACGTCGGCGTACAGGCGGGGCCGTCCGCCGTCGGCCACGGGCAGTGCCGCGTAGTACGGCAGCGCGACCCCACGCTTGTCGTCCAACAGCAGGGAGAAGGCGACGAGCCTGCCCGTGCCGTCGCGGTAGGTCCGCGTCACGACGTTCGGCTTGCGGACGAAGGCGTCCAGGTACGCCGTGGGGATGGGGCTGCGGGTGTCGAGGTGCAGTCCGGCGATGCGCGCCCGCTGCCCCGACTCCCACGCCTTGGCGTCCTGGCGGGCGCGATGGCGGTTGAGCAGGCCCGCGAGTTCGGCGGCGTCGAGGTCGGTACGGCCCGCGCCCACCATGACGTCGAGCGTCGACGCGGTCTCGGCGGCCTCCGCGACCAGCGCCCGCATCGGGGGTCGCAGCGAGGTGAGCCAGTCGTCGACCGATTCCCAGCGGTTCACCAGCACGGTCGTCGGGTCGATCTCCCGCACCGCCCGGCCCGGCCCGGCGGCGGCGTCGGCGACCTCGACCGGCATCGCCCGGTACACGACCCCGAGCAGGCCGATCCCGACGTGCGCGGCGAGTGCCCGTTCGAACGACCGCAGCAGCTCCCGACGCTGCGCGTCGTCGACCCGCTCGACGAACACGGCCGCCGAGTGGCCGGAGAACCACGGGAGGTAGACCTCCGCCCAGCCCGGCGAGAGGCCACGGCGTCGTGGCGGACCGAACTCGCTGCCCCGCCACGGAGTGCACACCATCGCCAGACAGGCGCCGAGCACGCTGCCCGCCTTGCTCACCACACCGAGGACGGTGGGATTGCGGGACAGCCACGACTCCAGGCGAAGCTGCTCGTAGTCCCACATCGGCTGCCACGCGGTCGTCTTGCGGAATCTGCTCCACCCGGTGGGTTCGGGATCGGTGCGCGGATCGACGATGCGCACCTCGACCCCGGAGGGCGGCGGCGTGGTCCGAGACCGCGCCAACAGCGACGTCACCGGTTTCATCACGTTCACCTGCCCAGCACCGGCCGCGGCACCGCGACCCCGTAGACGGGCCGCGGGACGAATCCGAGGGAGCGCTTCACCTCGTGGGGACTGCGGCCCGCCGACACCTCCGGAATGCCTCGCGCGATCACGTGTCGCACGGCGCGGAGGTAGCTGTCGAAGAGCAGGTCCCGCAGACCACCGTCCGCCGGTGACCGGGCCGCCCAGTGTTGCTTGACGAGTCCGTGCGGATGCTCCAGCCAGGTGTTGAGCGCCAACAATCTGCCCTCACTGTCGTGGTAGGTCAACGTGTGCACGTCGGTGCGGCGGACGAAGTCGTGGAAGTAGGAGCCGGGCAGCGCGCTGCGGCTGTCGAGCACCGACACGCCCCGCTCGGTGCGGTGTCGCTCGACGAGGGTCGCGACCTCGTGACCGCACACGTCGTCGCGGGCCGGGCCCACCGTCACCCGCAGTCGACCGGCCTCGACGTGCTCGTCGACGTTGCGCAGGGCCCGCCGCAGACTCTTGCGCCGCGCCTTCGACAGGGAGCTCATCCACTCGTCGGCGTCGCGGAAGTCGACGGGCAGAACCGAGACCGTGTCCACCTGCCGCACCAGCCTGGCTCGCCCCCGCAGGACACCGGCGGTGCGTTCGTCGACGGCACGGTAGAGCACCCCGGCCAGCAACGGGCCGACTCGGCGGACCAGCGCCCGTTCGACGGTCCGGACCGCTGCCGCGCGTGCGTCGTCGTCCAGCTCGTCGGCGAAGACCACTCCGGGAAAGCCCGACAACCACGGCTGGGACACCTCCACCCACTGCGGCAGCAGCGAACGAGATCCCGGTGGGGGCGCGAACCGGGGACGCAGCGGGGGACGACAGACCAACACCGACACGCCGGCGACGATGCGCGAACCGTGTCGCACCACGAGCAGCAACGGCGGGTTGCGGGCCGGCCATGCCTCCAACGTCAGCAGCGCGTAGTCCCACACGGCGGGCAGGCCGCGGCGGAGCCGGAACTCCGTCCAGCCGTGGGGCTCCGGCTCACTTCGTGGATCGGCGATCTCGACCGAGAAGGTCACAGCGACACAACCGGGGTTCCGTGCCGGGGGCAGGTCTCCACGGCCGCATGCACGCCACCGGCCACGAGTACGTCCACCAGCACGGGCGAACGCTGGGTCAGCAGCGTGACGGCCAACCCGCCCTTCGTGCGCCGGGCGTAGACGTGGCGGAAGTCGAGGTGCCATCGACCGCACTCGCCGAGGGCTCCGAGGTAGCCCAGCAGCGGGTCGTGCAACACCCCGTAGGGACCGGTGTCCAGTTCGGACAGTGTGCGGCGGGGAAGGCGATCGAGCCTGCGCGCCAGCGACTCCGGCAGGGCCGAGGCCAACCGCGCCAGCTCCTTGTCACCGCCGACGGCGACCACCTGCGAGCCCCGGTGCAGAGCGTTGGTCACCTCCACCGACACGGCGGAGTCGGCGTCGCCGAGGAGATCCGGGTTCACCACGCAGCCGCGCACCCCGCGGGGCAGGTCGGAAGGCGGTGCGGACGCGGCGTCGTCGACGACCACGACCAACGCGCCCGTCCGCAGGTCGCGTGCGCGGGGCAGCACGTGTCCCAGGCCCCGGGTCGGGTCCAGCCGAGTCGAACCGCCGCTCAACGGCACCAGGTCGACGACCGTGCGTCGCAGCACCTCCGGCTCCGTGGCACCGTCGACTGACCCGGTCCGTCCCGGTACGAGGGTGGGCTCGGTGCGGCCGTCGAGAGCCCAACGTTCGCGGTAGAACGGCACGGTGTCGAAGGCCGACCGCACGACCCGGCGGTACGCCCGGCGCCACAGCACTGCGGCACTGCGAGTCAACATGGCGACGGAGTGTGCCACCGCATTGGTCGGATTTTCGGTTCCGACGACGGAAATGCGCCGAACAGCTCATCTGAGCAAAGAACGGTCGTGGGCTGAACGGCGCAACTTCCCCCGAATCCCTAGGCAGCGGCCGGGGGGCAGAGCCTATAAACAGCCATCCTCGGCAACGCCTGCGGCGCTCACCCTCGCACCGCACAAACCAGGTGGAGTCCCTCGTGCTTCGTCGCTCTACGAACACTCTCGGCTACTCCCATGCGCTGCGAACGGCGCACTCGTCCGACACCGACTACCCCGATATCACCGGCCTCACCGTCGTCATTCCCTGCTACAACGAGGTGGACAACCTCGAACACTCGTACGCCGAGATCGTCTCCGAACTCGGCGATCTCGATCTCGAACTGCTCTACGTCGATGACGGGAGCACCGACGGCAGCCTCGACGTCATCCGACGACTCGCCGAATCCGACAGCCGCGTCCAGTACGTGTCGTTCACCAGGAACTTCGGGTTCGAAGCGGCGTTCTCGGCCGGATACCGCTACGCCAGCAAACCCTGGCTCCTCCACGTCGACGCCGACCAACAGTTCCCCGCCGCCGAGGCACACAAGCTCATCGCCGCGGCCAAGGCCGGGTACGACGCGGTGTTCGGCGTGCGGACCAACCGTCAGGACCCCGTCCTGCGACGCTGGGGCACCGCCGCGTTCCACTTCATCGGCCGCAAGCTGCTGCGCATCGAACTGCCGCAGGGCGCGACGGCGTTCCGGCTCGTGCGCACCGAGCTGGCCAGGCGCATCGTCGACCTCGAACTGGGCACGCCGTACTTCCTCGCGACCGTCCCCCGGCTGACGAGCCGCTACACCACCGTGCCGGTCGCCCACCGCGCCCGAGCCCGCGGCAAGTCCAAAGTGGGCATGAGCTTTCTGTCGTCCCACGCCATCGAGCTGTTCGTCGGCTTCAGCCGACGGTTGAGCACCGCGGCCTCGGTGTCGTGCGTCGTGGCGGGTGGCGCCGGGCTGATGACCGCACTCGCGGGCGCCACCGGACTGCTCAGCGGTGAAGCGCTGGACACCGCCGTCCTGCTGCTGCTCACCGTGTCGCTCGCGGCGTCGGCTCTCGCCGTGCGGTCGCTCGTCGTCGTCGGCGCAGGACAACCACGGCCCCGGCAGTTCTACGTCCGGGAGGCGAGCATCCCCGTCTCCGCCGCCGACCGCCTCTTCAACCCGACCCCGAGCTTGGAATCCACATGAGACGAACACTCGTCGTGCTCGGCGGCGCCGACGGTTCCGTCGGCGTCTACCTCCGCGCACGCGAACTGGGCTACCACACCATCTGCGTCGACGTCAGACCCAACGCGCCCGGCGCGGCGGTGGCCGACGAGTACCTGCAGCTATCGGTGCGGGCCCCCGAACGGATCGACGCCGCCCTCGGCGACCGCACCGACATCGCGGGCGTCATCTGCCCGGCCAGCGACGTCGGGCTGCCCACCCAAGCCTGGCTGGAGCGCCGATGGAACCTGCCGTCCCCGCTGCCGGAGAAGGCCGTCGCCGCGTCGGTGGACAAGCCGGTGTTCCGCGAGGCGTGCGCACGAGCGGGTGTGCCGACCTACGCCAGCGCCACCGGCTCGTCACTGGCGGAGCTGCTGGACGCTGCCCGGGACATGCGGTTCCCCGCGCTGGTGAAGCCGGTGGACTCCTCCGGCAGCCGGGGCGTCGTGTCGTGCGCCAACCCGGGCAAGCTGGCGTCGGCCGTCGCGGAGTCGCTGGAGTTCTCGTCCTGCGGACGCGTCGTCGTGGAGGAACACCTCGACGGCAAACACCTGACGATCGAGGCGCTCGTCGTCGACGGCGAGATCGCCTTCCACGCGGTCACAGCCCGCACCATCACACCGCCACCGCTGTTCGTCACGACGGCGCACGAGATGCCGGTCGAGCTGCCCGCCGCGACCGCCGAGGCGTTGCCCGGCATGCTCGCCGCGGTCGCCGCGGAACTGGACTACCGCAACGGCCCGCTCACCTTCGACGCCGTGCTGCAACGCGACGACGAGCTGTACCTCATCGAGGTCGGCGCGCGCATGGGCGGCAACGGCATCGCCGAGGTCGTGGAGCACTGCCACGGCGTGGACCTCATGGCCGCCACCATGTCGCTCGCCGTCGGTGACGCGCCCGTCGTGGACCCCACGCCCGGCACGCCCGCTCTCGTGCACATCCTGGCCTCCGACCGCGCCGGGGTGCTCGCCGAGATCGAGGGTCTCGCCGAGGTCAAGGCCATGCCCGAGGTGAAGGACCTGCACCTGTTCGTCACCCCGGGTTCCCTCGTGCGCCCGTACGAACAGGCGGGGTACAAGCTCGGCTACGTCGTCATCTCGGCGGAGTCGAGGACAGCGCTGCGGGCCGTCGAGAACGCCGTGCGCGGGACGCTCAAGTTCCGACTCGACGCCGCGAACCCCAGCCAGGAGACGGCCGACTTGGCGGTACCCCAGCCTTGACCGACTCCATGGCGACGCCCCTGCGCCCGCTGATGATGCTGCGCCTGCTCGCGGGTCGCGGTGTCTTCCGCATCGGGACGCAGGCCATGGCCGTGGCTCTGCTGACGGCATGGGGCACGGCCACCTACGGCGACTACGCCAACGCCTGGGGAACGTGCTCCTGGCTGCTGTTCCTGCCGACCGCCGCGGAGAAGGCGGCACTGAAGATCCTGCCGAGGACCCGGCTCACCACCGCCGCCGTGGCGGGACTGACGCTGCGCATCGCGGCGGTGCCGGTGTTGGTGCTCGTCGCCGCGCTGGTGACGGCGCTGCTGGTGCTGCCCGGCTCGTCGCTGGTGACGCTGTACTTGCTCGCGGGCACCTGGTCGGCGAGCACGGGAATGCTGATGACCGTCGCGGGCCTGCACCGGTTGCGCGGGCGTCCCTCGCTCGACGCGACCGCGTTCACGATCGTCGCCGCGATCGTCGCGGCCACCACCACGGTGACCCTGGTCGTCGGCCTGTCGCCCACCACGCACCTGCTCGTCCTCGTGAATGGTGTCGCCGTGGTCATCGCCGGCACGCTCGCGGTGCTGCCGAGGGAGTGGGTGCGCGCGCCGCTGCCCAGTCGCCGACGGCTCACCCACGCGTTCGCCAGGAGCACGGTGCTGCTCGGCATCACCGAGCTGCTCGACGCCATCACCATCTCGTCGCTGTTCATCGTGTTCGCGATCAGCGGGCGCGTCGTGGACAGCGGTCCCTTCCACCTCACCCTGCTCGCCGCCGGGGTGCTGTGCTCGATCGCGCTGTACCAGTTGAAGCTCAAGCAGCCCGAGACGTCGATGAACCTGCGCGGCACGGAGGGCGCGACCGGTCGGCTGCGGGCGGCTCGGCTGTTGCGCGCCACCGAGTTCGCGGGGCTCGCGTTCGGACTCGCCCTCGGGGCGGCCCTGCTCGTGCCCGCCACGCGAGAGACGGTGCTCGCCGGGTCGGAGGTGCCGCCGAGCGGCGTCGGCTACGTGGTACTCGCCGTGCTGGTCGTGGTGGAGATCGCCATGTCGATCGCCCTCATCTACGGCGGCTACCTCGTCGAGAACACCGACAGCCAGGTGCTGTCCCTCACCGCCACGGCCGCCGCGTTGCGGCTGGTCGCCACCGTGGTGAGCGCGTTCGCGCTCGTGCCCTCGCTGGGCGCGGTCGGCGGGTTCAGCGCCATCGTCCTCGGCCTGACCGCCGAAGCGGCGTCGCTGCGTCGACTGCTGCGCCGTGCTCACCCCGAGTCCGAGCACCACCGCACCCTTGCCCGTTCCCACCCCGGCCGGTCCGGCCGGAATCCCACGTCGTCGGGATCGATCCCCGGAAGTCAGTAGCGAGACAAGTTGGAGCTGCCCATGTACGTCCTCGGCATCAGCAGGGTGCACGATTCCGCCGCCGCCCTCGTTCGTGATGGCGAGATCATCGCCTTCGCCGAGGAGGAACGGTTCACGCGCTTGAAGCACGACGGCCGCCTGCCCGCGAAGGCCATCGAGTTCTGCCTGCGCCAGGCCGGTATCACCCTCGGCGACGTCGACCACGTGGCCTACTACTGGACCCGGTGGGCCGAACCGATCCACGCGGCGAAGGTGTTCGCCCGCTACTTCCCGAAGACGCTGGAAGTCTTCCGCAACGAGAACGGCGACGACGGCGGGAAGGCGGCCGGGCTGCTCGACACCTTCCGCACTGGCGGCGGCAAGGGGGTGGACGACTACCACGTCGGCGGTGCCGTGCTCGCACACGTGAAGCGCTCCTTCACCCTCGAACGGGACGTCAAGGAGGCCGTCGGCTACACGGGCCCCACGAAGTTCAAGGTGCACCTCATCGACCACCACCGGTCGCACGCGGGCAGCGCTTACTACATCTGCCCGTGGGATGAGGCGGCCGTGCTCACCCTCGACGGCATCGGCAGCGACGGCACCAGCACCCTGCTCGCCCACGGTCGCGGCAACCGCATCCACGACCTGCGGCGCATCAAGTTCCCGCACTCCCTCGGTGCGATGTACGCGGCGGTGACCGGGTACCTCGGCTTCTACCCGACGCGCGACGAGGGCAAGGTCATGGGGCTCGCGCCGTTCGGCAAGGACACCTACGTCGAGGCGTTCCGTGACCTCGTCCACCTCGACCCCGACGGCGGGTTCGAGCTGAACCTGAGCTGGTTCCGTCACCACACCACCGGCAAGCACCAGCTCTCGAAGAAGTTCACCGACACGTTCGGGCCCGCCCGCCCCCGCACCCGCGTGACGGCCGAGAACCCGATCCCCCAGCACTACCAGGACATCGCCTACGCGCTCCAGGTGACGTTGGAGGAGGCGGGCCTGCACCTGGCGCGCTGGCTGCAGCGCCAGACCGGCTCCAAGCGCCTGGCGATGGCGGGCGGTGTGGCGCTCAACAGCGTCATGAACGGGCGCATCCTGCTGGAGACCCCGTTCGAGGAGTTCTTCGCCCAGCCCGCCGCCGCCGACGACGGCTGCGCCCTCGGTGCTGCGCTGGAGGTGAGCGTCGGCAAGCACAACCTGCCCCGCCCTCGCACCGGGTTCACCTACACGGGTCCCGAATTCACCGAGGCCGAGATAGAGCTCGCCCTGCAGGACGCCGGTGTGGAGTACCAGCGCATCGACGACATCGCCAAGCACACGGCGCAGAAGCTCGCCGACGGGCTCATCGTGGGCTGGGTGCAGGGGCGCATGGAGTGCGGTCCGCGTGCCCTGGGCAACCGCTCGCTGCTGGCCGACCCGCGGGACCCGGAGTCGAAGACCCGGATGAACGAGAAGGTGAAGCACCGCGAGGCCTTCCGTCCGTTCGCGCCCTCGTGCCTCGCCGAACGGGCGGGCGAGTACTTCGCCAGCGACTACCCGTCCCCGGTGATGCTGCTGGTCTTCGACGTCCTCGAACACCAGCGCGAGAAGGTTCCCGCCATCACCCACGTCGACGGCACCGCCCGCGTGCAGACCGTCAGCGAGAACGACAACCCGTTGTACTACCGCCTCATCAAGCACTTCGAGGAGATCACCGGGGTGCCTATGGTGGTCAACACGTCGTTCAACGACAACGACGAGCCGATCGTGGCGACTCCCGAGGACGCCATCCGCTGCTTCCTCAAGACCGACGTCGACGCGCTGGCCCTCGGTCCGTTCTGGACCCAGAAGCCGCACCTGGAGGACGAGACCGCATGACGACGACCGCACCGACCCCGCCCGCGACCTCGGAGACCGGCGGCGCGCTGATCCGGGCGCTCTACCGGCACCGCGGCTGGCTGTGGCTGGTCTTCGCGGTCCCGGCGGCCGTGCTCGCCCTGCTCATCATGGTGGTGCTGCCGCCGGACCAGACGCTGGACAACGTCGGCGAGTGGCTGTTCAAGATCAGTCCGTTCCTCTTCGCCGTGCCCGCGGTCGCCCTGTTCCCGAAGGTCAAGGCCGGGCCCGCGTTGCTCGCGCTGGCCGTGATCGCCTACATGAGCTACATCGACACCGAGATGGTGTTGCGCATCCAGGAGTACGGCCGCACGGTCGACACCGATCCGGGTGCGTTCGAGCCCGTGTACCAGTTCGAACTGTTCATCGTCACGTTCATCGTGCTGTTCGCGCTGCTGGCGTACCGCCTCGGCGGGGCCCGCACGACGACCGTGCTGAAGACCGGGATCGCGAGCATCCTGCTCGTCATCGCCGGGATCAACGACCTGACCTTCTGGGCACTGAACGAGGTCTGGTCGGCGGGCAGCCGCCCCGACGCCCTCGCGTGGGCGTCGCACATCGTCGTCTTCGTGGGCGGCCCGCCGAGCGTGGTCACCGCCGTGGTGTTCATGCTCGTCCACGTGGCCCTGGCCGTGGCGGTGCTGCTGCTGCCGCTGGGCAGGTGGGTCGACCGCGCGCTGGGCCTGCCGACGAAGTAGGGAAACCGCTGCTGACAGCGTCGAGACCCGTTCGGACACCCACCGACGCGTGTCCGAACGGGTCTCGACGCATAGAGCCGCCCTCGACCGGGAACACGCGACTGGCGGAGCCCGACAACTTGCCCACCCGCTCCAAACATGATCAACTCTGGAGTCGACGTTCGAAGCGCGGGGAGGGCTTCGACGGTGTGACGTAAGGGTGGACGAAGGGTGGTAGCACCGCAATGACCTCAACACTCGATCCCGACGTCGAGTACGTCGTCCTGTGCGGCTCTCGGCACGAGCGGATCGGATACGCACCGAAGGCCGAGGTCCATCACCTGTCCACCCCGCTTCACCTGGCGTTCTCGTGCTACCTGTTCGACCAGGAGGGCAACTTCCTCGTCACGTGGCGGGCCAAGCACAAGAAGACGTTCCCCGGGGTGCGCACCAACACGTGCTGCGGGCACCCCGGTCCCGACGAGATCATTCCCGACGCCATCGAGCGACGGCTCACCGACGAACTCGGCATCACCGTCGACCGCATCGAGCTGGTGCTGCCCGAGTTCCGGTACGAGGCCACCATGCCCGACGGCGTGCGCGAGAACGAGGTGTGTCCCGTCTACCGCGCCACGGTCACCCGGCGACCGGTGCCCGCCCCGAACCCGGACGAGGTCCACGACACGGTGTGGATGCCGTGGTCGGACTTCGTCGCCGAGGTGGAGGCCGACCGCACCAGCGTGTCGCCGTGGTGTGCGCTGCAGGTCGAGCAGCTCCGGGCTCTCGGCCCCGACCCGCTGGCCTGGCCGGTCGCTGACGACTCCCGTCTTCCGGACGCCGCGCGGGAGCCGCTGGAGGGGCGTCGCTGAGCTGCTTCGACGCGGCCAGAGGGGGGCCGACGCACGGCCACCGACCGCATACGCCATGATCACCCCTCGACAAGGCACTAACGGGTGACTGGTGGCAAGGGCGCGAATATGGCACTGTGCGCCCGGTCTCGGTGAAGAAGTCCGCATGCGCGGGTGCCCGGCAGCGGTTCAACAGGTCGTCGTGGAGCGTCGTGAACAACGAAGACAAGCCAACGCAGGACAAACCAGACCAAGGACACCACAAGTCGATCCGGAAGCGGCTGACCGGCACCGTCCTGGTGCCGAGTATCGCGTTGCTGCTGCTGTGGATCGGCATGTCCACGTACTTCGTCATCGACGCGTTCTATCTGCGCGCGGTGGCGTCGAGTGTGCAGCAGGTGTCGATTCCGGCCGTGACCTCGCTGAGTGCGTTGCAGCAGGAACGCCAGATGTCGCTGGTCTACCTGGAGAAGCCTGAGACCGGGCTGGTCGAGCTGCAGCAGCAACAGCAGCGCATCGACGACTCCCTCGGTGCCCTGCGGCAGGCCATGGAGGAAATCGGGGACGACCTGCCCCCGGAGATCTCCGGGCGCATGCGGGACCTGGAGTCCAGCCTCGACCAGCTTCCCGACATCCGCTCGCAGATCAACCTGCTCAGCATCGGGACCAGCGAGGTCAACGACTACTACAACGAGCTGATCGACACCGCCACCGGGCTGTTCGACGCCCAGGCGCGTGTCGTCCCGGACGTCGCGGCCTCCCAGAACGGTCTGATGGCGACCGAGCTGTTCCGGGTGTCGGACCAGATGTCGCGGGCCGCCTCGCTCGCGTCGAGTGCCTTCGCCAACGGCAGCCTCACCGCGACGCAGCACCGGTCGCTGTCCGAACTGGTCGGTGCCTACCGGTCGGGCCTCAGCGAGAGCGCCCCGAACACGCTGCCCGACGTGCGCGCCTTCCACGACGAGCTCGTCGAAAGCGACGACTGGCGGCGGCTGCAGCGCATCGAGAACGAGCTGATCGCGAGCGGCCCCGGCCCGATGGACGTGAACAGCTTCTCGCTCTCGGGCGCCGAGCTGCGCGACATCTCCAGCCGCGTCGCCAACGAACTCGCCTCGCTCACCATCACGCAGGCCGACCAGACCTCGGCGAAGGCTCTGGAGGACTCCGGCCAGAACCTCACCAACGTGCTGCTCGGTAGCGCGTTGACCCTCATCGCCGCCATCGCGTCGATCGTGGTCGCCGTCCGCGTGTCGCGGACCCTGGTCGACCGGACCCTGATGACGCGCCTCGAACGCCTCCGCAACGACTCCCTGGAGCTCGCGCGGACCAGGCTGCCCAACATCGTGCAGCGGCTGAAGGACGGCGAGGCGGTGGACGTCAACGCCGAGATGCCGCGACTGGACCACGGCCGCGACGAGATCGGGCAGGTGGCCGAGGCGTTCAACATCGCGCAGCTCACCGCCGTCAACGCGGCGGTCAGCGAGGCGAAGGCCCGCAGCGGTGTGAACAACGTGTTCCTCGGTATCGCCCACCGCAACCAGGGCCTCGTGCACCGCCAGCTCCAGATCCTCGACCGGATGGAGAGCCGCGAGGAGAACCCGGCTCAGTTGAAGAGCCTCTTCCAGCTCGACAACCTCGCGACCCGAGCCCGCCGCACCACCGAGAACCTCATCATCCTCGGTGGCAAGCAGCCCGGACGTCGCTGGCGCAAGCCGGTCATGCTGATGGACGTCCTGCGTGCCGCGATCTCCGAGACCGAGCACTTCTCGCGAGTCGAGGTCGAGCCCATCCCCGAGGTGGCCCTCGTGGGTTCCGCGGTCGCCGACGCCATTCACCTCGTCGCCGAGCTGGTGGACAACGCGACGACGTTCTCGCCCCCGGGATCGCCCGTCTACATGACGGGGACGAAGGTGGCGCGTGGCGTCGTCGTCGACATCGCCGACCAGGGCCTCGGGATGAAGGACGACGTCCGCGAGTGGGCGAACTCGATGATGTCGGAGCCGCCCGAGTTCGACGCCATGGCCATGAAGGCCGACGCGAGCCTCGGTCTGTTCGTGGTGGCGCGCCTGGCGCACCGCCTCGGTGCGCAAGTCACGTTCGACTCGTCGCGCTACGGCGGCACTCGCGCCACGATCCTGCTGCCCACCGACATCCTGGCCAGCGACGAGCAGACCGCCGACATCGACTCGGGCTTCCACGCCACCCCGGCCATGGAACCGGAGATCGAGGTGCACAGCCCGGCAGTCACGACTCCGGCGCAGCAGTCGCCGCAGTCGCAGCAGCAGACCCAGCAGAACACGCCTCAGGCGGCTCCGGTCACGGCACCGGTTCAGCAGCCGCCGACGCCGACACCGCGGAACGCGCAGCCTGCCACGCGCAACGGCTACGCACCCGCTCTGTCACCCCGGTCAGCGTCGACCGAGGCGGCCCCGGCGAGGCCCCGCGACGCCTACTCGTCGCCCTCGCCTCAGGACAGGCCCGGACATCACGCGGGGACGACCGACTCCGCTGCACCGGGCAACGGCTTGCCGCAGCGGAAGAGGCAACGCGCACCGTTGCCGCAGCGGCGACCACAAGAGAACCTCGTGGAACAGCTGCGTGACGATCCCGAGTCCGAGCAGCGAGACATCGAACGCTTTGCGGGCCGGACGCGGAGCACGCTGTCGGCATTCCGCAAGGGCACTCTCAGGGGACGTGACGCCGACGACGCGTCCCAATCGACCGATGCCAACTGATAGGGGAAGCGGATTCATCGATGAATGAGAACGGCAATTCCATGTTGGATCTCAACTGGCTGCTGGACGACATGGTGGACCGCGTGGTCGGAGCACAACACGCCGTCGTGTTGTCGGCTGACGGCCTGCTGATGGGCAAGTCCAACTCGCTGTCCAAGGACGACTCCGACCAGCTCTCCGCCATGGCTTCCAGCCTGCAGAGTCTCGCGAAGGGCGTCAGCCGCCACTTCCACCGCGGCCCCGTGCTCCAGACCCTCATCGAGATGACCGAGGGTTATCTGTTCGTCTCCGCGGCCGGTGCCGGCGCGTGCCTCGCCGTGCTCGCGGAGGACGCCGTCGACGTCGAGATGATCGCCTACGAGATGAACCGGCTGGTGAAGCGCGTCGGGGACTACATGACCGCGGCGCCGCGGAACCCGGCCGCGTCGGGGACGTGAGATGAACGATCAGTGGTACGACGAGGCGGCCGGCCCACTCGTGCGGCCGTACGCCATCACCAGGGGCCGAATACCGGCGTCGGACATCACCCTGGACGTCGCCACGCAGGTGATGGCGCTGTCCGGGACGAAGCGGACCGGCATGGGCCTCACCCCGGAACACACGGCGATCCTCGATCTCTGCGTCCGGCCGCTGTCGGTCGCCGAGATCGCAGCGCACGTGAAGGTGCCGATCGCGGTCGTGAAGGTCCTGTGCGGTGACCTCATCGAACGAGGTGAAGTGATCGTCCGCTCTCCGTCCCAGACGTTGCAAGCCCCGGATCGTCAACTACTTCAGGCGGTGCTCGATGGCCTCTCCAAGCTCTGAAGACAGCACGGCGACAGCCGTGGTCCCCACTCCGGTCAAGATCATCGTGGCCGGTGGTTTCGGTGCCGGCAAGACCACGATGGTCGGCTCGGTCAGCGAGATCCCGCCCCTGTCCACCGAGGAGGTGATGACGGCCGCCAGCGACGGTGTCGACGACATCACGGGCGTCGAGCAGAAGAAGACCACCACCGTCGCCCTGGACTTCGGCCGCATCACCATCTCGCCCCACACCGTGCTGTACCTGTTCGGCACACCCGGCCAGGAGCGCTTCTGGTACATGTGGGACGAGCTCGCGCGGGGCGCGATCGGCACGGTCGTGCTCGTGGACACCCGTCGGCTCGACAGCAGCTTCTCGGCCATCGACTTCTTCGAACGCCGCAACATCCCGTTCATCGTGGCGGTGAACTGCTTCGACGGCTCGGACGAGTACACCGAGGACGAGATTAGGTCGGCGTTGGCCATCTCCCCCGGCGTGCCGATCCTGTTCTGCGACGCCCGCCAGCGGGAGTCCAGCAAGCTCGCGTTGATCCGCCTCGTGCGTTACGCGATGAGCAGGCTCCCGACCGAACCGCAGTTGGCTCCCTCCGGCGCCTGAGGACGACACACGAAGGGCCACCTCCCGGACGTTCCGGGGAGGTGGCCCTCGCTTTTGGACTGCGCTGTCAGTTCCCCGCCGGGATCTGCGCGAGCTTCAGGTTGAAGTGACGCAGCAGCGGCGGCGCGTCGACGATCCGGTACGACGCCACGCGGTGCGGGTTCTTCGCGATGTCGGCCAGCACGTCGGCGACGTACTCCAGGTGCGCCATCGTGTACGTGCGCCGCGGGATCGCCAGCCGCACCAGCTCGAACGGCGCGGGGTTCACGAGGTTGTGATTCTCGTCGAAGCTGCCCAGGTAGAGCGAGCCGAGCTCGGCGGCCCGGATCCCGCCCGCGAGGTACAGCTCCGACGCCAGCGCGTGCCCGGGGTAGCCGTACGCCGGGATGTGGGACAGCAGGCGTCCCGCGTTGAGGTAGAGGGCATGCATGCCGGCCGGCTGCACGATGTCCACCCCGGCCTGGTTGATCAGCTCGGCGAAGCGGGCGGCGTCGGCCTCCCTCGACCGCAGGTAGTTCGGGTCGAGCACCTCGTAGAGGCCCTGCGCGACCCGCTCCAGGTCGTGTGCCGCCATACCGCCGTACGTGCGGAAGCCCTCCGTGGCGATGAGGTTGGCCTCGCACCGCTTGGCGAGCTCCGGGTTCCGGATGCCGAGCAGCGCGCCCATCGGGGCGATGCCGTCCTTTTTGAGGCTTGCGACGCAACCGTCGGCCAGCGCGAAGGTCTGGCGCGCGATCTCCCGGGGGCTGAGGTGACCGTAGCCCGGCTCGCGACGCGCGACGAGCCAGGAGTTCTCCGCGAACCGCGCGGCGTCGAGGAAGAAGGGGACACCGTAGCGGTCGCACAGCGCACGCACCGCGCGCAGGTTCGCCATCGACACCGGCTGACCGCCACCACCGTTGTTCGTGATGGTGATCAGCACCTGTCCGACCCGGCTGCCGTCGGGTCCGCGAAGGGTCTGCTCCAACGCGTCGAGATCGATGTTGCCCTTGAAGGGCTCGCGACTGTCCAAATTGCCGAATTCCGGGCACGGCAGGTCGCGCGCCTCGGCACCCACCAGTTCGACGTTGGCCCGGGTGGTGTCGAAGTGGGTGTTGCTCAGCGAGATCTGGCCCGGCTTGAGCACGGTCGAGAAGAGCACCCGCTCGGCAGCCCGCCCCTGGTGCACGGGGTAGGCGAAGGGGTACGAGGTCAGCTCGTCCACGGCCCGACGGAACCGGTAGAACGCGTCCGATCCCGCGTACGCCCGGTCCGCCTGCGCCGCGCCCGCCTCCTGCGCGGCCGAGACCGCGCCGGTGCCCGAGTCGGTCAGCAGGTCGATGGTGACCATGCTGGAGGGCAGGTTGAACGGGTTGTACGCGGCCCGGGCCAGCGCTTCCTCACGCTGCTGCCGAGTCGTGATGGGGATTTCTTTGACGACCTGGATTCGATAGGGAGGGAACGGCCTCAAGGCTCCTACTTTCGAAGGACGCTGATGATCGCTGTCGGTGCTTCAGACTCCCACGGAGCCCGACGCTGCCGAGGCACCGACCCGAGGTGGCAGCACCTCGTAGCCCTCCGACGACAGGTAGATCGTCGTTCCGGTCCCGAACTGCCCCAACCGCAGCGACACGTGGGCGAGCAGGCCACGACCGGCGTCGAGCGGCCGGTCGGTGAGAGCGGCGATCGCCCTGTCCAGCCCGGCGGGATCGCTGCCCCGGGCGGCCAGGTACGCGCGCACCCGCTCCCGCGCTTCGGCGTCGTCGGTGACGTAGTCGCGGATCGGCAGGTAGAGGCTGTAGTTGCCGGGGCGCTTCGGCTCGGAGTCGACGAAGGAGTAGCTCGACACCAGCGGTCGACCGCCGTAGATCTCGGTGTCGCCGCCCAGCACCCGGCAGAAGTCGCGGATCACCTCGCCGTCGAGTCCGTCGACGGCTTGCGACGCACGGACCGCCTCCTCGACCGTGGCGGAGTAGTGCGAGATGTAGAGCTTGACGCGCGACGTGGGGCTGTCGTCGAGGTCCACGGCGAAGAAGGTGAACCGGTCGTCGTCGCCCCGGTGGATCGAATGCTCGGTGGCGGCGTCGTAGGCGTCGTCCATGCCGAGCCGACGGAATCCCTCGGCGACGAGTTCCCGCCCGCGGTCCTCACCGCGAACGTCCGGGTTGAAGTAGACCTTCACCTTCGGTTTCGCGGAGGGCCGGAAAATGAGCGAGTACCAGAACGAGAACTTGCCCTGCGGGTCCTCGGGAAGAAAGAGGTCCTGGACGGCGTCGAAGCGCTCCGTGGGGATATCGAGACGTCGCGCCGTGGAGTCCAGGAAGCGCCGCGCGGCATTCATGTTGGCGGCCATTCCCGGTTGGTCGGCGATCACCTCGCCCAAAACGCGGACGGCGTTCTCGCCCGTGTCGTCCAGTGCCACGGAGAACTCGACGGGCGTGGCGTCGTCGGCCACGTCGGACGGCCACAGTGGCCCTTCGGAGAGCCGACGGTCGCCTCCGGCACCGAGAAGCTCACGGAGCAGCTCGACCGGGCTGTCGTCGGAAGGCGGAAAACCGGCTTCGTGGCACAGGTTCCGCAACTGCCTACTGGTGTGTTCGAAAAGCGTGGGATCGTTGATGTCGTTCACGCTCGCTCCGACGGGCTCGCGTACAAGAGTGCTTCACTCCCACAGACGTCGTGGTCACAAACGTGATCAAGATACGTCCGTTTCACACCCCGAGATACCCCTTTATGAGTGATCTTGACAACCGGGATGATCACGCTCCGGCGTCGTCGACCGCGTGTCCAGGGCACACGTTCCCCTGCCGTGAACCACGTCACGAGTCCACACCGACCGGTCGAATGCGGCCGGGTCCTGACCGCTTTGCTCCATAGCGTCCGGGCATGACCGATGACGACATCCGACCGTTCCGTGTGCACGTTCCCCAGGAGCAGCTCGACGACCTCGCCACCCGGCTCGCCGCAACCCGGTGGCCGAGCGAGCTGCCGGGGGTCGGCTGGACTCGCGGGGTACCCGTCGACTACCTGCGCGACCTGGCCGAGTACTGGCGCACCGGATACGACTGGCGGCGACACGAGGCCGCGCTCAACGACCTGCCCCAGTTCGTCACGACAGTGGAGAACCAACTGATCCACTTTCTGCACATCCGCTCGTCCGAACCGGACGCGACGCCGCTGCTGTTGCTGCACGGCTGGCCCGGCAACGTCACCGACTTCCTGCGCGTGATCGACCCACTCGTGAACCCGACCGCACACGGCGGCACGGCGTCCGACGCGTGCCACGTGGTCGTGCCGTCGCTTCCCGGCTTCGGGTTCTCGACTCCGCTCGCGGGACCGGGCGTCGACGCGACGCGAATGGCGGAGCTGCTGGACACCGTCATGCACCGACTCGGCCACCACCGCTACGCCGTCCACGGCTACGACACGGGTTCCTGGGTGGCGCTGGCCCTCGGCCGCGTCCGACCCGAGTCCGTTCGCGCCGTGCACGTCAGCGCCATGCTCAGCTTCCCGACCGGAGCCGACGGCGAGTTCGACGCTCTCGACGAGCGTGACCTCGCCCGGTGGGATCGGATGCAGCACCACAACGACGCCTACCTCCAGTGCAACGCCAAGCGACCTCAGACAGTCGCGTATGGACTGACGGACTCGCCCGTGGGGCAACTGGCCTGGATCGTGGAGAAGTTCAAGGAGCTGACCCACCCGGAGGTCGCCCTGCCCGAGCAGTGCGTGGACCGTGACCACCTGCTCACCGACGTGAGCCTCTACTGGTTCACCGGCACTGCGGCCTCGGCCGCGCAGGTGTACTACGAGGAGATGTCGGCCGTGGACTGGGCGCAGGCGCCCGACGACGCAGCTCCCGCACGGAGCACGGTGCCCACCGGTGTGCTCCTGTCCGCCCACGACGTGACCGTGCGCGCGTGGGCCGAGCGGGACCACCCGATCGTCCGGTGGACCGAACTCGACACCGGGGGACACTTCCTGGCCATGGAGGAGCCGGACGCGCTGGTGCAGGACGTGCGACAGTTCCTCGCGGACGTGCCGTGAGGCTCTCCGCACGCCGCCTCGGCCGAGCCCTCCTCGCGCGCCAACTCCTGACGAGGCGCGAGTCGCTGTCGGTCGTCGACGCCGTCGAGCGCGTCCTCGGGCTGAACGCCCAGAACCCGAATCCGCCGTACCTCGCGCTGTGGAATCGGGTCGAAGGCTTCACCAAGGAGCACCTCACGCGCGCCGTCGAGGACGGAACGGTCGTGCGGTCGACGTCGCTGCGAGGCACACAGCACCTGCTGTCGGTGGCCGACTTCCGGTTGGTGCGCCCGCTCGTGGCACCGCTGTTGCGCCGCGTGCAGCGCAACGCCTTCGGACGCCGGACCGCCGAGGTCGACCTCGACGCACTCGTCGCCGAAGCCCGTCGGTTCCTGGCCGACGGGCGCGTGTCGACCCGGCCCGAGCTGGGTCGGCTGCTCGCCGAGCGGTGGCCGTCCGTGGAGCCGGGTGTGCTCGCCACGTCGGTGCAGTACCTGCTGCCGGTGGTGCATCCGGCTCCGAGCGGTACCTGGAACGTCCACGGCGCCACGCCGTTCGCCTCGGCCGAGCCGCTCGGCGTCCCCGCCATACCCACGGCCGAGGAAGCCCGCAGACTCGTGGTGCGATACCTGCACGCCTTCGGCCCGGCCTCGGTGGCCGACGCGCGGACGTGGTCGGGGATCGGCGGGCTGGCGGAAGCGTTCGAGGACCTACGGCCGGAGTTGGTCCGGCACACCGACGAGCACGGCCGTGAGGTGTTCGACGTCGAGGGCGCGCCGCTTCCCGACGTCGACATCGAATGTCCAGTTCGGCTGCTGCCGGAGTTCGACGCGACGTTGCTCGCCCACGCCGACCGCACGCGGATCATGAGCGAGGACGTGCGCCGTCGCGTCTGTCGGGGCGCGGCCGTGGCCGCGACGGTCCTGCTCGACGGCACCGTGGCCGCGAGTTGGACGACGACCGCGACCCGAAAGCTCGCCACCCTCACGGTCCGTCCCTTTCGGACGATCGACCCGGCGCGACGCTCGGCCGTGGAGGCCGAGGCGTACCGGTTGCTGGACTTCACCGATCCGGACGCCGAACACCGGGTCGAGTGGGCGCCGGACGACTGAGCACGCCGTATTCGGTCGGGCACCTTCGGCTACTGATCGACTCCCTCGGTCACCGGCCTGTAGCAGGGCGTTCGTATCGGCGACCCGGGAACTTGGTCTGGATCACACATCTCGCCGGAACGGGTCGAGATGGCCCCCCGCAGAGTCCGAACCGGGACATCTCGCTCGCGTTCGAACGGAAGTGAACCACTGTGCAGAAGCGACGCATCGCCCTGACCGCCGTCACCGCCACCACCCTCGCGTTCGGCCTGGCGGCCTGTGGCGGCGACGAGGACGGCTCGACCGACACCGACACGATGCCCACCTCCGCCTCCTCGTCGGTGGCCGAGTCGCCCGAGTCGTCGGCCGCCGAGGAACCCGCCGACGACACCGGTGCCGCTCCGGGCGAGATCACGCCTCCCGGCACCGAACTGAAGGTCGGCGAGACCGCCACCGTCCCGTACACCTACGGCAAGGACAAGAGCGGCACCATCGCCATCACCGTCACCGACATCGAGAAGGGTGACCCCGCCGACCTGGCCCAGTTCGGCGACCGCGCCGAGGGCCTCGTGCCCTACTACATCAAGTTCACCGTGGAGAACGTCGAGGGCACCGACCTCGCCTACAGCTCGTTGCGCCTGCGCGCACAGACCGCCGACGGCCGCGGCACGGGCGTCGTCATCAGCGGCAAGATCGAGGGCAAGTGCGAGAGCGAAAGCGCTGACCGCGACTTCACCACCGCGGGCGCCACGTACGAGTCCTGCTCGCTCCAGGCCTCGCGCGACGGCGTCGACGTCGTGGCTGCCGAGTTCGACGACTCGGACGACTACTCCGACGACCCCATCGTCTGGACCAAGTGAGCTGATGTCGGCCGCTCGGTGAACCGGCGGCCTCGTCCGGCGGATGCGCGCGTCGCGTCCGCCGGACGTTTCGCGCGCTACGCGCTCTCCCACTCCTGCGGTCGTCCCGCCCTGGCCAGTAGTCCGTCGACGAAGGCCCGCAACCCCGCACCGTAGGTGTCCTGCGACGCAAGCGTCGCCCACTTCCCTCCCAGCGCGGCGAGCTGCGGCAGCGACTCGGCGTCGATGCCCCCGAAGAAGTCCGCGCGCTCGGCGTCCGCCCGCGCGGCCTGCTCGCCGTCGCCCACCGATCCACGGGCCGAGTGCGCCCGGACGAGGATCTCCCCGACCGTGTAGTACCAGAGGCTGCGGAAGACGTGCACCGCCTGTTCGGGCGTGCAGCCCGCGGCGACCGCCCCGCCGACGATCGCCTCCACCAGTCGGAGCGCGGGCTCCCCGAGCCGGGCGATGAAACCGTCCGCGGTGAGCACCTCCGCCGCCCACGGCCAGGCTGCCAGCGCGTCGTGGATGACCGTGGCCGCCACGACGATGCGCTCCCGCGGGTCCTCCGGCAGCTCGGGCTGCGAGATCTGATCCGCGTACTCCCGGATGAGCAGGAGCAGCAGATCCTCCTTGCCCCGCACGTGGTGGTACAGCGTCGTGGCTCCGATACCCAGTTCGGCGGCGAGCTGGCGGATGGTCAGGCTCTCCCAGCCGTTGCGGTCGATGAGCCGTCGGGCCGCGGCCAGGATCTGCGCACGCGAGGTCAGCGGCGGCCGACCGGTCCGCCCGGATTCGTTGCGTCGGGGCATCACTCCATCATGCCTCGCTCCCGCCGACCGGCAGCGTCACCGACTGCCGCCGTCCCCATCGCGGTCGACAGTCGGCCGCGCCCGGTGCTACTTTTGGAACGCGTTCGAAAAGGTGTCCGTAGCAAGGTAGAAGGACTGGATAGCGGTGACACAGACGGAGTCAGCAGGTGGTCGGTCGGCTGTGACACGGGGCGCGAGCCCCGGTCTCACCCTCGCCGCAGTCGCGGTCGTGCAGTTCATGGTGTCCGTGGACCTCACGGTGGTGAACGTCGGTCTCCCGGAGATCGACCGCGCCCTCGGCTTCAGTGACGTGGGCCTGACCTGGGTGATCCATGCCTACGCCCTCACTTTCGGTGGGCTGCTCCTCCTCGGCGGCAAGCTCGCCGACCGGTACGGCCACAAGCGGGTCCTGCTGACCGGACTCGCCGTCTTCGCGCTCGCCTCCCTGCTCGGCGGGTTCTCGCAGGTCCCCGGACACCTGGTGGCCGCGCGGGCCGTCCAGGGCATCGGTGCCGCGGCACTCGCCCCGGCCGCGCTCGCGCTGCTCACGGCCACCTTCCCCAGCGGCAAGGCCCGGGTGAAGGCGTTCGGTGTGTGGAGCGCGATGAACGCCGCGGGCGGTGCGCTCGGCGTGCTGATCGGCGGCGCGCTCACCGAGTACGCCGGCTGGCAGTGGGTGATGTTCGTGATGGTGCCGATGGCCGCCTGCGCGCTGGCGCTGGCCATGCGTGGCGTCGCACCCGACCCGGCGCCCACCCGCCGGGGCCGTCCCGACGTCCTCGGGGCCGTGCTGGCCACCGCGGGCATGACGTTGCTCGTGTTCGGCATCGTGCGCACCGAGCAGTACGCGTGGACGTCGGCGACCACGATCGTCACGCTGGCGGTGGCCGTCGTGCTGCTGGCCGTGTTCCTCGCCGTCGAGCGCACCACCAACCGCGACCCGCTGGTGCGGCTCGGGCTGTTCGCCAACCGCTCCGTCGCCGGAGCCAACGCCTTCAACCTGCTGCTCGGCGCGGCGATGGCCTCGGCCTTCTACTTCGTGTCGCTCTATCTGCAGCGAGTCCTGGACAGCGGCCCGGCCTTGACCGGTCTCCAGTGCCTGCCGTTCGCGATCGGCGTGGTCGTCGGCTCCGTCGTCGCGATCAAGCTCGGCTACAAGGTTCCCCGGCGGACCCTGCTCGTCGCCGGTGGTCTGCTGACGGCGGTCGGGTTCGCGTGGTTCGGCCTGCTCAGCGCCGACGGCTCGTTCGCGGCCGACGTGCTCGGCCCGTCGATCGTGACGAGCCTCGGGTTCGGTCTGTGCCTCGGCCCGGTCGTCTCGACCGCCACCGTGGGCGTCGCGCCGCACGAGACGGGCACCGCCTCCGGCCTGCTCAACAGCACTCGTCAGATCGGTGCCTCGCTCGGGCTGGCCGCACTCGGCACCGCCGCCTACCAGCACACGGACGGGCAGACCACGCCCCAGGCGCTCGCCGACGGCTACGGGTTGGGCATGACGATCTGCGCCGTGCTCCTGGTCGCCGCGGCTGTCATCGCGTTCACCGTGCTGCCTCGCACCAACGAGGCGGAGCCGGAGAAGGACGCGGTCGCGAGCGCCGACTGACGTCTCGCTCATCGACTCGGGCCGCTGCCGGAAACCCTGCCCGGCAGCGGCCCGACCCGTTCGGGGAGGATGGCAGGATGCCTGCTGAGGTACCTCGCAGTCGGGGTGTCGGTCGGCCCCCGCGCCTGTCGCTCGACGCGATCGTGGCCGCCGCCGACCGCATCCTCCGCACCGACGGCCCGGAGAAGTTGTCGATGCGACGCCTGGCCACCGAACTCGGCAGCACGCCCATGGCGCTGTACCACCACGTGCGGGACAAGGACGAGTTGCTGCTGCTGGTGATGGAGACCCACGCCCGGCGGATGACCCGGCCCGACTTCCCCGACGACCCACGCGAACGCCTCGTGGCCGCGGCGATCCTGCTCCACGAACTGCTGTCCGAACATCTGTGGATCGTCGACGTCCTGACCGGCGACGACCTGATCGGCCCTTCAGCGCTGTGGATCGTCGAGGAGATGATCGACGCCGCCGTCGAGGCCGGCTGCACCCTCGACGAGGCGTTCCACGTCTACCGCGCGATCTGGTACTACATCGTCGGCGACCTCATCATCCGCCTGAACCGCACCCGGCGCCGCGCCCGCTCCACCACGCCGGTGCACCAGAACGAGGTCGTCGCGAACCTGACCGCGGGCACCCATCCCCGATTGGCGGCACTCGCCGACCGCTGGGAAGACCTGAACGCCCGCGACACACACCGGTGGGGGCTGCGCGCCGTCGTGGCCGGGTTGTTGCAGTCCGAGACCGTGCCCGACGCCCTCCGCTGACGCCGGGCACGGCGGCCTGGGGCGAGGTCAGCCCAGGTCGAGCTCGGGCGAGTGCAGCTCCAACCACGTGTGCAGGTCCAGCACCCGTTCGAGGTTCGCCCGGGCGCCCATGGACACCGTGGTCGGGTCCTGCTCCACGGCCTGCTGCGCCCAGCCGCGGTCGACCAGCGCGAACACCGGGGCGTCGGGCTCCGCGACGAGTTCCTTGATCTGCTGCTGCAACAACGCCGCGTACTGGGGGTTCTGCGGCGACGGGTACGGGCTCTTCACCCGCTCCACCACCGACCGCGGCAGCACGTGGGAGGCGGCGTGTCGCAACAGGCTCTTCTCCCGGCCGTCGAACGCCTTCAGCTCCCACGGCGTGTTGTAGACGTACTCCACGAGCCGGTGGTCGCAGAACGGAACCCGAACCTCCAGACCCACCGCCATCGACAACCGGTCCTTGCGGTCGAGCAGCGTGCGCATGAATCGCGTCAGGTGCAGGTGGCACAGCGTCCGCATCCGCCGTTCCGCCTCGGACTCGCCGTCCAGGTGTTCGACCTCCGCGAGCGCGGTCGAGTACTGGTCGGCGGTGTAGGTGGCGACGTCGAGTCGTCGGGCCAGCCCGCGTTCGATGTGGTCGGATCGAGCGGCGAGCCCCATCGGCGGAATGGCCGCCATCCACGGGAACGTTTCGACGTTCCGCATGGCCTCGTGGTGGAACCACGGGTAACCGCCGAACACCTCGTCGGCGGCCTCCCCGGACAGGGCGACCGTCGAGTGTTCCCGGATGCCCTTGAACAGCAGGTAAAGCGAGCTGTCGAGGTCGCCGAACCCGACCGGGATGTCGCGGGCGGCGACGGTGGCTCGCCGCACGGAGGGGTCGGAGATGGCCGCCGGATCGAGCAGCACGTCCCGGTGCTGCGACCGCACGTGCGCCACCACGTCCCGCACGAACGGCGCGTCGGGGGTCTCCCGCAGCTCGTCCGGGACGAAGTTGTCCTCCTCGCCGAAGTTCACCGCGAAGCTGCGTACCTGCTCGCCCCGCAGGCCGAGCCGCTCGGCGGCCAGCGCGGTGATGGAGCTGGAGTCGAGCCCTCCCGAGAGCAGGACACACTGCGGGACGTCCGAGATGAGCTGGTGCTCGACGATGTCGGTGAGCAGCTCCCGCACGCGAGCCACGGTCTCGTCCCGGCCGTCGGTGTGCTCGGTGGCGCTCAGCTTCCAGTAGGTCCGCTGCCGCAGGCCGTCGCGGTCGACGCTGACGAACGTGCCGGGCTGCATGTCGTGCATGCCCTTCCACAACGCCCAGCCGGGGGTCTTGGTCTGGGCGAACAGTTCCCGCAGCCCGTCGAGGTCGACCACGTTGCGCACCATCGGGTTCGCCAGGATCGCCTTCGGCTCGGACCCGAAGACCACGCCGTCGGGCGTCGGGTAGAAGTAGAGCGGCTTGATTCCCAATCGGTCGCGCACCAGGAGCAGTCGCTGTTCCCGCTCATCCCAGATCGCGAAGGCGTACATTCCGACGAGCCGGTCGACCAGCTTCTCGCCCCACTCCAGATAGGCGCGGAGAACGACCTCGGTGTCGCTGTCCGTCCGGAACGAGTGACCATTCGACACGAGCTGCTCACGCAGTTCGCGAAAATTGTAGACCTCACCGGAATACACGAGCGCGACCTCGCCCGCCGGAGTGTCCACACTCATCGGCTGCGCGCCACCGGGCAGGTCGATGACGGCGAGGCGACGGTGGCCCAGTCCCACGCGCTGTCGCAGATACGTGCCGCTGCTGTCCGGGCCACGGTCGGACATCGTCTCGGTCATCGCGTCGAGCACGTCGGCCCGGCGCGACAGATCGGATTCGAACGACACCCAGCCCGTGATCCCGCACATTGTCAAACCCCGTTTCGCAGTTCTGCGCGCTCGTCCCAGTGATTCGACGACGACGTCGCTCGCCGAAAATCACACGAGCGAACCGCCGAACACAGCCATGGTGCCAATGGCGACGCCGGAGTCACAATGTTCGTTCCACCCCAACCGACGTGAGAATCGCACGCCCGAATTGCCGCGAACGAATTCTCGCGGTCAGGGAGCCGACGGCCACGGCGCGGTCGTCGCCCCGCACGCGGCACGTGCGCAGGACACGAGCAGTTCCACCACCGCGTCACGGTGTCGGTCCAGATAGAAATGACCGCCCTCGAAGACCGTGAGCTCGCACGAGTCCTCGGTGACCGACCGCCATCCCTCGGCCTCCCGAGTGTCAACCTCGGGGTCCCGATCGCCGTACAGCACGGTGACCGGGACCTTCAGCAACGGACCGGGAGCCGGACGATAGGTCTCGCTCAGGCGGTAGTCGGCCCTGATGATCGGCAGGAACGCCGCGACCAGCGACGGGTTGTCGAGGATGTCGACGTGCGTGGCCTCGGTGCGGCGCAGTTCCTCCACCAGCTCGTCGTCGGTGGCCAGGTGCAGCCGACCCGGCCGGGTCAGCTCCGGTGCCGGATGCCCGGAGACCACCAACGCCGCAGGCGGCGTGCCCGCCTCCGAGAGGCGGCGCGCGACCTCGTACGCCGCGAGCGATCCCATGCTGTGTCCGAACAGGACCAGCGGACGGGGTAACCCGTCTCGGGGCACGTCGGCGGCGAGCGAGTCGGCGAGGGACTGCATGTCGCTCGGCACGGGCTCGGAGTACCTGTCCTCCCGGCCCGGATACTGCGCGACGAGCAGCTCGACGTCCCACGGCGCCGCCGTGGCCCAGGACCGGTGGTAGCTCGCGCTCCCCCCACCGTGCGGGAACACCAGGATGCGAGCCCGCGCGTACGGGCGGGGTGCGTACCGGCGGAACGCGCCGGAACTCTCGGACGGAGATACCACCGGTCTCTACCTCACTCGCTCGTCACCGACGCCATGGACAGATCGCAGAAGCGCGCGTACCGGCCGTTGCGCGCCACCAGCTCGTCGTGCGTGCCCTCTTCGACGATGTGTCCGTCGTCGAGGAAGACGACCCGGTCGGCGCGGCGGACAGTGCGCATGCGGTGCGCCACCATCACCACGGTCCGGCCCGCCATCAGCCGTTCGATGCCCTCGTGGACGGCCGTCTCGTTCACCGGGTCGAGCGCCGACGTCACCTCGTCCAGCAACACGACGGGTGCGTTCTTCAGCAGCGCTCGCGCGATGGAGACCCGCTGGCGTTCTCCGCCCGAGAGCAGCGCACCGCCCTCACCGACGTTCGCCTGCCAGCCACCGGGCAGCCGCTCGATCACCTCGTCCAGCCGCGCGGCAGTCGCCGCCTCCCTGACCTCCTCGTCGGTGGCGTCGGGCCGACCGAGGCGGATGTTCTCCTCGATGGTGCCGTCGAAGAGGTACACGTCCTGGAACACGATGGCGACCTTCGACATCAGGACCTCGGCGTCCATGTTCCGCACGTCGACCCCGCCCATGCGGACCGCGCCGCCGTCCACGTCGTAGAAGCGCGCCACCAGCTCCAGCAGCGTGCTCTTGCCCGCACCGGACGGACCGACCACCGCGAGCCGCTGTCCCTCGGGCACGTGCAACGACAGCTCGTCGATCACCGTGCGGTCGCCCCGGCGGAACGTGACCGCGTCGAACGTCAGGTCGTCGGTCTCCGGCCGGACGGGCTCGGCGGGCTCGGGCAACGGCTCGGTGCGCAGCACCACGTCGAGCCTGGCCAGCTCGCCCCGGGCGGCCCGCAGCTTGCCGCCGATGTCGGACAGCGACAGCAGCGGGTCGGCACAGCGCGCGGCGAGCACGAGCACCGTCAACAGCTCGGGCACCCCGATGGAGCCGCCGAGCGCCAGGTACGCGCCCAGCGCGAGCAGCACCGTGAACATCGCCTGCACGACGACCGTCAGCCCCACCGCGCCGGGCATGGCCGACAACGTCTGGCGTCGGGACGCCCGCTCGACCTGCCGCAACGAGTTGTCGAGCAGTTCGAACCGTTCGCCGGTCCGGTTGCCCGCGCGCAGCACCGGCTGAGCCTGGAGGTACTCGATCACGCGATCGGTCGCGTCCTTGTCGCGGCGGGCCCGCTCCACGTCGTCGGCGGCCATCGAGCGGCCGGTCCACACCTGGATGGCCGCGACCAGCGGGGCCGCGACAAGCGCCGCCAGGCCGAGCCGCCAGTCGAAGACGAGCATGACGACCACGATCGTCAACGGGGTCACGCACGCCGAGACGAACGGAGCGAGCAGGTGGGCGATCACGCTCATCGCCTGCAGCACACCCCGGCTGGCCAGGACGGACACCTCGCCGACCCGGCCGGAGTCGTACCACCCGAGCGGCAGGCGGGCCAGGTGGTCGCCGAGCCGGTGGTACATGCCCCGCAGCAGGGCGGCGCCCACGCGGAACCCCGACAGGTCGCTGACGTAACGCAGCACCGCGTACAGCACCACCGCGCCCGCGAACGCGATCAGCCAGGGCCAGGCGTCGGCGGGGGTGTCGCCGAACAACTCCCGCAGCACGGGCACGATCAGGGCGTACGACAGACCCTCGGCGATCGCGGTGATCGTCATCAACGCGACCGTGCGGCGCAACGGCCGGGCGTACTCCTCGCCGAGCACGCGCAGCAGCGTCCGGATCATCGAACTCCACCTCCTCGCACCACGTCCTCCTCGGACTCGTCGTCGGCGACCGCCGCGCGGTGGGTGCGCCAGAACTCGGCGAACCTCCCGCCCTTCTCCAGCAGTTCGGCCGGCGTGCCCTGCTCGACGATCTGCCCGCCGTCCAACATCACCACCGTGTCGGCGTCGGCCACCGTTTCGAGCCGGTGCGCGATGACCAGCACCGTCTGTTCCGGACCGAGGTTCGACAACGCACGACGCACCGCCGCCTCCGTCTGCGGGTCGGCGAAGGCCGTGGCCTCGTCGAGCACGAGCACCGGGGCCTCGGAAAGCAACGCGCGGGCGATCGCGATCCGCTGCGCCTCACCGCCGGACAGTCCGGCGTCCTCCCCGATCACCGACTCGTACCCGCGCGGCAGCTCCAGAATCCGGTCGTGGATGTTGGCCAGCTTGGCGACGCGCACGACGTCGTCGAGTTCCGCGTGCGGCACCGCGAGCGCGATGTTCTCGGCGACGGACGCCCGCAGCAGGCGGACGTCCTGGAAGACGAACGAGACCGTGCGGTACAGCTCCGCGCTCTCGACCTCGCGCAGGTCGACCCCACCGAGCCGCACCGACCCCTGGGTCGGGTCGAAGAACCGGGGCAGCAACTGCACCAGCGTGGACTTCCCGCTGCCCGACGGACCGACGATCGCGGTGACGGTGCCCGGCTCGAGCGTCAGGTCGATGCCCTTGAGCACCTCGTGGTCGTCCTCGTAGGAGAACCGGACGTCACGCAGTTCGACCCGGTGACCCTCCGGCCGCCGAGGCCGGGTCGGCTCCGGCAGCGGGTCGACCCCCAGCACCTCCTTGATGCGGCCGACGGCGCGTCCGGCGGCCTGCATCTCGTCGAACCCGTGTCCCAGCGCGGCCACCGGTGCCGTGAGCCCGAGGCCGAGCAGCAGGAACGGCAACAGGTCCGCGGGCGCGAGACTGCCCGAGGTGATCAACGCGGTCCCGCCCACGAGCACCGCGACGAGCACGAACGGCGGCGACAGCACGAGCTGCATGCCCGCGGCGATGCCGGACATGCCGCGCACCCACCGGGTGAAGGTACCGACGAACTCGTCGGCGGCCGTGAGGAACCTGCGGTGGGCCCGTCCCGTGCCGTTGAAGGTCTTCACGACCGAGATGCCCTGCACGAACTCGACGACGGAGTTCGAGATCCGGCCCATCGCCGCGTCGAACTCGTTCTGCTCGCGCGTGCGGGTCGGGGTCATCATCAGCGGGACCAGGGCGATGGCCAGCACGACGGGGATCAACGTGATCAGCGTGAGCCGCCAGTCGACCGTGAACAGGTAGACGAGCGACACCAGCGGGACCACGAAAGCGGAGACCAGCTCACCGGGCGTGTGCGCGATGAACGGGTGGACGGCACCGACGTCCTCACCCACCACCTTGGCGAGCTCGCCGGTGCGGCGTCGGGAGAACCAGCCGACCGGCACCCGCCCGAGCTGCGTGGCGAGCGCGCGGCGCAGCGTCAACTGGACCTTGCCGTCGACGACGTGTCCGAGCCCCGACGACGCGGCCGTGAACACCAGCCGGACGAGCAGCCCGACGGCACCCACGACGACGATCGTCCACACCCGGCTCTCGTCGACCGGGTCAGGTGACAGCAGTGTGCGGCCCAGTTCCACGACGGCCAACAGCGGTGCCAGCCCCGCGACGGCGCCGATGACCTGCAGCACGACCACACCCGCGAAGCTCGCGGCGTGAGGTCGCAGAAGTGTTCCCATGCTGTGTTCCGCGGCGGAGTCGGCAGCGGGCTCCGCGGCCGACGGCCGCTGCCCCACTCCGGCGGAATCGCTCGCGTTCATCGCCCTCCAGTCCCCTTTTTGATACGCGTACGAATATCACCGTACTCGCGCCGAACGCCGCGAGCCAGCACGAAACCGCACCCCGGTCCACCCGCGGTGACGGGCCGTGCCGACGGGCGGCGAGACCTACAGATCCGCCACCGTCAACGGCTCGCCTGGGTCCGGAGTGGACGTTTCGGGATAGCCGAGTCCCTCGGTCAGCTCCTTCCATGCCCGCGCGACGGTCAACATCCGTTGTCCGCCCCGCAACGGATCGGTCTTCGCGGTGATCCGGTCGCGCAGATCGTCCAATGCGGACACGACGCCGTCGCCCCACACGTCGCGCACCACCGTGGACCAGGTGGGAGTGTCGGGACCTCCCACGTACGCCCCGGTGGGACCACCGACGTCCGGGGCGTCCGCTCCGGTGAACCACAGCCCGAGCGGGTCCGACGTCGTCCGCAGCACGGGGCTCCAGATCACCGGACCGTGGGTGTTGGCCAGCATGAGGTTGCCCGCGTCCGTGCCGACGGTGATGCGGTGCAGCAGCAAGCTGCTGCTGTCGTCCCCCTCCTTCATCCGGTTCTCCACGCGCAGCGTGAGCGGCACACCCGCGACCGTTCCGTGCACGGCGGTCAGGGGCCGGCCCCGGGAGTCGCCGACGGGTGTCACCGACCAGGGCCGGAGTCCGTCGAAGATGTCGGCCAGGATGTCGAGCAGGTCGAACGAGACCTGCACGGCGCACAACGCGTCGACGAAGACGGGACGACGTTGCCGGATCAGCGCTCGCGCCGCCGAGGTGAACCGGCGGACGGGTTCGACGTACGGGTAGAACGTGTTCACCACGTACTGGGTTCCCGTCCTCCGGGCCACGCGCAGGCAGTCGGCGAGTTCGTCCGGATGGACCGGGTGCTCCTGCAGCACGTGGACGCCGCGTTCGAGCAAGGCGCGGGCGAGGTCCGCACCACGCCCGCCACCGACCGCGCTCGACACGACGACGCAGGCCGCGTCCACGTCGTCCGGAAGCTGCTCGACCGCGTCATAGAGCGGGACGCCGTACTGCTCGGCGAGCGCGCGTGAGCGGGCACTGCCCCTGGCCAGGATGCCGACGAGTCGGTAGCGCTCCGGCGCCCGCGCGAGTGCGGCGAGGTAGATCTGCCCGAACCGCGTACCGCACACGACGACGCGCAGCGGGGCGCTCATGCCCGGTCCCCGGCGGCCAGCGCGGCGGCGAGCTGCTCGACGTGCGGAAGCCGCAGACAGCCGACGTGGTCACCGGGGACGTCGACCACGGTCACCTCCCCGAGACACGCGTCGCGCCAGAACGCGACCGGGTCCTCACCCGGCGGTCGGGCCTCCACCGGGCAGAGGTAGGTCAGGTCGCCCGCGTACAGCTCCGGCTCGTACCGCGCCACCGCGTCGACGATGCGGGCGAACCACTCGCGCGCCCGCGCGACGTGCTCGCCCAGCCGCTCGGCGTCGAGCCGGTCGAACAGCTCGTCGGCGGCCTCGTCCGACAGCGGAGCGGCGACGTGGTGCCCCGACACGAGGGACAGCCGTACCGTCGTCCCCGCCTCGCTCAGCACCCTGGCCAGCTCGAACGCCACCGGCGCGCCCAGCGAGTACCCGACGACCTCGATCTCGTCGTACCCGGCGGCCCGCAGCGTGCGGGCGTGCTCGGCGGCCAGGGTCTCGACCAGCTCGGACGCGGGTGCGTCGACCGACTCCACAACGCCGTCGCCGAGCACGGCGAGACCGAACAACGGCCGGTCGGTGGCCAGCCGGGGCACCAGATCGCGGTACGGCACCAGCGTTCCGGTGGCGTCGTGCACGAGCACCCGTGCCGACGTCGAGTCGGACTCCGACGGCACCCACAGCGGCACCAACGGCGAGTGGGACTCGGCGGGCTCCGTCGCCGACGACGTGGGAGCGCCCGCCGCTTCCAGCCGTTGCGCCAGCCCGGCGACGCTCGGCGCGTCGAGCAGCGCACGCAAGAGGACGTCGAACGACACCGCGGCGGCTTCGCCGACGTGTTCGCGCACCCGACCGACCAACTGCGCGGCGAGCAGGGAGTTTCCGCCCGCGTCGAAGAAGTTCTCGTCGCGGCTCGTCGGTTGCCGCCCCAGCACGTCGGCCCACAGCTCGGCGATCCGCGTCTCGGCTCCCGGACGCGGTGGGTCGGTGTGCGTGGGACGCGGTGCGGGGGCTGCCGTCACCGTGGAGAGCAAACGTTTGCGGTCGACCTTGCCGTTGGCCGTCAGCGGGAACGCCTCGACCGGCCGCACCCAGGCCGGGACCATGTGCGCGGGCAGGCGGTCGGCCACCCACCGCAGCAACTCGTCCGTGTCGACGTCCGCCGAACGCTGCTTCGGGAGGACGAACGCGACGAGGGCCCGCTCGAACGCCTCCTCACCCGCGGCCAGCACCACGCAGGTCCCCACCGCCGGATGGTCGCTGAGCACCGACTCGATCTCACCGAGCTCGATCCGGTGGCCCCGGATCTTGACCTGTTGGTCGGCCCGGCCCAGGAACTCGATCTCGCCGTTCGGCAGGTACCGACCGAGGTCACCGGTGCGGTAGAGCCGTTCCCCGGTCTCCGGGTGGAAGGGGAAGCGTTCGGCCGTGCGCTCCGGGTCGTTGAGGTAACCGGTCGCCAGTCCGATCCCGGCGATGTACAGCTCGCCCGTCACCAGGTCGGGACACTCGCGCAGCGCGGCGTCGAGCACGTGGAACCGTTGGTTGTCCAGCGGCCTGCCGTACGGGATGCTGCGCCAGTGCGGCTCGACCCCGTCGATGCGGTGGTGGATCGACCAGATCGCCGCCTCCGTCGCACCGCCCAGGCTCACGAGCTCGGTACCGGGCAGGTGCCGACCCGCGTGTTCCGGCAACACCAGCGGAATCCAGTCCCCGGACAACAACGCCACCCGCAGGCTCGGCAGCTCCGTGGGCTCGACGTCCAGGTAGTGCAGGAGCATGTGCAGTTGCGCGGGGACCGAGTTCCACACCGTCACGCCGTGCTCGGCGACCAGCGCCGCCCAGTGGGACGGGTCGCCACGGCGGTCCGGATCGGGCAGCACGAGCGCCGCCCCGACGGCGGGAGGTCCGAACAGGTCGTAGACCGACAGGTCGAAACTCAGCGCCGCGAGCCCCAGGACGCGGTCGGAGTCACCGACCCCGAAGCGCCGGTTGATGTCGTGCACCGTGTTCGTCGCGGCGCGGTGGCTGGTCATGACGCCCTTCGGCACACCCGTCGATCCCGAGGTGTGGATGACGTAGGCCAGCTCGCCCGGGTCCACGGCGGGCCCGTCGGGCACGTCCGCGACCGGTACCTCCCGCGCCTCGGCGACGCACACGGAGCGGAATTCCGACGGCGCGGTGACTCCCTCGGCCACGATCGCGACCCGCACGCCGCTGTCGGTGAGGATGCGGTCGCGGCGGACGGCCGGCTGTCCGGGGTCGACGGGGACGTAGACGCCTCCGGCGAGCAGCACCCCCAGCACCGCCACCACCTGGTCGAGCCCCTTGTCGAGGACGATCCCGACGAAGTCGCCGGGTCGACAGCCTGCGGAGCGCAGCACCTCGGCCAGCCCGGCCGCGCGGCCCAGCCACTGACCGAAGGTCAGCGAACCCGACGAGGCGATCACGGCCGTCCGATCGGGATTCGCCCGCGCGTAGGCCACCAGCGGGTCGTGCAACAGCCCCTCCGGGACCGGCGCCGACGTCGCGTTCACCTCGGCACGAACCGCGCGCTGTCGCTCCGGCAACGGCTGCGGCACCCTGGCCTTCCAGGGGTCGTCGTGCTCGGCGAGTCGGTGCAGCAGGCCCACGAACGCGGCGAACATGTCGTCCACCACGCCGTCCGGGAAGACACCCTCCCGCACGTCCCAGTTGATGTCGAGCCCGCCGAACTGGTCACCGACCTGACAGTCGAGCCAGACCTGCGGCGTCTGGCTGATCCCGTGGACCGGCCTGGGGTTGCGGCCCGCCACCGAGGTCGTCGCGCCGCCGACCCCGATGCTGCCGGTGAACACCACCGGGGCGGTCGCCGCCTCCCGGCCGCGCCGCCGGGCCAGCTCGCGCAGGACCTCGACCCCGCTGTAGAGCCGGTGGTCCAGGTCCTCGAAGACGCGCTCACCGAGGGCACGAGCCCGCTCCGCGAAGCTGGACTTGCCGTCGTGGTCGACGGCAAGGACGTTGAGCGAGGTGAAGTCGCCGAGCAGCCGGTCGACGTGCGGGTGCAGCGGCATCCGGTCGAGGACGGGCAACGCGAGACTGAACCGCTCGGTGGCACTCCACCGACCGATGGTCTCCGCGTAGGCGGCCAGCACCGCGTTGGCCGGGGTGCTGCCGTGCTCCGCCGCGCGCGCCTTGAGCGACCGCCACGTCTGCGGGTCGACCGTCGTCGTCAACCGGCGGAAGCGCGCGGGCACCGTCGCCGGGTCGTGGTCCTCGCGCAATGGCAACGCGGGCGCACCCGGCAGTTCGTCGACGCGGGCGAGCCAGTAGGCGCGGTCCCGCTCGTACCTCTCGGTCTCCCGCAACCTGCGGTGAGCGAGCACGTAGTCCCGGAACGTGGCCTCGACGGGCGGAAGTTCACAGTCCGGCGAGCGGTACCGCTGGTCCAGTTCGGACAGCACCTGTTGCAGCGAGAGCCAGTCCAGAGCCATGAAGTCGACCGACACGTGCAGGACGCTGCGCTCGCGCTCCAGGTGCAGCCGCAGCTCGTACATCGGCCGCACCTCGGTGGGGTGCACCTTGTGCGACAGCTCCGCTCGCACCTTCGCCGACGCCGCCGCCACCGCGTCTGCGTCCGCGTCGCGCAGGTCGACGACCTCGATGCGGGTGTCCGGCAGCTCCGGCAGCACCCGCTGGGTGCCGTCGTCGGTGAGCACCGTGCGCAGGGCGTCGTGCCGCCGCACGAGCCCGTCCCACGCCCGCTGGAACCGGTCCGGATCGAGGTCGGCCGGGTACTCGTACTCCTGGTAGATGTGGCAGGACACCCCGCCGTAGTCGAACGCCGGGTTGCGCCCGAACAGGTAGGCCGACTGGATGTCGGTCAACGGGAAGGGCTGGTCGCTCTCCTCCGGCCGCGCCCGCCACACCGAACCCACGCCGTCGCCCGTGCGGCGCCCGGCGGGCAACGTGGCCAGCAGCTCCGGTTTGGCCTGCCGTAGTCGTCGCAGCCGGTCCTCGGTCATGGCGCCCCGGGGCGCCCGGAAGCGGAGCTGGTCCCCCTCCCGCCACAATTCGATCCCGGCATCCTCGAACTCGTCGAGCAGCTCGCCCGCGTTCACACCGCACCCTCTTCGAAGCCGTCGTCGATCCCGTCAGCCGGCCGGTCGCCCTCGGCGACGAGGTGGTCGATCAACGCGCCCACCGCGGCGACCGTCGGCGCGCGCATGACCTCCCGCATGGGCAGCTCCACGTTCCACGTGGCGCGCACGTCGGCGACGAACCGCGTGGCCAGCAGGCTGTCCCCGCCGAGCCGGAAGAAGTTCTCCTCCCTGCCGAGGGAGGCAAGTCCGAGCAACGCCGCCCACCGTTCGGCGACGGCCACCTCGGTGGCACCACGCGGGGGATCGCCCACGTCGCGGGGCCGCTCGGCGGACTGGTCGAGCACCGTGCGGATCTGCCGCCGGTCGACCTTGCCGTTCGCACTCAGCGGCAGCGTCGGCAGCACGACGAGCCGGTCCGGAACCATGTGCTCGGGCAGCAGGTCCGCGGCCCACAGCCGCACCTGTTCCGGGTCGATGGCGGTCGCCGTGTCCGGCCGGTCGGCACTGATCAGCACCTCGCCGGTCTCCTCGGAGTGCCGCACCGTCACGTTCCGCAGCCCGGCCCGCCCACAGGCCTGCCGCCAGCGCTCCCGACCGGAGAGCCACGGCCCGGGCCGGTGTCCGTCGGAGAAGCGACCCGCCCGCGCCTCCAACGGCAGCGCGGTCACCAGCGCGAGCGGCGCCGGGTACGTGCGTTCGACGAGATAGAGCCGACCACCCGGGGCGAGCAGCAGCGCTGTCGTCGCCACCGCCGAGTCCGGGTCCGCCATGCGGTGCAGCACGTTGTTGGCGATCACGGCGTCGAACGCGTGCAGATGGTCGCTCGCGATCACCGCCTCGCCCTGCAACGCCGTCCGGGCCTTCGCTCCGGCCTCGCGGACGGCGGCCTCGGCGGCGGTCACCGTCGCCGCAGAACTGCCGAGCACCGTGTAGTCGATCGCATCCGCAGCCCCACCGAGCGCGGTGAGCAGGCGCACCGCGCCCCGGCCGCCCGCGTCCCAGTCGGCGACCGTCAGCGGTGTGACACCGTCCTTCTGTTCGCGCAGATCCTGCGCGAGCACGTCCAGGCAGCGTGCCGTGCCGGGCATCGCATCGGCCAACGCGTCAGGCGCCAACACCGGGTCGTCGAGCAGCGCCGTCGCGTCGGCCTCCCCAGCGACGACGGCCTTGAACAGCGGGGTGGCCCACTGCAACGCCGTCGCCACCGACTCCAGCGGGGTGCCCGCGGTGGAGTCGACGACGGCGCGCCTCCAGTCCGGTGACGTCACCTCGGCCCAACGGGACCCGGGCCGATACGCCACGCCTGCGCGCTCGACCACGTCACGCCGCACGAGGTAGTCGAGCCAGACGTCCAGCACGGGTGCCTGCTCGGCACACGCGGCCGGAGTGCCCTCACCCGACGCGAACGCGGGTGCGACGACGTCGGCGAGTGTGGCCTCCACCAGGTGATGCTGGAGGCGGTCGGGGTCGTCCTGCGCGCCGACCTCGGTCGCGGGCGGCAGGAAGGCGTGGTCGGTGGTGGGCTCCACGCTCTCGGCGGCAGCGTCCTCCTCTGGAACCGGTGCCCGTTCGACCACGGCGGCGACGAGCTCGCGCCGCCCCTCGGTGAACGGGACCGCCACGGCCTGCGAGATCGCCGGGTGCGCCTGCAGGCACGCCTCGATCTCACCCAGCTCCACCCGGAAGCCGTTGATCTTCACCTGCTGGTCGAGCCGTCCCAGGAACTCCAGGTTGCCGTCGGGCCAGTACCGACCGAGGTCGCCGGTGCGATACCAGCGCTCGCCGTCCACCACCGGGAACCGGGCCGCGGTCAGCTCGGGGTCGCCGCGGTAGCCGAGCGCGACACCCGCCCCACCGATCCACAGCTCGCCCGGGACCCAGTCGGGGCAGTCCCGGCCCTGGTCGTCGACGACGCGGAACTTCTGGTTGCGCAGCGGGGTGCCGTACGGGATCGACCGCCAGCCGCCGGGAACCTCGGTGACTTCGAAGGCATTCGACCAGATGGCGGCCTCGGTCGCACCGCCGAGGGCGATCAACCGGCAGCGGCCCTTCGAGGCCCGGGCCAACCTGCCCGGCAGGTCAAGGCCGATCCAGTCGCCGGAGAGCAGCGCCAACCGCATGGTCGGGGGCAACTCGGTCTCCCCGGCCGCGGTCAGCACCATGTCGAGCAGCGCCGGGACGGTGTTCCACACCGTCACGCCGTGCCGCCGGCAGAGAGTGAGCCATTCGACCGCGTCGCGGCGTCCGGACTCGGAGACCAGCACCGCCGCACCACCCACGGCGAGGAACCCGAAGACGTCCCACACCGACAGGTCGAAGTCGAGCGCGGACACCGCCAGCACTCGGTCGTCCGGGCCGATGCCGAAGCGTTCGTTGACGTCCTCCACCGTGTTCACCGCGGCGCGATGGCTGACCTCCACGCCCTTGGGCAGGCCAGTGGAGCCCGACGTGAAGATCACGTACGCGGGGTCGTCCGGAGTGGACGGTACCGGCGCGGGAAGCGGCCGAGCCGCCGACGCCTCGTCGATCGGCAACACGTCGAACCCGTCGAGCGACAACCCGCCGGTGCCGTCGAGCACAATCTTCGCGCCGCTGAGGTCGAGGATGCGGGCCCGTCGTTCGGCGGGTTGGTCCACACCGATCGGCACGTACGCCGCACCGGCGGCGAGAACCCCGAGCACGGCAGTGATCTGATCGGCTCCCTTGGGTGCCGTCACGGCGACGTAGTCGCCTCGCCCGACACCTCGCTCCGCGAGCGCGCCCGCGACGCACAGCGCACGCCGGGCCAGCTCGTCATGGGTCGTCACGCCGGCCTCGCCCCACAGCAACGCGGGCCGTCCCGCTCGGGCGGCTGCCTGCTCGAAGAAGACCGTGTGCAGGAGGTTCTCGGTCAGAGGGCGAGTGGTCGAGTTGACCGCCGTGCGCCGCTGCCGTTGCTCGGCGGGCAGAGGCAGCTCACCGACCGCGGCGTCCCAGTCGTCGGTCAGCAACCGCCGGACCAGGGTTTGGTAGCTGGCCATCATCGCATCGAGCACACCGGCCGGGAACAGTTCGTCGACCGCGTCCCAGACGAGCAGCACGCCGCCCTCGCGGGTGCGGTAGACCTGGTGATCGAGCCAGATCTGCGGAGTCTGCGACAACATCCACGTCGGCTCGCCGAACCGCGCGACGAAGTCGTCCGGCACCAACGGCGCGGACAGGTCACAGGCGAAGACCACCGGAGCGGTCCGGGGCGCGTCGAGGTCGGTGCGGATGAAGTCGCGCAGCACCTCGACCCCGGAGTAGGCGGCGTGGCCGATGTCGGAGTGCATCCGCCGCTGAATGGCCTTGGCGCACTCGGTGAAGCTCTCCTGTTCGAGTTCGACCTCCAGCAGCACCAGGCCCGTGAAGTCGGCGACGATCCGGTCGAGCTGCGGGTGCGCGTCGAGGTCACGGTCGAACAGCGGCAGGTTGAGCAGGAAGTGGTCGCTTCCGCTCCACCGGCTCAGCACCAGGGAGAACGCCGTGGCCAGCACCACCGACGGCGTGATCCCGGCCTCGGCAGCCCGGCGTTCGATGCGGCCCCACTCCTCGGCCGACAGCTCGTGCGAGCGGCGGACGAACCGGGGCGAGGTGACCGTCTCCGGGTCGAGCGCGAGCGGCAGTTTCGGTCCACTCGGCAGGTTCGGCAGGCGTTCCTGCCAGTACGCCTTCGCCCGCTCCCGGTCGCGCGCACGAACCGCGTCCTGTTCGGCGAGGTACCGGTCGAACGTGTAGGTGAGGTCTGGCAGATCACCCGTGTCGCCGTAGAACACGGCGAGGTCCGCCAACAGCACGCGGATGCTGGCGAGGTCGGCCGCGAGCAGGTCGACGTTGAAGTGCAGCCGGTCCACCCCGTACGGCAGGCGGGAGATCTGGACGTCGATGACCTCGCCCCGCTCCACCTCCAGCCGCCGGTGGGAGAGCCGCTCGCGCAGCGCCAGCGCCGCCTCCGTCGCGTCCTCCGCCGAGAGTTCACGGTGGTCGTGCACGGTCACACCCGGCCAGGGCGACACGGGAAGCACCTGCTGGGTCGCGTCGTCGGTGAACGACACCCGCAACATCGGATGCCGCTCCACCAACAGCCGCACCGCCTTCTCCAGCCGATCCGGATCGACGTCGGGCGCGTCGAACTCCAGGTAGGCGTGGCAACTCACACCGCCGAGCGGCTGGTCGTCGGCCCGACCGATGAAGTAGGCCTGCTGCACGGCGGTGAGCGGGAACGGCCGGTCGATGGCGACCTCCCCGACCGGCTCGGGTCGCGGAGCCTCCTCCGCGGGCTCGACCGGCGTCACCGGCTCGCCGGTTCCGGGCGTCAGCAACGCGAACCACGCCGACAGCCTCGGGTCCTCCGAGAGCTGTGCGAACTTGATCTCGGCTCCGGCCCGGTTCAGCCGGCCCGCCAGCCGCATCAGCGACAGTGACTGCAATCCGAGTTCGAAGAGGTTGGCGTCGTCGTCGGCCTCCGACAGCTCGACGCCCAACAACTCACCGACGGCCCGGCGCAACTCGTCGGGACTCAGCAACGATTCCGCGGCGGCGCGGGCTCCGGTGTCGCGCTGTTTGTTCTCCGGTAACACGTCTCGGCTCCCTCGCGCGCGATCGACTCCACGGCGGCACACATCACGCCGACGACAACCGACGTGAATAACAATTCGTTCGGCCGACTCGGGATACTGTATTGACTGAAAAACGCACTTGTCACGTTTTCGACAAGACCGTACCAACACTTCGACAAGGGCGGCAATCCACGCAACACCCGGCGTTCTCGTGAATTACTCAATGCCCGATGTGACGGTTTCACATGCGCCCGAGCACACGATTGGCACGCATTCTCGATTGCGATATTCCTGTTCGATGACCAACGGTTTCGAACGCCGGGAAACGGAAACACTCGACCGACTGCAACGGCAGGCAGGCAACGCGGGCGAGACGCTTTCCTACGGTCCGCATCCCGATCAGATCGTCGAATTGATCGGCGACTCGGGTCCCGTGGTCGCGTTCGTCCACGGCGGCTACTTCCGCCCCACGATCGACCGCAGTCACGCTCGCTCCACCGCGCGTGCCCTCGCCCGGCTCGGCGTGCGGGTGGCGCTGCTGGAGTACCGACGGGTTCCCGGACGCCCGTGGCTGTCGGTCGCGGACCTCGACCTCGCCGAGGCTCGGCTGCGTCCCGCGCTGTGGGTGGGCCACTCGGCAGGCGGCATGCTGGCACTGACCCGCGCCTACGGACGTCCCACCGCCGTGCTTGCGCTGGCCCCGGTCGCCGACCTCGACCGCGCGGTGGAGCTGAACCTCGGGAACGGCGCGGTGGCCGCCTGGATGGGCGGGACACCACGCCGACTACCGCACCGCTACGCCGCCCTGAACCCGCGGCGACGGCTCACCCCCGGCAGCCCCGGCGTCCTGTTGATGCACGGCAGGCACGACGCGACGGTCCCGGTGGCGCTGAGCGAGGACAGCCCGGCGGAGTCGTCGGTGCTGCCCCACGCTCACCATTTCGACCTCGTCGACCCGGAGTCCGGGCACTGGCCGGTCGTGCTGGACGCCGTGCGCTCGTCACTCGGCGCCGCGGCCACGGCTCTCGCGGAGTGACTTCTTGTCGATCTTCCCGACGGGTGTGCGGGGGAAGTCCGACAACACGACCAGCTCGTCCGGCAGCTTGTAGGCCGCCAGCCCGCGCTGTCGGATGTGGTCACGCAGCTCCCGCAGGGACAGCTCCCCCGCCTCACCGTCGGCGTGTCCCTTGAGGATCACGAAGACACAGAGTCGTTCGTCCAGCTCCTCGTCCGGAATGCCGACCACGGCGGCGTCCCGCACGCGGGGATGGGTCAGGACGTGTCCTTCCACTTCCTCCGCCGAGACCTTCTCCCCCATGTGGTGGATGATGTCCTTCAGGCGGCCCTCGATGACGACGTTGCCGTCCTCGGTCATCCTCGCCAAGTCACCGGAGCGGTAGAAACCGTCGGTGGTGAACGAGCGACGGTTGTGCTCCGGCGCGGCGAAGTAGCCGCGGATCGTGTACGGGCCGCGCGTGAGGAGTTCACCGACCTCGCCGACGGCGACCTCGTTGTCCTCGGAGTCGACGATCTTGATCTCGTCGTCGGGGCAGATCGGCCTGCCCTCCGTGCCGAACACCACCTCCGGCGGGTCGTCCCGGCGGGTGTGGGTGATGAGTCCCTCGCCGATGCCGTACACGTTCATGAGGCGGCACCCCAGGTTCGTGCTGACCCGCTCGGCCGCCGTCGGGCCGAACTTCGAGCTGCCCACCTGGATCGTCACGCCACTCATGTCGACCGGCATGAGCTGCGCCGCCTCCGCCCACAACAGCGCCAAGGCGGGCACCAGGGTCGTCAGGGTGACGCCTTCGCGCTCGATCAGCGGGAACACGTCGTCGGGACTGGGGTTGGCGGCCAGCACGGCCTTGCCGCCCAGCAGCACCGCGCCCAACGCGCCGGGACAGCCGAGGGCGGCGTTGTGGGGGACGGGGTTCGCGGCCAGGTAGACGCCGTTTTCATCGAAGCCCGCCACCTCGGCGCACGCGCGGATGTTGTACGCGTAGTCGTCATGGGTCCGGGGGATCAGCTTCGGCACCCCGGTGGTCCCGCCCGAGAGCAACAGCAACGCCACCGTCGACGGGTCGACCGGCGGAAGCTCCCGCTTGTCGCTACGGGCCAGTTCGGACAGTGCCGTGAACTCCTCGGCCTCCCCTGCCACGACGACGTGCTTCAGCGCGGGGATATCCTCGCGGACCTCGCGGGCGAGCGTCCGGTAGTCGAAGCCCTGGAAGCGGTCCGGCCCCACGTAGGCCACCGCGTCCGATGCCCGCACGAGGTGGCTGATCTCGTCCCGGCGGTGTCCCGGCAACGCCAGCACCGGGATCGCGCCGATGCTGAACATCGCGCAGAGGGTCGACAGGAACTCCACGACGTTGGGCAGGTGCAGGATCACGCGGTCGCCGCTGCCGATACCCAGGTCGAGCAGACCGGCTGCGATCCGGTCGGTCTCGTCGACCAATTCGGAGTAGGAGACCCGGCGGGTCCCGTCCACCACGGCGACCTTGTCCGGCCTGCGCTCGGCACTCTCGGAAAGCAACTGTCGAAGCGACAGTCCTTTCCAGTAACCGGCCCGGCGGTAGCGCTCGGCGAAGTCGGGCGGCCAGGGCACGAAACCGTCCAGCATGGTCTCCTCCTCGGTTGCGACGCCCCCAGGTTCGGGCACGAACCCGATTCGACACAGCACAGTCGACAGAGCTTTGACAGATTGACCGAAGGTGGCGGAGGTTCTGGTGACGCTGTGGGCGTGAAGCCAGGACGATCACGTGAGCGAGGTTGGCTACGGACGCTACGCGGCGTGCGGGACGACCACCCTGCCCTGCGGCTGGTCTGCTTCCCCCACTCCGGCGCCTCGGTGACCACCTACCGTTCCTGGGCACCGCTGGTGCCGGAAGGCGTCGAGCTGCTCGCTGTGCAGTACCCGCAGCACGCGGACCGCTTCGCCGAACCTCCCGCCGGCAGCGTGGCCGAGATGGGAGCGGCCGTCGCGGCGGAGCTGGCCACGCTCGACAGAACTCCCGTCGCCCTGTTCGGGCACAGCCTCGGCGCGTTGGTGTCCTACGAGACCGCGCGGGCGCTCACGGACGCGGGCTTCTCCCCGCGGCTGCTGTTCGTGTCGGGGTGTCCGGCGCCGGAACTCGCGGGCGGCGGCACCACGCACACGCTCCCCGACGACGAACTGTGGACGCGCCTGCTCGCGCTCGGGGGCACCGACTCCGCCCTCGCCGCCGACGACGAGATCCGTGACCTGGTGCTCCCGGTGCTGCGGTCGGACATCACCCTGCACGAGACCTACCGGCCCGCTCCGCCGGTGCGGCCGCTGAGCTGCCCGATCCGCTGCCACTACAACACCGACGACCCGCTCGTACCCGACGGCTCGTTCGCCACCTGGGCGGATGCCACCAGCGGCCCGTTCAGCGTCCGGGCGTGGCCCGGTGGGCACTTCCACCACCTCACCGACCCCACCGCCCTCGTCGCCGACGTGTGCGACAACCTCGTCGAGGTGGTCCGATGACACTCGCCGGGAAGTCCGTGATCGTCACCGGGGCCGGAACCGGTATCGGTCTCGGCATCACCGAAACCTTGCTGGCCGACGGAGCGAACGTCACCGTCGTGGGACGTCGGGAGGAACCGCTCCGCACGCTCGCCGACAAGTACGGCGACGCGGTGAACGTCGTCACCCAGGACGTCAGCGCGCCCGGCGCGGGAGAACGCATCGTCGCCGCGGCCACCCGCGCGTTCGGAGGCGTCGACTCGGTGGTCAACAACGCCGGGCTCGCCCGGTTCGGCCGCCTCGACACGATCGACCCCGACCTGTTCGACGCGATGTTCGCCGTCAACGTCAAGGCACCCGCCGAACTGATCCGGTGCGCGCTGCCTCAGCTCAAGGCCCACCACGGCAGCGTCGTCAACATCTCGTCGGTGGGCGGCGCACTCTCCATGCCCGGCCGCTCGTTCTACGGGGCCACCAAGGCGGCCCTCAACAGTCTTACCCGGTCGCTGGCGCGGGAGCTCGCTCCGGACGTCCGGGTCAACGCCCTGATGCCAGGCCCGGTCGACACTCCGATGTGGAACGAAACCGGACTGGACGCCGCAGGCACCGACCGGCTGCGCGACGAGCTGACCGCGTCCACTCCGATGGGACGGTTCGGGCGCGGCGAGGAGATCGGCACCTGGGTGCGGTTGCTGCTCGACCCCGACGTCTCGGGCTGGGTCACCGGCGCGGTCGTCCCCGTCGACGGAGGCCGCACGACCTGATCGAACCGACAACCCGACCCGACGTCGAAGGTGGTACCAGCGTGACTCCAGCAATCCACTCCGCCGCCGAATCCATCCCGTCCTCGTGCCTGCACGGCATCTTCCGGGCCGCCGAGGAACAGGAGAAGCAAGCCGGGGTCGACGTGATGAAACTGCACGTCGGCGACCCGTACTTCAACCCGGGCGAGGACGTCGCCGCCGCGTTCGTCGACGCGGTGCAGCGTGGTGAGACCAAGTACACCGGGGTGGAGGGCATGACCGCGTTGCGCGAGGCCGCGGTCGAGAAACTCCGGGTGGACAACGGCATCGACAGCGACGTGTCGCGACTGCTGATCTCGCCGGGCTCCTGTCAGGGGCTCGCCGCTCTGTTGCAGACGCTCGCCGAACCCGGCGCCGAGATCCTGCTGCCGGAACTGCACTGGCCGGTGCACGTCCAGCAGAGCCTGCTGGCCGGTTTCCGCCCGGTGCTGTACCGGCTCGACGAGAACTTCCACCCCGACGCCGACTCGATCGCCGCCGTGGCCACCCCGCGCACGAAGGTCCTGCTCATCAACTCGCCCGCCAACCCGACCGGGGCCATCCTCGACCGGGCCGAGATCGAGTCGCTGTTGCAGCTCGCGCGGGAACGCGGTTGGCACGTGATCAGCGACGAGGCGTACGAGCACTTCACCTACGACCGCGAGCACCTCTCCGTCGCCTCGCTGGAGCGGGACGTGCCCGTGGCCGAGCGCATCGTGCACAGCGTGTTCACGTTCTCGAAGAGCTTCGCGATGACCGGCTACCGCCTCGGGTACGTCGCGCTGGCCAACGACAAGGCCGCCGACGTCATGAAGGTGGTCCAGGAGGCCAACATCATCGGCACCTCCACGCCGGCCCAGTACGCGGGCATCGCCGCCCTGGCCAGCCGCGCGCAGAGCACGGCGGCCAACCGCAAGCTCGTGCAGCACAACCGGGACGTGGCCCTGCCCCCGCTGATCGACGCCGGGCTGCTGCGGGAGCTGCCCGCCGGTGGCTGGTACGCGATGCTCGACGTGGGTCGCACGGGGCTGGACTCGGAGACCTTCGCCACGAAGCTGCTCGAAGCCAAGGGCGTCGCGGTGGTGCCGGGCAACGGCTTCGCCATGCGCCCCCACGTCGACGACCACGGCCGCGTCACCTCCCACGACTACGCGCCGTGGGCCCAGCACCTTGTCCGCATCGCGTTCTGCGTCGATCCCACCTGGCTGGAGAACGGGATCGGCCGACTCCTGGAGTTCGTCGAGGAGTGCGACGAGCGCTCCGCCTGAGCGGCCTGAGCGCACGATTTCCCGAAGTCGTCCGTTGTCCACGACCTGAAACAGCACGGTCGCGTCAGTCCGAGAGAAGCGAGGTAACCATGGCGAGAAGCGTCGTCATCGTCGGAGGCGGCACCGCGGGTTGGATGACCGCGTCGTATCTCAAGGCCGCGTTCGGCGACCGGCTCCCCGTCACGCTCGTGGAGTCGAAGAACGTCCCCACCATCGGCGTCGGCGAAGCCTCCTTCAGCACGATCCGGCACTTCTTCGCCTACCTCGGCCTGGACGAGGACGACTGGATGCCGGATTGTCACGCCACCTACAAGCTGGGCATCCGTTACGACAACTGGCGGGCCGAGGGGCACCACTTCTACCACCCCTTCGAGCGTCCGCGCGTGGTCGAAGGGGTCTCACTGGCCGACTGGTGGCTGCACAAGCGGCCGAGCGCGGACTTCGACCGCGACTGCACGGTGATCGCCGCGCTCTGCGAGGCCAAGCGGGCACCTCGCGACTTCGACGGCAACCTGATGACCCGCGACCACGGTGACAGCGACCCGGCCCGGCTCGGCCGCTCGACGATGGCCCAGCAGACCACCCAGTTCCCGTACGCCTACCAGTTCGACGCGACGCTGCTGGCCCGGCTGCTCACCCGCTACGGCACCGAACGCGGCGTGCGGCACGTCCTGGACGACGTGGTGGACGTGGCGCTGAACGAGCGTGGCGACATCACGCACGTCCGAACCCGCGAGAACGGTGACCTCAAGGGCGACCTGTTCATCGACTGCACCGGCTTCCGGGGCATGCTCATCAACAAGGCACTGGGCGAGCCGTTCGTGTCGTACCAGGACACGCTGCCCAACGACAGTGCCGTCGCCCTGCGGGTCCCGCTGGAGATGCCCGAGCAGGGCATGGGCCCCTACACCAGGGCGAGCGCGCAGGACGCGGGGTGGATCTGGACCATTCCGCTGTGGGGTCGGATCGGGACAGGTTACGTCTACGCCAGCGACTACTGCACCCCCGACGAAGCCGAGCGCACGCTGCGGTCCTACGTGGGCCCGGCCGCCGACGGCCTAGAGGCCAACCACATCCGCATGCGCATCGGGCGCACGCGGCGGTCGTGGGTGAACAACTGCGTCGCGATCGGCCTGTCCAGCGGGTTCGTCGAGCCGCTCGAATCGACAGGCATCTTCTTCATCCAGAACGGCATCGAGCAACTCGTAAAGCACTTCCCGGGCGGCCAGGACGACGACCAGCTCCGCAAGTCCTACAACCGCCAGGTCGCGAACGTGCTGGACGGCGTGCGCGAGTTCCTCGTGCTGCACTACGTCGCGGCGGCCCGCAACAACAACGACTACTGGCGTGACGCCAAGACGCTGCGCGTGCCGGATGAGCTGGCCGCGCGCATCGAGCAGTGGAAGTACAAGCTTCCCGACGAGGAAACCGTCTTCCCCTACTACCACGGCTTCGAGCCGTACTCCTACATCGCGATGATCCTCGGTCTCGGTGGTCTGGACCTCCACCCGCTTCCGGGCCTGAAGCTCATGGACGACACGGCGGCGATGAAGGAGATGCAGGCGATCAAGGACGAGGCCAAGATGCTGGTCGACCAGCTCCCGAGCCACTGGGACTACCTGGGTCACGTCCACCGCAAGAAAACGCGGTCGTGACAGCCGAGGCCAGGAGGCGGTGAACATGACCGATCATCTGACCAGCGCCGTCGGCCGTCCGCCGGTCGACGCAGGCCAATTCCGGTCGCTCATGGCGACGTTGCCCGCCGGGGTCGCCGTCGTCACGACCACCGCACCGGACGGGCGGCCGTGGGGCATGACGTGCTCGTCGATCTGCAGCGTCTCGCTGCGGCCACCGATCCTGCTGGCGTGTCTGCGCGAGCAGTCACCCACCCTGGCGGCGCTGCTGGAGAGCTCCGTCTTCGCCGTCAACCTGCTGCACGACAGGGCGGAGGCGACGGCCACGCTGTTCGCCTCCGGCGCGGCGGACCGGTTCGACCGCGTCCCCTGGTCGCGCGAACCGGTTTCCGGTGTGCCCCACCTCGTCGAGGCCGCCCACGCGATCGCCGACTGCTCAGTCGAGCAGACCCTGCGAGTCGGCGATCACCTGGTGGTCTTCGGCACGGTGCACCGGGTGCGCACGCAACCGGAGCGGTCGGCGAACCCACTGCTGTACGGCATGCGCCGCTACTGGTCGTTGGCCGAAGTCCCGTCATGACGACGACCGAGGACAGCCCGGTCGACAAGGCCAGGCACTCCGACGCGGACGGACCCGGCGAGCGGTCCGTCCGGTCGGACGGTCCCCGACCACGGATCCCCGACTGTCCCCTCGCCCGCACCGCGCAGACGATCGGGCCGTGGTGGACGTTGGAGATCCTGCACGAAATTCTCGACGGCAACACCGACGTCGACACCGTCTCCCGCAACCTCGACATGCCGCCCGACCTGCTGCGACAGCGGTTGGACACGCTCGTGGCGAAAGGCCTGCTGGAACCGGCCTCCGGCGCGGCTCGGTACCGGGCGACCCGGCGCGGTCGGGCGCTGCGTCCGCTCATCCTCGTCATGGCCGCGTGGGGCAACCACGAGCTGGCACCCGAGGAGCGCGGCCTGGTGATCGTCGACGCACGCACCGGTGTCGAGGTGGAGCCCGTCGTGGTGGACCGACGGAGCGGAGAGCCGATCGACACCCCTCACCACGTGTTCGCCCGTGGCCCCAAGGCCAGTGAGCAGCTTCGCGCCCGCTACCCGGAGATTCCGAAGCGGACGTAAGCCCGCCGATCACGGGCGCGGACGGCGGTCGCCCGGAGCCCCCGGCGAGAGCGACGAAAGCGGGAAAGGAAGCAGCAAGAGATGGGCCGTCGCAGGTCGGACGACTGTCACAGTGGGCCGATGAGTCAGCCCGCTCTCGGTGTCCGTTCCCTCGATCTCACCGACCCGGCGACGTTCGTCGACAACGACCCGCACGAGTTCTGGCGAGAGGTGCGCGCGGCCAGCCCGGTCTACTGGCACGACTCCGGCGAACACCGCCCCGGCTTCTGGGTCGTGTCCCGCCACGCCGACGTCCAGGCGCTCTACCACCTCGACGCCCTCAGCTCCGAGCGCGGCAACGTGCTCGACGTCGTCCTACGCGGTGACGACTCCGCGGGCGGAACCATGCTCGCCGTCACCGATCCGCCTCGACACGGCCGGATGCGGGAGTTGCTGCGCACGGCCTTCACCCCGCGCGTCCTCGCCGACGTGGTCGAGAAGGTGCGCGCTCGCACCACGGCGTTGATCACCGCCGTCGTCGACGCGGGCACCTTCGACTTCGCCACGCAGGTCGCCGACCAGATCCCGATGAACACGATCTGCGATCTGCTGTCGATCCCGGCCGAGGACCGTCCGGACCTGCTCCGGTGGAACAAGATGGCGTTGTCGTCGGATCACGCCGACGCGAGCGAACTCGACGCGCTCGAAGCCCGCAACGAGATCCTGCTCTACTTCATGGACGTCGCGCAGGAGCGCCGGTCGATGCCGGGCGACGACGTCATCAGCATGCTGGCGACGGCGGAGCTGGACGGCAAGCCCCTCACGCTCGACGAGATCGCGGTCAACTGCTACAGCCTCATCCTCGGCGGCGACGAGACCTCCCGCCTGTCGGCGATCTGCGCGGTGCTCGCGCTCGTCGAGCACCCCGGCCAGTGGACGGCACTGAAGTCGGGCGAGGTCTCCCTCAACTCGGCCGTGGAGGAGGTGCTGCGCTGGGCGACACCGGGAATGCACCTGGCCCGCACCGCCCTGCGCGACGTCGAACTGCACGACGTCACGATGCGCCGCGGCGACATCGTCACGCTGTGGAACATCTCGGCGAACAACGACGAGACCGTCTTCGCCGAGCCGCGCCGCTTCGATCTGTCCCGCTCCCCCAACAAGCACCTCTCCTTCGGCAACGGACCGCACTACTGCCTCGGTGCCTTCCTCGGGCGGGCGGAGCTGCGGGCCCTGTTGTCGGCCCTGGTGGCCGGTGTGGGCCGGATGGAGCTTGCCGGCAAGCCCCACCCGATCTACTCGAACTTCCTCACCGGCTACGACAGCCTGCCCGTGCAGTTCGGCCACTGACGGCGGGTGTTCGCGCACATGCCCCTACCAACAGACGAGGTCAGGATGAGAAAGAACGTCTGTGTCATCGGTGCCGGGCCGTCGGGCCTGGTCGCGGTGAAGGAACTACTGGACGAGAACCACTCGGTGACGTGCTTCGACCGCGCTCCGCAGCTCGGCGGGGTGTTCCGGCCGAACGCCGCCGCGGACGAACCGGGTCACTACGACTCGACGCTGCTCACCATCTCCAACTACATGATGGCGTTCTCCAGCTTCCCGCCCCCGCCGGGACAGCGCCGCTATCACTGGTCGGCCGCCGAGTACTGGCAGTACCTCCGCGACTTCGCCGATCACTTCGGTCTCGAACCGTCGATCCGCTACCGCACGGACGTGCTGAGCGTGACGAGAAGCGAGGACGGTGACGGCTACCTCGTCGAGGTCGCGCCGGTGGGCGAGCCCGAGAAGCGAACGACCCACCACTTCGACGCGGTGGTGGTGTCCACGGGCACCCACCGGGTTCCGAACTACATCGACCTGCCGGGGCAGGAGGAGTTCGAGGGCGAGATCCTGCACTCGGCCTACTACCGCAACGCCGAGCCCTTCCGTGGCAAGCGAGTGCTCTGCGTCGGGGTCGGCGAGACCGCGGCCGACGTCGTCCACGAGATCGCCGGGGTGGCCGAGAGCTGCACGCTGTCGGTGCGCCGCCACCAGCCGGTCATCGTGCGCAACCCCGGCAAACGCGGTTACCCGAACGACGCCTACACCTCCCACCTGCTGAACTCGGTGCCGCTGCAGATCGCCACGCTCGGCGCGCGGTTGCAGGCGAAGTTCGGCAAGCGGTTCGGCAAGACACCGATCGAACGCGCGGTGGCCGACTGGAACTCGCGCAACCGGTACTTCTTCAACCACTTCTTCACCAAGAACGAGTCGTTCCTGCATCGGGTGGTCGACGGGACTCTGACGGTCAACGCGTCCGGCATCGAACGGCTCGGCCGCGACTACGTGCAGTTCAAGGACGGCCGGCGCGAGCAGATCGACACGATCATGCTCAACACGGGCTACGTGGAGAACTTCGACATCCTCAAGAACGTGGACGTGGGCGACGTCCGCCGGATGTACAAGCACATGATCCACCCGGAGCTCGGCGACAGCATGGTCTTCATCGGCTGGGCGCGGCCCGCCGCGGGTGGCGTGCCCGCGTGCTCCGAGATGCAGAGCCGCTACTTCGCCCTGCTGTGCAGCGGCAAGCGCAGACTTCCCGACCCCGCTCGGCTGACCGAACTCATCGAGCAGCAGGCGGCCTACGAGGACGAGCTGTTCTTCGGCAACCCGAACGAACGCACCCTCGTGCACTACAACAACTACATGATCGATTTCGCGGACCTGATCGGCTGCTCCCCCTGGCGGGCGTCGGTGTTCGCCGACCCGAAGCTCGCCTACCGGCTCTGGAGCGGTTCGCAGATCCCGACGATCTACCGGCTGTACGGGCCGCACAGCGACCACTGGAACGCGCGCAGCACCGTGCTGAGCCTGCCGTCGACGTTCCGGGTGCACGAGACCGTCCTGGCCACGGCGTTCATCGGGGTGGTCAGGGCACTGACCAAGCTCGGTCTCGTCAAGAAGGACCCGGTCTACCGACGGAGACCGTGACACGACGACGGGCCCCGACGCGGCAGGCGATCGCGCCGGGGCCCGTCCACATGGGGGCTCACGCCTCGCGCGGCCCCTCGTCACGTCGTTCGAGCAGCTCGGCCAGCTCGGCGAGGTTCGCTGTCTCGAACATCGACCGCATCGGCACGGCCACCCCGACCTCCTTGCGCAGTCGGCTGACCAACCGCGCGGCGAGCACCGAGTGGCCGCCGAGGTCGAAGAAGTTGTCCTGCGGCGTGACCTCGTCGACCCCCAACGTCTCGCGCACCAGCTCGCACACCACGCGCTCGTACGACGTGGCGGCGGCGTCCGCCGTCTCCCTCGTGGTCCTGTCGGCGCCGTCAGCCCGCTGCCCCACCGTGGACGTCAGGGCCCGCTCCGCGAGCGCCTTGCGATCGACCTTGCCGTTCGGCAACGTCGGCAGTGACTCCAGCAGCACGACGTTCGAAGGCACCATGTGCTCCGGGAGCGCCACCCTGGCGTGGTCGCGCAGCTCCGCCTCCGTCACGGTCGCACCGGCCGGGGTCTTCACGTAGGCGACGACGTGCTGCGTGGAGGCGTCCTCACCGCCGACGCACGCGACCACGACCTCCACCTCGGGATGCGTCTCCAACCTGGCCTCGATCTCGCCCAGCTCGATCCGGAAGCCGCGCATCTTCACCTGGTTGTCGACGCGACCGGTGAAGTAGAACTCGCCGTTCGGGTCGCGACGCCCCCGGTCGCCCGAGCGGTACATCCGGCTGCCGGGCGGACCGTACGGGTCGGCCACGAACCGGCTCGCCGTCAGCCCGGGCCGGTTCAGGTAGCCCCGCGCCACGCCACTGCCGCCGAGGAAGAACTCGCCCTCGCCACCGTCGCGGAGGTCCTCCAACCGCTCGTCCAGGACGTACACCGTGCCACCGTCCCACGGTGTCCCGACACTCACCTCGTCCTGCACGCCTTCGAACGGCCCGCCGATCGACGCGCCGACCGTGACCTCGGTGGGGCCGTAGGCGTTGTAGAGCCGCCTGCCCTTCTGCCAGCGCTCCGCGAGCGCCCGGGTGCACACGTCGCCGGTGGAGGTGATGGTTCCGCCGACCAGCAGCCCCTCGCTGTCGGTCGAGCCCAGCGCCACGGGTGGCAGCACCGCGTGGTTCACCTCGTGGCGGAGCATGGTCTCGCGCAGCGACTCCCCCGGCAGCAGGTCGTGCCGATCGGCCATCACCAACGTCGCACCGTGCAGCAACGCGAGCGAGAAGTCCCAGAACCACGCGTCGAAACTGAACGAAGCCCACTGCAGGATGCGGTCACCCTGTCCGACCCCGTAGATCCTCGCCTGGGTCGACACCATGTCCGCCACCCCGGCGTGACTGACCGCGACTCCCTTCGGCACACCCGTCGACCCGGACGTGTAGATGACGTACATCAGGTGGTCGGGCAGCAGCGGCGCCGACCGCTCCTCCTGAGTCACGTCGTCGGCGCGCTCCCGCTCCACCTCGGCCTCGACGTCGGGGGCGTCCAGCACGAGTTCGGGCAGCCCGTCGCAGGGCACCGTGACGTCCCCGGTCCGCAGCAGCAACACCGGGCGGGCGTCCTCCACCATGTGGGTCAACCGCGCGGCCGGGTAGTCCGGGTCGAGCGGCAGGTACGCGCCTCCCGCCTTCAGCACGGCCAGCACCGCCACCACCAGCCGTGGCGAACGGGGCAGCGCGATCGCGACCAGCGAGTCCGGTCCCACGCCCGCGGCGAGCAGTCGCCTGGCCAGCCGGTTCGCCTCCGCGTTCACCTCCGCGTACGTCACGACGGTGTCCTCGAAACGCACAGCCGGAGCGCTGGGCGATGTCGCGACGCTGCCTTCGAAAAATTCAGCAACAGTTCTCAACTTCGGTCCGCCTTCGACGCGAGGTACCGGCACGATCGGCTCAGAATAGGCATGCGCCGGCCCCGCACAGCGGCAATCTTTCCCGAGTCTTTTCCGCACCGAGGACGTCCTGACAGCGGTCGAAGTGCGGTTTCCTCACAGTCCGGAGTGGACCGAAAAACCGCGTGACAGAACTCTTTCCTCGTCTCCGCGCCGTGACACGAATTCGCCCACAATGGGCCGATGTTTTCGGGAACGTGTCCTCACAGGCGACACCGGATCATGTCCGATTGCGGCGCCGACGCGAGGACCGACGTCCCGGGCCACGGGCATCCGAGGTGACTCGCCGGATCCGGTCCGGTGTCCTCGCACGCGGCCTCCGTTCGCGACTCGCCATCACCTGCCCGACTTCGTCACAAGGAGAGGGAACCACAGTGGCCGACGACATGACCTACCAGGACTACCTCGAACTGGACACGCTGCTGTCTCTGCAGTCACCCCGCACCGCGGGAACCGGAGCGTCGGAGTCCACGGTCCTGTCGGAGCGGTTCTTCATCGTCGCGCACCAGGCCAGCGAACTGTGGCTCCAGCAACTGATCCTCGACCTGGAAGCGGTGCTCGACGCCTTCACCACCTCCGACGACTCGTCGAGTGCGGACTGGATCGTCGACGTACTCCACCGGGCGGCGGCGACGATGTCGTTGCTGCAGAACCACATTCTCGTGCTCGACCGCCTGCCGGTGCGTGACTTCGCCACCTTCCGGGCGTTCCTCGGCACGTCCAGCGGAGCGCAGTCGGCGCAGTTCCACCGGCTCTCGCACCTGCTGGGCCACGGCGACAAGGAGGGACCGCTCTACGAGTCGTTCGCGGCCTGGGTGGCCCGGTCGGGGCTCGACCTCACCGAACTGGCGCCGTGCGGCACCGAGTCAGGCGTCCACTACCGGATCATCGACGCCCTGCTCGACCTCGGCAACAACTACTGGCGCTGGCAGACGAGCCACATCTGTCTGATCACCAAGGTGTTGGGCGACCACGCGGGCACCGCGGGCACCGAAGGGGCGAACCACCTGCTCAGGCACTGCACGCTTCCCTTCCCGGAGTTGCGGCGACTGCGCGGTCGCGCTCACCTCGGCCACAGCGTGGACGTCGTCGCGATGGCCAACGACTGACCGTCAGAGTGGCTCCACGACGAAACCGCGACCCCACACGTTGCGCAACGCCAGGCCGATCGGCTGCAACCGTCGGCGCAACCGCATGACGTGCAGGTCGAGGGCGTTGCTCGACGAGCTCGCGCCCGACCTCTCCAGAATCTCCCGAAGCTCCGCCCGGTACACGAGCTGGCCGTACCGGGCGATGAGGGGAGTCAGCATCTCGCACTGCATCACCGACAGCGTCACGGACGCTCCCTTGAACCACACCGTGCCGGAGGAGTCCAGCACGGGTTTCTCGTTCACCACGGCGCGTGCCGACAACTGGCGCACCCTGGCCCGGAGGTCCTGCGACACGATCGGCGGCCGGACCCAGTCCTCATACGGGCCGAGGTTCTCCGGCGGGGGAGCGCCATGCTCGACGATCAGCAGGCAGAGATTCTGCCGCAGCTTGCATTGCTCCCGAACCTCGCTCTCCGCGGGCCAGCGCACGAACTTGACCCGGTTCTCGACGTCTACCTTCACGGACTGCCCCCAACCATTCTCTGCTCCTGGTCGTGGAAAGCTGGAGTTGTCGATCGCGCCGTCGCGGCCGTGGTCGAACGCACACGCCGTCACGGCGACGGCGCGAGCGATCGACGGTGAGTTCACCGCGAGGCTGCTGCCATCGCGTCGCGCAGGCTCTTCGGACGCATGTCCGTCCAGGACCGTTCGATGTGGTCAATCACGTTCTGTCGGCTGTCGGGGCCGAACACGACCCGCCAGCCCTCGGGCACGTCGACGTCCTCGGGCCACAGCGAGTACTGCTCCTCGGCGTTGCACAACGCCAGATAGGTGCGGTCGTCGTCCTCGAACGGGTTCGGCATGGCTGACTCTTCCTCTCGTGGGTCGGATGGACAACAACGAGGACCGGTCACGGTCCGGTAGGTCTGTGGCGTGGTTCGTCGAGCGTCCACGGTTCGGAGGTGACGGTGCCGCCGACGATGCGGGCGGGGTACAGCCCGTGTCGCGCGGCGAGGTCCCGGGCCGCCAGCACTCCCGACACGGACAGTCCGCCGTAGGAAGGGCTCGGCGTGTCGGGTTCGAAGCCGAGCAGGATCGTCTCCGCCATGCAGGAGTAGAGAATCCCCGGCGGCAGGGTGATCCCCGGGAAGTGCGGACGTTGCGCGTCCGGGAGCTGGATGCGCCCTCCGGAGACCAGCGTGACGTTGTCCCGCCGCGCCACGGAAGGGGCGACGTCGCCCGGGACGGCCAGGTCGCAGACGAGCACGTCCCCGTCGTCGGCGAGGTGGGCCTCCGTGATCACCGGCTCCGCGGAGTTGGTCGCGGTCACCACGGTGGGACAGTCGCGCAGCGCGGCGGAGTCCTCGCTGATCGAGACGTCGGTCAAGTGCTCCAGTCGCTTCGCAACCGTGCCGAGCCGTCGCCCGGACCCCCGCCTGCCGACGAGCACGAGCGACTCGCAGTACGGCGCGATCAGTTCGGCCATGACCGCGCCGATGTTGCCCATCGCGCCGACGAGGCCGACCCGACGTCGCCCCGGCTCGATCCCGGCCAGCCGCGACCGCAGCAGGTCGTAGGCGCACGCCGCCGTCAACGAGTTGCCCGAGGTGACGCGCACCTCGTCCTCCACCACGGCGCGCGAGGCGTCGGTGACGATCGAGGTGTAGCCGCCGAGCCCGATGACGTCCGCCCGCAACGACACGGCCAGGTCCACAGCGTCGAGCACGGTGCGCTTCAACCACGGCCCGTGTCCCGCACGCAGACCCTCGACCGCCTGGGCCGCGGTGAACGGCACCGCCACCATGCTGACCTCCACCTCCGCGCCCGTGGGCGAGGTGACGCGGCGACGGACGACCTCGAACGGGTCGGCCTCGCCGTGCAGCCGGTCGATCGCCGCCGAACACTGCTCGTCCGACCAGTCGCCCAGCTCCGGTGCCAGTGCCCGCAGCGTGCCCGCGGTGTCGAGGTTGGCGAGGAAGACGGCACGCGGGAGGCCGCCGCGCCGTCGCGGGGCGCTGGTCGCCCCACTGCGCGGTGCCGGAACGTGGCTCCTCGGCCGCCACTCGACCTGCGCGGGCACCGTCAGGTGTTCGAGCAGGGTCGCGTAGTCGCCCTTGGAGAGCAGCCCCGCCACCTCGTCGAACGCCTCGGCGATGCGGTCGATCTCGGCGAACTCCAGCACGGCGGACGGCTGCACGCGCAGGGTGGTCGGCGCGGACAGCGTGGGAATCACCCGGATGCCGTGGGTGCGCAGCAACCGGCCCGCGATCAGGTAACCGAGCGACTCGGAGTCGAACACCTCGCGAAGCAACTGCGACTCCGGCCGGGGCAACCGGAACTCCACCCCGAGCAACAGCCCTCGACCGCGCACCTCGGCGATCGCGTCCGGCCAGCGCCGCGCGACCTCCACCAGCCGGTCGCGCAACCGCGAGCCCAGCTCGACGATGCGGTCCCGGCACGCGTGGGCGAGGTCGAGTGCCTTCAGGGCGATCCGCGCCGAGAAGTCGTCCTCGGCGAAGGTGGAGGTGTGGTGGCGTCCGAAGTCCGCGACGTACCGCGGCGTTGCCACCAGCATCGCCGAGATCTTGGCGAGTCCTCCGCCGAGCGACTTGGACAGCAGGTAGTAGTCGGCGACGACCCCGGACGGCTCCGAGGCGAGGAACGTGCCCGTGCGGCCCATGCCGCACTGGATCTCGTCGAACACCAGCGGTGCCTCGTGCCGGTCGGCCAGCTCCCGCAGCGCCGCGAGCGTCTCGTCCGGTACCTCCCTCACCCCGGCCTCGCCCTGGATGGGTTCGGCGAAACAGGCGGCGACGCGGGAGACGACGCGGGTCGTGGAGTGCGCGACCCCGGTGGGATCGACGGTCACCAGGGAGATCTCGACCCGCTCGGCGTCCAGCGCGGTGACCACCTCGGCCGGGGTCCAGTCGTGCAACCGGTGCCGTCGCGGCCCCGGGAGATGCAGATCGGACGGCACGTTCGCGCCGTGCGTCAGCGTGCCCGCACCGGAGGTCTTGCCGTGGAAGGCGTCCTGAAGCGAGACGAAGACCGGGCTCTCCTCGCGAAGACGGGCCACGGTGTCGAGCGACTCCCGCACCACGTCCTCGCAGCGTCGCCCCTCGGTGGGGCCGTCCGCGCAGACCAGGTCCGCCGTGCCGTCCCGCCGCAGCGACCGCAACGACCGCTCCAGTTCCTCCTGCACCGCGCCGAGCCGACGGCTGCGTTCGACCGCCGCGTGCTTCATCGCCGCCTCGACGGCCTCGGCACCGGAGTTGCCGAGCGTCACGACGTAGGCGGCGCCGGTGGCCTCGCCGACGACGTCGGAGAGCCGCTGTGCGAGTTCGGCCGCGGCGGTGCGCACGCTGCCCTGCGCGTTGAAGGGCACGCTCTCGTCGAGACAACGCCGGGCCACCTCGACCAGCGCCGGATGGTTGTGGCCGAACAACGACGCGCCCGCACCCCCGACCAGGTCCAGGACACGGTCGACCGCACCGTCCGCGCCGTCGCGGACCAGGTAGTCGCCCGAACCGGACCGGTAGCTCGCGTCCAGGTTGAGGGACCGGAACAGCCGGGCCAGTTCCGGCCGGGCGTAGGCGGCGAAACGAGCGGTGTCGGTCATCGGTCCGCGTTCCCTCGTCCCGCCTCCACCGGCAGGGCCGCCGCCACCTGGGTCACCACGTCGCGCAGCGTCTGCATCGACGCGGCCTGCTCGTCGGAGATCTCCAACCCGAAGATCCCCTCCAGCTCCACGATCAAATCGATCGACCGAACCGAGTCGAGGCCGTAGTTCACGAGCGGAGCGTCGGGGTCGAGTTCGGCCACCGCCAGGCGGCGACGGAACAACTCGTCGACGACCTCGAATACGTTCCCGTCCATCACGTTTCCTCTTCTCGTTCGGACACTTGATCGAGCCTCGAACCACCCACCGCCCGTCTCGGCTCGTCGGGTCGTCGGATCGCCACGGCGAGGGAGGCGTCACCGGAGCGGACCCGGACCCGTGCCGACACCTCGCCGCAGGAGGCGAGCAGCGCGCCACCGGCCGGGGTCAACGCGATCCGCCAGAACGGCAGCCCGTCACAGACCGCGGCACCGGACAGGGCCTTGAACGCCGCCTCCTTCGCGGCGAACAGGTCCCGGGCGCTGTAGCGGCCCGCCGGCCTCAGCAGTGCTCGTCGCTCCGGCTCACGCAGGATGAACCGCGCCACCCTCGCCGAGACGTCCTCGCTCTCGATGTCGATGCCGACTCCGGCGGCACCGGGGACGACGATCGCGACGGCGAGGCGCGACGTGTGCGCGATCGACCCCGCGAAACCACGCGGGAAGCACGGCCTGCCGTCGGACCCGCGAGGCACCACTCGCCTTTCCGCTCCCGCCTCGACCAACGCCGTGGCGGCGGCCCGACGCCCCGCGACGGTCTGCTGGACGGCCGCGTACGGCCACTGCACCGGTTCCCACGCCGTGCGGGCTCCCGGCACGGCCCGACGCAGCACGTCCAGCTCGACAGCCGCCGACACGTCTGCTCAACCCCGCACGGCCACGACGTGGTCGGCCAACGAGCCGATCGAGCGCAGCACCTCCGGCTCGACGTCGTCCTCCCACTCGAAACCGAACTCGTCCTCCATCGCGACGAGCAGGCTGACGAGCGCGGTGGAGGACACCCCGGCCCGACGCAGCGACTCGGTGTCCGACACGCGGTCGACGAAGCTCGCGTCGTCGACCAGCTTCGCCAGCAGCGTGCGGATCGCCTGCCGGACCTCGGAAGCCGCGTCAGCCATTCGCTTCGACTTCCTCGACGAGCTCACGAACGATCTGCTGGAAGCGGGCGGAGTCGTCGATGAACGGCAGATGCCCGGCCTTCGGCATGATCACGTGGCGGCCGTTGGGGAAGATGTCCGCGAGTTCGGCGGCGCCGGTGGGGCTCAACAGGATGTCGTCGTCCCCGACGACGATGACGGTGGGCGCCTCGATGCGGCGGCACAGCTCGGGGTCGGTCTCCGCCCGCAGCGCCAGGTTCAGCCCGTTGGCGAGGTCCTCGGCCGTGGTGAGGGCGAGGAAGCTTTCCCGCAGTCCCAGGAAGCCCGGCGTGCCGAGTTCCTCGTTCATGTCGGCACCGAAGACCTCGGGGTACAGGTGGCCGTACAGCGCGGCCATGCCGTGGTTCTCCAACGTCAGCAGCCACGCGCGCTGGATCTGGCGGTGTCGACGCATGCCCCGCGGCCCGAGAGCGGGTCCGGCGAGCACGAGACCCTTGACGCGGTCCGGGTACCGCAGCGCGACGTCACGGGCCAGCACCGTCGAGATCGACGTGCCGACCAGGTAGGTCGACTCGATCTCCAACGCATCGAGCAGGCGGATGACGTCCTCCGCGTGCTCCTCCCACGTCGGTTCCTTGTCGTGGTGGGAGGACTGGCCGTGGTTGCACAGGTCGTAGCTGACGACCCGGTGGTCCTTGGCGAGGTCCTCGGTGAACACGCGCCACGTCGGGGCGGTGATGAAGAAGTTGTTCAGCGTGGTGACGGCCGGGCCTTCCCCACGGGACTCGTAGTAGAGCTCCACGCCGTCCCTGGTCTGCACGCGCGGTGCGTCCTCGTGGTACCAGAGTTCGAGGCGATCCAGCGTTTCCGAAGCTGACATGGCGTCATCCTTTTCCTGATCCGACAACATCGGCACCGGGCAGGACACGGGCGAAGTCGGCGACGACCTCGGCCGCGTGCCGTTCTCGGGTGACGGCGTCGCAGGAGAGGCCGCAGTACATCGCCATCTCCTCGATCCGTCCGGTGGTGGTTCGGGTCGGCACCGCCGCGCTGAACCGGGGCACGAGGTAGGACCTCTCCCCGACCACCGTGCGACCGATGAACTTCGCGGGCTGCTCCGGCGTGGCCGTCACCGAGGTGGCCAGCACCCGGTGTCGTCGGCTCGGCCAGCCGACGTGGTACACGTCGGTGATCACCGTGTCGGTGCCGTGTGCCCGCGTCACCGCCTGCTTGAAGTACGGGTGGGCGTGCGACTCCTCGACGGCCACGAAGGCGGTGCCCAGCAGCACCCCGTCGGCGCCCGCCGCGACCGCGCGACGAGCCTCGTCCGGAGACCCGATGCCCCCGGCGGCCACGAGACACGCCTCGGGCAGCCGCTCCCGCAGCGCGGCCACCAGCTCGTCCCGGTGGGAGTGACCCAGCAGGTGGCCACCCGCCTCGACTCCCTGCGCCACCACGATCGCGCCCGCCTCGGCCGCGGCCACCCCGTCGGCGACGGTGCCGACCTGCACCACCAGGTGCCTGCCTGCCGCACGGACGCGCTCGAACACGCGCGACTCGGGCATCCCGAACAGCGACACGTACACCCGCGACGGCGTCTCGTCGAGCACCTGGTCGAGCTGCCGGTCCAGCTCCTCGGCGCCGACGACCTCGGGAATCAAATTGACCCCCACCGGCCGATCGGTGCCCGCGACGAGGCGTTCCAGCATCGCCGACAGGGCCACCCCGGAGAGCTTGTAACCGCCGACGCAGCCCGCCGCGCCCGCGTCGGACACCGCACACGCCAGCTCCGCGCCCGCGACACCGCCCATTCCGGACTGCAACAGGCTCACGTCGGTGCCGAGCACCCGCGCCAACGCCGGACGCATCAGCGCAGACTCTCGACCGCCGCCAGCGCCTTCGAGGCACTGCCGAACCGCGTGGTCAGTGTGTGCACCCAGCGTTCGAGTCCGAACGCGAGGCAGCTCGTGTGCGCCGGCTCGTCACCGACCTGGATGTCGCAGCGCTCGCCGAAGAAGTTGCGGTGGTAGTTCACCGACCCGATCGCGAGCCCGTCGACGACGAATTCCTCCTTCACCGGGAAGAGCCGCTGCATCTTCGCCTTGCCGCCGTTGCGGTCGAAGAACGGGTCGGTGGCGACCTCCGTCCGCACCTCCAGACCGAGCTCGGCACACAACGCGAGCACCGTCTCCTTCGCCCGGCCCAGGTGTGCCTTCGTCGCGTCCTGCGTGCCGATGCACACGATCTCCCGCATGGAGAACCCGAGCAGCCTCCGCAGCCCGTCGTAGTGGTCCTCGTTGCGGAAACACGTGCCGAGCGTGGTACGCAGCGCGCCGGACTCCGGCAACCGCGCACCCGCCAGGTCGAGGTAGATCGCGTAACAGGCCGCCGACGGCAGGGCGTACGAGGCGGGCACGAGCACGTCCGCGTCGAGCTGCTCGACCGGGCGCGGCAGGTCCGGCAGTGCCCCGCGCAGCCGCTCGGGGTCGCACCCCGTCGCGGCGAGCCCCAGGTGCGGGAAGTTGTCGAAGTAGTCGAACGTGTCGAGGTCCCGGGTCCGCAACAGGTACGGGAACCGGAACTCGGGCGCCCCCCACTCGCCTGCCCAGCGCCGGAACACGGCGTCGAGGGCCCGAAGCAGGTCGAGCTGGTCACCGTCGAGAACGCGCAGCCCGTCGTCGGTCGCTGTCGTCATGATTCCGCCTTCTGCTTGAAGAACCGTGCCTCGATCGCCTTGAGCGTGCGGAAGTCGTCCAGATCCAGCTCCTCCGGATCGATGGACTCGCCGGTCAACTCCTCCAGCAGGAAAATGAACTCGACGAACGCCAACGAGTTGATGGCTCGGCTGTCGATCAGGTCCAGGTCGTCGGGAACCTCACCGAGTCGGGGATTGCGGTCGAGGATGAACGACCGGACCGCGTCGAGTTCGGCCGTCATGACGGGATCGTTTCCCGGCCGACGCCGACCTTGGTGAGGAACTTCCTGGTGCGCTTCAGGACGTCGTCGTGCGCCTTCAGCCGCGCCGGGTGCTCCAACGCGCGCCGCCGCAGAGCCAGCGCGTCGGGGATGCCCGCGTCGCGGTAGGCGGCGGGGTTGTAGAGGGTGCCGATGCTGTACTGGAGGTAGTTCTCCAGGTACTCGGCGAGCACGGGCAGCTCGGCCGGGTCGCGCTCGGTGACCTGCTTCAACAGGTCCTGGAAGATCATGCGGCCGAACGCCACGTGACGGCTCTCGTCCTGGTGGTGCACCCGGTTGATCTCACGGGCGATCGGCGGGAGCGACTCGTCGGTCGCCATGTGCGCGTTGTAGTAGTCGACGATCTCCTCGAAGATCAGGATGCGCGCGAAGACGATCAGCTCCTTCGCCACCGGCGAGAGGTGATCGGTGGACTCGACCTGCAACGTGGGCTGAGCCGGGTACAGCTTGCCGCCGTAGCGCAGGCAGAACTGCGCGAAGAACCACATGTGCTCGTTTTCCTCACCGATGAAGTGGTGCAGGAACTCCGAGACGTTGGCGTACACGCGCTCGTGGATGCGCATCACGACTTCGCTCATCAGTTCACGGATGCCGTGAATGTTGAGGCTGAAGAAGTTGACGGCCTCGTAGCGGGTCAGCGCGAGCTGCTGCTCACGCGTCAGCTCGTCCCACATCGGGGTGCCCGCGAGCGTGGTGAGGCTCTCGCTCATCCACGGCTTGTCGGGCTCGATGGCGTCCGGCCAGTCGAACATCGTGTACGGGTTGTAGTAGCCGGACTCGGCCATCTGCTCCAACCGGTCCAGTTCCAGTTCGATCGGTCGGATGTCGCGTACTGCCATTGTCACTCGCCTTTCGCGCGGAAGGGCTCACCCGCTGGTCAGCGGGCCGGCCGAATGTCGGAGTACACCTGCACCGCTTTCGGTGAAGCACAGTCGTGGTAGCCGAAGGGCGCGTTGCCGGAGGCAGTGGACGGGATCACCTTGTTGTAGATCGATCCCAGACACAGCTCCTGGAACTGCGCGGTGTTCGCCGACAGCCTGGCCGCAAGCTGTGCCTTGGCGATGTCGACGGTCTTCACCGCGCCGTCGTCGTCGATCACCTCGACGCACGCATGGGGAAGGTCGAGTGCACCACCGAGCACTCCGCAGAACCACCCTCGCTTGGCCTCGGCGCGGTACCCGGCCGCGCGGAACTGCTCGGCGAGGAAGAGGCTGGCCGCGATGCAGCTTGTGGCACCGAGAGAATGCACCAGTTCGTAGTCGGCCTGCATGGCCACCGGAACCATCTGCCAGCGGTAGCCGGCGTCGAGATAGTCGCGGGTCAAGCGGCGCAACTCGGTCGAGACCAACGGAGTTCGCGCACCGGTGGTCGTCACCGTCGCCGAGAACTCGGCCGATCCGGTCGACGCCTCGGGCGCGACGGCGTCGTCGACTCGCCCGCCGAAGCGGACGACGTCGGGGGCCTCGAACCGCCACGGCGCGACCTCCGTGCACTCGGGGCACTCCAGGCGCACCCGCATGGCCCAGGTCTTGGGCTTCAACAACGGGTCCACGGGGCGGTCGGCGAACCGGAAGAGCATCCGGAAGGTCAGTTCCGGCTGCGTCCTCGACGACTTCGAGTACATGCCGAGGTTGTAGAGGTCGTTCGGGTCGAAGTGTCGGACCCCGGACTTCAGCTCGTACGGCAGGCCCGCGTCCACCAGCTCGTCGATGCCCGTCGAGTCGCAACGCAGCATCTCGCGCGCCACCGACTCGGGTTGGTCCCGCACCGCGTACCGCGTGGGGACGAACTCGATCGATCGCGCGACCTCGGCCCACGGCTTCGCCGTTTCGACGACTCGATCCGACACGGTTCATCTCCCCACGAGAAAAAAATTAGCTCCGCGAGCCGACCCCAGACACAGCTGAAACCACTTTGATCGGAAATCATTCCGCCGACCCGGACAGGCGGAACGGTCTCGACAGTAGCGGGCGGACAAGCACGCCGCAACGGTTCAGTTTCACACGTGCACCCGTGCATTTCGCATACCCGCGAATGACGGGACAACATCCGCACAGTCGCTGGTCACAGCCTACGAGCCCAGCTCAAGCAGGCAGCCAGCACGGCGTTGCGACGTTCGGCCGAACAACGTCGGACACCCACGTCGAACGTCTCGAATTCAATGCTTTTAAGCATGGACTTACTCATTCGTAAGCATTAAGAAAAGCAAGTCCTCACGCTCCCCATCACACGCTCTTCGGAGGTATCCGTGCAGAAGATTCTCGATGCGATTCTGGCCGACGAACTCGACGACATCGGCAGGATCGACGTACCGACGAGTTACCGGGGAGTGACGGTGCACGCCGACGAGGTCGACATGTTCGAGGGCATGGCGACCGCGGACAAGGACCCGAGGAAGTCGCTGCACCTGGACGAGGTGCCCGTACCCGAGCTGGGCCCCGGTGAGGCCCTCGTGGCGGTGATGGCCAGCTCGATCAACTACAACACGGTCTGGTCCTCGATCTTCGAACCGCTGCCCACGTTCAATTTCCTGCGGCGCTACGGCCGCACCTCACCGCTGGCGGCCCGCCACGACCAGCCCTACCACGTGCTCGGTTCCGACCTCTCCGGCGTCGTCCTGCGCACGGGGCCGGGCGTCAACAACTGGAAGCCCGGCGACAAGGTCGTCGCGCACTGCCTCGACGTAGCGCTGGAGCACCCCGACGGGCACAGCGACACCATGCTCGACCCGGCGCAGCGCATCTGGGGTTTCGAGACGAACTTCGGCGGCCTCGCCGAACTGGCCTTGGTGAAGACCAATCAGCTGATGCCGAAGCCCGCCCATCTCACCTGGGAGGAGGCCGCCGCATCGGGGCTGGTCAACTCGACGGCCTACCGTCAGCTCGTGTCACGCAACGGCGCCGGCATGAAGCAGGGCGACGTGGTGTTGATCTGGGGTGCCACCGGCGGTCTCGGGTCCTACGCCACCCAGCTCGCACTCAACGGCGGAGCCACCCCGGTGTGTGTGGTGTCGAGCCCTGCGAAGGCCGAGCTCTGCCGTCGCATGGGCGCGGAGCTGGTGATCGACCGCAAGGCCGAGGGGTACCGGTTCTGGTCCGACGAGCACACGCAGGACCCGCGCGAGTGGAAGCGCTTCGGCGCCCGGATTCGCGAACTGACCGGTGGTGACGACCCCGACATCGTGTTCGAGCATCCCGGACGCGAGACGTTCGGGGCGAGCGTCTTCGTCGCCAAACGCGGCGGCAGCATCGTCACCTGCGCCTCCACCAGCGGCTACCAGCACACCTACGACAACCGCTACCTCTGGATGAACCTCAAGAACATCATCGGCACGCACTTCGCGAACTACCGCGAGGCGTGGGAGGCCAACCGGCTGATCACGAAGGGCCGCATCCACCCCACCTTGTCCACTGTGTACCCACTCGATCAGGCGGGGCAGGCGACGAGCGACGTCCACGGCAACGTCCATCAGGGCAAGGTCGGCGTGCTCTGCCTCGCGCCGGGGGAAGGCCTCGGGGTGAGCGACCCCGAGCGACGTGAGCGCTTCCTTCCCGAGATCAACCGCTTCCGGGTCGACCCGCAGTGAGCAGCCGTTCCGCGCGAGACGAAGGACGATCGATGACAACACGGACCGCACCCCCCAGAGCCGGCCTGACCTCCCGCATCGTGTCCGTCGGCCACTACGTTCCCTCCCGCGCCGTGACCAACGACGAGCTCGCCGCTCGCGTCGACACGTCCGACGAGTGGATCCGCAGCCGCGTCGGCGTCGCCACCCGGCACATCGCCGCGCCCACCGAGTCGGTGGCCGACATGGCCGTGGCCGCCGCCGGGAAGACCCTCGTCAGGTCGGGACTCGACGCGACCGACATCGACCTCGTCGTCGTGGCGACCGCGACCGCGGTCGACCGGATGCCGAACGTCGCGGCGAGAGTGGCCAGGGCGCTGGACGTCCCGTCGGCGGCAACGTTCGACGTGAACGTCGCGTGTTCCGGCTTCTGCTACGCGCTCGCCACCGCCGACCACGCCATCCGCAACGGCACCAGCCGCAACGCGCTCGTCGTCGGCGTCGACAAGATGTCCGACTTCATCGACTGGGAGGACCGGACCACCTGCGTGATCTTCGGTGACGGCGCGGGTGCCGTCGTGGTCTCCGGCACCGACGCGCCGGGCCCCGCCGGTGTCGGTCCCGTGGTCTGGGGGTCGGAACCACAGAGCGGAGACCGCATCACGATCGAGACCACAGGGCCCACCGGCCCGCCCGCGTTGTTCCGGCAGGACGGGCAGGCGGTGTTCCGCTGGACGACGACCACCCTGGCCCCGGTCGCCCGGGAGGCGTGCGCGCGGGCAGGTGTCGACCCGGCCGACCTGGCCGGGATCGTGACCCACCAGGCGAATCTGCGCATCATCGAACCGATCGCCCGCAAGATCGGAGCGCGCGACGCGATCGTGGCACGCGACGTGGTCGACTCGGGGAACACCTCGGCGGCCAGCGTCCCGCTGGCGCTGTCGAAACTCGTCGAACGGGGCGAGCTGCCCAGTGGAGCTCCGGTGCTGCTGTTGGGTTTCGGCGCGGGACTCGCCTACGCGAGCCAGGTGATCCGCTGCCCGTGACGCCGGAGACGCCCGGCCGGGTCAGTCCTCGGCCGGGCGACGGACCAGGCTGATCGGGACCAACGCGCACAGAGTCGCGCCCACGGCCACCCCCGCGAGCACGGCACTCATCGCGACGTGTTCGAAGAGCACGCCCGCCAACGCGTACGAGAGCGGACTCGCCACGAAGACCGCCGCCCCGAAGAGCGGCACCACGTGCGGACGGATGTGCTCCGGTGGCCGGGTGGTCAGCAACGCCACCGCGGGCGCGGTGACAGCGGGCAGGAACATGCAGCTCATCGCCACGGCCAGCGCCTCGGTGAGGAACGGCTGGTCCCACGGCACGAACCACAACGCCAGGGCGGCGCCCACGCTGCCGGCCGCGGCCAGCTTGATCGGCGGAATCCGCCGGGCGAGCCACGCGACAATCAGCGTGCCCACCGCGGTTCCCCCACCCCAGGCGGCCAACAACCATCCGGCCACCTGCGGATTCGCCTCGTAACGGTCACGGGCCATCACGGGCAACGCGATCATGACGACGGGCATCAGCGCGCCGTAACCGAACGCCGCGAGCGACATGCGCCGCAGCACCTGGTCACGCCACAGGTAGCGGACACCTTCCAGCATCCTGCCCGAGGACGAGGACTCCTGCCGCGGGGCCGCGGTGTCGCGCGGCACCCCCAGCAGGAGCAGGGCCGACACCACGAACGTGCCCGTGTCGATCCACAACACGTTCGTGGCGCCGACCCATCCGACGAGGAACCCCGCGACGGCGGGGCCGATCAGCCTCGCCGTCGAGGTCGCCGTCTCGAACAACGCGTTGCCCGCGGTGACTGCGCCCTCGTCGGACCCGATGACCTCCGACAAGAGCATGCGCTGGGCGGGGAAGTACGTCGAGTTGACCGCACCGATACCCGCGACGATCGTCAACAACACGCCGAACGGCAGCATGTCCAGCAGATACAGCGTGGGCACGGACGCGAGCAGCACGGCGTTGACGAGGTCGCCGACGATCGAGACCCGGCGCGCACCCCACCGGGCCACGAGCAAGCCCGCCGGCATGCTCAACAGCGGCACCGGCAGGATCTCGGCGACGAACACCAGCCCCATCTGTGACGGCGAGCCGCTCGTCATCAGGACGAACCACGGCAGCGCCAACAGCGTCATCTGGGTGCCGATCGCGGAGACGAACTCCGCCGCTATGACTCTGCCGAACCGCCACGTCCGCAAGGGCGAACGCTCCGCCAGCGCGCCAGTCACCACTTCAGTCCCTCTCGTCCGGCCGGTTCACCAGGTGACCGGCAGGCTGTGTACTCCGTAGACCGCCATGTTCGACCGCATCGGCACCTCCTCCGGGTCCACCGCGAGCCGCAGGTCGGGGAAGTACTTCAGCAGGGTGCCGAAGCCGATACGCAGCTCCTGCCGGGCGAGCTGCTGCCCGAGGCACTGGTGGATGCCGTGGCTGAACGTCAGGTGGCCCAGTCCACCGTTGTCGATGTCGAACCGGTCGGGGTCCGGGAACCGCGAGGGGTCCCGGTTGACGCTCGGCAGGTGGACGAGGACGGCCTCGCCGGGGCGCATCGTGACCCCGTCGATCTCGACCTCCTCGGTGGGGCTGCGCTGCACCCCGATGTGCACCACCGTGAGGTAGCGCAGCAGTTCCTCCACCGTGTTCTCGATGAGCGACTCGTCGGCACGCAGCTTGGCGAGCTGGTCGGGATGCTGCAGCAGCGCGAACGTCCCGAGCGCCAACGTGTTCGCCGTCGTCACGTGGCCCGCGACGAGCAGCATGAGGGTGGCCCCGAGGATCTCCGCCTCGGCGATGTCGTCGGCGGTCACCAGCACGCTGAACACGTCGTCGGCGGGTTCGGCCCGCTTGCGCTTGAGGATGTCGTCGACGAGGCCGGTGATGTCGGTCAACGCCGCCCGCGCCTCGTCGGGTTCGATCTCCAGTCGCAGCAGCTTCTCCGAGTCGCTCTCGAACCTGTCACGCAGCGAGAACGGTACACCGAGCAGCTCGCAGATCACCTTCGACGACACCGGAAGGGCGAAGTCGTCCACGAGGTCCGCGGGCGGTCCCTTGCGGACCATCGCCTCCGCGTAGTCGGTGGCGATCTGCTCGATCCTCGGCACGAGCTGGCGCATTCGACGCACCGTGAACTGCCCCATCAGCCGCCGTCGGATGCGCGTGTGCTCCGGCGGGTCCATGTGTTCCATCAGACCGGGAACACCGGCCTCCAGGTCGGCAGGACGATCGGTGGGGAACGCCATGTGCTTGACCGCGATGTCCGAGGAGAATCGTTGGTCGGCGAGGATCTCCCTGGCCTGCTGGTACCCCGTCACCAGCCAGCCGTTGTGCCCGTCGGGGAAGGTCATGCGACAGATCGGCCGATCCGCCTGCAGACTGCGCACCGCGTCCGGCGGGTCGAAGCGACGTTCACGGTGGGTCGGCAGTCCATTAGTGATCGGGCACGAGCTCTGGGTCATCTCGGTCTTCTCACCTTCCGTCATTCGCCTGGGAACGACTGGTCGACGCCCCAGGTCCGAAAAGAATCAGCACCGGGGCGTCGACTGCTACCCCGACAAGGTCGTCACCAGCTCGAACGTCGCGTCGCTCGCCTCACCACCTCACCGGAAGCCGGTGCACTCCGTACACCGCCATGTTCGTTCGCATCGGAGGCTCTTCCGCCTCGGCCAGGCTCAGGTCCGGGAAGCGCTTCAGCAGGGTGCCGAAGCCGATGCGCAGCTCCTGCCGGGCGAGCTGCTGCCCGAGGCACTGGTGGATGCCGTGGCTGAACGTCAGGTGGTGACCCACTCCGCCGCCCGTGACGTCGAGCCGGTCGGGGTCGTCGAACTGCTCGGGGTCGCGGTTGACACTCGGCAGGTGCACGAGCACGGTCTCCCCCGCCCGCACGGGAACGCCCGCGATCTCGACGTCCTCGGTGGGACTGCGCTGCACCCCGACATGCACGACCGTGAGGTAACGCAGCAGTTCCTCGACCGCGCCCTCCAGCAGCGACTCGTCGGCACGCAGCTTGGCGAGCTGGTCCGGGTGCCGCAACAGCGCGTATGTGCCGAGCGAGAGCATGTTGGACGTCGTCTCGTGCCCGGCGACGAGCAGCAGCAGCGTCGCGCCGATGGCCTCGGGCTCGCTGATGTCGTCACCGGCCACCAGGACGCTCAGCACGTCGTCCTCGGGCTCGGCCTTCTTGCGCTGCAACAACTCGCTGACGAGCGCGGTGAGGTCCGCCAGCCCCGCCGACGCCTCCTCCGGCGTGATGTCGAGCCGCAGCAGCTTCTCCGAGTCGCCCTCGAACCGGTCGCGGTCGGCGAGCGGCACCCCGAGCAGTTCACAGATCACCTGCGACGAGAGCGGCACCGAGTAGTCCGTCACGAGGTCCGCGGGCGGTCCCTTGTGGAGCATCGCCTCGGAGCGCTCGGCGGCGATCGCCTCGATCCTCGGCACGAGCTGCCGCATCCGGCGCACCGTGAACTGCCCCATCAACCGCCGCCGGAACCGGGTGTGGTCCGGTGGGTCCATGTGCTCGAACAGCCCGGGGATCCCGGCCTCCATGTCCGAGGGCCGGTCGGACGGGAACGCCAGGTGTTTGTGCGAGGCGGCCGACGAGAATCGCTTGTCGGCGAGGATCTCCCTGGCCTGCTGGTACCCCGTCACCAGCCAACCGCTGTGCCCGTCGGGGAAGGTCATACGGCAGATCGGCCCCTCGGCCCTGGCACTCGCCAGAGCCGAGGGCGGGTCGAACGGGTTCTCCCGCTCCGTCGGCAGCCCGTTGGTGATGGGGCAGCCCGGGCCGGCGTCGGTATCGGTCTTCGACATGGTCTCCTACATTCCGCCGTCGATCTGGAACACGGCTCCGCTGATGTACGCCGCGCGGTCGGAAACCAGGAACGAGATCAGGTCGGCGACCTCGTCCGGGGTGCCGAGCCGACGCAGCGGGATTCGCTGTTTGGCTCGGTCGAGGACCTCGACCGGAAGTGTGCGGACGGGATCGGTGTCGATGAAGCCCGGCGCCACCACGTTCGCCCGGATGCCGTAGCGGCCGACCTCCTTGGCCACCGACTTGGTGAAGGCGACGATGCCCGCCTTCGCCGCCGCGTAGTTGGCCTGCCCCGGATTGCCGTGCAGGCCCGCGATCGACGACAGATTGACGATCACGCCGCCGCGGCGCTTCATCATGCCCTCGACGACGGTACGACAGACGTGGTAGACGCCGTCGAGGTTCGGCCGCAGCACGGCGTTCCAGTCGGCGTCCTCCATCATCGCCAGAGGCATGTCACGCACGACCCCTGCCGAGTTGACCACGGCGGTCAGGGGGCCGAGCGCGTCCTCGGCCCCCTCGACCAGCGCGGCGACCGAGGTCGCGTCCGACACGTCCGTGCGCCGCGCGTACACCCCCGCACCGAGGTCGAGCAGCTCCTTCTCCAACGACCGCGCGGCGTCGGAGTCGGAGACGTAGCAGAAGGCGACGTCGTAGCCGTCCTCGGCGAGCCGGAGCGCGGTGGCGCGACCGATCCCGCGCGATCCTCCGGTGACCAGAGCCACCGGCCTGCGTCCGCCGTTCATCGCGTCCTCCCTTGCGTGCCGTGGAACGTCACCGTCCCGCCTCCGTGTCGTCGACCTCCCGGATGCGGTCACGCAGCTGCGAGACCGTCAGGTGCGGGTTGTGGGCGACGAGGTCGAGCAGCGCGGGCCAGTACCGCACCAGCGCACCCATCACCTCGGGCTCCAGGTAGTCCGGCGAGTACACCCACATGCCCCGCAACGCTCCCTCTCGCTCGCGCGCCACGAGGTAGAGGTCGAGGTTGTGCGGCTCGATCGCGGTGATCAGTTCGGGCAGCGGGCTCTCGTCGCCGACCCGCATGTTCAGCGGCTCGACGTCCAGGTTCTCCAACGTCAGCGAGCTGCCGGGCACCCCGAGCAGGTTCAGCATGAGCCGCAGCGGGAGCTGGTTGCCCTCGCCGATGACCCCGTCGTGCACCAGCGCGCGCAACGGCACGTTCTGGTGCGAGTAGGCGTCGAGTTCCGCCTGGTACACCTGCTGCACCAGCTCGCTGAACGTCGGGTCGTCCTTCATCCGCGAGCGGTTGAGGATCACGTTGATGAACGGGCCGACCATCGACCGGCTCTCCGGACGCTCCCGCCCCGCGAGCGGATGGCTCACCGCGATGTCCGACGCACCCGAGTAGCTGTGCAGGAGCACGTGGAAGGCGGCCATCAGCACCATGAAGAGGGTCACGCCCTCCTTGCGGGCGGCGTCCTTCACCGCGTTCATGACCTCGGCGTCGACCACGAAGCTGTGGCTGTAGCCGTCGACGATCGAGGCCCGCTGGTGCTCGGGCGCCTCGAACGTCAGCGTCCGTGCCGCGCCGTCCAGCTCCTTCCGCCAATGCTCGACGTGCTCGTCGAGCGCCCCCGAGGACAGCAGGTGCTGTTCCCAGGCCGCGTAGTCGAGGTGCTGGACCATCACCTCGGGCAGCGCCGGCGGCCGTTGCGTGGAGTGCGCCGCGTACAGCTCGGTCAGCTCGCTGATGATCACGCTGAAGCCCCAGTGGTCCACCAGGATGTGGTGGGCGACGAGGACGAGAGCGTGTTCGCGTTCGGAGAGTCGGACCAGGTGTCCGCGCACGAGACGACCGTCCTCGATACGCCACGGCGTCTCGGTCTCCGTCTGCAGCAACGCGTGGAGGCGTTCCTGTCGGGTGGCCTCGTCGAGGTCGCTGAAGTCGGCCTTCGCGATCGGCCACACGGGTCGGCCATCGGCGAACTGGATGGTCGCGGACCCCCGGTAGACGTACCGGGTGCGGAGGATGTCGTGGCGGACGACGAGGTCGTCCAGGCTCCGCTCCAGTGCCTCGACGTCGAGGTCGCCGCGCACCCGCCAGGCGACGATGACGCCGTGGTGGGCGTGGTTCGGTCCGACCGGCTGCAGGAGGAACTCCAGCTGGCCGAACGTCAGTCCCACCCCGCCACTGCGGTCGCCGGTGGGAATCGGCGAGTGCAGCGGGTCGTCGGCGACACCGGTCGACGTCGTCTCGGGCTCGTCCGCCTCGATCTCGACGAGCCGCTCGTCGACCGCCTGCGCGCAGCGGGTGATGGCCCGCAGTGCCTCGAACCACGCGTCGGCGAGCTCCCGCACGTCGTCCTCGGTGAGCAGCGAGCTCGCCCAGCTCCAGTTCGCGGTGAGCCGCGGACCGTCCGGGCCGTCCTGCGTGACCGCGTTGACCTCCAGCGGGTGGGTGAGCGGCCGGACGGCCGCCGCACCCGGCGCGGCACCGTCACCCGGCTCGTCCTTCGGCGGCAGCCAGGGCGTCTCCTCCTCGGTCACGGGCACACGGCCGAGGTAGTTGAACAGCACGTCGGGGGTGGGCAACTCGGCGAGTTCCGAGGCGCTCTCGGGGTCGAGATACCGCAGCACGCCGTAGCCGAGCCCCTTGTCGGGAACCTGGCGCAACCGCTTGCCCGTGCCCACGACGGCCTGGGCGAGTTCGCCGCGCGCCTCGGTCACGGCCTCCCACGACAGCGCGCCGGCGTCGAGGCTCACCGGGTAGATGCTGGTGAACCACCCCACCGTGCGGGAGAGGTCCACACCCTCGACGACCTGCTCGTGCCTGCCGTGGCTCTCCACGTCCACCACCACGGAAGCACTCTCGCCGGACCGGCGTTCCCGCCACCGCGCGACCGCGATCCCGAAGGCGGTCAGCAGCACGTCCTGGATGCCGCTGCGGAAGGTCCCCGGCACCCCGGTCACCAGCGGCGAGGTGTCCTCGACCGGCAGGCTGACGCTCAGCCTGCCCTCGGTTCCGGTCACGTCGCGCTCCGGGTCCAGCCGACCGGCCACCACCGGGGTGACGTCGTTCAGGACGCCCCGCCAGTGCGGCAACTCGGCCCGGTACGCGGCGCGCGCGGACTCGGAGGCGACCCGACCGGCCCACCCACGCAGCGACGTCCCGACCTTCGGCAACTCCGGTGTGCGGCCCTCCACGACGGCGTCCCACGCGGCGGCCAGGTCGGCGAGCAGGACGCGCCACGACACACCGTCGACCACGAAGTGGTGGACGGCCAGCAGCAACCTGCCCGGCCGGTCGCCGGTGTCGAACCACACCGCCTGCACCATCACGCCCGCCTCGGGGTCGAGCCGGAGCTTGGCCGCGGCCGACTCCTCGGCGATGCGGGCGGCCGGGTCCGACTCCTCCGCGAGCTCGACACGACGCAGGAGGTCGGAGGCTCGCACGGTGCCGGGCTCGGCCGCGTGCAGCGACCACCCGCCGTCCGCGTCCACCGCCAGGTGCGTCCGCAGGGCGTCGTGGTGGTCGAGCACGGCCTGCAACGCCGTCGTCAGCCGCTCCTCGTCGACGTCCCGGGGCAGGACGACCGTGGCCGACAGGTCGAAGCCGACGACCGAGCCGCCGAGCTGCCGCTGCCGTTCCATGACCGGCAGCAGCGGAATCTCGCCCGTACCGATGTCCTCGACCACCGGAGCGGCCTCGGCCACCGGGGTCGCCACCTCCGCGAGGCCCGCGACGGTCTGATGGGTGAAGACGTCGCGGACCGTGAACACGAAGCCCGCCTCCCGCGCACGGGCCACGAGCTGGGTCGCCTGGATGCTGTCGCCACCGAGGTCGAAGAAGCCCACCTCGGCCCCGACGTCCGGCACACCGAGCACCTCGGTGAACACCTCGCTCAGCGCGCGCTCCACCGGTGTGCTCGCCGCCCGCGACTCCGCGTCGGCGCCGAGTTCGGGGTCCGGCAGCGCTCGACGGTCGATCTTGCCGTTCGGGGTGAGGGGGAACTCGTCGAGCACCATCACCGCGACCGGAACCATGTACTGCGGCAACCGCTCGGCGACGTACGCCCGCAGTGCCGCCGGTTCGGCCTGCTCGCCGTCGGTGAGCACGACGTAGCCGACGAGGTCCTTGCCACCGGTCGGCTTCCGGCGCACCACCACGGTCGCGTTCGCCACGGCCGGGTGCGTCTCCAGCACGCTCTCGATCTCGCCGGGCTCGATCCGGAAGCCACGGATCTTCACCTGGTTGTCGGTGCGGCCCAGGTACTCCAGCTGCCCGTTCGGACGCCAGCGGACGAGGTCACCGGTGCGGTACATCCGCTCGCCCGGAGCGCCGAACCGGGACGCGACGAAGCGCTGTGCCGTCAACCCCGGCTGGCCCAGATACCCCCTGGCCAGGCCCTCACCGGCCAGGTACAGCTCGCCCGGGACCCCGACGGGCACCGGCCGCAGGCCCTCGTCGAGCACGTACGCACGGGTGTCGTCCATGGCCCGACCGATCGGTACCACTCCGTCCACGATGGACTCCAGTGGTTGGAGGACGACGAAGGTGGTCGTCTCCGTCGGACCGTAGATGTTCACCAGCCTCGTGTCCGGGCACGACTCCAGCGCCTTCGTGATGATCGCCGGGGAGTGCGCCTCACCACCGGTGAGGATCTCGCGGATGCCCGCCAGCGCCGTGGGCGCGCGTTCGACCAGCAGGTTGAACAACGCGGTCGTGAAGAAGGCGGCCGTGACGTCGTTCTCGGTGATGGTCCTGACCAACGTGTCGGGATCCAGCTCACCCGCGGGAGCCACGACGACGTGGCCACCGGAGAGCAGCGGAACCCACATCTCGTAGGTCGAGGCGTCGAAGGCCGTCGGCGAGTGCATCAACACCCGCTCGTGGCGACCGCTGCGCCACACGTGGTCGGCGGCGAGGGCCGCCACGTTGCGATGCGTCACGGTGACGCCCTTCGGCCGCCCGGTGGAGCCGGAGGTGTACATGACGTAGACCGCCTTCTCGGGCGAGACCGTCGCGACCTCCAGCGTGGCCGGGTCGCCGGCCTCGTCGTGGTCGGCGGTCACGTCGAGGACGTGGACGCCCTCGGTGTCCGGAAGGTCGTTCTCCGACCCGTCGACGAGCAACACCGTCGCGCCGGTGTCCTCCATGATCATGCGCATGCGCGACCGCGGATAGCGCGCATCGAGGGGGACGTAGACGCCACCGGCCTTGACCACGGCCAGGATCGCCACCACGAGCCGGATCGAACGCTCCATGAGCAGACACACCGCGCTGTCACCGTCGCCGGTGCCCACTCCCAGTGCCCGCAGCCGCAGGGCGAGCCGGTCGGAGGCCTCGGACAGCTCGGCGTAGGTCAACCGCTCGGAGCCGCAGCTGATCGCGACGGCGTCCGGGGTGCGGGCGACCTGCGCCCGGAACAGCTCGGGCAGTCCCTCGTCCGGCACCGTCGACGTGGTGCCGTTCCACTCCTCCAGCACCCGGTGCCGCTCGCCGGAGGTCAGCAGGTCGACCTTGCCGATCGGCTGATCCGGGTCGGCCACCATCGCGAGCAGGACCCGGCGCAGTCGCTGCACCATCGTCCGCACCGTCTCCGCGTCGAAGACGTCCGCGTTGTACTCGATACCGCCGTCGAGGCCACGCGGGCTGCCGTCGGTGTCGAGGTGTTCGTAGAGCAGGAACGACAGGTCCATCCTGGCCGTCTTCGTACCGACGACCATCGGTTCGGCCGTGACGCCCGGCAGGTCCAACGTCTCGTCGGACACGGTCTGCCACGACAGCATGACCTGGATCAGCGGGTGGTGCGCCATCGACCGGGTCGGCCGCAGGCTGTCCACCAGTGCGTCGAACGGGATGTCGCGGTGCGCCAGCGCGTCGAGGGTCCGTTCCCGGACCGCCGCGAGCAGCTCCCGGAACGTCTGCCGGTCCGACAGCCGGTGGCGCAGCACGAGGGTGTTGGTGAAGAAGCCGATGAGGTTCTCGGTGGCCTCGTCGTCGCGTCCGGCGTTCGCCACGCCGAGGGGGATGTCGTCGCCCGCGCCGAGCCGACCGAGCAGCACGGCCAGCGCGGCGTCGAGCACCATGAACATGCTGACGTCGCACTCGCGGGCCACCCGGGCCAGACCTTCGTGCAGCTTGTCGTCCCAGCGGAACGTGAGCGTGTCGCCCTCGTGGGACGCCTCGGCCGGGTAGGGCCGGTCGGTGGGCAGCTCGATGCGCTCCGGCAGTCCGGCCAGCTCGCGACGCCAGTAGTCCAGCTGCCGGGTCCACGTGCTGTCGGGCTCCTCGGCCGAACCGAGGAACTCGCGCTGCCACAACGTGTAGTCCGCGTACTGGACGGGCAGCGGCTCCCAGCCGGGCTGCTCGCCTGCGCAGCGGGCCCGGTAGGCGACGGCGAGCTCGTGCCGCAACGGCGCCAGAGACCAACCGTCGGCCGCGATGTGGTGCACGACCACGGCCAGCACGTGCGTGTCGGGTTCGACGGCGAACAGCTCCGCGTACAGCGGGATCTCCGTGGCGAGGTCGAACGTGTGACGCACCGAGGCGGCCACGGCCTCGTCGACCTCGTCCTCCCCCACCTCCGTCACGGGCAGCGAGGGACGCGCCTGCTCGGGAGCGAGCACGCGCTGGCACGGCGCCCCGGTGGTCTCCGGGAAGACCGTGCGCAGCGACTCGTGCCGGGCGACGACGTCGGCGAGCGCGGCACGGAGACCGTCCACGTCCAACTCGCCGGACAGGCGCAGCACCATCGGCAGGTTGTACGTGGGCGACGGGCCTTCCATCTGGTGGAGGAACCACAGCCGCCGCTGGGCGAAAGACAGCGGCAGTGAGTCGGGCCTCGGCATCGGCCGCAGCGCGGGGCGCGTGTCGGTGTCCTCCTCACGCAGCAGCTCGGCCAGCTCCGCCACGGTCGGCTTCTCGAACAGGCTGCGCACCGGCAGCTCGACGTCGAGCGTCGCCCGGATTCGCGACACGAGTCGCGTCGCGAGCAGCGAATGCCCGCCCAGGGCGAAGAAGCTGTCGTCGATGCCGACCTCGGGCACGCCGAGCACCTGGGAGAACAGCTCGCACAGCGTCTTCTCCTCGGCGGTGCGCGGTGCCACGTAGGTCCGCTCGCCGCCCTGCCTGCTCATCTCGGGTGCGGGCAGTGCGTTGCGGTCGGTCTTGCCGCTCGGCGTCCTCGGCAGCGCGTCCAGCAGGACGAACGCGGACGGGACCATGTAGTCGGGCAGCTTCGCCGCGAGCGCGCTGCGCAACTGCCTGCGCACCTCGTCCTCGGAGCCCGCGGCGGGGTCCGGCACGACGTAGGCGACGAGGCGCTGGTCGCCCGGGACGTCCTCGCGGACGACGACCACTGTGTCCTTCACCTGCTCCTGCCACAGCAGGACGGACTCGATCTCGCCCAGCTCGATGCGGTACCCGCGGAGCTTGACCTGGTGGTCCAGTCGACCGAGGTAGTCGATCCGGCCGTCGGCCCTGCGCCGCACGAGGTCTCCGGTGCCGTACAGCCAGTCGGTGATCTCGGAGTCGAAGGGGTTGTCGACGAAACGTTCGGCGGTCAGCTCGGGCCGGTTGAGGTAACCCCGCGCGAGCCCCGCGCCCCCGATGAACAGCTCACCGGGCACACCCGGCGGGACGGGCCGCCCCTCGGCGTCGAGAATGTGCACCTCGGTGTTGGCGATCGGGCCGCCGATGGTGATGGTGTCGTCGACGATCCGGGTGCCCAGCGAGTAGATCGTGGTCTCGGTGGGGCCGTACATGTTCCACAGGTCCACGCCCTTCGCGCGCAGTCTGCGGGCCAGGTCCGGCGGCAGCGCCTCACCGCAGATCAACCCGCGCAAGCCCGGACGGCCCTGCCAGCCTGCGTCGAGCAGCATCCGCCACGTGGACGGCGTCGCCTGCATCATCGTCGCGCCGGTCACGGCCATCTCGTCGGCCAGCAGCTTGCCGTCGGTGGCCACCTCGCGGGTGGCCAGCACCACGCGCGCCCCCTCGACGAGGGGCAGCAGCAGTTCGAGGGTGGCGATGTCGAACGACAGGGTGGTCACCGCGAGCAGACTGTCGTCGGCGTCGATGCCCGGCCATTCCTTCATCGCGTGGAAGAGGTTGTGCAGGGCGCGGTGCGGAAGCTGGACGCCCTTCGGGCGCCCCGTCGAACCCGACGTGTAGATGACATAGGCGAGGTCGTCGCCGGAGACCTCCACGGCGGGCCGCTCGGCGGACTCCTCGGCCAGCTCCGCGGCGAGCTCGTCGACGCACAGCTTGGTGGCCTTCGACTCCGGCAGGTTCGGCTTCACCGACGACTCCGTGAGCAGCACGGGCAGCTCGGAGTCCTCCAGCATGAACGCCATGCGGTCGGGCGGCAGCTTGGGGTCGAGCGGCACGTAGGCCCCGCCCGCCTTCAACACGGCCAGCACGGCGACGACCATGTCGAGCGACCGTTCGAGGCTGACGCCCACCAGCACGTCGCGCCCCACGCCGTGCCGCCGGAGACGGTGGGCCAACCGGTTCGCGGCGGTGTCGAGCTCGGCGTAGGTCAGCGTCCTGCCCTCGCAGTACACCGCCTCCTTGTCCGGCCTCGTGTCGGCCTGCCCCTCGATGCGCTCGTGGGTGAGCCGCCGGTCGGACCAGTCGCGTCGGGTGTCCTCCCGTTCCTGCCGCTGTTGCCGCTCCTCTTCCTCCGTGAGCAGCGCGATGTCGAGAATCGGCTGGTCGGGGTCGGTGAGCAGGTTGTCGATCAGCACCTTCAGGTGGGCGCCCAGCCGGTCGATGGTGGCGGCGTCGAACAGCTCGCTGTTGTACTCGAAGTAGCCGTCGAGGCCGTCGGCCCGCTCGAACACCTGGAGTTCGAGGTCGAACCGCGCGGTCGTGCTCTCCACGTCCATCAGTTCGAGCCGCAGACCACCCACGTCGAACTCCGGCACCGGGATGTTCTGGAACACGAACGAGACCTGGAAGATCGGCGAGCGGGACAGGTCCCGCTCCGGGCACAGCTCCTCCACGAGACGGTCGAACGGCACCTCCTGGTGCGCGAACCCCTGGAGGCACACCTGGCGCACGCGGCCGAGCAGCTCCGCGAACGACGGGTTGCCGGACACGTCGTTGCGCAGCGCGAGCGTGTTCACGAAGTAGCCGATGAGCGGCTCGACCTCGGCCTGACCCCGGTTCGCGACCGGCACGCCGACCACGATGTCGTCCTCCCGGCTGTACCGGTGGAGCAGCACGACGTAGGCCGCGAGCATGGTCATGAACGGGGTGACACCCATCCGCTGGCTCAGCTCGCGCACCCGGTCCATCTGCGCGGCCGACAAGTGGAACGGCCGCGACCCACCGCGGCTGGACAGCACGGCGGGCCGCGGCCTGTCTGTGGGCAGTTCGAGGATCGGCGGCGCGCCCTCGAGCGACTGCTTCCAGTAGTCCACTTCGGCCGCGAAGGCCGGTCCGGACAACTTCTTGCGCTGCCACGAGGCGTAGTCGGCGTACTGCACGGGCAGCTTCGGCAGTTCGGCCTTCGAGCCGGTGACCTCGGCCTGGTAGAGCGTCACGAGCTCCCCGAACAGCACGGAGGTCGACCACAGGTCGGCGACGATGTGGTGCATCGTCAGCAACAGGACGTGTTCGTCGTCGGCGAGCCGCAGGAACCGCATCCGCATCAACGGGCCCTTGCCCAGGTCGAAGGGCCGAGCGAACTCCTTGCGTGCCAGCTCCTTGATGCCGGCCTCGCCGTCGGGGCCGTGCAGGTGGGCACAGTCGACGACGGTCAGCTCAAGCTCGCCCGTGTCGTGCACCACCTGCACGGGCTCGCCGTCCACCTCGTCGAACGTCGTGCGCAGCGACTCGTGGCGGCGGGTGATCTCGGCGAGGCACCGCCGCCAGAGGTCGATGTCCAGCTTGCCGTGCACGCGCACGGCCGCCGACACGTTGTACGCGGAGCTGCCCGGGTCGAGCTGGTCGAGGAACCACATGCGCTGCTGCGGGAACGAGGCGGGGAACCGGCGCCTGCGCACCGGGGACTTGGTGCCGCGCTTGCGCAGCCGCTCCGCCAGCAACGCGCGCTTCTCGGCGGGTGAGAGACTGCTCAGGTCGATGTCGGTCATGCGCCGTACTCCTGGTCCTCGGTCTCCGCGCCGGCCTCGGCGGCGAGGAGTTCTTGCAGCTGGGCTTCCACTTCCGCGTCCGACAGGTCGTCCACGTCGGCCGGGTCGACGGGCTCCTCACGACGCAACGCCGGGATCCGTTCCTCGGCACCCGCACCGGCGGTGTCGGCGGACAGCAGGGTCACGGTGTTGGCCACCGTCGGCGCCTCGAAGAACCGACGGAGGTCGAGTTCGACACCGAACCGGTTCTGCACCTTCGTGCCGATCTGCACGGCGGCGAGCGAATGTCCGCCGAGAGCGAAGAAGTCGTCGTTCAGACCGACCTCGTCGATGCCCAGCACCTCCTGCCAGATGGCCGCCACGGCGCGTTCCTCCTCCGTCTCCGGGGCGACAAACGGCGTCGGCAGGTCGGGCCGGGGGTGGCTGCCGGACTTCGGGGCGAGGTCGTCGAGTTCCCGCGCGAGCAGCGCGGGCGTGATGGTGCGGGACAACGCGCGCAGGGTGTCGAAGTCGCGATGCGCGACCACGACCTGGTCGGGCACGTCCGCGGCCAGGATTCTGGCGAACGCGGCCTTGCCGTCCGCCTCGCTGATCCCGTGGGCGAGCGCCTGCAGCGTCCCGGACACACCGTCCACCGACGTGCCGGCGTCGCCATCGACCTGCGGGGCCGACACCGACCGCTCGATCTGCTCGCGGAGACCGAGGAGGTCGTTGATCCGCTTGATCGAGAAGCCGGTGATGCGGACGAGCAGCAGACCGTCCGGGTCGTAGATGTCGAGGTCGCAGGTGAGGGTCTCACCCGAGGCGTCCGCCGACTCCAGCATCCGGACCACGCAGTGCACCGTGCTCGTCATCGGGTGCAGCACCCGCAGACTGCGGTAGGTGAACGGCAGGTAGTAGGTCTCCGGAGCGTTCACCCGCGCCGTTCCGCCCGCGACGTCGAGCAGTGCCGGGTGCAGGACGTAGGAGTCGAGGTCGGCGGCGAACTCGTCGTCGAGCCGCAGGGTCGCGAAGACCCCGTTCTCCCCGACCCGGATCTCGCGCATGCATTCCCAGCGCGGACCGAAGGAGAACTCGATCGGCCCGCCCTTCTCGAAGCGGTCGAGCCGCAGGGCCTGCTTCACCTTGCGTTCGGTGTCGAGGATCTCCGTGATCGCGCAGTCGGCCAGCAGTCGGTCGAGGTCCTCGCGGACGTCGTCCTCCCGCTCCCGCAGCACCGCCGAACCGGTGGCGTGTTCCTGCCAGTTGCCGTCCTCGGCGCGGCTGCGCACCGTGAACCGCCAGGACGAGGGGTCGGCCGGGCTCCGCTCGATGGTGGTGTAGACCTCGCGGGTCTGACCGTCCGGCACGACGACCGGCATCGGGTACACGACGTCGCGAATCTCCACGTCCCGGTCGGCGTCCTCGGCACCGACGGCCGCCCGCACGAGCTCCAGGTAGGTGGTACCGGGCACGAGCCCGTGGCCCATGATCCGGTGGTCCGCCACGATCCACGTGTCCGCCGTGCTGAAGACGGTGGAGTAGGTGCGGGCGTCGGCCGACGAGCTGACGAGCCGGGCGAGCAACGGGTGCTCCGGGGCCGGTCCGTCACCGTGGCCGCCCACGTCGGACACGAGCCCGGCCGCCATCCCGACGTCGCGCCAGGTGTCCCACTCGACCGCCGTGACCGGAGCGCCGTGTTCCTGTCGCTTCCACTGCGCGAAGGCGTCGAGGAAGGCGTTGGCGGCGCAGTAGTCGCTCTGTCCCGGACCACCCAACGTGGCGGTCACCGACGAGCAGAGCAGCAGGAAGTCCAGCTCCTCGGAGTTACACACCTGGTCGAGCACCAGGGTGCCGACCGTCTTGGCGGCCATGACCTCCTCGGCCTCGGCCGGGGTCTTGCCCGCCATCATGCCGCGGGAGGGCAGCCCGGCGGTGTGGACGACGCCGTGCAACCCGCCTCCCACACGACGCAGCTCGGCGACGGCGGCCTCCGTCGCTGCCCGGTCGGTGACGTCGGCCCGCAGGACCACGGGACGTGCCCCCTGGTCGCGCAACCCGCGCAGCCGTCGAATGCGGACACTCGTCGGGTCGTTCTCCTCGTGGGCGGCCAGCCACGTGTCCCAGTCCTTCTCGCCGGGGAAGGACGAACGGGACAGCAGTCCGAGCACGGGCCGCTCCGCGTCCCGCGCGATCACCTCGGCCATCGCGAGGCCGAGCCCGCCGAGACCACCGGTGATCAGGTAGACGCCGTCGTCCCGCAGCACCGGGCCGTCGCGCCGCTCGGCCGGCTCCAGGGCGTCGAACTGCCGCGCCCACCAGTGGCGGCCGCGCAACGCGAGCTGATCCTCGTCGCTTCGCCGGGTCAGCACCGACAGCAGGGCGTCCACGGTCCGGTCGCCCGCGTCGGGGACTCCCACGTCGAGCACGCGGCACCGCGTGTCCGGGGTCTCCTGCGGCAACACCGTCGCGGGCCCGAGCACGAGGGCGTTGGCGGGGTCGAGCGTCTCCGTGCCCGTCACCCCGAACACGCCCGTGCACAGCACGTCCACCGACACCTCCACGCCGGGCCGGGCGTCCGTGACGCCCTGCGCGAGCGCGAGCACGGCATCGAAACCCGCGCGCCGGGCCGTGTCGAGGCGGGCGACGTCGAGGTCGTTCGGGGCCGCGACGTCGGCGACGGCTCCGAGGTGCACGATCCGGATCGCCGAGGGGGCGTCGTCGGCGAGCGCGGTCACCAGCCGGGCGAGGTGCTCACGGTCGGTGACGTCGAGGGTCCACGCGCCCTCGCCGCCGTCGAGGCTCGTGCCGGGCGTGACCCGCACGACCGACGCGCCTCGGTCGGCCAGGCGTCGTGCCAGTGCCTCACCGAGGTCGGTGTCGGTGCCCACGACCGCCCAGACGGCGTTCGGGTCGAGCTCGGCCGCCGCGATCGGCGGCAGTCGGCGCCAGCCGGGCGTGTAGAACGACTCGCCGGAACGCTCGACCTCGGCGGGGCGCGCCTGGCGGTTCTCCGTGGCGTCCAACCAGTAGCGCTGCCGCTGGAAGGCGTACGTGGGCAGGGAGAGCAGCCGGTGGGTGTCCGCGTCGTAGCGGGAGGACCAGTCGACGGGCACGCCCGCGCACCACGCCCCGCCGACACCGGCCAGGAAGTACTCGTGGTCGTCCTTCGGCTCGTTCGGGTGCGGCAGCGACCCCAGGACGGTGCGGCCGTCCCGCCACGCCTCGTGTCCGCGCGCGAACCCGCTCAGCGTGGTGCCGGGGCCGACCTCGACGGCGACGAGGTCCGGGTCGGCCAGCAGCTCGTCGAGCGCTGCGGCGAACCGCACGGGCTCCCGCAGGTGCCGTCCCCAGTACTCGGGGTCAGTCGCCTCGGCGTCGGTGATCAGCTCGCCGCTCACGTCCGAGAAGAACGGGATCGTGGGCGCGTTCAGCGTCACGCCTCGCGCCTCGGCCACGAACGGCGCCACCGCACCGTCCATGTCGGCCGAGTGGAACGCGTGCGAAGTGTGCAGTACGCGGCACGAGATGCCGGCGTCCTTCAACCGCCGCTGCAGCGCCTCCACCGCCTCGGTCCGTCCGGCGACGACGCTCAGCCCCGACGAGTTGACCGCGGCGAGGCTCAGTCCGTCGTCCAACCAGTCGACGACCTCACGCTCGGACAGGAACACCGAGAGCATCGACCCGCCGGGCATGGACTGCACCAGCCGTCCGCGCGCCGCGACGAGTCGTGTGGCGTCCTCCAGCGAGAACACCCCGGCCAGACAGGCGGCGACGTACTCACCGATGCTGTGGCCCGCCATGACGTCGGGCCGCACGCCCCAGCTCGCCCACAACATGGCCAGCGCGTACTCCACCGCGAACAGCGCGGGCTGCGCGAACTCCGTGCGGGTCAGCCGGACACTCGCCTCGTCGGCGTCGACGTCCGGGTAGACCAGCGTCCGCAGGTCCTCGCCGAGGTGCGGGGCGAACAGGTCCGCGCACCGGTCGAACTCCTCGCGGAACACGGGTTCGCGGCGGTACAGCGAGCGGGCCATGCCGACGTACTGGGTGCCCTGTCCGGGGAAGAGGAACGCCACCCGGGGCTTGCCCGACGACGCGACCGTCGCGACCTGGCGACCCTCGGCCAGCTCCCGCAGCGCGCGGACCGCGTCCTCGCGGTCCCGGCACACCACGGCGTGGCGCTGCTCGAAACCGAGCCTGCGGCGCGACAAGGTATAGGTCACGTCGCCGAGATCGATCTCGGCGTCACGGTCGAGGTGGTCGGCCAGTCGACCGGCGCCCTCGGCCAGCGCCTTCGGCGACTTCGCCGCCAGCGGCAACAGCCACGCGGACTCCTCCCGGCGGTTCACCGGCACCGAAGGCGCCTCGCCCGCCTCCTCCAACACCACGTGTACGTTCGTGCCGCCGATGCCGAAGGAGCTGACCCCCGCCCTGCGCGGCTCGGGCCCCGAGGGCCACGGACGAAGTTCGGTGTTGACGTAGAACGGGCTCGACTCCAACTCCAGCTCGGGGTTGGCCTCGGAGTGCATGATGCTCGGCGGGATGACACCCTCGCGCAACGCGAGCACGGTCTTGATGAACCCGGTGACGCCCGCCGCGGCGTCGAGGTGACCGACGTTGCTCTTCACCGAGCCGAGCGCGCAGATCCCCTTGTCCTGTGTGCTCTCGCGGAACACCTTGGTCAGCGCGGCGACCTCGATCGGGTCGCCGAGCGGGGTGCCCGTGCCGTGCGTCTCCAGGTAGCCCGCGGTGGCCGGGTCGGCGTCGGCCACGGCCCACGCCTCGGCGACGACCTGCGCCTGTCCCTCCACGCTCGGGGCGGTGTAGCCGGCCTTCAGCGAGCCGTCGTTGTTGACGGCCGTCGCCCGGATGACGGCGTCGACCCGGTCGCCCTCGGCCCGCGCGTCGGCCAGCCTGCGCAGCACCACCACGCCGACACCGTTGCCGGGCACGGTGCCCCCGGCGTCGGCGTCGAAGGCCCGGCAGTGTCCGTCCGGGGAGAGGATGCCGCCCTTCTCGTAACGGTAGCCGTTCTTGAGCGGGGTCGAGACCGACACGCCACCCGCGATGGCGATCTCGCACTCGCCGTTCAACAGGCTCTGCGTCGCCAGGTGGATCGCCGTCAACGACGTCGAGCACGCCGTCTGCACGGTGACGCTCGGACCGGTGAGGCCGAGCTTGTAGGAGACTCGGGTGGCGAGGAAGTCCTTGTCGTTGGCCAGCATCATCTGGTACAGGCCGCTCGACTCCACCGCCGCGTCGTTGCGGGAGGCGTTGAACAGCAGGTACGACCCCACGCCGGACCCCGCGAACAGGCCGATCCGACCCGAGTACGTGTGCGGGTCGATCCCGACCGTCTCCAGGGCCTCCCACACGCACTCCAGGAACACCCGGTGCTGCGGGTCGAGCAGCTCGGCCTCGCGGGGGCTGAAACCGAAGAAGCTCGCGTCGAAGAGGTCGGCGTCGGCGAGCACCCCCTTCGCCGGGACGAAGTCGTCGCGCTCGATCTCCTCGCGGGGAACACCCGCCTCGATCAGCTCGTCCTCGGAGAGCCGGCTGATGCCCTCCTTGCCGTCCTTGAGGTTCTGCCAGAAGGTCTCGACGTCGGGGGCACCGGGGAAACGCCCCGCCATGCCGATGACCGCGACGTGGTCGAGGTCGGCGTTCTCGGCGCCGGCCTCGGTACCGACGCTGTCCGTCCGTGTCATAGTCCTGTCCTCACGTGTCGGTCCGGAAGCTGGTACGCCGATCGGCTGTCCGTCTCCGTCGCGCGCTGCGACGGCGCCGGTCCTCCGCTCGTTGCTCGGCCGCGGCCAGCGAGTCGGTTCGTGCCGTGTCGCGTCCGGCGAGGTACTCCGCCAGCGATCGCACGGTGGGGTACTGGAAGAGCTCGACCATCGACACCGAATGGCCCAGCTCCGCCGCCAAACGGGTCCTGACCTCGGCCATCAGCAGCGAGTGGCCGCCGAGGTCGAAGAAGTTGTCCTGCACGCCGACCTGGTCGACCCCGAGGACTTCCCGCCACAGTTCGGCCAGCGCGGCCTCAAGCTGTCCCTCGGGCGCGACGAAACTGGTCCGCAGCTCGGGGCGGTCGGTCTCGGGTGCGGGCAGGGCCTTGCGGTCGACCTTCCCGCTCGGCGTGAGGGGGAAGGCGGGCAGCACGACGAACGCCGCGGGAACCATGTACTCCGGGAGCCATTCCCGCACGTGCGCCGCGAGTTCGGCCGACTCCGGCGGCTCGCCGGGCGTCGCGACGAGATAGGCCACCAGCCGGTGGTCGCCCGGCGCGTACTCGTGGGTCGCGACCACGGCCTCGCGGACGCGGTCGTGCCGCGCGAGCGCGGCCTCGATCTCGCCCAGCTCGATGCGGAACCCGCGCAACTTGATCTGGTGGTCGAGCCTGCCCAGGAACTCCACCGCACCGTCGTCACGGAACCGGGCGAGGTCTCCCGTGCGGTACAGCCTCGCGCCGGGCCGGAACGGGTGGTCGACGAACTTCTCGGCGGTCAGCTCCGGTCGGTTCAGGTACCCGCGCGCGAGGTTGCGCCCACCGATGTGCAGCTCGCCGGGCACCCCGATCGGCACCGGCCGTCCCGCCGCGTCCAACACGTAGATCTCGGTGTTCGCGATGGGGCGGCCGATGGGAACCGGGCCGTCGGCGGTGTCGGCTCGGCACGCCCACGCCGTGACGTCGATCGCCGCTTCCGTGGGCCCGTACAGGTTGTGCAACTCGGCCCGGGAACGGGAGAGGAAACGATCCTGCAGGTCCCTCGGGAGTTCCTCACCGCTGCACAGCACCCGCCGCAGGCTCGTGCACCGCTCCACCGGCTCGGCCAGGAACGCCTGCAGCATGGCCGGGACGAAGTGGAGGGTCGTGACGCCCTCGGCCTGGATCAGCTCGGCGAGGTACGCGCCGTCACGGTGACCGCCGGGCCGCGCGAGGACGAGGGTGGCGCCGGTCATCAGCGGCCAGAAGAACTCCCACACCGAGACGTCGAAGGAGATGGGGGTCTTCTGCAGCACCCGGTCGGAGCCGTCGAGCCCGTACTCGTCCTGCATCCACAACAGCCGGTTGCGGATTCCGGCGTGCACGTTCTGCACGCCCTTCGGCCTGCCCGTGGAGCCCGAGGTGTAGATGACGTAGGCGAGGTCCTCGCCGTCGACGTCGATCCCGAGGTCGTCGTCGGCCTCGTCGGCCAGGTCGCTTCCCAGCTCGTCGACGCACAGCACCTCGGCCGTGGCCTCGCGCAGGCAGTCGATCTCCTCGACGAGACGCCGCTGTGTCAGCAGCACCCGGACGTCGGAGTCGGCGAGCATGAACTCCAGGCGCGCCCTCGGGTAGTCCGGGTCGAGCGGCACGTAGGCGGCTCCGGCCTTGAGCACCGCGAGCAGGCTCACGACGAGTTCGACGGAGCGCTCCATGGCCACGCCCACGAGCACGTCGCGGCCCGCCCCGAGTGCGCGGAGTCGGCGCGCGAGCCGGTTGGCGCGGCGGTTCAGTTCGTCGTAACTGACGCTGTCGTCGAGGAACCGCACCGCGGTGGCGTCCGGGGTGTGCCTCGCCTGGGCCTCGACGCACTCGTGCACCAGCCCCCGGTCCGGCCAGCTCCGTTCGGTGGCGTTCCAGTCGACGAGCATCCGCTGTCGCTCGGCGTCGTCGAGCAGGTCCACCTCACCGATCCGCTGGTCCGGGTCGGCGACGAGTCGCCGCACGATGTTGCGGAAGTGCCCGGCCATCCGCACGATCGTCGACTCGTCGAACAACGCGCTGTCGTAGTCGAACCAGCCCGTGACCCCGGCACCGTTGTCGAAGGCCTGGAATTCGAGGTCGAATCGCGATCCCGCGCTGCGCACGGTCAGCCGCTCCAGCTCGGCGCCGCCCAGCGCGCTCTCGGGCACCGGCTCGCGGCCGTAGGAGAAGCTCACCTGGTAGACGGGCGGCCTGCTGAGGTCTCGCGTCGTGTTCAGCTCCGCGACCACGAGGTCGAACGGCACGTCCTGGTGCCGATAGGCGCCGAGACAGGCGTCGCGGACCCGCTCGACGACCTCGGTGAAGGTCGGGTCGCCGCCGAGGTCGGCGCGAATCGCCATCGTGTTGACGAAGTAGCCGATGAGCGGCTCGACCTGGACGTTGTCGCGGACCGCCACCGGCACGCCCACGACGACGTCCTCCGACCGGCTGTACCGGGAGAGCAGCACCGTGAAGGCGGCGAGCAGCACCATGTACGGCGTCGCGCCGTGGCGGTGGGCGAGCGTGCTCAGCTCGGCGGTCAGCGACTCGGACAGCTCGATCGGCACGGAGCCGCCGTCGAATCCCTGGACGGCAGGGCGCGGCCGGTCGGTCGGCAGGTCGATCGCGGCGGGAGCACCCGCGAGCCGGTCGCGCCAGTAGGCGAGGTCGTCTGCCCAGTGCTCGCCCGCCAGCCGCTGCTGCTGCCAGACGGCGAAGTCGCCGTACTGCACGGGCAGGTCCGGCAGCGGGGACGGCTCGCCCTTCGAGTACGCCTCGTACAGCGCGGACAGCTCGGTGAGCAGCACCCCGGTCGACCAGCGGTCGGAGATCAGGTGGTGCATGGCCACCACGAGGACCGACTCCTCCTCGGCGAGGCGCAGCAGCGTCAACCGCAGCAGCGGCTTGCGGGTGATGTCGAACGGGCGGGCGAGCTCCTCGGCGACGAGCTTCTCGACCTCGGCATCGGACACCTCGCGGCCACGCAGGTCCGTCTCGGGGATGTCGACGGTGACGTGCGGGTGCACGAGCTGCGCCGGCTTGCCGTCGCGCAACTCGAACGTCGTACGCAGCGCGTCGTGCCGCCGCACGATCTCGGCCACCGCCCTGCGGAGCACCTCGGTGTCCAACGGTCCCTTGATGCGTACCGCGCCGGGCACCACGTGCGCCGGGTTGTCCGGACGCACCTGTTCGAGGAACCACAGTCCACGTTGGAGCACGGCGAGCGGGTAGACGGCGGGCTGGGCCCGCTCGGCCAGCATGCGTTCGAAGAGAGCCCGCTTCTCCGGAGACAGCGCCGCGAGGCGCTCGTCGAGCGACGCCATGTCAGGACTCCCTGTCCAGCAGCGCCCGGGCCTCGTCCTCGGGCAGCTGGTCGAGCTGGGTCAGCAGTTCGGCCGCGAGGTCGTCGGTGTCGCCCGACGTGGGAGCGACGCGTTCGATGACCGGGGCGTCCTTCGCCGCGTCGGCGCCGTCGCCACCGGCCGCCTCCGCGAGGAAACGCTCGGCGAGGGAGGCCGCGACGCTCCGGATCGTGGCGTCACGCAGGAAGTCCGCCACCGACACGGTGACCCCGAGACTGCTGCGGATCTCGTTGCGCAGCTCCACAGCCATGAGCGAGTCGAGACCCAGTTCGATGAGCCGCTGGTCCGGGTCGAGCGCGGAGGACTCCGCCCCGAGCACCGACCGGACGGTGCGCACGGACCACGTGAGCAGCTCGTCCTCCAACGCCTCCCGCGACAGTGTCCGCAACTTCTCGATCTCGGGCAGACCGTTGCCACGCGTGCGCACCGGAGCGGACGTCACGACCGGCGTGCTCACCGGTTCCGGTTCGGGCTGCGACTCGGTGACGGGCGCCGACGGAGCGGCCCCTGCCGCGAAGTGCCGGAGTTCCCGCCAGCACCGGGTCGCGTCGAAGGCGTAGGTCGGCGCCTCGACCTTCGACCGGCGGTAGTCGCGGTCGAACCCGGCCCAGTCGAGGTTCACGCCCCGGGTGTAGAGGCGCGCGACCGTCGACAGCAGCACCGACCAGTCGTCGTGCTTCGGCCGCAGACTCGGCACGAGCAGGTCGTCGTCGCCCGGGGCGAGGTCGTCGCTGATCAGACCGGCCAGCGTCGGCGCGGGTCCGACCTCGAGGAAGATGCGGTACCCGGCTTCGCGCAGCGTGCGCACGCACTTGGCGAACTGCACGGGCCGCCGGGTGTGGCGAGCCCAGTACTCGGCGTCCGGCGCCGAGTCCCACGGCCACAGGTCCCCGGTCACGTTGGAGGCCAACGGAATCTTCGGGGTCGAGAACGAGATGTCGCGCACCGCGTCCTTCAGCGGGCCGAGCACCGGCTGGACGAGCGGCGAGTGACCGGAGGACGCGATGTGCAGCGGCTTGGCCCGCACTCCCCGCTCCGTGAAGGTCGCACAGATCTCCTCGACGAGTTCCCGGTCGCCGGAGATCGTGGTGTTCGCCGCGCCGTTCACCGCCGCGATCGAGATGCGGTCGGGGTAGTCGGCGATCTCGTCGAGCACCTCGGCCTCGGACGCGGACACCGCCGCCATCAGGCCGGGCTTGCCGAGGTCCTGGATGAGCCTGCCTCGACGCACCACGAACGCCAGCGCGTCGGGCAGCGTCATCACACCGGCGACGCAGGCGGCGACGCATTCCCCGAGGCTGTGCCCGAGCACGGCGGCGGGTTCCACACCCCACGACTGCCACAGCCGGGTCATCGCGTACTCGATCGCGAAGGTGGCCGGCTGGGCGTACGCCGTCTCGTTGATCAGCCCCGACTCGGGGTCGTCCGGGTAGAGCAGGTCCAGCAGCGGCACGTCCAACAGCGGGCGCAGGATCTCGGCACACTCGTCGATCGCCGCCCGGAACGTCGGCTGGGTCTCGTACAGCGTGCGCGCGGTGCCCGTGCGCTGCGCGCCCTGTCCCGTGTAGAGGAACACGACGTCCGAGCGGTCGGCGAGTCCGGTGTACAGGCCGTCGCCGAGTTCACCGCGCACGAACTCCCGCAGCAGGGAGGCGACCTCGTCCCGCGTCGAACCGGTGACGGCGAGCCGGTGCGGAAGGTGCGCACGTCCGGCGTTGGCCGTGAAGCACAGGTCCGCGAGAGCGACGTCGTCGTCCGCGGCCAACCGGTCGGCGTAGCGGCGGGCGAGCTTGGCGAGCGCGTTGTCGCTGCGTGCCGAGAGCGCGAGGACGGAGCCGGGCCTGCGGTCGTCGGCCTCCGGCACGGCCCGCTCGGGGGCCTGTTCGAGGATGAGGTGGGCGTTCGTTCCGCTCAGCCCGAAGCTGCTCACCCCGGCAACCCTCGGTCGACCGTCGGTCCGCCAGTCCGTCGTCTCGGTGGGCACGACGAACGTGGTGCCGTCGAAGGAGATCTCCGGGTTCAGCCGGGTGAAGTGGACGTTGCGCGGAACGGCGCCCCGTTGCAGGCAGAGCACGACCTTGATGAGGCCCGCGATGCCCGCCGCCGCCTCCAGGTGACCGAAGTTCGTCTTGACGGCGCCGAGGTAGACCGGCGGCCCGTCCGGCCTGCCGTAGACCTCGGCGAGGGCCTCCACCTCGATGGGGTCGCCGAGGCGGGTGCCAGTGCCGTGGGCCTCGATGTAGCCGACGTCCTCGGCGGCCACGCCGCTGGCCCGGAGTGCCCTGCGCAACACGCTGCGCTGCGCGGCGCCGTTGGGGGCGGTGATGCCGGAGCTGCGGCCGTCCTGGTTGACCGCACCGCCACGCAGCACCGCGAGGATGCGGTCGTCGTCCCGCAGCGCGTCGGACAGTCGCTTGAGGACGACGATGCCGCAGCCCTCACCGCGCACGTAGCCGTCGGCCATGTCGGAGAAGGTCTTCGCCCTCCCCTGCCGGGACACGGACCCGAACTGCGACTGCGAGATCATCAGCAGCGGCGACAGCACGACATTGACCCCGCCCGCGAGCGCGAGGTCCGACTCGCCGGTGCGCAGGCTCAAGCACGCCTGGTGGACGGCCACCAGCGACGACGAGCACGCGGTGTCGATCGTCATGTTCGGCCCGCGTAGGTCGAGCAGGTAGGAGATCCGGCCCGGGATGAAGCTCAGCGCCATGCCGGAGCTGGTGTAGGCGCTGACGTCCTCCGGGTGGTGGACCGTGGCCGAACCGCTCTCGAAGTTGCACGCGCCGAGGAACACGCCGGTCTGGCTGCCCGCCAACGAGGAGGGGTCCAGTCCCGCGTTCTCCAACGCCTCCCACGCCACCTCCAGCGTGAGGCGCTGCTGCGGGTCCATCGCCAGCGCCTCACGACGCGAGATGCCGAAGAACTCGTGGTCGAATCGGTCGATCCGGTCGAGGAACCCGCCCCACCGGGAGTCGGTCTTGCCCGGTTGCCGGGGTTCCTCGGCGTAGTACTCGTCGGCGTCCCACCGGTCGGGCGGAATCTCGCTGACCGCGTCGACCCCGCCGTCGAGCAGCTTCCAGTAGCTGTCCGCGTCGACGACCCCACCGGGGAAGCGGCAGCCGAGTCCGACCACCGCCACGGGCTCGGCGAGGTTGGGTCCGCCCGGTCGTTCCGTCTCCCGGGACACCTCGTGTGCTGCCGTCACTGTTCAACCTCCGACTCGGCTTCGAGCGCGATTCCCATGCGTTCGGCGAGGAACGGCACCAGCGCCGCCACGGTGGGGAAGCGCCACGTGATGGTGGCGGGCAGCGTCACCTGCAGCGACGTCTCCAGCCCTTTTCGCAGTTCGAGCGACAGCAGGGAGTCGAATCCCAGGCTCGACAACGGTGTGTCCGGATCGATGCGCTCCGGTTCCAGCCCGAGCACGCGGGCCGCTTCGGCCTGGCAGTGCCGGACCAGCACCGCGCGGCGCCGTCGCCCGGGTTCGACCGCGAGCAGCTCACGGCGCACCGGGTTGTCGGCGGGGTCGCCCTGCGCGGTGGCCGAGGGCGCGTCGTCGAGCACGGTGACGAGCAGTCCCTGCAGCAGGCCGCCCGCCGCGGCGGCCGACAACTTCTCGCGGTTCACCGGCAGCACGCACACCTGGGTGGCGGTGCCGCGCAGGACCCGGTCGAGCGCCGCGACCCCCTCCTCCGGACTCAGGCTCTCCACACCGCGACCGGCCAGTCGCTGGTTCGCCCCCGTCGCGAGACCCCCGCCGGACCAGGGACCCCAGTTGACGCTCGTCGCGGGGAGTCCCCGGGTGCCGCGGTGCCACGCCAGCGCGTCGAGGAACGCGTTGGCGGCGGCGTAGTTGCCCTGGCTCGCGGAACCCAGCACCGACGCGGCGGACGAGTACAGCACGAAGAAGTCGAGCGTCCGGTCGGCGCAGGCCCGGTGCAGATGCCACGCCCCGGTCGCCTTCGCCGCCCCGACCGTGCGGAAGCGCGTGGCGTCCAGATCACGCACCAGGCCGTCGTCGAGGGTTCCGGCGGCGTGGACGACACCGGCGAGCGGTGGCATCGCCTCGTCGATCTCGGCGAGTATCCGGCGCACCTCGTCGTACCGGGAGACGTCCGCCGCGACGACGGTGACCTCCGCGGTCCGGCGCAGGTCCTCCAGTTGCCGCTCCGCCTCGGCCGACGGCGCACTGCGGCCGACCAGCACCAGGTGCCGCGCGCCCTGCTCGACCAGATAGGACGCCGTGGCGAGACCGAGCGCGCCGAGACCACCGGTCACGAGGTAGGTCGCGTCGCCCCGCACCGGGTCGCCGCCGGGCCGCACCGCGGCCTCGGTCGCCTGCTGCGGGCGCACCACCAACTTCCCGATGTGCTTGGCCTGGGCCATGCACCGGAACGCGTCCTTGGCCTCGTTCTCCGGGTAGCCGGTGACGCGCAGCGGGGTGAAGTCGCCCGCCTCGTACCCGGCGACGAGCTCCCGCAGCAACTCGCCGACGAGTTCCGGTTCCTCCCGGATCGAGCGTTCGAGGTCGACCACGTGCAACGACCGGTTGTGCTTGAAGAAGCCGAGTCCGATGTGGCTGTCGGCGTAGACGTCCTGCTTGCCGATCTCGACGAACCGGCCGCCGGGCGCCAGCAGCGAGAGGCTGCGGGTCAGCGCGGCCCCGGTCAGGGAGTTCAGCACCACGTCGACGCCCCGCCCGTCGGTGGCGGCGGTGACCTCGTCGGCGAACGCCAGCGACCGGGAGTCCATGGCGAGCTCCACGCCGAGGGACCGCAACAACTCGCGCTTCTCCTCAGTGCCCGCGGTGGCGAACACCCGCGCACCGGCTCGCTTGGCGACCTGGAGTGCGGCGAGCCCGACCCCGCCGGTGGCGGAGTGGACGAGCACCGTCTCGCCCTCGCGCAGCCGCGCCAGGTGGTCGAGGGAGTACAGCGCGGTGAGGAAGGCGATCGGTGCCGCCGCGGCCTGCTCGTCGGTCAGTCCGCTCGGCCTCGGGGCCACGAGAGCCGCCGGGGTCGTGACGAACCGGGCCATGCTGTTGGGCGCCACCGCGACGACCGGGTCGCCGACGCTCAGTCCGTCGACGTCCGGGCCGACCGCGCTCACCGTGCCGGCGCACTCCGCGCCGAGCGGAACCGTGCCGGAGGCACCGGGGTAGGTGCCCATCGCCTTGAGCACGTCGCTGAAGTTCAGTCCCGCGGCGGCGACCTCGATCTCCACCTCGCCCGGTCCCGGCGGTCGGCGGTCCGCCCACGTCGGGGTCAGACTGTCGAGGCTGCCCGGGCGCTCGGCCAGCAGCTGGTGGTTGTCGTGGCGGGTGGACTCCGCCGACACCCGCGGCCACGCGGTGTCGGCCTCGGCGACCGGCCGCAGGGTCGGCACGAGCCTCGTTCCACCCCGGAGCGCGACCTGGTCGTGGTCGCGGCACAGCAGCTCGTCCAGCAGCGCCTCGGCCTCGCCGTCGGGCGCCTCGGGGTCCAGGTCCACCAGTCGCGGCTGGAGGTCACCGTGTTCGAGCGGCAGCACCCGGCCGAGTCCCCACAGCGGAGCCTGACGCGCGTTGACGCGGGTCTGGTCCGGCGTGTGTTGGGCTCCCCGCGTGAGGATCACCAGCCTGGGCGGTTCCTTCGCGTCGTCCTCGGCCGACAACTCCTGCACCAGGTGCAGCAGGCCCACGCACGGGTCGTCCTCGGCGAGCGGCCCGTCGGTGCCCGCCTCGGTGTCGTCGACGTCGGCGTCGGTGGTGTCGAGCCCCCAGCCGTAGACGACGGTGGAGGGGGCGAGTCCGTCGGCTCGCAACGCGGCCAGCAACCCGGCGACGTCCTCGCGCCGCGACGGGTCGAGCTCGTAGCGGGTGCGGCTCCGCTTCGTCAGCTTCTCGCCCGCGGTCACGGTGACACACGCACCGCCCTCGGTCACCGCGGCGGTCCGCAGCTCGGTGCAGACACCGCCCTTGTCGGCGAAGACCAGCCACCAGCTCCCGTCGAGCTCGTCGCGCGCGGTGCGCTCGGCCTCGGTCCAGGCGATCTCGTAGCGCGGGTCGCCGCCGTCGGCAGTGTCGTCGAGCGCTTCGAGCTCCAGGCCGTCCACCTCACCGACCACGACGCCCGCATCGTCGTACAGCACGATGCGGGCACCGTCGTCCGTGGCCACGGCGTGTGCCCAGCGCGGAGCGGACGCGCCCTCGGCCATCCGGAACCGGCGCACGCCGACCGGGAGGTGAATGCCCGACAACGTGCCGCCGAGAGCCGCGGCGAACACCTGCAGGCAGCTGTCCAGCAACGCCGGATGCACCACGTAGGCTCCGGGTTCGCGAGTCAGCTCCTTGCGATCGCGCAGGAGGGCCAGCGCCTCACCGGTGCCGCGCCACAGCTCGGCGATGCCTTGGAAGGCGGGCCCGTACCGCAGGCCCGCGTCGGCCAGGGCGGTGTAGTGCTCGCCCGCCGGTGAGGACTCGGTGCACCGGCCCCGAACCACGGCCAGCGGTTCGTCATCGCGTCGGCCCTCCGCCACGGCGTTGCGGTAGCGGCCGTGAGCGATCTCGGCCCAGGGCGCGCTCGCGTCGGTCCGGCTGAAGAACCGGAACGACCCGCCCTCGGCGGTCTCGGGGACGAACGCCAGTTGCAGGGTCGGCGACTCGGCGGCGTCGGGCACCACGGACATCCGGCTGAACCGCACCTCGTCGATGGCGACGTCGGCCTCGCCGAGCGTGTCCCTGGCGGCGGCCAGTGCCGCGTCCAGCATCAGGCTCGCGGGCAACACCGCGTTGCCGCCCACCTGGTGGTCGCGCAGGAAACCGAACGACTCCGTGTCCACGGTGGACACCCAGTACCGCGTCCGCGGGGCCACGGCGGTGTCGACCACCGAGTCGAGGATCGGATGACCGCCGGAGTTGCCTCGGCGCCGCTGCGGCCGGTCGTCGAGCCAGCACCGCTCCCGCTGCCAGGGATAGGTGGGCAGGCCGACCGTGGGGCCGACCTCGCCGTACACCCGCCGCCAGTCGAGGGGGAAGCCCGCGCTGTAGAGGCGGCCGAGCTCGCCCAGCAACGTCGCGCGGGACTCCTCGTCCCGCCGCAACGAGGTGACGACCGCACCGTCGTCGCCGCGCTGCGTCGCGAGCCGCTCGGAGATCGCGTCGGCGAGCATCGGGTGGGGCGAGATCTCGACGAAGACGTCGTGATCGTCCTTCACCAACGCCGCCACGGCGGTGTCGAAGAGCACGGGGTGGGTCAGGTTGTCCGCCCAGTACCCGGCGTCCAATCGGGTGCCGTCGACCGATTCGCCGGTGACGGTCGAGACCATCGGGAGCACGGCCGGGTTCGGTCGCAGCTCGGACAGCAGGTGCCGCAGCTCGGCGGCGACCGGCTCCATGAGCGGACTGTGCGAGGCGAACTCCACCGACTCCAGGACGCGGCAGAAGATGCCCTCCGCCTCCAGCTCACCGGCGAGGCGCCGCACCTGCTCGGCCTCGCCCGAGAACACCGCGGAGTTGGGGCTGTTGTTCGCCGCCACCCAGACCGCGGTCTCGCCGCGCTCGGCCAGGATGGCGCGGGCGCGCTCCAACGGCACGCCGACGAGGGCCATCCGACCGTCGCCCGCAGCCGCGTGCAGGGCCCGGCCCCGCTGCAACGCCACGTACAGGGCGTCGCGCAACGACAGCACACCCGCGACGTGCGCGGCGGCGATCTCGCCGACGCTGTGACCCGTCACGGCGTCGGGTTCGACACCCCACGACCGCCAGAGCTCCGCCAACGCCACCTGCACCGCGCACAGCGCGGGCTGTCCGACCGCGGTGTCCAGCAGCAACGACTCGCCCTTGTCGGCGGTGAGCTGGTCCAGCAACGACCAGTCGACGTGTTCGCGCAGCAGCGCGTCGGAACGTTCCAGGCTCTCGCGGAACACGGGCTCGCTGTCGAGCAGCTCCGCGGTGAGCGGCCACCATCGCGGCCCCTGGCCCGAGAACACGAACACCGTCCTCGGCCGCCTCCCGACCTTCGGGGTGCCGAAGGACAGGCCCGGAACCTCCTCGTCGCGGGCGTAGGCGGACAACGCGGCGTGGAAGTCCGACAGCGACGTCCCCACGCACGCCAGGCGGTATTCGTGGTGGGCCCTGCGCACTGCCGAAGCGAACGTCACCGTCGCCGGCGACAAGTCCTCACCCGGCTCGGCGAGCATCGCCTCGTACCGCGACGCCAGCTCCCGCAGGGCGGCGGCGCTGCGTGCGGACAGCGTGAGCACCCGCGCCACGTCCGGCTCCGCCGATGTCGCCGCGTCCTGCCGGGGCGGCTCCTCGACGATCACGTGCGCGTTGGTCCCGCCGAAGCCGAACGAACTGACGCCCGCGATCGCCGTGCCGTCCGGCCAGGGCGTCGGCTGGTCGACCACCCGCAGCGGCAACTCGTCGAACGGGATGTGCGGGTTCGGGCTCTCGTAGTGCAGGCTCCGAGGAATCTCGCGGTGCCGCACCATCAGCGCGGTCTTGATCAGCCCGCCGATCCCGGCCGCGGCCTCCATGTGCCCGATGTTGGTCTTCACCGACCCGATGAGGCAGTCGTCGCCAGGCTCACGGCCCTCGGCCAGCACCGCACCGAGCGCCTTGGCCTCGATGGGGTCGCCGAGAATCGTGCCGCTGCCGTGGGTCTCGACGTAGCCGACCTCGGAAGGCTCGACTCCGGCGTCGGCGAGCGCAGCGCGCACCACGGCCTGCTGGGCATGCGGGTTCGGTGCCATGATGCCGTTGCTGGCGCCGTCCTGGTTCACCGCGCCGCCCCGGATCACAGCGTAGATCGGGTCCTTGTCCGCCAACGCCGCGCTCAACGGCTTGAGCACCACGGCCCCGGCCCCGTCGGAACGCACGTAACCGTCGGCCCGTGCGTCGAACGACTTGCACCGGCCGTCGGGGGACATGACCCCCGCCTTGCTGAAGTTGATGGCCAACGCGGGAGACAGGACGAGGTTCACCCCGCCCGCGATCGCCGTCGTGCACTCGCCCCTGGCGAGACTGTTGCACGCCTGGATCACCGCGACGAGCGACGACGAGCACGCCGTGTCCACCGCCATGCTCGGGCCCCGCAGGTCGAGCAGGTAGGACAACCGGTTCGCGACGACGCTGAACGCGCTTCCCGTGCCGGTGTAGGCGTCGATGCCTTCGAGGTCCTGGAACTGCCGGTTGGCGTAGTCGAAGGACGAAATGCCGACGAAGATCCCGGTGCGGGAGCCCGCGAGGCGGTCCGTGGGCAGTCCCGCGTCCTCCAACGCCTCCCAAGTGACCTCGGCGAACAGGCGCTGCTGCGGGTCCATCCGGACCGCTTCCTGTTGCGAGATCCCGAAGAACCTGCGGTCGAACTTGTCCACATCGGACAAAAAGCCACCCCACCGGGTGTTGGCCCTGCCGGGAGTCGTGGGGTCGGTGTCGAAGAACTCCTCGACGTCCCACCGGTCGGCGGGCACCTCGGTGATGGCGTCGACCCCGTCCCGCAACAGCCCCCAGAACGCCTCGGGGCTGTTCGCGCCTCCGGGGAAGCGGCAGCCGATGCCGATGATCGCGATCGGCTCGGCAGTGCCGGTGGAGTCGGCCGCCTCGGCGCGGTCCTCGACCTGCGTCGTCGCCGACGTCGGGACCTGCTCGGCGCCGGGCTCCTCACCCGGCCCGGCCACCCGGCCCTCGGCGAGGGCCTCGGCGAGCTTCTCCACCGTCGGGTACGCCCACACCACGGTCGGGGAAAGCACCCGGCCGAGCCATTGCTCGAAGTCACCGATCATCGTGATGAGGTCCGCGGAGCGAAGCCCGTGCGCCGCGAACGGCAACGTCGGGTCGACCTCGGACTCGGGAATTCCGAGCAGCGTGCCCAAGTGGCCGCGGATGCGTTCCTCGATCTCGGCACGATCCCGGGACGGACGCGCGGCAGTGTCCTCGGCGTCCTCGGCGTCCTCGGCGTCCTCGGCGTCCTCGGCGGGCTTCGCCGCGCTCGGCATCCGCCACTCGGCCACCGCCTCGATCCTGCCCTCGACGTAGGCGTTCAGGCAGGCCGAGCGCTGGAGCTTGCCGCTCGACGTCTTCGGCACGATGCCCCGACGCACCAGCACGACGTCGTGCACCTGGAGACCGTGTTCCTCGGCCACCCGCGCCCGGATGGCCGAGATGATCCGGTCGGTGTCCATCTTGGCGGCGTTGCCGTTCAGCTCCTGCACGACGATCAGCCGCTCTTCGCCATCGACCTCGCGCAGACCCGCGATACCGCAGCCACGCCGCAGCTCGGGGCCGACCTCCTCGACGGTGCGCTCGATGTCCTGCGGGTAGTGGTTGCTGCCCGCGACGATGATGACGTCCTTCATGCGGCCCGTGACGTAGAGCTGGGAGCCGTCGAGGAAACCGAGGTCACCGGTGCGGAGGAACGGCCCCTCACCGGTGTCGGCGAGGTGGGCGTCGAACACCTCCCGCGTCTGCTCCGCGTTGCGCCAGTAGCCCTTCGCCACGCTCGGGCCGTCGACCCAGATTTCGCCGACCCGCCCGTCGGGCAGGGCGACGCGGGTCTGCGGATCGACGATGACGACCTTCTGTTCCTCGCCGGGCAGGTCCTCGAAGGGCAGACCACACGCGACGACGGTCCTCGCCTGATCGTCCGGCCCGGCGTCGACGATCTCGCCCGCGGCGAGCGATTCCGCCTTCACCCGACGGGCGATCGGCTCGGCCGGCGCGTCCTCCGCCGACACCATCAGCGTCGCCTCGGCCAGTCCGTACGCGGGCACGTGGGTGGTGGCGCGGAAGCCGTAGGGCTCGAAGGTGCGGGTGAACCGCTCCAACGTCTCGCGCCGCACCGGCTCGGCACCGTTGACCGCCACGACCCACGAGCTGAGGTCCAGACCTTCGCGATCCTCCTCGGTGGTCTTCTGCACGCAGAGGTCGTAGGCGAAGTTCGGGCCGCCGCTGAAGGTCGCCGAGTAGTCCGAAATGGCCCGCAACCAGCGCAGTGGCCGCTTCAGGAACGAGAACGGCGACATGAAGGTCACCGGGAACTGTGCGTACGCCGGCGTGAGCAACCCCAGGATGAGGCCCATGTCGTGGTACGGCGGCAGCCAGCTCACCGAGCAGCTCTCGCGCCCGATGCGGAAGCGCCGCATCATCCGGGTCATGTTGGCGGCGAGGTTGCCGTGGCTGACGATGACGCCCTTCGGCTGTCGCGTGGACCCGGAGGTGTACTGGAGGAAGGCGACGTCGTCGGCTTCCAGGTCGGGACGTCGCCAGTCCTGCGCGACGGCGGGATCGACGTCGTCGACAGCGAACCACGCGAGTTCGCCGAGCCCGGGCGCGTACTCGGTGAAGCGCTCGGACATGTCCACCATGGACTTCTGCGCCAACACCACCGCGGGCTGCGCGTCGTCGATGACCCCGATCAGCCGGGGCAGCGTGCGCTGCAGGAACGCGGGGTCCGGCGGATACACCGGCACCGCGATGAGACCCGCGTAGAGACAGGCGTAGAACGAGACCACGTAGTCGAGCCCGGCGGGACACACGATCAGCGCGCGCTCACCGGCGGGGAACCGCTGCCGGAGCGCTGCGGCCACCGTACGAGCCCGCAGGTCGAGTTCGGCGTTCGTCAGCGTGAACGGCTCGCCCTCACCGTCCTCGAGAAAGCGGTATATCTCGCGGTCGGGAGCATCGAGAAATGCCGCACGGTAATGGTCTACGAGCGTTTTGGACCCATTGTGGAGCAAGTGGGATCATTCCCCTCGATCGCGGTGAAACCCGTGCGAGCCTTCCTGTTCGCGACATCGCTGCCCGCGACGTCAGCTTCCAAGGGAGCGCCCGGAGAGGTCAAGCGATCGACCGTGGATCGAACAGACGTCCACATCGATTCCACGGTTTCTGGGTATTCGATCGTGAGAATTGCACGAGGGTCCGGGAAAAGCGAACGCAGGTACGACTGTTCCGTTCGACCGGAAGTTCCGCCGTACCTGCGTTCGGTGGTGTCTCGGAAGGCCTGTCAGGACACGCGACCGCGCGCCCGACGCATCGGCCGGACGATCAGCCAGATCACGGACGCGACCAGCACGACCAGGCCGCCGAGCAGCAGCGCCGTGCCGAGCAGAGTCGCCGACCCGATCTTGCCCGCCACGGACACGGTGCCGGCGAGGGCACGCGAACCGTCGGCGTTCATGGCCACCGCGACCATCTCGCCGGACTCGACGGTCCAGGTGAGCGTCTGCTCGCCCGCGCCGCTCGCCTTCGCGCTCCACACGTCGGCGTCGGCGGGCGCACCGGCGGGGCTTCCGCCCTGGTGATCGGTCTGGTCGTCCCCGTCCGGCGTGGAGTCGTGGATCACCGTGTGCTCGATGTCGTCGAGGTACTCGCGGACCTTCGACTCCTCGCCGAGGCCGATGAAGACCTCGCTCGACGGGTCGTCGGGCGTGAAGGTGATCCGCAGGTCCTCGTACAGCGCGCCGAGCCCCGCGTCGGCCTGGAAACCGTCCGTGGCCATCGCGTACGTGTCGACGCTGTGGGGGAAGCGGTCCGTGCCGAGATCCATGTAGCCGTCGTCGTTGAGTCCCATCCCGAGGACGGTGCCGCCGAGACCGGCGGCGACCAGGGCCACCAGGGCCAGCACACTGCCGCACACGACGGTCGCGATCCGCCCGCCGGTCCAGCCCGCGGTCGGCTTCCCGGTGCCCTGTCCCTCGTTCGAAGCGATGGTTGCCCTGTCAGTCACATTCCCCTCCTCGTTCGATGATGGCGAGTGTCGGCTCCCGGTGGGCTTGTGTGCTGGGGTGTGTCGCATCGACATAGTGGACGGCCACCGAACTGCCAACTTCGCTCAACGTAGTCAGCGATGAACTCATTGTCATCGGGAACATCCCCTAGGGGCTCGGGGATCGACCCTGAGATGCGGCGGCCTTGACGCTCGTCGCGCCGCAGGTCGTCGTGGGTCACCGAGCCGAGAAGCCTGCCCGTGACCGTCCGGGCTCCCGGATGCGCAACACCGAGAACCTGTTCCGAACAACGGAGTTCTCGTCACACGGATGACGACTCGGCGAGGGCCGCCCGGGCGCGTTCGGCGATGATGTCGATGATCGCGTCCCGGTGGTCGTCCAGATAGAAGTGTCCGCCCGGGAACACGTGCACGTCGCAGGCGCCGTCGGTCGCGTCGCGCCAGCCCTGCGCCTCCGCCTCGGTGACCTCGCTGTCGCTGTCGCCGTAGAGGACGGTGATCGGCGTCCGCAACCGCACCCCCGGCAAGGGCCGGTAGGTCTCGATCAGTTGGTAGTCCCGTCTGATCGTGGGAAGCAGGGCCTCCATCAGCTCGGTGTCGGCCAGCACGACGTCGCTGCTGCCGTCGAGCCGACGCAGCTCCCGCAACACGTCGTCGTTCGTGCCCAGGTGCACCTGCCCGGGCCGCGTCAGCTGCGGCGCGGGGTGGCCCGAGGCGACGAGCGCGGCCGGAGGACTGCCCACGGCCGAAAGCCACCGGGCGACCTCGTACGCCACCACGGACCCCATGCTGTGTCCGAAAAGGATCGTGGGACCGGTCGTGTCGGCGAGGGGCAGGTCGGTGACCAGGTCCTCGACGAGCCGACTCATTCTGGTCGGAGCGTCCTCGGCGTACCTCTCCTCCCTGCCGGGGTACTGCGCGATGAGCAGTTCGAGGTCCTCCGGTGCCTCGATCGCCCACCGTCGGTAGTGGCCGACACCGCCACCCGCGTGGGGAAACAGCAGCACCCTGGCTCGGGCCTGCGGACGAGGGTGCACTCGCCGGAAACGGCCGGACACGTGATCACGCTCCTTCGGTCGATCGGTGCCGTTGTCGAGCTCGCCGCACTCGACGCCCGGGGGGTTCAGGAGTTCTCGTCGGCGTCCAGCCGGTGGGTGCCGAAGCGCTCCCTGGCCGCGTACTTCGCGGTCTCCAGCGTGCTCCGAGCCAGTGCGATGGCCTCCCGCACCAGGTCGAGCCGGGAAGCCCCGGCAGCGACCTCGGCGCCCTGCGTGCGCAGCAGCGCGGCCGCACACGCCAGAGCGTCCGAGGCCGCGCTGACCTCCGCCTCGCCTCGGCGAGGCGACGAGCGGAGGTCCACGGCGAGCTTGTCGAGATACTCCACGACCTCCGCGAGTTCGGCGGCCGATCCGCACCCAACGCTGTCCACCACGCCTTCGTCCGCCTCTGCGGTGCGCCCTTGTCGCGCCTGCCGCGAGGAGGCGTGCGGCCTCGGGCTCATGCGTCCACGTCGACCTTGCTGACGAGGTAGTTGCCGAGCACGAGGTAGTCGATTTCGGTCCCGAGGAAGCACTTCAGCGCGTCCACCGGGGAACACACGATCGGCTCGCCCGCCACGTTGAAGGACGTGTTGATGAGGCACGGGACCTCGGTCAGCGCGGTGAACCGGCGCAGCAGTGCGGTCAGGCGCGGCGTGCCCTCGTCGGTGATGGTCTGGACGCGCGACGTGCCGTCGACGTGGGTGGCGCCGGGGATCACGTCGGTGTACTCGGGTCGCACGGGGAACACGAACGTCATGTACGGCGAACGGGTCTTCTTGCCCATCTCGAAAACCTTGTCGGCGTCCGACTCCAGCACCAGCGGAGCGAACGGCCGGAACGGTTCGCGGTGCTTGACCCGCGTGTTGATGACGTCCTTGATGTCCGGGAACGACGGGTTCGCCAGGATGCTGCGGTGGCCGAGCGCGCGGGGACCGTGTTCGATGCGTCCCTCGAACCAGCCGATGACCACCTTCTCCGTGAGCAGCTTCGACACCTGGTCGACGACCTCGTCGTCGGTCAGCCGCGTGTAGCTCACCCGGTCGTCGAACTCGCGCAGCGCCTGCTCGACGGCCGACTCGTCGTACTCCGGCCCGAGGTACGGGGTGACGGCTGGCCGTTCCTTCACCTTGGCGACGTTGTCGCCGTCCTCACCACCGTGGTTGGCCCACGCGTACACGGCCGCGCCGATGACCACGCCGGTGTCGCTGGCACCGAAGCTGACGTCCATGTCGGTGAAGCGGGAGCCTTCGAGCAGCTTGGTGTTGTTCACGCAGTTCAGCGCGAGCCCGCCCTCGAACACGAGGTGGTTCAGGTCGGTGCGGCTCTCCAGCGTGCGGAGCTGGTGGCTCGTGACGACCGTGACCATCTCCTGCACGGCCGCGGCCACCTTGGCCTTGTACTCCAGCGTGTCCTCGACCGGGCCGAAGTGCTCCTCGAACAACGGCTCGAAGCAGCGCGGGTGCTCCAGGTCGTGCGGTCGGCAGAGCGAGTACCGTCCGCCCTCCTCCAGCCGGACGAAGTGTTCGAGGAACGGGTTGGGCGACGGCGGCTCGGCGAAGCCGGAGAGCCCCATCACCTTGTACTCGTCGTTGTTGGGCACGAAGCCCAGGTAGCGCGTCACGGAGGCGTAGAGGTTGGCGATCGAGTCGTTCGCGCTGATCACCGAGTCCTCGAAGACCGTCACCCGCCCGTTGCGGATCTCACCGGTGAGCGACGAGAACAGCTCGGCGCGACCGTCGCTGATAAGGAACGCGGCGTTCTCCACACCGGCCAGGTAGTAACCGGTCATCGCGTGCGCGATGTGGTGCGGAACGAACACGACCTTGTCCGGGTCGGGGGTGAACCCGGTCCGCGCGGCGAAGTCGGCGAGAATCGCGTCCCGGCCGAGGACGTCGGCGAAGAGCTTGCCGATGTGGCTCAGTCGGTTCAGCTTCTCCAGCGGATGCATCTTCGTGTCGACGAGATCGCGCAACGTCTCGTCGAACACCGTGGCGTCGAAGTTCCACGGAACGGCGATCAGGTCGACGTCGGAGAACTGCAGCCCCGCCTTGTCCAGGCAGTACTGCACCGCGTTGACGGGGAAGTCCGAGGTCTTCTTCTCGCGGTTGAGGCGCTCCTCCTCGACCGCGGCGACCAGTTCGCCGTCCACGAGCAGCGCGGCACCCGCGTCGTGCCCGAGAACGTAGTGCTTCTCGGTGCCGACCGCGCCGTAGACCTCGGCGAACGTCTCAGCACCGCGGCTGAACCCGTTGCACCCCAAGACAATCATGGAAACGTCCTTCCCTGTCGTGCTGCGGCGCGGGTACCGCGGAGTCGGTGACCACGACGCCGCGAGTCACCGGACGGTCTTCGCCGTGGGCATGAGCCGTGACCGATCCGCTCGGATTCGTGACACGAAAGCCGCCGGAATGCGCACGCTCTCCGTTCCGTACGTTTTCGAGTTTCCCGACCTCGCGCATCACGCTACCGGGACCCGGACTTTTGCGGCAATATGCGGAAAACATCGCCGAATACTGCGTTTTTCACGGTTTCCGACGGGCGATCAGCGGAAAACGTTACCCCTTCCGGTCCACTGCGAACATGAAACTGTCGTCGTCCGCGGAAACATCGGTGCACACTGGCGGACGAAAAGTCGCGGGGCGCCGCGATCGGGTCGAGCGAAGGAGCGGCGATGCCGTTGGACCGCATACTCCGGAACCTGCTCCGGTGGCGATCGGTGGACGGGCCGCAGGTGCCCCTTCGGGACCTGACCGTCGAGGAGTCGCGTCGACGCTACCGGGCGGCGGCCATCCGGCCCCGCACGGCGGAACGCGACGGAACCGACCGCGTCACCGTCGCCGACGAGAAGATCGACGCCGACGACTCCACGCCGTTGCGTTGCCGCGTCTACACCCCGGAGACCGATCGGGGCCGGGTGGTCACCTACCTGCACGGCGGCGGGTGGGTGCTCGGCGATCTGGACACGCACGACCGGGCCTGCCGCCTCGTCGCGGAACGGCTCGGCGCGGTCGTCGTGTCGGTCGACTACCGGCGTGCCCCGGAACACCCCCACCCCGTGCCGCTGCGCGACTCGATCGCGGGGGCGCGATGGACGAGCCGGGTGTTCCGCGACCGGGTCCACGTGCTCGCCGGCGACAGTGCGGGAGCCGCCCTGGCCCTGGGTGTGGCACTCCACGCCCGCGACCACGACGACGTGCCGATCGCCGCGCAACTGCTGCTGTACCCACCCGTCGACCCGAGCCTGCACCTCGCGTCCGCCGGCCCACACGCGGAGGGCTACCTGCTCAGCGTGGACGACATGGCCTGGCACTACGACCTCTACGTCCCCGACCACGACCAGCGGCGCGACCCCGCCGTGGACCTGCTGAACGCGGACCTCTCCGGACTTCCCCCCGCCGTGGTCGCCACCGCAGAGTTCGACCCGCTCTGCGCCGAGGGGGACGCGCTGGCGGCGAAGCTGCGCGAGCAGGGCGTGTCCGTGCGTCACGTGCCCGGACCGGGCCTGGTCCACGGCTACTTCCTCATGCACGACCTCGTGCCCGCCGCCGCGGCGCGGGGCGAGCTGGTGCTCGCCGAACTGGACTCGATGCTCGACCACATCTGACCACGCGGCCGCGAGCATGGCCTCCGTGCGTCAGATCCACTGCGCGTCGCGGGCGATGCGCAACGCGTCGATGCGGTTGCGTGCCTTCAGCTTCGCCACGACCGAGGAGAGGTAGTTGCGCACGGTGCCCTCGGAGAGGTGCAGTCGCCTCGCGATCTCCACGACCGTGTCACCCCGCGAGATGTGTTCCAGTACCGAGAGCTCGCGCAGCGTCAGCGGGCAGCCGCCGTTGCCCAGCGCGGCGACGGTCAACTCGGCGTCGAAGACCCGCTCCCCCTCGTGCACCCTGCGGATCGCCTCGAAGAACTGGCGCGGGGGATCGCTGCGCTGCACCATCCCGTTGATGCCGCTGGTGAACGCCTGCCGCACGACCGAACGCGGGAACGTGGTGCCGAGCAACAGGCTCCGACTGTCGGGGAGGCCCGCGATCTTTTCGGCCAACGCGAGTCGGTCACTGTCCTTGCCCTCGACGGTGACGACGACGACGTCCGGCCGGTGTCGTGCCACGAGCTCCAGCGTGCTCGCATTGTCGCCCGCGGCTCCGACCACCCGGATGTCCTCGGGTTCCGCGAGCAGTGCGACGAGCGCGGATCGGGACAGATGCAGGTCGTCCGACACCAAGACATCGATTCCCATGGCGGGCTCCTATGCGCTTTCCTTGGCCGAATCGAAATCGTCGAACTCGGGTGGACAAGAACCCGAATCTCGACTGCCGTTCCCGCGCCCTTCACGCGACTTCCGGGCCAGGGTGTGGCTTTGGGAAATTGCCTCTCTCTGTTCGTGATCGGTCGGTCGAACAATGGCGCCATGACATGGTACGGCTCCCGAATGATGATGTCAGCGACTCGATCGGCGCCCGAACAGGACACGGCACCATTCGGATTCCGGCGTTCCGCCGAACGCGGCATCGGCCGGTAGTGTCGTCGTGATTCGCCCGAGCGAGTACCGGACAGGACGGAGGCAGGCACGCACGAGATGGAGACTCAGGACGTCCTTCCGCTGACAACGACCACGGACGAGCAGCGCCGCGCGGCCGACATCGCCGTGCTCCCGATCGGCAGCTTCGAGCAGCACGGCCCTCACCTACCGCTGTGCACCGACACGGTGATCGCCGGGATCGTCACGAACGCGGTCACCGCCGCGCACCCGGTACTGCGCCTGCCACCCGTCACGATCTCCTGCTCCCACGAACACGAGGCCTGGCCGGGCACCGTGAGCATCGCGGCCACGACCCTGGCCGCGATCGTGACCGACGTGGCGAGCTCGCTGCGCCGATCCGGGGTGCACACCCTGGTGCTGATCAACGCGCACGGCGGCAACTACGGCCTGGCCAACGTGGTCCAGCAGGCCAACGCGGAGGGGCATCGGACAGCGCTGTTCCCCGGTAAGGCCGCCTGGCGGAGGGCACACGCCGCAGCGGGGATCGAGACGCCGTCGGAGGTGGACATGCACGCGGGCGAGGTGGAGACCTCGCTGCTGCTGCACGCACACCCCGAACTCGTGCGACCGGGCTACGAGTCGGCCGACCACCTGACCGGCGACCGGGAACACCTACTGACGTGGGGACTGGCCGCGTACACCGACTCGGGCGTGGTGGGGCGTCCGTCCGCCGCGTCGGCCGACAAGGGCCGCGCGCTGCTCGACAGCCTCGTCGAGTCCTTCACCGACCTGCTGGCCGCACTCGCCGACGGCCCGTCCTGAGCGCTCAGGCCGTTTCGTGCGGCACTTCGTCGAGCTGCGGGAGCAGGTGGTCGAGCCGCTCGCGCTTGGCACGCAGATAACGCACGTTTGAGGAATTCACGGGAACCAGCAACGGGACGCGCTCGGACACCCGAATACCGTGCCGCTCCAGCTCCGACACCTTTTCGGGATTGTTCGACAGCAGCCGCACCGACGTGATCCCGAGATCGCGCAGGATTTCGGCGGCCACCCGGTAGTCGCGGGCGTCGACCGGAAGTCCGAGCGCCAGGTTGGCCTCGACGGTGTCGAGCCCGGTCTCCTGCAGTCGCATGGCCTTGAGCTTCGGGAGCAGACCGATACCGCGGCCCTCGTGTCCCCGCAGGTAGGTCACCACCCCGGCCCCCTCGGCCACGATGGCGCGGAGGGCGCTGTCGAGCTGCTCGCCGCACTCGCAGTGGATGGAGCCGAACGCCTCCCCTGTCAGGCATTCCGAGTGGACCCGGACGAGCACGTCGTCGCCGGACGGATCGCCGTGGACCAACGCGATTTGTTCCGGTGTTCCCGCCCGACCCGCGTAACCGATGGCTCGGAACATGCCGTGGCGCGTGGGCATCGGAGCATCCACCACCGATTCGACCAGCGAATGCCGACGCTGTTCCTGCAGAGTCTCCTGATTCGTCACCAGAGCCACCGTTCCCGTACGCCGTTTCGGTCCGTGATCAAGAATGCCACAGCAATTGGCACCTAGTGCGCATTCGCGCGAGCGATCTCGTACGAACACCTCACCATGGTGATCCGAACGGGTGAAATATCTTGATGACGATTCCTGCCGACACACCACCGATACGGTGTCGGCATGCTCGACGCCGATCACGCCTGGAATCGTCTCCTCGGTGTCCGGAACGCGGCGGACGCCGCGCGCGCCGGTCTCGTCCACGACGAAGACTGGCGTTGGTCCGAACCCGCCACGGCGGAGGCCACGACCCTGGCCCAGCGGTACACCCCGCTCTGCGTCGAGGACACCCCGTGCGCCTTCGCCCAGCTCGGGCAGAGCGCGGACGGCTTCATCGCTCCCCACACCCGACACGCCGTGTACGTCACCGGCGAGGAGGACCGGCTGCACCTGCACCGACTGCGCGCACTCGCCGACGCCGTCGTGGTGGGAGCCCGCACCGCGGTGGTCGACGACCCCCGCCTGACCGTGCGGGCCTGCGCCGGCACCGACCCCGTCCGCGTCGTCATCGATCGCTCAGGGCGCGTTCCCCGGGACCGCACGATGTTCACCGACGGCCGCGCCCCGACCCTCGTGGTCGCCGACCGACGGACTCCGCCACCGACCGACGGCGTGGAGCTCCTGCGCCTGCCCGGCACCGGCGCGCTCGACCCGAGTGCCCTGCTCGCCGCGTTGGCGGAGCGGGGCCTCGCACGGGTCCTGATCGAAGGGGGCGGCGTCACCGTCTCGCGCTTCCTCGAGTCCGGCGCGCTGCACCGGCTGTTCGTCACGACGACCCCCGACCGCCTCGGCGGCGGTGTGCCGGGAGTGTCGACGACGGCGCTCGGCGCACCGACCCGCCAGTTCCCGCTCGGCCGGGACCTCTGCTCCGAGTACGTCCGCCCCGCCTACGCGTCGGCGGGCACCGCCAGCAAATCCTCGTGCCCGACCTCGACGCGCAGCGCGCCCGCGGCGCACTCGTCGAGCCTGCGGGCCAGATAGTCGGTGAACGCCGGGTCGGGCCGCTGCTCGAAGGCGGCCTCGACCCACCCGCGAAGCCACTGCTCGACCAGTGCCCGGTCGTCGGCACCCAGCCGCCACGGGCTCGATCGAACCGTCACGGCGGCGCCACGACGCCGGAAGGCCGCGGCGGTCGTGGCGGAGGCGTCCGGGCCGAGCGCACCCTCCCGGCGTTGGTGGTCGTTGAACGCGGCCCGCACCGCGGCGTCGAGTGGGTGCGCGGGCCACAGCTGGACGTTCCCGGTGACCGACAGCGTGAACAGGGCAGGGCAACCCGCGCCGACACACGCCTCGACGAGGCCGTCGACGGTGGCTCGGTCCAGCAGGTCCAGCAGCGCCGACGCGGTGACGAGGCCGACGCCGTCGAGGTCGTCGGCACGCAGCGACGCCAGGTCTCCGACGTGGGTCCGGCACGTGTGCGGAGCAGGCAGCTCCGCCTCGGCGAGGGCGAGCAGCCGAGCGTCCCGATCGTACAGCACCCAGTGCTGGGGACCGGGAAGCTGCGGCGCGAGCCACCGGGCCGCGGAACCCGTCCCGCAGCCGAGGTCCGCGACCACGACCGGCGCGGTCAGCCGGTGGCGAAGCGACGCGACGAGTTCGGTCGAGCGCGCGGTCGCGTCCGCCCGCTCCCGCAGCCGCAGCCAGTCCGGTTCGAAGGACAGGCTCACCGGCCGCGCTTCAGTCCATGAAGGACCGTCTCCATTCGTCGCGTCGTCCACTCCCATGACGGCAGCATGCCACGCCGTTCTCGCGCTGCCGAGCGCAGCACGGATCGACGCTCGGGGTCGGCGAACCAGTCCCGCAGCGCGTCCGCGAGAGCGACCGGATCGTCGGGCGGCACCAGCAGGCCCGGTCGCGTCCCGTCCTCGGCCCGCCCAAGAGCCTCGGGAATCCCACCGACCCGGGTCGCGAGCACCGGGACACCACGTGCGAGCGCCTCGGTGATCACCATCCCGTACGGCTCCTCACGCGAGGGCAGCACGACGAGGTCGGCGAGGGAGTACAGCGTGGCCAGCGGTGCACCGACCCGAGGCCCGAGGAGGCGGACCCGGCCCGCGAGGCCGTACTCGTCGAGGTCGCACCGGAGTTGCTCCACGTACTCGCTCGACGGCACCGGCCCGACGCAGTCCAGCGTCCACGGCTCGTCGGCCAGCTCGGCGAGCGCCCGCACGAGCACGTCGTGTCCCTTGCGCGGGGTCACCGACGCGACGCACAACAGCCGAGTGGCCCCGTCCGTCCCCGTCGCCAGCGGGGCGGGAGCCGTGCCCGGTGAAACCACGTGGACCAGGCGATCGGCGATCCCGTGGCGGTGCACGACCCTGGCCGCCGTGTGCAGGCCGGTCACCACCACGGCGCGGGCGGCCCGCAGAGTGGCACGTTCCTTCGCGTCGAGCTCGGCCAGCGGCAACTCGTGGCCGCCGACCTCGTCCGCGAGCGGCAGATGCACCAGCACCACGAATCTCAACCGTCGCGCCTCGGGAAGCACGACCTCCGGGACGCCGCAGACGACGAGCCCGTCGGCGAGGACGAGTGCCCCGGTGGGCACGGCGGCCAGTGCCTCGGCCAGCGCAGTTCGGCAACGTGGGCTGGGGTAGGGCCAGTCACCACCGACCAGCACTTCGTGGACCCGCCACCCCAGACCCGCCAGGCCGGTGCACACGCGACGGTCGTAGACGTTGCCGCCGCTCGGCACCCTCGGGTCGTCGACGGTGGCGGGCAACACGGCGTAGAGCTCGGACCCGGTGCTCACGACGCGCCACTCCTCGACGCCGGTGTCGTGTCGGACACGGACTCACACCTCGCGCTCGTAACTCGCCCACGCGACGTCGGACTCCCGCAGGGTCACGGCGATGCCGGTCAGCCCGGGTGCGCCCGGCCCGAGCGCACCCGAGTGGACCCGCTCGACGAGCCGGTCGGCGACGTGCTTCGCGAGGTACTCCGTCGAGGTGTTGACCCCGGCGAAAGCGGGCTCGTCGTCGAGGTTGCGGTAGTTCAGCTCGGCGAGCACCTCGTTGAGGTTCTTCGTCGCGAGTCCGATGTCGACGACGAGTCCGTCGTCGTCCAGCTCCGTGCGCCGGAACGTCGCGTCGACGACGTAGGTCGCGCCGTGGAGTCGTTGCGCCGGACCGAAGATCTCGCCCCGGAAACTGTGAGCGATCATCATGCGGTCGCGGACGGTGATAGCGAACACGTCGCCTCCTGCTCAGTTCGATGTCTCGTAGTCGATTCGTTGGCACAGCGCGGAGACCTCGTTCGCCGCCAACCGCGCCAGGAAGGCTGGCAGCTCGTCGAACGGCGTCGATCCGCTGATCAGCGCGTCGAAGCCGTCGTCGGCGAGCAGGTCGAGCGCGAGTGCGAGCCGCTGCGCGTACCCGTACCGCGCGCGGGCGGGCGACACCGTGCCCACCTGGCTGCTGCGGATGGTCAGTCGCTGCGAGTGGAACCGTTCCCCCAACGGCAGTCTCACCACCCGGTCGCCGTACCAGCTCAGTTCCACCACGACTCCCTCGGGCGCGAGCAGCTCCAGCGACCGCGCCAGCCCCGCCTCCGAGGCGCTCGCGTGAATCACGAGATCGCAGTCGCCCTCCGCGGCCTCCGGTGAGGCGAACCGCACGCCCAGCGAGGCGGCGATCTCCGCCCGCGTCTGGTCGACGTCGACCAGACACACCCGCGTCCCGGGCATCCGGGCGAGCAACCGGGCCACGCAGCAACCCACCATCCCGGCGCCCACCACGGCGATGCGGTCGCCGATCATCGGCGCCGCGTCCCACAACGCATTCACCGCCGTCTCGACCGTGCCCGCGAGCACCGCCCTGGCCGCCGGGACCGACTCGGGAACCGGGACCACCGCGTCGGCCGGCACGACGTAGGCAGTCTGATGTGGATACAGGCAGAAGACGTCTCGCCCCACCAGCTCCGCCGGTCCCTGCTCGACGACCCCGACGTTGAGGTAGCCGTACTTCACGGGCCCCGGGAAGTTCCCCTCCTGGAAGGGAGCCCGCATCACCTCGTGCTGATTGCGGGGAACGCCTCCTCGGAACACGAGTGATTCCGTCCCCGCGCTGACCGCGGAGTACCGGGTTCGTACCAGCACGTCGCCCGGTCCGCGTTCGGGCAGTTCGACGTCGCGAATCTCGCCCCGTCCCGGCTCGGTCAGCCAGAATGCGCGAGTCTCGACCGCCATCCGTTCCGTCCCTTTCCGTCCGCGCACGCCGTTCCACCGTCTTTCGCACGTTCGCCGAGCAGGAGGACTTCGACGTGACGACCACCGAACCGACCGCGTGGACCACACTGCGCGAACCCGCGATCGCCGCCCTCGCCTACGGCGCGTTCCTCGCAGCCCTCGCCGCGGGGGTGGGGATCGAGCCGCTCGGCTGGGCCGTCGGCGTCGGCTGTGGTGCGCTCGGCCTGACCCTGCTCACCCGCGCCTTCCGCCGGTCCCCGCTGCGAGAACTCGGCTGGGCCAACCGCGTGACCCTGACCCGAGCGGCGCTCGCGGGTGGGGTCGCGGTCCTCGTCGCCGACGGCCACGGCGGCTCGGCGCCCACCGCATTGCTGGCCACGTTGGCGTCCGTCGCCCTCGCGCTCGACTGGGTGGACGGCCGCTTGGCCCGCCGGACCGGAACGACGTCCGACCTCGGAGCCCGCTTCGATGTCGAGGCGGACGCGTTCCTCACCCTCGTGCTCTCCGTGTACGTCGCGGGGCTGCTCGACGCCCCGTGGGCACTCGGCATCGGTCTCATGCGGTACGTCTTCGTCGCCGCGGCCGTCGTGGTGCCCTGGCTCGCGGCCCCGTTGCCGCCGAGCCGGCCGCGCAAGGTCGTCGGTTCCGTGCAGGGAGTACTGCTGGTCGTCGTGAGCGCGCAGCTCCTCCCCACCGGCCTCGCGATCGCGCTCACCGGGGTTTCGCTGGTGGCGCTGACCGCGTCGTTCGGCCGAGACGTCCGTTGGCTGTGGTCGCATCGCGCTCCGCTGTCCTGACCGCGTCAGGCCGACGTTCCCGGACCGTCCACCGACCACTCGGCGACGATCGGCAGGGTCCGCTCGGCGAAGGCGTCGAGGCAGGCGCGCCGCTGGAGCTTGCCGCTCGACGTCTTGGGGATGCTGCCCCGGCCGATGAGGGCGACGTCGTGGACCTGGAGGGCGTGGTCCCGCGCGACCTCGTTCCGGATCAGCTCGATCACGCGCCGCGCCTCGTCCTCGGACGGCGTCCGCGTGACCTCCTGCACGACGATCAACCGTTGTTCGCCGTCCCGCTCGCGCGCGCCCGCGATACAGCAACCGGAACGCAGCAGGGAGTCCACCGACTCCACGGTCTTCTCGATGTCCTGCGGGTAGTAGTTCCGGCCGCGGATGATGATGAGGTCCTTGATCCGTCCCGTGACGTACAGTTCGTCCCCGTCGAGGAACCCGAGATCGCCCGTGCGCAGGTACGGCCCCTCACCGGTGCCGGCGAGGCAGGCGCCGAAGGTCTCCTCGGTCTCGGTCGGCCGACGCCAGTACCCCTGCGCGACGCTGGGTCCACGCACCCAGATCTCACCTACGCGACCGTCGGCGAGCCGTTCGGCCGTCTGCGGGTCCACGATCGCGATGTCCTGGTCCCCGATCGAGCTCCCACACCCCACCACATTGCTCACCGCGTCGCCCGGGGCGGCGTCCTCGACGGTGTGCGCCGCGAGCGAGTCGGCGTTCAGGGTGCGGTCGACCGGCGGGGTCGCCGGAGCGGTGGTGGACACGCACAGGGTGGCCTCGGCAAGGCCGTAACACGGGACGAAGACCTCCCGCCGGAACCCGGACGGTGCGAACGCTTCGCTGAAGCGGTCGAGGGTCTCCGTCCGCACCGGTTCGGCCCCGCTGAACGCCACCCGAAGCCTGCTGAGATCCAGCGCCGCGCGATCGGCCTCCGTCGTCTTGGCGATGCACAGCTCGTAGCAGAAGTTCGGTCCACCGAGGAACGTTCCGCCGTGATCGGACGCCGCACGCAGCCACCGCAGCGGACGTTTCAAAAAGGAGAACGGCGACATGAACGTCACCGGGAAACCGCCGAAGGCGGGCGCGAGCAACCCGCCGATGAGCCCCATGTCGTGGTAGGGCGGCAACCAGCTCACCATGTGGTCCTCGCCCTCGACACCGGTGACGTCGAGTACGCGCCGGTTGATCTGTTCGAGGTTGTGCAGCAAGTTGCCGTGTCCCACCAACACGCCCTTGGGCCGGCTCGTCGACCCCGAGGTGTATTGGAGGAAGGCCACGTCGTCCGGCCCCAACGACGGAGCCGCCCACGTGTCGGCGACTGCCGGATCGACCGCGTCGACCGTGACCCACGTGAGCTTGCCCAGCGCCGGGGCGACGTCGACGAACGCGTCGGCCATGTCGGTGATGGCCTTCGGCGCGAGCAGCACGGTCGGCTCCGCGTCCTCCACGATCGCGAGCAGCCGAGGCAGGGTGCGCTGCAACAGCGCCGGGTTCGGCGGATACACCGGCACCGCGATCACACCCGCGTACAGACAGGCGAAGAACGAGACCACGTAGTCCAGGCCTGCGGGACACACGATGAGCGCCCGCTCGCCGCGCTCGGTGTGGGAGCGCAGCGTGGCGGCGAGCGCCCTGGCCGCGGTGTCGAACTCCGTGTTGGTCATCGTGACCGGCGTGCCCTCGCCGTCCACGAGGAACCGGAAGACCCGGTCGTCCGGCCGCTCGGTGAAGCGGGCCCGGAAGTGTTCGACTAACGAACTCGCACGACGGTCTGACAGGTCTGACATCCGCAACCAGCCTCTCTGTTCGGGGACGGCGCACCGCGACGCTCGTGGCCTCGCGGTGCCGCGGTCACGCTCGTCTCATGCGTGCTGTGTCGGCCTTGGCTTCCAGCTGCTGCGCGAACGTCGTCCACGCCTCGGCGCACTCGCGGGACACGCGCGCCACCGCTTCCGCGCAGTGCGCGGGGACGGCGTCGACGATCTGTTCCCACTGGCCGGTTCGCAGCGAGGAGACCTCCAGCATCCTCAGGACGGCCCGGCCCGCCTCGGTGAACCGCAGCGAGGGGTCCGACCGCAACGCCTGCAGTACGGAGCCGGTACGGACGGACTCCTGCTCGGGGACGCGTTGCCGCGGTACCGCCGCGAGCCGTCGGCTCTGAGCTCGGCGCACCCCGGGCGGCACCGGATCGGCCCCACGACGCAGCCGGTCGCGGACGTCCTTCGCCGTGGCCAACCCGATGCCGGCCGCGGCGGCGACCTCGCGCAACTTGGCTCCCGGGTTGTTGATGAACAACTCGGCGGCCCGCTCGCGCCCTTCGGCCGACCGCATCGGCCGCGAGACCCCGTCGACGCCGACGCGGTGTTCGACTTCGGATTTTCCGAGGTCGAACGAACGGTCGCGGATCGCCGCGACGGTCTTGTCGGACAACCCGACCGCGCGCGCCACCGCGACGTCCGACCAGTCGGGGTTCATCAGCAGGATGCGCGCGGCGGCGGCCTTGCGGTCGTCGAGGCTGAGGGGCAGACCGTGACGGGAGTTCAGTTCCACGGCGAGAACGAGGGCCGCGTCCAACGTGCCGTCGAAGAAGGTGGCGACGATGCTCGTCGCTCCACGTCGGAGTGCCGCGTGCACCCGGTGCACTCCGTCGATCACCCTCATGGTCTGCTCGTGCACCACGATGGGCGGGAGTTCGTCGGCCGTCTCCAGCAGCGTCCGGACGTGCCCCTCGTCAACGCCCGCGACGCGCACGGAACCCGCGAGGTCGAGCTGGTCCAGCGGGACCCTCTCCAACCGCACCTCACCCAGTCGACTGCTGGGAAACCGGCGCTGCCCTTCGGCCAGATGTTCGGCCGCGCCGGTGGACGTTACCATTTGTGACAACAATTACTCCCTGTGCACGCCAGTCGGTCCGTTGTGAGACTCGTGGCGCAACTGTCACCCGGACGGCTTCCGCGCCACTATCGAGTCGCTATCGCGCGCGAGCCGCGGCATGGAAGTTCGACGACAGCGAGTCGATAGCACGATCGTGTTCTGTTGAGACACGCAGTGTTCGGACGACTCGACCGGCCGGGTGTGATCCGGCCAGCTACGGAGGAATACGCGATGCGCTCACGCCGGAAGCTCACGCTGTGCACACTCAGCCTGAGTGTCGGCCTGCTGTTCTTCCCGCTTTCGGGGGCCGCGGCAGCGGCTACCGTCAGTCACGATGACGACATGCACTGGAGTAACCCACTCGACGCACCCGGCAACGTGACCGGGTCGTCGCACGTCCTTCCGACCGACATGCACTGGATCCTGCTCGACTTCCCGGACGACATGCACTGGTGAGTCGTTCTGCGTCGGGCACGTCCCGACGGCACCGACGCCCGATCCCGCGGTGCGGTGAGATCACCGCACCGCGCCACCCAGACGACCCTCGCGGCGACTCAGCCGCCCGACCGGCACCGGGTGCCGAGCTGTCCCACCGTGCCGTGGTCCGCACCCGCCGCGTCGCTCTCCGCGACCGTCTTCCCGATTCGGACACGGTCCGGGTCGGGAGTGCGGGTGCCCACCGCGGCCCGGTAGCGCGTGACCGCCGAGAGGTCTCCCCCGGCGAAGGCCAGCTCCGCCAACCCGTAGCCGATCTGTTCCTCCAACTGTTCCGCCCCGACGAGCTTGGCCAGCGACAGCGCTCGGCGCAGCAGCTCCTCCGCGCGGTCCCTCCGCTGCTGTTTGGTGTAGACCATGCCGAGCCCGTACAGCGCGTGCACCTCACCGATGCGGTCGCAGACCTCCCGGACCAGGGCCAACGTGCTGTCGAGGGCGGCCTCGGCTTCGTCCAGGTCGCCCGCCCGCAGGTGCAGCTCGGCGTAGCGGTAGAGCGCCTGCGCCTGCCCGCGCACACAACCGGTCTCCACGCTGATCCCGTACGCCCCGTCGAGCAGCTCCCGAGCACCCCGATGGTCTTCAATGGACAGTCGGTACTTGGCGAGGTTGCACAACACGTGTGCCTCACCCATCAGGTCCCCGGCCTCACGCAGCCTGCCCAGCGCCTCCTCGTACTTCGCCAGCATCGCGGTGGTGTCGCCGCGCAGCCAGTCGAGATGGGCGGCGTTGCGGAGCGCCAGACCCATACCGTGCGAGTCGCCGCATCGCTCGAACAGCGCGAGCGCCTCGGCGAACTGACGTTCGGCCTCGTCGAGCCGCTGCCGGAAGAGATGGAGCGTGCCGAGCGAGTACAGCATTGCCGCGCTGCCACGCGTGTTGCCCGCCTTCCGAGCCACCCGCAGTGCGACCGTCGTGGTCTCCCACCAGTCGTCGAAACACCCGCGCGACTCGAACAACGTGACCGAGCGCAGCGCAAGCTCCCAGCACACCTCGTCGGCGCCGATGGCCGCGGCCTGCCGCACGGCCGCGGTGAGAGCCACCCTGTCTCCCTCCCACCACGCGATCGGGCTGCCGTCCAACGCCAGCAACTCGCCCCCGGGAGCCACCCACCGCTGGCCGTCCCCCCTGACGACGGTGTAGTCACCGCCGTACTCGGCATGGTGGGCCTGATCCGCACGGGTGAGCCACGCCCCGAGGAGCCGTCTCGCCGCAGCGTCACGGTCCTCCGCCGACTCGGTGGCGTGCAGCCGTTCCCTGGCGTAGATGCGGATCAGGTCGTGCATCCGGTACCGGACGAGCCGTTCCTGCGGGTACTCGACGACGTCCAGCACGTTCTCGTCGACCAGCCGCTCCAACACGTCCTCGGCGACGTCCAGTTCGGTGTCCAACAGTGCCGCCGCGACCCAGCCCGGGAACTCGTGCATCTCGACGAGGGAGACGAGGCGGAACAGCCGCTGCGCGGACGGGTCGAGGCTCGCGTAGGTGAGCGCGAGTGGTGACCGCAGTTCGAGGTATCCGTGCGTCAACTCGTCGAGCCGCCGCGCCTCGTCGCTCAACCTGCCGACCAACTTCCGCACCGGCCAGTGCGGTTTGGCCACCAACCGAGCGCCGGCGATACGCAGGGCGAGAGGCAGACCCCCGCACAACCGTGCCAGTCGCAGTGCCCCCGTCCGTTCGGCCTCGATCCGGTCCTCGCCGACGATCCGGCTCAGCAACTCGACCGACTGCGCGTCGTCCAGTTCCTCCACGTGGACGCGGTGCGCGCCGGGAAGCGCACTCAGTTTCGTCCGGCTGGTCACGATCACCGCGCAGGTCGCGCAGCCCGGAAGCAACGGAAGCACCTGCTGCTCGCTGACCGCGTCGTCCAGCACCACCAGCAGGCGTTTGCCGACCAGGCGCGTACGGAACGCCGCAGCGCACTCGTCGGGGTCCTCCGGGATCGCGCTGCCCTCGACGCCGAGCGCTCGAAGGAACCGACCGATCACTCGCGCGGAACTGCCCTCCGGCGCGAGCTCCCGGAGGTTCGCGTACAGGTGGCCGTCCGGGTAGTCGTCGGCGAGCGCGTGCGCGGCGCGGATGGCGAGGCTCGACTTGCCGACCCCGCATCGACCGGAGATCACGACGACCCGGGTGGGCTGGTAACCGGAATTCCCGCGGGCGGAAGCCTCGCCCCCGAGCCACTGCTGGATGCCGGCGAGGTGCGACTCGCGCCCCGTGAAATCGGCCAGCACGGCGGGCAACTGGCCCGGTATCAACGCGGTCTCTGCCGTCCCGGGTTCGGCGTGCTCCGCCGTGCGCGCCCCACTGAACGGAAGGTCGAGAGTCTTGTCGTGATTGAGGATGGCGCGTTCGAGCAGGCGCAGCTCGCTGGACGGCTCCACACCCACCTTCTCGATGAGGATCGTGCGCGCTCGACGAAACGCCTCCAGCGCCTCCGCCTGCCGACCGCACCGGTACAGGGCGAGCATGAGGTAGCCGTGCAGTTCCTCGTGCAGCGGATGCTCCTCGACGAGGAGCTGTAGATCCGCGCACACCTCCGCGTGCCTGCCGAGTTCCAGCTCCATGCGGATGCGCTCGACGTTCGCCCGCATCCGGCTGTCGTCGAGACGGACGGCGTTCCGCTGCACGAGGTCGCTCATCACCCCGCTGAGCGCAGGCCCCCGCCACAGCGCAAGCGCCGCCCGCAACTCACGCACGGCCCGGTCGAGCTCGCCCGCCTTCTCGTGTGCCCGTGCCGACTCCAGTTGTCGCCGGAACAGGAGATGGTCGACCTGTTCCTCGGCTGCTTCCAGCAAATAGCCGTCGGAGCGCGTCCGCAGTCTCCAGGGACAACCGCTGCTGCGGAAGAGCCGCCGCAGCGCGGAGACGCAGATCTGCACCTGGGTGCGTGCGGTCGGCGGAGGTGTCGTGTCCCAGACCGCGTCGATGAGCTGTTCGACCGACACCACGGTGTTCGGCCTCAAGGCGAGCATGGCGAGGATGACTCGCTGTCTCCGTCCGGCGATCTCGAGGACCTCGTTGTCGACGACGATCTGCAACGGACCGAGCGTACGTATCTCCGCTGAGGGCACCACGTCAAGACCTGACGGCGACCGTGTCACGCTTTTCGGGAACCGGATTATTCCGCGATCGGGCCACGCAAGCCCGGGCACTCAAGAACATGGTCTCTCCCCAGTCCCCAACGTAGGGTTGCGGCAGCCGACTTCGTGGACTTCTCAGCCGGCGACATTGCGCCGGTTCCGCCCCCAACTGTCGCCCATGCAGCCAGCTTGCGGCCAACTATATGAGATCTTCTTACGCGAGTGTCAAATGCTTAGACCACCCAGTGGACCACCGGTCCGACCATCGACGCAACGTCGGTTCCATCCCACAACACGCACGACCGTTCATGGCCCCTGACCACACGGTTCGAGCCTGTGAAATGGCCTCCGACCTGCGACAGGTCTCGGGATCTGACGACGGGAGCGTTGGGAACAAGGCCGCCTGCCCCCGAGGAGAAGACACGAGTTCGACACTCCGAGTCACACACCGCCGTCGAGCCGAATTCGACGATTTCGATACAGCGGCGATGCTTTTTTGGAATCATTAAAGTTCACAATCTTCCGTAACGGGAGATTGTGTCCGGCAATAAGCTCGCGACGTAGCAATTTGCTTGCCGACCGCCGCGCATGCCTCTTCCCTGGCGGCATAGAAATCGACCATAACGGGCAGGAATCCGGACACGGCGATGAAAGCCGAGAAGAAGACACGACACTCGCGCGTCGATCGGCGACCCGGCCGAACGTGGGCGCGGGAGGCACTGTGGTGGGCCGCCCGGGGCTCGAACCCGGAACCTATGGATTAAAAGTCCACAGCTCTACCGATTGAGCTAACGGCCCGCCCTGGATTGTAGCGGCGGACGACGACGTCCAGCACAGCAGGCGGGCGACCGTACGCCACGTGCCCCGACCCCGCACACCGTTGTGCGGCGCGGGGCACGCGAGGTGCTCCGAAGGGAGCCGATCAGCACTTCCCGCAGCAGCCGCAGCTCGGACCGCTGCACGATCCACAGCAACCGCAACCCATGGCCATCACCACCCTTTCGGGACATGTTCGTGCCAGCTCCTCACGCTATGGACACCCTGCGTGTCGCGGCACCACTACCAGGGTGAATCGCCCGGTTTCTCTGCGTAACGTCTCGCGCCGGGCAAGGGCCGCGGCAACTCCGCCGAGGCGACACCGCAGACCAGTCGGTCGACAGATGCCTCACCGTCCTCGCTCCCCCTAGCGTCCCCGCCATGACCTCCACCAGTGCCCCCACCGAAGCC
>NZ_JACBJG010000027.1 GCF_015910535.1 Saccharomonospora sp. NB11 | reverse complement strand
ACGCCGCGGGGGACGTTGGCGTCGCGCACGGCCGGTGGTGTGTCGACGTTGGTGGAGTTCAACGCGTTCGACGAGTTGGTCGCCGATGGTGGGACCGATTACCGCTATGACGCGTTGAACCGGTTGGTCAGCGCCGGTGGTCGCGCACTGACCTATGTGGGGTCGGGGATCAAGGTCGCTTCGGATGGGCAGGGGGAGTACACCTACACGCCGGGTGGGTTGCCGTTGGGGGTGGCCCAGGGTGGTGTGTCGGCGTTGGCGTGGTCGGATGTGCACACCGACCTGATCGGGTTGGTCGATCCGAGTACGGGTGTGTTGGCGGGGTCGCGGTCTTACAGTCCGTTCGGACAGCGGCAGGCTGAGGCGGGAACGCAGCCTGCGTTGGGTTTCCAGCACCAGTACACCGACCCTGACAGCGGGAACGTGAACATGGGTGCGCGGTGGTATCAGCCGG
>NZ_JACBJG010000012.1 GCF_015910535.1 Saccharomonospora sp. NB11 | reverse complement strand
ACCCGGGCCCGCCCCCGCAGGGGCCGTCGTCACAGGGCCAGCAGGTTCAGGGCCAGCAGGTTCAGGGCCAGCAGGTTCAGGGCCAGCAGGTTCAAGGACCGCCGTCGCAGTCCCGCGCGTCGCACGCACCGAATCGACCGGAGCCGGGCCGGCCCGCACAGCCTCAAGGCGCCGGTGAACCGCAGCTCACCAGCGTGCTCGCCGGGAAGGCACCCGCGACGACGTTCATCGCCCCGCCCAAGCCGCCGCCCGAGCCCAGCACGCCCGAGAACCTGCCCGACCCGGGTACGGAGAGCGTTCTACCGCAGTCGACCAGCGGGCCGATCTCCATCGGCCTCGGCACGGGCACCGGGACGGGAACGGGTACCGGTACCGGCACCGGTACCGGCACGGGAACCGGCAGCTATCCGGGGCGGCCCCGCCGCACCTCGTCACGCAGGTCCCGTCGGGGTCGGCTCGGAGCCGGACTCGTCGACGTCCCCGCCGTGCCCTACCGCGACCCGGCCGAGGCGGTGCTGGCGAATCCGGTCGTCTCCGAGGAGAAGCGGTTCTGCGGCAACTGCAGCGCGAAGGTCGGCCGTTCCCGCGACGGCGTGCCCGGCGAGCCGGAGGGAACCTGCGAGAACTGCGGCACGCGGTTCTCGTTCGTGCCCAAGCTGCGGCCGCACGAGATGGTCGGCGGCCAGTACGAGGTCCTCGGAGCGCTGGCGTACGGCGGGCTGGGGTGGATCTACCTCGCCAAGGACCACAACGTCAGCGAACGCTGGGTGGTGCTCAAGGGCCTCATCAACACCGGGGACGCCACGGCCGTCGCCGCGGCGGTGAACGAGACCAAGTTCCTCGCCGAGGTCGAGCACCCCAACATCGTCCGGATCTACAACTTCGTCGAGCATCCCGACCCGGACACGGGCAACTCCGTCGGCTACATCGTGATGGAGTACGTCGGCGGCCAGTCGCTGCGTCAGCTCGCGTTGGAGCATCACCGCAAGAGCGGTCGGGCGGAGCCGTTGCCGATCGCGCGGGTCATCGCCTACGGCCTGGAGATCCTGCCCGCGATGGGCTACCTCCACAACCAGGGCCTGCTTTACTGCGACCTCAAGCCCGACAACGTCATCCAGACCCACGAGCAACTCAAGTTGATCGACCTGGGTGCCGTGCGGCGCATGGACGACTACGAGAGCCCGCTGTTCTTCACCAGCGGGTACAGCGCCCCCGAACTGGCGACCCACGGCGCGTCGGTGGCGTCCGACCTGTACACCGTCGGGCGCACGCTGGCGGTGCTGAGCTTCGAGTTCACCGGCTACACCAGCAAGTACAAGACCACGCTGCCGGGCCGTGACGAGGTTCCGCTCTTCAAGCTCTTCGACAGCTACTACCGGTTCCTCCGCAGGGCGACTCACCACGATCCCGACCGACGGTTCGTCTCCGCCGAGGAGATGGCCGATCAGCTCACGGGAGTGCTGCGCGAGATCCTCGCGATGGGTACCGGCAAACCGCGGCCGGGCGCGTCGACGGTGTTCGGTCCCGAGACCAACACCTTCGGGGTCGACCTCGTGGTGCCGGAACGCGGTGGCCGACCCCCGTTGCCCGACCCGGGCGAGGTGGTCGCCGGGTTGCCCATCCCGCAGGTGGACACCGACGACCCCGGTGCGGGTGTGCTCGCGACGCTGCTGTCGGCGGGGCCGCAGACGGCGATCTCGGCGCTCGCCAACGCGCCGAGGGAGTCGATCGAGGTCCGGTTGCGCATCGTCCGGGCTCGCATCGAGCTGGGCGAGCTGGCCGAGGCCAATCGCCAGTTGCAGGCGGCGCAGTACCTCGCCATCAGGTCCGGATTCCCGCACGACTGGCGCGTGGACTGGTACAAGGGCCTGATCGAGCTGGCCGGTGGCAGGCCGAGGGTCGCGCACGTGGCGTTCGACGCGGTGTACGACGAGCTGCCCGGCGAGATCGCGCCGAAGCTCGCGCTGGCCGTCACCGCCGAGGCCGTGGGCGACTACTTCAAGGCGTCCCGCCTGTACGAGCTGGTGTGGCGCACCGATCGCTCGTACGTGAGCGCCGCGTTCGGGCTCGCCCGCGTGTACCTCGCACAGGGCGGTCGCCGCAGCGCGATCGAGGTGCTGGAGTCGGTGCCGCCGTCGTCCACCCACCACGTGGCGGCGCAGGTGGCGGCCGTCAAGACCAAGACCCGCTTCGTCGAGGGGGCGCACCAGCTCACCGGCACCGAGCTGGCCGACGCCGCCGCCCAGCTCGACCGACTCGACCTCGACGTCGAGCGGAAGACGAGGCTGACGGCCGAGGTGTTGGAGACCGCCTTCGGCTGGCTGGGTTCGGGCGGGCAGGCGAGTCCGGACACCACCGTGCTCGGATGTCGACTCACCGAGCGCGACCTGCGGTTCGGGCTGGAGCGCTGCTATCGCACCCTGGCTCGGCTGGCGGGGACGAGCGAGGAGCGCATCGAGCTGGTCGACAGGGCCAACGCCATCAGGCCCCGCACGCTGACCTGATCGTCAGCCGCGGCGCAGCTCGACGACGGTGATGTCGGGCGGGGCCCCCACGCGCACGGGCGGGCCCCAGAAGCCCGCCCCACGGGTGACGTACATCGCGCTGCCCTCCTTCTCGTAGTAGCCGGCCACGGCTCCCTGCTGGAGGGACACGGCCAGCTCGAAGGGCGAGAGCTGACCGCCGTGCGTGTGTCCGGCCAGCAGCAGGTCGACGTCGTGGGTCACCGCGTCGTCGAAGTCCACGGGTTGGTGCGCCAGCATCACCACGGCACGGTCGGGGTCCCGCCCTTCCAACGCCTTGCCGACGTCACCCGGGTCCTGCCACTGGTAGCCGGTCGCGTCGTTGATGCCCGCGAGGTCGAAGACCCCGCCCCCGTGGTGGATCTCGACGCGTTCGTTGCGCAGCGGCCGGATGCCGAGCGTGGGGAGGAAGTCGACCCACTGCCGGTAGCCCACGTAGTACTCGTGGTTGCCCGTCACGTAGAACGTGCCGTGCGTGCTGCGGAGGCCGGCCAGAGGTGCCGCGGCGTCGGCCAGGTCGGCCACGTCGCCGTCCACGAGGTCGCCCGCGATGGCGACAAGGTCGACGTTCTCGGCGTTGACGAGGTCGACGATCCGCTGCGTGAATGACCTGCCGATGATCGGTCCGAGGTGGACGTCGCTGATGAGGGCGATCCGGCAGCCCTCGGCGCGCGGGTCGAGCCGTCGCAGGCGGAGTGGGACGTGCGTGACCGTCGGGGCCCCCATCGCCACTGTGGTGCCGTAGCCGACGAGGCCGAGCGAGACGACCCCGGCCAGCGCGGCGGAACCCCGGGACAGGGCCAGCCGCCGGGAGATGCGCGGTGCGCCGCCGGTGTCCTCGGCAGTGTCGGTGTCGACCGTCGGGTCGTCCGCCGCGTCGGCCGCATCGGTGTCAGGGGAGGCCGACGCGGGTTCGTCGCCTCGGCGCAGCCACCCGCGCAGCGCGAGCCGGGGCAGTTCGAGCACGAGCAGCGCCAGCAGCAGGTAGAAGAACATCGCCAGCCACAGGTATCCGGGCCAGGCGAACCACCGGGCGAGGTCCGGCGACACCCGCGTGCCGAGCGACAACGCCGCGACCAGCAGCGCGACACACATCCCGAGCGCGATCGTGCCGATCACCCGCACCCGACTTCCGGGGCGGGTCGTGTCGCGAACCAACCGCCGCCACAGGTACAGGTGGACGACGACGATCAAAACGCTCAGGACGGCGAAGAACATCAGGGGTTGACGTCCCAGTCGGCGTGCCGCTCGCCGAGTTCCTTCAACTGCTCCGGGTCACCGTGTTCGAGGAAGTGCTCCACGCCGACGGTGACGAACAGGGCACGCGCCTCGACCGCCAGCGGGCCGTCGGGGGCGTCGAGGCGACCTTCGGCGCTCGTGTACACCTTGCGGCCGGCCCTGCCGTCGAGGGTCGTGGTGATGTAGAGCGTCGAACCCACGGGCACCGGGCGGCGGAAGTCGGTCTCCAGCTTGGCGGTCACCACGGGAACCCGCAGCAGGTTGCCCGCCGCGGTCCCGAGTGCCTCGTCGAACGCGCACGTCAGCAGACCGCCGTGGGCGAGGCCCGGCGCGCCCTGGTGGTCCTTGGTGACGGTGAACGTCGAGATCACGACATGCTGCTCGCCGACGGACGACCGGATGCGCAACCCGGACTCCACCTGGTCGCCGCAGCCGAAGCACTGACTGTAGTGGGCGTCCAACTGCTTGCCCGGCGAGGGCGCGTCCGGGTGCGGGGTGAGGGGTTCGACCTCGACGGGAGGCCAGTTCTGTGCGGTTGCGCTCACGTCACCACGCTATCCCGCGTTGGCGGACGGCCAGTAGCGATAGCCGCGCAAAGCGGCCACCGCCACACACCGCTGCCGGCCGGGTCAGCTTTCCAGCGCGGAGAACGACCGCCACTCGTCCCACGAATAGATCCAGTCGTAGTAGAGGCCGTCCTTCGGCGACAGCTTCTGGTCGCTTCCGGTGATCTCGACGGGATCGCCGGGCAGGGCGCTGTCGTAGTACTCCTTGGCGTTCTTGTCGGAGAGGTTGACGCAGCCGTGCGTGACGTTGGCCTTGCCCTGGTCTCCCACCGACCACGGCGCGGCGTGGGTGAACTCGCCGTTGTTGGAGATGCGCACGGCCCAGTTGACCTCGAAGTCCTCGTAGCCGTACCCGGGGTTGTTCATGAAGTACTTGGCGTGCTTGCTCATCACCACGTGCACACCGCTACGGGTGACGAGGTTCGGGTCGGACTCGCGCCCGAAGCTTGCCGGGTAGTCGGCGATCTTCTCGCCGTCTCGGTAGACCTCGAACCGGTGGGTCTGCGTGTCGCCCTTCGCGATCTGGGCGCGCCCGATGGTGAATTCCACCGACAGGTCGTTGTCGCCGTAGACGCCGTCACCGAAGTGCACGCCGTAGAGATCGGCCTTGACCTCGACCTCCGTGTTCGGCTGCCAGTACTCCTTGGGCCGCCAGTGCACCGAGGAGTCGGACAGCCACGCCCACGCGCCCTCGTTCTCCGGCGAGGTCGTCACCGACAGCGCCTTCTCGACGGCGGCCTTGTCCTTCACGGGCGCATCGAAGGTCAGGGAGATCGGCATGGCGATGCCGTAGGTGCCGCCGTCGCCCACGTTGGACTGCACGCCGTTGGTGGCCGCCGGGGTGACCGTCGTGAACGACCCCTCGATCGGCACGGTCGTGCCGTCGGTGCCCTGGGCGCTGCCCGACCACGTGTACTGCTTGCCGTAGCCGAGCGGCTCGGAGACCTGCCACGTCGTCTTGTCCTCCGACAGGGTGCCCTCGACCTGCTTGCCGTCGGGGTTGGTGAGGACGACCTCGGTGAGTGTGCCCTCGGCCACCGTCACGGAGACGGGGTCACGCGGAGCGACGTCGTCGCTGCCGTTCTTGGGCTCCAGGGAGATCGTCACGGCGGTGTCGGCGTCGTCCCCGCCGGGGGCGCCCTCGGCCGTGTTGCCGCCGCCGGGAGAGCCCGTGCACGCCACCAGTCCGAGCACGGTGGCCAGCGCGATCGCCAGGAATGCGAGTGGTCTTCTGCTGTCCGACGGCTTCGATCGCGTCACGGTCGTTCCCCATTCTCCCCGCGTACCTGACTGACGTCGTGGCATCTCTGTTCGTTGCCCCTCGTGAAAGGTGATCACACTCACACGTTTGTGTCGTGGCACCTGTTCTGATGACGTTTTCGACTGCGCTCCGTGTTCCCGCTGGAGAGGGAAAGTGCGCGGTCTCATCGCGGGTGCGAGGTGGGGGTGCCGAAGGTGCCGTGGTCACCTCGGTGAACCGCGCGGGGACGCCGGTCGGCGACGACCCGCCCGTCCGGGCCATCCCGGGAACAAAGGGCTTCGCAAACGCCGGAATGTCGGTAGGCTTCGTGGTGGCCGTCGTTTTGCGTGTTCGTGGCTTCACACTCGCGGAACTTCTGACGCGAGCCGTTAGCCGAACACGCTGCGCGCTCGTCTCGTTGGAACCGCCCGGGACGGCCGGGGTGTCGCTTCGGTGGCGTCCATGCGGAACAGCAACGAGGAGTACAGCGGTGGCGCAAGGCACTGTGAAGTGGTTCAACGCCGAGAAGGGCTTCGGCTTCATCGCCCAGGACGGTGGCGAGGGCGACGTGTTCGTCCACTACTCGGAGATCGAAGGCCGTGGCTTCCGCACGCTGGAGGAGAACCAGCGGGTGGAGTTCGAGGTCGGTCAGGGCCAGAAGGGCCCGCAGGCTCAGAGGGTGCGGGCTCTCTGAGGACCTGACACACCCCACTGACAAAGGAACGAGCCCCCGGCGGATGTCACGCCGGGGGCTCGTTTTCGTTGGCTTCCGAGGCGCTCAGCCGTGGCGCTCCGCGAGGGGCTCACCAGGCCACTGGTGCTGGTCGAGGAAGAGTTCCTCGGTCGGCGAATCGACCGGGTCGGCGGCAGGCGGAGTGGGCTGCGCGGCCTGTGGGTTCGGTGTCACGGGAGCCGCGGGAGCCGCGGGAGCTGCAGGCGGAGCCACCCGTGGGTCGCCCGTCTCCTGCGCGAGGCGTTCGAGGACCCATTCCTGGGCGAGAGCCTGTGGCGAGGTGCCCAACCGCGCGGCGAGGTCCTTGAGCTGCTGCTCGGCGGCGCCGCTGAGTCGGAGCTGGTAGACCTGCGCCTCCCCGAACCGGCGGCCGGAGCCCGTGGTTTCGAGGTCGCTCTCCGGGGCCAGGGCGGCGAGGTAACTGGACAGGTCGGGATCGTCACCGGCCTGCTCGTCGGCCGCAGGCGCGGCGTCGCGTTGACGCGCGGGGGCGGCGGCTTTCGAGCCTCGGCTGCGTCCGAATGAGGGTAATGGCACGAGCACACGATAACGGTTGTGTCTCGGCGGGTCGAAAGCTGTGGCGCCGCCCTCGGGACGTCGGGTGAAGGCCGGTGACACACCGTCATCGAGGGTTGGCCGCAGACATGGAGAGGCCCCCGCGCCAGGGGGAGGAACGCGGGGGCCGGAGGGGATCTCCACAGGCGCTGACCGGGGGTGTGTCAGCACGTCGATTGTTACACGACCTTCAGCAGGATCGCGAGTGCTGAACAGAAAATCCTCTCCGGTGCGTTACCCGATCGTGGGCTGTCGTTCATCGTCGCGCCGTTTTTCGTTCGCGCGTGACGACACGCTCCGTGGTCGGACTTTCACTCTCCGGGGGGCTGTGTGTGCTCGTGACCGCTCGTTAGCCTCCGGTCCGAACGTCGAGCCCTGGGAGGCGCCATGAGCGGGTCGGTTGAGGTGCGGCAGTTTCTTCTCCGCTACGAGTCCGGAGCGCAGGGCGGTGGCTTCGGGCTACCGGCGCAACGCGCCGGGCAGGACACCCCGAGGATCTCGGACGATCAGGTGCGGCGGGCTCGACTGGCCGTCGCTCACGGGGCGACGGGTGCGGAGGACTGCGCGCAACTGCTCGACATGCTCGGCCTCGCGCCCGACGAAGGGGGTCGGGCTCCGGTTCAGCACTGAGGTGTTCGGCTTCGGGGTGGCGCGTGGCCGCCGGCGTCCTGGTCGAGGATCAGGAGCCCAGGTGCGCACCCCCGGTAGCCGCACCTGGGCGATCCGGGGCACACGCTAGTGGTCCGGACCGGAGTTGGGCAATTACTTGTGGTGATATGCGCGGTTTCGCGGTGATTTGTCGGTGATGTGGGTGCGAAGCAGGAAAGCTTTCGGTGAGCCGGGTCGAGGCGAGGTTCTCGACGGTGGTTCGCGAGGACGTCGCCGACGAGGTCCGCGCTCGTGCGAGGTGTCTCGACGCGGAGGCGCCAGCATTTTCGCAGGTCAAGAGCGGTTTTCCGGCTTAAGTGACCCCCCTGTTCACGGGGTGGATCGGGTACCGTAAACTAATCATCGCTCCCAGGGGGACCTGGAGAGCACGGCCGGTCGGTTGCCCGAACCGGCTGGGCTCCCATCGTCTAGCGGCCTAGGACTCCGCCCTTTCAAGGCGGCAACGCGGGTTCGAATCCCGTTGGGAGTACGACAACTACATAATCATGGCCCTGTGGCGCAGTTGGTTAGCGCGTCGCCCTGTCACGGCGAAGGTCGCGGGTTCGAGTCCCGTCAGGGTCGCCACGGCGTTCCGGTCTGTACCGGCGTTCTGGCCAGGTAGCTCAGTTGGTACGAGCGTCCGCCTGAAAAGCGGAAGGTCGCCGGTTCGACCCCGGCCCTGGCCACGGTCACAAGCTGCGAAAACGGCCCACCTCAAGTCAGAGGTGGGCCGTTTTGCTGTGTGCGGTCAGTTCCGCGCGCGGGTGCGTCGCGGGAAATTGAGCTGTCTTGCCCCTGACGCGAAGGGCGTTCGCGTCGTTACACTCCGCCTCCATGTGGTGGCGGTGGAGCAGAAGAGCCGTCCGTGACCTGCGAGGACGCAAGGTGTTCCTCACCGGCGCGGCCAGTGGTATCGGGAAAGCGCTCGCGGTGCGGGCCGCGCGAGAGGGCGCCGTGCTCCACCTGACCGACGTCCGGGCGGATGCGCTCACGCGAGTGGTCGCCGAGATCGAGTCCGGCGGCGGCACGGTGGCGTTCGCCGAGGTCGCCGACGTGTCCGACCACGACGCGGTTCGGAAGCTCGGACAGCGGCTGACCCGCGCTCACGGAGCCATGGACGTGGTCATGAACGTCGCCGGTATCTCGGTGTGGGGCACCGTGCGGTCGTTGGAGCACCACCAGTGGCGTCGCGTCGTCGACGTGAACCTCATGGGTCCCATTCACGTGATCGAGGCGCTCGTGCCGCCGATGATCGACAGCGGCCGGGGCGGGCACTTGGTCAACGTGTCGTCGGCGGCGGGTCTCATCGGCATGCCGTGGCACGCCGCGTACAGCGCGAGCAAGTTCGGGTTGCGTGGGGTGTCGGAAGTCCTGCGGTTCGACCTGCGGCGACACGGCATCGGCGTCAGCCTGGTCTGCCCGGGGGCGGTGGCCACTCCACTCACCGACACCATCGAGGTCGCGGGCGTGGACAAGGAAAGCCGGTCGTTCCGGCGGGCTCAGGCGGTGTTCCGGCGGCACGCCGTCACGCCCGAGCGCGCCGCCGACGCCATCCTCGAGGGTCTGCGGCGCGGTCGGTACTGGATCTACACGTCGACCGACGTCCGGCTCGCCCATGCACTCCAGCGGTATCTTCCGTTCGCCTATTCCGCGGTGATGCGGCTGATGAACTGGGGCGCGAACAAGGCTCTGCCCAGCGTGGACGACGCGCGCCCGGCGAGTGCCGCGTGAGCGGGCGACCTCGCATCAGCCCGGGTGGCCGTCGTGAGATCGGCGTCGCCGCGTGGGTCTTCGCCCGCCTCGCCGGTCGGGTGACCGGGACGGAGCCGCCCGCGTTGTTCACGACGTTGGGGAAGGCGCGGGGGCTGTTCTGGGCCTGGTTGCACTTCGCGGGTCGCCTCATGCCCGGTGGGCGCCTGTCCCGACGCGAGAGCGAACTGGTGATCCTGCGCGTCGCGACACTGGCCCGCAGCGACTACGAACTCGTCCACCACCGACGTCTGGCGCGGCGGGTCGGGCTCGGCGAAGCCGACCTCGGCCGGGTGGCCGAGGGTCCCGAGGCGGAAGGGTGGTCGCCGCGGGAGCGGCTGCTGTTGCGGGCCGTCGACGAACTCCACGAACGGCGGGACGTCAGCGACGAGACGTGGGCGGGACTGTCACGACACCTCGACGAACGGCGACTGATCGAGCTGCTCCTGCTGGTGGGGCACTACGAGATGCTCGCGACCACCCTGCACACGTTGCGCGTCGTCCCGGACCGGCCCCGGCGACGCGGATCGCGTCACTCGCGGACGAAGCGCGCGGTGAGGTCGAAGTCGAGGTAGCGGCCCGTCATGCCCCGGGTCGCCGTGACGCCCAACGCGATCCGGTCGACGCGCGCGGTGGCCCTGGCCGTGAACGAGTCCGCGTCCACTGAGGACTCCGTCACGGTGAGGTCGACCGGGCTCGTGACCTCGCGGACGGTGAGGTCGCCGGTGAGGACGCGGCCGTCCCAGCGCGTCGAGGTGAAGGTGATGGTCGGGTGCCGGTCGGTGTCGAGGTACATCGGCGAGCGCACGACCTGGTCGCGCATCGGCGTGGGGGTGCGGAAGCTGGCCGCGTCGATCACGACTTCCACAGTGGACCGCTCGACCGGGTCGGCGACGACCGCGGTGCCACCGGAGGCGGTGAACGTTCCGCGCACGCGATGGAGGCCGAACAGGTGCGTGGTGGTGAACGCGACCGTGGACCCCTCGAGGTCCAGGACGTAGCGCCCGGGCGGGGGAGAGGCGATGTCGCTCATCGGCTCGGCTGGCATGCGCCGATTGAACAGCAGTTGCGCTCGGTACCGACGGCAGGTCGCGACGGTCGCGGACAGTGATCACAGACAGGGGCCGGGAGACGAGCTTGTCGCGTGTGGACGAAACGAGCGACGACCGGGTGGCGGACGAGTTGCCCCCTGGCGCCGGGGACGAGGCGACATTACGCTCGCGTGAGTGGAGTCCGCGCCGAGGAAAGGCCCGGCGACCACGCCGGCCACCGAGTCGAGCAGCGTCCGGTCCGACCGCAGCCGAGGGCGGACTCGACCGCTGCGGGTGGCGTTGTTCGCCACCTGTCTCACCGACACGCTCTACCCGGACACGGCCAAGGCCGTCGTCCGGCTGCTGACTCGCCTCGGGTGCGAGGTCGACTTCCCGCTCGGGCAGACGTGCTGCGGCCAGATGCACTACAACACGGGGTACCGGGCCGAGGCCGAGCCACTGGCCACCCGTTACGCGGAGGTGTTCGCGGACTACGACCACGTCGTGGTGCCCTCGGGCTCGTGTGCGGGCATGATGCGCGAGATCCACCCCGGCCTGTGCGGTGCGAGCGCGGCCGTCGAACGCACCCACGAGCTGAGCGAGTTCCTCGTCGACGTGCTCGGGGTGGTCGACGTGGGCGCGTACTTCCCGCACCGGGTGACCTACCACCCCACGTGCCACTCGTTGCGCATGCTCGGGGTTGGTGACCGGCCGTTGCGCCTGCTGCGAGCGGTGCGAGGTCTCGACCTGGTGGAGCTGCCGCAGGCGGAGCAGTGCTGCGGCTTCGGGGGCACGTTCGCGCTCAAGAACGCCGAGACGTCCACGGCGATGCTGGCCGACAAGATGCGGTCGGTGCAGGCCACCGGCGCCCAGGTGGTCACGGCCGGGGACAACTCGTGCCTCATGCACATCGGCGGTGGGCTGTCCCGACTGAGAACGGGAGTGCGAGCCCTGCACCTGGCGGAGATTCTCGCGAGTACGGAGGAAGAGCCGTGGGCCGCAACCCCGTGACCTGGCTCGGGAGCCCGACGTTCCCCCGTGCCGCCCGAGCCGCGCTCGGGAACACGCAACTGCGCACCAACCTGCGCAAGGCGACGACCACCATCCGGACCAAGCGCGCCGAGGCGGTGGCCGAGTCGGCCGACTGGGAACGGCTGCGCAGGGCCGGTGAGGCGATCAAGGACGACGTGCTCGCCAATCTCGACACCTACCTGGTGCGGCTGGAGGAGGCGGTCACCGCCAGGGGCGGCGTGGTGCATTGGGCGCGTGACGCCGAGGAGGCGAACCGGATCGTGTACGACCTCGTGCGGGCCAAGGGGGCCGACGAGGTCGTGAAGGTGAAGTCCATGGCCACCGCCGAAATCGCGCTGAACGAGTATCTGGAAGCGCGGGGTGTCCGGCCGGTGGAGACGGACCTCGCCGAGTTGATCGTGCAGCTCGGCGACGACCGGCCGTCGCACATCCTCGTGCCCGCCATCCACCGCAACCGGGCGGAGATCCGCGACATCTTCTCGCGGACGATGGCGGAGGCTCCCGAGACCGACGACCCGCGTGAACTCGCGGAGGCGGCGCGGCGGCACCTGCGTCGCCGATTCCTCTCGGCGAAGGTCGCCGTCTCCGGGGCCAACTTCGCCGTGGCCGACACAGGGTCGATCGCCGTGGTCGAGTCGGAGGGCAACGGCCGCATGTGCCTGACCCTGCCCGAGACGCTGATCACGGTCATGGGCATCGAGAAGCTCGTGCCCACGTGGCGGGACCTCGAAGTGTTCCTGCAACTGCTCCCACGGTCGTCGACGGCCGAACGCATGAACCCGTACACGTCGATCTGGACGGGCGTGACCCCGGGCGACGGCCCGAGCGAGTTCCACCTGGTGCTGCTCGACAACGGGCGGAGCGCGACGCTCGCGGACGAGGTGGGCAGGCAGGCGTTGCGATGTATCCGGTGTTCGGCGTGCCTGAACGTGTGCCCGGTCTACGAACGCACCGGCGGCCAGTCCTACGGGTCGGTGTATCCGGGGCCGATCGGCGCCATCCTCGCGCCGCAACTGGTCGGGGACATGACCGACGCGCAGGCGGCTTCGTTGCCGTACGCGTCGTCGTTGTGCGGCGCGTGCTACGAGGTCTGCCCGGTGCGCATCAACATCCCCGAGGTGCTGACGCACCTGCGGGCGCAGGCGGTGGAGGCGAAGTCCCGGCGCAGCCCCGAGGCGCTGGCCATGTCGGCGGCGGCGTGGGTGTTCCGTGACCCGCGGCGGTACGAGGCCGCGCAGCGTGCCGGGTCGCTGTCCCGGCTGCTGGCGGGGAGTGACGGCACTCTGCGTCGGCTGCCGTGGCCGGGCTCGAAGTGGACCGCCGCGAGGGACGCCCCCACCGTGCCGAAGGAGTCGTTCCGGATGTGGTGGAGGCGCAACCATGGGTGACGCGCGCAGCGAGATCCTCGCCCGCATCCGCCGTGCCCCACGCCCGACGCCACGGCCCGTGCCGAGGGACTACGACACCGCCCGCACCGTGGCCGACCCGGTGGGGCTGTTCGTCGAGCGGGTCGAGCACTACCGGGCCGTCGTCCACCGGGTCGCCGCGTCCGACGTGGCCGCCCGGATCGCCGACTGTCTCCGACGTCGGGGCGCGCGTCGCATGGTGGCGCCGCCCGACCTGCCCGCGTCGTGGCAGGTCGACGACGTTCGCTGGTCGATCGACGACCCGCCGTTGAGCCTCGACGACGTGGACGGTGCCGACGGCGTGGTGACGGGAGCCGCCGTGGGCATCGCGGAGACGGGAACCATCGTCCTCGACGCGGGCGCCGCCCAGGGACGTCGACTGCTCACGCTGGTGCCCGACTACCACCTGTGCGTCGTTCCCGCCGAGGCGATCGCGGTCAGCGTCCCCGAGGCACTGCGGCGACTCGACCCGACCCGTCCGCTGACGTTCGTGAGCGGGCCCTCGGCAACAAGCGACATCGAGTTGGACCGCGTGGAGGGCGTGCACGGCCCGAGAACCCTCGAAGTGCTGGTCGTCGAGGACTGACCAGGTCCTCGACGGCCGGGCCGCTCAGCCCGGGAACACCTCGTCGGCCGGGGCCGGCCTGCCGAAGTGGTAGCCCTGCGCCTGGTCGCATCCGAGTCCGCGCAGGATCGCCACCTGGCGCTCGTTCTCCGTGCCCTCGGCGATCACGGTGAGCCCCATCGAGTGGGCCATGGTGACGATGCCCTTGACGATCGCCTCCGCGTCGGCGTGGTCCGGTCCGTCGAGCCCGGTGACGAACGAGCGATCGATCTTCAGAGTGTCCAGAGGGAGTTTCCAGAGCTGCGCGAGCGACGAGTACCCGGTACCGAAGTCGTCGATCGCCAACCGCACTCCCAGCCCGCGCAACGCGGTGAGGATCTCGCCCGCTGTCTCCGGATCGCGCATGAGGGCACTCTCGGTGATCTCCAGGCAGAGCTCCGAGGCCGGCAGACCCGTGCTGCGCAGTGCGTCGCTGACCGCGTCCACCACCGACTCGTCCTCCAACTGGCGGGTGGAGAGGTTGACGGTGAGTCGGGTGCGCACGTCGCCGCGCAGTCGCCGCCGCGCCATTTCCCGGGTGGCGGTCCGGAGCATGTGGCCGCCGACCAGCTTGATGAGGTCGCTCTCCTCGGCCAGCGGGATGAACTCGCTGGGTGAGATCGCCCCGTGCACGGGGTGCTGCCAGCGCAACAGCCCCTCGACCGCGACTCGCTGGTACGTGCGCAGGTCGACGACCGGCTGGTAGGCGACCCAGAGCTGCCCGCTACGCACGGAGTCCCGCAGGTCCTGCTCCAACCGCAACTGCCGCTGGACACGCTCGCGCAGTTCGACATCGAAGAACTCGTGACGGCCCCGACCCCGGGTCTTCGCCTGGTACATGGCCACGTCGGCGTCGCGAAGCAGGTCCTCGGCCGTCCGGTCGTCGTCCTCGCCCGCCGTGACCACCCCGATGCTGGCGTCGATGCGCAGCTTGCGGCCGTCCACCGTGATCGGTTCGGTGAGTGCGTTGCGGATGTGGTTGATGAGCGCGCGGATCTGCTTGCCGTGCTCCATGCCGAGGGTCACGACGGCGAACTCGTCGCCGCCGAGCCTGCCCACGAGGTCGTGTCGGCGCACGCTGTTCTTCAACCGCTGGCCGGCGATCCGCAGCACCTTGTCGCCGATGCCGTGGCCGAGCGAGTCGTTGATGACCTTGAACTTGTCCAGGTCGATGAACAGCACGCAGGCGAGTGCCCCGGCATGCCGACGCCGCAGCGCCTCGCTCAACCGCTGGAGGACGAGCGTGCGGTTGGCCAGCCCGGTGAGCGGGTCGTGGGTGGCGTCGTGTTCGAGCCGCTCACCGATGGCCTTGCGTTCGGTGATGTCGGTGAACGACGTGACGACCTGGTGGGGCGGCGCGGCGTTGGAGTCCAACGGGCGGCAGCTCATCGACAGCCAGACCCAGCACCCGTCGGGCCGCCGGGCTCGCACGACCCGGGCGTGGGTGGCCTTGCCCGTGGTGCGCACCAGCGCCGACGGGTACTCGCTGGGCGGGATGCGCGCTCCCGACTCGTCGTAGAGGGGGAACAGCGTCGGCGAATTGCCGATCATCGTCTCGACGGGCAGGCCGAGGATGCGGCCCGCCGCGGGGTTTGCCGAGCCGACCAGGCCGTTGGCGTCGAGCACGACGACACCCTCGTCGAGAGCGGCCACAACGGTGCGGTAGCGGTGTTCGGCGGCTCGTCGTGCGGTCTCGTCGGCGCACACCAGCACGTAACCGGTGTCCATCGGGGACGCCGACACCCGGACCGTCAGAGTGGAGCCGTCGGCCTTGCGGTGTTCCGCCTCGACCACGCCGCCCTGAGCCACCACGGCCTGCGGGTCGAGCGTCGCGCCCACGACCTCGCCCACCGGCCTGCCGAGGGCGACGTCGGCACTGTGTCCGTACACGCGTTCGGCGGCGGGGTTCCAACTCGTCACCATGCCGTCCGACGACGTCCCGATGATCGCGTCGCTGACGTGGGTCACCAGCGCGGCCTGGTAGCGCAACGCCGCCTCGGCGGCCTTCTGCGCCGTGATGTCGCGCATGATCACCTGGTAGGCGGGGCGGCCCTTCCAGGTCGTGCGCACCGACACGGACTCGATGAGCATCGAACCGCCGTCGAGGCGCGCGAGTCGTACCTCTGTAGGCTCAGTGGCCTGCCCGGTGCTGTGCAGGGACGACACGCGCTGCAGCATCTCCGGCACGGAGGACGGTGCGACGAAGTCGATGATCGGCTGGCCGAGCAGGGCGGACGGTTCGTCGGCGGCCACGAACCGAGCTGCGGCCGGGTTGACGTACACCAGGTCTCCGTCCTGGTGCACACAGATGCCGTCCGGGCTGAACTCCACGAGCAGGCGGTAGCGGTCGGCGAGGTCGGCCAGCGCCTGCGCGTTGCCGTGCCGTTCAGTCACGTCGGCGGCGAGTCCCACCAGTCGATGCACCTTCCCGGTGACGGCGTCGCCCTGGGCGCGGGCGAGAAAGCGGGTCCATCGTGTTTCACCGCCGGGCGTCGTATGGCGCTGCTCGAGATCGAAATTGTGCCACACCGGGCAATTCTGTGCGGCCACGGTCAGCGGTTCGATCAATTCGAGCAGCCGCTTCCGCACGGTGGCCGAGGTGTCGGCGTCCGGGTCGGCCTCCACCCCGAGCACCGCGGGCAGTTCTGCACTCCACGTAGTCTCGAAGGTCGGGAGGTCGACGGACCACGCCCCTGCCGTCGTCGCGGCGAGCGCGAGCTCGACGACGTCCACCTGCTGTTGCCAGGTGGCCACCTCGTCGTGGGTGTACGCCTCCATCATCAATCCATCCGCTGCTCGTCGCCGGGGGTTCGATTACAGCATGAAATCACCACTGGGCGAATAGGAGGAATCGTCCCTCGTCTCCCACGGCACGCGTCCTCATTCCTCTCGACCGGCCGTCACCAGAGTAGGCGGACATTCAGGGCCGTGCCCTTCGGCAGGGGGCGGCAGAGGACGCCGGAATAGCGAACGGAAGTGAGGGGACATCGTGAGTTCACCTACTGGAATCAGCATTTGCGGCATTGGCGCGGTCACCGGCTACGGCTGGGGCCGCGAAGCGCTGTGGGAGGGGCTGCGGACGACGAAGCCCGCCGCCGTCCTCACCCAGGGCTTCGGTGCCGACAGAGGAGGAGGAAGTGACGCGCTCGACGCGGGCTGGGTGGCCAGGGTGCCGGACGGCGGCCTCGACACCGACGGCCGCGGACGGTTCGCCAGAGCCATGCGTGCGGCGGCGCGCGAGGCCATCGAGGACGCTCACCGCCGTGGCTGGAGCGAGGGCCGTCGGGTCGGGCTCCTGCACGCGGTGGTGCTCGGCGAGGTGGAGCTGTGGCGGGACTTCTACCTGGCCGAACACGGCGACCTCCGGCCGAGGGACTACCTCGCCCTGATGCCGTCCACGCCCATGTCGACGCTCATGCAGGAGTACGGCTTCCACGGGCCCGCCATGAACGTCTCGGCCATGTGCGCCTCGGGCAACGCCGGTCTGCTCACCGCGAAGCTGTGGTTGGAGAGCGGGATCGTCGACGACGTCGTGCTGGTCGCCACCGACTTGTCGCTGACGCCGGAGAACGTGCGGCACTTCGTCCGCCTCGGCGTCACCGTCGTGGACACCGACCCGCTCGACGGCTGCCGGCCGTTCCAGGAGGGCAGCCGGGGGTTCGTGATGGGGGAGGCGTCCGTGGCGTTCGTGCTGTCGAGGCACGCGCGTGAGCCCTACTCCTCGGTGTTGGGCGGTGCCATGTCGCACGACGCCTTCCACGCCACCTCGATCGACCCGACGCTGCACCAGGTGCGGCGCAGCTTCCACGACGCCCTGAGCGACGCGGGAGTGCCGGCGTCGGCGGTCGGGTACCTCAACGCGCACGGACCGGGAACACGGCAGTGCGACACGACCGAGGCGACCATCGCGGACGAGTTGTTCGCCGACGACGCGGGGCTGTACTCGGTGAAGCCGCTGGTGGGGCACTGCCAGGGCGCGGCGGCGGCCGTCGAGGTGGCCGTGGCGGCACTCGGGTACGACCGCGGTCACGTGCCCGCGCCGCCGAAGGTGGCTCCGGCGCACCCCCGACTGCTCCACGGGACCGTTCCGGTGGACGACCGGCTCACCGTGAAGTCGTCGCTCGGGATGGGCGGGCACAACTCGGTGGTCGTACTGGCGCCACCGGCGTGAGTGCGGTGGACGGTGTCACGCGAGGGCGGCGTCCAGCGTGATCGTGGTGCCCGCGAGCGCGCGGCTCACGGGGCAGGTGTCCTTCGCCTGCTGCGCCAGCCGACCGAACCGCTCGTCGTCGACACCGTCCACCGCCGCCCGCAGCGTGATCGCCACGGTGGTGATGGTCAGCCCGCCGTCGGAGGGCTCCACCGTCACCGCGGCGGTCACGTCGATCGTCTTCGGGGTCAGGCCGTCCTTCTCCAGGGTGCCGGCGAGGTTCATGGCCAAGCACGACGCCTGGGCCGCGGCGAGCAGCTCCTCCGGGCTCGACGTGCCTTCGGGTTCGCCGATGCGGCGCGGAAAGGTGACGTTGAACCGGGCCGAGTTCGACGAGTCGAGCGTCAACGCGCCCGAGCCGCTGTTGAGCCCACCCGTCCAGTGAGTGGTCGCCTCACGCGTTGCCATGGATTCTCCTTCGACGGTCGGTCGCCAGTTCGTCGCTGTCGTCGGTCAGTGCTGCCCGCGCTCGGCGGTTGTCCGTGCCGACTGCCCGATCGTCGCGCCGTCGGGCATCACCCGCCATTCCGGCGTTCACCGGCAAGACCGACGAAGTCCGCCATTCGTTCGATCGTGTAGGAGACGAACGTGTCGGCGGGCTCCAGCGCGCCCGCGAACTGGCCCGTGAGTTCGAAGCCGACCATCCCGAACAGTTGCGTCCACGCGGCAAGCACCTTCGCCAGAATCGGCGCGGGAACCTCGACGTCGTCGACGCCGGTGAACGTGCTCACCCTCGACGGCGAGCGGTACCTCGTCGCGGCGCGGGGCACCACCGAGTGGGTGCGCAACGTCCGCGCCGCCGGAACCGGCCGGTTGTCCGTGGGCAGGCGGGAAGAGTGGTTCGACGCGGTCGAGGTGCACGACGACACCCGGCTCCCGGTCCTGCGTGCCTACCTGAAGCGTTGGAGGTGGGAAGTCGGGGCGTTCTTCGACGGCCTCACCGCCGATGCGTCGGACGACGAGCTGCGTGCCGTCGCGGCCCGCCATCCCGTGTTCCGGATCGTGACGAGGCGACCCGGAGACAGCGGGTGAACGGACTCAGTGCCGGGAGCCGTAGCCCTGGGTGGCGGGCTGGGCCAGGTCGAACAGCTCGGGAGCCTCCCGCTCGATCACGGCGGTCAACTCGTCCATGCTCGGGTTCACCAGAGCGCGGTCGCCGATGAACACGGTGGGCACGGTCTCGTTGCCCTGGTTCACCGATCGCACGCGCGCGGCCGCCTCGGAGTCCTCCCAGATGTTGATCTCTCGCACCGGCAGGCCGCTCTCCCGCAGGCGACCCCGCAGGATCGCACAGAACGGGCAGCCGGGCCGCCAGTAGAACTCGATCGTGTCGATACCCAATGTGGCTCCTCCCTCTGCCGACACCGTAACCGTGGCTGACCGTGGCCCGATCGGCCGCCCTGCGGGAGCCTGGGAGGCATGGGAACGAGCGATTCCCTCGACGCCGTGGTCAGGGAGCTGTACGGCGTCGACCCCGGTGAGTTCGTGGCCGCGCGTGACCGGCGAGCCGCGCAGGCGCGGGAGCACGGTGAGAAAGATCTCGCCGCGCGGATTCGCAAGCTCCGCAAACCCACCACGGCTGCCGCGCTCGTGAACACGGTGGCGCGGCGGCATCCGGACCAGGTGCGCGCGCTCGTCTCCCTGGGGGAGCGGATGCGGGCGGCGCACCGTGACCTCGCGGGCGACCGGCTACGGGAGCTGACCCACGAACGCCACGAGCGCGTGCACGACCTGGTCGAGCGCGCGGAAGCGCTGGCTTCGGGCGGGGTCGGCGAGTCGGTCCGGCGAGAAGTCGCCGCCACGTTGGAGGCGGCGGTGGCCGACGAACAGGCCGCCGACGCCGTCACCGCCGGATGTCTGACCTCGGCTCTGTCGCCGTCGTCGGACGTCTTCGAGGCGGCGTGGTTGCCCGTCGGTCCCTCGACATCGCGAGGTGGAACGACGTCGAAGCCACGGTCGCGTACGCGGCGCGAGGCCGAGCCGAGCACCGCGAAGCCCTCGAAGGCGGCGCAGAACCCCGAGCCGAGCACCGCGAAATTGAAGACCTCGACGACGGACGCTGAGCTGTCCCATACGCCGACGCGAACCTGGCAGGACACCGAACGGGCCGCGGCCGAGCGGCGACGCCGGGAGGCGGAGGTGCAGGCCAGGCGTGCCCGCGACGAGGCCCGCAAGCGCCTTCGTGCGGCCGAGCGCGAGGAGGCGGACGCGCGTCGCCGCACCGAGCGGGCCAAGGCCGCGCTGGAGCAGGCGGAACGCGAGGTCCGCCGGCACGCCCGCTGAGCGCGGGGCTACTTCGATAGGGGCCAACTGCGGGAACTCGCACCACGACGGGCAGGAGATCACCTATTCCGGAGCGCGAAGGACATACAACGCCGGAGGATCCGTCGGCCTATCCGGACGGCCGTTACTGAGAAGAGTTCCGATGAGAGTCGTCACCGTCGTGTTGGTGCTGTTCGCCGCCGTGCTCGCCGCGTGTGGCCCGGGGAAGGAGGAGGTGTCGATGGACTACGACGAGGGGTTCGCCCGACACCTCCGCGAGCTGCGTGACAGCGGGCGGAGCACGCCGCTCAAGGAGTTGGTGCCCGGTGACTGGACCACGGTCCACGTGATCCTCGGCCCGCACACCGAGGAGTGGGTCGAGCGCGAGGTCGGTGCGCCGTTGCCGGACACCGAGTACGGGTTCGACACCGAGGGCAACATCCTCGTGTTCCTGCGCGGCGACGAGGTGGTCGAGCTGAAAGGCACCACCGAACGGTTGTTGGGCGAGGGGCACTTCTCCTCGGAGGTCGTGTTGCGCGGCACCGGCAGCGTCATCGACGTCGACGACCCGACTCCACCCGAGCCGAACTGACGCCTCAGGAACGCAGGGCCAACGACAGGTACTTCGTGTCCAGGTACTCGGCGATGCCCTCGTCGCCTCCCTCCCGACCGAAGCCCGACGCCTTGACCCCGCCGAACGGCGCCGAGGCGTTGGAGACCAGCCCCGTGTTGATGCCCACCATGCCGGTCTCCAGGGCTTCGCCGACCCGCACGGCGCGGTCGAGGTCACGGGTGAACACGTAGCCGACGAGCCCGTACTCCGTGTCGTTGGCCTCGGTGACCGCCTCGTCCTCGTCGGCGAACGTCGTCACGGGCGCCACCGGGCCGAACACCTCCTCTCGGAGGATGCGGGCGTCGTCGGGGACGTCGGCGAGCACGGTCGGCCGGTAGAAGTAGCCGTCGCCCTCCCCGGGCTCGCCACCGGTCGTCGCCCGCGCGCCACGGCTCACCGCGTCCCCCACGAGGTCGGCCACCGTGGCGCGTTGGCTCTCGTTGACGAGTGGGCCGACGACCACGTCCGGTTGCGTGCCGTGTCCCACGGGCAGCCCCGCCATGCGGTCGGTCAGCATGCGGGTGAACTCGTCGGCGATCGACTCGTGCACGAGGAAGCGGTTGGCGGCCACGCACGACTCGCCGTTGTTGCGCATCTTGGCGGTCACCGCACCGGCCACGGCGGCGTCGAGGTCGGCGTCGGCGAACACGAGGAAAGCCGCGTTGCCCCCGAGTTCCATGGACATGCGCTGCAGGTTCGGGGCGCACTGCTCGACGAGCGCGCGGCCCACCTCGGTGGAGCCCGTGAACGACATCTTGCGGATGCGCGGGTCGGCGAGGACGGGAGCCACGACGCGGGTGGCCGACGTGCTCGGCACGACGTTGACGACGCCGTCCGGCACTCCGGCCTCGGCGAGGAGGGCGGCGAGGGTCAGCATCGACAGCGGCGTGAGCTGGGCGGGTTTGACGATCGCCGTGCATCCCGCCGCGAGCGCCGGGCCGATCTTGCGGGTGCCCATGGCCAGCGGGAAGTTCCACGGAGTGATCAGCAGGCACGGCCCCACGGGTTGGCGGGTGACGATCATGCGGGCGCTGCCGTCCGGGGTCTTCTTGTAGTTGCCATCGATGCGCACGGCCTCCTCGGAGAACCACCGGAAGTAGTCGGCGGCGTAGGCGACCTCGGCTCGTGACTCGGTGAGGCTCTTGCCCATCTCCAACGTCATGAGCGTGGCCAGCTCGTCGGCGCGGTCCGTCATCGACTGCCAGGCTCGCCGCAGGATCTCGCCGCGTTCTCGCGGCGGGGTGGCTGCCCAGGCGTCCTGCGCGTCGACGGCGGCTTCGACGGCGGCCTTCGCGTCGTCGGCCTGCCCGTCGGCGACCTCGCACAGCGTCGCGCCGGTGCCGGGGTCGGTCACGCCGAACACGCTGCCGTCGGCCGACGCACGCCAGGTTCCGCCGATCAGCAGTTGCGTGCGGGCCCGGTCGATGATGTCGTGCTCGCTCATGCGAACGGGTTACCCGAGCGTGCTCGCCCGACACCCGTGCAACCTCGGAGCGGGTGGACACCGTCGTCACCGGTATGCGTCGTGTGATCGTGTCGTGGTGTCTCGTCCTCGCAGGGTGTGTCGGCTGCTCCGGTGCGGCGGAGTGCACCGCGATCGGAATGCCCGCCGGGATCGGCGTCGACGTCGCGAGCGGACTGCCCGCCCACACCGCCGAGGTGGAGGTGTGCCGGGAAGGCCGGTGCGAAACGATGGCCGTCGAGCTGCGCCCGGCCACGGAGGCCGTCGACGACGGTTGTGAGGGCGAGGGGCCCGACGCGGTGTGCTCGGCTCATGTCCGCGAGACCGGGGGGACGACGGGCTTCGCGGACCTGCCCGACCTGCCGGACCGGCCGGTGGAGGTGAGGCTCGTGGTGTCCGACCTCGCGGGCGAGACACTCGCGACCGGCACGGTGCGGGCCACCCCGCAGTGGGGGTCGCCGAACGGACCCGGCTGTGGCGCAGGTGGTCCGCAACTGCACCTCGACGTCGCCTCCGACGGCACGGTGGCGGCCCGCTGAGCGTGGTCGGCGGTGCTGCTGCGGTCAGCCGATGTCGCGTCGGGTGAACCGCACGACTCCCGCCGCCGTCAGCCCGACCGCCACGAGGGCCAACCAGAGCATCGGGGCTAGTGTGACGTCCACACTCGGCACCTTCGGCACGTGCTGGAAGGGCGAGAGGTTCAGCACCGCCTGGGGGAGGTCGAGCACCGGGCCGAACATCGTCAGGAGCAGCGACACCGCCGCCACGGCCCAAGCCCCGGTGGTGTAGGCGGGTAGGGCTCCGAACAGGAGCACGGCGGCGCCCCCGACGACCGCGACGGCGGGCAGTTGCACGAGACAGGCCACGACCATCTCGGGTGTCCGTCCCCCGACGTCCCCGGTCCGCACGCCATGAGCGAGGCCCACCCCGAGACCCGCCACCACGAGCAGTGCGAGCCCACCACCGAACACGAACACGAGGTGTCCCGACAACCACCGCAGGCGCGAGACACCGCCGGTCAACAGCGGTTCGGCACGCAGAGCGGTCTCCTCCGACCGCACCCGGGTCGCTGTCTGCACGACGAACAGGGCGGCCACCATGCCGAGGATGTTGGCCGTCGACGCGAGGTAGGCGTCGATCACGCCCTCGCTCCCGCCCATCCGGGCCAGGGCCTCGCGCATCTCCGCGTTGTCGCCGACGATCTCGGCGATGTCCGACGCCAACGCACCGAACAGCACACCGAACAGGGCGAACCCGACCAACCAGCCCGTGAGCGTGCCCCGATGCAGGCGTGCGGCCAGGGCGAAGGCGGAGCGCAGCCGGGCGTGCGCGGACGCGGGCCCGAGTCGGGCAGGCAGCAGACCGAGGCCGACGTCGCGTCGACTCTGCAGCGCGTACGCCGCGGCGACGAGAAGCATGGTGACGACCAGCGGGAGGGTGAGGACCCGGAACCGATCGTCGGCGAACGCCTGGGCGTGTGTCGACCAGCCGAGCGGGGACAGCCAGGACAACCAGGGCAGGTCCGCCGAGTCGCCCGCGGCACGGACCGCGAAGGCGACGCCGAGCACGGCTCCCGCCATGCCGTTGGCGGTGCGGGAGTACTCGGCGAGCTGCGCGGTCACCGCGGAGACTCCGGTGAACACCAGCCCCGCCGCGCTCAGCTCGAGTCCGAACACCAGCGACCCGGAGACGTCGTTGCCCGCGCCGATCAAGCCCGCCGCCGCGGCGAGACCGGTGAGCAGAGCGAATCCGACGGACACGACGAGCGCCGCGGTGAGCGACGCCCTTCGTCCGACCACAGTGGACGACAGCAGTTCCTGCCTTCCCGTGTCTTCCTCCTGCCGGGTGTGGCGGACGAGCGTGAATCCGCACACCAGGGCGAGCAGCACCGCGAGCATGGTGCCGAGACGCCACGCCGTGAACCCGCCCGCCGTCGACAGGTCGTACGCGGGTCCGTACAGCAACGTGATCGACGGGTTGTCGCCGAGCGCGTCCGTCAACATCGCTCGTTGGGCCGGGTCCGGATAGAGCTGTTCGTAGGCGCTCGCGCTCGACACGGGCAGCGCCGCGACCACGATCGCCCACAGCGGCAGCACGAACCGATCGCGGCGGAGTGCGAGGCGGACCAGGTGGCCGGTGCCGGTGAACGGGCCGCCGCCCGACGAGATCGGGCGCGCGGCGCGCACGACGGTGTTCACGACGCGCTCACCCGTCCGTCCGTGGAGTCGGTGTAGTGCCGAAGGAAGAGTTCCTCCAGCGTGGGCGGTTGGCTCGTGAGGCTGCGGACCCCGATCGCGGTGAGGGTGCGCAGCACGTCGTCGAGCGCGTCGGACTCCACGGCGAACCGCACGCGACGGCCGTCCACCTCCAAGTCGTGGAGTGAGTCGAGGTCCGTCAGTCCGTCGGGAGACCCGGACAATTCGGCCGTGATCGTCGTGCGGGTCAGGTGGCGGAGTTCGGCCAGCGAGCCCGACTCGACCGTCCGTCCCGCGCGGATGATGCTCACCCGGTCGCAGAGGTGCTCCACCTCCGACAGGATGTGGCTCGACAGCAACACCGTGCGCCCGCGCTCGCGTTCCTCCCGGACGACGTCGCGGAACGTCGCCTCCATCAGCGGGTCGAGCCCGGAGGTCGGTTCGTCCAGGACGAGCAGCTCGACGTCCGAGGCCAGCGCGGCCACGAGAGCCACCTTCTGGCGGTTGCCCTTCGAGTAGGCGCGGCCCTTCTTCCTCGGGTCGAGGTCGAACCGATCGATCAGCTCGGCCTTCCGGTCGGGATCGAGCCCGCCCCGCAGCCGCCCGAGCAGGTCGATCACCTCTCCGCCGCTCAGCGACGGCCACAGGTTCACGTCACCCGGGACGTAGGCGAGTCGCCGGTGCAGGCGGGTGGCATCGCGCCAGGGGTCGCCGCCGAGGATCGTGACAGTGCCGCCGTCGGCCCTGAGGAGGCCGAGCAGGATCCGGATGGTGGTCGACTTTCCCGATCCGTTCGGGCCGAGGAATCCGTGCACCTCCCCGCGGGAGACGGAGAGGTCGAGGCCGTCGAGTGCGGTCGTCGGGCCGAACCGCTTGCGGAGACCCGAGATCGAGATGCAGTCGCCCATAGGAGCGAAACTACGCAGATCGCCGGCCGAGGGGGAGGGACGCGAGGCGACTGTGCCGGTCCTCGACGGCTCCGACGTGCGCAAATGCGATCGGCCGGAAATTTCTCGATCTCGGATGTATCTGGGCGGTCCCTCCGCACTCCTGTGTGGTGAGTGTGAGTGATCGAATCGGCTGTGCCTGGAGGATTACGTGAGCCCGGACCATTCGTGCGCCTCGGAGATCGCGGCGATCCGCGATTCCCTGGCCGCGTTGGGTGATCCGTGGCGATGCGGCGAGACTCCGGTGGGCAGGCTCTCGCCCGAGGGGCGCAGGCGTCGGCTGGGGGTTCCGGCGCCGTCCTCGAGGGAGATCGAGGCGCGGGCCGACCTGCCCGCTCGCATGGCCGAGGCGGCGCTCGCGCCTCCGCACACGCACGAGGAGACCGAGCACGCGCCGACGCCGCACCTGCCCAGGTCGTTCGACCTGCGCGACGTCGACGGGGTCAACTACGTGACGCCGGTGAAGGATCAGGGGGACGGCGGCACGTGCAGTGCGTTCGGGGTGTTGGCCACGTTGGAGACCACGGCCGCCTACACCCGGCGTGCGCCTCGGCTGGCTCTGGACCTGTCCGAGGCGCACCTGTTCTTCGGCCACGCGGCGGCCCGGGAGGCGATCCTTCCCGACGGCACGTGGCCCGACGAACTGCTCACCGACTGCCGTGACCTGGGTGTCACCTTCGAGGAGCACTGTCCGTACACAGAGGATGGTTCGGGGGAGTTGGCCGACGGGTGGGGGGACCGGTTGGCCAAGGCGAAGGACGTCGTCGACCTGAGTCGCGATCCGGTGGCCATCAAGGAGCACCTCTACAACTACGGGCCCGTCACGGCGTGCCTCGTGGTGCACGACGATCTGTTCCACTACACCGGCGGCGTCTACCGGCACACCACCGAGAGGACCAGCGGGGGGCACTGCGTCGCGCTCGTGGGCTGGGACGACGACGCCGGGTGCTGGATCGCCAAGAACTCGTGGGGCACCGACTGGGGGGAGAACGGGTTCCTGCGTATCGCGTACGGAGAGGCCTTCATCGAGGACTATCCGGACCCGCGGCCGACCACCCTCGGCTGCACGGGTGTGGATCTGCACGCGTGGCTCCCGCCGCAGCGTGCACTGGGGCTGTTCACCTCGGCCCACGACCACAACAGCTGGGCCTACCTGGAGAACCTGGGTTGGACGCGGCTGTCGCGGGATCAGACCGCCGACCTCGCCGTGCTCGCGCTCGCCAAGGCGCGAGGACTCGGCTGCGCGCCGTTCGTCTCGGGGGAGGATCTCGGCGCCGTACGACTGGTCGGCTGACGGAAAGAAGTGGATCATGACGCAGGAGACGGTCAGCGAGCGCAACGGCAAGGCCGATCAGAACTCGACGGCATCCCCGAACGAGCCGGTGGTGCCCGAGGAGAAGACCGACAAGGACGCTTCGAAGGCGCCCTCGCCGCCGCTGGGCTGGGACCCGTACGTGCCGCCGACGCGGGCGACACCGGTGGCGCCCAGTGGTTGGGACCCGTATGTGCCGCCGACGCGGGCGACGCCGGTGGCGCCGAGCGGGTGGGATCCGTATGCGCCGCCGTCGCGTCCGGTCGTGCCGGGCGGCTGGGACCCGTATGTGCCGCCGACCAGGGCGCTGCCCGTCGCACCGAGCGGGTGGGATCCGTACGTGCCGCCGTCGCGTCCGGTCGCGCCCAATGGCTGGGACCCGTACCAGCCGCCCGCACCCGCGGGCTGGGATCCGTACCAGCCGCCCGCTCGGGTCGAACCTCAGCCGCTGAGCGGGCCCGTCGCCGGTCCGGCACACGTCGAGTCCGAGGGGGAGGACCGGCGGCCCGACGCGGGAGGCGGTTGGGTTCAGCGTGCGCTGATCACGCGGCTGTGGTCGGCGGTGGAGAACGACGGAGTGTGGGTCGCGATCCACGGGGTGGGCTGGCGGCAGTTGTCGTCGGCGTCCGAGTCCGGGCACGCCCACCTGGCGACGTTGGCGTTGCTGGCGATGAACCACCGGCTGCCGGTGGCGTATCACGAGGACTCGCGTGGGCACATCGATCAACTGCTCGTCTGAACGGGTGACCCACGTGACGAGCAGGTGGCCGGCAGTCGAGGGGGCCGCCGGCCACCGCCGCACCACACGACCGGGGGTGTCGCCGAACTCGGGGGGAGTTCGGCGGCGAGTCAGGGGGAGAACGCGGTGACCGTCGGCCGGACCGGTGGCACCGCGACGCCGTGGTCGCACGGTCGTCGACCAGTCGATGGTCGTCGGCCACGGCGTTGTGCAGGGGGTGTCGGGTTGGTCGCCGACGCGTGCGTCGGTGGGGGTGGCGACCAACCCGGTCGGGAGTCCGACTGGGGTGGGACTTCCGGGGAAGGTGAGGTTCGCCCACGTGCGTCCGACACAGTCGGCGCCCGCGGGAACCTCATCGCGAGCCGGCGGCGCGGTTGTGGGATCCCGGGCCGCGCCGTCCGGCTCGCACCGCCGTGTCCATTAGTCCGAACGTGTGAGTGTGCGAGTGCTTTCCTGCAAGTTGGTGTGTCGCTCCGAGGAGCCCGAGATACTGCGTTCGCGAATATCGACATCGAGATTCGGGAAGGCGGATGCGTTGACCGACGCCAAGACGGCCGAGGCCGATCCGTCGTGGGACGGGTTGCGCGGTCACGACCTCTACGCGGCCTGCATGCATGCCGCGAGGGCGGGCGACCGCAGTGCCATGAATCGGTTGGTCGAGGAACTGACTCCACTGGTGTGGCAGGTGGCTCGGGGCAACGGCCTCGACAGACACACTGCCGAGGACGTCGTCCAGACCGTGTGGCTCGCGTTGTTCCGCAGTCTGGAGCGAATCGAGGATCCGAAGGCGCTCGCCAAGTGGTTGATCACCACGACCCGTCGCGAGTCCCGCGCCGTGGCCGAACGGTTGAGTCGTCCGGTGCCGTTGACCGACGAGTTGGCCGAGAACATGCCCAGCAGCCAGCCTGAACCGGAGGCCGAGGCCGTGCGGGCCGATCGTGATCGCCGGATCTGGGAGGCGTTCCGCGGACTGCCGGACCGGTGCCAGGAGCTGCTTCGACTGACGGTGCTCGCGGGAAGGGCCGAGTACGGGTTGGTGGCCGACGTGTTGCGAATGCCGCGTGGGAGTGTGGGCCCGACGCGGGGCCGGTGCCTGCGGCGCCTCCGGGAGGCGCTGGACGCTACGGAGGGGACAGCGGATGCATGACAGCAGCTCCTACCCGGACGACGACACCCTGCTGTTGGACCTCGACCGGCTGATCGACACGTTCGACCCGCCGCCCTCCGGCCTCGTCGAGCGGGTGCAGTTCGCGCTCGCCCTGGAGGACCTCGACGTCGAGGTGGCGCAGTGGGAGAGAGCCGACGCGCTGGCCGGGGTTCGCAGTGTCGCCCAGGGCACGATCACCTTCACCGTCAGCGACCTCACGGTCATGGTGAACTTGACGAAGACCGGGCCGAGGCACCGCATCGACGGGTGGCTCGTCCCCGAGGGTGAACATGCGGTGGAGGTTCGGGTGGCGGGCCACGACACGTGTTCCACGGTGGCCGACGACGGAGGCCGGTTCGTGCTCAACGACGTGCCGAGCGGAACCACGCAGATCGTCGTGCACGTCGGCGGAGAAGGTGGGCGGCGCACGGTGGTGACGCCCGCGGTGGTGCTCTGATCGCGCGGGCGTGTCTTCTCACACCGCGCGGCTCTCCGCCGTTCTCGCACTGCAACGTCGGGCGAACAACGCGGCGGCGAGCGCACACAACGTCGAGGCCATTCGCCTGCTGCGCAAGGCCCTGCGACTGATCGAGGCGTCGGGCCGGGAGACGACGGACTGGGTCGCCGCGCGTATCCGGGTGCGGATCAGCCTGGCTCTCGCCACGTCGGAGGTCGGTTCGACGGCCGACGGCTTCCGTGGCTTGAAGCGGGCGAGGGCCGAGCTGGAACAGCTCCCGGAGGGGCCGTTGCGGCGTGAGCTCGACGCCGTGATCACCGGGCAGCGCGCGTTGTTGCTGTTCCGGGTGGGACGGGCGTCGGAGTCGGTCGCGTTGTTCGACGCGATCATTCCCGCGTTGGAGGACCTCCGGCACGACGACGGTCTGCTGCTGGCACGCACCCTGACCAACCGGGCGCAGATCCACGCCGAGACCGGTGCCGTCGACGCGGCGGCGCAGGACTTCCACCGGGCCATCCGCCTGGCCTCCGAGCATCGGTTGAGGAGGATCGAGGGCAAGGCTCGGCACGGGCTGGGCGACCTGGCGCAGCTCACCGGGGACATCCCGGGCGCGTTGCGCCACTACGACGAGGCGGTGCGCATCCTGGAGGACGCGGCACCGGGCTGGGTGGCCAGGGTCCGCCTCGACCAGGCGCGTGCGCTGCTCGTCGCGGGGCTGGCCACGGAGGCGGCACGCCACCTGGACGAGGCACTGCCCGAGCTGCGCCGCAACCAGGTGATCCAGGACCTCGCCGAGGCGGAGGTCGCGAGGGCTGCCGCCGCGTTGCTGGAGGGGCAGTTCGACGCCGCCCGACGCCTCGCGGTGTCGGCGCGTCGCCGGTTCCTGAGGCGAGGCAACCTTCCGTGGGCGGAGGTGGCCGCCCTCGCACGGCTCCGAGCGGACGCGACCGAAGTGCTGGAGGAGGGCAGACTGCCGCCTGCCCGACTGCCCTCGGCGCTGGTGGAGGTGTCCCAGCGACTGGCCGAACTCGGGCTGCGCGACGAGACGGCGGCTGCCCGCCTGCTCGCCGTGCGCCTGCTGCTGAGGCGGGGGGAACTGGACGAGGCCACCGCGTTGCTCGACAGCGTGCCGAAGCCACGCCGTACGACGCCGGTGGACCACCGCATGCTGCTGCGGCTGTGCCGGGCGGAACTCGCGGTGGCCACGGGCAGTCGTCGGTCCGCGTTGGCGCAGGCCAGGGCCGGGCTGGCGGAGTTGGGTCGGGCGCGTGATCGGATGGGTGGGCTCGACCTGCTCTGCGGTACCGCCGTACACGGACAGGAACTGGGCACGCTCGCGGTCGGACTGGTGTTGGAGAGCGCGTCGGGACAGAACGGGGCCCGGCGGCTGTTCGCCTGGCAGGAACGAACCCGTGCTCAGGCGTACCGCTACGAGCCGATGCCCGCGATCGACGACCCCGTGTTGGCCAAGCACCTCGCGGAGATGCGGCACGTGCAGCGTTCGGTGCAGCAGAACCGCCTCGCGGGCAAGCCGGTGACCGCGCTGGAGAATCGCTACGCGTGGTTGCAGCGGGAGGCGAGCCGGCTCGGGTGGTACACGAGTCAGTGGGGGCGGCCTCGGCCCGTCGCGTCTCCCGACCAGGTCGCCGACGCGCTCGGCGAGCGGGTCATGGTCAGTTTCGTCGGCCATGCCGACACCCTCGCCGCGGTGGTGGTGCGGGACGGCCGATTCGCGCTCGTGCGACTGGGTGTCCTGGGCGATGCGGTGGAGCTGACCCACCAGTTGCGGGCCGACCTCGACGCACTCGCTCCCGACCACCTGCCCGCGCCGCTCGCGGCAGCCGTGTTGTCGTCGGCGCGACGCCGGGCGGCCCGGCTGGACGACATGCTGCTCGCCCCACTCGGACGGCTCGTCGCCGACCGCGAACTGGTGATCATTCCGACGGGGTCCTTGCACGCCCTGCCGTGGGGCGCACTGCCGAGCCTGCGGGGACGGCCGCTGTCGGTGGCGCCGTCGGCCACGGCGTGGCTCGGCGCCGCGAGTCGACCGAAGCCCGAACCGGTGGTGCTGGTGGGCGGCCCGGGAGTGCCGGGCGCGGTGGGCGAGGTCGGCAAGCTGACCTCGGTGTATCCGACGGCGCGCCTCGTGGACGGCGAGAAGGCGACCAGCGACGCGGTGCTGGAGGCACTCGACGGTTCCGGGCTGGCCCATCTCGTGGCCCACGGAGCCCACGAACCGGCGAACGCGCTGTTCTCCCGGCTGGAGCTGGTGGACGGGCCCCTGTTCGCGCACGAGGCCGCGCGCCTGCCGAACCCGCCCGACCAGGTCGTGCTGGCCGCCTGCGAACTGGCGTTGAGCCACATCCGGCCCGGTGAGGAGGCGCTCGGCTTCGCGGGGGCGTTGCTGGCCAGCGGGTGTCGCACGGTGGTCGGCGCGGTCGCGCGGGTCGGCGACCACGCCTCCGCGGAGGCGATGACGGACCTCCACACCCGGCTCGCGGCGGGACGTTCGCCCGCCGTGGCCCTGGCCGAGGCGACGGCGGTGGATCCGTTCCGTCGCCCGTTCCTCTGCCTCGGCGCGGGCTGACGGGCGATTCGCCGGTCTCGCAGTAGCCAGCCACGACGGGGGCCGTGCGTCAAGATGGTCGTCGTGGACGCGACCGGCCGCCGCAGCGCCACCCCACGGTGGATCGTGCATCTGCTGCGCGTGCCCCTGGACCCGATCCGGTGGAACCAGTTGCTGCGCGCCGCGGTCGTCCTCTCGGCGCCCATCCTGGTGGGCTATCTGCTCGGCAACATCGGTTACGGCGCGCTGGCGTCCACCGGGGCGCTGCCGTCGATCACCGCGGACACCACGGACACGTACCGGGCTCGCGCCGTCCGGCTCGTCGGGGCGTTGAGCGCGGCCGTCGTGGGTTTCGGCCTGGGGATCGTGAGTGGAGACGACACCGTGGTGTCGGTGTCGGTCGTGATCGTCGTCGCCGCCGTGTCGGCGCTGATCAGCGATGCGGGGAGCAACGCGTCGACGGCGGCGCTGCAATTGTTCGTCTTCACCGTGCTCGGCTCGGGGCTGGTGACGGACGCGGCGTCGCCGTGGTTGTCGTTGTCGCTGTTCTGCGTCGGGGCGGGGTGGGGACTCTTCGTGGCGCTCGCGGGCTGGACGGTGCGGGCCACCAGCCCGGAACGGCGCGCGGTCGCCCAGGTCTACCTCGAACTCGCCACGATGTTGTCGGCCGTCGCCGCGGACGACGACGAGACGGCGCTGGAGGCGCGGCACCAGCTCACCAAGGCGCTGAACACCGCCTACGACCGACTGCTCGCCGCCCGGTCGTGGCTGCCGGGGCGCGACGACACCTACCGCAAGCTGCTCAACCTGCTCACCGCCACCACTCCGGCCATCGAGGCGACGGTGGCGGCCGTGAACTCGGGGGTCCGGCCGCCCCGTGCTCTCATCGCGCACTGCACGGACCTCGCGACCGCGGTGCTGTCCGACACGCCCCTGCCGCGCGTGCCTCCGCTGCGGGAGGAACCACGGCCCGAACAGGCACCCGCCGTCGCCGCGCTTTACCAGGCGCTCCACGACATCGGCACGGAGGAGGAACGCCTGCGCCGGACGAAGACGTCGGCCGCCGACCGGGTCGTCGAGTGGGTGAAGACGCTCGCGTCGGGGCCGTTGGTGTGGCTCGCCGCGGTGCGACTCACGGTGTGCGTGGCGGTGGCGGAGGTCGTGCGGTTCGTCCTGCCCACCGACCGGTCGTACTGGATCACGCTGACCGTCGGTCTGGTGCTCAAACCCGACTTCGGCTCGGTGTTCGGCAGGGCCGTGTTGCGTGGGTTGGGCACCGTGGTGGGCGCCGGGATCGGCACCCTCGCGTTGTCGCTGGTGCCTCACGGTGCCCTGCTGGCGGTGGTGGTCGCGGTGTTCGGGATGGGCGTCGCGATCGGCAAGGGGCGGCACTACGGCCTGCTGAGTGCCTTCGTGACGCCGGTGATCCTGGTGCAGATGGCGTTGTCCTCGGGCGACTACGGGGTGGCATCCGTGCGCGTGATCGACACCGCAGTCGGGTGCGTGCTGGTGCTCGTGTTCGGCTACGTGCTCTGGCCGGGCAGCCGCAGACCCGCGCTGGGGGGCAACCTCGCCGACGCGGCCGAGGCGATCTCCGAGTACGCCGAGTACGCGCTGCGACCGATGGCGGACGAGGATGCCCGCAACGCCCGGTCGCGGCGACGTCGGAAGTGCTATCGCGAGCTGTCGAACCTGCGGACGGCGTTCCAACAGATCGTGGTGGAGCCGTCGGCGGCAGGTCGGCAGGCGGTCGCGTGGTGGCCCGCGATCGTGGCGTTGGAGCAGCTCACCGACGCCGTCACGGCGGTCGGCGTGGCGATCGACCAGCAGGCCGCGGAACCGCCCGAGGAGAGCGAGGTGCGCAAGGTCCGTGCGGCGCTCGCGGAAATCGCGCTTGCCGTGCGAACCGGGATCGAGGCACCCGAAGTGGAGCTGCCGGGAGGCGAGGTGCTGGCCGACGTCCGCACGCAGCTCACGAACGCCGTCGACGCGGTGGCGGGGCCGGACCCGCACACGTTCCGGCACGTGCGGTGAGTCGGGCAGCGCGGCGCTCGCGTTGCGGGACGAGCCAGAGCCTGGTCCATTGGTCGTATGGGCATCAACTTCAACGAGCTGAAGCACAAGGCTCAGGACGCGTTGACGAAGAACAGCGACAAGATCGAGCAGGGCTTGGACAAGGCGAGCGGAATGGCCAAGTCCCGATTCGGCAAACAGTCGAGCAAGATCGACAACGCCACGGAGAAGGCGAAGAAGTTCCTGCACCGCAACGCCGGTGGCGACGACACGGGGCAGGCGGGCGGTCAGCCGCCGCCTCCGCGCCCGCAGCCCTGACCCGCCGCGTCAGGGCACGTCGGCCAGGGCCACGTCACCATCGAAACCGGTGACGTGGCCGCCACGGTGGCCGATCGAGAGCAACGCCTCGGGTGCGTCGGGTGCGTCGAGTCGCACTCGCACCGGGGTGGTGGGCGCGTCGCGCTGCTCCGCCATCCGACGGAGCGCGTCGTGCCCGGACCGGATCGTGGCGGCGAGTCCGCCCGTGGAGGCGAGTGACCCCCGCGCTGCTCCGAGCGCGCCCAGCACCTCGTCGACGACCGGGAGCAGGGCGTCACGGTTGCCCTCGGTCATGGCCTGGACGAGTTCAGGCCGGGTACCGGCCACTCGGGTGCCGTCGGCGAAGGACCCGGCGGCGAGCGAAGCGGCGACCGGCCCTCCGGCCGCGCCGACCGACGCGAGCACCGCGGCCAGCAGATGTCCGACGTGCGAGATCCGGGCCACCGTCTCGTCGTGGGTGTCGGCGTCGAGTGGAACGACCCGTGCCCCGAGATCGAGAGCGAGCGTGGCCACCTCCCGCCACGCCGACAGGTCCGTGCTGCCGTCGAGGGTGGTCACCCAGGCGGCACCGTCGAACAGCGTCGGCGTCGAGGCGCGCCAGCCCGACTCGGCCGTCCCCGCCATCGGGTGCCCACCGACGAACGTCACCGACGGGGCCACCGCCCGCGCCGCGTCGTGGACCGGGGCCTTCACGCTGGTCACGTCGGTCACCAGACAGCCCGGCGCGTGCTGCTCGATTCGCGTGAGCACCGAGCGGACGGCGGTGAGCGGGACGGCGAGCACCACGACGGCGTCGGTGGCGGCGGCCCGGCTCAACGCGTCGGCGACCGCACCGTCGCCGCCCCGCGCGTCGAAGCCGTCGGCGGTGGCGGCCTCGGCGTCGGCGACGGACGTCGACGCTCCCCAGGCCTTGCGGCCCGAGGCGACCGCCGCTCGCAGAACCGAGCCGCCGAGCAGGCCCAGCCCGATCACACACACGTCACGCACGGTGTTCATGGCAGCACATCCTGCCCGATCGGTTCACCGTCACCGGCGCAGGCTGTCGAGTGCGTAGGCGGCGTACATCGCGACGCCGTAGGCGAGTGCGTCCTCGTCGTAGACCACGCGGTTGGAGTGGTTGGGTGCCGCCTCGGCCGGGTCGACGCCGGGCGGGCAGGCACCGAGGAACGCGAACGCGCCCGGAACCCGCTGCAGCACGTACGAGAAGTCCTCCGCGCCCATGATCGGGTTGGCCATGCGCTGGGAGCGTTCGGCGCCGAGCACCTCGGCGGCGAGGTCGAGCACACGTTGGGTCTCGGTCTCGTCGGCGGCGGTGACGGGGAAACCCGGCACAACGTCGGCGAGGACGCGGCAGCCGTGTGCCTCACCGATCTGCTCCGCCACCCGAGGCACCTCGGTGCGCAGGTGCGCGCGGGTGCGTTCGGACAACGTGCGGATGGTGCCCTCCAGCTCGGCGGTCTCGGGGATGACGTTGTCCGTCGTGCCGCCCGCGATGCGGGTGACGGTGACGACCGCGGGGTCGAACACGTCCACGCTGCGGGTCACGCGGGTCTGCAGCGCCGTGACGATCTCGGCAGCCGCCGGGATGGGGTCGACGGCCGAGTGCGGCATGGAGCCGTGTCCGCCCTTGCCCACGACGCGGACGGAGAAGCTGTCGGCCGACGCCAGCACCGGGCCGGACCGCGTCGCAATGACGCCGGTGGGCAGATTGGCGAACGTGTGGATCGCGAAGGCGTTCGCCACCCGCGTGCCGCCGGCGTCGAGCACGCCCTCGTGGATCATGTGGCGGGCACCGTGGTGTCCCTCCTCGCCGGGCTGGAACATGAAGACCACCGACCCGGCCAGCTCGTCGACGTGCTCGGACAGCAGGCGAGCGGCTCCCACGAGCATCGCCACGTGGGTGTCGTGGCCGCAGGCGTGCATCGCGTTCGGGACCTCGGACGCGAACTCCAGGCCGGTGTCCTCCGGCATCGGCAGCGCGTCCATGTCGGCGCGCAGCAACACGGCCGGGCCGGGCTGCGAACCCCGCAGCACGCCGGTCACGGACGTGGTCGTGGTGCCCAGGGTGGTCTCGATGGGCAGCCCGTCGAGCGCATCCAGCACCGCCTGCTGGGTCTCGGGGAGCTGAAGGCCGAGTTCGGGACGGCGGTGGATCGTGCGTCGCAGGGCGACGGTGCTCGCTTGGAGGGCTTTCGCCTCGTCGAGCAGTCCCGCGAAGCGGGCGTCGGGCAGGGAGGGCAGGTCCGTCGGTCCGGTCATGCTCCGATAGTGACACGTGCGCCCGACGTCGTTCGTCGCTTGCGTCGGGCCGTCGCGGTATACGGTGGTCGTATGGCGCTGGAAGGGCCGGTCACGGGATTCGCAGTGGCCGTGGTGCGTGAGGACGGTCGTTGGCGTTGCGACCGGCTGGCCGACACGGCGCTGACCGAGTTGGACACCACCATCACCGAGTTGCGGAAGCTCCGGTCGACCGGGGCGGTGTTCGGGCTGTTGGCAGTGGACGACGAGTTCTTCGTGGTCGTCCGGCCGACTCCGAGCGGGGTGTCGTTGCTGCTCTCCGATGCGGCGGCGGCACTGGACTACGACATCGCCGCCGACGTGCTCGACCTGCTCAGGGCCGAGGCGCCCGATGACGATGACGACGTGGTGTGGCCCGCGGGCGATCTGGAGATCCTCGCCGACCTCGGGATGCCGAAGGCGGAACTGGAGGTCATCGTCAACGAGGTCGAGCTCTACCCCGACGAGCAGCTGCAGATGATCGCGCAACGCTGCGGGTTCGCCGACCAGTTCGCGACCCTGCTCGACGAACTGTGATCGCCGGGCCCGCGGACCTCGACGCCGTGCGGGTGGCCCTCGACTTCGCCGAGCGCGCTCGTGACACGGCCGACGTCCCCATCGGCGCCGCGGTGTTCGCACCCGACGGCAGGCTGCTGGCCGGTGCCCACAACGCAAGGGAGGCGCTGGGCGACCCCACCGCGCACGCGGAGGTGCTGGCGCTGCGGGAGGCGGCCCGCGTGCACGGTGACGGGTGGCGGTTGGAGGGATGCACGCTCGCCGTCACGGTGGAGCCCTGCACGATGTGCGCGGGAGCGCTCGTGCTCGCGCGCGTGGCACGGGTCGTGTTCGGCGCGTGGGAGCCCAGGACGGGAGCCGTGGGGTCGTTGTGGGACGTCGTCCGCGACCGCAGGCTCAATCACCGTCCCGAGGTGCTGGGTGGGGTGTTGGAGCAGGAGTGCTCGGCGTTGCTGGACGACTTCTTCTCCGGCCACCGAACGGCCTCGGAACGCCGCTGACCAGGCCGAAGATCGGTGTTGCGGACCCGTCGGCGATCAGCGTCGGGGCATGCAGTATTGTTTTCAGCGGTAGCGTGTCCGAGCGGCCGAAGGAGCACGACTCGAAATCGTGTGACGGGCAACCGTCCGTGGGTTCAAATCCCACCGCTACCGCCACGAGAAGCCGGGCGACCCCGAATCGGGTCGCCCGGCTTCCTCCGTTTTCGTGCCGTGTGCGGCCCGGACGGGTGGACGTCATCACCTGACCAGGGTCGGAGGCGACCCGAACGGCGTGTCCGCTGAAACCAGCACACGAGGGCCGTCGAAGGTGACGGTATGTGCTCTCTTGGAGACCGTCTGTTCGCGCGTCTGGTCGCCGTCGTCACCGCCACCGTTCTGGTCGTCGGCCTCACCGCGATCGGGATGCTGGAGGGCAGCACCGCGCGAGCGGAGCAGCCGCACCTTCCTGAAGGTTTCTCGCTCAAGGAGCTGCCCAGCGGGCAGGCGCCGGGCAACCTGACCGACTTCGCCTACCTGCCCGACGGCAGCGTGCTCAGCATCGGCAAGACCGGCACGGTCGCGTGGGTGTCCACCGACGGCCGGTCGCGGACCCTGCGCACTCTCGCGGTGGAGTCGCAACAGGACATGGGGCTCGTGGGGCTCGCCGTCGCGGCCGACTACGAGGTCTCCCGGCACATCTACCTCGCGCGGTCGGTGCCGACGGGTGGCGGCGCCTACGACCTCACGCTCGCCCGCTGGGAGGTCACCGGCGAGGCCGAGCCGACGGGATTGACCGGCGAGACGGAACTGGTGCGGCTGCCCGGCGACGCCAACGTGCACGGCATCACCGGCATCGTCGCCGACGACGACGGCACCATCTGGGTCTCCATCGGTGACGTCGCGAGCTACACGGAGACCGACCGTCTTGCCCTGCGCGCACAGAAGCCGCACGCCTTGCAGGGCAAGATCCTGCACCTCACCGCCGACGGCGCGGGTGTCCCGAGCAACCCCTTCTACGACCCCGACGCGCCCCACTCCGCCCGCAGCAAGATCTTCGCCAGCGGCTTCCGCAGCCCGTTCCGGATGTCGCTCGACCCCCGCACCGGGCTGCCCGTGCTCGGCGAGGTGGGGTGGAACCGCTGGGAGGAGATCAACGTCGTGCAGCCGGGCCGCGACTACGGCTGGCCCTGCTGGGAGGGCAACGAGCGCACCACCGGGTACCGCGACTTCCCCGAGTGCGAGCAGGCACCGAACACGGCACCGCTCGTGACGTTCCGGCATGGCAAGGGAGTCGACAACGCCAACAGCGTCACCGGCGGCGTGGTCTACACGGGATCGGCGTACCCGGAGCAGTACCGGGGCGCGTACTTCTTCGGCGACTACACCCACCGGAAGCTGTGGACGTTGCGATACGACCACCGGGGCAGGCTGACGCAGGAGCCGCAGAGCCCGCCGATGGGCACGCACGTGGGGCGGCCGGTCAAGTTCGACACGGCGGCCAACGGCGACATCGTGTTCGCCGACATCGAGTCGGGCAAGCTCAAGCGGCTCGTCTACGCGGCGGGCAACCAGGCTCCCGTCGCCCGCATCGCGATGGACACCGACCCCGAGACCCGCACGGTGTCCTTCGACGGCTCCGACTCGTTCGACTTCGACGGCGACACCCTGACCTACACCTGGGACTTCGGCGACGACAGCACCGCCGAGGGCGCCCACGTCGAGCACACCTACGGCGACGAGGCGGAACGCTTCACCGCCACCCTGACGGTCACCGACCCCGCGGGAGCCCAGGGCAGTGCGGAGGTGAGCGTCGTCCCCGGCAACCACACGCCCGTGCTGCGTGCCGAGCAACGGGACGACCACGCGTACGCGGTCGGGGAGCCGGTGACGGTGAGCGTGCTCGCCACCGACAAGGAGGACGGGATGCTCGACGTGCGCTGGCAAGCCACGGTGGTGCACTGCCCGGAACGGCAGACGTGTCACGCCCATCCCACGGAGACCGGCGAGGGGATGCGCTTCAGCGTCGCGTTCACCGACCACCCCGACTCCCACATGGAACTGACGGCCACCGCCACCGACAGCGCGGGCGTGTCCGCGACCCACACCTACGAGGCGCTGCCTCGCGAGCATCGGCTGAGGTTGTCGAGCAACGTGCCCGCCGCCGTGGAGATCACCAGTGAGGGCGACGGCGACACGTCGAACGGGGCCGGCGGGACGGCGATGGTCACGGCGGGCGCCACGGTGGGCGTCACCGCGCAACGGGTCGCGGCGGACGGCCTCTCGGTCTTCTCGCACTGGGACGACGGGGTGTCGGAGCGCACGCGCACGATCACGATGCCCGACGAGGACGCCACGCTGAACGCCGTCTACGCGACACCGGTGGAGCAGCGCTATGACGAGGAACCGGAACTGCGGGAGGTGCTGGGCCCGCCGACGGGTCCGGTGGTGATCGACGGCGGGACGTACTACCGCGATCACGCCCGAGGCCGGCTGTACTGGTCGGCCCGCACGGGCACACACGAGGTGCACGGACCCATCGCCGAGAAGTACGTCGAACTGGGCGGGCACGAACGGTTCGGGCCGCCCACCACCGACCAGACCGTGACCCCGGACGGCGAGGGTCGGTTCAACCACTTCCTCGGCACGCCCTACACCCGGACGGCGTCGATCTACTGGACACCGGAGACCGGGGCCCATGCCATCTGGGGCGAGGTGCGCAAGCGCTGGGCCGCGATGGGCTGGGAGCGGGGTCGACTGGGCTACCCGACCACCGACGAGCTGCGCACGCCCGACGGGATCGGGCGCTACAACCACTTCAGCAAGGGCGGCTCGGTGTACTGGACGCCGCGGACCGGAGCGCACGCCGTGTACGGCGCGATCCGCCGCCGCTGGGCGGAACTGGGCTGGGAGCGGTCGTACCTCGGTTACCCGGTGACGAGCGAGTACGCCGTCGAGGGTGGACGGCGCAGCGATTTCCAGGGCGGGTCGCTCGTGTGGCGGGCCGCCGACGACACCGTGGTCGCCCGACCCGCTAGGTCGTGACCAGCGCCCGCAGCTCGGCGAGCAGTTCGGCACGGCTGGAGGCACCCAACCGCTGACGCATGCGGGCCACGTGGTGTTCGACGGTCTTGGCGGAGATGAACAGTCGATCACCGACCTGGCGGTAGGTCAGTCCCGCGACGACCAGCTCGGCCACCTGCCGTTCCCGTTCGCTGAGGACGTCGGTGTCGGACCGTGGCGTCGGTTGCGCGGTGCTCGTCGTCACCGTGCCCTGCATCGCCCGAGCGCTTTCGAGCAGGCTCACCATGGCGGAGCGGTCGGTGGTGCGGATGGCGGCCTGACCGGCGAGTCGGGCGGCGTCCCAGCAGAGCCCCGCCGCGTGCAGGGCACGCGCGGCCGAGTCGACGCGGTCGGCGTCGACCGTGTTCCCCATCGCGTCGACCCAGCACGTGGCGGCCTCGGCGAGCGCGCGGTGGTAGTCGCTGTGGTCGGCGAACTCCCCCAGCGCGCGGGCGTGTTCGGCGGCCTCGTCGGGGCGGTCGGAGACGACGGCCTCGTGCAGTCCGTTCCAGTGCAGCGTCGCCGACCACAGCGGCGGGTCGCCCAGCGCGGCGAGCAGAGCGCGCGCTCGCTGGAGGTGGTGGGCGAGGCGGTCACGTTCCCCGATGCGCGCCGCGGCGACACCGAGTTCCGTGAAGGGGAGGATCGTGAACAAGTCGATGCGCAGCCGCGGCAACGCCTCCCGGACGTCGGCCCAGAGGTCGCGCAGCGCGGTCGGATCGCCGGTCCTGCGCGCGAGACCCGCCCGCAGCGCCACCGCGAACAGCCAGTCGCGTGTCGACAGCTCGGTGCCGACCGAGGGCAAGGCGTGCGTCGCCGCGTCCAGATCACCTCGCAGCATGCGGATCCACGCCGCCAACAGCAGATGGCGGGTCCGCGTCGTGCGGCCCCCGCCGCCGGTGTTCACGGCGTGGTCGAGCAACGCCTCCGCGAGGGGCAGTTCACCGCACTGCATGCCCACGAGAGCTCCCACGGCGGCCGGGGTGTCGGGCAGAAACAGCGTGTCGCCCACGGGGTCGAGCGTCTCCGCGGCGTCGGACAACGTGGACAGGGCGGTGGTCGGTCCCGCGGTCACCGACTCGACCACACCACGGACCAGGGTGGCGGTCGCCGCGGTCGCCAACGTCGGTGGCTCGTCGGTGTTCCGCTCGCTCAGCACCGACTCCGCGTCCGCCAGCGTTCCCTGCTGCACCGACACGAGAGCGGAGTGCAGTCGCGAGAGTCGGGTGCCCGACCAGCGATACAGTTCCCGCGCGCGGTCGAGTTGGCCTTTGTGGACGAACGCGGTGGCCGCCGTGCGGGCGGCCTCGGCGCGACCGTCGGCGTCGGGCGAGGCGATCACGGCGTCGGCCAACCGGAGGGCGGCGTCCAGCTCGCCTGCACGGGCCGCCGCCTCGGCCCACCGACTTCCGACGGCGGTGGTCGCCCGGCCCGCGCGCGTGGCCGCCTCGTACAGCGTCGCCGCGAGCCGGGGATCGCGTTCGGTGGCCTCGTCGGCGGCGGCCTCGAACGCCTTCGCCAGCTCCGCGCCGCTCGAATCGCTGCCCAACAACGGCCGGACGAGGTCGAGCACGGGGCCTCGGCGGTCGAGCTGGATGCGGACCAACCGGTGGGACACCGCGAGTCGTCGTTCCTCCGGAACCAGCACCCGCACGGCACGTGCCACCACCGGCACAGGAGCGCCGTCGTGAGTCAGCAGCCCGCACGCCCTCGCCGCGGCGACGGTGCGGGCGACACCGTCGTGGTCGGTGTCGAGCAGCCCGGCGAGCAGGTCCACGTCGAGACCGGCTCCCGAGGTGGCCGCCAACAACAACGTCAGCGTCTGCGGTGACAGACGGTCGAGGTCGGCCCGGAACTCGGTGAACACGGCGGGCGGGAGGCCGGTGCCATCGGCCGTGGCGTCGGCGGTGCCGCCCTTGTTCGCCCCGACGGCGGCGAGGGCGGCGGCGAGCCGCACCACGAATCCCGGGACGCCGAGGGTCTGGGCTCGCACGAGCTCGGCCAGCTCGGCGCGGTCGCGCCCCAGCAACGCGGCGACCCGACGGGCGTCGAGCGGGCGCAGCACGACCTGTCCCCGGAGCCGGGAGAGCAGCGTGGTCAGCGCGGCCGGACGCGGCCACGGTCGTGCCGCGATCACGAGGTCGGTCACCTCGTCGACCGCCTTCTCGCACAGGTCGCCCAGAGCTGCGTCGTCGAGGCGATGGGCGTCGTCGACGAGGACGAGGTCCGCGCCCTCGACATCCTGCTGGCCGTACCAGGCCACCGACCTCCCTCGGCTCTCGCAGCGTCGGGCGAGGTGGCCCAGTACGGCGGTCTTGCCGTGCCCGCCGGGTGCGATGACGGCGAGGCGCGCGGGAGCGAGCGTGCCGTCGGCGACCGCCGTGCACAGTTCCCGGGTCGGTTCGTCGAGCAACGGATCGTCGCGTGTGGACGTTCGGAGGGCGCTCGGCCGCTCCGGCGAGGCGACGTGGGTTGAGGGCATCAGCGATCCTCGTCTCGGGCTCGTGACGAGCCGCCTCGGCGCGCACGGGAGAACCGGCGGCGCGGCGGCTGCAACGGAGTGATCTCGACGGGTGGTCGATGGGGTGGTGGTTCCGGGGACTCGGGCGGTTCGCCGGAGCGTGCCGGCAGGTCGTCGAGGCCGGGAACGAGCGCCGTGCCGCGCGCCGGTGCGGCGGCGGGAGCGGGCGGCTTCGGGGAGTTGCCGGGCCTCGGGTGCGGTCGGGGACGTGCGGCCAGAGCAGCGCCCCGACTCAATGCGGTGCCGGGATCGTCGGCGACGACCACCGGACACGGCAGCTCGGCGCGCGCGAGCCTGGCGGCGAGCGGGATGTTGGCACTGCCCCCGACGAGGATCGCCGCGGCCAGCTGCCCCTCGGGCACGTGCAGCAGGAGTCGGCGCAGCCGCCGGACCGCCGACCGCAGCACCGGTGCGGCCAGTTGCTCGAACTCCTGTCTGCCCAGCGACACGGTGTCGGTGACGAGGACGTCCGTGGTCGTGGAGAGCCGTTCCTTCGCGGCCGTGGCGGCGGACCGAAGCCGCCCCATGGCGTTCGGGTCGCCCGTGTCGACGTCGGCGCGTTCGAGCACGTGCCGCACCACCAGGTCGTCGAGGTGGCAGCCCGCCTCGTGCTCCGACGACTCGGCGTGGGCGAGCAGTTCGACCCCGCGGGGAGTCCGGCGCAGCAGCGCCGTCTCCACGTGCACGCCGCCGATGGCGCACACCGCGAGCAGCCGCCCCGGTTCGACGTCCGCCGCGTCCGGACGGCCCAGGTGACACTCGGCGGCGGCGATGGGACTCGGCAGGGCCAGCACGCCCGGCAGCTCCGCCGCGTCGAGGGCCTTGTGCAGCAGGCCCCGGCGGTAGGCCGACCAGCTCGGCGGATGGGTCACGACGATGCGTTCGGCGTGGGATGCCTCTGCCTCGGCGACCCGGTCGGCGACCCAGCCGATCATGCCGGCGGCGAGCGTCTCCGCCGGGTAGGACGTCTCTCCCAGGACGAAGGGCACGGGATCGCCGGTCCGGTGCAGGGGAGCTCGTGCCACGCGCTCGGGCTCGCTCGCCACGTGTCGCAACGCCGCTTGTCCCACGAGCAGGTCGCCCCTGCCCGACACGTGCAGCACCGCGTCCGCCCATCGGGTGGACGTCCCCAGGGGGATCACCTCGGGCGGATGCCAGTGACCTCGGCGGTAGCGGGAGACCGCCGCGCTCACACGGGTGGCGCCGAGGTGGATCCCCAGGACATAGCGCATGAACGGCGAGTTCCTCCCGACTCGGGACTTCGGTCGGCGGGCGTCCGGGTGGGACGGGCCGCCGCGGGTGGGTCCTTTCGTACCAAAGTCATTCCTCCGTATGACACCCCCCGATTAGGCCGTTCGGCATCCCCTAACCCCCTAACGGGTGGTCACGGAACGGTGGTGAAGAACCCGGTCTTCTCCCCGATGCCCCTTGGAATGCGGCGACCTAGCGTCGGCCGGGCCGTCGCGCGCGGCGACACGGATGTCAGCTTCGGACGAAGGAGAAGACCCTTGATGAACGCACAGGGCGAGGCAGAGGCCGAGTACGACGTGACCGTCTCGGAGCCCGCAGGTGTCACCCACGAGCAGACGCTGCACGACTTCGTGGCGAACCTGCTCAACGACGCCACCGCCCGTGCAGCCTTCGCGCAGGACCCGGTGGGCATGCTCGACGTCGCCGGACTCGGCGGCATCACGCCGCAGGACGTCCAGGACGTGGTGCCGCTGGTGATGGACCAGGTCGGCGCCGAACCGGAGGACGACGTGGTGAACGGGCTCGGTGACGTCCTGGCCCAACTTCGGGGTGTGGCGCAGGAACAGGGGCAGGCGCCGCGGGCCGACCTGCCGGAGTCCACCGGTCTCGACTCCCTCGTGGGCGGTGTGACCGCGGGGGGAAGCGCCACGCTCGACGAGGTGACCGGCGTGCTGCGCTACGACAACGAGGCCGTCGTCGGTGAGACGGCGGGGCAGCTCGACGAGCACGGTCTGAACTTCGGCACCTACACCGACAGCCTGGTCGGCAGGGCGTCGGGCGTGGGTGGCGTCGGTCTGGAGAACTCGGGCGGGATGGCGTCCGTGGACAGTGCCGTGGGTACCGCGCACGGGATGCTGGACGCCAACGCCGACGGCGTCGCGGGCCTCGGTGGGGTGAGCACCGACCAGCTCGACGCGGGTGTGTTCGGTGACGTGGCCGAGGACAGTGTCGTCGGCAGCGCGGGTCTGCGTGGCGACATCGTGTCGGGTGACGGGCTCGCGATCCTGACCGAGGACGGTTACGCCGCCGGTGGCACGGTCGAGACGCCGTTCGGCACGTACGGCGTGGAGGTCACCGACGAGACCAGCCTCAGCCTTCCCGAGATCACGACCAAGGGGGACCTGGTCGACACGCTCGACGCCGACACGCTGACCCGGGGCAGCGAGGCCGCCGCCAGCACGGTGGCGACCTACGTGACCTCCGGTGGGGCCGCGTTGCCGGGCACCGTCCGCGCGGCGACGGAGGAGCTGGCCGCCGAACTGCCGGTCGACCTGCCCACCGACGTTCCGCGCGACACGCGCGCGGTCGCCCCGGAGAACGACGACGCCGTCGCGGCCGACGCGACCAGTGTGGACGACGAGGTGCTGGCGCAGCCCCGCGACGTCGGTCTGGACCTCGACGAGCCGATCCAGGTGATCGACCTCGACACGAACCTGCCGGAGCTGGGGCAGCCGGTCTACGACCTGGCCTCGGACCTGCACCGCGACCTCAACACGCTGCCTGAGCAGCTCGGTTTCGACATCCCGGGCCCGAAGGCGGAGATGCCCGACCTGCCCGTGTTGAACCCGATGCCCGAGTCCGACAGCGTCGACGCCGACACCATCGGCGACGTGACCCGCGCTGCGGAGCCGATGAGCGGCGGTGTCGACCAGGTCGCCGACACCGTCAGTGACAGCCCGCTCGGCGGCATTGCCGACCAGGGTGAAGATCTGCTCTCCCGTGGCTCCGGACTGGACGATGTGGACCTCGGGCACTGACTCTGAGTGATCTCAACCTGATAACAGGCCGGGCTCGGTGATATTACGAGTCCGGCCTGTACTGCGTCGCGTGAAGGAGGCACACTGTCCGATCGATGAAGGCTTCCCCGTGGCTCGACGTCCTGGACGAGGCGATCCGTTCGTGTGCCGCGCACGACCGCAACGACCTCGTTGCGCGGCTGCGTGCCCGCCGTGCCGAGCTGGCCGGACCGAAGATCCGCGTCGTGGTGCTCGGTGCGCGAGGGCAGGGCAAGAGCCAGCTCCTCAACGGACTGCTCGGTACGACCGTGTGCGAGGTCGGTGCCGACGTCACCACCACCGTGCCCACCGTGATCTCCTACGCCTCGGAACCGGTGGCCTCGCTGGTGCCGGGCAGTCCGGTGCCACTCGTCGAGGCCGGTGACGGCGGACTCGTGTCGGACGGTGTCGGCCACGGTGCTCCCGCGTTGGAGAGCGCCGACCGGACGGTGGTGTCGGTCGAGTCGGCCACCACGCTCGCCAACGGGCGCCGCGACGTGGCGCGAGTGGAGGTGGGGTTGCCCCGGGCCCTGCTGGAGACGGGCCTGACGTTGATCGACACACCGCCGTACGGAACCGGCGCCGACGAACACGCGCGTGCCGCTCTCGCCGCGTTGCCGAGCGCCGACGCGGTGCTGCTGACCACCGACGCGACCCGCGAGCTCTCCGCGGCCGAGCTGGAGGTGCTCGACAGCGTTCTCTCGGTGTGTCCGACCGTGGCGGTCGTGCTCACGAAGACCGACCTCGTCCCCGGATGGCGGCGGGTCGTGGAGCGGACCCGCGACCGTCTGCGGCAGCAGGGGCTTCCGGTCACGGTGTTCCCGGTGTCGTCGGCGTTGCGGCTGATCGCGGCGAGGACGAACGACACCGGACTGAACGACGAGTCCGGCTATCCCGCGCTCGTCTCGTACCTGCACCACGAACTCATGGGCAACGCGGACGTCCTGCGTCGGCGCTGCGCGGGCCTGCTCGCCGGCCTGGCCGCCGAGCGGATCGCACGCCCGTTGCGGGACCGGCTCGCGGAGCTGCAACGCAGCGGCGACGGTGAGCTGTTCGCCCGGTACCGCGCCGCGAGCACCCAGCTCGAACGGCTGCAGCGGGAGTCGGCGCGTTGGCAGACCATGTTGTCCGACGAGGTCGCCGACCTCACCGCCGATCTCGACTACGACTTGCGCGATCGAACGCGGCGCATCCTGCGGGAGGCGGACGAGTACTTCGAGGTGGCCGATCCCGCGAAGGACTGGCCGGAGTTCGAGGAGTGGCTTCGCGAGAACCTGACGGCCGCAGCCGAGGCGAACTCGGGCTGGTTGCTCGACCGCTTCGAGTGGATCACCCGCAAGCTAACGGGGGCGATCGCCGTCCACCGTCCCGACGCGTTCGCCCCCGAGGACGTCCTGCCGTCGTTGCCCGTCGAGGAGATCGCCGAGTTGAAAGGACCGAACATCGAGAGGTTCTCCCTCGGGCAGAAGCTCTTCGTCGGGATGCGCGGCTCGTACAGCGGATTGTTGATGTTCGGCCTCGCCACCACGTTGGCCGGGATGGACCTGATCAATCCGATCTCCATCGGGGCCGGGGTGGCGTTCGGCGCGAAGAGCGTCTTCGAGGAGCGGGGAACGCGGCTCAAGCGCAGGCAGTCCGCGGCCCGCACCGCCGCGCACCGCTACGTGGACGACTTCTTTTTGGCCTACGGCAAGGAGAGCAAGGACACGGTGCGCCTGATCCACCGGGAACTGCGCGACCGGTGTGCCGCCGTGGCGCAGGAGTTGCGCACGGAGATCAGCGAGGCGGCGGCGCGGGTCAAGCAGGTCATCGACGCCGAGGCCGCGGAGCGGGGCACGGCGATGCGTGAGGTGGCGCGGCGGATCGACGAGTTGGAACTGCTGCGCAGGCGGGCGGAGGCGCTGGCGCCGCGCGCGGTCCCGCGGGGGCTCACCGCATGACGTTGGCCGATCGAGCATGGTCGCTGCTCAACCGCGCGCAGGAGGTGTACGCCGACAACCCGAGGGCGTCGAGTTGGGTGCGCAAGCACCTGGTGCGGCTCGGGGAGCCGGTACGCATGGCCGTCGCGGGCACGGCGGGCTCGGGGGTCTCGACGCTCGTGTCGGCGTTGACGGGCGACGCGGACTACGGCGTGCCGCCGCACCCGCCGATGTCGTGGCGGCACATTCCGGCGCGTCACCCGTGGCCGGAGTTGCTGGTGCTCGACACGTCGTTGACGCGGCACGACTCCGTCACCGCGCTGTCCGAGTCGATCGGCGCGGAGGCCGACGCGGTGCTCTACCTCGTGACTCAGCACGACACCGACGCGGAGTTGCTGCGTGCGCTGCACGAACAGCCCTCGCCGAAACTCCCGCCCGTGCACGCGCTCGCGGTGTTGGCCAGGGCCGACGAAGTGGGTGGAGGTCGCCTCGACGCGGTCGACTCGGCGCGGCAGGTGGCGCGACGTCGGGCACGGGAGGGGCGGCTCGCCGAGTCGTGCCAGGACGTCGTCGCGGTGGCGGGACTGTGTGCGCGGGCGGCGCGGACCCTGCGTCCCGACGATTTCGAGCTGCTCGCCGCCCTGGCTGCCGTACCGGAGGCGGAACTCGAACCGCTGCTGTTGTCGGCCGACCGGTTCGGCGCGGACCCGCAGCGCGCTGAGCTGCTCTCGCGGCTCGGGTTGTTCGGGGTCCGGGTGGCCACGACGGCGATCCGCCGTGGGGTCCGCACTCCCCAGGGGTTGTGCGCGGAACTGGCGAAGCGCAGCGGCCTCGACGCCCTCGGCGAGGCCGTGTCGGGATACTTCACCGACCGCGCAGCCGTGTTGAAGGCGCGGTCGGCGTTGCTGGGGCTCGACGTGATGATGCGCAGAGAGCCGCGGCCGTCCGCCGCGCCGCTGGTGGCAGAGCTCGAACGCACGCTCACCGGGGCACACGAACTCGCCGAGCTGCGCTTGTTCGCCGCGTTGCGCACGGGCCGCGTGGTCCTGCCCGGCGACCTCGGTGAGGAGGCGGCTCGGCTCGTCGGAGGGTACGGCGAGGCACCGCGGACGAGGTTGGCGTTGACCGCGCCCGAGCCGGTGGAGCCGGTGGTACGGCGGACCGCGGCGGGAGTGTTGCGGATGTGGCGCTCGTACGTGGAGAACCCGGTGCTCTCCTCGACGCAGCGGCAGGCGGCCGCGACCGTGGTCCGGACGTGTGAGGCCCTCGCCACCGGCGCGCTCGGCTGACTCCTGAGAGCGCGGCGGTGGGGCGAGGCGGTCGGCCGCTGTCCGCTTCGTCGGGCACTCTGGGCGGCATGACCACACCGACGCGCTTGTTGCGCCTGCTGTCGCTGTTGCAGACCGCGCGCGAGTGGCCGGGCGGCGAGCTGGCGCGCCGGTTGGGAGTCAGCCGTCGCACGGTGCGCCGCGACGTGGAACGACTGCGGGAGCTGGGGTATCCGGTCGTGGCGTCACGAGGCGCCGAGGGCGGGTATCGGTTGGTGGCAGGTGCCGCCTTGCCGCCGCTGTCGCTGGACGACGAGGAAGCCGTGGCGGTCGCGGTGGGGCTGCGCAACGCCACGGCACACGCCGTGACCGGGTTGGGAGAGGCCGCTCTGCGGGCCCTGACGAAGGTGGAGCAGGTGTTGCCGTCGCGGCTGCGGTACCGGGTGACGGCGGTGCACAGTGCCGTCGAGCCTGGCCCGGAGCTCGGTGAGTCCATGGTGGACCCGACGGTGCTCACGGTCGTGGCGGCGGCGATCGGCAACACCGAGCGGCTCCGGTTCGCCTACCGCTCGCGCGGTGGGGAGCGCTCGCGACGGCACGTCGAACCGCACCGGCTCGTGCCACTGGGACGGTGCTGGTACCTGGTCGCCTTCGACCTCGACCGCGACGACTGGCGCACGTTCCGGGCAGATCGGATCGCCGAGCCGTTCGCGACCGGGGCTCGGGCGGCACCGAGGCGGTTGCCTGCCGACGACGCGGCGAGCGTCGTCGCCGACGCGTTGTCCCGACTCGGACCCACCCACGAGGCGGTGGTGACCGTGTTCGCGCCCGCGACCGAGATCGACGCGGGACTCGGCGACGTCGAACCGCTCGACGAACGCCGGTGCCTGGTGCGCTGCCACGCGGACACGGCGGAGTGGCTCGCGGTGCGACTCCTGTCGCTCGGGCACGAGTTCCGGGTCCATGAACCCCCGGAACTGCTCGACCAGGTGCGTGAGGTGGGACGACGCGCGCTGCGGGCGGCGTCGCCGGATGAGGCGTCGAGTGCGCCGTGACACAGTTCGCCGGGACATCCCCGACGAAGGGCGGCTTCTCCCCGTTCACCCGAATGGGTAAGGATGCGCCGGTGAAGTCTTCCCAACGCACAGCGAGGATCGCGGGCAGCACCGCCCTCGTGGCGACTCTGGGCGTGCTCGTCGCGCCCGGAGCGGTGGCCGACCCCGAGCACACCGTCACCGCCACGCCCACCCGCATCCACGAGATTCAGGGCACCACGCGCATCTCGCCCCTGGTGGGCGAGCGCGTGAGCGTGTCGGCCGTGGTGACGGCCACCCGCGCCTTCGGTTCGAGCCGTGGGTTCTGGATCCAGGACCCCCACCCCGACGACGACCCGCGCACGAGCGAGGGCCTGTTCGTCTTCACCGGCTCGCAGACCCCCGACGTCGAGCCGGGTGACGTCGTCACCGTCGACGGCACCGTGACCGAGTACTACCCCGACGACCCCGCGACGACCGCCGCGCAGTCCACCACAGAACTCGTGGACGCCGACTGGACGGTCACCGCACGCGGCGCAGAACTGCCGAAGGCGCTGGAGATCGGGCCGGACACGATCCCCGAGTTGCTCACGGCCACGCCCGGCGGGTCGATCGAGCACGAGCCCCTGCGCCCCGAGACGTACGCCCTCGACTTCTGGGAGGCGCACGAGGGCGAGCTGGTCTCCGTGTCGGACGTGCGGCTGGTCGGGCCCAGCACCGCCTACGACGAGCTGTACGTGACGACCAAGCCCGAGCAGAACCCCAGCGCGCGGGGCGGGACGGTGTACCTCGACTACGACCGTCCCAACACGGGTCTGCTCAAGATCGAGTCGTTGATCCCGTTCTCGGAGCGGCCGTTCCCGACGGCGAACACGGGCGACACCCTCGCCGGGGTCACGTCCGGGCCGGTGGAGTACGACTCCTACGGCGGGTACACGCTCATGGCGACCGTGCTCGGCGAGGTGAAGGACAACGGGCTGGAACGCGAGGTCACGCGTCCCCAGAAGCCCGGCGAGTTGGCCGTGGCGACCTACAACGTCGAAAATTTGTCCGCTGTGGACAGCGAGGAGAAGTTCGCCCGCCTCGCCGAGGGCATCGTTCACAACCTGTCGACACCCGACGTCGTCGCGCTGGAGGAGATCCAGGACGACAACGGCCCCGAGGGGGTCGGTGACGGCGTGGTGTCCGCCGACCAGACGTTGCGTCGCTTCACCGAGGCGATCGTGGCCGCCGGTGGGCCGCGGTACGAGTGGCGGCAGATCGACCCGGAGGACCTCGCGGACGGCGGTCAGCCCGGCGGCAACATCCGCGTGGGCTTCCTCTTCAACCCCGAGCGCGTGCAGTTCGTCGACCGCGAGGGCGGGGACGCCACCACCGCGGTGCGGGTCGAGCGCGAGCGTGGCGGGGCGCGGTTGTCCGTGTCTCCCGGCCGGATCGAACCCGGCGACGACGCCTGGATGGAGAGCCGGAAGCCGCTGGTGGGCGAGTTCGTCTTCCGCGGGCGGACCGTGTTCGTGGTGGCCAACCACTTCGCCTCCAAGGGCGGGGATCAGCCGGTGCGCGGGCGCTTCCAGCCTCCGGCTCGGCCGTCGGAGGACCAGCGCGTCCGGCAGGCGGCGCTCGTGCGGGAGTTCGTGGACGAGCTGCTCGCGGTCGACCGCAGGGCGAACGTCGTCGTGGCGGGCGATCTCAACGACTTCCCGTTCTCGCCGACCGTGCGGGAGCTGACCCGGGGAGGGGCGCTGCGCTCGCTCGTCGACACGCTGCCGCCTTCCGAGCGCTACAGCTACGTCTACGAGGGCAACTCGCAGGTGCTCGACCACATCCTGGTCTCCTCCGGCCCGCACCGGGTCGACTACGACGTCGTGCACGTCAACGCCGAGTTCGCCGACCAGGCGAGCGACCACGACCCGCAGATCGTGCGGTTCATCCCCAGGTAGCGTGCGTGGGCGGTGCCTCGACCGGCACCGCCCACGTCGATCACCGGCCGGGCTGGCGAGCCAGTGTCGCCTGGAAGCCGGTCACCAACGCGTCGAGCGCCGCGTCGAACCGCGCCGTCCGTCTCCCTGAGCTCATCGCCTCGTGCAGCAACGGGTGCGTCGAGGCGTCCACGTCGGACCCGTCGGTGTCCGGGGTCGCCGTGTCGAGGACGACGTGTCCGACGACGAACCCGGCGAGCGAGTGCAGCACGTCCAGGGCGGCCTTCGGCTCGAAGCCGTGGGAGCACAGCGCGGTGAGCACGGCCTCAACGAGGTCCTGGTTCCTGGTGGTGAGAGCAGGCCGCGTGGCGACGAGCGAGATCAGCGCGGGATGGGTCAGCAGAGCCTCTCGCAGTGTTCGCGCGTACTCCCGCAGCACCGCCTGCCAGTCGTCGGAAGGCTGCGGTGACCTGGCTGAACGAAGCACCTCCTCGACCATGCCGTCGAGCAAGGCGTCCTTGCCTGCCACGTGGTGGTACAGCGTCATCGCCTCGACGCCGAGTTCCGAGGCCACCCGGCGCATCGACACGGCCGTGACTCCCTCGTCGTCGGCCAGCCGAACGGCGGCGTGCAGGACGTCCTCGCGCGTGAGACCAACGCGATGTCCGCGTCCCCGCTTCGCTGTCACGGTCCCTCCCCGTTCTGGCCAAACTTACGATGTAAGAATACGATGGTCGGCGCAATGACGCCGCGGGGCGGGGGGCACCGCGGCGTCCCGTGACGCGGTGTGGGGGAGACATGACAGCGAATCCAGTGGTCAGGACACGTGCCGGTGCCGTACGAGGGCTGGTGATCGACGGCGTCCACGTCTTCAGAGGCGTGCCGTACGCGCAACCGCCCGTCGGGGCTCTACGGCAACGGCCACCACGTCCGGCCGAGCCCTGGGACGGCGTGCGGGAGGCGACGTCGTTCGGACCGACCGCGCCGCAACCGGACTTCGGGATGCCGGAGGAGCTGTCGGGCTTCTATCCCACGGTCGTCGGGGACGACTACCTCAACCTCAACGTCTTCTCGCCCGATCTCGGTCGGGCCGGCCTACCGGTGATGGTGTGGGTGCACGGCGGCGGGTTCGACGGCGGCAGCAGCATCCTCTACGACGGACGCCGCTTCGCTCGGGACGGCGTGGTGTTCGTCAGCGTCAACTACCGGCTGGGCGTCGAGGGGTTCCTCGCGCTGGGCGACGGCATCGCGAACCTGGGGTTGCTCGACCAGGTGGCCGCGCTCGAATGGGTCCGGGACAACATCGCGGCCTTCGGGGGCGACCCGGACAACGTCACGGTGTTCGGGGAGTCCGCCGGGGCGATGTGCACGGCGACGTTGCTCGCCATGCCGGCCGCACGTGGGCTGTTCCGCCGCGTGGCCCTGCAGAGCGGTGCGGGCAACCTGGTCCAGTCGCTCGACACCGCTCGGCACGTCGCCGGTCTGCTCGCTGACGAACTCGGGATCGGTCCGACGCGTCAGGAGTTCGCGCAGGTGCCCGTCGAGCGGCTGTTCGCCGCGCAGCAGCGGGTGGAGCGGCGGCTGGCCGAACGTCCCGACCCGCGGCGGTGGTGCGGCGAGCCCGGTGCCAGGGTGCACCTGGTGCAACCCACGGTCGACGGCGACGTCCTGCCGTCGACCACCCTCGACGCGGTCCGTGCGGGGGTGGCGGCCGACGTCGACGTCCTCCTCGGCAGCAACGCGGAGGAAGGACGGCTCTCGTTGGTGCCGTTCGGTGCGCTGGACGCGATCGGTGACGACGACGTGGAGACCGCCATGCGGTCGTACGGGCTGCCGGTCGAGCGGGCGTGGAGCGTCTACCGCGCCACCCACCCCGACGCCGGTCCCGGCGACGTCCTGGCGCTGCTGCAACGAGACTGGTACTACCGCGCGCCGGCCCACCGCCTCGCCGAGGCCGTCGTCCGACGCGGCCGGTCGGCGTACCTCTACGACTTCGCCTGGCGTTCCCCCCAGTTCGGTGGGGCGCTGGGGGCGTGTCACTTCCTGGAGGTCCCGTTCGTCTTCGACCTCCTCGACATGCCGCTCTTCTCGGCGATCACCGGTGACGCCCCGCCGCAGGCGCTCGCCGACGCGATGCACACCGCCTGGGTCGCCTTCGCCACGCACGGCGATCCGGGTTGGCCTCGCTACGACCTGAGCACGCGACCTGTGCAGCGGTTCGACAGCGAGTCGCGCGTGGTGGAGGACCCGGCTCCGGAGGAACGGCGGCTGTGGGAGGACCTCGACATCGCGCGCGGGAGCTGATCAGGGCGCGGCGAACTCGGCCACGACGGTGAACAGTCCCGTGTGGACGGACGGTGTGGGTGTGTCACCGCCCGCCCACACCGTCCGTCGTGCCGTGTGCCCGCCACGCCTCAGCGGCGGGCGCGCCAGCCCAGTGCGGCGACCGCCTTGGTGAGCTCGCGGTAGGACGTGCGGATCTCTTCGAGGTACTGGTCGAGGTGCTCGCTGCGGGCCACGGGACTGGCGTTGGGCGGGTCCCCGGGTTCGATCCACGACAACCGGTCCACGTTGTCGCACGCCATGCGCCACCAGCGGTGGGTGCGCTCCTGGACGGCGACCTCCTGCTCGGCGACGCGGTCGAGCCGGTCCTGCGCCCCGGCGATCTGCGACTCCAACTCCTCGACCCGGCGCCGTTCCCACTCGCGCACCTCGTCGGCGGAGCGGCGGGCGCCGCTCATGATCTCCTTGTAGCGAACGGCGGCGGTCGGCTCGTCAGGCATGGTCGGCCTCCGGACGATGGAACGGGACGGTGACCTCCGGGCTCGCGTGCGTGCTGCGGTCGAAGAACAGTGCGCGCCCGGCACGCGGCGCCCAGTGCACGACCTGGCCCGCGCAGAACGCCGCGAGTTCGTTGCCCTGGACGTCGAGTGCGACCCAGGCCCCGATGTCCTCGGTGCCGCCGAAGCCCAGGGTGTCCTTCAGCCGGGCCACGCCACGCCACCAGCCCAGCACATGGAGGCCCTTCGGCGGCCCCTGCTTCAACAGGATCCGCAACTGGTCCAGACCGCTCGGTTTGCCCGGCTCCTTGCGTTCCAGTGCGGGGAGCACCGCGTCGACCCCGTACAGGACGAGGAACCGGTCGCCCGCCGACTCGGACAGTTCGGTGGCACGCTGCGCGATCAGCTCCGGGAACTCGTCGGCCGTCACGACGGGAGCCTTGTGTCCCAGTGAAGCCAGCTCGTCCGCCAGAGCCCGCACGTCGCCCAGACACCGGTCCACCGCACACCCCAGCACGAACTCCGCCGTCCCCGGCTCGTACTGCCGGGCCAACGAGCGGGTCGCGGCGTCGAGCACGGAGAGCGCCTCCGTGGTGCTGCTGCCGAGGACAGCGAGGTTGCGTCCGGGCGCGGCGGGCAGCTCCACTCCGTGGGCGTTGTCGGCGACCTCGATCGACTGCCCCACCAGCGCCTTCGGGCGGTTGCTGCCGGGCGTGAGCGAGGTGAACGCGGTCAGCTCGTCGAGCCGGGGCGCGACGGCACCGTCGAAGAGCCTCGGTCGTCCGTGCGTGGCGTACCGCTGCCACAACTGCCGCTGCAACACCGGGAACGTGTTCTTCGTGCTGGCGTCGGGAATGTGGGCGAGTTGGTTGCCGTGCGCGACGCCGGACTCGTGGTTGATCACGGCGTGCCAGCGAGGTGCGGACACCGCCGCCTGGTTCGACTCCGCCAGCACGCGGCGGGCCTTCGGCATGGCGATGCGCAACGTGCACTGCTCGAACACGGCGGGCTTGCCCCAGAAGGCGTCGATGCCCGCGATGTCCTGGCTGGCCAGGATCAAATGGATGCCCTGGGAGCGGCCCCGCCTCGCCAGGTCCTCCAGCAGCGACGTGGCCATGGCCGTCACCGAGTCGCGTTCGGCGAACAGGTACTGGAACTCGTCGATCACGGCGACGATCCGCGGCCAGTGCCCGGTGGGGTCGGCCTCGCGCAGCTCCGCGATGTTGGTGACCTCGAACTCCTTGGCCGCCGCCGATCTGCGCCGCATCTCGTCGGAGAGGAACCGCAGCAGCGCAACGCCGAACTCGCGGTCGGTGTTGACGTTGACACCCACCAGCCGGGCGTGCGGCAACCAGCTCTCGTCCTTCTTCCCGGGCGCCAGCCCGGCGAACGAGACGCCTTCCTTGAAGTCCAGCAGGTACAGCGCCAGTTCGTCGGGGGAGTACCGGGCCGCGAGCCCACCCAGCAGCGCGTACAGGAAGTTCGTCTTGCCCGATCCGCTCGGCCCGCCGATGAGGGCGTGGGGGGTGGCGTCGCCGATCACGACCTCGACGGGTTCGCCCTCGTGGAAACCGACCGGGGTGCGCAGTTCGCGGGCGGAACACTCCTGCCCGTACTCCGTCGGCAGTAGGTCGGCGAACGATCGTGGGCCGCCCTGCCGCGTGACGATGGCCTCGGCGATCCGCGCCGCTGCGTTGGCCACCTGCCCGCCCGGCAGCGGCGGGTCGAGTCGGATCTCGACGCCGGAACCGGTCATCGACGTGATCGCCCGCCGGTCGTCGAGCAGGCTGATCGTCTCCACCGAGCCGCCCAGGACGGTGGGAACGTCCACGAGCACCAACGAGATCCCCGCGGCGAGCGCGCCGCTGGCGACCCGCCTGAGGTCGCGCAGATGCTCGGGTGCGAGGTCCTCCCCGTTGCCGTAGAGCACGGCGATCCGCCACGGCTCGACGCGTTTGCCGGTGGCCTCCCGCATCGCGCGCAACGACGCGTAGCCCGCCTGCAACGTCTGCGTGTGGATGCGGCGGATGTGCCCGGCGAGTTCGTCGAGCAGGTCGACCAGCCGCGTGGGGTCGTGCACGGTGACGGCGCTGGTCCGGCTCAGCGCGTAGAAGTTGGGCAGCACGGCCGTGAGCTGGCCGATGTCCCAGAGGTGCACCTTCACCGCGCCCGGCGCGAACGTGCTCAGCACGCGCATGAGCAGGTTCTCCACGAGCGCGTCGACCGTGGCGCGCGTCTTCGGCGCCGACGTGATCGACAGGTGCGACTCGTCGAGCAAGGGCACGGCGACGTCGAACGACAGGGTCGTCCCCGGGGCGCGGCCGACGCTGGAACCGTCCACTGTGGCCTCGCCGATCCGCCACAGTCCGGGCGAGGTCGGGCCCTCGTCGGTGCCGAGCCTGCCGAGCCACTCGCTCGGCGGTCGCCCCGCCGGACCCGGCGCGGCCGAGGCGACCACCCGGCGCAACTCGTCGGGACCGTCCGCCCAGTCGGCGTAGAAGCGGCTACGGACGCTCTCCAGCCACGACAGCACCGACGTCATCGCCGGATCGCCCCGGTACTCGGCCAGTCTCGGGTCGGTGGCGACGTTGTCGAGCCCCACCGACAACACCAGCTTTTCGAGCTTCAGCTTGGTGAGTTCCAGCTCGGCGTCGGAGTGGGCGTTACGGGCGGCCCCGAGGGCGAGCCCGATCTGGTGGCGCAGCGCCTCCAGCGCGTTGGTCACCCGCGCGCGCTGCTCGACGACCTTGCGTCCCATGGGCACACTTCACAATCTCGACTCGTACTCCGTGAGCAGGCCCCGCACGGTGTCGAGCCGCGCGTGGTTGGCGTCGATCTGCTCCACGGCCCTGTCCAACTCGACGGGCAGCCACGGTTCGGCCTTCGCCTGTACCTCGACGACCACACGGCGGTAGTCGTCGAGTAGCTGTCTCGCCTTGGTGCTGTGGGCGTGGGCGTCGACAAGCGAGTCGAGCGTCCCCGCGAGGAGGTGCCGTACCTGCTCCAGCATGGGACTAGAGCCGAGCCGAGTAGCTCTCGGCGGAGGAGATGCACGCGAGGATGGTGCTCTGCGTGCCCGTCACCGCCTGCAACGCCTCCGCGAGGAGGCCGTGTGCCTGGCTGATCTCCTCCTGCGTGCTGCCGGCGGTGGCCTGCGCCAGGGACTGCTGCGCCTCCTGGAGTGACTGAGCGGCCTGTTCCAGAGCGGCGATGCTGGCCGAGGCCTTCTCGTTCGCCAGGGCGATACCTGCGCGAATCTCGTCCACACCGGGCATGGCGAGCTCCTTCGAGCGAAGTCGGGTTGGGTTCTGTCACGCCGCATCCAACTTAGCGTGAGTGATCGACAACGCACAGCAGGTAGGTGGGGGATTCGAAGTGCGCTGATCAGGCGCGTGCGAGGACTCCGGACGAAGGCCGGTACGGACGACGAACGCCGGGCCCCTCGTGGCGAAGGACCCGGCGTCGTGATGCTGGCGGAGGATACGGGATTCGAACCCGTGAGGGCTGTTACACCCAACACGATTTCCAATCGTGCGCCTTAGGCCGCTCGGCCAATCCTCCGCGGAAGAGGGTAGCAGGCGCGCGATCGGCTGCTCGTCGCGGGCACGGCCCGGCTCAGGACGTCAGGGACAGGACGTTGTTCTTCGTGCTCGTGTTGGCGCGCACCGCCTTGCGCATCCGCTTCCGCAGCCGACGTGCGCGCCGGTCGTCCTCCGTCAGGGCGAAGGTGGCCGCCGTCGCGAGCCCGTACGCCAGGTGCGGCAGTACGTCGCTGAGCCAGTCCGACGTGCTCCACGTCCGTGGGTCGCTCACCCCCAGCGCCGCCATGGGAGCGTTCGAACCGACCATCGCCGCGACCGTCGCGACGACCCCGCCGACCAGCACCGGCGGACGCCAGCCCAGGCCGTGCAGAAGTCCGTAGCCGACCCCCACGGTGGTTCCCGTGACCATGCCGAGCAACGCGCCGAGGCCGGACTTGCGGCTCTCCTGTTGTTCGGCGTCGCCGGGGATCTTCGTCCCAGCGGCCTCGCTGAGCTTGTCCACGGTCTGCTGGGGCGTGCTGCTCGACGGCCGTCCGCGCAGTGTCATGTCCAGGTAGGTCGCGGCGTGCAGGGCGGTGGTTCCGGCGGCACCCGCCGCGGCGCCGCGCGCGATGGAAGACAACATGGCACCGGATTACCCCGGGCGGCGGCCGCGAACCGGTGCGATCGGGTCAGCCGTGACGCACGCCGGCCGTCCCGAGCACCTCCGTGACGAACTCGGTGACGTTCGCCGACGCGGTGGTGTAGTCGACCGAACGGGGGCTGCGGGTGAGGACGGCGACGAGCCAGCGGTCCGGCTCGGCACCCTCGCCGACGACCCCGGTCGTGTGCAGGACGCGGTGGTCGGTGCAGCACGCCCACCCTTGCTTCACCGCGAACGACAGGCCGTGCCGCAGGGCGGCGTCGGGGATGCCGAAGCGCTGGTCGAAGCCGTCGTGCCCCCGAGGCGTGGACGCCTGTAGTGCGGAGAGCACCACGTCTCGGGTGCGGGGAGGCGCGTCGCGTAGCAGGTGGTCGTAGACGGCCACCGTGTCCGCCGCCGTGGTGAGCGTGTCGCCCCACATGGCGGGCCGCTCGGGCGGGACGGTGTGGCGCAGGTCGAGTCGTTGCGCCCAGGACGTGACGAGCCTCGGGCCGTCGTAGCGGACCCAGAGCCGACTCGCTAGCGGGTCGTGGCTCGTGGCGAGCATGGTGTGCACGTCGGACGCGGGCTCACCGCGGTCCAGGGCCTCGAACGCCAGGAGCAGCTTCACCAGCGACGCGGACGTGAAGATCGCGTGCGGGGCGTGGGTCAGCACGACACCCGGGCGGGCGCGGTCGACGACCACCAAGCCCACGTCCTCGAAGCCGTGCTCGTGGACGACCTCGTCCGGCACGGACGCGACCGGCACCGCCGGGGCTTCGGCGACCGGAGCCGGTGAGAGCGGAGATGCCGAGGATGGCGCCGGGGATGGTGTCGGGGACGGAGCCGTCGAGGGAGGCTGCGTCGGGGACGTCGGTGTCTGGGACGGCGGTGTCTGGGATGCGGTGTCGACGGCGCAGGCCGCCACCGGAGCCGTCACGCCGACGACGGCGATGGCGGCGAGTCTCAGAAGCCGGCGAAATCCCGGCTCGCGCGTCGACATGCTCGGTGTCGTCCGTGGGTCATCGGGTGGGCCGCCCACCCGAACGTGTGTGACTCAAGCCACATGCCCCAGGGTGCGCGCGGAAGCGGCGCATGGCAACGACCGAGGCGTGCGTCCTGGCCCGTCGATCAGACCTCGTGTTCCTCGCGAGGGTCGGCGGCCCAGGTGGTGTGGAAGCTGCCGTCGCGGTCGACCCGGCGATAGGTGTGAGCGCCGAAGTAATCGCGTTGCCCCTGGATCAACGACGCGGGGAGCCGGTCCGCGCGGAGTGCGTCGTAGTAGGCCAGTGCCGTGGAGAACCCGGGCGTCGGGATGCCCAGCCGGACGGCGGTGCTCACCACCGACCGCCACGCGTCCTGCGCGTCCTCGACCGCGGCGCGGAACTCGCCGCTGGTCAACAGCGTGGGCAACGTCGGTTCCGCACGGTAGGCGGCGCGGATGTCGTCGAGGAACGTCGCGCGGATGATGCAGCCGCCGCGCCAGATGGCGGCCACGGACGCCAGGTCGATGTTCCAGTCGTACTCGGCGCTGCCCGCCTGGATCTGGTGGAAGCCCTGCGCGTACGCGACGACCTTGGACGCGTACAGCGCGTGCTCGACGTCGTCGGCGAAGCTTTCGGGCACGTTCGCTCTCACCGAGGAGTCGCGGGTGGGTCCGGCGAGGCCACGGGCGGCACGCCGCAGGTCCGTGTGACCGGAAAGCGAACGCGCGAAGGTGGCTTCGGCGATGCCCGTGATCGGCACCCCCAGTTCGAGTCCGTTCTGGACGGTCCAGCGCCCGGTGCCCTTCTGCTCGGCCTCGTCGGCGACGACGTCGACGAACGGCCTGCCGGTCGCCGGGTCGGTGTGCGCGAGGACCTCCGCGGTGATCTCGATCAGGTAGGAGTCGAGCCTGCCCGTGTTCCAGGTGCGGAAGATGTCGGCGATCCGGGGCGGCTCGTACCCGAGCGCACCCCGCAGCAGGTCGAACGACTCGGCGATGAGCTGCATGTCGGAGTACTCGATGCCGTTGTGCACCATCTTCACGAAGTGACCCGCGCCGTCGGGGCCGATGTGGGTGCAGCACGGCGCGCCGTCCACCTTGGCGGAGATGTCCTCCAGCAGCGGCCCCAGCGACTCGTACGACTCCGCCGAGCCGCCCGGCATGATGCTCGGCCCGTGCAGGGCTCCTTCCTCGCCGCCGGACACGCCCGTGCCCACGAAGTGCAGGCCGCGCTCGCGCAGCGCCGCCTCCCGACGTCGCGTGTCGGCGAAGTGCGCGTTGCCCGCGTCGATGACGATGTCACCCGGTTCGAGCAACGGCACGAACTCGTCGATGACCGCGTCGGTGGGTGCGCCCGCCTTGACCATGACGACGAGCTTGCGGGGGCGTTCCAGTGCCCGCACGAACTCCTGCGCGGAGTAGGTGGGGACGAAGTCGCCCTCGGAGCCGAACTGCTCGACGAGGTCCCGTGTGCGCTGCTCCGTCCGGTTGTGCAGGGCGACCGTGTGCCCGTGCCGAGCGAGGTTGCGCGCGAGGTTGCGGCCCATGACCGCGAGCCCGGTGACGCCGATGCTTGCTCTGCCCGTCTGCGAGGTCATGGCTCGACATTACGCGCGCCGGGCCTCTCGCGACGGTCGCGCAGCGTGGCCATCGGGTGAGTCGAAAGCCAGCCGGTGAGGTGATTTCACTCGGGCGGTTGAACGCGGTAACGTCATCGCGCCATGGCCAGCACCGTCACTTCCCGTCGCAAACAGCTCGGTAACGAGCTTCGGCATGCGCGCAGGTCTGCCGGAATGACCCAGCAGCAGGTCGCCGAGGTTCTGGGCTGCACGCAGGGGAAGGTCAACAAGATCGAGTCAGGCGCGGTCGGCGCGAAGCTCGGCGACGTGCGCAGGATGTTGGAGGCGTACGGCGTGACTGGCGACGAGGCCGAGACCTTGATCGACATGGCCAGATCGGCCGCGGGGCAGCGAGGTCGGTGGTCCGGCTACCGCTCCGTGGTGCCGCACTGGTTCCGCACCTTCACGGACCTGGAACCGGCCGCGGCCGAGATCATGACGTGGCACTGCGAGCGCATTCCCGGCCCGCTGCAGTCCGAGCACTACATGCTCAAGCAGTTCACCGAGTTCGGGGCCACGGACATCACGGCATTGGTGCGCAACCGGCTCGACCGCAAGGCCGTGTTCGACCAGCAGCAGCCGCCCTACTACCGGTTCATCATCAGCGAGGCCGCGTTGCGGCGAGCCCCGGGTGGACACGCTCCGGCGGTGATGCTCGACCAGATCGAGCACATGCTGGAGCTGGACCAGCGGCAGCGCGTGTACGTGCACGTCCTGCCGTTCGACGCCAAGCTGGCCTCGGTGCCCAACGACTTCACGATTATGAGGTTCCCCGACCGCACCCGGGACTTCGTCTACATCGAGCACTCCGCCGGCGGGCTCTACCTCGACGACATCAAGGACTTCCAGATCTTCGTCGACTCGTGGGACCGGCTGCGGGGCGCGGCCCTGGAGCGACAGGAGACCCGCCAGTTTCTCAAGCAGCTCGCTCAGGAGTATCGCGAGGCCCTCGACTGAACCGCGTCAGCGGCCCCCTAGGCTCGGCACAGGTAGCGCAGCGCCAGCGGGTCCTCCACGAACAGGAGAGACACGGGCTTCTTCCGGGTCGAGAGCTTGACGAGGTTGAGATTGAGTCGGTTGCGACGAGGCGTGGGTGTGTCGGCTTCTGATTCTTCGTTTCTCCACCGGCTCGCCAGCGGTCCCACGTCGAGTCGTACGGCCATGCCTGCTCCATCCCCCGGAGTTGTTGCCGATCTCTCAGGAGATCGACCCCGCTCGCGTGTGGTGATCCCTACCCGCTAGTAATAATCCTAGATCGTTAATAATCGTGTTGTCGACCCGCGGCGTCGAAAGTCGCACGGATGGACGCATCCGTTCGAGGGGTTTCGGGCTCTGCGACGACAAATGTCACTGAGGGCGACGACGGGGTGCGGAACGTTCGCACCGGGTTCGGAGGTAGGCGATGGTCGATTATGCCGGGAACGGGGACTATGACCCGTCGACGGCGGTGAGCTTGTTCGACCCAGGAAACTGGCGCAAGTCCTTCGCCAGTGAACCCAACGGGGGCAATTGTGTCGAGGTGAATCTCGCCGAGGACAAGGTCGGGGTTCGCGACACCAAGCTTTCGCAGAGTCCGGTGTTCGTGTTCGGCCACTCCGAATGGCAGGCGTTCTTGACGGCGGTGAAGGCGGGGCAGTTCGACCTGCCGCAACGCTGAGGCGCGCCGACGCGGCGACCCGGGCTCGATCCGCCTCGGCGGTGTGGCCTAGACTGAACGTGGACCCCCGCGGCGTCCACCCTGTGAACCTCCCCAGGGCCGGAAGGCAGCAAGGATAAGCAGGCTCTGACGGGTGCGGGGGTCCCCTTCTTTTCCTGCCCCCTTTTTCCTCCCGTCGGCGCGCGTGTCGTCGCGGTGGGGCGGTACCGGGCCGGTGGCACGCCATTGCCGGGACCGTGCAGGCTACGGGCCGAGCGTCGGGACCTGCCGGTACGCTCGCGTCGTGGCTTTAGCGCTGTACCGCAAGTATCGGCCGGCGACCTTCGCCGAGGTCGTCGGGCAGGAGCACGTCACCGAACCGCTGCGCACCGCGCTGGCTTCCGGCCGCATCAACCACGCCTACCTCTTCTCGGGGCCCCGCGGCTGCGGCAAGACGTCGAGCGCGCGCATCATGGCCCGCTCGCTCAACTGCGAGAAGGGGCCGACTCCGGACCCGTGCGGCGAGTGCGGACCGTGTCGGGCGCTCGCGCCCGAGGGGCCGGGCAGCGTGGACGTCACCGAACTCGACGCGGCCAGCCACGGCGGCGTCGACGACGCCCGCGAGCTGCGCGACCGCGCGTTCTACGCGCCCGCGGAGTCGCGCTACCGGGTGTTCATCATCGACGAGGCCCACATGGTCACGCCGCAGGGCTTCAACGCCCTGCTGAAGATCGTGGAGGAGCCGCCCGAGCATCTGATCTTCATCTTCGCCACCACCGAGCCCGACAAGGTGCTCACCACCATCCGGTCGCGGACGCACCACTACCCGTTCCGGCTCATCCCGCCCAGCGCCATGCGGGAGTTGCTGGAGCGCAACGTCGCGGCGGAGGGCGTGCCCGTCGAGCCCGCGGTGTACCCGCTGGTGATCCGCGCGGGTGGCGGATCGGCGCGTGACACCCAGTCTGTGCTCGACCAGCTTCTGGCGGGCGCGGGACCGGAGGGCGTCACCTACGAGCGCGCCGTGGCCCTGCTCGGGGTCACCGACTCCGCGCTCATCGACGCCGTGGTGGACGCGCTGGCCAATGACGACGCCACGAACGTCTTCGGCACCATCGACCGACTCGCCGAGGCGGGACACGACCCTCGGCGGTTCGCCACGGACTTGCTCGATCGCTTCCGCGACCTGATCCTGCTGCGGTCGGTGCCGGAGGCGGCGAACAACGGCATGGTGTCCGCGCCCGAGGAACAGATCGAGCGCATGGTCGGGCAGGCCGAGCGGTTGCAGCCCGGCACGTTGACCCGTTATGCGGAGATCCTCCACAACGGACTGTTGGAGATGCGGGGCGCCACGTCGCCGCGGCTGGTGCTCGAACTGCTGTGCTCGCGGATGCTGCTGCCCGAGGTCGCCGACGACTCCGGAGCCGTGCTCCAACGACTCGAACGGATGGAACGGCGACTCGCTGCCGGGGTCCCCGCCGCCGGGCAGCCGAGTGCGCCGTCGGCCGAATCGGAGACCCGGCCCGCGCCCGAGCGCGTGTACCAGCGACCGTCGCAGCGCGCGGCGGCGCAGCAGGAGCGGGCGGCACGCCCCGAGCGTGCGAGTGTCTCCGAGAGCCCGACGCGGCGTGCGGAGACCGCGGCCGCCCCGGCGCCTTCGCCCACCGCGCAGCCCGCACCCACTGCGCAGCCCGCGCCGGAGCGCCCGACGTCCGACACCGGGTCGGCGAGCGCAGGTGCGTCGGGAGCGGTCGACGTCGCCGGGCTGCGCCAGTACTGGCCCCAGGTGCTCGCGGCCGTGCGGTCTCAGAGTCGGAGCACGGAGGCGTTGCTCACGGGCGCCACGGTGCACAGCGTCGAGGGCACCGCGGTGACGCTCACGCACCCGGCGCAGCCGCTGGTGCGACGGCTGTCGGAGCCGCGCAACCTCGACTGCATCGCCCGGGCGCTCGGGCAGGTGGTGTCGGGCACGTGGAGCGTGCGGTGCGTGCACCCGAGTGCGTTGGCAGGTGACGAGCCGAGTGCCGCGCCCCCGGCCAGAGCACCACAGGCACGTCCCGAGCAGGGCAAGGCCCGCACCTTCCAGCGGCCGTCCGACTCCGCCGCGCGCGAGGGAGCGCGGGCACGGGTCACGACGTCGGAGCCCGACATCCCGCTGCCACCCGAACCCGACGACGAGCCCTACCCGCCCGAGCCCTCGGAGCAGGAGACCGAGTCGGTCGACCCGGAGACCCGGGCTCGTCGACTCATCACCGAACACCTCGGCGCCCGGCCCATCGACTGACCCGCCACGCCGCCGTGCGGACCAGGGCGCACTTCTCTTCAAGCCCGCGGCGGGCACTCGGAGGGCACGGTCACCGTCGGCGCCTGCGGCTAGGCTGGAACCGGCGCGACGACGTCGCCAGGCGGCGGACTCGGCCAGCGAAACAAGCACTCGACAACGAGACGATCGGAAAGCCACATCATGGTGCAACCCGGCGGCGGAATGCCCGACATGCAGCAGATCCTCCAGCAGGCGCAGAAGATGCAGGAGCAGCTCGTCGCGGCACAGGAGGAGCTGGCGAACGCCGAGGTGACCGGGAGCGCGGGTGGCGGTCTGGTCACGGCCACGGTCAGCGGGAGCCTCGAACTGAAGAACCTGACGATCGACCCGAAGGTGGTCGACCCGTCGGACACCGAGACGCTGTCCGACCTCGTGGTGGCCGCGGTGCGTGACGCGATGGGCAACGCGCAGCGGCTCACCGAGCAGAAGCTCGGCCCGCTCGCCGGTGGACTCGGCGGCGGTGGCGGCATGCCCGACCTCGGCGGCTTCGGACTTCCTGGATAACGGTGTACGAAGGCGTCGTTCAGGATCTGATCGATGAACTCGGGCGGCTGCCCGGCATCGGTCCGAAGAGTGCGCAGCGCATCGCCTTCCACCTGCTGGCCTCCGACCCGGCCGACATCGCGCGGCTGCAGGAGGTGCTCGGCAAGGTCCGGGAGGGCGTGCGGTTCTGCGAGGTGTGCGGCAACGTGTCGGAGAACCAGCGTTGCCGCATCTGCTCCGACGTGCGTCGCGACACGAGCGTCATCTGTGTCGTGGAGGAGCCCAAGGACGTCCTCGCCGTCGAACGCACCCGGGAGTTCCGGGGGCGCTACCACGTGCTCGGTGGGGCGCTCGATCCGTTGTCGGGAGTGGGGCCGGATCAGCTCCGGATCAAGGAACTGCTCGCGCGCATCGGCGCCGACGAGGTGTCCGAGGTGATCATCGCGACCGACCCGAACACGGAGGGCGAGGCCACCGCCACGTATCTCGTGCGGATGCTGAAGGACTTCCCGGGGCTGACGGTCACGCGCCTGGCGTCCGGGTTGCCGATGGGCGGTGACCTGGAGTTCGCCGACGAACTCACTCTCGGCCGGGCGTTGTCCGGTCGGCGTGCGCTCTGATCCTGTCGCCGACCGGGTGGCCGACGCGGTGCGTGGGTCACCCGCTCGGCTCGGCGGCGTGCGGCTGGTCGCGGTCGACGGGCCGTCGGGTGCCGGGAAGTCGACGTTCGCGCGTCGGCTCGTCGCGGCGCTACGAGCCCGAGGGGACGCGGTGGCCCTGGTGAGCACCGACGACTTCGCCACGTGGGACGACCCCGTGTCGTGGTGGCCGAGGCTCGCCGCCGTGCTCGACCGGCTCGCCACCGGGTGTCCCGGCTCCTACCGCGCATGGGACTGGACGAGCGGCCTGCCGCGTCCGGGTGCTGTGGTGGAGGTCCCCGTCCCCGATGTCCTCGTCGTGGAAGGGGTGTCGTCGGGGCGGGCCTCGGTGCGTCTGAGGTTGACGCGGTTGTGCTGGGTGGAGGGCCCCGATCGGGCTCGCCGGTTGGAGCGCGCGGTGGCCAGGGACGGCGAGTCGTGTCGACGACACCTCGAAGCCTGGCAGCGCTTCGAGGACGGCTGGTTCGCGGTGGACGACACGCGTCGCCACGCCGACGACGTCGTCCAGCCGGAGGACGGTGCGGCGGTCGTCGGCGCGTGACGAGGACGTCAGGGTTTCCTGGCGACTCCACCGGTCATGAAGCGCACGCCCATCGTCGTGGAGTCGGTGATGCTTCGGCGCGCAACGGGCGCCTCCTCGTAGTGGTATCGCTACACACCGTGACGTCGACCGTCGACTGGTCACCTGGTTGTCAGCAGTTATCCAACTGTGACGAAGCTGTGGGATGCAACCCTTTCGAGTGATGATCGCCGATCAGGTGACACGCGTCTGACACTCCGCGACGGCGCGAAATGCGAGGCCCAGAAGGTCTCGACCACTCTCGGCAAGATCCGCGACGGCTTGATCGAGTCGGCGATCGAGCGGCGTTCGGCGCTCCGACGACCCGCCGATGGGCGGTGTGAGGCCGGTTTCGGGGGCTTAAGTGAGCGCGCGATAACCGATATGGTCACCCACCATCCGCGTGCACCCTCTGTGGACGCGGCCTGAACCGAAGCCTTTGCTCAAGGGGGCCAACATGCTCCAATCACGGGTGGCTCGACCACGCCGCCTGGCTGTGCTCGGCATCGCGGGCGCGCTGGCGCTCTCGCTCACCGCGTGTGCCGAGTCCCAACGTGACGCCGCGGGCGGTGGCGAGGGCGGCACGTTCGTCTTCGGCGCCACGGGAGCTCCGTCCAACTTCGACCCGTTCTACGCCTCCGACGGCGAGACCTTCCGCGTGACGCGGCAGATGTTCGAGAACCTCATCGGCATCGAGCCCGGCACTGCCGACATCAAGCCCGAGCTCGCGAAGGAATGGTCGTCGAGCGAGGACGGCAAGACCTGGACGTTCGAGCTCCAGGAGGGTGTCACCTTCCACGACGGCACGCCCTTCGACGCCGAGGCCGTGTGCGCGAACTTCGAGCGCATGTTCAACCAGGAGGGCGCGGGGACGTCCCCGGCGCTGTCCTACTACTGGATCGAGAACTTCGGCGGGTTCGCCGACGGCAAGAAGCCGTCGCTGTACGAGGGGTGCGAGGCCACGGGCGAGCACACCGTGGAGCTGACGCTCACCCGCTTCACGGCCGACTTCCCGACCATGCTGACGCAGGACTCGTTCGCCATGCAGAGCCCCAAGGCGATGGACGAGCACAAGGCGAACGACGTCAAGGCCGAGGGCGACAGCTTCGTGTTCTCGGAGTACGCGCGTCAGCACCCGACCGGCACCGGCCCGTTCGTCTTCGACAGCTACGACGAGGCCAACGGCACCATCACCCTCAAGCGCAACGAGGACTACTGGGGTGAGAAGGCCAAGCTCGACCGCCTGATCTTCCGCATCATCCCGGACGAGACCGCGCGCAAGCAGGCCCTGGAGGCCGGCGAGATCGACGGCTACGACTTCCCGTCGCCGTCCGACTGGGACTCGCTGGAGAAGGCCGGCTACAACGTCGAGATCCGCGACCCGTTCAACATCCTGTACCTGGGCATCACCCAGAAGAACAACCCGGCGCTCAAGGAGTTCAAGGTCCGCCAGGCGCTGGCCTACGCGATCGACCGCAAGACCCTGGTCTCGTCGATCATGCCGGAGAACTCCGAGGTCGCGAAGCAGATGTATCCGTCCTCGGTCGACGGCTACGCCGACGACGTGATGGAGTACGAGCACGACGTCGACAAGGCGAAGAAGCTGCTGAAGGAAGCCGGACACGCCGACCTCACCGTCGAGCTCTGGTACCCGACGCAGGTGACGCGTCCGTACATGCCGAACCCGACCGCCATCTTCGGTGCCATCAAGGAAGACCTGGAAGAGGCGGGCATCACCGTCAAGCCGGTCAGCAAGCCGTGGGCCGGTGGCTACACCGACGACGTCGAGTCGGCGCGCGCGGAGCTGTTCCTGCTCGGTTGGACCGGTGACTACAACTCGCCGAACAACTTCATCGGCACGTTCTTCGGCACGACGGAGAACCAGTTCTACACCGGTGGTTCGCCGTGGGGTGACGAGCTGGCGGACGCGCTGCAGGCTGCCGACTCCACGGTCGACGCCAAGGAGCGCGAGGCCGCGTACCAGGACATCAACCGTGACCTGATGTCCGAGTACCTGCCGGCGATCCCGCTGACGCACTCGCCGCCCGCGTTGGTGCTCCGTCCTGAGGTGAAGGGTCTGGTCGCCAGCCCCCTCACCAAGGAGGAGTTCGCTGCCGTGACGATCGCGGAGTAGAAGCTGAGTCGTGCTTCGCTTCGCTCTTAGGCGAGTACTGCAGCTCGTACTCGTTCTGTTCGTTCTCTCGGTGCTGCTCTTCGCCTGGCTGCGGTCACTGCCGGGAGGGCCGGTCTCGGCCCTCCTCGGTGACCGCGGCACGGCGGAGAGCCGCGCGCAGCTGGCCCAGGACCTCGGTCTGGACCAGCCGATCTTCGTGCAGTACTTCGCGTTCCTGGGACGCGCGCTGACCGGCGACTTCGGAACGTCGCTGGGGGTTTCGCCAGGAAGGCCCGCGTTGGAGCTGTTCCTCGAACGGTTCCCCGCCACGATCGAGCTGAGCTTCGTGGCCATCGTCATCGCGTTGGCCACCGCGATCCCGCTCGGTTACCTGTCCGCCCGCCGCCGTGGTGGCTGGCTGGACAACATGGGCATCGTCGGCTCGCTCGTGGGCATCTCCGTCCCGATCTTCTTCCTCGCGTTCCTGCTCAAGTGGATCTTCGCCATCGAGCTGGGCTGGTTGCCCACGGGTGGTCGCCAGACCGTCGGCATCGACGCCACGAGAGTGACCGGCTTCTTCGTGCTGGACGGCATCCTGACGCAGGAGTGGGACGCGGCGCTCGACGCGCTGGTGCACCTGATCCTGCCGGCGATCGCGTTGTCCTCGATCCCGTTCGCGGTCATCTTCCGTATCACCCGAGCCTCGGTGCTCGACGTGTTGGACGAGGACTACGTGCGGACGGCCCGGTCGAAGGGGTTGGCCAAGCGGGTGATCCGCGACCGCCACATCCTGCGCAACGCGATGCTGCCCGTGGTCACGACCATCGGTCTGCAGACCGGCTCCCTGCTGTCGGGTGCGGTGCTCACCGAGACCGTGTTCGCGTGGCACGGCATCGGTGAGGCGCTCGCGCTCGGCTTCGAACGCAAGGACTTCCCCGTGCTCCAAGTGGTGATCATCGCCGGGGCGGCCTCCTACGTCCTGGTCAACCTCATCGTCGACCTGTCGTACGCGCTGATCGATCCGCGCATCCGGACGGCGCAGAAAGCGGGGGCGTGACATGGCCTCGCGTGCAACCAAGATCGACGAGCTCGCGGCCACGGCGGGTGGGGTCGCGGGTGGACTCGAACCCGACGACTCCGGCGCCTCGGGCGCGGAGGGGTTGAGTCTCGCCAAGTCGGCGTGGCGTCGGCTGCGGCGCAACCCGCTGTTCTTGATCGGTGCCACGATCATCGGGCTGTTCGTGCTGCTGGCGTTGCTGGCGCCGTGGCTGGCCCCGCACGACCCGGCGTTGCGGCTGTTGGAGGACCAGGTGTCCAACGCCCGCAACGAGATCCCGCCCGCGCAGGACGGGCACCCGCTGGGTGGTGACCAGTACGGTCGCGACCTGTTCTCGCGGATGCTGCTCGGGTCGCAGCAGACCCTGCTGGTGGCGTTGTTGGCCACGATCATCGGGCTCGGCGGTGGGCTGGTGCTCGGCACGCTCGCGGGCGCGTTCGGCGGCTGGGTCGACACCGTGGTGATGCGGGTCGTCGACGTGATGCTGTCGATCCCGTCGCTGCTGTTGGCGGTGTCGATCGGCGCGCTGTTCGTGTCGCAGACGCAGTTCTCGGTGATCCTCGCCGTCGCCATCGTGCAGGTGCCGATCTTCGCGCGGCTGCTACGCGGCACGATGCTGGCGATCCGGGAGAGCGACCACGTGCTCGCGGCCCGGGCCCTCGGCGTGAAGCGCGGGGCGATCGTGTTCCGGCACATCCTGCCGAACTCGCTGGGGCCCGTGATCGTGCAGTCCACGTTGGTGCTGGCGATCGCGATCCTCGACGCGGCGGCGCTGTCGTTCCTCGGCCTCGGCGCGGCGGACGACTCGACGCCCGAGTGGGGGCAGATGCTCGGCAACGCACAGGACTACTTCGACACGCAGCCGCACCTGGCCTTCTGGCCCGCGGCCTGCATCGTTGTGGTGGCACTGGGATTCACGCTCGTCGGCGAGTCGATGCGGGAAGCCCTCGATCCTCGGCAACGGCGGTGATGGCATGGCTCTGCTGGAAGTACGCGACCTCTCGGTGCAGTTCCACCGTAAGGGCGAGCAGCCGACCACGGCCGTCGACTCGATCTCCTTCGACGTCGAGCCGGGGCAGACCGTCGGTCTGGTGGGCGAGTCCGGTTGCGGCAAGTCGGTGACGTCGCTGGCGATCATGGGGTTGTTGCCCACGCGCAGCGCGCGGATCAGCGGCTCGGTGAAATTCGCGGGTGAGGAGCTGCTGACGCTCAGCCCGAAGCAGCTCGACGAACGTCGCGGTCGGGACCTGAGCATGGTGTTCCAGGACCCGCTGTCGTCGCTGAACCCCGTGGTGACCGTCGGCGTGCAGTTGACCGAGGTGCTGCTGCGACACCGTGACCTCACGCGCAAGCAGGCGAAGGCGGAGGCCGTCGACCTGCTCGGCCGGGTCGGTATCCCGGACCCGAAGCGGCGGGTGGACGAGTACCCGCACCAGCTCTCGGGCGGGATGCGGCAACGGGTGCTCATCGCCATCGCGCTGGCGTGCTCGCCGAAGCTGCTGATCGCCGACGAGCCGACCACGGCGCTCGACGTCACCATCCAGGCGCAGATCCTGACGTTGCTGCGGGAACTCGTGTCGGAGACCGGCACCGCGCTCATCATGATCACCCACGACCTGGGTGTCGTGGCGGGCCTGTGCGACCGGGTCAACGTCATGTACGGGGGACGGATCGTGGAACGCGCGCAGCGCCACGAGTTGTTCGCCGAACCCCGTCACCCGTACACGAACGGCCTGCTGGCCTCGATCCCGCGGCTCGACGCGCCGAGGGGCGAGAAGCTGGTGCCCGTGAAGGGCTCGGTGGCCGACAACATCCCGTGGACGAGCGGCTGCGCGTTCGCCCCGCGGTGTCCGAACCACGTCGAGGCGTGCTGGTCGAGCGCGCCCGAGCTGGTGTCCGACGGCCGTCGCGAGGGCGGGATGTTGCGGTGCCACAATCCGGTGGAGGTCACGGTGGCGGAGGGAGCACGATGACCGACGAGACGCCACGGACCACGGCCGAGTCGGGCCCCGGCGACGACCTGCTGGTGCTCGACGACGTCAAGGTGCACTTCCCGATCAAGCGCGGGTTGCTGCTCGACCGCACGGTCGGCTACGTCTACGCGGTGGACGGGGTGAGCCTGCGGGTCACCCGCGGGGAGACCTACGGACTCGTCGGTGAGTCGGGCTGCGGCAAGAGCACGCTCGGCCGCGCGGTGCTGCGACTGACCGATCCCACCGACGGCACCATCACCTTCGACGGCACCGACCTGTCGTCGCTCAAGGGCGAGGCGCTGCGGTCGATGCGCAAGCGGATGCAGATGGTGTTCCAGGACCCGCTGTCGAGCCTCGACCCACGCCAGTCGGTGGAGTCGTTGCTCGTCGAGGGCCTGCGGGCACACGGGCTCGACAAGGACCCCGCCGAGACGAGGGCGAAGCTCAAGGAGCTGCTCTCGGCGGTGGGGCTGCCGGAGTCGGCGCTGCGCAAGTACCCGCACGAGTTCTCGGGCGGCCAGCGGCAGCGCATCGGCATCGCGCGGGCGCTGGCGTTGCAGCCGGACCTCATCGTGGCCGACGAGCCCGTGTCCGCGTTGGACGTCTCGGTGCAGGCGCAGGTCATCAACCTGCTGAAGGACCTGCAGGAACAGTTCGGGCTCACCTACGTGGTGATCGCGCACGACCTCGCCGTCGTGCGGCACATCTCCGACCGGATCGGCGTGATGTACCTCGGCTCGCTGGTCGAGGAGTCCGATGCGGACAGTCTGTACGCCGAGCCGCTGCACCCGTACACGAAGGCGTTGCTGTCGGCCATCCCGGTGCCGGACCCGGTGGTGGAGGACAGCCGGGAGCAGATCCTGCTCTCCGGCGACCTCCCGTCACCGGCGAACCCGCCCACCGGCTGCCGCTTCCACACGCGGTGCCCGTGGCGGCAGCAGACGCTGTGTGACACCGAGCGACCGGAGCTGCGCGAGGTGGGCGACGGGCACCGGGTGGCCTGCCACTACGCCGAGGACATCCTCGCGGGGCGCGTGTCCCCGCGTGCCGAGGCGGCGGAGGAGCCGGTGTCGGCCTGACCGTGTGACCGTCGTGGTCGGCGGGGAAGCGATCCCAACAGGACCCCGCCGACCACGACCACGGAGGCCGCGATCTCGACGGGTGTGGGGCGCTCGTCGAGCACGAGGAACGCGAGCGTGAGTCCCACGACGGGCACCAGCAGCGAGAAGGGTGCGACCGTGCTCGCCGGGTTGCGGCGCATGAGCGTGGTCCAGATTCCCGAGCCCACGACGGTGCCGAGGACGACGACGTAGGCGAGACCCGCGAGTGCGAGCCAGGCGTCACCGGCCAGTGCCGTCGACACCGCTGTCCACTGCGCCCGCGGTCCCTCGAACACCAGGGACAGCGCGAACATCGGAAGCGGCGGGACCACCGATGACCACAGCGTGAAGTGCAGCGGGTTGGGTGCCTCCGCCTTGCGGGCGCACAGGTTCCCGACCGCCCAGCTCAGCGCACCGAGCAGGGTCAGGATCACCGGCAGGAGGGCGGCGTGCTCGGCGCGTTGCCACGCGATGGCGGCCATGCCGAGGACCGCGACGGTGATGCCCACGACCTGCCGCCCGCTCAGCTTCTCCCGCAGCAACACCGCGCCGAGCACCACGGTGAACGGCGCCGAGGCCTGCAACACCAGTGAGGCCAGTCCGGTCGGCATCCCGGTGTCCATGCCGACGAACAGGAACGCGAACTGCAGCGTGCCGAAGCCCAGTCCGTATCCGACGAGCCAGCGCAGCTTCACCCGGGGCCGGGGAACCAGGAGGATCGTGGGCACGGCGACCAGGAGAAACCGGATCGCCCCCGCGAGCAATGGCGGGAAATGGGTGAGCATCGCGTGGATGGCGAGGAAGTTGCAGCCCCAGAGCAGGGCAGTGAGCACGGCGAGCAGGCGGTCGAGGCGTGGCACGTCTTCAGGATCTACCCAGGCACTGTGAAGCACCAGCGAGTTTGTTTTCACCGAGTATGAAGTGAAGCTTCACGATTCGTGCTTCGATGCGGTTGTGGACGTCACGAGACTTCGAACGCTGCGCGAGTTCGCCGACCGCGGCAGCGTGACCGCGGCGGCGGAGGCGTTGCACTGCACCCCGTCGGCGGTGTCCCAGCAGCTACGGGCACTCGCGCGGGAGGTCGGGGTGCCGTTGACGGAGCCGTCCGGACGCGGACTGCGGCTGACCGACGCCGGTCGTGCGCTGGTGGCGCGTGCCGACGAGGTTCTCGCCGCCGTGGAACGGGCGGAGGCCGAACTCGACGCCTACCGTCGGGTGCCGCGGGGCCGGGTCCGCGTGGCGGTGTTCCCGTCGGCGGGGCTGTTGCTGCTTCCCGGGCTGCTCGACCGGGTCGCGGCGCACGCCGGGCTGGACGTCGAGGTGCGCGACGTGGACATGACCCCGGCCGAGGTGCCGCGGTTGGTCGCCGACTTCGACGTGGTAGTGACCCATCGCGACGAGCACGGCGAGCCGTTCCCCACCGACCGCCTGGACGTGGTGCCGTTGCTGCGCGAGCCGCTCGACGTGGCGTTGCCGTTCGGGCATCGACTGGCGAACCAGCGGCGCATCGAGCCGCACGAGCTGGCCGACGAGCCGTGGATCGGTGTGGACGTGGGGTTTCCCGTGGACGACGTATTGCGGTCGCTGGCCGTGCGTACGGGGGTGCGGCCTCGCGTGGTGCACCGCATCAACGACTTCCGCATCACCGAGGCTCTGGTGGCGGCGGGTCACGGCATCGCGCTGTTGCCGCGTCACACCATGGACACGCGCCGCGTGCTGCGCCGCGAGCTGTCCGGGATCAGGGCTGCTCGCCACGTGGAGGCGGTGCTGCGACCCGGTGCGGCCACGCGTCCCGCCGTGGCGGCGGTGCTCGCCGCGCTGCGCGCCGAGGCCAACCGGGTGGCGTGACGCGGTTCAGCGGTGCGCGTCGGCGGTCGAAACTCTGCCGGTAGGTGGCAGGGTTCGCGGGCACCGTGAAGGCATGAACGAACTGACAGGCAAGGTCGCACTCGTCGCCGGTGGCACACGGGGTGCGAGCCGGGCGATCGCGGTGGAGTTGGCGCGGGCGGGGGCCTTCGTCTACGTCACGGGGCGCACGTCCGGCGAGCACCGGTCGGAGGTCGGCAGGCCCGAGACGATCGAGGGCACCGTCGAGCTGATCGAGCAGGCGGGCGGCAGGGGCACCGCGATGCGGGTCGACCACCTCGAACCCGACCAGGTTCGCGCGTTGGCGGAGCGCGTCGAGGCCGATCACGGCAGGCTCGACATCCTCGTCGACGGCGTGTGGGGCGGTGACACGCATCTGGGCTGGGAGAAGCCTGTGTGGGAACACCCGCTGGACGCCAGTCTGCGCATGATCCGGCTGGGCATCGACGCCCATCTCATCACGGCGCACTCCCTGCTGCCGCTGGTGCTGAAGCAGCCCGGGGGACTCGTGGTCGAGCTGACCGACGGAACGGCCGAGCACAACGCGAAGTACCGGGAGGGCACCACGCTCGCGTTCTACGTGGCCAAGGCGTCGGCGCACACGCTCGCGATCGGTGAGGCGGCGGAGACGGCGAAGTACGGCTGCACGGCCGTCGCGTTCACCCCGGGTTGGCTTCGGTCGGAGGCGATGCTCGACGAGTTCGGTGTCACGGAGGAGAACTGGCGGGACGCGCTGGCCGAGCAGCCGCACTTCTGCATCTCCGAGACGCCGACGTTCGTGGGCCGCACGGTCGCGGCCCTGGCGGCCGATCCCGAGAAGTCGCGGTTCTCGGGGCAGACGCTCAACAGCGGCCAGCTCGCGAAGCTCTACGAGATCGACGACGTGGACGGCAGTCGGCCCGACGGGTGGCGGTACATCGAGGAGGTGGAGCAGCAGGGCAAGCCCGCCGACCCGACCGGTTACCGCTGAGGTCGGTGACGTGACCGGCACGGCGGCCATGGTGGCCTCCGCCGTGCCGGGTTCCGGCGGTGACGCGGATCAGCCGCCGTGGCGCTCGGCGATCCGTCGGGCCACGGCGGCGAACTCTTGGCGTACCGATGCGGGTTCGAGGACCTCCACCTCGGTGCCGAGCGCGAGGAGCTGCCCCACCGCGACGTCGGGTGCCTCGAATTCGACGACGGCCTCGGTCCAGCCGTCGGTGGTGGGGCGAGCGCCGTCGAGCGCCGCCGCGGCGAGCTCGGCGTCCAGCACGGTCGCCAACGCCCGAACCCCGGCCGGGCTCAGCTTCACCCGCACCGGGAGCCGACGCAGCGAGCGTTCGAACCGTGCCGACGACTCCGCCCACCACCGGGCGAGGTCGAAGTCCTCCGGGCGTTCGGTGCGTTCGGTCAGCGGTTCGACGTTCGTCATGCGCGCGACGCGGTAGGTGCGGATCGACTTCTCGACCCGCGCCACGAGGTACCACACCCCGGCCTTGAGGACGAGTCCGAGCGGGTCGAGCGTGCGTTCGACCTCGCGCTCCGCGCCGCTGGGGCGATAGCGCACCCGTAGCCGCGTCTCCTCCCACACTGCCTTCGCCAGCTCGGCGAGGTGAGCGGTGTCCTCGGCGGGGCGGAACCAGCGAGGAGCGTCGAGATGGAAGCGTTGCGCCACTTGTCGGGCCTGGTCCCGCAACGGAGCGGGCAATGTGGCGGTCACCTTGGCGTGCGCGCCGGCGACCGCCGCGCCGAGCCCGAGTTCGGCCAACGCCCGCGGCGCGCCCATCGCGAAGAGCGCCACTGCCTCCCGGGCCGTCAGCCCGTCCAGCCGGGTGCGCCACCCCTCGACCAGTCGCACACCGCCGTAGCGTCCGGTTTCCGTCCACAAGGGAACGCCCGCGGCCTGGAGTGCCGCGAGGTCCCGGTGCATGGTGCGTGGCGACACCCCGAGCGCCTGCGCCAGTTCGGCCACCGTCGCGCTGCGTCGGCTCTGCAAGGTGAACAGCAGGGCCACCAGACGTTCGGCTCGCACCCCGCCATCATGCCCGGGCGGAGGCGGTCGCGGCGCGCCGGATCATCGCCGTGATCACCACGGCCACCGTCAGCGCCACGGTGGCCGAGACCACGACCCCGAGTCGGGACTGCTCGGCCAGTGTGCCGCCCAGGTAGCCGAGTCCACCCGCGTACGCGCACCACAACGGCACGCCGATCAGGGAGGCGGACACGAACCGCGAGCCGGACCAACGCAGGGACCCCGCCAACAGGGCGCCCACGGTGCCGCCTGCGGGCAACCAGCGCGCGAGAACGAGGATCGGCACGCCCCGCCGGTCCAGGTGACGGCCGATCCAGTGGGCGCTGACGTCGGCGGAGCGCCGGGTCCGCAACCGGTCGAGCAGGCGAGCGCCGCCGAGCCTGCCCACGAGGTACAGCCCGAGGTCGCTGATGAGGCAGCCCGCCACCGCCACCGCCACCACCAGCAAGAAGGGGTCGCCACCGTGTGCGGCGGCGACCCCCATGCCGATGAGCGCGACCTCCGTCGGTATCAACGGCACGACGGAGACGGCGAAGAGGATCAGCAGCGAGACGTCGTCCACGCCACCATCCAACGCCGTGACGGTCGAGAAGTCCTCAACCGCACCGTCGCGCCGTGATCACGGCCTCACCGGTGGGCGCGGTTGACTGCCGAGACGACGGCCCGCAGCGAGGCGGTGATGATCGAGTGATCGATGCCCACACCCCAGAACACCCTGTCCTCGATGGCGCACTCGATGTACGAGGCGGCCTTCGAGTCGTCTCCGGGGGTCAGCGTGTGCTCGCTGTAGTCCATGAGCCGCAGGTCGAAGCCCACCGTGGCCAGCGCGTCGAAGAACGCCGCGATCGGTCCGTTGCCCCGGCCGACGACCTCCTGCTCCTCGCCGTCGAGCCGGATGGTGGCGGTCAGCTCGTAGTCCCCGTTGGCGACCACGTGCTGGCTGATCAGCTCCAGCGGAGCACTCGGCTCCAGGTACTCGCCGGAGAACGCGTCCCACATCGTCTGCGGGTCCACCTCGCCGCCCTCGGTGTCGGTGTACCGCTGGATGATCTTCGAGAACTCGATCTGCAGGCGTCGCGGCAGGTCGAGCTGGTGCTCGGTCTTCATGATGTAGGCGATGCCGCCCTTGCCCGACTGCGAGTTCACGCGGATGACGGCCTCGTAGGTGCGGCCGACGTCCTTCGGGTCGATCGGCAGGTACGGGACCTCCCACGGGTGCTCGTCCACCGGGACTCCCGCCTTGTCGGCGGCGTCGCGCAGCGCGTCCAGCCCCTTGTTGATGGCGTCCTGGTGGCTGCCGGAGAACGCGGTGAACACCAGGTCACCGGCCCATGGGCTGCGCTCGTGTACGGGAAGCTGGTTGCAGTACTCGACGGTGCGCTTGATCTCGTCGAGGTCGGAGAAGTCCAGTTGCGGGTCGATGCCCTGGCTGAACAGGTTCATGCCCAGCGCCACCAGGTCGACGTTGCCGGTGCGCTCGCCGTTGCCGAACAGGCACCCCTCGATGCGGTCGGCGCCCGCCTGGTAGCCGAGTTCGGCGGCGGCGATGCCGGTGCCGCGGTCGTTGTGCGGGTGCAGCGACAGGATCACCGAGTCACGCCGTTCGAGGTTGCGGTGCATCCACTCGATGGAGTCTGCGTAGACGTTCGGGGTCGCCATCTCGACCGTGGCAGGCAGGTTGAGGATCACCGGCTTGTCCGGGGTGGGCTGCCAGATCTCGGTCACCGCGTTGCACACCTCGGCGGCGTACGACAGCTCCGTGCCCGTGTACGACTCGGGGGAGTACTGGAAGCGGAAGTCCGTGTCGGAGTACTTGGCCGCGTACTCGGTGACCAGCTCGGCGGCCTGCGTGGCGATCTTCTTGACGCCCTCGCGCTCCTCGCGGAACACGACGCGGCGCTGCAGGATCGACGTGGAGTTGTAGATGTGCACGATGGCGCGCGGTGCGCCCTCCAGCGCCTGGAACGTGCGCTCGATCAGCTCGGGGCGGCACTGGACCAGTACCTGGATGCGGACGTCCTCCGGGATCGCCCCGTCCTCGATGATCTCGCGGACGAAGTCGAAGTCGGTCTGGCTCGCGGCGGGGAAGCCGACCTCGATCTCCTTGAAGCCCATGCGGACGAGCAGGTCGAAGAACTTCCGCTTGCGGGCGGGCGACATCGGGTCGATCAGTGCCTGGTTGCCGTCACGCAGGTCGACGGCACACCACAGCGGGGCGTGGTCGATGCGCTTGTCCGGCCACGTGCGGTCGGGCAGCGAGATGTCCTCGACCAGCCGGTGCCACGGCCGGTAGCGGTGGAACGGCATGGAGCTGCCGCGCTGGGGATTCCACGCCGGTTGGTCGGCGGGTGCGGGCCGGGAAGGCTTGCGAATGCGGCTGGCGGGGGCGATGGGCTCCGGGGTGGAGGACGTGCTCATGGGGCTCCTTCGAGAGAAACGGCTGGTGACGACCGGCGCTGGCGGCGTGTCGAGAACACCAGGAATCCCCGCGACGGGGAGCCGGTCAGATCAGGCCCCGTCGCGGCAGCGAAGGAGAAGGAGCGCGAACGCCACGGGGTCAGCTTAGACACCGCGTCGGGAGAACGACATCCGGGGGCGTGTCCGAACCGTTATTCGGCGGCGACCGAAGCGGTTACTCGCGCGTAGATTCCGGCGGATGTCGCATGCCACACTGCTGCACATGGGTGCACATCACATCGACGACGACGTGCGGGAGAGCGGTGGCGAGACACCGGCGGAGTCGTCGTCCACCCGCACCGTCGATTGGGGTGCGGTGCGAGGCAGGGTCGTTCGGGGACTGGCGGGGCTCGTCCGTTGGGTGGGGCTCGCCTGCGCCACGGTGCTCGTCCTCCACGTCCTGTTCGTGGTGGGTGAGGGCAACCCGGACAACGGCATCGTGTCGTTCGTCGCCGACGCCGCCGACGCCGTCTCGCTCGGGTTCGAGGACCTGTTCCTGCCCGACGACCCGAAGCTGACGGTGCTCGTCAACTTCGGACTCGCGGCGCTGTTCTGGCTGGTCGTGTCGTCGGTGGGGGCGAAACTCGTCCGCCGCGTCGGTGGCGAGGACGTCTGACGGCCGCTGCGGTACGCAAGGCCCTGCGCGACCGGATCAGGACAACCGGCCCACGGGGGCCACGGGCCCTCGCATAATGTCCCCCACACAGCCGAACACGCTGCAGGGAGAGATGTCATGTCGGCCCAGATGGACGAGTTGATCGCCCAGTTCTCGAAGTTCCAGTCGAAGCTCCGCGAGGCGGAGGCGCGCTTCGAGGGGGTCGGCGAGATGCAGCAACAGATCGCCGAGATCCGGCACGCGGTGACCTCGCCCGACGGCACCGTGACGGTGGTCGCGGGCGCGTCCGGGTCGGTCACGGATCTCACGCTGTCGCCGTCCGCGATGCGAATGGACCACACGCAGCTCGCGTCGACGATCCTGTCGACGCTGCGTCAGGCCGTCGCGGGTGCCGTGCAGCAGCAGGCCGGGATCGTGGACGACACCTTCGGCGACGCGTTCGGTCTGAACACCTCGGAGCAGATCCGGCAGGCGCAGGCCGAGGCGTTCGGCACCGGCGATCAGGACACGGCCGAGCAGGCTCCGCAGGCGTCGAGGCCGAGCCGGTCCCGTCCCGACGACGACTACTTCGAGGACCAGGGCTCGATCCTTCGCCGCTGACGTCGGCCTCCGGACGAGCCGTGGCCCAGCGAGACCGGCGCACCGCTGACCTGGCGCCGTCCGACGCCAGGCGGCGGGCCGTGCGGAAACGGCGAACCCGAGGGCTGACCCGGGCGAGCGGCCCGGGCGGTCGCCGCACTCAGAACGCCGGGGTGCCCCAGTCGCGCAGTGCGAACTCGTCCAGCGGGACCCGCACGCGGGGAGCGTTCTCGCGCTCGACGTCGCGGTCCGTGCCCAGCACCTCCGGCTCGGCGCGGACGCCCACCGCGATGGCGACGAGCGGCTCGACACCGTCGGGCAGGTCGAACACCTGTCGGGCGGCGTCGGCGTCGAAGCCCGCCATCTGCCGCGCCGCGAGACCCTCGGCGACGGCCTGGAGCACGAGGTTCTCGCTCGCGAGCCCGAGGCCGTACTCGGCGTAGGGCACGTCGCCCTTGTCGTTGCGCGTCACCGCGCAACCCAGCAGCAGCACACCGGCGCGGTGTGCCCACTGCCGGTTGCCTTCGGCCAGCACGTCGAGGATGCGCTTGTACGTGTCGTCACCGCGCACACCCACCAGGTAACGGGCCGGTTGGGTGTTGCCGAACGACGGGGCCCAGCGCGCGGCTTCCAGCAGTGCGCGCAACTGCGTCTCGCTCACGTCCGCCTCGGCGTCCAACGCGCGAGGGCTCCATCGGCGGGCGATGATGTCGTGGATCCCGACGCTGGTCAGGGCTCGCTTGTCACTCACGGCGGTCGAGTATGCCAGCCACAGAAAATGCAGGTCGGGCAGTGGTCGGCGCCACACAATCGGGTAAAGGGAAGATGAGCCACCGGTAGTCTGATGTCTCGAAGCGACCCGCACGCGCTGACGTCGAGACCGGATCGGCGGCAGGCGCGGCATGCGAGGAGGTACGAGGCAGTGGCCCTCGTAGTCCAGAAGTACGGTGGTTCGTCGCTGGAGAGCGCTGACCGGATCAAGCGTGTGGCGGAGCGGATCGTCGCCACGAAGAAAGCAGGAAATCACGTCGTGGTCGTGTGCTCGGCGATGGGCGACACGACCGACGAGCTGCTCGACCTCGCTCAGGAGGTCAACCCCGTTCCGCCGGAGCGCGAGATGGACATGCTGCTCACGGCGGGGGAGCGCATCTCGAACGCCCTCGTGGCGATGGCGATCTCGGCACTCGGAGCGGAGGCCTGGTCGTTCACGGGCTCGCAGGCCGGTGTGGTGACCACGTCCGTGCACGGCAACGCCCGCATCATCGACGTCACCCCGTCGCGGGTGACCGAGGCCCTGGAGCAGGGGTACATCGCTCTGGTGGCCGGGTTCCAGGGCGTCGCGCAGGACACGAAGGACATCACCACGCTCGGCCGTGGTGGCTCCGACACGACCGCGGTGGCGGTCGCGGCGGCGCTGAACGCCGACGTCTGCGAGATCTATTCCGATGTGGACGGCGTGTACTCGGCCGACCCGCGCATCGTCTCCGACGCCCGCAAACTGGACACGATCCCGTACGAGGAGATGCTGGAACTCGCCGCGAGCGGTTCCAAGATCCTCCACCTGAGGTCGGTGGAGTACGCCCGCCGGTACGGGGTGCCGATCCGAGTCCGTTCTTCCTACAGTGACAAGCCGGGCACCACGGTGACCGGTTCGATTGAGGAGATCCCCGTGGAACAAGCGCTGATCACCGGTGTCGCCCACGACCGGTCCGAGGCGAAGATCACCGTCACCGGTGTGCCCGACCATGCCGGAGCCGCCGCCCGCATCTTCCGTGCCGTGGCCGACGCGGAGATCGACATCGACATGGTGTTGCAGAACATCTCCAACACCACCGGCCGCACGGACATCACCTTCACGCTCTCGAAGTCCAACGGGCCGAAGGCGGTCAGCGAGCTCGAGAAGATCAAGGAGGAGCTGGACTTCACCGCCGTCCTCTACGACGACCACGTGGGCAAGGTCTCCCTCGTCGGAGCGGGCATGCGCTCGCACCCGGGTGTGACGGCGACGTTCTGCGAGGCGCTGGCCAAGGCCGGAGTCAACATCGAGATCATCAACACGTCGGAGATCCGCATCTCGGTGCTGATCCGGGACGAGCAGCTCGACGACGCGGTGCGCGCCATCCACGAGGCTTTCGATCTCGGTGGCGACGAGGAAGCCGTCGTCTACGCGGGGAGTGGTCGCTGATGGCCGGCGCAGAGGGCGTGCGGATCGGCGTCGTCGGCGCCACCGGCCAGGTGGGTGGCGTGATGCGCGCGTTGCTGGAAGCCAGCGACCTGCCCGTGACGCAGATGCGGTACTTCGCGTCGTCGCGGTCGGCGGGCACCACGCTGCCGTGGCGGGGCGAGCAGATCGAGGTCGAGGACGCGGCCACCGCCGATCCGTCCGGGTTGGACATCGCGTTGTTCTCCGCGGGCGGGGCGACGTCCAAGGCGCAGGCGCCGCGGTTCGCCGAGGCGGGCGCGACCGTGATCGACAACTCGTCCGCGTGGCGACTCGACCCGGACGTGCCTCTCGTGGTGAGCGAGGTGAACCCGCACGCGCTGAAGGAAGCGCGCAAGGGCATCGTCGCCAACCCGAACTGCACCACGATGGCCGCCATGCCGGTGCTCAAGCCGCTGCACGACGAGGCCGGGCTGCGGCGGCTGGTGGTCAGCAGCTACCAGGCCGTGTCGGGCAGTGGACTGGCCGGCGTGCGGGAGTTGGCGTCGCAGGTCCGAGCCGCGGGTGACCAGGCCACCGAGCTGACCTACGACGGCTCGGCCGTCGACCTCGGTGAACCCGACAAGTACGTGCGGCCGATCGCCTTCAACGTGCTGCCGATGGCCGGGTCGATCGTGGACGACGGTTCGTGGGAGACCGACGAGGAGCAGAAGCTCCGCAACGAGAGCCGCAAGATCCTCGACATCCCTGAGCTGCGGGTGTCCGGGACGTGCGTGCGGGTCCCGGTCTTCACCGGGCACGCGCTGTCGATCAACGCCGAGTTCGAGCGGCCCCTGTCGGTCGAGACCGCGACGCGGTTGCTGTCCTCGGCTCCGGGGGTGCGGCTGTCCGACGTGCCCACGCCGCTGGAGGCTGCGGGCAAGGACCCGTCGTACGTCGGCCGCATCCGGGTCGATCCCGGTGTCGACGGTGGCCGGGGCCTGGCGCTGTTCGTCGCCGGTGACAACCTGCGCAAGGGTGCGGCGCTGAACGCCGTGCAGCTCGCGGAGCTCGTCGCCCGGTCCTGAGTCGTGTCGACGTGCCCCGGCGGCCGACGTGTCGACGTCGCCGCCGGGGCACTGTCGTGTCTGGGACCGAGCGTCGGTATGCGAACTGCTACCCCGGGTAGTCGGTCGCCGGTAGGTTGAGTGCCATGCGATTGACGGGTGGTGGGACGGCGGCGGTCGTAGCGGTGTTGGCAGGCGTGATGTTGGCGGGCTGCGACGAGGTGACCTCGGCCGTGGAGGGCGTCGAGTCGGCGGGCGACAAGGCGAAGGTGTGCACGGAGGCGTTGCGGATCATCGATCTGAACGTCGACGTCAGCCCGGAGAGTGTGGCGGCGGGTGCCGAGGAGAAGGCACGCGAACTGCGGGAACTCGCCGAGCAGGTCGCCGACCAGCCGGTGCGTGACACGCTCTTCGACCTGGCCAACGGGTATCTCGAACTGGAGCAACGGAAGTACGAGCACCTCGGCAACTTCTCGGCCTGGCTCGAACGCAACCTGGACAACCTCGGAGAGCTGCGGGAGGCGTGCTTCTAGGCCGGTTGCGGTGCGCTCGGCGTGCGGGGTGACCGCTGCCGGGCCCGCGCCGACAACAGGGCACCCACCGCGGCGAAGCACAGCCCGCCCGCGGCGGAGGCGACGAATCCCCAGCCCGCGGCCGCGCGGTCGAGCACGAACCCGATGACGGGACTGCCGAGGCCGAGCCCCAGCCGCGTCGCGGAGTCCTGCAGTCCCATGGCGACGCCGCGCACGGTGTGGGGAACCTGTTCGCTCACGGTCTCCGCCGTGGCCGCCAGCGTCGGGGCGCACAGGACGTTGGCGGGTATCAGCGCGAGCAGGAGCACCCACCAGGTGTCGGTGGCCAGGCCCACGGGCGCCGTCAGCACCGTGAGCAGCACCATCAGCGTGAGCTGGCTCAGGGCGCGTCGGGCGGCACCGTGTGCGAGTCCGCCGAGCAGTGAGGTCACGCCCATGCCCGCGAGCACCACACCGGTCCACGCCACGTCGCCGGAAGCCCGCAGGGCCGCGATGGCCGACAGCTCGGTGCCCATGAGGACGAACGCGGCTCCCATCGCGATGGTGAGCGCGGCGACGAATCGCAGGGAAACCCAGGCTCGCAGCGTGGGGACCGTTTCCCGGGTGGACCGCGACTCGTCGGGCGAACGAACGGGCGGGTCGAGGAACCACAGTGCCAGCGACACCACCCCGAACGTCACGCCGACGCCGGTGAGTGTCACCGACGTCGAGTAGCGAGTGCTGACGAAGATCGCCAGCACGGGGCCGAGCATGTACGACAGCTCGATCAGCACCTGGTCGAGGGAGAATGCCGTCCTGCGTCGGTCGACGGGTACGAGCGCGCTGATCACCTGTCGGGAGATCGATCCGGCCGGGACCACGAGCATGCCCGCGGGGAAGGCGGCCACGAGCAGCACCTCGTAGGGCAGGTGCGCGGCGGCCAGCCAGTAGACACACGACACGAGACCGCAGACGGCGATCACCGGACGCAGGCCGAGGCGGTCGATGGCCCTCCCGACCGTCGGAGCACCGACGGCCGTGCCGAACAGGGTCGCGGTGCCGACCAGTCCTGCCGCGCCGTATCCCCGACCGAGTTCGCTCACCACGTGCAAGGTCGTCACGACGCTCGTCGAGATGATCGGTATCCGCAACAGCAGCATCAGCGCCAGTGACGTCGGAAGACCCCGGATGCGCAGAACGTGCAGATACGGTCGAAGCCCCACGACGACGACGCAACCCCACGACGCCCCGTGGAGCAAGCCATTTTCGTGTGGCGTCGGTCCTGCTCAGTCGACCACGGTCACGCCGAGCGCCTGGGCGAAGGCGGGTGCGAGTGCCGTGAGCTGGGCGGTGTCGATGACGAGGCCGGTCAGTGAACTCGGGCCGAGCCGCAGGTGCAGGTCGTCGGCCTCCCGTAGGTCGACCCGGTCCATGGTGGCGTCGTCGAGCCCGACGTTGCGCAGCGTCGAGCCGGGGAAGCGCACCCGTGTCAGGGTCGCGCCGCCGAAGTCGACCTCGTCCAGCGTGCAGTCGGCGAACACGACGTCGGTGATCCTGCTGCCGCGGAGGTTGACGGAAGCGAGTTTGCAGCCGTGGAAGGTGACCCGGCGCAGCGTGCTGTCGTAGGCCAGGCCGCCCGCGACAACGCTGTTGACCAGCTCGGCGTCGAACCACGAGCTGGTGGTGATGTCCGTGCCGACGAGCCGGCACCCGGTCAGCCGGACGTCGGTGAACCGCGACCGGGGCAACCGTGCGGTGCCGAACTCGACCGACGAGAACGCGCACTCGGAGAATGCCGAGGCCGGGGCATCCGTGGCGGACAGGTCCACGCCCGTCACGTGTGCCCTGTCGAGGTCGGTCGAGTCGTCGAACGGCTCGGTCACCGGCACGAGGTGACGGCGGTAGGGCAGGTCCGACAGCGCACGCGGAACGGGGCGAGAGGTCACGGCCCCGCATTCTGCCGAACGTGCGGGCGCCGGAGCGGAATCCGGCACCGCGACGGTGCCGCTCCCGCCCGTGCGCGTCACTCGGCTGCCGGCCTGCTGAGCCCGACCTTCAGCGCGCCTGCGGCCTCGGCCAGTGCCTCCCGGAACCGTCGACCGACCCCGAGGAAGTTGGCGTAGCCGTGGATGAGGTCCGACTGGCGGGACAGGGCGACGGGAACACCGGCGTCGGCGAGCCGGGCGGCGTAGGCCTCACCCTCGTCGCGCAGCGGGTCGAAGCCGGCCGTCGCGACGTAGGCCGGGGGCAGCCCGGAGACGTCGTCGGCGAGCAGCGGGGACAGCGTGGGGTCCGACCGGTCGACGCCCTCGGGGGCGTAGTGGTCGATGAACCACGTCATGTGCTCGTCGGTGAGGAAGAAGCCGTCGGAGAACAGGTCACGCGAGCGTCGCCGCCGAGTCGCGTCGACGCCGGGGTAGAGCAGCAGTTGGAAGGCCGGGGCCGGGCCACCGCGCCGGGTCGCCACCTGCGCGGTCACGGCGGCGAGGTTGCCGCCCGCGCTGTCGCCGCCCACGGCGATCCGGCGCGGATCGGCGCCGAGATCACCGGCCTTGGCGTGGGCGAAGTCGAACGCCGTGAGCGCGTCCTCCTGCGCCGCGGGGAAGGGATGCTCGGGGGCGAGTCGGTACTCGACGGAGAGCACGCGCACCCCGGCGTACTTGGCGAAGAAGCGAGCCGTGTTGTCGTGGCTGCGTCGCGACCCGACCACCCAGCCGCCGCCGTGGTAGAAGACGAGCAGGCCGGAGTCGGACGGTGCTTCTTCCGGCGTGTAGAGGGTCGCCGGGATCTCCCCGTGCGGGGCGGGAATGGTGACTTCGCGCGTGAGCACCGGTTGAATCGGTGGTCCACTCACCAGGTGGCGGGAGACGTCCAGGGCCTTGCGGGACGACTCGACGGTGCCCCGCACAAGCGCGGCCCCGCTCAGCCGTTGCAGTCGCAGCAGCAGCTGTGCGTCGAGGGCGAGTTCCTGACCGTCGATCCGGACGGGCCTGCCCGCCAGCAGCCGGCGGAGCGGTCGCGGTAGGCCGTACACCAGCCGCGCGCCGGCGGCTTGGACACGGATGTGGGCTGGTAGCACCATGATCGCCTCCGTGGCTCGATTCGCACGCGACGCTCAGGCTACTCAGCAGTAGATTGTTGGACCAGCCCCGGCCGAGGTGTGACGGAGTTCCCTTCTCACGAGCTGGACCTCTACCGAAGTCGAACGTCTAGCCTCGGAGTCGTGACAGCGACACGCGCGATCAAGGTGCTCGGGCTCGGCGGGTCCCTGCGCAACGGCTCGCAGTCCGAGCGAGCGTTGCGCATCGCCCTGGCCGGCGCCGAGGAACGGGGAGCGACCACGACCGCTCTCACCGGAGAAGCCCTGCAACTGCCGTTCTACGACGCCGGGGTGCCCGACCGCACCGCCGAGGCGAGGGAGCTCGTCGAGGCCGTCCGCGAGGCCGACGGCGTGATCGTCGTGTCGCCCGGTTACCACGGTGCGCTCTCCGGTCTCGTCAAGAACGCGCTCGACTACGTCGAGGACCTGCGCGACGACACCCGCCCCTATCTGCACGGCCGCGCCGTGGGGCTCATCGCCGTCGCACACGGCTGGCAGGCGGCCGTCACCACGCTGAACCAGATGCGCACCATCGCGCACGCGTTGCGGGGCTGGCCGACTCCGTTCGGTGCCGCCGTGAACAGTGCCGAGGTGAAGTTCGACGAGACCGGCGGAGCGTCCGAGGAGCGGATCGAACGCAACCTTCGGCTCGTCGGCCGCCAGGTCGCCGAGTTCGCCGCCGCTCAGCTCGCCGCGGGTTTCGGTGATGCCCCGATCGGGTAACCCTGCGTCAAGCGACAGTGCAGGGAGGACACCACGATGGCGCACTCGCCGATCAAGAGCCCGCTCAAGGAGAGCGACAAGGAGCTGACCGCAGGCGTCCTGCAGTCGGCCCTCGTCGACCTGATCGATCTGAGCCTCATCGCCAAGCAAGCGCACTGGAATGTCGTCGGTAGGAACTTCCGCAGCGTGCACCTCCAGCTCGACGAGCTCACCGAGGCGGTCCGGGAATTCGTCGACGACGTCGCCGAACGGGCCAACGCGATCGGTGTCTCGCCGAACGGCAAGGCCAAGACGGTGGTGGAGAACTCCGGACTGCCTGAGTACCCGGACAACTGGCAGAGCTCGGACATGACGGTCGACCGGATCGTCGAGATCCTGGACCGGCTGATCCAACGGATGCGGGTCCGGATCGACGAGACCGACAAGAGTGACCTCGTCACCCAGGATCTGCTGATCACGATCACCCAGGAGCTGGAGAAGCAACACTGGATGTGGCAGGCGCAGAAGGCCTGACATCGCGCACCGAAGGGCCACCTCCCCGGGTCGGGAGGTGGCCCTTCGAGCGTTCAGGCCAGGCCGACCGCGCGGCGCGCGAAGTCGACCTCGATGGCCACCTGCTTCATGGTCTCGGCCACCACGAGGGAGCCGTGCCCGGCGTCGTAGCGGTAGAACGCGTAGTCGGCGCCCCGTTCGGCGAGCCGGTCGAGGTAGTTCTCGATCTGCCGGATCGGGCAGCGCGGGTCGTTGTCCCCGGCGAGGACGAGCACCGGCGCGCGGACCGCGTCGACGTAGGTGAGCGGTGAGCACTTCTCGTACACCTCGGGCACGTCCGACGGCGCACCGCCGAACAGCGCGCGGTCGAACGCCCGCAGCGGCTCCATCTCGTCGGCGTAGGCCGTGACGTAGTCCGCCACCGGAACTCCGGCGACCCCGGCCGCCCACCGCTGCGGCTGCGTGCCGAGCGCCAGCAGCGTGAGGTAACCACCCCACGAGGCGCCCGCCACCACGCACCGTGCCGGGTCCGCGAGTCCCGAGTCGACGGCCCAGTCGTGCACGGCCGCGACGTCCTCCAGCTCGGTCAGCCCGGGCCTGCCCTCGATCGCGTCGCGCCACTCCGACCCGTACCCGGTCGACCCGCGGTAATTGACCTCCACCACGGTGAAGCCCGCGTCCAGCCACAGGGCTCGGTACGCGGAGAAGCGGTCCTCGTCGGCGGCGTGCGGCCCGCCGTGCAGCAGGAACACCGTCGGCCCGGCCGTGGTGTCGTCCTCCGGCGTCGAGATCAGGGCGTGCACGTCACCACCGGGGCCGGGCACGAACGCGTCGCGCACGGGCCGCGAGCCGGGGGCACGGTCGCCGGGCGGGGTGATGAGGACCCGGTCGTCGCCGTCGACGTCCCGCACTCGCACCAGCGGCGGCTCCGCGGCGTTGGACCAGGTGTACTCCACCGCGCCGTCCGGCCGGACCGCCGCGGCGCCCACGTATCCGGGTCGGGAGTTCAACGCCGTCAACGCCGACGCACCGGGTTCGGCGTCGAGGTCGTAGCGGTACAACCGACTCCGTCCCCGCTCGAACTGCGCGACCAGGAGGGCCCGGCCGTCGGGGTACCAGTCGGCGGTGAGCTCGCCGGGCAGGTCGATGTCGAGCTCGGTCTCGGTGTCCGCCTCGACGTCCCAGATCAGCAGCTCCTCGCGATCGTGCCGTTCGTGCTGCACGAGTAGTCGCGAGTCACCCTTCACCGGGGAGAACGCCAGTGCGCCGAGCCCCTTGCCCTCGCCGTCCCACTTCTCCGCCACGACGTCGAAGCCGTCGGTCGTCAGTACGCGCAGCGCCGGGTGGCGCGAGTCGCCGTGCTCGGAGTGTCCGATCGCGACCAGTCGTTCGTCGCGCGACAGCGCGGACACGTCGGCGTCGTGCTCGCTGGCGTAGAACTTCACCGTCCGTCCGTCACGGTGCAGGTAGAGCGCCGTGCCGTCGTCGGTGGACACGCCGACGGCCGAGCACGTGTGTCCCAGCGCCAGGCCCGCCGGGTACCCGGCCGGGACGTCCGGCAACGCCGGTACCGGCGCGGCCCCACCGGCGAATGGTTCCCGCACCCAGGAGCCGAACTCGTCGCCGTCGGTGTCGTCGAACCACCAGATCCACGCCCCGTCGGCCGACAGGGTGCCGTGCATGGTCCCGTTTGGACGGTCGGTGACCTGGCGGTGCGTGTCGGTGGCGCGATCCCAGGCGTACAACTCCCACACGCCGCTCGCGTTCGACACGTAGAGGTTCGCGTCCGGCGCGTCGAGTGCCCAGCTCGGGGCCGACACCCGGGCCGCGCTGAACCGCGCCCGCCAGCGGGCTTCCAGTTCGGGATCACCGAACAACGTCTCGGGAACACGGGGGCTCGGATGTTGTGTGCTCACCCCGGTGATCCTGCCAGGTCCGTAGGGTTGACAGCGTGAGTGAGGGGCAGTCGGGTCACGCGAGATTCGTGTTGCCGCTGTTGCGGCCGGGAATGCGAGTGCTCGCGCTCGGCTGCGTTCCGTCCGGGGGTGCCGAGGACGTCCGACTGCTGACCAGCCTGCGTACGGCGACCCAGCCACTGCACGTCGTCGGCGCGGACGTCGATCTCGACGCGGCGCGCCGGGCTCGGCGGGCACTCGCGCTCTCCGCGGTGTCGACCACCGACGTCGTGGTGGCGAGCCCGACCGCGCTCGCCCTTCGCTCGGAGTCCGTCGACGTGGTCTACGCCCATGCCCTGCTCGACCGTGTGCGGGAGCCCCAGCGGGTGCTGGCCGAGTGCGCCCGGGTGCTGCGGCCGGGTGGGCTGCTCGCGTTGTCGACCCCGGACTGGAGCCGGACGCGGGTCAAGCCCCGCACCGCGAACGTCGACGCCGCACTGCGCGGGTGGACCATGCTGCGTCGGCGCGAGGGCGGGGACCCGGCGGCGGGCCGGCATGTGGAGGACTGGGTGCGGGGCGCGGGCTTCACCGACGTCCGATCGCGAGCCCGCTTCCACCACGGCGCCGACTACCGGCAACTGGGGTGGACCATCGAGGCCGAGCTGGCCGAGGTGCTGCGGGAGTCCGGCGACCACATGGACCCTCAGCTCGCGAGCGCGGCACGATCGGCGTGGATGTGGGTGCGTGGCGGCCCGGGCGAGGTCAGCCAGTGCTGGGTGGAGACGGTGGCGGTGCGCTGAGCGTCCGCCGTCGACGCATCCGAAAACGAAAGGACCCCCGCCCGGAGATCCGGACGGGGGCCCTTCGACGTCGGGGTGGCGGGATTTGAACCCACGACCTCCTCGACCCGAACGAGGCACGCTACCAAGCTGCGCCACACCCCGATGTTCGCCTGGGGTCACCCCCAGCGGGTCGTCACCTAGTTTAGCGGACGTTGCTGGCGGCTCGACGGCGGGCCGCACTTTCGGCGTCCGACCGTGCCTGACCTCGCGGAACCAGCGTCAGCAGGCTGGCCTCGGGCGGGCACGCGAACCGGGCGGGAGCGTACGGCGAGGTGCCCAGTCCGGCCGAGACGTGCAGCCACATGTCGGCTCCCCAGCGGGACGCCCCACGAGCGCGGGAGCGGTCGAGCTCACAGTTGGTGACCAACGCGCCTACGCCGGGCACGCGGAGCTGGCCGCCGTGGGTGTGGCCCGCCAGCACCAGGTCGTACCCGTCGGCGGCGAACGGGTCCAGCACCCGCGGTTCGGGCGAGTGCGTGACACCGAGTCGCAGCACCGCGTTCCGGTCGGGCGTGCCGGTGATGTCGGCGTAGCGGTCGCGGTGCAGGTGCGGGTCGTCGACCCCGGCCGCGAAGACGCGCTGTCCGGCCACGGTGAGGGTCCGTCGCACGTGTGTGAGGTCGAGCCAGCCGTGCTCGACGAACGCGGCCCGCAGGTCGCGCCACGGCAGGTGGGCGCCGTGGATGCGCTTCTTCTTGCCCTTCGGCATCAGGTAGCGCGCCGGGTTCTTGGGCTTCGGCGCGTAGTAGTCGTTGCTGCCGAACACGAACAGGCCGGGCCGCTGCAACAGCGGGCCGAGTGCGCGCAGGACGGCCGGCACCGCCTGCGGGTGCGCGAGGTTGTCACCGGTGTTGACGACGAGGTCGGGATCGAGCCGGTCGAGTTCGGCCACCCAGCGTTGCTTGGACTTCTGTCCGGGCAGCATGTGCAGGTCGGACACGTGCAGGACCCGGATGGGGCGGGCACCCGGGGCGAGCACGGGCAGCTCCGCGGTGCGCAGCGTCCAGTGTCGGCGTTCGATGCCGATGGCGTAACCGAGGGTCGCAGCGGCGAGCGCCGCCGTCCCCGTCACGAGGCGTTTCATCATCATCCTTGAGGTGACGTGTGTCACCGAGCGTACGCGCGGTCACCGACTGTTCGCTGTGCCCCATAAGGGTTGTCGACGCCTCCGTACCACGGTGCACGGCGGAAAATACCTGATCGGGTGAACAATCAGGCGGGTTCGGGCGCCCGGACCCACCGGGAGTGGAGCCGGGCGCCCGCGACGTTCACCCGACCTTCGCGTACTCCGGGTCGGGTTTCGGCAGTTGTTGCACGGGCTCGCCTTCCAGGATCGGCTTCATGGCCCGGAACCAGGTGTGTGCGGGCGTCTTGCCGCCGAACATGTTCCCGTCCGTGGTGGCGCGGACATTGCCCGGACCACCGTAGGTCAGGCCGCCGTACGGGACGTCGGGGCGGAAGACCATCGCCGCCCCCGCGAGCTGCGGGGTCGCTCCGACGAATGCGGCCGAACCCTGGAACTGCGTCGTCCCCGTCTTACCGATCATCGGCCGGTTCCAGCCCACGGAGGCCGCGGCCGCTGCTGCGGTGCCGCCCGGTTCGGTGTCCTTGCTCATGCCGACCGCGAGCGTGTTCGCCAGCCCTTCCGGGATCACCTGCTCGCACTCCGGCTCCTTCACCGGGAAGGCCTTGCCCGCCCGGTCATTGACCTCCAGCACGGGCGTGGGGGAGCACCACACCCCACCGCTCATGATCGTCGCGGCGACGTTGGCCATCTCCAGACCACTGACCGGGCTCGCCCCGAGCGTGAACATGCCGCGTCCCTGCGGGGCCAGCTCGTTCGGCCCGTAGAACTCCTTCTGCGTCATGCTGTACTCCGGGCGCTCGTGGTCCGGGTCGGGAGTCCCACCGTTCGCGGGGCTCGACGACATCGTCTTGCGCAGCCCGAGTCGCTCGGCCATCTCCACGACCGGCCCCATCCCGGTCCGTTCCTCCAGGATGACGAACGTGGTGTTGGGCGACTTCGCCAGCGCGTCCTGCAGCGACATCGAGGTGTCGGCGCCGTCGCTGGCGTTCTGCACGCAGTACGTGCGGATGCCCGACGGCCTGGTGGGGCAGTGCTCGCCACCCCAGTTGAAGACGGGGGAGACGTGGAAGTTCGGCACCGGCACGGTGTCGTAGATCCCGACCTTCTTGTGCTCCATCGCCGCCGCCGCGGTGAAGATCTTGAAGCTGGAGCCCGCACCCGTCACGTTGATGACCTCGTAGGGCAGGCCGAAGGAGGTCTGACCGAGGTCGGCGTCGGTGCCGTAGTCCTTGTTGGCCACGAGCGCCACCACCTCGTGCCGGTCCTTGCCCGGCTTGACCAGCGACAGCGTGTTGGCGACGTTCGGCTCGTTCTTGCGGACCTCGGCCTCGGCGGCTTCCTTCGCCTTCAGCGTCGCCTCGCGGTCCATGGTGGTCCGGATGACGTAGCCGCCCGTGTAGAGGTCGTCCTTGTCCATGCCGAGGTCCTCGACGAGGTGGTCCTCGACGTACTGGCAGAAGAAGCCGAACTCCGGCTTGGCGCTGACGCACGTGGAGGCGGGCTTCTCGGGGCCGCCGGGCAGCACGCCGAGGGGTGCTTCCTTGAACCGCTCCGCGTCCTTCTCGGCCAGCTTGCGGTTCTCGACCATCTTGTCGAGCACGAAGTTGCGGCGTTCCTTCGCCTTCTCCGGGTTGTTCCACGGGTCGAGCACGGCCGGGTTGTTCACCATGGCGGCGAGCAGTGCCGACTGGGGCACGTTGAGCTTGTCGGCCGTGGTGCCGAAGTACGCCTTGGCCGCCGCGCCGACGCCGTAGATCTGGCGGGAGAACTCGACGACGTTGAGGTATCCGGTGAGGATCTCGTCCTTCGTCATCTTCGTCTCGAGCTGAATGGCGACCCGCGCCTCTTTCAACTTCCGGGCGATCGAAGCTTCCTGCGCCTTTTGCTGCCCGAGTTCGTCACCCCGGTAGGTGACATTGATCAAATAGTTTTTCACGTACTGCTGCGTCAGTGTCGACGCGCCTTGTGTGTCGCCGCCCGACGAGTTGCTGATCGCGGCCCGAAGTGTCCCTTTCCAGTCGACGCCGTGATGGTCGTAGAAACGGCGGTCCTCGACCGACACGAGAGCCCATTTCATGGCTTCGGAGATCTGGTCCGACGTCGTGGGAATTCGGTACTGCTTGTACAGGGTCGCGAACGGTTCGCCGTCCCGGTCGGTCAAGGTCGTGACCAGGGGTGGCGGTTCGTCGGCAAGCTCGGACGACATCGAATCAACCGTCTCGCTGGCCTGATTGGAGATCACTCCGGCGGCCCCCACGACGGGGAACAGAAGCCCCGCGACAAGGACACCGGCGAGCAGGCACAGACCCAGCAGCTTGAACAGACCGCTCCGGATACTCACGCACTAAGGGTACGCACACCCAGGTGTGATCACGGTGACCAGATCCCTTGCGTGAGAGGCCGTCTGATAACAAATGACCATGGGGGCTTGGCGGAGGGAACCGGTAGCCCCTACAGTCCGTCAACAAACTCACGGGAACGATGCCTGGGGAGGCTTCGTCGGAGGGACGTGAGTACGAAAGACCTGCTCGTGGGGGACGCGGTCGCACGCTCCGTCGCCTACCTGCCGGTCGTAACAGGGTAGGAGCTGGGGGTATGAGGTACGACTTCTCGGACTGGCGTGTTCATGCGTTCTGCAGGGACACCGATCCCGACGGCCTGTTCGTGCGGGGAGCCGAACAGAATCGGGCGAAGCTGGTCTGCATGGGTTGTCCGGTCCGTACGGAATGCCTTGCCGAGGCATTGGACAACCGCATCGATTTCGGCGTGTGGGGAGGCATGACCGAGCGCGAGCGTCGTGCGCTGCTCCGCCGTAGGCCGGAGGTCGTCAGTTGGCGCGACCTGCTCGAATCGGCCAAGCGGGAGTACGAACCCGCGCAGCGCGTCTCCTGACCGTCGGCCACGCGGTCATGCGCCCGCCAACCGATTGCCGACGTCGCGAAGACCGGGGAGGTCGTGCACGTCGCTGGGCAGCGCGGGAACCGTGGTGACGGCGACGTCGGGATGTGCCTTCGTGAAGCGCGCCAGCAGGCGCTCCTCGCGTCGGGACATCTCGACACGGTCGGCGTGCAGTCGGAGCACGGCGGCGGCGAGCGAGGCTTCCGCGTCGCCGTCGGCTCCGCCCGCGCCGCTCGTCCGGCGTTCCAGGGCTTCCGCGGCAGCGAGGGCATCGATCGCCGACAGGTCGGCCAGCACGGGATGGGTCCGGTTGGCGACCAGCCCGGCCAGCGGCATCGACTCCGTCGACAGCCGTTCGACGAAGTAGCTGGCCTCGCGCAGCGCGTCGGGTTCCGGGGCCGCGACGACGACGAATGCCGTGCCCTGGGATCGCAGCAGTTCGGCGGTCTTGGCGGCGCGTTCGCGGAACCCGCCGAAGGTGGAGTCGAAGGCCTGCATGAACGCCGATGCGTCGGCCAGTAGTTGTCCACCGAGGATGGTCGACACGGCCTTGGCGAACATGGAGAAGCCGGCACTGACGACCTTGCGCAGGCCCCAACTGCCCGCGCGCGCCGGTGTGGTCAGCAACCGGATCATGCGGCCGTCCAGCGCGGCCGAGAGCCGGTTGGGCGCGTCGAGGAAGTCCAGCGCCGACCGGCTCGGCGGGGTGTCCACGACGATGAGGTCCCACTCCTCCGTCGCCGCGAGCTGGCCGAGCTTCTCCATCGCCATGTACTCCTGCGTGCCGGAGAACGACGTGGAGATCGTCTGGTAGAAGGGGTTGCCGAGCAGCGCCTCGGCACGTTCCGGGCCCGCGTGACGGCGCACCATGTCGTCGAAGGTGCGTCGCATGTCGAGCATCATGGCCCAGAGTTCGCCCTTGGGTTCGAACCCGGCGACGGAGACCTTCCTCGGCTGGTTGCCGAGTTCGCGCAGCCCGAGTGCCTGGGCGAGTCTGCGAGCCGGGTCGATGGTCAGGACCACGGTCTGGCGACCGCGTTCGGCGGCCCGAAGCGCCAACGCCGCCGCGGTGGTGGTCTTGCCGACGCCACCCGAGCCGCAGCACACGACCACCCGGGTCTCGGGGTCGTCGAGCAACCTGTCGATGTCGAGCTGGTCGGTCACAGACGTACTCCCTGGTCCACCAGAGCGTCGGCGAGTTCGTACAGTCCCGCGACGTCCACTCCACCACGCAGGTCGGGAAGGCGCAGAGTGGGCAGGTCCGCTTCCGTGAGCTGCTCCGACGAGCGCGCTTCCGCGGCGATGCCGATGGCGTGTTCGACGGTCTCGGTGACGAGGGCCTCGACCGTGGAGTCGGGCAGGTCGAGTCCGGCCGCGCGGAGTCCGGCCCTGACGCCGTCGGTGTCCACCTCGCCGTCGGCCGCCGGAGTCAGCGACGGGGCGGGCAATCGTGGTGGGCGGACCCGGTTCACGAGCACGGCACCGGGGCGAAGGTCCGCCCCGTCCAGTTCGGCCACCGCGTCGAGGGTCTCCCGCACCGGCATCTCCTCCAGCAGGGTGACGAGGTGGACGGCCGTCTCGCCCGAGTGCAGCAGGCGGACCACACCCTCGGCCTGTCCCCGGATCGGCCCGGTCTTGGCGACGTCGGTGAGTGCCCTGGTGACGTCGAGGAACTTCACCACCCGGCCGGTCGGCGGGGCGTCGACGACGACGGCGTCGTAGACGTGCCTGCCGTCGGAGTCGGTGCGCCCGACGCACTCCTTGATCTTGCCCGTGAGCAGGACGTCCCGGAGCCCGGGAGCGAGCGTCGTGGCGAACTCGATGGCCCCCATCCTGCGCAGCGTCCGACCCGCGAAGCCGAGGTTGTAGAACATCTCGAAGTACTCGAGCAGCGCCGCCTCGACGTCGATGTGCAGGGCGCGCAGTTCGCCCCCGCCCGGTGCGGACGCCAGCCGCTGCTCGGCGTACGGCAGCGGTTCGGTGTCGAAGACCTGGGCGAAGCCCTGCCTGCCCTCGACCTCGACCAGCAGGACACGACGGCCGCCCCTCGCGAGCGCGAGGCCGAGCGAGGCCGCGAGGGTCGTCTTGCCGGTTCCGCCTTTTCCGGTGACGAAGTGCAGTCGGGTCCGAGCGAGTTCGTCGGTCCAGCCTGGCAGGGGAGTCACAGTCCGAAGCGTATCCGGAAACCGGGGGCGACCGGTCAGCTCGCGAGTGCGAGGACGCTCACGATGACGGCCACCGTGCCCGCCAGCACCCAGGTCACGGGACCGGGGAGAGTCGTGAGGGTGAGTACGGCCGTGACCGCGAGCGCCGTGAGTCCCACCAGACCGGTGACGGCGACGGTCGAGCCGCGGCCGGTCTTCTCCCGTGCTTTCGCCATGGCGAGCAGCACGCCGATCACTCCGGGGACGCCGAGCAGCACCGTCGCGAGGATGCGCCATCCTTCCACGGGATCAAACCGTAGTGGCTAGGGTGTTCGACCATGAGTGCCACGAAGTGGGAGTACGCCACGGTGCCCCTGTTGATCCACGCCACCAAGCAGATCCTCGACCAGTGGGGCGAGGACGGCTGGGAGCTGGTCACGGTGCTGCCGAACCCCAGCGGTGAGCAGCATGTCGCCTACCTCAAGCGCCCGAAGAACTGAGGGGTCGAGACGATGCAGTGGAGCGCGAGGCTCGCGGAGCTCGGTATCGAACTGCCCGACGTCGCGGCTCCGGTCGCGGCCTACGTCCCCGCGGTGAAGACGGGCTCGCACGTCTACACGTCGGGCCAGTTGCCGTTCGTCCGGGGCGAGCTGGCGGCCACCGGCAAGGTCGGGGCGGAGGTCAGCCCGGAGGAGGCCAAGCAGTACGCGCGCACGGCCGCGTTGAACGGCCTGGCTGCCGTCCACGCCCTCGTGGGCATCGACTCGGTGGTCCGCGTGGTGAAGGTCGTGGGCTACGTGGCGTCGAGCGAGGGCTTCGGAGGTCAGCCCGCGGTGATCAACGGTGCCTCGGAACTGCTCGGTGAGGTGTTCGGTGAGGCGGGCGCCCACGCGAGGGCAGCCGTCGGGGTCGCCGAGCTGCCGCTGGGAGCCCCGGTCGAGGTCGAGCTCATCGTGGAGGTCGAGTGATGGACCCGGACATCGAGAACTCTTGCCACGAGCTGCTGCTGCGGTTGGCGGGTCGGCTTCCGGACCGGTTGCTCTGGCGTTTCCGCGACTGGCTGGGCGAGGGTGCCATGGGCACGCTGGCCAGGACGCTCCCGAAGACTTTGCTGAAGCACAGGATCGATCTGGACCAATCGGAGTATCGCCTGTTGGTCGCCGGTCTCATCCCGCACGGCGCGGACTGGCACGAGGTGAGTTCCACCCTGGGGGTGGACGCCTTGATCGAGAACCGGTACACATTCACCACGGGAGCACCCGATTGGGTGAACACCGTCGATTCGGTGTCCGTGGTGGTTCACGCAACGTTGCGGGGACGTCCGGATGTGGGTGAGGTCCGGGAGAGTTGGCGACACGAGCCAGGAGCCGGCGAGGACGAGGCCAAGCGAGTCCTCCTCGTGACGGCCGTGGCCGGGTTGCCGCGTCTCACCGGGGAGCTCCAACGCGTCCTTCGCGTGCTGGGTGACGAAGCGCCCAGCGTCGAGGTCCTGCCGACGCAGGTCGAGTTGCCCGCCTACCACGAGGCGGCGCTCGCGAATTCCCGGTTCGTGTGCGTCGGCGCCGTGGACGCCGGTCATCACAGGCTTGTACCCGCATAGCGCTCGCATCGCAGCGGGCTGGAGGGAGTTGGGGGATGGTGGACGAAGGTCTGCCCAAGGATGGCTTCGCCGTTCCGCTGCGGCTGCACAACGTCCTGCTGGCGTTGGCCGGTCGGCTCGACGACAGTGCGTTGTCCGAGGCGCGGGAACTGGTTGCCCGGTCTCATCTCGACGACGCGGCTGAACTCGCCGTCGGGGCGCTGATCGCCGGACGGATCATGGTGCGGCCGAGCGAGCAACGCGAACTCGCACTCGTGCTGGAGATGAGTCGTTCGGACGCGGCGCTGGCGGACCAGCTCACCGTCGGCGACTCGGTTCCGGGCTTCACCCACCGGTTCAGCCGGGACAACGACCCGGACGCCGGGATCGCCGAGGCGCTCGACCGCACTCTGCAGGTGCTGCCCGACGTGCGGTCGGTGCACGCCGTGTGGCGGAACACGCCCGCGGGCAGCGTGCCGGGGCCGCTGCCCCAGCGGGTGGTGCTGATCGAGATCGGTCCGGAGGCGCACCCTCCGGCCGTCGCGTTCCGGGTGGACGACGCGCTGCGGCGTGGTGGCATCCGCGCCGTCGTGGAGGTCACGGGCCCGAGCGCCGAGCGCACCGAGTACCACGAGGCCGCGTTGGCCTCGGCCGCGCCGGTGTGGCTGGCCTCCGGCCAGGCCGGTGCGGAGGGCAGCAACTCGAAGTCGCGGCCGAGGTCGTCCCGCAAGTCGGCCTCGGGTGCGGCGCGGGCCGAGGGGCCGCGGACCCCGGCCCACGCGATCGCGGAACCGCCGGCAGCCGAGCCGCAGCAGTCGGGACAGCACGTCCTGGCCGAGTCGGAGTCGACCCCGGTCGCGATCCCGCAGGCGCGGGAGGGCGGTTCGCGTTCGATCGCGACGTTCGAGGTGGAGCATCCGGTTGCCGCCGGCGACACCGTCGACGCGGGCGCGACGCCGTCCGTCGAGGCGGCGGCGGTGGAGACGGCCGAGCGTCCGGAATCGGCGGTGGTGGAGACGGCCGAGGCCGTCCAGACCGCTGCGCCCGAGGCCGAGCCCACCCCCGAGCCGTCGCGGCGGGAGAAGGAGAAGCCGTCCTTCTCCGCCGACGAGCTGGCGGAGCTGGAAAACCGGGTCGCCGAGACCACCGAGATGAGCCCGGAGGAGGTCGCGCAACTGCGTGCCGCGATCGCCGAGGACTCCGAGCGGGGTCGCGAGATCGCCGGTCTGGCCTCCAGCATGGTCGAGCTCCCGGAGCTGAATCTGGACGACCCGCAGCTCTCCGACCGCGATCGCCAGTTGCTGAGGGAGCTGCACGCCGAGCTCGCGGAGCGGGAACGGGCCGAGGCGGCACGCACCAACAACGGAGCCGAACGCCCCTGAGAGGGTGGTCCGGCGGGTGATCGGCGGTTATCGTGCGGCCGTGACTCACTCTCCGAATGGCGGGGCGACCGAGAGTTCCTTCTCGGTCCCCGCCCGTGTCGTGCCGCCGATGTCGAGGAAGACACCGCCGGAGCCGGTGCCCGCGAAGGACTCGGCCACGGTGGTGTTGGTGCGGGACGCCGTGGACGGCGCCGGCGTCGAGGTGTTCCTGCAGCGGCGGGTCAGGACCATGGCCTTCGCCTCCGGCATGACGGTGTTTCCCGGCGGTGGGGTCGACGAGCGTGACGCCGACGCGTCCGTGGGCTGGGTCGGTCCTCCGCCCGCGGAGTGGGCGCGTCGGTTCGCGTGCTCGGAATCGCTGGCGCGCGCGTTGGTGTGCGCCGTCGTTCGGGAGGCGTTCGAGGAATCCGGCGTGCTGCTGGCCGGGACGCCGTCGGAGGTCGTGGCCGACACGAGCGCGTACGCCGACGCGCGGGCGGCGTTGACGTCGGGGGAGCTGTCGTTGGCCGAGTTCCTCGCCGACGCGGGGCTGGTGGTGCGTGCCGACCTGCTGCGGCCGTGGGCGAACTGGGTGACGCCCGAGCAGGAACCCCGGCGATACGACGCGCGGTTCTTCGTGGCGGCACTGCCGGAGGGACAGGTGGCCGACGGCGCGACGTCCGAGGCGGAGTCGACGCGCTGGCAACGGCCCGCCGACGCCATCGCCGACGCCGAGGCGGGTCGTGCCGCTCTGATGCCGCCCACGTGGCACACGCTGGAGGAGGTCGGACGCTTCGGGTCGGCGGCGGAGGTGCTCGCCTGCGAGCGGACGATCCGGCGCATCATGCCGAGGCTGGTGCGCGACGGCGAGCGTGTGGTGGTGGAACTGTGACCACGCATCCCGCGTACGGCGTGCTCCGCCCGGTCTCCCCGCTGGCGACGGTGCTGCTCCAGAACAACCCGTCGACGATGACGCTCGACGGCACCAACACTTGGATCCTCCAGGCACCGGGAGCGTCCGGTCGGGTGCTGGTCGACCCGGGGCACGCACTCGACGACCACGTGGCCGCGCTGGCGGAGCTGGAGAATGTCGAGTTGGTGCTGCTGACGCACTGGCATCCCGACCACACCGAGGCCGCCGACGTGGTCGCGGAACGACTCGGCGCACCGGTGCGGGCGTTCGACCCGCGGTTGTGTCGCGGGGCCGGGCCGCTCGAACACGGTGAGGTCGTGCGGGCGGCGGGCTTGACGTTGGAGGTCGCCCACACGCCGGGCCACACCGACGACTCCGTGGTGCTGCGGGTCGACCACGGTGAGCGGACCCACGTGCTGACCGGCGACACGGTGCTCGGTCGCGGCACCACCGTGCTCACCGACCTCGGCGCCTACCTCGACTCGCTGCGGACGCTGCGGGAGCTGCCCGAGGGTGTGCTGGGACTTCCCGGGCACGGCCCCGAGCTGGCCGACCTCGCCCACACCGCGGGCGAGTACCTGCGCCACCGCCAGCAGCGGCTCGACCAGGTTCGACAGGCGCTGCGGGCCCTGGGTGAGGACGCCACGGCCCGGCAGGTGGTCGAGCTGGTGTACGCCGACGTCGACCGTGCCCTGTGGGCTCCCGCGGAGGAGAGTGTGCGGGCGCAGTTGGAGTACCTGCGCACGCGCGGGTGATCACGTCCTCGTCGGCTGTCCGACCTCCGTCGAAGTGGGGCGCACCGTGTTCCTGCGCAGCCACACGAGTCCGGCGATCACGGCGGCGCAGGCTCCGGCCACGAGGAACGCGAGTGGCGGGCCGCTCTGTTCCACGAGGTAGCCGCTGACCGACTGTCCGGCGGCGAGGCCCAGGGTGATGGACGTGAGCACCCACCCGAACGCCTCGGCGGCCGTGTCCTTCGGCGCGACCAGCTCGATGGTCATCGAGTGAGTCGTCGACTGCGGCGTGATGAGCGCGCCCGCCGCGAGCATCGCCACGCCCAGCCCCCACAGGGTGGACGGCCACGCCAGGAGTGCGACGGTCGCCGCGAACAGTCCGAGCAGGACGGGCAGTCGGAGCCCGAGCGGCCTCGGCCACGGCCGAAGACTGAACAGCACGCCGAAGGCGACCGAGCTGATCGACCACACCGACAGCAGGACACCGCCCACGGCGGTGTTGCCCGCAGCGGTGGCGGCCGCGGGCACGGCGACCTCGACGAAACCGATGACCATGCCGAACCCGAGAGCGGCCAGCGCGAGCGTGCGCATGCCGGGGCTGGCGAACGCGCCCAACAGCGTGGCACCACCCCGGCGTGGGTTCGGGGGCCACGCGCGGACGGCGGGGCTGAGCGCGAACAGCACGGCACCGGTGATCATGCAGGCGGCGCCGAGCACCATGCCGGTGCCGGGCCACGGTGCCGTCACCAGCGCACCCGCGAGGCCGGGGCCGAGGATGAAGAAGACCTCCATGCTGATGGCTTCGTAGGAGTACGCGGCGGTGAGCGCGGGGCCGGGTGACAGCAGCCGTCCCCACAGGGCACGGGAAGCCGACCCGCACGCGGGCTCGAAGATCCCGATGCCGAAGGCGAGCGTCACCAGCACCACCGTGTCGGCCTCGGTCTCGATCGCCGTGACGAGGGCGGCGATCGAGAGGGCGAACAGTGTCGTCACGACCACCAGAGGGCGGGTGGGGCCGAGTCGGTCGATGAGCCTGCCCTGCGCCACCGAGCCCACGGCGACGCCGAGGAGGGTGCTCGCCGACACGAGACCCGCCACGGCGTAGGTGCCGGTCTCGTGCTGGACGTACAGCAGTTCCGAGATGCCGATCATCGCGATCGGGAGGCGGGCCAGGAGCGAGGCGACGAGCGGGCGGCGGGCCGCCGGCGTGGTCAAGGCGACGCGGTAGTCGGCGAAGGTCGTGCGGCCGGACTCAGCAGAGTGGGACACGCGTACCAGTATGAAGCAGAGTGGTACGGCAGTGCCACTCCGGGTTCCGAAAATCTTGAGAGGATCGACGCGGAAGAGGTGTTGAATGCACCTCTGTGGGGTAAGTAGATATCGGAACGATAACGGTGTCCGGGGGTGCGGCATCATCTTCTGCCCCCAGGCGTCTTTGAGGGTGAAAGACCTTGAACCCACGGGGTGGGGCCATGGGACCCTAGCGAGACAACCCCCGTGGTCGGAACATTGAAGACAGCGACCTTGCGAGGTTGTCGCGAAGAACGTTCACCGGCGCTCGGCGCGGTGGGTGTTCACAACTACAGACTCCCTCCGGGTTTCGGGTCGGGGCCTACAACCGGAGGGCGGGGAGCGCGGTCTGTCGGGGGATGGCCCGCGCATGACGGACAAGGGGCCGGAACAGTGCCACGTCGGGGGTGGCGCCCGGCCCCTTGTTCCATTTCAGACTTCGTGGTGGGAGATGCTCCGCCACGCCCTCGCAGCACGACTCTGTGCGCGACAGGTGCGCGGCGGTGTGCAGGTCAGCGAGCCCGTCGAGCCAGTCGCTCCGGGTCGAGGATGAGCACGCTCTTGCCTTCCAGTCGGAGCCAACCGCGGTGGGCGAAGTCGGCGAGCGCCTTGTTGACGGTCTCGCGCGACGCACCCACGTACTGGGCGATCTCCTCCTGGGTGAGGTCGTGCGTGACGCGCAGCAGCCCGGCCTCCTGGCTGCCGAAGCGCTGGGCGAGCTGCAGCAGAGCCCTGGCCACACGTCCGGGGACGTCGGTGAAGATCAGCTCCGCCACCATGTTGTTGGTGCGGCGCAGCCTGCGAGCGACGACACGGAGAAGCTGCTCGGCGATCTCCGGGCGCGTGGAAATCCACTGCCGCAGTGCCGGGCGGTCCATCGTGACCGCGCTCACCTCGGTCACCGTGGTCGCGGTCGACGTGCGCGGGCCCGGGTCGAAGATCGACAGCTCGCCGAACATGTCCGAGGGACCCATGATCTGGAACAGGTTCTCGCGGCCGTCGGCCGACTTGCGGCCGATCTTCACCTTGCCGGACTTGATGATGTAGAGCTTGTCCCCCGGCTCACCCTCGTTGAAGATCACGTGGCCTCGGGGAAATTCCACTGTCTCCAGAGTCTGCGCGAGCGCCTCGGCCGCAGCCGGTTCCACACCCTGGAAGATGCCCGCGCGGGCCAGGGTCTCGTCCACCTCGTGCCTCCTTTGGGTAGCGGCAGCCGTCTTCAGGCGCGAAGACGGTGCCGCCGATCACTACATGCAGTGTAGGGCGTGCCCCCGAGATCGCTCCGCGCTCGGGTCGTCGAACGGCAATTGGCTACCTGCGAGTACGCCCGAGGTGAACCGACCGCGTTCGCCTGCATACTCGCTGTTGTACGGCGTGGCGGAGCATCTCGTCCGACCGAACAGCCTAACTCCGGAGGCTACGCTGCTTCCCCTTGGCTGCCTTTCCGGCGAGCCTGCGCAGCCGGAACAACTCCAGCGCGCGGCCGATCCCGTGGCCGTAGAGCGCCCTGACCTCGTCGGGCCGGGCCTGCTCCAGGAACTCCTCGACGTCCTCCCCGCGCACGGACACGTGACGCAGTCGGTGCTCGACCCGCTCCATCCCGAGTGCGAAGAGCATCACCACGACCGGCACCGCGATCACGAACCAGACGGTCATATCACTCCTGATCCCTCGTTTATCCGGGCTCGGTCGCCGAGTCGCCGATGGTGACCCGACGTCAGCGAAGGAGGTGGCTTCCTGACCCGACGGCGCACGTAGGCTAGCGGGGTGTCGTCAACCGTCGGTCACGCCCCCCGAAAGGGGCGCGCAGTCGCTGAGCAGAGCCGGTTGTCGTTGGTGAGACGTGCACGGCGTATGAAGCGTTGCCTCGATGCCGCCTACCCAAACGCTCACTGTGAACTCGACTTCACGACGCCGCTGGAACTGCTGGTGGCCGTCATCCTGTCCGCGCAGTGCACGGACGAGCGCGTCAACGCCGTCACGCCCGCGCTCTTCGCGCGGTACCGCACGGCCGCCGACTACGCGGGTGCCGACCGCGCCGAGCTGGAGGAACTGATCCGGCCCACCGGGTTCTTCCGCAACAAGGCGACTTCGCTGATGGGGTTGGGCGCCGCCCTGGTCGACCGCCACGACGGCGAGGTCCCGGGCACGCTGGAGGAGCTGGTGAAGCTCCCGGGAGTGGGTCGCAAGACGGCCAACGTGGTGCTTGGCGAGGCGTTCGACGTGCCGGGGATCACGGTCGACACCCACTTCGGGCGTCTGGTGCGGCGCTGGGCCTGGACCGACAGTGAGGACCCGGTGAAGGTCGAGCACGAGGTCGGTTCGCTCTTCCCGCGCAAGGACTGGACCGTGCTGTCGCACCGGGTGATCTTCCACGGGCGCCGGGTCTGTCATGCCCGCAAGCCCGCGTGCGGCGCGTGTCCGCTGGCGAAGGACTGTCCGTCCTACGGTCTGGGGCCCACCGAGTTCGACGTCGCGGCGAAACTCGTGAAGGGAGTCGAGCGCGACCACATCCTCGGGCTGGTGACGGGCTCTTGACCACTGCGACGAAGTGGGCGCTGGCGGTGGGAGCTCTCGCTCTCGCGTTGATCGTCGCGCTGTTGCCGCGGTCGCAGAGCGTGCCCCCGGACTCGGGAACCGCCGAGCTCGGCCCCGCCCGGGAGCGCGCCGCGTTGGAGGCGTGCGTTCCCGGTGACGGCGAGCGGGAAGCGGAGGACTCGGCGTTGGCGGACGTGGAGACGCTGTGTCTCGGTGACGGCTCCGGCGTCACGCTCGCCGACGCGTTGGGCGAGGGGCCCACGCTGGTCAACGTGTGGGCGACGTGGTGCGAGCCGTGCCGGGAGGAATTGCCGCTTCTCGCCGAGTACGCGCGTCGCCCCGACGCCGCCCGCGTCGTGACCGTGCAAGTGCAGAGTTCACCCGAGGACGGGCTCGGGTTGCTGACCGAACTCGGCGTGCGACTGCCCACCCTCCACGACGGCGAGGGGGCACGGGGGCCGGTGCGTGAGGCACTCCGCGTGCCCACCGGGCTGCCCGCCTCCTACGTGGTCGCGGACGGGAAAGCCCGTCTGGTGACGACTCCGCGGCTGTTCACCTCGGTCGACGAGATCGTCGACGCCGTCGACATGGGGGAGGGTGCGCGATGACCGGACCGCTGGTCCCGGCCGGGCAGGTGCCGGAGTTCCTTCGGCCGTTGGTCAAGGCGAGCGAGTCGGCCGACTCGACGGTGTTCACGCGCGTGACGGCCCCGCCGTACGACGACGCGCGCCGGGCGTCCGTTCTGATGTTGTTCGGCGAGACTCCCGAGTCCGGGCCGGACGTGCTGCTCCTGCGGCGGGCCGACACGCTCGGTTCGCACGCAGGCCAGGTCGCGTTCCCCGGCGGCGGCGCCGACGACGGCGAGGACCCGGTCGCCACCGCGCTTCGGGAGGCGGAGGAGGAGACCGGGGTCGTGCCTGCGGGTGTGTCGCCCCTCGCCGTCTTCCCCGAGCTGTACGTACCCGTGTCCCGCTTCGCGGTCACCCCGGTGCTCGCCCACTGGCATCGGCCCTCGCCAGTCCGTCCCGTCGACCCCGCCGAGACGGCGGCCGTGGCGCGCGTGCCGGTTTCCGAGCTCGTCGATCCCGCCAACCGGTTCCAGGTCACGAAGGCGGGCGCGGGATGGCGCGGTCCGGCATTCTCGGTGCGTGGCCTGTTCGTCTGGGGTTTCACGGGCGGGCTGCTGTCGGTGTTGCTGGAGCTGGGCGGTTGGGCCACGGAGTGGGATCGCGACGACGTGCGCGATCTTGACGTAGCGTTGGCCGAACACGAGGGACGCGCGGCGGCCCGGCCGGACCGGACAGAGGAGAGACGGTGAACTGGGTCGACGTACTCGTGATCCTGGTGGCACTGCTCGCGGCGGTGTCGGGAGCACGCCAGGGTTTCGTCGTCGCCCTCCCCGCCTTCGCCGGCGTCATCGTGGGTGCGGTGCTCGGCATCCGGCTCGCCCCGCTCGTCATCGAGGCGTTCGATCACCCCGCGGCCCGGGTTGCCTTCGCCGTCGGCACGGTGGTCTTCCTCGTCGCGCTCGGAGAGACCATCGGCGTCTACTTCGGGCACAAGCTCAAACGTCGGATCTCCTCGCCGAAGCTGTCCGGCGTCGACAACGCACTCGGCGCGGTGGTGCAGGGCGCCGTGGTCTTCGTGGTGGCGTGGCTCATCGCGTTGCCGTTGACGAGCGTCGCCGCGTTGCCCGGCCTGACCAAGGCGATCAACGAGTCCTCGGTGCTCGGTGGGGTCAACCACGTGATGCCCGAGGCCGCCCAGGGGCTGCCCGGCGAGCTGCGGCAACTGCTCGACGAGTCGGGATTCCCCGCCATCCTGGCGCCCTTCCAGGAAGCGCCGGTGCGGGAGATCGAACCCCCCGACCCGGAACTGCAGAACAGCGCCGTCGTCCAGGGGCTGCGACCGAGTGTGTTGAAAGTGAGAGGTACCGCACAGAGCTGTTCGCGGTCGCTCGAAGGCACCGGATTCGTCGTCGACGACGAACGGGTGATGACCAACGCCCACGTCGTCGCGGGCACGAACCGCGTCTCCGTGGAGACGAACCAGGGAACGTTGGACGCCGAGGTGGTGCATTACGACCCCCGCACCGACCTCGCCGTGCTCGCCGTGCCCGGGCTGTCGGCCGCGCCGCTTCCCCTGGCGACCGAACCCGCCACGGCAGGGGACGACACCATCGCGCTCGGCTATCCCTTGGACGGTCCCTACACCGCGACACCGACACGTATCCGCGAGCGGATCACCCTGCGCGGACCGGACATCTACGACTCCACGACCGTCCAGCGGGACGTCTACACGGTGCGCGGCGAGGTACGCAGCGGCAACTCCGGCGGGCCGCTGATCGATCCCGACGGCCGAGTCGTCGGCGTCGTGTTCGGGGCCGCGGTGGAGGACCCGGACACCGGGTTCGTGCTCACCCTCGACGAGGTGCGCGACGAGATCGAACGTGCGCGCGCGTTCGACTTCGAGGTGTCGACCGGCCAGTGTTCCGGCTGATCAGGTGCCGTGATCAGGTGCTCTGCAGGAACTCGGTGAGGAGCTTGGTGGTCCGGTCGGGAGCTTCCAGGTGCGGGAAGTGGCCGACCCCGCGCAACCACTCCAGATGGGAGTGCGGGCCGCGCCACGGAGCGGAGTCGTGAGCGGTGTCGGGCAGGACGCACGGGTCGCTGTCGCCGTGGAGTTGCAGCACCGGCATGGTGACGCGGTCGGACACGGCGTCGGCGAACCGACGGCCGTCGCCCCGGAACTGGGAGCGGAAGGCCCACCGGTAGTACTCCAGGGCGCTGTGGGCGACACCGGGCACTTGCATGGCGTGCCGGAACTTCCGGGCCACCTCGGGGAACTCCGGGTTCGCGGGCCAGGAGCCGCCCGACCACGTCCGCAGCAGCCGTTCGACCTCGGCGGAGCCGTCGGCCATCAGTCTGCGTTCGGGCGCCATCGGCACCTGGAACCGCAGGAGGTGGCTCATGGCCCTCGCCTGGCCGTGCCGTCGCCACCACGTGCGTCGGATGGCCGCCCGCAGGGCGAGCGGATGAGCCCCGCCGATCACCCCGACCGACGCGACCACACGCGGATGCAACGCTGCGACCGACCACGCGAGCAGGCCGCCCCAGGCATGCCCCACGAGGTGGGCGCGGCGTTCCCCGAGCGCGCGGACCAGACCGGCGACGTCACCGGCCAGTGTCCACCCGTCGTAGCCGCGTGGCGGTTTGTCGGAGTCGCCGTAGCCACGCAGGTCCACCGCGACGACCCGGTAGCCCGCGTCCGCGAGCGCCCGTAGCTGGTGGTGCCATGCCCACCAGAACTCACCGAACCCGTGCAACAGGAGCACGGCCGGTCCGGAACCCAGCTCCGCGACGTGCAGCCGGATGCCGTTGGCGGAGACGTCGCGATGCGTCCACGGTCCGGGGTGGCGCACGGTCGAGGGATCGGGAGCGGACACGGTTCGAGGACCCGGCAGGTCAGCGCGTCGCCACGGAGCCCGCGGTGTCCTCTGCGGTGGACCCCCGCCGATGCCGCAGCACGTCCGCCGTGTCCTTGAGGCTCTCGATCGAGCGCTGCGGTGCGCGCACCCGCTTCCACTTGCGCCAACCGGCGAAGGCCGCGAGACCGGCCGTCAGCAGCATCAGTAGGAAGACGATGCCGAACGCCGCCCAGCGCGGCAGCCACTCCGCGATGAGCTCGCCGAGGAAGAAAAAGAAGAAGAAGGAGCTGTACAGCGCGACGACACCGGCGACGATGAAGAACAGGCTGCCCTTGAAGGCCTTCTTCGCCTCGCGGGCGGTCTCGGACTTGATCAGCTCGACCTCGGCTCTGACCAGCGTGGACACGTGCGTGGCCGCGTCCTTCACCAGAGTGCCGAGGGAGGCGTCCTGCTGTGCTGTTGCGTCGTCGGACGACAGCGGGAGGTAGGGCACCGCCGGGCCGCTACCCGCGCCGTCGCCCGAAAGGTTCTTGGGGCTGCTCACGCGCCTCATCGTGCCACGTGATCAATCCCGGGGCGCGACGAGGCGCGCCGCCACGGTTACCCGAGGGCGGTACTCGTCACGAAGCCCACCGCGTAGGTCACGAGCATCGTCAGTGCTCCGACCCCGACGTTGCGGGCGGCGGCACGCACCGGCGAGGCCTGGCCGAGCCGTGCGCTCAGCCAACCGGTGATGGCCAACGCGACGACGACGGAGGCGGCCGTGGCTGGGACGCGGGCCGGCGGCGGGAACAACAGGATGGCGAGCAACGGCAGCAGCGCACCCGCGGTGAAGGCGACGAAGGACGCCCCCGCGGCCTGCCACGGGCTGGTGAGGCGATCGGGGTCGATACCGAGCTCGGCGTCGGCGTGGGCGCGCAGTGCGTCCGCCTCGGTCAGTTCCCGGGCGACGTCGGCGGCGAGTCGGGGTGACAGGCCCTTCTGCTCGTAGAGCAGCGCCAGCTCCTGTTCCTCTTCCTCGGGCATCGTGCGCAGTTCCTGCTGTTCGAGCGACAACAGGGCTCGCTCGGTGTCTCGCTGGGTCGACACCGAGACGTACTCGCCTCCGGCCATCGAGAGCGCCCCGGCCACCACACCCGCCAGCCCGGCGAACAGGATCGCCCGGTGATCGGTGGTGGCACCGGCGACTCCGACGACGAGGCCCGCGGTGGAGACGATGCCGTCGTTCGCGCCGAGCACTCCGGCGCGGAGCCAGTTTAGTTTGCCGCCCACGTCACGCGAGTGCGGCTCGTGCGCGTGTGCGTGCTTCGAGGTCTCGGACACCGCCTCATCACAACGCAGGAGCGCAGGTCGGGCAACGCGACGGGGGCGTGGCCGCCGTGCTCGTCCCGCACGGTGGCCACGCCCCCGTTTCGATGATCAGCTCTCCAGCTCGGCGAGCGCCTGCCTGGCCTGCTGCAGCTCGGCCTCGAGCTGGGCGACCTTGGCCTGCTGCTGTTCCCGCGCCTGGTTGATCACTTCGTCGATCGGCGCGGACAGCTCCTCGTGGAGCTCCTTCGCCGCACGGGACACAGCCGAGGCGGGGATGCCCAGCCCCCTGGCGACCCACGTGCTGCCGTGCTTCAGCTCGGCCTGCCACTCCCCGTCGGCGGTGCCGGTGACGGTGAGCGTGAGGACGACGGTCCTCGTCTTGCGGGCCGTGCTCTTGGGCTTGCGCTTGGCGGGCTCCGCCGGGGCCGGGGCGGGCTGTTCCTGCTGCTCTCGCTCTGCCGAGACGGTTCCCTGCTCACCCTCGGAGCTCACGGCGGAGTCCTCTGGCGCCTGGGTCGCGGAAGCAGCGTCAACGGTCATCGTCAGTGTCGTCTCCTCGAAAGATGAGGTTGTCCTACGAGAGGAACTTGCGGGCGACCAGGATAGAACGTTCGTTCGACTCGTCCCCCGGTGGGGTTGCCCGTCGAGCGCGAGTGAAAAGCAGTAGCGAATATGCACTCAGGTTGCGTCCGTGACCGAGTTGAGACCTTTCGGAAAAGCAGTGGCGTCCCGTTGAGGGGAGTGGCGCGTTACAGCTGTGCACACGAAAGGATGAAACGCGCAGAAAAATGATTGCGCAACGAAACATGGCGCCGAGGTGTGTCCATTTGTCGAGTGGCTGCCAGGGGGCCGGAAGGCCCTTTACTCGCCGATAGTTCGACTCTCCGTAGCGATCGACGAAGATCAATTACCGAACGTGGTGCCTCAGTGGGGTCTCGGGGGGCCTGCCGTGGTTATGCCACTGTGGACAGTCGAATGCCGTTTCGGCAGGATTTCGGCCCTTTCGTGATCGCGGAACTGCTGTTTCGGGAGCCCGTGCGGCCTGGGTTTCGGGGCGGTTTCGGTCTTTGCTTGAATTACGACCACTCGCCCAGTTGATCTATTCCTCCAGGGGCTGCGATAAATGGAAAGCAACGCTACTTCCCGAGGTCGGTCGGCAGGTCCGGCCGGCCGTAGACGGTCCTCGCGCAGGATGGTGGCCGTCGTCGCTGCCGCGACGCTGGCGCTGTTGCCCGCCGCATGTGGATCGGACGCCGAGGACACGGCGGAAGCCGCAGGCGGACAGCAGCAGGAGCAGTCGGTGGCCAACCTCCCGGAGGCCACCACTCACGGCAAGCTCCCGAACGCGCCCGCCGATCCCGACCCTCAGGCCGCGACCGACGGGGAGGTTCTTCACCCGACCCGCGAACTCGTGGTGCACGACGCCGTGGACGGCAAGGCGATCGCGCGGCTTCCCGTGCAACAGATCTCCTCGCCGACCTGGGTTCCCGTGATCAAGCGGGAGGGGGACTGGGCGCAGATCCTCCTGCCCACCAGGCCCAACGGGGCCAGTGGGTGGATCGACACGTCCGGTGACGCGGTCGAGTCGGCCCAGAACGACTTCGTGGTCAACGTCGACCTCGACGCGTTCACCCTGGAGATCCTCGAGAAGGGACAACAGATCGGGGAATGGACGGTCGGAATCGGGAGCTCGGACTCACCGACCCCGACCGGGCGTGCCTACATCATCGCCTCCATCGAGGAGACGGTGAACGACTACAGCCCGATCGTCCTGCCGCTCAGCTACCACTCGGACTCGCACGAGACCTACGGCGGTGGCCCCGGCACGGTCGGCATTCACACCTGGCCGGACGACAGCTTCGTCGGCAAGGCCAACAGTGACGGGTGCATCCGGGTCACGCAGGAGGCCTTGGACGCGCTCACCAAGCTCCCGCTCGGCACGATCGTCAACATCGTCTGACCGGCGAGCGGGCTTCACCCCAGTAATCACGCAAGTCGCATCGACTGAAGAAAGGCATTGCCTTGTCGAACAAGAGAACAGCCGCTCTCGGTGCCGGTGTCCTGTCCGCGGTGGTCGCGGGTGGCATCGCCTTCGCTCCCGCCGCCGTCGCGCAGGGCGAGGACTCGGCCTACGCCCTGTCGGCGAACGGCCTGGTCAACATCACGAAGGTGCCGCACGTCGTGGGTGAGGGCAAGGACCACCTGGTCCACACCGACCTGCCGCAGGGCGCGGACCGCATCCTCCACGCCGGTGTGTTCAACTCGGCGGTCGAGGACGGCTACGCCAAGGCCAGCACGACGGACGTGAAGCTGGGTCTGCCCGGCGTGCCGACCATCGAGGTCGGTCTCGTGACGGCCGAGTGCGACGACCTGAGCGGTGCCACCTCCGTGGCCGGGCTGAAGATCGGCGGCACGAACGTCGAGATCAACCAGCTCCAGCCGAACACCGAGCTGATCCCCGCGCCGCTGCAGGGCCTCGCGCGCATCACGCTCAACAAGCAGACCGAGAACGGCGACGGCACGCTGACCGTGAGCGCGCTGTCGGTGGACCTCCTCGACGGCACGCAGACCGTGGACCTCTCCACCGCCACCTGCGGTGAGCGGCCCGAGACGACGCCGGAGGAGCCCGACGCTCCGGAGGAGCCCAACACGCCCGGTGACGACGGGACGAAGCCCGACGACGAGGGCAAGGCTCCGGTGCCGGTGCCCCAGCCCGGCCACCTCGACGTGACCGGCTGAGCACCACCAGAGAAAAGGGCGGCCTCCACCACGAGCAGGGTGGAGGCCGCCCTTGTGCTGTCGGCGAGTCGGCTCAGTCGTCGCCGGAGCCGGAGCTCAGCCCCTTCGAGATGAGGTCCATCACCGAGCTGTCGGCGAGCGTGGTGACGTCACCGATCTCGCGGTTCTCGGCGACGTCGCGCAGCAGGCGCCGCATGATCTTGCCCGAGCGCGTCTTGGGCAGTTCGGGGACGACCATGATCTGCCTCGGCTTGGCGATCGGGCCGATCTCCTTGGCGACGTGGTCGCGCAGGGCCTGGATGGCGGCGCCACCGGCCTCGTTCTCCGCGACTCCGCCCCGCAGGATGACGAACGCGACGATGCCCTGTCCCGTGGTCGGGTCGGTGGCACCCACGACCGCCGCCTCCGCCACCGTCGGGTGGGAGACCAGCGCCGACTCGACCTCCGTGGTCGAGATGCGGTGACCCGACACGTTCATCACGTCGTCGACGCGTCCCAGCAGCCAGATGTCGCCGTCGGCGTCGTACTTCGCGCCGTCACCGGCGAAGTAGAAGCCCTGCTCCTCGAAACGCGACCAGTAGGTGTCGCGATAGCGCTGGTCGTCACCCCAGATGCCGCGCAGCATGCTCGGCCACGGCTTGTCGAGCACGAGGTACCCGCCACCACCGTGGGGAACCTCCACACCGTTGTTGTCGACGACCTTCGCCGAGATGCCCGGCAGCGCGCGCTGCGCCGAGCCCGGCTTGGTGTGGGTGACTCCCGGCAACGGCGAGATCATGATCGCGCCGGTCTCGGTCTGCCACCACGTGTCGACGATGGGGCAGCGCTCGTCGCCGATGTGCTTGCGGTACCACATCCACGCCTCGGGGTTGATCGGTTCGCCGACCGAGCCGAGGACCCGCAGCGACGACAGGTCGTACTTGGCGGGGATGTCGGCACCCCACTTCATGAACGTCCGGATCAGCGTGGGCGCGGTGTAGTAGATCGTCACCTTGTAGTTCTGGACGATCTCCCAGTGCCTGCCCTCGTGCGGCGTGTTCGGCGTGCCCTCGTACACGACCTGAGTGGCGCGGTTGGCCAGCGGGCCGTACACGATGTAGGAGTGGCCGGTGACCCAGCCGATGTCGGCGGTGCACCAGTACACGTCCTCGCCCGGCTTGTGGTCGAAGACGACGTGGTGGGTGTAGGCGGCCTGCGTGAGGTAGCCGCCCGACGTGTGCAGGATGCCCTTCGGCTTCCCGGTCGTGCCCGAGGTGTAGAGGATGAACAGCGGGTGCTCGGAGTCGAACGCCTCGGGGGTGTGCTCGGCGGACTGCGCGTCGACGAGGTCGTGCCACCAGACGTCCCGACCCTCGGTCCACGGCACGGTGCCCTCCAGGTCGTCGCCCGTGCGGCGCACCACCACGACCTTCTGCACCGTCTCCGCGCCGTCCAGTGCCTCGTCGACGTTCGCCTTCATCGGCACGGCCTTGCCACGCCGGTACTGCCCGTCGGAGGTGATCACCACCTTGGCGTCGGCGTCGTCGACCCGGGATCGCAGCGCGGCGGGGGAGAACCCGCCGAACACCACGCTGTGCAGCGCGCCGATGCGCGCGCACGCCAGCATGGACACGATCGCCTCGGGGATCATGGGGAGCTGGATGGCGACCCGGTCGCCCGAGCCGACGCCCAACGAGACGAGCGCGTTGGCGGCCTTGGAGACCTCGCGCTGCAGGTCGGCGTAGGTGAGGTCGCGCGTGTCGCCCGGCTCACCGACCCAGTGAATGGCCACCTGGTCGCCGTGGCCCGCCTCGACGTGCCGGTCGACGCAGTTGTAGGCGACGTTCAGCTTGCCGCCGACGAACCACTTCGCGAAGGGTGCGTCGCTCCAGTCCAACACCGTCGACCAGCGGGTGTCCCAGTGCAGGCGGTCGGCCTGCTTCGCCCAGAACGCCTCGCGGTCGGCGTCGGCGTCGGCGTAGAACTGCTCCGTCGCGTTGGCCTTCGCCGCGAACTCCTCGCTCGGAGGAAAGGTACGGCTCTCGGTCAGCAGGTTGTCGAGTGCCGGTGACTGCTCTGTCATGGTGCCTCCTGAAATGCGAAATGACGGCTCTACGGCCGCGGCGCCGGTAGCGACGTTAGTACCCCAAGTCACACGGCGGCAGCCAGTCCGCGACGGCCGACCGGCGCCGGGGGACGAGCGGCTGACGAACGGTGCACGAGCGCTCCGTATGCTCATGCGACATGAGTGATCCCCTCGCACCGCTGCTGGACCTGGGCGGTGTCGCCGACGCCGCGAAGAGCGCACAGGACGCCGTCTTCGCGGTGCACCGGCTTCCCGCCAACCTGCGTGGCGGCTCGGCGACCGCCGCGGAGGCGTCGGTGCGGGCCGCGCGGGCGTCCGCGGCACTCGACGGCGCCGACCCCGACCTTCCCGACGACGGGAGCGTCACCGACCCGGTGCTCGCCGGATCGCTGCGGGTGGCGGGCGCGACCGAGTCGTTGTTGCCGACGTGGCGGCGGGCTCCGTTGCAGGTGCTGGCGCGGATGCACGTCCTCGCCGCGACGGATCTCGTCGAGGACTCGGAGACGCTCGGTCGGCCGCGTGGTGCCGACGGTGTGGCGTCGCGGCTGGAGTTGCTCGCCCAGCTCGTCACCGGCGCGACGTCGGTGCCCGGCCCGGTGCTGACGGCGGTGGTGCACGGCGAGCTGCTCACGCTGCGGCCCTTCGGATCGGCGGACGGTGTGCTGGCGAGGGCCGCTGCCCGGTTGGCGATGGTCGCGACGGGGCTGGACCCGAAGGCGCTGACCGTGCCCGAGGTGGCGTGTTTCCGTCGGCAGCGGCGGTACGAGGAGGCGGCGCAGGCCTTCGCGTCGGGCGAGCCCGACGGCGTGCGCCAGTGGCTGCTGTTCTGCTGTGAGGCTTTCGAGGCGGGAGCGCGCGAGGCGAAGAGCATCGCCGACGCCGCTACCCCCTGATGTCCACTGCCCGCGTGTCCGCGAGCCCTGCGCGCGTGTCCGCGGCTTGTGCACTCGTGTCCGCGAGTCCTGCACGCGTGTCCGCAGTACGTCGCCGTCGCGGCCCTCACCACGCTGTGGGGGCTGCGCAGCGGTGTCGACGTCGTTCCTCGGCGACCCGGTGCCTACGAGGCGTGTGACCGCACGGCGTCGAGCGCGGCCCGCACGTGACCGTCGGCGCTGTCGAGAGCCTCGGCCGCACGCTCGGTGTCGACGTCTGCGAGCAACTGCACGAGAGCCACCTTGAGGTCACCGTCGGCGCGGTTGAGCGCCTCGCCGCACTCCTGGTCGCTCAGACCCGTCGCCTCCTGCAGGATGCGGATCGTCCGGCCACGCAGCTTGGCGTTGGTGGCCCGCACGCTCACCATGAGGTTGGAGTACGTGCGCCCCAGCTTGACCATCGTGGCGGTGGAGAACGCGGTCAGCACGAGCTTCTGCGCCGTCCCCGCCTTCATGCGGGTGGAGCCCGCGATGGCCTCCGGGCCCGTGTTCACGGTGATCAGCACGTCGATGCCGTCGAACTCGGGAGCCTCGGGGTTGCACGACACGAGGGCCGTGGTGGCACCCAACCGGTGGGCCTCCTGAAGAGCGCCGATCACGTACGGCGTGCGCCCCGACGCCGTCAGTCCGAGGACGAAGTCGCCGTCCTCGACGCTCTCGCGAATCTCGGCGGCCCCGGCCTCGGCGTTGTCCTCGGCGTTCTCGACGGCGGTCTGCAACGCCTTCTGCCCACCGGCGTGGTGGGCGACGAACCAGTCGTCGGGCACGTTGTAGGTCGGCACGAGCTCGGCCGCGTCCAACACGGCGAGCCTGCCCGACGTCCCGGCGCCCACGTAGTGCACGCGGTGGCCCGCGCGGAGTGACTTCGTGGCCGCGTCCACCGCGTCGCCGAGCTCCGGCAGCACCTCTCGTACCGCGCCGGGGACACCGTGGTCCTCGGCGTTGATGGCGGCCAGGATGTCGGCGGTCGACATCCGGTCGATGTCGGTCGTGTTCGGGTTGCGTCGCTCCGTGGGCGACTCGACCTGAACGACCTGCGGTGGATGGGTCATCTCCAGCCTCACTCTTCTCTTGCGACGGCGAGCGCCCGCGAGCGCTCGCCCGGTCCACTACCCCCGATCGGCCCGCCGCCTCCCGTCCGGACGGATGCCGAGTCGGTGTCCGTTGACGGCGTCGCGGGTGGCGTCGAGGGCTGCCATCGCGTCGTCGAGGTGTTGCTGGGCCACGCCGATGAACAGGCAGTCGATCACTGTCAACTGTGCGATGCGGCTTGCGGTGGCGCCGGAGCGGAAGGTGGTCTCGCGCGCGGCGGTGGTGAGGACGTGGTCGGCGACCGACGTGATGGGCGAGCGCGGGAAGTTGGTGATGGCGACCGTGGTGGCGCCGTGCTCCTTGGCCACGCGCAGCGCCTCGACGGTGTCGGTGGTGGCACCGGAGTGCGAGATGGCCACCGCGACGTCGCCTTCGCGCAACACGGCGGCGGAGGTGAGCATGATGTGCGTGTCCGACCACGCGAAGCTCACGCGGCCGATGCGGTGCATCTTCTGCTGGAGGTCTGCGGCCACGAAAGCGCTGGCCCCGACGCCGTAGACGTCCACGCGCCCGGCCGCGGCGAGGAGTTCGACGACGCGCGTGAGTTCGGCGACGTCGAGCTGATCGGTGGTCTCCTCGACGGCTCGGGCGTCGGCGAACCCGACCTTGCTCACGACTGCGGCGAGGTCGTCGTCGGCGGTGATGTCGCCGCCGAGGTCCCGCGTCGCCCGTGCCTCGGTGCGGGCGGTGTCGGCGGCGAGGGCGATGCGCAGTTGCGGGTAGCCGCCGACGCCGATCGCCTTGCAGAAGCGCGTGACGGTGGTTTCGCTGGTCTTGGCGGCGAGGGCGACCTCGGTGATGCTGCGGCGCGCGACCGACGACGGGTCGTCCAACACGACCTTGGCGACTCGCTGTTCGGCACGCGCCAGGCCCGGCAGGAGTGAACGGATACGCACGAGGGGACTCGTGTCGTGGTCGGACGCCGGGCGGGGACCCGACCCACCATCCGTGGGAAAGTTACTAACACCAGGCATATATGACAAGGTTACTCATACCTTCCCGAGAGATCGCAACCTCGACGACGAGCCGCCGTGCTGCGGTGACTGGTTGCTCGGAAAGTCGCTGCTCAGGGGGAGTGTGTTAGCCCAGAGCGGTTAACGAGTTGGCAACTATCAACGCCTGGTCAGGGTGAATCCCCGCCCGTCGAGCCGTTCGGGGTGTCGTTCACCGTCCAACAGCGTGCCCTGTGACGAGGTGACCGAGATGCCGTCGACCAGCACACCGCGGGCGGTGTAGCTCTCGTCCGTTGTGAATCGCCAACGAAGCGTGACGGTGTCGGCCTCGGGCAGGTTCGCGGTGACCCGCCACCACGCGCGGTGATCGGTGCCCGCGAGCTCGGTGACCGTCTCCCGCGGAGCGCCCTTGCCGCGGACGTGCAGCGGCAGCGCCGACCACGTTCGACCGCCGTCGGTGGACGCCTCCAGCACCAACGGGTCCGTCGGCTCGCTGCTGACGAAGGTTGCGAACGACGCGGTGGCCCGACGGCCGTTCGTGACGAGCTCGGGAGTGGTGAGCGTGGCGGTCTCGGCGTTGCCGATCGAGCTCGACCACGCCGTCGAGCCGTGACGCGGCTTGACGGCCATCGCGCGGGCGAGGCTCGTGGCCCACACCTGTCGGGCCTCGTTGATCGAGCCCCACGACCGCGACGGGTGCACGCGGTTGGTCAGCAACACGGCGATCGAGCGCGACTGCCGGTCGATCACCAGGGACGTGCCGGTGTAGCCGGTGTGGCCCGCCGTGGACGGCGAGGTCAGGCCGCCCATGTACCACATCTGGTCGAGCTCGAAGCCGAGTCCGTGGGAGTCGTCGGGGAACTCGGTGTTGTAGTTCGTGAACAGCTGCAGCACCGTGCTCGGGCGCAGGATGCGCTCGCCCTGGTAGCTACCGCCGTTCAGCAGTGCCTGGGCGAGCACGCTGAGGTCGCGGGCCGTGGAGAACAACCCGGCGTGCCCGGCGACGCCACCGAGTGACCACGCGTTCTCGTCGTGCACCCGGCCCCGGATCATGCCGCGGTCGGGCGTCGACTGGAACTCCGTCGCCGCGATCCGGTCGAGCTTGGCCTCGGGCGGGTTGAACTCGGTGTCGCGCATGCCGAGCGGTTCGGTGATCCGCTTCGCGATCACCTCGTCGAGCGGCTCACCGGTGATGCGTTCGACCAGCACTCCGAGGGTGATCAGGTTGAGGTCGGAGTACGTGTACGTCGTGCCCGGTTCGTTCTGCGGCGCGACGTCCATGACGGCCTTGATGCGCGACGGCTTGTCGGGCCAGTCGCGCCACAGGAACAGGCCGGGCTCCAGGCCCGAGGTGTGGGTGAGCAACTGCTCGACCGTGATCTCCTGCTTGCCGTTGACCCCGAACTCGGGCAGGTAGTCCGCCACCGGCACGTCGAGGTCGACCTCGCCGCGCTCCACGAGCTGCATCACCGCGAGCGAGGTGAACAGCTTGGTGACCGACGCGATGTCGAAGATCGTGTCGTCGCGCATCGGCACCTGCTCCTCGGCGGGCAGCTCGGTGCCGTCGCCGTCGGCGTAGCGGACGGCACTGCCGACGGCGTAGGTGTCCACGACGGCGCCCTCGTGGGCGAGCAACCCCACGGCGCCCGAGAAGAGCGGGTGGCCGTCGACGTAGTCCGACTCGGTCATCCGAGCCAGCACGCTCTCGGCCTCCCGGATCGGTGCGGCGTCGAGCCCCACACTCTCGGGCGCGGCGGGGCGCAGGACGGTGGAGGCGGGAGCGAAGCCGGGCTGTGGCTGGTCGAAGCGTCCGGAGGTCGCCGTCACCGCAGCCATCGCCGTCGCTCCTGTCAGCAGCAGGACCGCGAACACGCCCGCGATCCTGGAGACACTCGCCTTCGCACGCATCGCGTCGCTCCCCTCACCTTGTCACGAAAGCACCGTCGTGGACGTGGAACGTACTACCGGTAGAGCAGGTAGGGCTGTCGTTTCCGCCGGAACTCCGCGAGTTCGTCCTGCCAGGAACCCACCACGTCGTCGGTGGTCGCGCCCGCGTCCACCATCGTGCGGAACCGGTCGGAACCGGTCAGCTTGTCGATGAAGTTGTCCTCACGCCAGGCGAAGAGATCGGGGTACAGCCGCTTGGCGGTCACGATGAGGTCGACCCCGGTGCGGATCGGGTCGAACCGGTACGGGTCGGTGACGGTGACCTGCACGCCGCCGCAGGTCTCGCCCTCGAACTTGCCGAACGTGGGCACGTAGTAGCACTCGCGGAACGCCACGCCCGGCAGGCCGTGGGAGGCGAGCTCCTCCTGCCAGCGCCAGTCGACCTCCGGTGCCCCGACGATTTCGAACGGACGGGTGGTGCCACGCCCCTCCGAGAACACCGTGCCCTCGAACAGGCAGGTGCCCGGGTAGACCGCCGCCGTGTCCGGGGTCGGCATGTTCGGCGACGGCGGGGTCCACAGCAGCCCGGTGTCCGCGAACACGTGCCTTCGTCGCCAGCCTCGCATGCCGACGACCTCGAGTTCGGCCAGTTCGACCCCGTCGCCGGGCAGCAGCTCCGCCGCGAAGTACCGGGCCAGCTCACCCACCGTCATGCCGTGCTGTTGCACGATCGGACGCAGTCCGACGAACGAGCTGTACGCCGGGTCGAGCATCGGCCCGTAGGCTTCGCCGCCGACGGGGTTGGGGCGGTCGAGCACCAGGAACTTGATGCCGAGCCGGGCGGCGGCCACCATCGCCTGGTACATCGACCAGATGTAGGTGTAGAAGCGCGCGCCGGCGTCGGCGATGTCGAACACCATCATCTCGATGTCGGCCTTGCGGAACAGGTCCGTGAGCTTGTCGATGTCGACGCCGTACGTGTCGTACACCGGCACGCCGGTACGGGGGTCCGGGTAGTCGCCCTCCGAGCCGCCGGCCTGCGCGCTGCCCCGGAAGCCGTGCTCGGGGCCGAACACGGCCACGGGCTCGAGCCCGGCCTGCACGAGCGAGTCGACGACGTGCACCTGGTCGTTCAGCACGCCGGTGGGGTTGGAGAGCACGCCCACCCGACGGCCCGCGAGCTGCCGCCAGCCGTCCGCCGCGAGCCGGTCAGCCCCCGTCGTGACACGGGGAGCCGGGCCGCCCCGCGGGGGAGTCGGGACGGGAGCCGCGGCGGCCGTGGTGGCGGCGGTGGCGACCAACGTGCCCGCGAGTGCGCTCGCGGACAGGAACCTGCGTCTGTTCACGGTCATGGTCTGTTTTCCTGACGTCGGGGCGGGTTCACCACGTCAGCCCGTGGCCGAACGGGTACTGGATCTGGGCGGGGTCGTCGCCGTGGGGGACGGCGACCGGCAGCGTGCCTTCGGGGGAGCGTTCCCCGACGAGCACCTTGGCCAACGACGTCATGGTGACGGCACGCCAGTCGTAGGTCGCGAGCCACGTGGGAACGTCGGCGAAACCGGGGTCGTACGGCTCCTGGACGGCGACCGCGATCACCGGGGTGTCGGTGCCGGTCAGGCGCTCCACCAGCTCACGCTGGGCGGCGCTGGTCCGCAGGCCGCTGGTGAGCACGACCACCACGTCGGCCTCGCCCGCCGCGGACACGGCTTCGTCGATGGCGCCGGGCTCGGGGGACGTGCCCGTGGAGAGCGCGGTGACGTCGGCGTCGGTGCGGTCGCGCAGTGCGTCGGCGAGGTCGGCGACCGGTTCGGCGGCGTAGCCGGGGTAGTCCGGGCGGTTCCAGCCGGTCACGAGGATCTTCTGTGCGTCAGCGGACAGCGGGAGCAGGTCGGCGTCGTTGCGTAGCACCGTGGTCGAGCGGTCGGTGATCTCCTGCACGGCCGCGCGGTGCTCGTCGCTGCCGACCACGCGGTCGACCTGCGGCACCGGCACCAGCGGGTGCGTCACGATGCCGCGAGCGTGCTTGAGGTCGAGGATGCGCCGGACGCTCTCGTCGATGCGCTCCTCGGTGAGCCTGCCGCTGCGGACGGCCTCCAGCACGCCGTTGATCGCCGCGTCGAGGTCCGGCGGCATGAGCATCTGGTCGACGCCCGCCTCCAGCGCGCGCACCGGGATCTCGTCGTCGGGGTACATCTCGCGGACACCGGCCATGCCGAGCGAGTCGGTGACCACCACGCCGTCGTAGCCGAGTTCGTCCCGCAGCAGACCGGTCATGATCGGCTGTGAGAGGGTGGCCGGGTCGCCCGACGGGTCGAGGCTCGGCACCGAGATGTGCGCCGTCATGATCACGTCGATACCCGCTTCCACGGCCTTGCGGAACGGCGGGAGGTCGTGGGTACGCCAGTCGGCCTCGCTCCGGTCGATGACCGGGAGTCCGACGTGGCTGTCGTCCTTCGCGTCACCGTGGCCGGGGAAGTGCTTGGCCGCGGCCGACACGCGAGCGAACGCAGGACCCGAGTTCTCGTAGCCGTCCACCTGAGCGGCGACGAAGTCTCCGGCCAGCTCGGCGTCGGACGAGAAGGAACGCGATCCGATGACCGGGTTGAGCGGGTTCGAGTTGACGTCGGCGACCGGCGCGAAGTCCTGGTTGATGCCCATCGCTCGCAGCTCGGTGGCGCTGATCTCGGCGGCCTTCCGCGCGCCCTCCACGTCACCCGAGGCGCCGAACGCCATCGCGCTCGGGTACTCGGTGGCGTCCCCCGCGATGCGGGTGACCCGACCGCCTTCCTGGTCGATCGACACGATGAGCGGGATGCGGGGCTTCGACTCCAGCGCCGCCCGCTGGAGACCGTTCGACAGTTCGGCCACCTGCCGGGGCGACTCGATGTTGTCCGTACCGGCGTTGTTGAAGTAGATGACACCGCCGACCTGGTACTTTCGCACCACCTCGGCGGCCGTGTCGACGCCGTACTTCTCCTGGTTGCCGGGATGCGCCTCGTCGGCGGAGAGTCCCCAGACGTCCGCGACGAAGAGTTGTCCGACCTTCTGTTCGAGCGTCATCGACTGCAGGGTGCGTTCGGACCAGGTCCGAGGCCCCTTGCGGCCGGAGGTGTCCGCGTCCGTCGTGGACGGTTCGAGCGCCTGCGCCGAAGCCACACCAGTGGTCACGGCGAGCAAGCCTACGAGTGCAGCAGAGGCGCGGGCCTTCCAAGGCCGGGCGCTGCGATGGGTCACGAGGCCTCCCGGGGATGCGACGTGCGGATGTGAGAAGTCCACCCGTACGAGTAAGCAAGCGGAAAGCTACTCACCAAAACGTGGCAGGTCAATGACCGCGTGTGGCGAGGGCCGGGGGGCAGGGGGGAGGAGTCGCACGAGTGGCGCCCGCCGGTTACCGGAACCAGCGGGCGCCCATGTGTCTCCATGGAGCGGTCGGGTGACCAAGCGTGCATACACGTCGTCATTTCCGGGGACTCGGCGTCCGGCGTCCCGTTACGCAGTCCCTCGACGACAGGCCTCTCGCGGCGAGCTCCGCGTGGGTACCCGACGTCCATGCACGGACGTTCGACCGGGGTGGACCAGGCTTCTCCTCCGCCTGCTCCCTGGCCGGAAGAACCTCCGCACTTCCCTTTGTAGTCAGTGACGGCGGTCACTTCAAGGGCGTGCGCGAGAAGTACCGTTCGCGCCGAAACTCGCGGTCAGCGGGAGCCCGAGTCCCGGTGCCTCCGCCGGGAAAGACCGAAGAGCGTCGCCCCCGCGGCCACCGCGCCGATCCCGAGCCCCACCGCCACGGCGGCCGTCGGCGCGGGGAAGCGGGTCCGCGGAGACACCGGGTTGACGAAGGTGTGGATCGGCCAGCCGCGCTCCTGCGCGAGTCGGCGCAGTGCTTTGTCCGGGTTCACGGCGTGGGGGTGGCCGACGACCTCCAACAGCGGGATGTCGGTGCTCGAATCGGTGTAGGCGTGGCACGAGGCGAGGTCGTAGCCGCGTTCGGCGGCGATACGTCGCGCCGCGACGGCTTTGTACTCGCCGTAGCAGTAGAAGTCGAGCTTGCCCGAGTACCGCCCGTCCACGATCTCCATCCGACTGCCCATGCAATGCGTGATGCCCAGCATCTCGGCGATCGGCTGCACGACCTCTTCACCGGTGGCCGACAGGACGATGACGTCCCGGCCCTCCGCCTTGTGGTGTTCGATGAGTTCGGCGGCCTCGGCGTACACGAGCGGCGCGACCACGTCGTGCAGGGTCTCCCGCACGATGGCCTGGACCTGGTTGACGTCCCACCCGGTGCACATGCGCGAGATCTCGGCGCGGAGGCGTTCGGTGCGGTCGGCGTCCGCGCCGGAGAGCGCGAACATCAACTGGGCGTAGGCGCTCTTCAACGCGGCGCGGCGGTTGATCAGGCCCTGTCGCAGGAACGGCTTGCTGAAGGCAAGCGCGCTGGACGAAGCGATGATCGTCTTGTCGAGGTCGAAGAACGCCGCCGACGTGGCGGTCTGGTGGGGTGCGGGCACACCACCACGATATGGGTCGGCGCGGCGACCCGTCGGGGAGCACTCGGCCGCTCCTCGGGCGCGCTGTGGGGCGCTTGCCGTTCGGTTGCCCGGCCGGTCGGGCGCAGCGGGTTACAGTGTGGGCGCCCGGCACGTCCGGGCTGGTTCGGTCCGACCCCCCGGGACCGGACTTCGGCGGCCCCCGCTCCTCCCCCTGGCGGGGGCCGCCTCCCTTCGAACCCCGAGTTGTCCACAGCTCGGTCCACATTCCGTCGAGTTGTCCACAGGGCAGCCGGTGTGGGTTGTCGAGGCTCGCGGCGAACGTGACGCTGGTGATCACGACTCAACGACACCGGGGGCCGACGTGACAGACAACCGTCCACTCGTGGTCGTCGCCGACCACGTCGTGCGCGATCACCTCAGACGACTGGCCGCGGCCGTGGGCTGCGAACTGCGGTACGCCGACGACCTGTCGACGGCGCGGTCGGCGTGGGCAGAGGCCCCGCTCGTCCTGCTCGACACCGTCGCCGGCGCGGGCGGGCTCCCACGGCGGTCCGACGTGGTGCTCGTACGCGCGCAGGCTCCGACCCAGGAGGAGTGGCGCGCTGCCGTGTCGTTGGGCGTGGACTCCGTGGCGCTGTTGCCCGCCGACGAGGAAGCCGTGGTCACGGCGCTCGCCGACGTCGTCGAACGACCCAGTGCGAGGGCAGGCAGGGTGGTGGCGGTCGTGGGTGGACGCGGCGGAGCCGGTGCCTCGGTCTTGGCGGCGAGCGTGGCGATCACGGCGGCGAGGTCGGGGGAGGCGGCGTTGCTCGTCGACTGCGACGCACTCGGCGGCGGTGTCGATCTCGTGCTCGGCACGGAGAGCGACGAGGGACTGCGTTGGCCCGACCTCACGATGTCGGCGGGACGCGTGTCCATGACCGAGCTCGACGCCGCGCTCCCTACCCGGCGACGAGGCCGAGGACGGCTGTCAGTGCTTTCGTGCGACCGAGTGGGAGCAGGCCCCAGCGACGTCGCGGCGGCCGCGGTGGTCGACGCCGGCCGACGGGCCGGGCGCACGGTGGTGTGCGACCTGCCCCGCTACCCGGACCGCGCGTCCGTCGAGGTGCTGCACCGAGCCGACCTCGTGGTACTCGTCGTGCCCGCCGACGTGCGTGGTTGTGTCGCGGCCGCGTGTGTGCGTCGCCGCCTGAGCGACCACACGACCCGACTCGAAGCCGTCGTCCGAGGTCGTCCGTCGGGGTACCTCTCCGAAGCCGACATCGCCGATGCCGTCGGCGTGCCAGTGCTGGCGTGGGTTGGTCAGGAGAATGCGGTCGGACGGGTTCTCGACCGGGGTTCGTTCCGTCCGACCCGTCGGTTGGCGAGAGCTGCCCGGACCGTCCTCGCCGCCCTCGCGTGAAGGGAACGTCGAAGCCATCCACGCTGATCGTCGTTCCCGGCGCGTAGCGCTTGTCCGAGCCCGCGGAGGACCCGGCCGCGGAGAGGGAGGCGGTCGTGCGGACCTCTGTTCGATGTCGGGCTGTGTCCGCTTGCGACAGCGCGAACGGTGAACGCGGTGCTGAAGCGCGTCCCGCACTTAAACCTCGCTCGCCGAGTGTGCTGAGAACTTCGGTCGTCTCGATGTCGACACGGCCAATTCCTCATCGTTGCGGTGACGGAGGGGCGCCCTCGCCAGGCCACCACGATTGCCTCGATACGCCTCGATCGCCTCGCTACGTGGCGGTTTGGTCATCGACCTCCTTCACGACCTTGCTCCGTCGTTACGGCGCCTAGTCCGGAGTGGGTTGAGCCGTCGCCTGTCAACGCCGGTTCGCCTCTTCGCAGCTCTCGACACGTCGATGCCTCGATGGCGCGCGCTGACACCGCGTGCGGTGCTTGCGATGTCCAGCCGTGTCACCCGGGACCCAGCCGAAAGCGAACCGCGTGTCGTGCTGCGGCCGCAACCGTGTCACCGGAGTTGTCCACAGGGAACGGGTTGTCCACAGGGGTGGTGAGTGGTCGTTGTCGGGGGTGGCGTGGTGCCGAGATCGTGGGCGGTGTGGCCAGCGTGACTGAGCACGGTGCCGAGGAGGGGGAGAGATGAGTACCGAACTGGTCGACAGGGTCAAGGCTCGGCTCGCCGCGACGGAGGGGGTGACGGATCCCAGAGCCGTGGCGGACGCCGTTCGTGCAGAGGCCGGAGGCGTCGCGGGCCACCTCGACGTCCTCGCGGCGCTCAAGCTGCTCGACGACGAGCTCGTCGGAGTCGGTCCGCTGGAGCGACTTCTGGCGTCGCCGGAGGTCACCGACATCCTGGTCACCGCGCCCGACGAGGTGTGGGTCGACGGGGCGGAGGGGCTGCGGAGGACCGACGTCCGATTCCCGAGCGAGGACGCCGTGCGAGCTCTCGCGCAGCGGTTGGCTCTGGCCGCCGGTCGCAGGCTCGACGACGCACAACCCTTTGTGGACGGATGGCTGCCCGGCAGCGGGCCTGCCGGGCGGATTCGACTGCACGCCGTCCTGCCACCGGTGGCGGCGGAGGGGACGTGTCTGTCGTTGCGGGTGCTACGTCCCGCCACCCACGACCTTCGATCGCTCCGTCGACTGGGCACGGTCGACGAAGCCGGCCTCGCCTTGCTGGAAGCCGTCGTGTCCGCCCGCCTGGCCTTCCTCGTCACCGGAGCCACCGGTTCCGGCAAGAGCACGCTCCTGGCCGCGCTGCTCGGAGCCGTCGATCCTTCCGAGCGCATCGTGTGCGTGGAGGACGTCGGGGAGCTCCAGCCGGAGCACCCGCAGTTCGTGCGCCTGGTGGCGAGACCGCCCAACGTCGAGGGCGCGGGTGAGGTGACGCTGCGGGAGCTGGTTCGGCAGGCCCTCCGCATGCGCCCCGACCGCCTCGTGGTGGGTGAGGTCCGAGGCCGTGAGGTGGTCGAGCTGCTCACCGCGTTGAACACGGGCCACGACGGCGGCGCCGGCACCCTCCATGCCAACGCTCCTGCCGAGGTCCCGGCGCGGCTCGAAGCGTTGGCTGCGCTCGGAGGACTCTCGCGGGAGGCGTTGCACAGTCAGTTGGCTGCGGCGGTGCAACTCGTTCTGCACATGAAGCGAGGTCCGTCGGGCCGCAGGGTGCTCGCCGAGATCGGAATGCTGCGTCGGGACGGTGCGGTGGTGCGGGTGGAGACCGTCTGGAAGCCCGGCGAACGGCTGAGGCGCGACTCGGACCTGACCACCGCCTTGGTGGCAGCACGAGACTCACGGCGTGCGCGGGTCGGGACGTCGTCGTGGTGATCCAGGCGTTGGTGAGTGTGGCCGCCGCGATGGTTGTGTGGCCGTCCCCGCCCGGAGTGAGGCGGCTTGCTGCTGTGGCGTCACCGCCGACGCCTCGATCGGTGGGGCGGACGACGTCGCGTTGGCGAGATCGCCGGCTGCTGGCGATGGTGACGGTGTCGATGTGTGTGCTGGGGAGCCTCTTTGGCGTCCTCGTCGTGGTGTCGTTCGTTGTGCTTCTCGCAGCGGTGGCGACGTTTCGGCGGGAACGACGTCGCGCACGCTCTACTGTGGACGAACTCGATGGACTCGCCTCCGCGTTGCAGGGGGTCGCCGGTGAGCTGAGGGCGGGGAGCCACCCCGTCCGCGCGTTGGAGTCCGTCGCAGCGGAGTCGCCCGCCGGTGTGGCGCAGCGGCTGCACGCGCTGGCGGTCTCGACGCGCATGTCCGGTGGAGCGGTCGAGGCTGTGGGTGCGCGGGAGAACGGTGAGGCGACCTCGTACGCAGACCTCCTGTTGGCACGAGCGGCCACAGCGTGGTCGTTGACCGCCCACCACGGCGTTCCGGTCGCCGACGTCGTCGAGGCATTGCACCGCGACGCGGACGCCAAGGCCCATGCCGCCCGTCGACTCGACGCGAAGTTGGCGGGGGCTCGCGCGGGTGCCGCGATCCTGGCTGTCCTTCCCGTGGCCGGAGTCGCTCTCGGCGAAGCAATGGGTGCTGCGCCGATGCGTGTGTTGACGAGTACGGCCGTCGGGTCGGTGGTGTTCCTGACCGGAACCGCCCTGATCCTCGGCGGAGTGGCATGGACGTCCCGTCTGACCAGGCAGGTCGTGCCGTGATGGTGGCGGTGGTCGCGTCGGTTGCGTTCGCTCTGCTCGTGAGCCCGCCGACGGCGGCACGCAGGCTGCGCGCGGCCGCCCGTACCGGGGTGGCACGCAAGGCGTCGCCGGTCGGGCGGTTCCTGCGTCGACCACGAGAGCTGCTCGGCCGAGCGCGAGCGGTTCCCGATGACCCGGCGCTGGCTCTCGACCTACTGAGTGCGTGCCTGACGGCTGGCACTCCGGTGCCGACCGCGGTGTCGGCCGTCGCCGAGGTGACGACCGGTCGTACAGCGGAGGTGTTGCGTGCCACGGCGCATGCGCTGTCGCTGGGGGCCAGTCCGGACGTCGCCTGGCAGCGGGCCCGGGCGCATCCGGCGACGGCCGAGCTCGCCCGCGCTGCGTGCCGAACCGCGTCGTCGGGGAGCGCGTTCGCCGCTCAAGCGGCTGCGCTTGCCGAGCGGATCAGAACGGCCGAGGACGACCGCGTCGAGGCGCGTGCCCAACGCACGAGTGTCCTGGTCGCGGGACCGCTGGGCCTGTGCTTTCTCCCCGCTTTCTTCTGTCTGGGGGTGATCCCGGTCGTCGTCGGCCTCGCCAGCCGTCTGCACGTACTGCCGTGACCCGCAAGCACCCATGGAAGGACACGTGATGCTCACCCGACTTCTCGCACGAACCACGGCGGACGACGGCATGTCCACCGCCGAGTACGCCATCGGCACACTTGCCGCTGCCGCCCTGGCCGCGGTGCTGTACGCGGTGCTCACCGGCGACGCGGTCCAGGACGGGTTGTCCTCGATCGTCGAGCAGGCGATCTCCGTGGACCTCTGATGCACGACAGGCCACACGGCGGCGTCCGGTACCGCGACCGCGGCGCCGTCACGGTGGAGGCGGCGATCGCGGTCTGTGCTCTCGTCGCCGTGTTCGGTCTGGTGCTTGCCGGAGTGGCCACCGTGGTCGACCACCTCCGGTGCATGGACGCCGCAGCACAGGCCGCGCGCGTGTTGGCGCGGGGCACCCCGGAGGCCGTCGCTCGGCAGGTGGTCGAGGCGACGGCGCCGGACGGGGTGGCGATGACGGTGGACAGGACCGCGGAGTACGTCATCGTTCGAGTTCGAGCTTCGGCAGCCGGCGGGCTCGTTCCGGGACTCGTCGTCCAGGGCGAAGCGCAGGCGATGATCGAACCGGGAGCACAGGAGCCGGGAGCGGGGGAGGCCGTCCATGCACCACCGTGAAACGCGGGAGCAACCGGACGTCCGAAGGCTCGACGTCGACGCCGGAGCGGCCACGGTGTGGGCCGCCTGTGCGAGCGCGGCGCTACTGGCGCTCGCCGGACTGGTGTGGGTGCTGTCGGGTGTTCTGGTGGCCCGGCAACACGCTGCGGGTGTCGCGGACCTGGCGGCACTCGCCGCAGCCGGCCGATCGACGGAAGGGCAGACAGCCGCCTGCGCCCGTGCCGAGGACCTCGCCGAAACGATGAAGGCCCGAGTGGCCGACTGCCGCCTACGTGGCTGGGACGCGGAGGTCACGATCTACGTCGACGTGCGTGCTCCTCTCGGGATGGGAGGCGCCGTGACCGCTCACGCCCGAGCCGGTCCCGTGGAGGAGGCACCGACGATCGTCGACAGCGAGCGGACACAAGGGTGAGCGGTGAGCTACACCTGAGGCGTCGAGCAAGGCCGCCGAGCGCCGCCCGCGTGGGATTCGGGGGGTCGGTGAGTCGACGGAATGTGCGTGGGCCGTCCGCGGCGGCGGCCGCTGGGCTTGTCCGCGCGGGCTGTCGGAGTTGGCGACCGGTGGGCCTGTCCGCGCGGCGGCGAGCAGCGGTCGATTGCGAGCGACGAACGGTTCGACAACCTGCAACTCGCGAGTGGCGGCCCGAAAGTTGAGCCGTCGTGAACCGGTTCCGGGGCTGCTCGGCGGACGGGAGAGGACGTGCCAGGCACAGCGATCTGCCGTTCGTCCCGGCATGCGCCTTCACCCCGCCTGGAGACACGGTGCTCGCTCGTCGTCCGAGTGGCACCGGTGGTCGAGTGAGTGCTTCCCGCTCTCTGCAACTTGCCGTTGAGTGAAATGCGACACCACGACCAATGACGGTCACTCCCGAGGAGGCTCGAGTACGACATGGTGGACACCGAATGGCCGGATAGCTGGCGCGCCGCCTTCCGCATCGAACTGAGGGCGGAGGCCATCGGCCTCGCCTGGCGTGGCTGGCCGGTGGTGCCGGGCACCTACCCGGACGCCGACACCGTGGCCGACAACTCCGAGACCTGGACCCGACCGGTTCCTGCCCACAGCGACTGGCAGAACCGGATCGGCGCCCATCCCCAGCAGGTGGCCGCGTGGTGGACGGGACGGCCCTACAGCGTCCTCGTCGCCACCGGCACCCTCGTCGACGCCATCGAGGTGGACGACCGTCTCGGTCGGCGCGCCGCGATGCTGCTGCGTGGCACGGGGCAGCCCGCTCCGATCGTGGCGATGCCGAACGGACGGTGGCTCTTCCTCGTCGCGTCGGCCGACGACGGCCCGCGCGAGCTCGCCGACGCTCCGAACGTCGAGTGGCACGGTGAGGGAAGCTGGATCCCGTTGCCGCCCACCCCGTTCCACCACGGTGTCGTGCACTGGCGTGTGAAGCCCGACGTCTGGGGCTGGCAGTTGCCGCAAGCGGCTGTCGTGCACGACGTCCTCGTGCGGGCACTCGACGACCTCTCGACCTCGGGTGCGAACGTTCCTCAGGTGACGTCCGTCGAACGCTCGGCCGCCTGATCGTCGACGTGGTCGTGTGTGGTCGCAGCACCCTCGATCGCTGCCAGCACGAGATCCAACACGGCCACCGCCCCCGCCTTGTCCAGCGGTTCGTTGCCGTTCCCGCACTTGGGCGACTGAACGCAGGACGGGCACCCCGCCGGGCACTCGCAGGAGATCACGGCCTCCCTCGTTGCGGTGAGCCAGGGAACGAATGCGGCGTAGCCCCGGTCGGCGAACCCAGCGCCGCCGGGATGACCGTCGTGCACGAACACCGTCGCCTCCCCGGTGTTGGCGTGCACGGCGGTCGACACGCCGCCGATGTCCCAACGGTCACACGTCGCGAACAACGGTAGAAGGCCGATCGCCGCGTGCTCGGCGGCATGCAGGGCGCCGGGGACACGTGCCGGTTCCACGCCGGTGTGCGTCCCCGGCCCCTCACCGCACAACAGTGGCTCGGCGATCGTGTACCACACCGCCCGGGTGTGAAGGACCTGCTCCGGGAGGTCGAGCGGGACATGGTCCAGCACCTCACCGGACGGCAGCCGCCGCAGATACCCCACGACCTGCGACGTCACCGCGACGTGTCCCAGATTCACCGTCACCCCGCCGTAGCTGCGGCTCTCCACGGTGTCCAGGATCTCGATGTCCACCACGTCACGCGCCGACGTGCTCCACTCCGGGTCCTCCGCGTGGACGAAGGCGATTCCCTGTTCCAGGTCGAGATCGTCGACCACATAGGACTCTCCGCGATGCAGGTACACCGCCCCGGGATGGACTGTGCCGCAGGCGGAGGCCCCGTCGACGGTGCCGAGTAGCCGGGAGGTGTCGGCCTCCACGACCGCCACCTGCTCCACGCCGGAGCCACGAATGTCCACATCGGAGTGCGGTCGTTCCCGTGACGTCCAGTACCAGCCGCTGGGGCGGCGACGGAGGACCGCGTCGGCGACGAGGTCGTCCAGTACCGCGCGCGCTGCCGATCCGCCGAAGTCGGTCAGATCCTTCGTCGTCAACGCCGACTCCGCCGCCGCGCAGGCGAGCTGAGGGGCGAGGACGTACGGGTTCGTCGGATCGAGCACCGCGGCCTCGACCGGTCGTTCGAGCAGGGCCCTCGGATGATGGGCGAGATAGGTGTCCAGTGGGTCGTCACGGGCCACGAACACCACCAGCGCGTCGTCACCCGCGCGCCCGGCCCGACCCGACTGCTGCCAGAACGACGCCAACGTGCCCGGGTAACCGGCGATGACCACCGCGTCGAGCCCGGAGATGTCGACGCCGAGCTCCAGGGCGTTCGTGGTCGCCACGCCCAGCAGCTCACCGTCGAGCAGCGCGGACTCCAGCGCGCGACGTTCCTCCGGCAGATAACCCGCGCGGTAGGCCGCGACCTTGTCGGCCAGCTCCGGCGCCACCTCGGCCAGGATGCGTTTGGCGCCGAGTGCGGTCAGCTCCGCACCTCGGCGCGACCGGACGAACGCCAGAGTTCGGGCACCCTCGATAACCAGCTCGGCGAGTATCCGGGCTGCCTCCGCACCCGCGGAGCGCCGCACCGGGGCGTCGTTCTCTCCCGCGAGGTCCCCGAGCAGCGGCGGTTCCCACAACGCGACGGTGCGCGCCCCGCTGGGGGAGGCGTCGTCGGCGACGGCCGTGCACTCCGCCCCGACGAGGCGGCTCGCGAACTCGGCGGGTTCCGCCGTGGTGGCCGAGGCGAGTACGAACACGGGGTCGGCCCCGTACTGCCGGGCGATCCGTCGCAGGCGCCGCAGCAGCAGTGCCACGTGCGAGCCGAACACACCCCGGTAGCCGTGACATTCGTCCACCACCACGTAGGTCAGCCCGCGGAAGAACCGTGCCCAGCGCGGGTGGGCAGGCAGGACGCCCCGATGCAGCATGTCGGGGTTGGTGAAGACCCACCGTGCGTGGTCCCTGACCCAGGTTCGTTCGCTCTGCGGCGTGTCGCCGTCGTACCGCGCGGGCCGCACGCTCGGAACGCCCATGTCGGACACCGACCGGAGTTGGTCGGCGGCGAGCGCCTTCGTCGGGGAGAGGTAAAGGGCGGTCGCCCGAGGGTTCGCGACCAGCCTCGACAGCACAGGGAGCTGGTATGCCAGCGACTTTCCCGACGAGGTCCCGGTCGCGATGACCACGTTGCGCCCCGACCAGGCCGCCGTCGCCGCGTCGACCTGGTGCTGCCACGGCCGGTCGACTCCCGTCGCGGTGACGGCGTCGAGCACCGTGTCGGGCACCCAGTCCGGCCAGTCCGCAATCCGGGCCTCACGCGCGGGGAGGTCTGTGACGTGCGTGACCGGGTGGCCCTCCTGCGGCAGCCCGGCCGTTGCGCGGTCCAGCAGTCGACGTGCCCGGGTGTCCGTCGTTTCGGTCACGACGCATCACCGGAGAGTGTCGATCTCGTCGAAGCCGGGTGGCGGAGGGGTCGTCGTGCGGTGGATGTGCTGCTCACCGCGTCGGCGACGCTTCGTCGATCGGTCACCCGGTACGCCACCTTCGCAGCTTCGCACACACGTCCGACGTGACTGTGCCGCGTGGGACACCCGCATCCGGTCGGCGCCCCCGAAGGCCGATCGGGCCTCCTTTGCGGACGCCTTCTCCCCCCGCGGACACATCATTTGAGTGATCAGATTCACACCGAGTGTACCCGAATGCGACCTGGGTCACTGTTGCCCGCGAGGGCTCCATTACCAATAGACTCCGCCGAACCACGACAAATAGTGGCGAAGATCCCACTGTCAGCGTCGGCACACTGGGTCGGCATCCGGCCGCGGGGAACCGGCGCGGGCAACAGGCGACGTCTCAGGAGGACAACGAATGTCCCGGCAATTCCTCGCGGAGAGTTCCCTGGAACTCTCCGGAGGTGACTACGGCATCGTCGCCGTGGTCGCCGCGGTCGCCCTTGCAGCACTGGTCATCGGTTATCTCCTGCTCAAGGAAGTGCTGGCTGCGGGCCAAGGCACCGAGAAGATGCAGGAGATCGCCAAGGCCGTGCAGGAAGGTGCGGCTGCCTACCTCAACCGACAACGGAACACACTCGCCGTCTTCGGCATCGTCGTGTTCCTCCTGCTACTGGTCCTGCCTGCCGACACCGTCGGTGAGCGGATCGGACGGTCGGTGTTCTTCCTCGTCGGCGCGGTGTTCTCGTTCTTCATCGGCTACCTCGGGATGTGGTTGGCGACGAGGGCGAACGTCCGGGTGGCGGCGGCGGCCAGGGAGACCGGTGGCCGGGAGAAGGCGATGCGGATCGCCTTCCGCACCGGTGGTGTCGTCGGCATGTTCACGGTCGGCCTCGGACTGTTCGGCGCCGCCGTGGTCGTCCTCGTCTACACCGGACAGGCACCGAAGGTGCTGGAGGGCTTCGGCTTCGGTGCGGCGTTGATCGCGATGTTCATGCGGGTCGGTGGTGGCATCTTCACCAAGGCCGCCGACGTGGGTGCCGACTTGGTCGGCAAGGTCGAGCAGAACATCCCCGAGGACGACCCGCGCAACGCGGCGACGATCGCCGACAACGTGGGCGACAACGTCGGCGACTGTGCGGGCATGGCTGCCGACCTGTTCGAGTCGTACGCGGTGACGTTGGTCGCGGCGTTGATCCTCGGCAGTGCCGCGTTCGCCACGACGGGGCACGGTCTGGTGTTCCCGCTGATCATCCCCGCCATCGGTGTGATCACGGCCGTCATCGGCATCTACATCACGCGCGCCAGGGCGGGGGAGAGCGGTCTGACGACCATCAACCGCTCCTTCTACATCTCCGCCGTCATCTCGGCGGTGCTGTCGGCCGTCGCGTCGTTCGTGTTCCTGCCGAGCTCGTTCGACGGCGCCGAGGGCAATCCGGCCGTGATCGCGACCGTGTCGGTGATCATCGGGATCGTCCTCGCGGGCATCATCCTGTGGCTCACGGGCTACTACACCGGCACCGAGCACAAGCCGGTGAAGGACGTCGGCAAGACGTCGGAGACCGGACCGGCCACCGTGATCCTCTCCGGTATCGGTGTCGGGTTCGAGTCGGCCGTGTTCACCGCGCTCGTCGTCGGTGGTGCCGTGTTCATCGCCTACCTGCTCGGCGGGTCGGTGGCGTTGTTCGCGGTGGCCCTGGCGGGAACCGGTCTGCTGACCACGGTCGGTGTCATCGTCGCGATGGACACGTTCGGTCCCGTGTCCGACAACGCCCAGGGCATCGCGGAGATGTCGGGCGATCTGACCGAGGGCGAGGGCGCGCAGATCCTCACCGAGCTGGACGCGGTGGGCAACACCACCAAGGCGATCACCAAGGGCATCGCGATCTCGACGGCGGTGCTGGCGGCCACGGCGCTGTTCGGGTCGTACTCGGCCGCGATCCGCGAGGCGCTCGTCGACGCTGGTGCCACGCTCAGCGACATCGGCGACTCGTTCGTCGACAGCATCATCTCGCCGAACACGCTGGTCGGGGTGGTCGTCGGGGCGGCCGTGGTGTTCCTCTTCTCCGGGCTGGCGATCAACGCGGTGTCGCGGGCCGCCGGTGCGGTGGTGTACGAGGTGCGTCGCCAGTTCCGCACGATCCCGGGGATCATGGAAGGCACCACGCGACCCGAGTACGGCAAGGTGGTGGACATCGTCACCCGCGACTCGCTGCGGGAGTTGGCGACGCCCGGGTTGTTGGCGGTGTTCGCGCCGATCGCCGTGGGCTTCGGTCTCGGTACCGGTGCGCTCGCCGGGTATCTCGGTGGGGCGATCGCCACGGGCATGCTGATGGCGGTGTTCCTGGCCAACTCGGGTGGTGCCTGGGACAACGCCAAGAAGCTCGTGGAGGACGGCCACCACGGTGGCAAGAACTCCGAGGCGCACGCGGCCACCGTCATCGGTGACACGGTCGGCGACCCGTTCAAGGACACGGCCGGTCCGGCGATCAACCCGTTGCTCAAGGTCATGAATCTCGTGTCGCTGCTCATCGCGCCCGCGGTCGTGACCCTGTCGGTCGGGGAGAACGCCTCGACGCCGTTCCGGTTGGCCATCGCCGCGGCATCGGTGGTGATCATCGCGGCGGCCATCGTGGTGTCGAAGCGGCGTGCGTCGGCGATGAACGACACGCCCGCAGCGGAGAACGACACGGCGAAGGCCTGACAGCGACCGGTCGGGCCGGCCGGGTCGACTTCCCGGTGCTCGTCCGGGCCGGGTCGGGACAGCCTGAACAGCGGCGACGTCCCGGCCCGGCCCGGGCATGTCGGGGTGGATCATCGACGCCCTAGAGTGCACCGGTCGGCCCGTTCGCTTCGGAGGTGTGCATGCACCGGTTCACAAGGAGGGTCGGGCTGTGCGCGGCGCTCGTGTGTCTCGCCGCGGGGTGCGGGGCCGCGCCCACGCAGCAGTCCGCGCCCCCGTCGAGCGCGGGACCGACGCCGACGTCGGCCGACGTCTCACCCCGCGATCTCACGGTGAGCTGGGCCAACGACTACTGCGGTGCGGTGTCGGAACTCGTGCTCTCGGTGTCGGAGATGCCGGCCATCGACGCGAGTAGTCCGCGACGTGCGTCGGAGACGTCGGGCGAGCTGCTGGAGGTCGTCGTGGGAGGCCTCGATCGCACTGTCGACCGCCTGGAGAACCTGGACGCGGCGCCGGTCGTCGGTGCCGATCGCGTGCGGGAGCAGGCGCTGAACACCTACGGCGGTATCCGGGACCGGGCGCGTGCCGTGCTCGACGAGCTGCATCACGCCGAGGGAGTCGAGGCCAGCCGGAAGGCGGTGAGCGCCGTGCGTGAGCCGCTCGACGACATCGGTGCCCTCGACCTGTTGGACGGCTTCGACGCGGTTCCGGAACTGCGCGAGGCGAGCAGTGACGCCCCGGCGTGTCGCACGCTCACGAGCACCGACGCGGCACCACGGATCGATTCGCCGGGAAGCTGAGCCGAGTCGTTTCCCCACCTGCGGCCGGGGAACCCGCTCGGTGCGCATCAGGGCGGGGTCGGGCGTCGATTGCACGGACAGTGTCCGCGCGACTACGCAGTGCCCCGGGCGACGAGTGCGGCGTCTGACGTGCTAGGTGTGGAAAAGAGAGACGTCGTCGACCATCTGGCTGCGACGTGGAACGGATGACGGTGCTGGTGTGTTGCAGCACCTGAGCGGACAGCGGCCGTGCACAGCGTGCACACTGGCTGGTCGAACGAGTGACATTTGAGCGAAAGAGCGGACAGCGTGGCTGGATCGACACGGACGAAGAGAACGGGCGCGAACGGGGACGGTCGCCGACGACTGGTGATCGTCGAGTCTCCGACGAAGGCCCGCAAGATCGCTCCGTATCTCGGGGGCGACTACGTCGTCGAATCCTCCCGTGGTCACATCCGCGACCTGCCGAGGGGCGCGGCCGACGTGCCCGCCAAGTACAAGGGACAGCCGTGGGCCCGCCTCGGTGTGGACGTCGACAACGGCTTCGAACCGCTCTATGTCATCACGCCCGACAAGAAGACGACCGTCAGCGAGCTGAAGAGCCTGTTGAAGGACGTCGACGAGCTCTACCTGGCCACCGACCCCGACCGCGAGGGCGAAGCCATCGCGTGGCACCTGCTCGAAGCGCTCAAGCCGAAGGTCCCCGTGCGGCGCATGGTCTTCCACGAGGTGACCGAGCAAGCCATCCGCGCCGCCGCCGACAACACTCGTGACCTCGACCCCGACCTGGTCGACGCCCAGGAGACCCGCCGCATCCTCGACCGGCTGTACGGCTACGAGGTGTCGCCGGTGCTGTGGAAGAAGGTCATGCCGAAGTTGTCGGCCGGCCGCGTGCAGTCGGTGGCGACCCGGGTGATCGTCGAACGCGAACGCGAGCGGATGCGGTTCACCTCGGCGTCGTACTGGGACATCTCCGCAGTCATGGACACCGGCGGCGAGGGCGACGACACGGCACCCCGCTCGTTCCCCGCCCGGTTGACCGCCGTCGACGGCGCTCGCCTGGCGACGGGCCGTGACTTCGGTCCGGACGGTCGGCTCAAGGAGCAGTCGCAGGACGTGCGGGTGCTGGACGAGGCCGACGCCAACCGGCTCGCCGAGGCGCTGGCCGACCGCCGGTTCACGGTGACCAGCGTCGAGGAGAAGCCGTACACGCGCAGGCCGTACGCGCCGTTCATGACCTCGACGTTGCAGCAGGAGGCGGGTCGCAAGCTGCGGTTCTCCTCGGAGCGCACGATGCGTGTGGCGCAGCGACTCTACGAGAACGGCTACATCACCTACATGCGTACCGACTCCACCACGTTGTCGGAGTCGGCGTTGGCGGCGGCACGTAGCCAGGCCACCGAGCTGTACGGCGCCGAGTACGTGGCGGACAAGCCGCGGCAGTACACGCGCAAGGTCAAGAACGCGCAGGAGGCGCACGAGGCCATCCGGCCGGCCGGTGAGGTCTTCCGGACACCCGGCGCGGTGGCCGGTGAGCTGGAGAGCGACGAGTTCCGGCTGTACGAGCTGATCTGGCAGCGCACGGTCGCCTCGCAGATGGCCGACGCCAAGGGCACCACGATGTCGGTGAAGATCACCGGAACGGCGTCCAGCGGCGAGGAGTGCGTGTTCTCGGCGTCCGGGCGCACGATCACGTTCCCCGGCTTCCTCAAGGCATACGTCGAGTCGGTGGACGCCGAGGCCGGTGGCGAGGCCGACGACAAGCAGAGCAGGCTGCCCAGGCTCTTCCGCGACCAGGCGGTGACCGCGAGCGAGCTGAGCCCGGACGCGCACGCGACGACGCCGCCGCCGCGGTACAGCGAGCCGAGCCTGGTGAGCAAGCTGGAGGAACTCGGCATCGGCAGGCCGTCGACGTACGCGTCGATCATCAACACGATCCAGGATCGTGGCTACGTGTGGAAGAAGGGTTCCGCGCTCGTGCCGTCCTGGGTGGCGTTCTCGGTGGTCGGGCTGCTGGAACGGCACTTCGAGCGCCTGGTGGACTACGACTTCACCGCGGCCATGGAGGACGAGCTCGACCGCATCGCGGCGGGCGACGAGCAGCGCACCGCGTGGCTGTCGCGGTTCTACTTCGGCGGCGACATGGGCGTCGACGGCTCGATCGGTCGGCTCGGCGGGCTGAAGAAGCTGGTCGGTTCCGGGGTCGAGGACATCGATGCCCGTGAGATCAACTCGATTCCGATGTTCCTCGACGACGCGGGGCGGCAGGTCTACGTGCGGGTGGGCCGGTACGGGCCTTACCTGGAGCGCGAGGTGGACGGCGAGTCGCAGCGCGCGAACCTGCCCGAGGACCTCCCGCCGGACGAGTTGACGGTCGAGATCGCCGAGAAGCTCTTCGCGACGCCGCAGGAAGGCCGGGTGCTGGGCACTGATCCGGAGACCGGGCACGAGATCGTGGCCAAGGAGGGCCGCTTCGGGCCTTACGTCACCGAGATCCTGCCCGAGCCGGAGGAGAGCGCCGACGGCAAGAAGACGAAGGCGAAGAAGCCCAAACCGCGGACGGCGTCGCTGTTCAAGTCGATGTCGGTGCAGGACGTGACCCTCGACGACGCGCTGCGACTGTTGTCGTTGCCGCGGGTGGTGGGCACCGACCCGGACAGCGGCGAGGAGATCACGGCGCAGAACGGACGGTACGGGCCCTACCTGAAGAAGGGCACCGACTCGCGGTCGCTGACGAGCGAGGAGCAGATCTTCGAGATCACGCTGGAGGAAGCGCTCAAGATCTACGCCGAGCCGAAGCGTCGCGGGCGGCAGGCCGCGGCGAAGCCGCCGCTCAAGGAACTCGGTGACGACCCCGTGTCGGGCAAGCCGATCGTGGTCAAGGACGGCCGCTTCGGCCCGTACGTCACCGACGGCGAGTACAACGCGTCGCTGCGCAAGTCCGACTCCGTGGAGGATCTGACACCGGAGCGGGCGGCGGAGTTGCTCGCCGAGAAGCGCGCGAAGGGACCCGCGAAGAAGAAGTCGACCACGCGGCGCAAGACTGCCGCGAGCGCCAAGTCGAAGAGCTGATTCGGCACCCGGCAGCCCGTCGGCGTGTGCGCAGCGTGATCAACTTGCGCTCGATGGGCGGGTGGCGAGGCGCTCGAGTGCCGCTACGCTGTTCTACACACGGCACGCGGCGTGACACGGTGGGTGAGGCTCCGCCGTGTCACGCGCCGACCATGGGGAGGACGTGTGGTGGACGCGGACGGTACTCAGGCTCCCGAGCCGCCGAAGCCGTTCGGCGACTCGCTGGGCGGTACGCCTGACGGCGGTGGCGGCGCCAACGCCGGGGGTGCGAGCGGCGGCGTGGCCCGACCGGTCGAGGTGAACCGGGAGGCGGCCAAGCAACTGGCCGCGGCGCTGGCCACCGAAGAGGGGTCGCAAGGCGCGGGTCAGGGCAAGGGCGAAGGTGCCTCCGGTGCCGAGGACGACGAACCGACCGCGGAGATCCCGCCCCGGAAGCCGCGGCTCCGGGCCTCCGCGCCGACCCTGCTGGCTCCGATCATGCGGAGGCGCAAGCCGGCGCCACCTCAGGCCCGTCGTCCGGTGCCGCAGGTGCGCAAGCCGTCCTCCGGTTCGGCCGGGCTCGTCGTGGCGTTGACGTTGGGGCTCATCTTTCTGATCGTGGCGATTCAGTTCGTGGTGAGTTTCGTCGAAAGCGTTACGGGCATTTTCGACTAGTTTTGCGCCACCATTCGTACTGTTCCGTTCACGCTTCGTGTTGTTCGCGGCTGTTCAGCGGGTGTCCGTGCCCCGGCGCTACCCTGAGCGCACGGCAGAGCCGAGTGTTATGGGGTGGGGTCCATCAACGAGTCGCAGCAGGGGGCAGGGGACGCCGGGGCGCGGTCGGCCGCGTCCAACGAGGTGTCGACCCTGAGCAGAGTGCGCCGTGTCCTGGCCATCAGACCGTTCCGCAGGCTGTGGGGAGTCACCTTTCTCTGCAGCGTTGCGGATTGGCTCTCGCTGCTGGCGCTGACCGGGCTGGTCACGAAACTGACCGACGACTACGCGGCCCAGAACTTCGCGTTCGCCGGAATTGTACTGACTCAGTTGCTGCCCGGTCTGCTGTTCGCGCCGCTCGGTGGAATGCTCGCCGACCGTTTCGACCGGCGCAAGATCATGGTGATCGCCGACCTTGTGCGTTTCGGGTTGCTCATTTCCATCGCGATCGTCGGCACGCCGTTGTGGTTGTTCATCGCCAACTTCCTCGTCGGTTCCGCGGCCATGATGTGGATTCCGTCGAAGGACGCGGCGGTGCCGAACCTGCTCCGCAGGCGTGACCAGGTCGAGACGGCGAACCAGCTCGGCATGGTGATGACGTACGGCGTCGCCGTCGTCACCGGTGCGGGTGTCTACGCAATCCTCACCGGTATCCAGACGACATTGCACCTGCCGCCGGACCTGTTGGGGGAGTTCGGGACGGCGAAGATCGTCGTCGTTCTCAACGGGCTGCTGTACTTGGCCAGCGCGTTGCTGGTGGCGCGTATCCCGCAGTTGTCGCTGCGCAACGTGCACCCCGTCCCCGAGGCCGCCGAGAAGCGGGTGAAGCGCAAGCCGGAGAAGGACGAGAGCTCGGGCGGGTTCCGCGCCATGGTGCGCGACGGTGTGCGGTTCGTGAAGAGCACGCCGCTGATTCGCGGGCTGCTGATCGGCATGGCCGGTGCCTTCGCCGCAGGGGGTGCGGTGATCGGGTCGGCCAAGCCGTACTCGTCGAGTCTCGGTGGCGGCGACGCCTCGTTCGGCCTGTTGTTCGTGGCCGTGTTCATCGGTGCTGCCGTCGGTCTCACGGTCGCACCGAAGCTGGCACGCAGGTTGCCTCACGAGAGACTGTTCGGCGTCGGGATCGTCGTGGCGGGCCTGGCGCTCGTCGTGGTGGCCCTCGCGCCACACCTCGCCGTGGCGCTCGCGGCGGTCGCGTTGGTGGGGGCGTGTGCCGGGGGCGCGTTTCTCACCGGCATCACGATCATCGGCTCGCAGATCGACGACAGCATCCGGGGCCGCATCAACGCCATCTACCAGTCGCTGCTCAAGATCATCATCTTCGGGACGACCTCGGCCGTTCCCGGCCTCATCGGCCTGGTGAAGCCGCGCCGGATGACGGTCTGGGGCAACGAGATCATCATCGACGGGACCAGGCCGGTGCTGCTGGCCGGAGGCTTGCTCGCGGCGCTGGTCGGCGTGATCGCCTACCGGCAGATGGATTCGCGGCGCACCGAGCCGATCTTCGCCGACCTGCGCAACGCCATCCGGCGACGTCCTCGACGCTCCAGCGGCATTCTCATCGCGGTGGAGGGCACCACCGCGGCCGACACCGAGGCACAGGCGGCGCGGTTGGCCGCGTGGCTGCGGGACGGCTCCCGGCCGGTGGTGCTGGCCGCCGACCCGGCACTCGACGACGAGCGGCTGACCTCCCTGGTTGCGGGAGCGTCGCTCGGTGGGGCGCGGGCCAAGGCACTGGCCGCCGCGGCCGTGCGCGCCGACATCGTGGAGCGGGACGTGCGGCCGGCCCTGGACAGCGGCGCGATCGTGGTGATGGAGCGGTTCGTCGACACGCCGTTGGCCCATCTGTCCACGCTGGCGGAACTCGACCTCGCCGAGCTGGAGGGCCTTACCGACTGGGCCACGGGGCGTCTGCGGCCCGACCTCACGGTGTTGCTCGACGCCGATCCGGGGGAGGGCAGCACGCGGTCGACCAACACGGCGGAGCACCATTGGAGGGTGCAGGAGATGCTGGCGGAGATGGCAGCCTCCGCCCCGGACCGGTACGTGGTGGTCGACGCCGAGGGCGCGCCCGACGAGGTCGCCGAACGCGTGCGGACGTCGGTGTGGGGTGCTCTTGCGGGGAAGGTGACCCTGCCGTCGGTCACACAGGGAGAGGTGACGCGACCGTGACGAGTGCGGCGGCCACCGGTCGACTGGGCCGGGTGTGGTCGCAGTTGGTCGGCCAGGAGTCGGCCGTGGAGATCCTGGCGGCGGCGGCCGAGTCCGCGACCGCCCTGGTGTCGGGCCGCACCGACGACCACGGTGCGATGACCCACGCCTGGCTGTTCACGGGCCCGCCCGGGTCGGGTCGTTCCGTGGCGGCTCGTACCTTCGCGGCGGCGTTGCAGTGTCTCGTCGACGGTGGCTGCGGTGAGTGTCAGGGCTGTCGGACCGCGCTGGCGGGCACCCATGCGGACGTCAAGGTGGTCGCGCCGGAGGGGTTGTCGATCTCGGTGGCGGAGATGCGCGCGCTCGTGCAGGCGGCGGCACGCCGACCCACCACCGGCCACTGGCAGGTGGTGATCATCGAGGACGCCGACCGACTCACGGAGGGCGCGTCGAACGCGCTGCTCAAGGCCGTCGAGGAACCGCCGGACCGGACGGTGTTCCTGTTGTGCGCGCCGTCGGACCATCCCGACGACGTGAGCGTGACCATCCGGTCGCGGTGTCGATTGGTCAACCTGCGGACGCCCGCCCCCGAGCCGATCGCGGACGTGCTCGTGGAGCGGGACGGCATCGACCCCGAGCGGGCGCGCTGGGCGGCGTCGGTGTGCGGCGGGCACGTCGGCCGGGCCCGGCGGTTGGCCACGGACGAGGACGCCCGCGCGAGGCGGGAGGCGGTGCTGCGCATCCCGCTCGGGTTGCGGCGGGCCGACGACGTGTTCCGGTGTGCCGACGAGTTGATCGCGACGGCCGAGGCCGACGCGACCGCGGAGAGCAAGGCACGCGACGAGGCGGAACAGGACGCGCTGCGCACTGCGATGGGCTCCGGTGGCACCGGCAAGGGCGTCGCCGCCGCGAAGCGAGCCGCCGACGCCGCCGTGCGGGCGTTGGAGAAGCGGCAGAAGTCGCGGGCCACGAGGACGCAGCGCGACACCCTGGACCTCGCGCTCGTCGACCTCGCCGGGTTCTACCGGGACGTGCTCGTGCAGACGAGTGGCGCCTCAGCGGCGTTGACCCATCCCGACTTCGCCGAACAGTCGGCGGAAGCGGCGCGAGAGTGGGGGCCGGTGTCGGCGTTGCGTCGGCTGGAAGCCGTGTTGGCCTGTCGTGACGCCATCGGCTGGAACGTCAAACCTCGCATCGCGGTCGAGGCCATGTTGACGACGTTGCGCGAGGGCTGAGTCCTTGTGAGTTCACCCGGGTCGCCCCTCGAACGGCGAGGGGCGACCCGGGCCCGTCACTCACCGCGGGGGCGGGGTGACGGCCTCACGGGG
>NZ_JACBJG010000011.1 GCF_015910535.1 Saccharomonospora sp. NB11 | reverse complement strand
CTCCAACGTCTGCTCGCCGTCGACCGACATCCGCCGCACCGTGTTACCGGCCTCGTCATAGTCGAACTGCTCCAGCGTGGTGCTGCCGCTCGGGAACTGGCTGGTCACCGACTCCAAGGCATGCCCGCCGTCGGGGTAGGCGTACTCGTGCACCGTGTCGCCGTCGGAAGTGTGCTCCACCTGCGACATCCGGTTGCCCACCTCGTCGTAGGTGAAGGAGTGCCAGTACGGCGCGGGCCCACCCAGCGCCTCCACCGTCGGGTTCCCGGCACAGTCACTTGCCGGCGTCCACGCCTCCGTCAGTCGGCGCAGGTGGTCGTACCGGAAACACTGCACATCGGCGAGCCCGTCCAGCGGCACGTCCGCGATCGAGGTGACATTGCCCGCCGGGTCGTACGAGTAACGCGTGTCCGACTGCATCGGCTTCGGCAACTCGGCATCCACGATCGTGCGCGCCAGCCGTCGCGTGTGCTCGTGGTAGTACCGCGACAACCACACCCGCTGCCCCTGCTCACCCAACTGCGTCCGCTGAAGCTCGCCATAGCGGGTGTACTGCGTGTCCGTGACGTATTCCGTGGTTCCCTGCCCACTGAGACCGCCGTGGCTCGTTCTCAGGAAGCCGAGATCGTCATGGACCAGGCTGTACGGCTCCGCCGACAGATCGCCGGCCTCGGCATAACCGATACCACCCAGACTGCCGTCCGGGTTGTAAGCCGCCGTGGTGGTGTACGTGCCGCCGAGACCTTCCTCGGATTCCGGGATCACGATCTGGGTCTTGAGCGGCTGATACAGGGGGTCGTAGATCGAGGTTTTGCGCACGTACGCCTCGCCGTCGACGTACCGCGTCGACGACGCGAGGCGGCCGATGCCCCACTCCGCGGTGTCGTAGGCCCACTCGGCACGCTTCGGACCGTCGAGCGAGCCTTCGTGCACCGCCGTCTTACGGCCGAGGACGTCGTAGTCGATGGCGAGGGTCTCGCCCCGCGCGTCGGTCGTCTCGACCAGCTGCCCCGCGGCGTCGAAGGTCTTCGTGGTGACCCCCTTGTCGGGGTCGTCCATCCGGACCTGACGCCCACGCAGGTCGTAGTCGAACTCCCACGCGTTGCCGCCCGGGTCCGTGATCCCGGTGAGGTTCCCGGCCGGGTCGTAGCGGTAGATGGTGCTGTCGAACTCACCTTCCGGCGTGTCGCCGTGGTACTGCCGCAGCTCGGTCATGCGGCCACGCGCGTCGCTGATCGCTGTCGTCGGCGTCCCACCGTCGGGTGGGGTGACGTGGACGCGGTCACCGCCGTACGACGTGATGGTGCGCCACTTCTCGATCCCGCCGCCCTTGAAGATCTCAGCCACCGGTCTGCCCGCGCCGTCGTACTCGACGGTGGTCAGGCCGGGAACCTCCGCGTCCGAGGCGGACCACAGCGTGTCGTCCACGGGCGCGTCGTTGAAGTACGGCTTCGTCTGGTAGTAGGCACGGCCGGCGGAGTCGTAACGGGTGTCGGTGAGCAGGCGCCCACCGCCGAACGCGGGCTGCTGCACCTGCCGCACGCGCAGCAAGCCGTCGTAAAGCTGTTTGCTGGTGACGTATATGCCGTTCGGGCCCAGCGTGTCCGTGGTGATGACCGAAGGTTCGTCTCGTGAGATCTTGTACGAGTAACGGGCGTTGCCGCCCTCGGGACGGACCCGGTTGGGCTTCCACACCTCCACGGTGCGCCCCAGCGCGTCGTAGGCGACCTCGGTCGTGTTGTAGTTCGCGTCGACCACCTTCGTCGGCTTGCCCCACGCCGGTTCGTATGTGGTGGTGGTCTCGTGCCCCTTGGCGTTGGTCACCACGGTCTTCGTGAGAGGGCCGTCGGCGGCGGGGGTGTAGCTCGTGGTGGTCGCCCGGTCGAGAGCGTCACGCTCCTCGGTCACCCGGCCGTGCGCGTCGTAGGCGCGGGTGGTTGCGGTGACGTAGGACTTGCCTCCGTCATCGGTGAGCTCGGCGACCGTGGTCACGTTGCCCTGAGCCGGCGCGGCACCGAACGACTGGTTGTCGTAGGAGTAGCGAACACCGCTCACCGCGTCACCGGGGAAACCGGCCTCCTCCGAGCAGGCGACGGACACCGTCTCCTCCTGCGAGGGCAGGGAGAACAGCCACTTCTGCGTGTTGCGCACGTAGCTGGTGCGGGTACACAGGTCGTCGGCCGGATCGGAGACGTCTCCGAGGTCGTTGACCTCGGTGGGCATGCCCTTGTCGTCGTAGGTGGTGTGCTTGCGCGTGACACGGAACTCGCCTGACTCGAGCTTCGTGTAGGTGCGTTCGGTTCCGATGTCGACGAGGTAGGCCTTCAGCATGCCTCGGGTGGCCGTCGGCCCCTGCCACGTCGGTTCGGTGATCACCTTGGTGATCGGCTCGCCACCGTCTCGGGAGTAAGTGGTCGATTCGAGCAGCGATCCCGCGAGCCAGTCGTGGTCGGTGTGCTTCCCGCCTTCCGAGTCCTCGACCGTCACGGACCGGGACCCGCCGGGGATCTCGTCACCGTCCATGCCGCGGAAGTACCGTTCCTCGGTCAGTGTCACCGGTCCGTCGTCGCCACTGCCCTGGCGGATACGAACCCGTTCGAACCCGCGAAACTCGTTCCAGGTCTTGTCCTCCTCATCCACCAGCTCGGACGTGGTGTAGTGCCAGGCCGCGCCGGCGAGATACTCATAGCGGACCACCTGTGGCACCGAACTGGCGATACGGTCGTGGCTGCTCACCGATGCGACGACGTACTTGTGGAAGTAGTCGGTTCGTTCCGCCGAATAGGGCGCCGACCAGGTCACCGGGAAGCAGCGCCGGGTATTCGTCTCCGGTTTGGCCGGCTTCGACTCCGCGGTGCAGTCCGGCTCCGCATAGTCGATCGAGATGACACCACCGGCCTCCGAGACGATCGCGTTCATCCGGTACCGGATCAACGCGGCGTGGCCGTCGATCCCGTGAACCCGGTTCGGCTTGGCGACGCCCTCGAACGTCACCTCGGGGAGTTGGATGTCGTCGTCACCGACGTGCCCGGTGTGGCGGACCGCCGCCAACCAGAGCGTGGGTTTCTCACCGTCGCCCGGATCGGGGAACTCGTGCCGCAGTGTCCACGAGTCCACCGCACGGTAGCCGTCGCCGTCACGTACCTGCGTGGTGATCTTGGCGAGCCGTTTCGTCGACCAGAACGTCGGAGCCTGCTGGTAGTCCTCACACGTGGTGCCGTCACACTCGAGGTGCCACGGCACGTCCGGCCAGTTCTCCTCCTTCTCCCGCGTACACGTCGAGCCGGGCACACACCGATCAGCCACGGTGAAGTCGACCCGCCCCGTCGGGGCGATGTTCTCGCCCTCGCGCAGGCCGTAGTCGATGCGTTTCAGCCAGCCTTCCCGGACGTACTCGGTGGGTTCTTCGTTCTTGTTGCGTCCGTACTTGTTGGTGGCGGTCTCGTACTCGTAGTGGATCACGTTGCCGTTCGTGTCCACGACCTTGTCGAGGTTCCACCGGTAAGCCTGGTCGCAAAAGGAGTCTTTGAACTCCGCGGCGTGGCAGGGTTCGCCCGAGTCGTCGCCGAACACGGGCACCGTCCAGGTGGAGTCGGCGCCGGAGCGGGACCCGTAGAAGTACTGGGTGCCGTCGACCGTGGTGATCTTCCAGTACTCGCCGTTGTTGTCGGGGCTGTCCGCACCGGTCAGCCGCTGGACCCGGGAGCCGTCGTCGTGTTCCGGCCGCCACGTGCCGGTGTCGCTGTCCTTGACCAACCGGGTGGCCGCACCGTTGATGGAGACTGTCGCGTTGTCGCTGTCCCAGCAGAGATCCGCCGGATTGTCCTCGGGTTCTCCCGGGTGGTCGGTGGCGCAACTGGTGTAGGAGCGTTCGACGAATCCCGGCCACATCGCCCAGCCGTCACCTGCCCAACCGGCCTGGGTGTTCGTGGCACTCGTCAACCCGTCGACCGCCGCCGACGAGTACGACAGCGACACCTCCGGCGCCAACCCACCGGGTGCGGGCGGCACGCGCATCGGATAACTCCACGTGAACGTGCCGGTCTGGGCGGACACCGACCAGGTCGCTGACGGCGTCAGTGAGGTCTCGGTAAAGGTGCCGCCGCCCGCGGGATCGCCTCCGGAACCGCCGTCCGGCTGGTCACCGTGGAGAGCGTCTCTGCGGACTTCGTCCTCTCCCCGCTGCTGCATCGACAGCGGGGAGACAGGTACCGACGGGGTCGACGGCAACGGAACCGAAGGCCCTCCCGCGGCACGTGCACCGGGAGGCGACTGCACCACGGCCAGGAGGCCGGCAACCATGATCACGGCAAGGGCTACCGCCCGTTTTCTACCGTGCCGGGTTTTCGGCATGCGCATTCTCTTCCACCGTGATCGCACGGTTCCTCCCAGATTCCTGTGTGAAGCGCGGCGAACGCGAGACGTCGGCAACGGTTATGCGGTCGCGATCGGGTATTCCTCGAGAGTGCGCGTGGGTATGACCTGCACGTTCTCGGACTCGTCGCTCGGCTTGCGCTGACCGTTCTCGATCACCCAGACCTGGTTCGAGTTCGGCGTGGTGACAAGCGTGCCGTCGCGCATCGTGTCGGGCAGCAGCATCAACGCCGCGTGGGGAACGCGCATGACCTGCTCCCAGGTACGCCCGGTACCGAGGTACTCGTTTTCATCGAGGACGGTGATCCGCGCGCCGCCGACGACGAGGAACACCTCATCCGGGTGCTCGGAGTCCGGTGCCCGTACCGCGCTGCCCTCGGGGAACTGCGGTACGGACGGGTTCTCGGTGTCCAGGTAGGAACGGACCAGCGTCTCGATGCGGTCCGCGGTCAGCCCGCCGGTGTACAGGCGAACGTCGTCGACAGCACCCGGCCAGAATTCCGTGGGGATTCCCTCCGACTTTCCCCGACCGATCTGGAGCCCGCCGTCCGCGTCCCACGCGTTCTGGAGCGTTCCGTCGCCGAGGCGTAGGCCGTTGACGTACAACCACAACTTCCCGGAGTCCGCGTCGTAGACGCCCGCGAGATGAACCCATGTGTTCACCTCGGTCTCCAGCGTCGACAACGCCGCCTTGGTGATGGTCGCGCTCTCGCTGTCGGACTCCGCCATCTCGAAGATCCACGAACCCAGCCGGTGTTGACTGTCCCGGACATGTCCCAGCCGGAACTTGCTCGTGTGATCCCCGTCCAGGCTCACCGCGGTCGTGGTACCACTCTTCTCGTCGAGCCGTACCCACGCAGTCACAGTGAAACTACGGTCGAAACGGAGGTCGGCTCTCGCGGTGGACACATGGTCGTCCACACCGTCGAGATGGATCGCGTTGCCGATCCGTCCTTCCCCGAACTGGGCACCGTTGTGCAGTGTGCCGGTACGGCCACCCATCGAGTCGGCGGTCGTGGTCCCGCCGTTTTCGTCGAGCCGCATCTCGTGGACGAGCGTGAGGTCGCGATCCGCGTGAAGGCGAATCTCGTCCTCGCGCAGGGGACGGCTGTACAACTTCACGTCGTCGACCGCCCCGGCGAGGAAGTTCGCCCACGTCCCACCGCGTAGCGAGCGACCGATGCTGACATCGTTCGTCGCATTCCAAGCTCCGGTGACGTCTCCCGTGCCGTTGAGTGTCCCGTTGACGTACAGCAGGACTCGGCCGTCGACCGCGTTGTACACGGCGGCGAGATGCGTCCACACCCCCGCCTGTGCCGCCTGCTGCGAGTACACCGTCACGCCTTCGGCGTTGGCGGTGTCGGAGTCGTACATCGCGATGGCGAAGCGGCCGTCCCCTCCGTACGCCAGGTCGAACCTGGCCGACTGTTCGCCGTTCTGGCTGACGATGGTCGACCACTGCGACGGTAGTTCGTCGACCTTCACCCACGTGGACACGGAGAAGCTGTGGGAGGTGCTCACGGCGACGGGCGCACTGACGTACTCGGTGCTGCCGTCGAGCTCGACCGCGAGATCGCCCGGATTGTGCTCGCTGGACCTGCCGGGAATCCACGACGGATACTCGCCGAGTGAACCGTGGTGTCCTGCACCCGACTCGTCCCGCGCGTTGCCGTCCAAACGCCAGTCCGATTCGACCACGTCGTCACGGCCGATGACGCCTTCGATCTCTGCGGCGGAAACGACACGGCTGTACACCCGGACCTCGTCGAGGCTGCCGTCCCAATAGTCCACGTCCTGGCCCTGCCACCTGGCGCGGCCCATCACGAACGAGCCTGTGGCGTCCCACGTCGCAGTAACTGCACCAGTAGCCGCGAGGACACCGTCGACGTAGAGAGAGACCTCGTTGTTCTTGGCGTCGAACACACCGACGAGGTGTGTCCAGACACCGGCCTGCGCTGTCCCGGGTGCGGAGTACGCGCGCCCCGCCAGCTCGCCACTCTGGTCGGGATGGAGGATCGAGAAGCTCCAGCCCGTTTCACGATGCTGCAGCAGGAACCCGCTGTTCTCCGCATCGTCCTGACTCACGGCTGTGAACGCCCCGCCCTCAGGCGCGAGGCGATCGAGTCGCACCCACGCGGCGACGGAGAAACCGTGGTCGGTCCGCACAGCCGGACCGTCCGTGGCGACGTAGTCGTCGACCCCGTCGAGCGTCACCGCACCGTTCACGGCTCCGTCCGACACGAGCGAGGCGCCACCGCTCAGAATGGCACCACCACCACCTTCGACCTCGTTGACGACCGTCGTTCCGAACGCCTGGTCGAATTTCCAGTGTCCGACCTGCACGTCGCCCCGACTGGCCAAGGTTTGCGCTTCGCCCGCTGTCAACGCCCGGTCGTAGACACCGACCTCGTCGATCGCGCCCTTCCAGTTGCCGAGTGGACCACCGTCCCAGTACGCCCGGCCGATCCGGAACTCACCACCGGCGTTCCAGTGGTCGCCGTACGAATCCGACCCCGAGAGCTGGCCGTTCACGTACAGCAGCACCTGCCCCTCGATGGCGTCGTAAACACCGACGAGGTGCGTCCACTCTCCTTGACGGACCCGAGTATCCGAGTTGGCGAAACCGCCGTCGCCTTCGTCGTCCAAGGCGTCCGTTCCCGGTAACGCGAACTGCCACCGGCCGTCCTCCCATGCCTGGAGCAGGAAGCCACTCCGGTGCTCACCGTCCTGGGACAACGCGGTCGAACCACCGGGAACCACCGGATCACCGTCCAAACGCACCCAGGTGGCCACCGAGAAACTCGCATCGGTGCGGACGGCGTTGGCCGCACTGATGTCGTCGTCGACGCCGTCCAACAGTGCGGCGGCGCCCACGGCTCCGGGCCCCCACACGGGATCACCGTGCACCGATCCGTCCCGCTCACCGAGGAACGCGCCATCCTCGGCATTGCCGTCCAGCGGCCAGTGCGACGCCGGTCCGGTGCCCGCCCGGACGTAGAAGTGGTAGGTCGTCATCGGGCTGCGCAGCCCCGCACGGTCCACGCTCTGCACGTAGAGATCGACCGGCCCGTCGCGCGGGGGCGTGATCACAACGGTCGCGTCTCCACCCAGACTGTCAGCGTCCACCTTCGTCGTGGGCGGATCGGAGAAGCCGTAGACGTAGTGGTCCACGTCCTCGACACCGTCTGCTTGGAAGGTGAACTCACCCGGGACATCCACCCCGCCATGCCAGGCGTTGTCCTCCCGGTACAGAACACTCGACACGGTCGGTGCCTGGGCCGGTGCCTGTCGGTCGACCACGAATGTGGGCCCCGATCGACTTGGACCCGACAGAGCTCCGTCGCTGCCGTGGACGGACCAGCTGATGGTCTGCCCGTGTCGGTTCGTCAGGTCGAGCGGAGTGCCGAACGTCGACCCGGACGCCAGTGTCTGCTGCCGGGACATGGTCTCGCCGGTGGGCTCGGCCTTGATGTTCCATTTCGCCGTCAACTGCCCGCCGTCCGGGTCGCTCAGCTTGGCTTGGAGCGTGATCCGGTCGGAGCCGAAGTAGCGCTTTCCGTCGCACCACCGGCACGGCTCCGTGAGCGTCGGGTCCGTGGTCACCGAGGAGGGGGCGTTGGGGGCGCGATTGAACTCCACCGTCAGCTGTGGGTAGAAGTTGACACCGTTCTCCTTCTTGACGTGGAACCTCTTCCAGCCGTCGGGGTCGTTGCTGTTCTCCTCCTTGTTCCCGGCCTTGAGCCCGAACGTCACCGAATTCCAGCCCTCGTCGGCGGCTTGCTGGACCGCGCTCTCCGCGTCCATCCCCACCCAGTTGGGACCACAGGACTGGCCTGCCTTCGCCGCGGACTTCGCCTCGGCGATGTTCCGCAGCCACGCAGGTTGGCGATCCCAGGTCGTGGTCGTGCTGATGTCACCGGTGAGGTACAGGTACATCGGCTTGACAACCGCTTCGTCGCACGTGTTCGAGTTCTTCCAGACCTGGTAGATCCGAAAGTGAGCTTCCTCGATCTGTGCGCCGTCGAGCATGCTGGTGGAGAACCGGAAGAACGAGCGATCCAGGTACGCGCTCGACCACTCAGGCGCGTGCCCGATTCGCGCCACACCCTTGTACCGCTCGTCATCATCGCGTGGCGCGAGGTTCCAGTACGACGTCGTCGGGTGGGAGCGCCGCACCAATGTCCAGGCCGACTGCCTGGAGGTCACCGAGCTGAAGGTGGGATCGATGACGAGGGGATAGGTCACCGCTGGATCGGTGAGAAGGCTCTGGTCAGGTTCGAGGGATAAGACTCCATCGTCGACAGTGGCCTTGACCGGCGCCTCCTTGCGTTCCGATGAGGTCGTTGCTGCACCCGTCCCCTCGGGTGTCCCTGCTGAGTCCCACATACTCGGCGCCGGTGCATGGAACACGGTGTTCCCGTCGTCGTCGACTGCCTGGATGTTCCCAACACTGTCCGAGTTGACATCGACATTCTCGGTGCGCAACGCGAGATCGATTCGTTCCAGAGCCGGTGACCCAGCAGCCTCCGGTGTCTTCACGACGAATTCGTGGCCGAAGCCACGCGGCGTCGCACGGACCCGAAGATCGACCCCGGGGGTGGATCTCTTCGTACGTCGCCGTATCACCTTCGATCGCCGGCACAGGCAGTGCCTCCGACCACTCGAGTGCCAACCGGGCGCCGTCCCGCTCGATGGTGGCGAGAATGCGATCACTGCCGCCGGAGAACGCGACGTCGACGGCCGCCGCTCGGGGCCGAACCGCACCGTCCTCGCCTACGACGAGTCCGTAGTCGGTGTCCACCCAACGTCCGTCACGCCGCGCGCGTTCGGGCACCACCGACTCCTTGAGGGTGAACGTCCCCTCGGGATTCGCCACAACCTGGGTCGTTTCGGTCGTCAACTCGGCGACCTCCACCGGCTCGCCCTGAGCGCGGGCGGCCTCCGAAGCCTCACCCAAGGGATCGGGTTCAGCCGTAGTGGCTTGGCCCGGGTGGGCGCGTGCAGCATGGCTCACCAACGGAAACGACGCGATGAACAAGGCGCTCAGTGCCACAACCACACAGGCTGGCAGCACGAAGCCCGCCGATTCAGCTCGGCGCGACATGACGGTATGTCCTCCCCCTGCCACACCGTCCCCGCACGGTAGCGGCCGTGATCAAACGTACGAACGGGATATTCACCCATGTCGCCAAGGCATGCAGCCCCCATTCGGGGAAGACATGATCACAGATTGGTTCCGCCTGCTACCGTTCCGTGATCACGACCGAGCGTCCACACAGGACGAATATGCGCTCGGCCGTCGTCGGCCGTAGTAGCGGATGCCCGCGTAGGTCTCCTGCTGCAGGACGTTGTCACCGCTCGTCGACAGTCGGTGGTCGAGCGGCCCGGTCGACGGCCCGCGCCCGCTCACCGCGGGCATGGCGAGTCGGTCGTCGATCGACTGGAACCGCAGTACGACGGGTCCGTCGATCGGGGCGTCCTGCGTGCCGATGGCGCAGTCGCGTGGCAGGAGCGGGCCGTCCAGTGCCGCCACGAGGCCGATCTCACCCTTGCGCTCGTCGCCAAGGCCCAGCGTCACGGCCGTGCCGAGTGCGGCCAGCAGACCAGCGAGCGACAGGGCGAGTGTGCGTGTCAGCGGCATACGGCGAGCATGTCGCCGACGGCCCGGCGAGCACATCGGGCACGCCCCGGAGACGTTCCTGATCTCGCTCCGGGTGTTCCCGGGGACGAGCACACGCCCCTCCCCGGGAACGGGGGACTCTAGAACAGCGCGCTGGCCAGGTCGCGGCGGGCCTTGGCGACGCGGTCGTCGGCCGGGTCGAACAGCTCGAACAGGCCCACGAGGTGCTCCCGTACCCGGTTGCGCTCGTCGCCGGCCGTGCGCCGCACCGCGCCGATCAGGCGCGCGAAGGCGTTCTCCACGGCGCCCTGCGCCACCTCCGCGTCGGCCGCCGCGAGTTGGGCGTCGATGTCGTTCGGGTCGGCGTCGGCCTTGGCGATCGACGACGGGTCGGTGCCCTCCGCGCGCGCGGCGAACCGCACCTGCACCAGCGCCGCCTTGGCCTGCTCGTTGCCCGGCTCGCTGTCGAGGATGCGCGTGTAGGCGGCTTCGGCGGCGGCGTAGTCACCGCGCTCGAACGCCTCCTCGGCCTCGACGAACCGCGGGTCCTGCGGCTCCTCCGCCGCGGCACCCTGCTGCGCGGCCTTGATGCCGGGGAGCTTGTCGCGCAGTGCGTCGAGAAGCTGCGTCAACCACTGCTTGATCTGCGGCTCGGGCAACGCGCCCGAGAACGCGTCCACAGGCTGCCCCGCCGCGATGGCGACCACCGTCGGGATCGACTGGACACCGAACAGCTGCGAGATGCGCGGGTTGGCGTCCACGTCGACCTTGGCGAGCACCCAGGCTCCGCCGCTCTCGGCCGCGAGGCGCTCCAGCACCGGGCTCAGCTGCTTGCACGGCCCGCACCAGTCGGCCCACAGATCCACCACGACCAACTGCTGCAGCGACCGCTCCACGACCTCGGCCTGGAAGGTCACCTCGGTCACGTCGATGACCGAGGCGTTGGCCGGAGCGCTGCCCTGGCCACCCGTGTTCGGCGTCGTCGTCTGCCGTGCCGCCGCCTCGGCACGCGCCTTCACTGCCGCCAGGTCGACGGCTCCCGAGAGCGCGGCCGACACGGCGGGTGAGTTGTTTCCTTGTCCGCGTGGCTGTGTCACGGTTCCATCCTGGCATGGACGCGTAGCGCCGTCAGGGCTGGTCCACGGCCTGTCACGCCGCACCCGCAGCCCAGGATCGACGCGAAGTCATCCGTCGCGCAGCTGCTCCTCGACTCGCTGCACCTTCGCCGTCAGTTGACCTTCGTGACCAGGTCGGATGTCGGCCTTGAGCACGAGACTCACCCTGGGCGAGCCCTCCCCCGCGGCCTCGACGGCGCGTTTGACGACGGCCATGACCTCGTCCCACTCGCCCTCGATGTTGGTGAACATCGCGTTCGTCTCGTTGGGCAACCCCGACTCGCGCACCACCCGCACGGCGCGCGCCACGGCCTCGCTCACACCGCCGTCGTCGTCCCCGCCCGCGGGACTCACGCTGAACGCCACGATCATCGCTGCCTCCTCGTCCGTGTCCCACCGCGGGCGGCAGGTCGGTCGCGGGTGCGACCTCGCCCACCGTGGGCTCATACCCGTCCCCAGCCTGCCCGGGATCACTGCTAACTTCGAGCCCCATGAAAGGTCCGTTGCCGTTCGACCCGATCGCGCGCGCGGCGCAGCTCTGGGAGGACCGCATCGGGCCCTCCACGACGATGTCCGCCGTCACCGGACTGATGCGGGTCCAGCAGATTCTCCAGTCGGCCGTGGACGCCGCGTTGAAGCCGCACGGGCTGACCTTCGCGCGGTTCGAGGCGTTGACGCTGTTGAGCTTCTCGCGGCACGCGCGGTTGCCCATGCGAGTCATGGGCGAACGGCTCCAGCTCCACCCCACGAGCGTCACCAACATCGTCGACCGGCTGGAGAAGGACGGTCTGGTCAGGCGTCTGCCGCACCCCACGGATCGGCGGACCACCCTCGTCGAGATCACCGAGGAGGGCAACGCACGGCGCGAGCAGGCCACCAAGGCGGTGACGGACATCGATTTCGGCCTCACCGGCCTCACCGAACGGCAGACCGAGCAACTCACCGAGCTGCTCACCCGGGTGCGGAAGGCGTCGGGGGACTTCGTCGACTAAGCGTCGAGCGGGGCGCCCCGGGGGCAGGGGCGCCCGCACGCGAGTCGGATCAGGCGCTGGCGACCGCGTCGTTGTCGCGACGCACGTAGAGGCCGGTGCCGCCGTGCTGCAGTCGCTGGGGGCCGTCGAGCTTGCCGCGCCGCAGCGCCCACTTCTCGAACAGCCACGTGAACAGCGGCGGGATCGCGGCGACCACCGCCAGGACGACGGTGCCGAACTTCCAGCCGAGCGGGCGCGCCACGGCCAGCGTCGTGACGAGGTAGAGAACGAACAGCACGCCGTGCACCGCGCCGAGCACGGGAACACCGCCCTCGCCGAGCTCGACGACGTACTTCAGGAACATGCCGACCAGCAATCCCGTCCACGAAAAGGCTTCGGCGATCGCGACGACACGGAACAAGACGGCAGCCTTGTTCGACACGGTTCCTCCTCGGATAGCCGACCACCACGAGAACGCGGGCGGCCGCACGGCACTCTCCAGCACGCGTCAACCACACTGTCGGACGGTGTGACATCCAGTGTGAGCCGTGACGTCGGTCACCGACCTACCGGCCCCTTCACCCGAGGCGATCAGCAGGGTCGGATCACGGTTCCCAGCGGAAGAGCTTGGCCGCGATCGCCCCCACGACGACGGTGAACCCGATCAGCACCAGAGCGGGCACCAGCAACGCCTCCACGCCCTGTCCCCGCACCATCACGGCGAGCATGCCGTCGTTGAGATGCCGCATCGGCAGCGCCAACGACACCTGCTGCAACCAGGTCGGGGCCGCGTCGAGCGGGAAGAACGCACCCGACAGGAACGCCATGGGCAGTGTGATCAGGTTGCCGACGGTGCTCGCGGTCTCCTCCGTCCGGCACCAGGCGCCGGCGAGCATGCCGACGGCGAAGAAGCTGAGCGTGCCGAGCAGCAACAGCGGCAACGCCAACCACCACTGACCCGTCAGCTTCAGCCCGAACACCGGCAGCAGACCGACGCACACGAACAGCACGAACTGGGCGACCGACACCCCGAGCGTCACGAGCAGCCGGGACGTCAGCACCGTGCTCGGCCGCACCGGGGCGAGCCGGATCCGGCGCAACACCTGGTTGCGACGCCAGTTCACGAGCGTGATGGCCGCGCCGAACACCGCCCCCATCGCCACGGCCCACGAGAGGATGCCGGGTGTCATGTACTGGATGGGTTCGAGGGACGAGTCCTCCACCTGCTGGGCGTCGAGGGAGAACGCGGGCGGTTGCCCGGTCGCCGCCACGTTCGCGTGGTTCACGACCCCGTCCACGATGCCGACCACGAGCTGCGCGGTGTTCTGCTCGCTCGCGGCGAAGCGCACCCGCACGGTGTCGCCGTCCTGTGTCACGTACGCGGGAAGATCGCCCTCGCGGACCTGTTGCTCCGCCTCCGCGGCGGTGTCGACGGTCTCCAGTTCCAGAGCCCCCGACTCCTCCAGGGCCGTGATCACCGGCCCTTCGCCGACCACGGCGACCTTCAGGCGGGTGTCGTCCTGCCCGCCCAGCAGCAAGCCGAAGATCACCAAGAACATCAGCGGGAACAGGAAGGTGAAGAACAGTGTCGCCTTCTCCCGCACGATGCCCTTGAACATCGCGACGGACAGCGCCCGGAACGGCGTCGGGGCTCCGCGCTCGGCGGCCCTGGTGGGCTCGGTGGGCTCGGTGGTGGTCACGCCCGGTACTCCCTGCCTGTCAGGTGGAGGAACACGTCCTCCAACGTCGCTGTGCGCACGGTCAGCCCGTCGACGGTGCCGCGCTCGGCCAGGGCCGTCAGCACCGGAGCCGGGGTGCGCGTCGTGATCGTCACCGTGACGTCGTCGGTGCTGACGTCCTCGGCGCCGGGCAACGTGCGCGCGTCCGCGGGTGCGAGCACCGCGGTGTCGAGGGTGAGGTGGGTGGGTGCGTCGAGATCGCGCACGAGCCGTGCGGGCGCGTCCATCGCGAGGATCTTCCCGTGGTCCATGATCGCCACGCGGTCGCACAGCACCTCGGCCTCGTCGAGGTAGTGCGTCGTGTAGACGATCGTGCTCCCCCGCGCCTTGATCTCCCGGAGCACGTCCCACAGGTTGCGCCGCGACTGCGGGTCCAGCGCCGCCGTGGGCTCGTCGAGGAACACGAGTTCGGGATCGTGCACGAGCGCACACGCGATGGACAGCCGCTGGCGTTGCCCGCCGGAGAGCTTCTTCTCCGGGGTGTCGGCCTTGTCGGCGAGTCCGACGAGTTCGAGCATCTCGTCGGCTCGGGCCCGACCGACCCCGTAGAGGGCCGCGAATGTCGTCAACTGCTCCCGGGCCGTCAACCGCTCGAAGAACGACGACGCCTGTAGTTGCACCCCGATGCGCGGCAGCAGGGACTCGTTGCGGGGCCACGGCGACTGGCCGAGCAGTCGGACCGTTCCGGAGTCCGGCTTCAGCAGCCCTTCCGCGATCTCCAGGGTCGTGGTCTTGCCCGCCCCGTTCGGGCCGAGGATGCCGAAGAACTCTCCCTCGCGGACCTCGAAGCTCACGCCGTCGACAGCGCGGACGTCTCCGTAGTGTTTGCGGACGTCGGACACCGCGAGTGCGGCAGCGAGCCCGGACGATGTGTCCACCATGGCGTCACACTAGTTGATCTCCGCGGTCGAGCAGGCCCCTCTGCCGTATCCCGGGAGATCACCGGGCGCGGTAAGTTCTCGCGCCATGAGTGCACCGTCCGCGCCGATCCGGCTCCCCGCGAACCAGCCTGCCCAGTTCTACCGGGGCGGAGCGGCCATCGCCGCACTGCGAGGCGGCGACGCCAGGGAGTTCGGCCCGGAGGACTGGGTGGCGTCCACGACCACGTTGTTCGGGCGTGACACCGACGGTCTGACGCGGCTCCCCGACGGCCGCTGGTTGCGCGACGCCGTGGAGTCCGACCCCGTGGGGTGGCTCGGCCGCGAGCACGTCGACGTCTTCGGCTCCTCCACTGCCTTGCTGGTGAAGCTGCTCGACGCCGGACAACGATTGCCGGTCCACTTCCACCCGGACGACGCGTTCGCTCGCCGTCACTTCGACTCGCACTTCGGCAAGGCCGAGGCGTGGATCGTCGTGGGCACTCGGGGCGAGGCACCCACCGTGTACGCGGGGTTCCGGGAGGAACTGCACCCCCTCACGATCCGGGACTGGGTCGCTGACCAGGACGCGCCGAGCATGCTGGGCGCATTGAACGCCCTGCCGGTCGAGGTGGGCGACACCGTGCACATCCCCGCGGGATTGCCCCACGCCATCGGCGAGGGTGTCTTCGTCGTGGAACTCCAGCAACCCACCGACTTCTCGCTCACGCTGGAGTGGCGCGACTTCCTGGACGACGAGAAGAAGGGACATCTCGGTCTGGGCTTCGACACCGCGTTGCTGGCGCTCGACACCTCGGCGTGGGACGAACGACGCCTGGCCGAGATCGTTCGGCACACCGCCGACGACGACGCATCCACCGTCGAGCTGCTCGCCCCGGCGGCGCGGCCGTTCTTCCGGGCTGACCGACTCCGGCCCTCGACGCCGCTGGCGCTCGACCCGTCGTTCGCGGTGCTGGTCGTGAACGACGGCACCGGCCGCCTGACCGACACGAGCGGCACCGTCCATGAACTGTCCACAGGAGACACCTGGGTAGTGCCGTACGCGGCAGGGGAACTCGAACTCGCCGGGGACCTCACGGTGCTGCGCTGTCGGCCACCGGCTCCGAAGTCCTGAGCGGGTAGCCACGCGAAGCGTCAGAAGTCGCGGGCGGTCTCTGTCGCGGGACCGCCCACGCGGCGCAGGTGGACTCGCCGGGTCAACCGGATCACCGGCCGCGCGGTGAGCTGGATACTGCCGAGCAGGAAGCACCACGTTCCTGCGGTGGCGGTCGACGTCCAGAAGAACAACACGCTGCCGACCACGAACCACAGAGCGACGAGCAGGTCGTTGGTGATGCTGAGGAGTTCGTAGCGGCGGCGGAGGATCAGCTCCTCGTGCCCGAACGTCACCGTCACCGTGCCGTCGGTGGACTCGTTCCTGTTCCGCATGCCCCCACGGTCGCAGCGAGGCCCCGACATCGCAGCGCGTCGTCGGGTGGACTCTCGTGGGCACGCGCCGACGGCGTGCCCACGAAGCCGCAGGTCAGACCTTGAGCAGCAGCGCGTCGCCCTGGCCACCGCCACCGCACAGCGCAGCGGCACCCAGGCCGCCACCACGCCGGCGGAGTTCGTGGACCAGGTGCACCACGAGGCGAGCACCGGACGCGCCGATGGGGTGACCGAGCGCGATGGCGCCGCCGTTGACGTTGACCTTCTCGTCGTCGAGGCCGAGTTCGCGGGCCGACACCAGGCCGACCGCCGCGAACGCCTCGTTGATCTCCACCAGGTCGAGGGCGTCGGCCTCCAGCTTCGCCTTGGCGAGCGCGGCCTTGATGGCGTTGGAAGGCTGCTCGTGCAGGCTCGCGTCCGGGCCTGCCACCACACCGTGCGCACCGATCTCGGCGAGCGGCGTGATGCCCAGCTCCTCGGCCTTCTCCCGGCTCGCCACGACCACCGCCGCGGCGCCGTCGGAGATCTGGGACGCCGACCCCGCGGTGACCGTGCCGTCGGCGGTGAACGCGGGACGCAGTCGCGCCAAGCCCTCGGCGGTGGTGTCGGGCCGCACGCCCTCGTCGTGGGAGAAGACCACCGGGTCTCCCTTGCGCTGCGGGATCTCGACGGGCACCAGCTCGTCGTCGAACACGCCGTTCGCGGCGGCCTTCGCCGCCCGCTGGTGCGAGCGCGCCGAGAACTCGTCCTGCTCCTCGCGGGTCACGCCGTACCGGGTGTTGTACCTGTCGGTGGACTCCCCCATCGCGACCTGATCGAACGCGCAGAACAGGCCGTCGTACGACATGTGGTCGAGCACCGTGATGTCGCCGAACTTCACGCCCGTGCGCGACTTCGGCAGCAGGTGCGGGGCCTGCGACATGGACTCCTGACCACCGGCGACCACGAGGTCGAATTCACCGGCGCGGATGAGCTGGTCGGCGAGCGCGATGGCGTCGAGACCGGACAGGCACACCTTGTTGATGGTCAGCGCGGGCACGTTCATGGGAATGCCCGCCGCGACGGCGGCCTGGCGCGCCGGGATCTGCCCGGCACCGGCCGTCAACACCTGGCCCATGATCGTGTACTGGACGGCGTCGGCCGGAACGCCCGACCGTTCGAGCGCGGCCTTGATGGCGATCCCACCCAGCTGCGCGCCGGAGAAGTCCTTCAACGAACCGAGGAGCCGACCGATCGGGGTGCGGGCGGCGCCCAGGATCACGGAACCGGACACAACAGGCCTCCTGCAAGTCATCGACGTCGACGCTGCCGGACGCTGGAGCGCGTCAGCGATGGATCGACGATACCGCCTCTATAGCGGCCGTCGGCCGATCGCGACGGACATCACTGCCGCACTGCCTCCCTACGTACCGCCGTCTATTCTCCGGGGCATGCACGAGGCACCGGAGCCGTCGCAGCCGCTCGAAACCCTGTCGCCGTTCGTCACGGCCATCGATCACGTCGGTATCGCCGTGGCCGACCTCGACGCCGCCATCGCGTTCCACACGAAGACCTTCGGGCTCGAGGTCACGCACGTCGAGGAGAACGAAGAGCAGGGCGTCCGCGAGGCGATGTTGCGCGCACCCGGTGACACGGCGGGCGCGGCGGTGCAGTTGCTCGCCCCGGCCACCCCCGAGTCCACGATCGCCAAGTTCCTCGACCGCAACGGTCCGGGTCTTCAGCAGCTCGCCTACCGCGTCACCGACGTCGAGGCCGCAGCAGCGGCGCTGCGGTCGGCGGGACTGCGGGTGCTGTATCCGACAGCGCGCCGAGGCACGGCGAACAGCAAGGTCAACTTCGTTCACCCGAAGGATGCGGGCGGCGTCCTGGTGGAGCTCGTCGAGCCCGCCGCCGACTCCGCCGACGATCACTGACGGCCCTCGCGCCCGGCGCGCTCCAGGCCGGTCCCACATGTCGGCAAAGGTCTCGAACAGCGCGGCGACAGCCGCGCGTTGACCGGCACTGACCAGCGGTCGGAGCCGTCCCCTCGCCCCATCGGACTCTCCGAGACGTGCACGCCGAACCCGCCCGCTAGGGTGGAGCCCATGAGCCTTGGCGAGGAACGGGAGCTCGTGCCGCTGGGAGCCGGTTTTGACTTCGAGAAGCGCGGCTACAGCCGTGCGCAGGTCGACGAGCACTTGGAACGGCTCGACGCCGACATCAAGATGCTCATGTCCGATCGCGATGCCGCGATCTCACAGGCCGACGACCTGGCGAGGCAACTGGAGTCCGCACGCATCGAGATCGACGACCTGCGCGGGCAGGTCGAACGTCTCGCCCAGCCGCCCACGACCATCGAAGGTCTGTCGGAACGGCTCCAGCGGATGCTGCGGCTCGCCCAGGAAGAGGCGAGCGACACCAAGGCCCGCGCCGAGGCCGAAGCAGGTCACATCCGCGCCAAGGCGGAGTCCGACGCCAGCGCCATGCGCGCCCGGTACGAACAACTGCTGACCGAGCTGGCCGAGCGTCGCAAGCAGATGGAAGCCGAGCACGCCAAGGTGCTCGAGGACGCCCGTGCCGAGGCCGCCCGCATCACCGCCGAGGCCGAGAAGGAGCGGGAGCGCCTCGACAAGGAGGCCGAGCAGCGGCGCACTCAGGTCGAGGAAGACTTCGAGATCGCGATGTCGCAGCGCCGCACCGAGGCAATGCGCGTGCTCGCGGAGCAGGAGGCCGCGAGCAAGGCCGAGGCGGAACGTCGCGTGCGGGAGGCCACCGACGAGGCCGCCTCCATCCGCGCCCAGGTCGCCGACGAGCGCGCGAAGGCCGAGGCCGAGATCGAGCGCAGGCGCCGTGAGTCCATCGAGGACGCCAACCGCCGCAAGCAGGACTCGATCAGCGAGGCGAACGCCCGGGTCGCCGAGGCCACCGACGAGGCCAAGCGGCGCATCCGTGAGGCCACGGAGGAGTGCAACCGCCGGGTCTCCGAGGCGACGGCTCGGGTCGAGGAACTGCGTACCCTGCGCGCCAAGATCGCCGAGCAGGTCAAGGCCGCGAGGTCGATGCTGGCCGACGCCGAGGCCGCGTTGGGCAAGGCCGACTCGGCAGACGCCTCGGGCAACGGGACTGCCTCGGGCAACGGGTCCGGCTCGACGGACGGCAAGTCCGGTACCGCCGGGGCGGAGACGCCGAAGCTCAACGACGACGGAGCCTCCGCGCCGACCGTCCGGGTCCGCGCTGTCACCACACCGAAACCGACTCACGAGTAGGTAACTGCTGCGCGGCCATCCGGGACCCGCTACTGTCACCCTCCAGAACCGGTACGACCACCCCACTGGAGGACCGGATGGCCGCCTATTCCACCGTTGTCGTCGGCACCGACGGTTCGGACTCCTCACTTGCCGCCGTCGAGCGTGCCGCGAAGGTCGCCGCCGACTCGGGCGCGACCCTCGTCATCGCCTGCGCCTACCATCCCGCCGACCAGGACCGCGTCGACAAGGCCCAGGACGTGCTCGGAGACGAGGCCTACCAGGTCGTTGGTTCGGCGCCCGCCGAGGAGACCCTGCGAGCCGCAGCGGAACGCGCGGCAACGGCAGGCGCGACGTCCGTGGAGACGGTGGCGGTCGTCGGTGAGCCGGTGGCCAGCCTGCGCAAGATCGTGAAGCAACGCTCCGCCGACCTGCTCGTGGTCGGCAACCGGGGGCTCAACACGTTGGCCGGGCGCATCCTCGGCTCGGTTCCGTCCGAGGTCGCCCGCAAGTCGGGGGTGGACGTGCTCATCGTCCACACCACGTGAGCGCGCCGAGCGGCGGTCTGCCGCCGGAACTGGAACGGGTCCTGCTCGGCGGGCCGCGCCGGTTCACCCGGCTTGAGGTCGCCGAGCAGGCCGGGGTCTCGCCCGACCGTTCGCGGGCACTGTGGCGTGCGCTCGGCTTTGCGACGGTCGGCGACGACGAGGTGGTCTTCACCGAGCTCGACGTCGAGGCCATGCGCACCACCAACCGGCTGATCGACGACGGTGTCCTGGACAAGGACCTGGAGACGACCGTGGCCCGTGCCATCGGTCTGCACATGTCGCGGCTCGCCGAATGGCAGGCGGAGCTGTTGCGGGCACTGCTCGCCGACCACCCGGAGCTGGCGCGAACCCCGGACGAGGTCTCCGCCCTCATCGAACGGCTGCTGCCGCGGCTGCGTCACATCCACGACTTCGTCTGGCGCAGACACCTCGCCGCCAACGCCGGTCGGGCACTCGCGGCGGGCGAGCAGCTCGAGGCAGCGACGCAGGTCGTCGGTTTCGTCGACCTGGTCGGCTACACCCGCATGGTCCGGCGCGTCGACGAGCGGGAACTCACCGAGATCCTCGAACGGTTCGAGTCACTGGCCACCGGGCTCGTCGCCGACCATCACGGACACGTCGTCAAGCTCATCGGCGACGAGGTGCTGTTCGTGTGTCCGGAACCGAGGGACGCCGCCGAAATCGCTCTGTCGTTGGCCGAGGCCGCGGACGCGGACGATCTGCTGCCTTCCGTGCGAGGCGGGCTCGCCTCCGGGCGCGTGCTCAGCCGCTTCGGCGACGTCTACGGGTCGGTGGTGAACCTCGCGAGCCGTCTCACGTCGATCGCCCGACCCGGAACCGTGCTGGTCAACGCCTCACTGGCGGAGACGCTGGACGACGAGCCCGGCTTCCGGCTGCGGTCGCTGCGGGCGGTGTCGGTGTCTGGCTTTCCCCGGGTGCGACCCGCGGTCCTGCGGCGGGCCGCTCAGCGACCCGCGTAGCGCTCGCGACGAACGACGACCTTGCGGCCCTTGATGCTGGTGTCGCGCAGGGCCGTGATGACGTGGTCGGCAGCCGTGTCAGGCACGTCGACCAGCGAGAACTTGTCGGCGATCTCGATGGCGCCGACGTCCTTGCCCCGAAGCTGCGACTCGCCCGCGATGGCGCCGACGAGGTCCTGAGGCCGGACTCCCGCACGACGTCCCAGGCCGACGAACAGCCTGGTCATGCCGCCGCTCGGGCGACGTCCGCCTCGCTTGTCCCGGGGCCCCCGGCCCTTCGGCTCGCGGCGTCCCCTGCCCTCGTCCCGGGGCCGGAGTTCCACGTCGGGGATCTCGTTGTCGTCGTCCACGATGCCCTCGGCCTTGTGCGCGAGCTTGACCGCGGCGAGAGCGATCTCGACGACGTCGAACTCCTCCGCCAGCGACTCCACGACCGCGCGGTAAGGCTCCAGGTCGTCCGCCTCGACCAACGTCTCCCGCAGCGCGGCACGGGTGAGTTCGAGTCGACGGGCGCGAAGATCGGCGACGGTCGGGAGTTTGCGCACCGGGAGGGTGTGTCCGGTGACCCGCTCGATCGTCTTGACCATGCGGTGTTCGCGGGGCTCGACGAGGGTGATCGCGCTGCCTTCGCGTCCTGCTCGACCGACCCGGCCGATGCGGTGCACGTACACCTCGGGTGCGCTCGGCACGTCGTAGTTCACGACGTGCGTGAGCTGGTCGATGTCCAGTCCGCGCGCGGCGACGTCCGTGGCGACGACGAGATCGGCGGTCCCGGCACGCAGACGACCGACCACGCGCTGGCGCTGGTTCTGGTCCATGCCACCGTGCAGGGCCTCGGCCCGGTAGCCGCGAGCGTTCATCGTCTCGGTGAGCCGATCGACTTCTTCCCGCGTGCGGCAGAAGACGACCGTCGCCTCGGGCGCCTCGATGTCGAGCACCCGGCCGAGGGCGGCCGGCTTGTGACCTCGCGGCACGAGGTAGGCGGTCTGGGTGACCGCGGCGGCGTCACCGCTCATGGACTCGGCCCGGGACAACTCGATCCGACGCGGTTCGCGCAGATAGCGGCGGACCAGCCCGGCGATCCGCGGCGGCATCGTCGCCGAGAACAGCATGGTCTGCCGGTCGTCCGGAGTGCGTTCGAAGATCGCGTCGATGTCCTCGGCGAAGCCCATGTCGAGCATCTCGTCGGCCTCGTCGAGCACCACCATGCGCAGCGCCGACAGGTCGAGCGAACCGCGGGACAGGTGGTCCAGCGCGCGCCCCGGGGTGGCGACGACGACGTCGACCCCGTTCTCCAGACCGCGGAGCTGCCTGCCCATGGGCTGCCCGCCGTAGACGGGAAGGACCTTGATGCCGAGTCGCTGGCCGTAGCGGTACATGGCCTCGCACACCTGCGCAGCCAGTTCGCGGGTGGGGACCAACACGAGCGCGCTCGGCCGGGTGCCGCGCTGAGCGACGTCGGCGATGCGGTGCAGCACCGGGAGCGAGAACGCGGCGGTCTTGCCGGTTCCGGTGGCCGCCTGGCCGACGACGTCGGCGCCTTCGAGCAGGGGCGGGATCGCGGCGCGCTGGATGGGCGTCGGTTCCTCGTACCCGAGTTCCGTCAGCGCCGCCAGCAGTTCCGGACGTAGCCCGAGCTCGGCGAAGGCGGAAGCCGATCCGGTGTCGGGTACGTCGAGGTCGTTGTGCGATTCCGCCGTGATGGCGACCATGAAAAAGCTCCTGCTTCTGGGGGTTGATCTTTGCGGTGACGCCACGGCCGTGGCACCACCCAGGCAGGGGCGGCAACCTACGGTACTCGTCGAACAGGTGATCGATCACCTCGGTGAGAACGCGCTCGGCACCGTCAAGTGACGACGTTCGCGGGAGGGCAGGCATTCCCTCCTGGCGCGCTCAACGACGAGGGATCGCTCACCGCCCGGCCGGAAGTACCGCGTACTGGCGGACGTACAGGTCGGTGTAGGTGACCGGACCACGAGGCCCGGGCACCTTGTCGAGGTTGATGCCCGTCTCCGGCACGCCGAGCAGCTTGAAGCCGTCCAGCAGGCGGGTGGGCGCGTTCCAGAACACGCCGGTGCCCTGGTAGCCGTCGAAGAACGCCTCCGCGGTGGCCGCGTTCTCGGTGGCGATTCCCGCCGCGAGCCCGGAGGTCTCCTCGTTGGCGATCCGCACCGCCTCGGCCACCCCGTCGACCCGAGCCACGGTGACCGTGGCCTCGCGGTCGGAGTCGAGCGCCCACTCGTAGCCGAGGGCGTGGTCGTGAGGCGGCGACGACGGCGTCACGCCGCGTTCGGCGAGCGCCTCGGACACCACGGGCCACACCTCGTCGTGCACGGCGTCGTGGATGAGCAGCAGGTTCAGTCGGTTGCACACGCCCAGTCGGTCGAGGCTGCCGACGACGAGCGACCGAACGGTGCCGAGATCGGCCTGCTCGTCGACGTAGAGCACGCCCCCACCGTCGGCGTGGGCGAGCGTCCGCACCCCGTGCCGGGCGGCCGTCAGCGCCAGGGACCGGGTGCTCTCCCCGCTACCGCGAAGAATCACCAGGGGAACGAGGTTCGGCAGCGAGACCAGCTCGGCGGCGGCCTCCCGCTCGGGGCGCGGCACCAGCTGCACGACGCGCTCGTCGATGCCCGCCTCGGCCAGCGCCGGACGGATGACCACGTCGAGCAGGCGGGTCGCCGACCCCAGAGCGGCGGAGCCCGTCCGCAGCACCCCGGCGTTACGCGACTTCACCAACTGCGACGCGACGTCCACGGTCACGTTCGGCCGAGCCTCGTAGTTGGCTCCGATGACTCCGACCGGACGACGCCGCTCGACGAGCCGCAGTCCCCCGTCGAGGTCCGAGACCGGCAGGGTGCGGTCCGGGTGCGGAGCGTCGGCCAGCAGCCGGAGTTGGTCGGCCATCCCCGTCAACCGGTCGTCGGTGATGGTCAGCCGGTCGAGCAATCCCGCGCTCATGCCCGCGTCCCGCGCCGAGGCCACGTCCCGTCGGTTCGCGTCCAGGACGTCGTCACGGTGTTCCAGCAGCCGCTGCGCCATGCCCCGCAACGCCGCGTCGACCGCGTCGTCCGTGGCGCCGGCCAGCGACGGAGCCGCAGCCTTCGCCGCCCGAGCGCACTCCTTGACCGCCTTCGCCACCTCGTCCGTCACCGCACCGTCCTCCCGACGACCGCACCCGTGTGCCGGGTACCCGCATCGACTGCTGTTTGTCCGTGTTTCAGTGTGCCCCACCGAGGTGAGGCGTTCGGTGCCCGGTCAGCTCCCCGCCTCGAAGACCAGCTCGGGCCCCACGGCCGGGTCGACCAGCAACATGCTGCCCACCACGACGCACGTCGCCGCCAGCACTCCCATCACCAACAGCCACAGGACCGCGGGCAGCGCCGTGAGCCTCGCGAGCTGGTCGATGTCCGAGTCGCGCGCCGCGCCCCGGCGTCGCTTGAGCTGGAGTTCGAACAGCGGCCGAACGCCCCCGAAGAGCAGGAACCACGAGATCAGGTAGACGAACGCCGCCTGCACACCGGGTGGTGCGAACATCGCGATGCCACCGAGCACGAGCGCGGACAGCACCACGGAGAACACGCCGTAGGCGTTGCGCACCATCACGAGCACTCCGAGCAACAGCACGGCGGAGATTCCCAGCACGACGCTGAGCCGTTCCGCGGAGACGAACCACGCGAACACCAGGCCGAGCACCGCGGGAGCGGGATAACCGGCCAACGCCGTCAGCACCATGCCGGGGCCGGTGGGCTTGCCCTTCGACACCGTGACGCCCGACGTGTCGGAGTGCAGGGTGATGCCCTGCAGCCGACGTCCCGCCAGCACGGCGAACAGTGCGTGCCCTGCCTCGTGCACGATCGTCACCACGTTGCGCGCGTATCGCCACGGCCGATCGACGAGGACCGTCGCCAGTGCGAGCACCCCCGTGACGATCGCGACCGTGCCGGCGGTCTCGGCGCCGAGCTCGGCGGCGTAGGACATGAGGCTGCTGCCGGACTCTGCGTAGACGTCCACCCCGTTCACGATCTCAGCTCATCACAGGCACCCTCCCCGACTTGCAGCCCGGTCACGATCACGGCGACGGGCCGACGCGCTACTGTTCGTCACTCGGCATCTCCCTGACGAAGAACGCGCCCCACCCTCGATAGGGCCGCCACCGGTCGACGACCGCCGCGACCCCGACCTCGTCGGTGCCGTGGAGCCGCCGCAGAGTCGACACCAGATGTGCCTCCGCCGCCGGGAACAGGTCGGGATGCCCCGCACCCCGCCCCACCACGAGTTCGGCGGAGAACGGCCCGATGCCCGACAGCGTCCGTACCCGCTCCAGCGCCTCCGTCGCCGAGAGCGCGCGCAGGACGTCCGCGTCGAGCTCTCCTGCGAGGGCCGCGTCGGCGAGCACCGTCAGCCGACGTCGCTTGATCTCCGACAACCCGAAAGACTCGTCGAGCCGGCCGAGATCGCGCGGTGACGGAAAGCACACGACCTCCCGGCCTCCACATCGCAGCCGTGGACCTCGCCGTTCGGCGATGCGACGGACCAGCGCGTCGGCCTGCGCCACCCGCAGTCGATGACACACCACCGCCCAGCACGCCGCCTCCCAGGGCGAACCGAACAGGATCGGTCGTAATCCTGGGGCCACACGAACCCGACGCGCGAGAACCGGATCCGCCGACACGACGTCGGGAAAACCCCGGGCGTCCACGTCGAGGGAGAGGATGCGGCGGACCTGCGCCACGGCGGCCGGGCCGTCGTCCGGCGCGGACTCCACCTCGACCCGCACCGACTCCGGCCCCGCTCGACTCACCGACGCGGTGGCGTAACGCCACGTCCGCTCCACCGCGAACGCGAGCAGCACCGTGCCGGGCCCACCACGCGAGACACCGCACGGCCTCGGTACGCGCTCCAGGTGAGCGACGTAGTCCGCGATGTCGACCTCACCCCGCGCGGGCACGGTGACGCCCAGAGCAGCACGCCGTGTCGTCTCGATCGTTCTCGCCATGTCTCCCCCTGCCGTCGAACCACTCGCCCGCCGAGGCTTCCGGGACCACTGTGGACGCTCGATCCCCGAAGAACCCCGCCCGACGCCGACGTTACGGCGCACCACCGAAACCGAGAAGCGCACGGGAAACCGAACGGTTCCACTCGCACACGAAGTTGCTCCACCCGAGTGACGACACCACCTCACCCCACCCACCGAATAGTCCACTGTGGTCGAATCAGTCACCCGAGATCGTCGAGCCCTCCCCTCGATTCGCGCATCGAAACCCGCGTCGCGGAGACAGCACGGCGACACTCTCCGCATTCGCCTCGTCTTCCACCCCGGCAATGCCCGACACACCCACGGACATCCCACGCGTTAGGGTTTTCCGGTGACCGACCGCCTTGTCTGGATCGACTGTGAGATGACGGGGCTCGACCTCGCCAAGGACGCCCTGATCGAGATTGCCGTGCTCGTGACGGACGCAGAGCTGAACGTGCTCGGCGAGGGTGTCGACCTCGTGATCCACGCCGACGACGACGCACTGGCCAACATGCCGGACGTCGTCCGCGACATGCACGCCCGATCGGGCCTCACCGAGGAGGTCCGTCGCTCGACCATGACCATCGAGGAGGCCGAGCAGCGCGCGCTCGCGTACATCCGCGAGTACGTGCCCGAACCGCACTCCGCGCCGCTGGCCGGCAACTCGATCGCCACCGACCGAGGCTTTATCGCGCGCGACATGCCCGAGCTGGACGCCCACCTGCACTACCGCATGGTGGACGTGTCGTCCGTGAAGGAACTCGTGCGCCGCTGGTACCCGCGGATCTACTACGCCAAGCCCGAGAAGGGACTCGCGCACCGGGCCCTCGCCGACATCAAGGAGTCGATCGGCGAGCTGGAGTACTACCGGCGCACGGCGTTCGTCCCACTGCCCGGCCCGAGCAGCGAGGAAGCCCGCGCCGCCGCGAACGACGTGCTGCGTAACGACAAGAGGTGACCCCGTGCGGCGTGCTCGCGCGGGCACGCTATGATGATCGGGCCGAGGTGCTACGGCGCCTCTCGCGGTGGGTGTAGCTCAGCTGGTAGAGCACCTGGTTGTGGTCCAGGGGGCCGCGGGTTCAAGTCCCGTCACTCACCCCAAGAAAACCGCAGGTCACGGCCCCGGGAAACCGGGGCCGTTCCCATTTGACCCGGATTCTGTCCCCCTAAACACTGCGAGACGTCTCCGCCTAGTGCGTGATACCGACCCAACCGGCGTAACTCGACAGCTCAGGGTTCGATCGACGGTGCAGACTCACCAGCACAGCGGTGGCGTCACGGACCATCGGATGTGCCGACGTGCGCGTCACCCAGGTCGGGGCCAGACTGTTCGCGGTGAGGATCGACTCGACGTCCGCAGCAGCCGCGAACGACTTCCGCGCCGACTACGACGACCTCACCCACACCGCCATCGACACGCCCACCGAGACCGCGAACAGCCTGCGCTCCCTGACCGCGTCGTTCGGGCTGGTGTTCGCCGCGCATGACTTCGTGATCGACGCCGACACCGGCCGCCGGATCTACCTCGAAACGAACGCCAACGGACAGTGGGCGTGGCTGTCGTGCGTCGCCGACGAGATCGCCTCAGCCCTGGCCGACGAGCTGAATGGGGACAAACAGCAGTGACCACCACAACCACCGATAGCGCCGCGCTACGTTCGCAGCTCGTCGATCGGCTCGTCGCCGAGGGATTCCTTCACGAATCCCGCTGGCGGCAGGCGTTCCTGGACGTCCCTCGAGAGGCGTTCGTCGACACGTTCACTGTGCATGACCCGGCCACCGGCCGGCACACGCACTACGACATGAACGTGGACGCGGCCACTGCGCTCGCTGCTGTCTACGACAACGTTTCGCTCCTCACCCAACTCGACGAATGCGGTACCGCGACGTCGAGTTCCACCACGCCATCGTTGATGGCCGTGATGTTGGAACGGCTCGATGTCCACCCCGGCCACCGTGTGTTGGAGATCGGCACCGGGACCGGGTACAACGCCGCGTTGCTGTGTCACGAGATCGGCGACCATTCGGTCACCAGCATCGACATCGATCCCAGCCTGGTCGACCAGGCCCGAACCAGGCTGGCCGGAATCGGTTACGGCCCCCGTCTCGTCGCGGGAGACGGTGCTCTCGGTGAACCGTCCGCCGCCCCGTACGACCGGATCATCGCCACCTGCGGTCTGCCGCGCGTTCCCGCGCACTGGCTGGAGCAAGTCCGGCCGGGCGGGATCATCGTGGTGAACCTCGGGTTCGCCCTGGCCAGGCTCACGGTCTCCGAAGACGGCACCGCGAGCGGCAAGTTCACCGACTACGCCGCGTTCATGCGGCTGCGCTCCGACATCAACGACACGGCGCCGACGGTGCGGGACATCATCAAGATCGCCAACCAGGACGGCGTCGCCTCGCGGTCCCTGTGGCCGGCCGTTCTGGAGGAGCGCCCCGTGCAGTGCCTCCACGCCATCGTTCACCCGCACGTCCACAGGGTCGTGGTGCACGGCGACGACGGCGACATGTACGCGCTCGTCGACCCTCTGAGCAGTTCGTGGGCGCGAGCTCGTCTCGACGACAGCGGGAACGCCGTCGTGGTACACGGAGGTCCCCAGAATCTGTGGGCCGGACTCGTCGAACTCGCCGACTGGTGGGACAACGCAGGCCACCCGGAACCGACCCGGTTCGGACTCACCGTCTCCCCGGACGGGCAACACGTGTTGTGGCTCGATCACGCGGACGCGACGGTGATGCTCCTGCCGACCTGACCGAGGAGAAAGCAACCCACGAACGTCACGTGATGACCGAGGGTCGCTGGTTCCCGATTCGGAACATGTGAGGGCGTTTCTGCACGTGGTCACGCTCCCAGTGCAGTCCTCCGGAGCCACCGACTCTCACCCTGCCGGGCGGTTTCGTCGCCGGGGTCGCAGGCGCCACCGTCGTGAGAGCAGGATCGCATTCAGGCACGTAGGAATCAGTAGGACGCCCTACTAAACTCGCGAGTAACGAGACCAGCCAGGAAGGATCCTCATGGGTGACATCACGCGGGTCGGCGTGATCGGCGCGGGCCTGATGGGGTCGGGCATCGCGGAGGTGACCGCGCGAGTCGGCCTCGACGTGGTCGTCGTCGAGGCCGACGCCGCCGCAGCCGACGCGGGCCGCGGACGCATCGAGAAGTCGCTCGGCCGGGGCGTCGACAAGGGCAAGCTCTCCGCCGACGACCGGGACGCCGCGCTCTCCCGACTGACGTTCTCCACGGACCTGGACGCCTGCGCCGACCGGCAACTGGTGATCGAGGCCGTGGCCGAGAACGAGGCCGTGAAGCTCGACGTGTTCGGCAAGCTCGACGCGATCACCTCGGCCGACACCATCCTCGCGTCCAACACGTCGTCGCTGCCGATCACCCGGCTGGCCATGGCGACGACGCGACCGGAGCGCGTCATCGGTCTGCACTTCTTCAACCCCGTCCCCGTGCAGAAGCTCGTCGAGCTGATCCCGAGCCTGCTCACCAGCGACGAGACCGCCGCCGCGGCGAGCGCGTTCGCCTCCGACGTGCTGGGCAAGACCGTCGTCAAGGCGCCGGACCGCGCGGGTTTCGTCGTCAACGCGCTCCTCATCCCCTACCTGCTGTCGGCCATCCGCATGGTCGAAGCCGGGCACGCGACGGCGGAGGACATCGACAACGGCATGGTGCTCGGCTGCGCCCACCCGATGGGCCCGCTGCGCCTGGCCGACCTCGTGGGGCTCGACACCACCATGGCGGTCGCCGAGTCGATGTACGAGGAGTACAAGGAGCCGCTGTACGCCCCGCCGCCGCTGCTGCAGCGCATGGTGGAGGCTGGGCTCTACGGCAGGAAGTCGGGCCGCGGCTTCTACGACTACACCCGGGGAGAATGACATGTACCAGTTGCCGGAGGAGCACGAGGAACTCCGCGCCGCCGTACGGGCGCTGGCCGAGAAGGAGATCGCCCCGCACGCGGCCGAGGTCGACGAGCAGGAGCGCTACCCCTCCGAGGCCGCTGCCGCGCTGACCGCGGCCGGCTTCAACGCCATCCACATCCCCGAGGCGTACTCGGGTCAGGGCGCGGACGCCGTGGCGGCGTGCATCGTGATCGAAGAGGTCGCCCGCGTGGACGCCTCGGCGTCGCTGATCCCCGCGGTCAACAAGCTCGGCACGCAGCCCATCCTGCTGTCGGCGTCGGAGGAGCTGAAGAAGCTCGTCCTGCCGTCCATCGCCACCGGTGAGGCGTCGGCGTCGTACGCGCTGTCGGAGCGGGAGGCCGGTTCCGACACCGCCTCGATGCGCACCCGCGCGCAGCTCGACGGCGACCACTGGGTGCTCAACGGCACCAAGTGCTGGATCACCAACGCCGGTGAGTCGAGCTGGTACACGGTGATGGCCGTGACCGACCCGAACGCGGAGAAGAAGGCGCGCGGCATCTCGGCATTCGTCGTGCACAAGGACGACCCCGGTTTCTCGGTCGGCCCGAAGGAGAAGAAGCTCGGCATCAAGGGCTCGCCGACCCGGGAGATCTACTTCGAGAACTGCACGATCCCGGAGAATCGGATCATCGGTGAGCCCGGCACGGGTCTGAAGACCGCGCTCGCGACGCTCGACCACACGCGTCCCACCATCGGTGCGCAGGCGCTCGGCATCGCGCAGGGCGCGCTCGACGCCGCCGTCGAGTACGTCAAGGACCGCAAGCAGTTCGGGCAGTCCATCAGCCAGTTCCAGGGCGTGCAGTTCATGCTCGCCGACATGGCGATGAAGATCGAGGCCGCCCGGCACATGGTGTACGCGTCGGCCGCCGCCACCGAGCGGGGCGACAAGCGGGCGAGCTTCCTCGCCAGCGCCGCCAAGACCTACGCCTCGGATGTGGCCATGGAGGTCACCACCGACGCGGTGCAGCTCTTCGGCGGTGCGGGCTACACCCGTGACTTCCCCGTGGAGCGCATGATGCGCGACGCCAAGATCACGCAGATCTACGAGGGCACCAACCAGATCCAGCGCATGGTGATGGCGCGTCACCTGCTGAAGGGCTGACGTCCCAGCCGGACCCGCGAAAGCCGGTCGTCGCACGTGCGGCGGCCGGCTTTCGCGTACTCGGCCGGCGCGGGCACATGCGGCGATGCGACTCGGTGGGCCCTACGCGCCCGGGCCCACCGGCGCGCTCGCTAGCTCTGCCATTCCTCCCAGGACATCTGCCACACGCTCCATCCGTCGGTGGGCTCCAACTCGGGTCCGCCGCTGCGCTTGACCGTGAAGACGTCACCGCGCTTGGTCTTGCCCATCAACCACGCGGCGTTCTCCGTCGACAGGTTGATGCAGCCGTGACTGACGTTGGCGTTGCCCTGGTCGGCCAGCGACCACGGCGCCGAGTGGTAGAAGATGCCGCTGTTCGACAGGCGGGCGGCGTAGTCGACGTGAAGCCGGTACCCGGCCGCGCTGTCCACCGGCACGCCGTAGGTGCTGGAGTCCATCGTGTAGCCGTGGTGCTCGCTCATGACGGTGTAGGTGCCCGCCGGGGTGGGACTGCTGGGCTTGCCCATCGAGATGGGCAGCGTCTTCACCTTCTTGTCGTTGATCGACACGGTCATCGTGTGGCTCTTGCCGTCGGCCACCGCCACGAGCGCGTCGCCGACCTCGAAGTCGACCGCCTTGTCCTCCGCACCGTAGGTGCCTTCTCCGAGGTTCTCGCCGTAGATGTTCGCCTCGACCGAGACCGTCGTGCCGGGCTCCCAGTACTCCTTCGGTCGCCAGATCACGCGGGTGTCGCCGAACCAGTGGAAGTCGCCCTCGGTGGCCGGTTCGGCCACGATGTCGATGGCATCCTCGGCGGCGTCCCGATCCGGCACGGTCCCGGTGAAGTCGAAGATCAACGGCATGCCGACACCGACCGTCTCGTCGTCCCACACGTTGATGGACACGGCGACCGTGCGTGCCGGGGTCGCGGTGGTGAAGGTCGACTCCTCGATGACCGTGCGACCGTCCTCGCCCGTCGCCTCGACCGAGAGCGTGTAGGTCTTGCCGTACCCGAGTGGTTCCGCGCTCGTCCACGAGGAGCCGTCCGACGCCAACTCGTCCTCGACGTGCGTGCCGTGCTTACCGATCAGGGACGCCTTGGTGATCTTCCCGTGTTCGACGTTGACCGTGATGGGACGGCGCGGTTCGACGTCGGCGTCCCCGTCCGACACCGACAACGCGAGCAGCGCGGGCTTCGGCGCCTCCGTGGTGGTCGGGGCAGGCCCACCCGAGCTGGGCTCCGCCGCCGAGGAACAGCCGGCCACGACCGTGGCCGCCAGCACAAGCGCACCGCAGAGACCACCCACTCGTGCCGAGAGACCACGCGTACGCGACACCATCACCACCCGTTTCCGCCACGACGTACCCCGATCGTGTCGCGAGTGTGGCGCATCCGTCGCGCAGCGTGCCGATAGTTGACCAACTTGTGTCCAACTGCGCCGCTCACACCAAGAAAGGGACCCCCCGTGAAAGGCCTCTTGCGGGCGTGCTAATGTTTCTCCCGTCGCCGAGAGAGACCGGAAAACACCGGGAACACGAAACGACAAGCGCCATTAGCTCAACTGGCAGAGCAGCTGACTCTTAATCAGCGGGTTCGGGGTTCGAGTCCCTGATGGCGCACAGAAACCCCAGGTCGTCAGGCCTGGGGATTTTTTGTTTCCACGACCGGACCGCACGGTCGGACCGCAATCCTCGGCCCGACACGTCGACAGTCGTCGTCTCGATCGCACACACCGTTCGCTCTCGCGACCGGGCGGCGAGAGAACGAACGGTCCAGCACGTCGCGAGCGCGGCGGTGCTCGACGCCCACCGACAGCGCCGAGTCACCACCACACCGGAACCGACCTCTGCCGACTGTCGACCTCCCCGCCCCAGCTCGCCGCCCCCGGCACACGGGTGCGCTCGGGTGTCACCAGGAGCGGTGTCCACCGCACTTCGCGACTGCGACGACGGACGTCAGCGCCGCAGCGACGCGGTCAGCCTTCCCTCGATCAGCTCGCGTGCCTCGGTGACGATGCGCTCGATCAGCTCGGCCACCGTCGGGACGTCGTCGATGAGCCCCTGCACGGTTCCGGCCGTCCAGATTCCCGCGTCCAGATCACCCTTCTCGAACACCTCACGCCCGCGAGCGCCCGCGACCAACGGGCGGACGTCCTCGAACCGGCCTCCGTCGTCGAGAATTCCCACGACCGTGCGGCTGACCTCGTTGCTGGCGACCCTGGCGGTGTTGCGCAACGGCCGGAAGATGAGTTCGGTGTCCAGTTCGGACGCTTCCACGAGTCGGCGCTTCACGTTGTCGTGCACGGGAGCTTCCTTGGTCGCCAGGAAACGCGTTCCCATGTTGACACCGTCGGCGCCCAGGGCGAGGGCGGCGACGAGTCCTCGCGCGTCGGCGATCCCGCCCGAGGCGATGATCGGGATGTCGAGACGCCGCGCCGTCGCCGGAATGAGGACCAGCCCGCCGATGTCGTCCTCACCGGGGTGTCCCGCGCACTCGAAACCGTCGATGGACACCGCGTCCACCCCGAGTTGCTGCGCTTTCACGGCGTGCCGGACGCTCGTGCACTTGTGGATCACCTTCACGCCCGCGGCCCGGAAGGCGGGCAGGTGCTCGACGGGGTTCGCTCCGGCCGTCTCCACGATCCGGACACCCGAGTCGATGATGACGTCGCGGTACTCGGCGTAGGGCGGCGGCGTGATCGCGGGCAGGATCGTCAGGTTCACGCCGAACGGCTTGTCGGTCATGTCCCGGCACCGGCGGATCTCGTCGGCGAGCGCCTCGGGTGTCGGCTGGGTGAGCGCCGTGAGGAAGCCCAGACCACCGGCCTCGGCGACGGCGGAGACGAGTTCCGCCCTGCCGACCCACTGCATGCCGCCCTGCACGATCGGATGTTCGACGCCGAAGACGTCACAGAACCTGGTGTGCACCATTGCCGCGCCCCTTCCTCAGCCGTGTTACCGGAGAGTAGGGGCCCCGGGGAGCTGTCCGATACGACTCGGTGACCGACGTCATGGCGACCGGCATCACACACGGCTGTCCGGGTGACTTGCTTGCCCGCGACGCCCACTTCCACGATCGTGGCTCTGCGATTAATCCGACAAGCGTGGTGGGACACGGACTGGAGCCGACATGGAGGCGTGCGACCTCGGCATGATCACCCTCACCCGACGAGCGACCGGAGAGCGGACCTCGTCGATGAGCCTGCCCGAAGCCGTGGCCTGGTTCGCCGGTGAGGACCACTCCGACCGGCCCCGCTGCCTCTCACCGGTGCTGCACGCCGCCGTCACGGTGCTCAGCGACCGGCTGGCCCACCCGACGCTGCAACGTCTGAAGTGGCTCGTGCCCTCCCTCGTGGGAACGGCTCAGGACGGGCTCGACGGCACCCGCTCGCTGCTCGCGGTGGACTGGCTCGTCCGCGTCTACACACCGGCCTGGCTGCGGATCGTGCCGTCGCTCGATATGGCCGCGGAGAGCTTGGCCGAGCACGCACCGATCACCAGCGTCGTCGAGGCCGCCGACGCCCTGGAGGCGCCGCTGGCGGCCGTCCGGCGCGCGGCCTGGTCGGCACGGGTCGCGGTGCCGGGATTCCTCGGCGGCCCGGTCGGCGACACCCCCGACCGGGAGGCCGCCACCGTGTCGCTCGCGCTGTCGGACCTCGCCTCCGAGGCCGCCGTGGCCGCCACGGTGGACGTCGCGGCGGCCTTCCTCCCCGTGTGCGGGCGGATGCGGCTGGCGGCGGAACAGGCCGTGCTCATCGCGACACGAACCATCGGGGCGGCTACGGACGCCGACGACTTCGGGGCGAAGGTGGCCGCTGTCGTCGCCCCCACTGCCGACGCACTGGACGACGCCGTGGTCGAGCTGTTCGTCCGACTCATCGAGGCCACACCACCGCCCGAGCGGGGTTGGCTCGCCGACGACCCCGTCGATCGGCTTCGCCGTCGCGGGCCGGACTGACCGGTGCCGGGTCCCCTCCGTGACCGAGGACAATGGCGGCAGGCACGACGGAGGAAGTGGTCGACAGTGGCACCGACGGCATCGACGCGCTCACGAGAGTTGCGGGCGGACTGCTCTCGCTGCGCGGGACTGTGCTGTGTGGCCCTGCCGTTCTCGTCGGCGGCGGGTTTCCCCGACGACAAGGACGCGGGTGACCCCTGTCGTCACCTCGACACCGCGTTCCGCTGCCGCATCCACGCCGAACTCCGCCCGCGAGGGTTCACGGGCTGCACCGTGTTCGAGTGCTTCGGGGCCGGACAACGGGTCACCCGCGAGACGTTCGGCGGACGCACGTGGCGAGATCCCGCACTGGCCTCGGCGATGTTCGCCGCCTTCGCCGTGACCCGGCACCTGCACGAGATGCTCTGGTACCTCGACGAGGCGGCACGACGAGCCCCCGATGGAGAACTGCGACGGCGGGCCACGGAACTGTTCGACCGGATCGACACCTTGGCGGGGTCGGCCCCGGAAACCTTGCGCACCGTCGACGTCGGCGCGCAGCGCGAGGACGTCGGCCCGCTGTTGGCGACGGTGAGCGACACGGCTCGCGCCCGCGCCGTCCCGGGCCGTCGACCGGACCACCGCTCCGCCGACCTCGCCGGGCGGTCACTGCGGGGTGCCGACCTGCGCGGCGCCACGCTCCGCGGCGCACTGCTGATCGCTGCCGATCTTCGTGGAGCCGATCTGCGCCACGCCGACCTTCTCGGAGCCGACCTTCGCGACGCGGACCTGTCCGGCGCGAACCTGTCCGGGTGCCTGTTCCTCACCCAGCCTCAGGTGAACGCCGCCAAGGGCGACGCGCGCACGCGACTGCCCCGGCACCTGGAGCGGCCGAACCACTGGTGAGGGCTCAGCCCTCCGGAAGAAACACCCAGAGCGCGAGGTACAGCAGGAACTGCGGTCCGGGCAGGATGCACGAGGCGATGAAAGCCAGGCGGACGTTGCGGGGCTTCCACCCATAACGGCGGGCGATTCCCGCGCAGACACCACCCAGCACTCGGTCGTCACGGGAGCGGGTCACAGCAGTCGTGGTAGCCATGCCTCCAGTCTCGAACTCACCCACATGCGCCGCATCGGGAATGACCCTGGTTTTGCGGCGGACCGACCCCGAGATCGCCACGACCCGCTAGCGTGACGATCGTCGCCGAGAGACGGGAGAGCACCGTGGACGCTGTCGACGAAGCGGGCATCGACCGGCGGTCGGAGGACGGCACGCGAGTGGCGCTCGTGACCGGCGCCTCGCGAGGTCTGGGTGCCGCGATCAGTACGGCGCTGGCCGCCGACGGCCTCGCCGTGGCCGTCAACTTCGCCCGGGACAAGACCGCCGCCGATCGAGTGCGGGCGGACATCACCGCAGCGGGAGGCCGGGCCGAACTCTTCCAGGCGGACGTGACCGACGAGGCGGAGGTCGACGCCCTGTACGACGCCGTGGTGGCGGAGTTCGGCCGGATCGACGTCCTCGTGCTCAACGCCACGGGTCCCCAACCGGAACTGGCGTTGGAGGACCTCCAGTGGCGCGACATGCTCGACCAACTGGAGTTCTTCGTCAAGAGCCCGCTGTTGCTGGCGAAGAAGGTCGTTCCGGACATGCGCCGTCGTGGCTGGGGACGCATCGTCCACGTCGGCTCGGAAGTGGTGGAGCTCGGAGTGCCGTTCTCCAGTGCCTACGTCGCGGCCAAGGGAGCCCAGCTCGGGCTGACCCGGTCGTGGGCGCGGGAACTCGCCCCCCACGGCATCACCGTGAACCTCGTGGCACCCGGCTGGATTCCCACCGAACGCCACGTCGACTCCACGGACGAGGAGAAGGCGGCCTACGCGCGGGGCGTGCCGCTCGGTCGGCTCGGACGTCCGGAGGACGTGGCGGAGGCGGTCGCGTACCTGGCGTCGGAGCGGGCCCGGTTCGTCACCGGGCAGCGGATCGCGGTCAACGGCGGCAACACCCTCACGTGACGGGAGCCCGGGCGAGCACCCGCACGGTCGGGTGCCCCGGCCCGGTCGTGACCTCCCGCGACAGCTCCTCCCACCGCCGCAGGGGCTCGACGAGATCCTCCTGCCGCGCCCGGTAACGAGTGGGGCCGTCCTCCGTCCACGCGAGCGCCTCCCACCCGAGCAGCCCGCCCGGGGCCACGAACCGCCGAGCGAGCCGGTAGACGTCGGGGTCCCAGAACAACGTGGTCAACACCAATGCGAATGCACCACGCACGGGGACACCGGCGCCGAGGTCGGCCTGCACGCAGCACACTCGATGAGCAAGTCCCCGCCGTTCGGCCTCGGCCCGTAGCTGCCGCAACCCGACGTCGGCCACGTCCACCGCGATCACCCGACGCCCCTGCCGGGCCAACGTCAGGGCACTGCCCGACCGTCCGCAGGCGAGTTCGAGGACCGGTCCTCCGGGCAGCCCCGCCGCGAGCGCCTCGGCCACGAGCGGGTGCGGCTCGAAGGTCGGCGGACGGGCGGCGTAGCGGGCGTTCCACCGTGCCGCGTCGCCGTTGTCGTCACGTCTCATCTCGCCGAGCCTCCTCCGCCTCGCGCAGTTCCCGTGAACGGCGCCGACGCTCGCGTTCCCGTTTGCTGTACGCGGCCCGGTACACCGCCTCCTCGCTCTCCAGACTGGACCCCAGCGCTCCCGCGAACGTGCCCATGGAGCTCGCCAGCCAGGACAACGTGAGGTAGTCGCCGACGTCCACGGGGTGTCCCAACGAGCGTGCCAGGTACCCGCTCTCGATCACGGTGAACGCCCCGGCGAACGTCACGGCGAACAGCACGAGGTACGCCGAGGTCACCCCGATGGTCAACGACAGCAGCGAGGCCGAGTTGTACAGCACCGCCTTGGTCCTCGACGTGCCCGAACGCTCCCACAGGCGGTTGTACAGGATCAGCCACGCCACCATCGCGGCGACCGCGAGCATGCTGATGAGGAAGAGCCGACCGGTACTCAACGCGTCGGCGAGACTCCAGATGCTGCTGTAGAAGATGCCGAACGCGGCGGCGGCGAACCCGGCGGCGAGCGCGGTGGACAACTCGGGGACCAGACGCCACGGCTTGTTGTCCCGCACCATGCCCGCCAGCAACCGCAGTCGCCCACGCCAGCCGACGAGCGCGAGACTCACCTCGATCTCGTCGTCGGGATTGTCGACCCAGGTGACCGGTGTCCACTTGCCCCCGGCCCGGTGGCGTTCCCTGCCCGCCTTGCCGCCCAGGAGACCGTGTCCGAGTTCCCCGACGAGGTAGAGGACCGTGTCCCGAAGCCGCCGGGACAGTCCCCCGACACCGAGAGCGGGCAGCGACGCCAACGCGATCCCGTGGCACACGCTGATGTCCGCGACCACCGGTGTGGTGCTCAGTTGCCGAGGCAGGTCGGTGACGCACACGATCAGGTCCCAGCCGTACCGTGGCCGCAGCTCCTGTGCGAGGTGCACGAGCGGGACCCGCCCGTCGTCGTCGAGCCGCAACGGGCCCGTCTCCACCCGCACCTCCCAGCTCACCCGGTCGCTGACGTGGGCGGACAGCTCGCTCGCCAGACCGTCGGCGAGGGACCGCACTTTCTCGCTGGGCAGTCCCGGGTCGCACAGGAATCCGACGATCACCGTGGGGAAGTCCTCGTCGGCCTTGGCGTCGGGGGTCTCGCAGGGTGGGGACGTGTCGTGTCGGTCCTTTCCGGTCTCAGTCACCCACGTCGGCTACCCAGGCCGATCACTCGCTACGCCGGACCTCGGCTGCCCCGTGTTCGAGGTCTCGGCCGGAAGCAGCATCGCCGCGAGCGCCGTGGCGACCGAGACGACCGCCATCACCGCGAAAGCCCGGCCGTGGGCAAGCAGAGGATCGCCGAACTGCGTCACCGCCACGAGCGCCGCGAGGCCAAGCGCCGCGCCGACCTGCTTGGTCGTGTTGAGCAGTCCCGAGGCAGCCCCCGCATCCTCCTCGGCGATCCCACTCGTGGCGAGGATTGTGGCCGGGGTGTTGAGCAGTCCGCTGCCCAGCGCGAGGAACACCGCCGGGCCGAGCACGCCCGCCACGTATCCCGCCTCGGCGGTCAGCCCGCTCTGCCAGGCGAACCCGACGGCGGCGAGCAGGGCCCCACTCACCACCAGCGTGCGCGCGGCGACGACGCGCAGCAGTCGCGGTGTGAGCCACACGCCCACGACGACGGTGAGCATCGTGTGGGGCAGGAAGCCGAGCCCCGTCGCCGACGGACCGAGGCCGAGCACGTCCTGCATCGCGAAGGTCAGGAAGTACCACATCGGATTCAGGCAGGCCCCCGCGAGCAGCATGACGACGTTGCCTCGGGCGACCGACGGGATGCGCAGCAACGTCGGAGGAAGCAACGGCACCGCGGCCCACCGTCGCTCGACGGCGACGAACGCGCCGAGAGCGCCCGCGGCCACGACCAGCACCACCCAGGTCGCCGGTCGAGTGTCGCCCACGTCCCCGACAGCAAGGGTGAGGGCCACCAGTCCGAGGACGGCGAGCAGCGCACCCGGCACGTCGACCGGCCGACGACGACCACGTCGGTCGGGCGCGCGCACAGCCATGACGGCTGCCACCACGGCGAACGGCACGTTGACCCACAGCACCCACCGCCAGGACAGGTACTCCGTGAGCACACCGCCCGCGAGGTTGCCCAGGGTGCCGCCCGCGAGACCGACTGCGGTCCATACCGCCAGAGCGCGGTGTCGCCGGGCCCCTTCGGGCACGGTGGTGGTCAGCAGCGTCAGCGTCGCGGGGGCCACCATCGCCGCTCCCACGCCCTGCCCGGCCCGGGCCGCGAGCAGCACCCCGGCGCTCGTCGCCGCACCGCCGAGCAGACTCGCCACCGCGACGAGCGCGAGACCGGAGCGCAAAACGCGGCGCAGTCCGACGAGGTCTGCGAGTCGGCCACCGACCAGGAGCAGTCCGGCGAAGGGCAGCGCGTAGGCGTTGACGACCCACTGCGTGAGCACCGGGTCGAGGCGCAGCGCCGCGTCGATCGACGGCAGGGCGACGTTGACGATCGAGACGTCGAGCACCACGAGGAACTGTCCGAGGCACGACAGCAGGACGAGCATCGGCGACCACCGTTCTGATACATCAGTATCAGATACACTTGTACCATAACCGGAGGGAGTCGCATGCCCAGACGAGTCGACCACGAGCAACGCCGCGCACACCTCGTGGCCGCCCTGCTCCGCGTCGCCGGACGCGAGGGGCTGGCGGCGGTGACCATGCGCGCGGTCGCCGCCGAGGCCGGGGTGTCACTCCGGCTCGTGCAGTACTACTTCCGGACCAAGGCCCACCTGTTGCACTCCGCCTTGGAGGACCTCGAACGGCGCAGCCACGAGCGCTGGAACGCCCGCCTCGCCGACCTGTCGGCCACGCCGTCGACCCGCGAGCGCGTCGAGACCTTCCTCGCCGAGGCACTTCCCACCGACGAACCGAGCCGCGTCTTCCACGTGGTGTGGACCTCCTACGCGGTGCTCGCGATGACCGACCCCGAACTCGCCCGACTCCCGTTCGTCGCAGGCCCCGACCGCCTGGAGCGACACCTCACCGAGCTGCTGCGAACGGCCGAACGACGCGGGGAACTCGCCGCCGACGCCGACCCGGTACTCGAAGCGGCTCGCCTGGTGACGCTCACCCACGGCATGGGCACGAGCGTGCTCGTCGGCCAACGCAGCGCCACGGCCGCGATGGAGGTCCTGCGCTACCACCTCGACCAGGTGTTGCCCCGCGATCGGCAGCAGGGTCAGTCCGCACGACAGGGAAGCACGATGCGGCCGTCGTCCATCCGGTCGGCGTCGGGTGAGGTCTGAACCAGGAAGCCGAACACGGCGACCCGCCCTTCCCCCAGCACCGCGTTCCACCCCACGTCGCGCACGCGCACCTCGTCACCCCGCCACGACGCGGTGCCGTTCCACACCTCGGTGACCTCGTGGCCTCGCGGCGGCGACCATCGCGTCACCCAGCCGTCCACCTCCGTGTCGACCGGCCGCACGACGACCTCCCCCTCGTACCCGCCGTCCCAGCGCCGCAGCACACGCAACTCCGCGACGCAGTCGGACGTGCCGGGCAGCGCGATCGCGCCGCTGCGATCGGTGTCGGCGTCGCGGCTTAGTGCCATGCCCGCCGAGACGACCACCGCCGCCACGACACCTCCGATCGCCACCCGACGCACCGTCCGCGCGGAGACGACGGTGAGCGGGCGGGTGTCGACCGAACCCGGCGAGTCCGCGGGCCGTCCGGCGGCGATCGCCTCCAGTAGGTTCTGGACCTGACGCATGGTCGGCCGTTCGGCCGGGTCCCGACGCAGCATCGCCCGCAGCGGCTCCCCGAGGACCCCGGCCCTGCGGAACGGTTCCGGTCGGGAGTGCGTGATGCGCACGAGCAGGGCGACGGTGTTGCCGGGGTCGCCGAACGGCGGCACGCCTTCGACCGCCCAGAACAACGTCGCACCGAGCGAGAAGACGTCCGAGGCCGCACCACCCCGGCCGCCCTCGGCCACTTCGGGCGCGAGGTACGCGGGCGTTCCGGCGACGAGTCCTCGATCGAACACCGGGCCCAACCCCTCGGCGCGGGAAATGCCGAAGTCGGCGATCTTGGCGATGCCGTCGTCGGTGACGAGCACGTTGCCGGGTTTGACGTCGCAGTGGACGATGCCCTCCGCGTGCGCCGCCGCGAGAGCGGACGCCACCTGGGCTCCGATGGCGGCAGCCTCGACCGGAGACAACGGGCCCGTCTCGGCCACCAGCGCCGAGAGGCTCCGACACGGGAGGAACTCCATCACGAGGAAAGCGGCACCCTGGTCGACGACCACGTCGTGCACGGTGATCGCATGCGGATGGGCGATCCGTGCCGCGACCCGCGCCTCGCGCATCGTGCGGTCGAGAACAGCCTCGAAGTCCTCGTCACCCACACCGTCGGAACGCAACCGCTTGACCGCGACCACCCGATCGAGGTGCTCGTCGTGGGCCCGCCACACGATGCCCATGCCCCCACGGCCGACGCGCTCCAGCAGGCGGTACCGCCCCGCGACCAGGACATCCTCGCCGCCCACGACGCCCCCTCCCGCCGACTCCCACTTCGAACGACTCGACCCGTCATCGTAATCTGGATCACACTGTTCAGCGCGCCGACGACAGCCCGACCCGGCGACGAGGATCACTCTCCGCCCCAGCGCAGCGACCGTCCACAACAGATCTTCGACAGCGACGTGATCGGCGATCGACCGCCGACGACGGACCCACCGGTCAGCCGGTGACCTCCTTCGCAAGCCGCGCATCCAGACTCACCCGCACGAGAGCCGCGGAGAACCGCGCGAGATCGCCATCGTCGACGAGCACGGCCAACGACGCGACGTCGCCGGGCAGACCGATCCGCTCGGCCCCCTTCCTCGCCTTCGCGTCGAGATACGGCCGGACCCACGGCCACACGGCCTGCACCTCACGGCAGAAGATGTCGGCGCCCACTGCTCCGATACCGGGCACCTCACGCAGCAGCCTCCGCAGCGTCGACACGTCGCCCTCCGCCCGAGCGGCCATCCGGCGCAGGTCGGAGCCGTACTCGTCGACGATCAGTTCCGCACCCCTGCCGAGCGTGGTGGCCGTGCTCTCGTCGTAGCGCACGTAATGGCCGCGCCCCAACGCGTCGACACGGTCCTGCCAGGACGTGTCGAGCGTCCCGCGCGGGGTTCGACAGCCCGCGGCGAAGAGCTCCCGCGCCGCCGCGACGGCGATGTCGGCCTTGATCCGAGCCGACAGCAGCACCGACAGCACCAGCAGCCGGTACAGCGGCGACGGCGTGTCGCGCAGTCCGATCCCGGCCTCGTCGGCATAGGTGCGTCCGGCCACCCGGAGCAACCGCTGCACCGTGTCGGCCTTCCGTCCGTCCGTGCCCACCGTCGAGCTGTACCCGTCGACCGCGACACGATTCAGCCGAATACGCCCCTCCCGAAAAGTGACGCGCATTACATAAGCTGGTTCGTTCACGGAGAATGAGGAGGACAGCGTTGACCACTCAGCAATCCGTCGCAGCCCAGGTCGAAGGCCAGACCATCGCCAGATTCCTTCGCCGCAACGCCACCGAGTTCGGTGACCTCCCGGCGTTGACGTCCCTGGACGACCCCGATGCCCCCACGTTGAGCTGGGCGCAGGTGCGCGACGAGGTCGCCGCCCTCGCCCGAGGACTCGCCGACCTCGGCCTCCGTGCCGGACAGCGCCTCATGATCATGTCGGCGAGCCGCCCCGAACACATCCTCGTCGATCTCGCCGCCGCCAACCTCGGTGCGATCCCGTGCACGGCCTACTCCACCCTGAGCACCGAACAACTCCGCTACGTGGTCGACCACAGCTCCGCCCCGATCGCCGTGATCGCCGGCTCCGACGAACTACCCCGCTGGCAGGCCGTCCTCGACGACCTCCCTGGTGTCCGCCACGTCGTGGTCTTCGACGGCGACGTCGTCCCGGACGACGACCGCTTCCTGACGTACGCCCGGCTGCGGGAGCGGGGCGCGGAGCTGCACCGGGACTCTCCGGGGACGTTCGAGACACTCACCGACGCGATCAAGCCCGACGACCCGCTGTCGATGATCTACACCTCGGGGACCACCGGGGTGCCCAAGGGCGTGGTGCTGTCGCACCGCAACGCCATCCACGAGGCGATCGCCCTGCACAGCCTGCACGATGCGCCACCGCACCTGTCCAACATCGCCTACCTCCCGCTCGCGCACATCGCCGAGCGCGAGTTGTCCCTCTACATGCCGGTCGTCCGGGCCGGGCACGTGCACACGCTCGCCGACCCCGCCGGTATCGCCGCCGCTCTCGCCCGCGTGCGCCCCCAGGCGTTCTTCGGGGTGCCCCGGGTCTGGGAGAAGATGGTCGCGGGACTCAAGACCATGCTGGCCGCGGCTCCCGAGGACCGCCGGGAGGCCCTGCTCGCCGCCAGCGACCTGCTCCGGCAGGGGTACGCGCTGCGCAGCGCGGGCGAGGAGGTCCCGCCCGAGCTCGCCGAGCGCATCGCCGAGGCCGACCGCACCGTGCTCGCGCCCGTGCGCACGATGCTCGGTCTCGACCAGCTCACGTTCGCCTCCAGCGGAGCGGCGGCCCTCCCGCTGGAAGTGCTGCATTTCGCCGCAGGACTCGGCGTCGAGATCCACGAGGTGTGGGGCCTGTCCGAGACCACCGGGGCCGCGACGGCCAACCACGCGAAGGCCTTCAAGGCCGGAACCGTCGGCAAGCCGGTCGCCGACGTGGAGGTCACCGTCGCGGCGGACGGGGAACTGCTCGTCCGGGGGCCGATCGTGTTCCTCGGCTACCTCCAGGCCGACGGGGCGATCACTCCCGCCGTCGACGCCGACGGCTGGTTCGCCACGGGAGACATCGGCACGATCGACGAGGACGGCTTCGTCACGATCACCGACCGGAAGAAGGAACTCATCATCACCGCGGGCGGCAAGAACATCGCGCCCACCCGGATCGAGGGTCTCCTCAAGGAACATCCGCTGATCGGGCAGGCGATCGCGATCGGCGACGGCAGGCCGTACGTGACCGCACTCGTCGTGCTCGACGACGAGACCGTTCTCAACTGGGCCGCCACCCGCGGCATCGAGAACCGCGACCTCACCGAGCTCGCGGCGCATCCCGCCGTCCGCGCCGAGATCGACCGCGCCGTCGAGGCGGCGAACGAGCGACTGGCCAGGGTGGAGCAGGTGAAGCGCTACCACCTGCTCACCGAACCGTGGACACCCGAGAGCGGCGAGGTGACGCCGACGTTGAAACTCAAGCGTCGCGTGATCACCAGCCGCTACCACGCGGACATCGACGCCCTGTACACCTGACCAGCGCGGCTCGCGCCGGAGTCACCCGGCGCGAGCCTCCCCCTTCACGCGCTGCGCCGGGGCCACGACGCCCCGGACGCCGTGCCGGTCCACTCCCTCAGCGTCGGCGGGACCCGCTTCTCCAACCCGTACGGTTCGAGATGCGCCGCGAAGACCTCCGAGAACGCACGCCGCACGCTCGTGCTGTCCCACACCGCGCGGTGCAGCACGGGCTGCTTGATGTACGGCTGGCCCATGATGTGCAGCTCGGAGCCGTTGCACCGGATGAGCTGTCCCGTGATGCCCTCGGCGTCGTCGGAGAGCAGGAACAGCACGAGCGGAGCGATCTTCGAGGGCGTGCGTTCGGGCGGGCAGTTCCGCAGCGACCGCTCCGAGGCCCAGACCATGCGTGTGTGGGCCAGCGGGCACACCGCGTTGACCCGCACGCCGACCTCCTCCATGTCGAGTGCCCAGGAGTAGGTCAGCGACGCCACCGCTCCCTTGCTGGCCGAGTAGGCGGCGAGCTTGCGCTGACCGAGCGACGCCCCCGACGAGATGTTGACGATCGAGCCGCCTCGCCCCGTGTCCACCATCACGCGCGCGGCCGCCGTTCCCACGTAGATGACGCCCAGCACGTTGGTCTCGACGAGGGTGCGGACGTCGTCGGGCTTGTCGAGCCACGACACGGCCTCGTAGTTCACGCCCGCGTTGTTCACCAACCCGTCGACGCCACCGAACTCCGCCACGCAGAGATCCACGAGCGCGGCCGCCTGGTCCGCGTCGGCGACGTCGTGACCGCTCGCGACGGCCCGGCCGCCGTGAGCGGTGATGTTCGCTGTCGTCCGCTCCGCGAGATCCGCGTCGACGTCGTTCACCACCACGCACGCGCCGGCCTGCGCCGCGTGCGTCGCGAAGGCTTCCCCCAGTCCGCGACCGGCTCCGGTCACGACGACGGCCTTGCCGTCGAGCTGTCCGTTCATGTTCGCTCGTCTCCCCCACCGCGAACGCGGCGTCTGCGTCGTTCCACCGGCGTTGGTCAAGGCCGGTCCGTCACCGTCAGTGTCGGCAGGGGCGACCGCAACAGCGCAGGTCCGCGCGGTGAACGGCGTCGGCACTGCGCCGAACGAGTGGTCGACGATCGGCCCCGGGATACAGCCCGACGTTCAGGGGGACTCATCATTGCTGCCCGGCGCACACGACTGCAGGCAACACGCACTGCAACGGCGTTAGTCCGTTCCGGGTAACGTCCGGCGATCGGCTCCACACCAGGTAGATCAAAACTAACGTGGGCGCCGACGTCGCAACACGTAACCGATTCGGCACAAGGTGACCAGGTTGGTAGCTACCACGACCGCGGCGCGGATGACGGACGCGATCCGCAACCGCGAGTTCCGAGCCCTGTGGATCGCGGAGGCGCAGTCGGTCCTCGGGGACCACCTCACCACGGTGGCGCTGTCCATCGTCGTCTACAGCCGCACCGGATCGGCCCTCTGGGCTGCCGGGGTCTACGCGCTCACCTTCCTGCCCGCGCTCGTCGGTGGTCTGGGGCTGTCGCAGATCGCCGACCGCTTTCCCCGCAAGACGGTCCTGGTCGGCTCGGCGGTGATCCAGGCCCTGCTCGTGGGCGCGATGGCCATTCCCGGGATGCCTTTGCTCCCGCTGTGCGCCCTCGTGGTCCTCGCCCGGCTCGCGGGCGCCCCGGCCAACGCCGCCCAGAACGCCTTGACGCGCGAGGTCTTCACCGACGACGAGCTCTACCTCAGAAGCCAGGACCTGCGCGGCATCACGAGCAACATCGCCATGCTCATCGGTCTCGCCGGAGGCGGCGTGCTGGTGACGTCGTTCGGGGCGTCGTGGGCACTGGCCATCGACGCGTTCACCTTCCTCGTCGCCGCGGCGCTCGTCCAGCTCTGGGTGCAGCAGCGACCCGCCGCGGGCGATCCCGGCGACGGCTGGTTCAGCGCTGTGCGCTGGGTGTGGAGTCAGCGACGGCTGCGGGTGCTGCTCGCTCTGTCCTGGCTGGTCGGCCTGGCGGTCATCCCGGAGGGACTGGCCGCTCCGCTCGCCGACCAGATCGGTGCCTCCGAACAGGCTGTCGGCTGGCTCCTCGCGGCCGACCCGGTCGGCTTCATCATCGGCACGTTCGTGCTCTCACGCTACGTGTCAGCCGAGAACCGCAAGCGGGTGATGGGCGTACTGGCCACCCTCGCCGCCGCCGTCCTCATCGGCTTCGCCGCCACGCCGTCATTGCCCTTCGCCCTGCTGCTGCTGATGCTCGCGGGAGCCTTCGGCGCCTACATCATCACCGTGGGCGCCACGTTCATCACGTGGGTCCCCAACGACAAGCGTGGTGGCGCGGGCGGTGTCTACCGCACCGGACTCCGGGTGGCGCAGGGACTCGGTGTCGCCCTCGGTGGTGTGGTCGCGGACGTCGCCGGGTCCGCGACGACGGCGATCGCTCTCGCGGGTGGGGCCGGAGTGGTGCTGACCATCCCCGTCGCACTCGCCTGGGCGCGTGTGCAGAAGACCGGCTGACACGAGGGCTCGCGCGCCGGAAAGTGCTCACGGCGGCCAGCACCGTCACGACGACCACCTGATTGTGCCGGTGCCATCACTGCGTGAAGCCGGCTGAAATGGCTATTAGTCAGGGAAGGAACGACCTTCCCTCAGACCAGGATCTCCGGCGGTGTCCCCAGCGCGGCCCCCAGCACTGCCCGCGGACTTCGCCGGTATCGCCGGCAATGCCGTCGTGGACGAAGGAATCGATGATGCGAACCATGACCGTCAGAGCGCGACAGCCCGTGTCACGAGTCATCACGGTGCGCGTCCAGCCATTACCGGCGACGACAGTGTCTCGACTACTCAGAAGTCGCGGTCGGTCACGGTAAGCACCTCCCCTCCAGCGGAACCGACGTCACGGCCGACAACGTCGAAGCGATGTCGAACCGGAGTCGGACGAATGTCGAACCAGTACCGAACACTCAGAAGTCGCGGTCGGACACGAGGCACCTCCCCAGGGTGTCGTGGTCGTCGATGTGTCAGTTCTAGGTCAGAAGTCGCGGTCAGACAAGGGAGAACACCTCCACTCGCGTCCGAGTTCGTGCGGACGGCGAAAACGCGTACCGAACAGCACACCGCACCGACCGAGACTACCGGCACGCGGCCTCGTCTACACGAAAATCCGGTGCAGTGCGATGATACCGATCACCGTCGATGTGCTGTTTCGTAGCGGACCGAGTCGAACCGGTCACGGCCGGGCCGTCTCGGAACCCACCGTCCACCTGACCGACACACGCGAGAGGACTGGCGAGTGCCGCTCATTCCACAGGATCGGCCATCGCCAAATTTCGTTACCGCCGAACTCGCGGGCACGTACGCCGTGAACCGCACCGCGCAACCGCCCTCTCCCACCGACGGCCCGAACTCCGCCGACCGCCGCCGGTCCCTGCTCCCCCGCAACTGGGCTCTGTGGACGAGACCTCGACGCTTCGTCGTCTTCCTGCTCACCATGGAAGCGCTGGCGGTGGCGGGTTTCGCGGTGGCTTTCGTGCAGGCGTCGGCACCGTCGGGTCTTGACTGGCTCCGGTTCGCGATTCTCGCGGCGGGTGCCACCGCTCACATCCAGCTCACGCGCCGTCAGGAGGAGCGACGGCGCAACCGCACGAAGACCGTGCTCATCGACCTCACCGCGGTGTGGGTCTTCCCCGCGACGCTCGTCCTGCCCGCGACGCTCGCGGTGTTGCTGGTGGCACTCATCCGCGTCCAGCGCTGGTTCACCGCGCGACGCCCCGCGCACAACTTCGTCTACTCCTCGCTCGCCCACGGTCTCGCGGCGGCGTTGGCGAACCTGGCCTACACGGCGATGTCGCCGCAGGACTGGTCCACGCTCACCGCGTCCGGGTCCCTGCGCGAGTTCGGACTGATCTTCGTGACCGCGCTGGTGTACGAGGCGGTGCAGATCATCTACGTCGGAGGGATTCTCGCCCTCGGGTCTCCCTCGCCGACCGTGCGCACCGTCCTGGGCAGCAAGGCGGACAACCTGTTGGAGGCCATCACCACGGGGCTCGGCGCGGTCACCGCCGTGCTCGTGGTGATTCTGCCACCGGCGGTCGGTGTCATGGCCGTCGTCACCGTCGTCTTCAACCGACTCGCGGAGATCGACCAGCTCCAGGACGCCGTGGTCACCGACCCGAAGACCGGACTGCTGAACATGCGTGGCTGGACGGAGTCGGCCGATCGCGCTCTGAACCGGGTGCGACGCGCGGGAAGCACGCTCGCGGTGCTCATGGTCGACCTCGACCATTTCAAGTGGATCAACGACACGTTCGGACATCCCGCAGGTGACGACGTGCTGGCCGCGGTCGCGAGCGCACTGTCCAGCGTGACCCGACCCGCCGACGTCGTCGGCCGCTTCGGCGGCGAGGAGTTCCTGCTGCTCCTGCCCGACGCCGACACCTCGGCCGCGGAACTCGCCGCCGAGCGGGTCCGGACCACGATCGCCGGGTTGCGCATCCCCACCACCGACAAGCGCGGTGCGCAAGCAACCATCGGCGACCGTACGGCGTCCATCGGAGTAGCCGTCTTCCCGCGGCACGCCGACGACCTCGACGGCCTGCTGCAGGCCGCCGACAGCGCCGTGTACGAGGCGAAGGAAGCCGGCCGTAACCGCGTCTGCTTCGCGCCCATCCCCTCCTCTGGGTGACGGCGGTTCGACGCGCGGTGGTGAGGACCAGTGAGCCGCAGCCGAATCCGGAGAACCGCATGACACGGGGAAGTTCCCCCTGTAACCCTGTTCGCATGCCCGTCCGCCCCACCCCGCCCCGTAGGCGGTCCTCGGGTGGTGTCGCACGGCTGCTGCTCCTGCTTCTCCTGGTGGTGGGCTTCGGTTTCGTCGCGTCCCGCTCCGAGGCGACACCACCTCCCGCGGCACCGGACCCGGCCGCCGCCGACGCGGCTCGCGCGATCGACGCGCTGCTCGACCCGAGCCGTTCCGCGCAGGCGGTGGAGCTGCTCCCCGCCGACTTCGAGGCCGTGACCAAAGTGCAGGTCGGCACCCAACGCGCGCTGGACGGCACCGTGCGCGCCGTGCACGTGGGCGGCGGGTGCTCCGCGCCGTGGGGCGACGACAGCACGCGCTGGAACTTCGGTACGCCGTGCCGGTCGCACGACCTCGGCTACGACCTGTTGCGCTACGCCGAGAAGAAGGGCAGCCCGCTCAGCGCCGAGGTCAGGGAGGCGCTCGACGAGCGGCTGACGAAGGACATGTACACCACCTGCGAGGTCAACCCGAGGGGCACGCTCGAACTCTGCCGCACCGTCGCCGGTGTCTACTCGGCCGGGCTCGTGGTGAACTCCTGGCACCAGCGGTGGGGACCACCCGTCGGCAAGCCCCTGCTGCCCCTGCTGTCCGGGGTCGCGGTGATCGGCCTGCTGCTGTGGCACCGCCTCCGCGACCGCGCGCGGTCCGCCGCGACCGTCGAGCCCGACGCCGTCGCTCCGCATCGGCGGCGCCGCCGATTGGGAACCGTCGCGCCCGCCACGCCATGGACCCTGCTGGGGGTCGGCAGCGTGGCGGTGCTCATCCTGGGCGAGTCGGCCGTGGCGCTGGCGCGGTGGGCGGGAGCGCCCGAGCACTGGGTGTGGCCGTTGACCTGGCCCGCACAGACCGCTGTGGTGTTCTTCGTCGCAGCAGGACACGTGAACGCCGCGGCGTGGTCCGAGATCACCGGCTCGGGCGGAGGCATCCGGGAGTACCTGGCGCACCGGGGCAGTTGGTTGTTGCGCCTGACGCTCGTCTTCGCGGTGGTCGCCCTCGCCGTGCCGCTGGCCCTGGAGGTGCTCCACGTGCCTCCGGCCACCGCGGAAGGGGTCGTTCGGGTGGCCCTGCACCCGCTGTGGTTGCTCGGGCTGTACCTGGCCACGGTGGTCCTGACCCCTCTGTTGCAGACGTTGCACCGACGCGCACCACGGGCGACATCGCTCGTGCTGGCGCTCGGTCTCGCCACCACCGTGTGGCTCGACACGGTCACGACGTTGCCATGGCCCGACCACCTCGGAGCCCTCGCACTCGCCCTGTTGGCCCAACAAGCCGCGCTCGCCTACCGCGAGGGCTTCCGGCCGTCCCGACGACAGCTCCTGCTCACGGCCGTCGGCGGGCTCGCCACTCTGGTGCTCGGTGTGTCGACGGGAAATCTCCCGCGCGCCGCGCTCGGTGTGGAGGGCGCTCCACCCGCGCTGGCCGGACCGACCACGTCGGCACTGCTCGTCGGCCTCGTCCACGTGGCGGTGCTGGGGCTGGTGGCCGCCCGGCTCCGGTCCCTCGTGTGCCGACCGAACGTGCTGCGCCTCGCGGGACTGGCCTCGCGCGTTCCGATGAGCCTCTACCTGCTGTACCTCACCGCCGTGCTGCTGTTGGTGAGCGCGGTGTACCTGCCACGCCGGTTCTGGCCGGAGCTGGGTGCTCCCGGCATGCCACCTCGGGCGCTGCTCGCGATCGCCCTCCTCGTCGGCCCCGCCGTGGTGGTGTTCGTCTGGGTCGAACGGCACATCTGGCACAAACCACCGCCGGTCCCGGTGTGGAATCACACCCAGCCGGGACTCGGCACGGTGCTGTCGCACGGCGCGACGGTGGCCGGATTCGGGTTCGCGGGCCTGGGCCTCGTCGGCTTCGCGCTGATGTCGCTCGGCACCGAGAACGTCCGTGTCGACGGGGTGCTGCTCGACCCGGTGCAGAGCCTGGTGCACCTGTTGCTCGGCATCACGTTGTTGCACAGCGTGCGGAGCGGGACGAGCAACGCTCCGAGAACATGGCTGCTCGCGGCGATGGCGTGCGTTCCCCCGTTGCTGTCCGTGACGACGTCGCCGTCACCCACACCAGCCGGTGTGCTGGTACACGCGGCGGCCTGCGCCCTCGTGGCCCTGGCGGCCGTCGCGACGGCGGCGAGAAGACTGATCTCGTCCGGGCGGAGGGGCCACGCGTGAGGAGGACGGAGCTGGGTGGTCTCCCGTGTGGCAGCGCGTTCGTGTGGCACCCTACGACAACCCCGTTCCGTTCCCGTGCGTCTGACTGTGTGAAGGCTCGACGGGCTCGACGGGAGAAGTAGCGACGGAAAGGAGCCCTGGCGTGGACCGACCGCCGGGAGACGACCCGCGTCGCCCACGGCCCCCTCGCCGTGGGCAGGAACGCGCCGTCGATGCGTCTCGGGGGGAACGACGCGGAGGTCAGGGCGCTCCCCGGGACCGGCAACCACCGCGACGGCAACCGCCACGACGGCAGCCTCCCCCCGAGCGGAGGGCGTCCGCGGCTGCCGGGGAACGTCGCCGGTCGTCGCCGCAGTCCCGGCCCGCGGCGCGAACGGACCGCAGGCCTGCCGGACGTCCGGACGGCGCTCGTCCCTCGACACCGCCCCGGCGCGGTCGGGGCAAACGGGCAGGCGCCCGGGTGGCACTGACGATGGTGTCGGTCCTGGTACTCCTCGTCACCGGCTACGCCTGGGCCGCCATGCAGGGACTCGTCAACGGGCTGACGCAGGCCGACGTCATCGGGAGCGACGAGGGCGAGAAGCCCGCCGACGGGGCACGCGACATCCTGCTGGTGGGCATGGACAGCCGCGTCGACGCCCAGGGCAACCCGCTCCCGAAGGAGATGCTCGCCAAGCTGAACGCCGGTGTCTCGGACGGCGAGCTGAACACCGACACGATCATCCTGGTCCACGTCCCGAACGACGGCAAAGGCGCGGTCGCCATCTCCATGCCCCGGGACTCGTACGTGACCATCCCCGGCTTCGGCCAACACAAGATCAACTCCGCGTACGCGCGGGGGAAGGCCGCCGCACGCAAGGAGCTCCAGGAACAGGGCGTCACGGACGAGAAGGAACTGGAGCTGCGCAGCAACCAGGAAGGCGCCAAGACCCTCATCGCCACCGTCGAGGCGCTGACCGGTCAGACCATCGACAACTACGCCTCGATCAACCTGCTCGGCTTCTACGAGATCACCAACGCGATCGGAGGCGTCGAGGTCTGTCTGAACCAGGCCACGAGCGACTCCTACTCCGGCGCCAACTTCAAGGCGGGCAAGCAGACCATCAAGGGTGCCGACGCCCTCGCGTTCGTGCGGCAACGGCACGGACTGCTCCGAGGCGACCTCGACCGGGTCGTGCGCCAGCAGGTGTTCCTCGCCGGGCTGGCGAACCGGGTTCTCTCCGCGGGCACGCTCACCGACCCGGCGAAGCTGAACGAACTCACGGACGCGATCAGCAAGTCCGTCGTGGTCAACAAGGGCTGGGACATCCTGTCCTTCGCCCAGCAGATGAAGGGCCTCACCGGCGGCCAGATCCAGTTCCGCACGATCCCCATCGTGACCCCGGAGTACGAGACCCCTGACGGGATGGCCGTCCAGGTCGATCCCGTCGAGGTGCGCAACTTCGTCGCCAAGCTGTCCGGCCGCAAGCCCGAGGAGAATCCCCAGGCTCCGGCCCCCAGCGAGATCACGGTCGACGTGTACAACACGTCCAACATCGAGGGACTCGCGGGCAGCGTGGCCGAGTCGCTGGCGGCCCAGGGCTACCTGCAAGGCGAGGTGGCCAACGACGTTCCGCGCGAGACGAGCGTGGTCCAGGCCGCCGAGGGGGAGCTCGCCTCGGCTCAGGCCGTGGCCGACGCGCTGGGTGGCGAGTTCGCCGTCGAGGAAACCGCCGACGTCACGTCCGGCCACGTGCGGGTGCTGCTGGCACCGGACTACCAGCCGGCCGGCAACTCCGGCGCGAGCGCACCGACCGGCGGCGGCAACGCACCCCCGGCGCCTCGGCAGGCGGACGACGGATCGGAAGAGCAACCGATCACCGCCGACGGGGTCACCTGTGTGAACTGACGGTGAGTGCACGCGGCGGCGGAGTATGGCTATTCAGCCCGATGGGTTACTCCATTCGGTGCAACCACGCCGGATTGGCGTGGTTTCTTCCTGCCGCCGCGTAAGGGTTGGGGCGTTCGTCCATCCCCATGTCGTAGAACAACCGACGACGGCAGGGGACGACAGTGTTGATCGACAGCGACGCCTACCAACGCATCCTCGGTGAGGAACTCCGCAAGCTGAGAACCCAGCGCGGCTGGACGCGCAAGGAGCTGGGCGAGCGACTACAGAGCGGCATCTCGCTGCAGACGCTCGCCACCTACGAACTCGGGACACGGCAGTGTTCGGTCGTGCGGCTCGCGGAGCTGTGTCTGGCCATGGGGGAACTGCCGCAGAATCTGCTGGCCCGGGTGCACGACCGGTTGTTCGAGCAGGCGGCCGACCAGGTGCGAGTCGACCTGGCCGACGTCGTCGCCGACGACCAGCCCGAACTGCTCCCCCTACGCCGCTGGGCCCGCGGCAGGCTCGCCGCGGGCGGGTCCAGCGACGTGCGGTTCGACAGGGCCACGCTCGAACAACTGGCGTCCTTGTGCGACCTGCGAACCGACGAACTGCTCACGCGGCTGAAGCGGCTTTCGGCGACGACGACCCTGTAGTGGCACGCCAGAGCCGGAAGTCGGTGGGGTCGAGCCTGCGCGTGCGCATCCAGTACCGCCAGGTGAATCCCGGCCAGATGGTGCGGTTGACGCCCTGGGAGTCGAGGTACCAGCTCGTGCACCCGCCACGGGTCCAGATGCCGTTGGCGAGCTTGCGCTGGATGTCGGCGTTGAACTGCGCCTGCGTGTCGGCACGCACCTCGATCGCGTCGGCGTCGTGGGTCTGGACCAGCCGGATCGCCTCGGCGATGTAGCGGATCTGCTGTTCGATCATGAAGACCACGGAGTTGTGGCCGAGACCCGTGTTCGGCCCGAGGAGCAAGAACAGGTTCGGGAAGCCGTGGGCGGTGATCCCGAGGTGGGTCTGCATACCGTGCTCCGCCCACTGCTGCCCGAGGTTCGCCCCGTCCGTCCCGACGATGTCGAGATGGTCGAAGGCGTCCGTGACGTGGAAGCCGGTGCCGTAGACGATGGCGTCGACCTCGTGCTCGACACCGGCCTTGTCCACGACGGCGGTCTCGGTGATCTCGGCGATCCCGTCGGTGACCACGTCGACGTTGTCGCGCGCCAACGCCGGGTAGTAGTCGTTGGAGATCAGCACTCGCTTGCAGCCCATGACGTAGTCCGGGGTGACCTTCGCCCGCAGCTCCGGGTCACTGATCTGACGCGCGATGTGCCGCTCGGCGACCTTCTGCGCGACGCGCATGATGCGCGGGTCGCCGTTGAACCCGACGGCACGGAGTTCGAGGGTCCAGTAGAGGAAGTCCCGGTAGGCCCGCTGCGCGAGGGGCACCCTGGCGAACAACCGCTTGGCCCAGTCGGGCATGGTGCGGTCCGGCTTCGGCATCACCCAGGGCGGCGTGCGCTGGAAGAGGCGGAGGCTGCTCACCTGCTCGGCGAGCTTGGGCACGAACTGGATCGCACTGGCACCGGTTCCCACGACGGCCACCCGCTTGCCACGCAGGTCGACATCGTGGTCCCATCGCGCGGAGTGGAAGGCCGGGCCGCGGAACCGTTCGGCGCCGGGGAGCTGGGGAATCTGCGGCAGGTGCAGCGCGCCCACCCCGCACACGAGGTACCGGGCAACGTACTCGTCCCCGCTGGCCGTCATGACGTGCCAGCGCTGGGTCTCGGCGTCCCACCGAGCTCCCGTCATCTCCCGCCCGAAGTGGATGTAGCGGTAGAGGCCGTACTTCTCGGCCACGCCCCGGAGGTAGCGGAAGATCTCCGGCTGTGGCGAGAAGGAGCGCGACCAATTCGGGTTCTGCTCGAACGAGAACGAGTACATGTGCGACTGGATGTCGCACGCGCACCCGGGGTAGGTGTTGTCGCGCCAGGTCCCGCCGACCTCGTCGGCCTTCTCCAACACGACGAAGTCGTCCCGCCCGTCCTTGCGCAACTGGATCGCCATGCCGAGACCGGAGAATCCGGTTCCCACGACGACCACCCCGGTCTCGGTGCGAGTACCCATGCGCGCCTCCCTGAGTTCCTGTTACCCCGAGTCCACCTTACTCAGAGTAGGTTACCGCCGGTAGGATAGCTTTCGTGAGCGCGACTGGAAAGACCCCCGCGGAGCGTCGCAAGCGGATACCCCGCGCCGAACGCGAGCGGCAGATGATCGAGGCGGCCGAGAGCGTGTTCGCCGAACGCGGCTACGCCGCCGCGTCGATGGACGAGATCGCCGAACGGGTCGGCGTCTCGAAGCCCATGCTCTACGAGTACTTCCAGTCGAAGGAAGGTCTGCTCCTCGCCTGCATCCAGGCCGCCCGGTCCGCGCTCCGCGAGGCGACCGAACAGGCCACGATCGGCGCCACCAGCGCCGAGGACGCACTACGCAAGGGGCTGTTGGCGTTCTTCGTCTTCGCCCGCGAACGCCGTCAGGCCTGGTCGCTGCTGCGACACGAGATGAACCTGGTCGGCACACCGGCCGCCGAGGAGCTCGAAGCGACCCGCATGCAGCAGACCACCCTGATCGCCACGCTCATGGGCAGCTTCCTCGACGTCGACGACCCCGACCACACGCACGCCATGGCCGAGTTCGTCGTCGGCGGGTGCGAGCGGCTGGCCATCTGGTGCGAGCAGAACGACGACATCACCCCCGAGGCAGCCACCGACTACACCATGAATCTCCTATGGGGCGGCTTGCGTCACTTCGCGCAACAGTGATCGACGTTGCGCCGCCTGGATCTCACCCAAAGTGGCGATCAACTGAGAGTGTTATCACTGTCGGTAGCCTTTTCTGGCCAGTCCTGTTGCTGGTGCGCCACCCGCGTTACAGACTGGCGTCATCGTCATAAAGACAGGGGAACGTCTCGCACACCGTCGTGCGCGAATCCCTGTCACGTAGAGGGGATGAACCAGGCGATGCAGACGATCACGGTGAACTATGTGCAACGCGACGAGGACTGGACGGTCACCGTCTCGGGCCTCGGCAAGACGCTGAACGGGGAGGCGTCGGGCATCATCGCCGCGAGGGACCGGGCCGACCAGCTTGTCGAGCAACTCACCGGCGAGGGCGCCAGCCCCACGGTGGTGCACCTGCTGAACGGCAGCGCGTACGAGTTCACGTCGACCTACATGACGGCCCGCCTCACGCGCAGCCCCGAGGACACGTCCGCCACCGACGTCTCGGACGAGTCGACCGACGACTCCGCCAAGGCCGACGCCGACGCCCAGGCGGAAGAGACCGCGCCGCAGCGTGACGAGACGAACAGCACACCCGCGGTCCCGCGCAAGACGCTGAGCCACGAACCCGACAGCGCTCCGCAGCGCTTGGCGCACGCGGGCTGAGACGCCGCGGAACACCCCGCGACGTCTCCCGCGCTCGGCTCAGCGCAGCAACTTGCGCAGCAGCAACACGCCGAGCAGCACACCCGCACCGATCAGCGGGTACTTCACCTTCGGCTCGTCGACCTTGGCCTGGACAGTGCTCCGTGCCGAGTCGGCGAGCTGTTTCGGGTTCGCCTTCTCGCCGATCCGGTCCAGGGTCACCGCGAGGGCTTCCCTGGCCTTCTCGATGTCGCGTTCGATCGTCTCGGGGTCGCGCGCCACGTGTCCTCCCTGAAAAGCACTGTTCGCAGTGCTGTCACGGTAGATCACCGCTGGTGTTCGCGCCTCACCGGCCACACCGTCCGAGGACGGGAGCGAGCGGACGGAAAAGCAGTATTCGTGGTGCACCAGGCGAACCGCGTGCCTCACGATCGGAGGCCAGGAGATAGGCTGCACGGTGTCGGGCCCGTAGCCCAATTGGCAGAGGCACACGGTTTAGGTCCGTGCCAGTGTGGGTTCGAGTCCCACCGGGCCCACGTCAGACTTCTCGTCTCGCCCGTGTCGGCGGACCCCGGTGATCCCGCGACGCCGTCGCCGGAGCCGGTCGGCTCTGGGGCGACACAGCCGAGCCGGAGCGGACATGATCGACGACATCGAGGTGCTGTGCCACGCCTGCGGAGGCGAGGGCCGGCGGCCGGAAGCCAAGGTCTCGACCCTCGGAGGCGTGCCGCACACGGCGACCGTCTCTCTCCCCTGCTCGTGGTGTGAGGGCGTGGGGCGTCGGGAAGGCATCGACCCACCGGCGTGACACGGCTGCGGACAGCCAGTCAGTCACGCCCGTAGAACACAGGAGTGGCGCGGCACGTCCGAACCGTCACGATGGCGACGAGTGACGCGGCCGGGCTCTCGGTAAGTGGTTCGACCTCCATCACAGCCGCCCGACCGCGTCCGCCGCCGTCCTTGCTACTTCCAGTCCTTGTTGGACCAGTCACCGATCACCGGCGGAGCGATGACTTCCTCCGGCGTGAAGAGCCCGTCCTCGTCGGTGAGGTAGCCCGCGACGCGGTGTTCGTTGTCGCTCTCCTGCTGCCGGGCGCCACCCGCGGGCATACCACCGGCGGCCATCGGCATGCCGCCTCCACGCATACCCTGCCCCTGCTGGGCGGCACGCATTGCCGCGTCGGCCACGCCGCGCCCCGCGGCGGGGTTCTGTCCCGACGCACCCGAGGAGGCGCCACCACCGGGCGCACCGCCCGGCGCGCCACCGCCCGCGCCGCCACCCGCACCACCGCCGCCCGGCATTCCGCCACCGGGAATGCCGCCAACCGGAACGCCACCGCCCCCCAAGTTCGTCGTGCTTGGGCGTGCATTCGATTCGATCGGCGGAATCGATCCGGGCTGGAACGGCATGTTCGGTCCGAATCGGGGGTTCGATGAGTCGGGGACGTTCGGTACCGGAGGCACCGACGGCATCGGACCGCGAGAGGGCCCTGTCTGCAAGTCCGGCGGGACGTAGGCCGAGGGGCCGGTGATCGTCGACGGGGTCGTGCCGGAGTTCGGAATCTGGTAGTCGGGCACGGGTATCTGCCCGGGCGTGAACGTCTGCCCCACGGACCCGGGCCCGCCGGTCGGGATGTCGGGCACCTCCACCTTCGGTGGCGTGTACGGCGTCCCTCCCGGACCACCGGGGCCGTAGTAACCAGGAACCTGCTGGCCGGGGTTCTGCTGGCCGGGGTTCTGCCCACCCGGAATCTCCACGTCCGGGCTCTGCGGCACCGGAGCCTGGTATCCCGGCCCGCCTGGGAGGTTCACACCACCGCCGTCCGCCGCGTACGGCGACACCGGTGTCCCGTCCGGGCCGAGACCAGAGCGGTCGACACCGACGGCCGTGGGATCGACTCCCGCATTCGGGAGGGCCACGGCGTTCTCACGCGTGCCCGTCGTCTCCAAGCGCGTTCCTCGGCGCACCGACATCATGTGGCGCAACGGCTCACCACCACCGGACGACGCGCCGCCGCCCCCACTTCCTCCGCCGAGCTTCGGCGGCGGGTTGAAGTAGGGCATGTCGGTGGCCTCGCCGATGGTGGCGTCGTACTGCTTCATCAGCTTGGCCGCCTGGTCACGCGCCGCGCGCTGCTCCTCCGCCTTGGCCAGCACCACCGGCAGGTATTGGCCGTACAGCACGGGGTCGGTGATGCTCAGAAGCTGAGCGTTGGCCTTCTCCACCGAGAAGTCCACCGGCGGATTCGCCGCCATCTGCTTCTGCGTCTCGTTCAGGGTCTGCGAATGGATCTGCTGCTGACGCCCGGTCAGCACGGACCCCTGCGCCGTGCGTCCCAGCCACCGCGCGACCTCGGCGAGGTGTTCGCGAGCGGCGTCGCCACCTTCACCGGACCAGTCGCCCATGCTGTCCTCGATGGCCTCGGCCACCGCCTTCTGGTGCAGCGTCAGCTCGTTGCCGAACCGGACCCACTCCTCGGATGTCTCGGCGACCGCCGCCGAGTCGGCGTTCGTGTTCAGCACCTCGACCATGTACTCATGGGAGGCGTTGTCCCACAGCGTGCGCGGGGGTTCGTCCTTCGGCCTCAGTTCGAGGCCGTCCTTGTACTTCTCCCTGTCGGAGGCCAGGCTTTTCGAGTAGGTCCCCTGAATGAGCATGTCATTCAGCACCGGGATCTTCCCGAACGGTGTGAAGTGGTTGACGAGGAACGTCGCCGCGTTCCGGAGCTCGTCGCCGGACATGGCGTTGTCCCCGACCGGGCCGACGTAGAAGCGGGACGACGAGTCGGCGGTGACGTCGTAGTAGGAGCTGCTGGGATCGTATTCGGGGCTCGTGGGGTCCGACACCGCGCGGACCTTGTCGTCCGGAGTGGACACGCGAGTACTCCTCGTTCTCGTCGGTGTTCAGAGATCAGGACGGCGACAGACCGTCGATCGCCTTCTGGTGTGCCGCCTCGGTCTCGCTGTACCCGCGCTTGGCCGCACGGATCGCCTCGATGTACTGCGGCAGTTCGTCGCGCGCCACCCGCAACTGGGTCAGCAGGCCGTGCTCGTCAGCCGCGGTCGCCACCGTGCGCTGAGCGGTCCACTGCGCCGTGGCCGTGAGGCTCAGCGGCGGGTTCGTCGCGAGCTTCTCCAGCATCGACCAGCGTTCCTCCAGCAGGTCGACCATGTCCTGCAGAGCCCGAATCATGCGATCACCGGTGGTGTCGTCCACCGAGAAGCCCTGCCCGGCGGCCATCCTCTTCAGTTGGACGCCACTCAGCGTCTGCACCATCGTGACCGAGTGCGGCACCGCGTCGTCGTTGGTCTCCATCTCACGCTCCAGGCTTCTCAGTACGCCCGGGCGAGCGCGTCACGGAAGGATCCCGCGACGGCGGCCCGGCTTGCCGGCTTGTAGGTGATGACGTGTTCGTCGCGCTCGCGTTCCGTCAGGACGAGGTAGCGCCCTTCCTCGGTGTCGACCCACCCCCACGAGCGCGATCCACTGCCACCGCGGCCACTCACCTCGATCAGCCCACCGCCGAGCCGTCGCGCCGACATGGCCTCCCGTAGGCGTTCCTCGTCACCGGCTCGGAAACCACGGCGACCCGACCGGGGAACGTCGACGTGACCCGCGACCTGGAGGTTGCCGAAGGCGTCGGTCTCCTCCTCGTCCTCGGCCCGTTCGGCAGCCTTGCGGGCGTCCCAGGCGGTCGCGTGGTGCTCGACGGGAGCGCGGAACGTGACCTCGGAACCGGACGCGGGCGGCATGTCCGGCAGGACGCCCGCCAACACGTCGACGATCTCGTCGTCGGAGAAGAGCGAGAACAGCAACTCGTCCTTCCCCGCGTTCTGGGTGACACCGACGGCCTGAGCCCCGTCGGTGAGCACGAGGACGGCGATGGCGTCACCGAACCCGTCGACACCGCTGATGCTCGCGCTCACGCGTTGGTCGGCGAACAATTCGAACGCGGTGCGCACGCCGGGGTGCAGCGCCGAACTGGTCGACAGGCCGCGCTCCATGAGTTGCTCCGCGACGAGAGCCGCCAGACGAATCTGTCGCGCCGGATCGGTGGTGGTGTTGCGCAGCTTCAGCGGGAAGCGGCGGACACTCACGCCGAGCGCCTGCCCGACAACGTCGGCCTCCACACTGCCCAGCGTGAATTCGAAGGTTTCGGACACGGTGCCGAAAGCCGCCCTTCTGGGAACTTCGAGAGATGAGGATCAGCGAGCGCCGCTTCGCGGCGAACGCCCATCAGTTGATCACACCCCACTCGAATCGCACAATACCCACCCACCCTTCACGCTCATCTGAGCGCCTTGCCCCACATTCCCGCGGAGTTCGGACAGACCGGATCCGGGCATTTCACAACCCGCCGCTGCCGAAGATCGCCACCGTCGGACGCATGCCGATCGCGCACGCCCGAGAGCCCCGCCGAGCACATCATCCACTGTAGACCAAAAAGTTTCGAACCACGGGCCAATCTCGTTGCCAGAGCCGAAGAAACGCGCGAATCGTTCAGGTTCGGTGGCCGGGTGCGCCACCCCCGAACAGCCCTGACGACGTCCCCCGACTTCGGCCACACACCCACGAGGCCACACACACCTCACCGACCCCGTCGGCAAGCATCTCCACGACCATTTTCCGAGCGCGTCTCGGATGGCGCCGAACGCCAATTCCTCGACCTCCACACGAAAGCCACCGGGGACCGGTCCTGACACCGAAAGATCAATTCTCGATGGGATGTCAGAATCGACGGCGACGACCATCGGAAATGATCGGAGAACCGAAGTCGACCACGACGACGAAGGGCGCGACAACCCGACGGTCGTCGCGCCCTTCCCCGTGCCGACACCCCCCGGCGACACCTCGCCGAGCGATTCAGAAGATGAAGTCCAGGGACCCGTAGTATTCGTATCGACTGTCGGGCTTCGGGTACTCGTAGTACACCGCTCCACTCGTCGCGCCCTTGGGAATCGCCACGCGCCAGGGCCGGAGCCGATGGATCGTCTTCCCCCCGTCCGGAGTCGGATTGCCCCGGAAGTCGAACTTGGGCAGACCGTCCGGCTCCTTGCCGTCCGGGTACCGGTCGCCCACGAAGTACAGCGCCTTGATCTTCATCTCGCCGTGGGGACAGTTGATCGCGAGTTTCGACGCCCCCTCGGGAATCTGGAAGCTCTGGGCGTGCTTGCCCACGTTCAGTTTGAGCGGCATGGTGTCCTCCTGACGCGGTTTCGACGGTCCCCCACCTGTTCCGTTGAACAGCGCACGCAGTTGAGCGAGCGTGCCTCGGTAGGCGTTGCCGTCGATGGGGGAACGTCCGGCCACCCTGGCCGAACTCGTGAACTGGAGTACAGCGACCCGCAGACCGCCGTAGCCGTCCCAGTAGTGGTCGGGCACGTCGGCGTACTCGTCCTTGATGTCACCCACCTTGTTGTCCGGGTAACGCGACGACCACAAGGGCGGCAGACCCGTCAGCGACGGTGATCCGATCTGCTGCCAGTACCACCGCGGCAAGTACAACAACGGAACCGGGTATCCGGCCGCGCGAAGCCGTTTCACGATGTCGCGGGTGAGCGAGACACTGCCGCTGTTCGCCTCGACGTCGGGGATGACAGGCACCCCCTTGGGCACCACCTTGCTCACGTGGGCCACCTGCGCCGCCGCGCTGATGCCGCTTCGCTGGTAGTGGTAAGCCGCATACGGCTTCCCCGTCCTCTTCGCCTTCGCCACGTTCTCGGCGAACCGCGAGTCGGTGAAGCCGTTCCCCTCGGTGGCCTTGAAGATGAAGAAGTCGATGCCTTCCCTGGCCGCCCGTTCGACATCGAAGCTGCCCTGGTGATGCGAGATGTCGATCCCGAATATGGGCATTGGTCACTCCCCACGTTCCTCGAAGCTGCCCTTGCTGAGCTGCACACCTCCCTCAGATCTCGACGGCGGTGGCGTGTCCTCTCTGTGATGTAACCCGTACGGAGAGTGCTCTCGCAAGACTGCTGTCCGGGTGAATGCGGGGAATGGCGAAGAGAAAACGCGAACAGTTTTTCGGAATCTGCGACGAATTTGTCAGTCGCAACAATTGCAGCAGTCGCAGCCGTCACAGCAGTCGACGAGAGCGTCGTGGGGACGCCCGCTCCACGGTCCGGGCCACGGGTCGCGGCAGCAGAACTGGCAGGTGCAGCACATGTAGGTGGCCACACCGCACCCGAGGACGACGTTGCGCCTGCGCGGCGGCACCCGGAACTTCGGCACCCAACAGCAGCCGCCGTCCCCGTCGTTCACGAACACGTGGTCGTGCGGCGGCGGAGTGGGCCCGTCGGGCCCTGCAGGCGGAGGCACGGAGTCCTTGTCGCCGTCCGTGCCGACGAACGGCGGTGGCGGCGGGACGGAGCCCGAGGCGTCGTACGGCAGGTGGTCGCCATGGTCGCCTGGGCCGCCGTGGCCGCCATGGCCGTCGCGTCCGCTCGCGTGTCCGAACGTCCGTCGCACTGCGTGCCGCAGTTCGTGCACCAGCAGCGCGTGCACGAGCGCAGGCCGGGTCAACGTGACGTCCCGCAACGCCCACCGCACTCCGCGCACGGCGTCGTCGCACAGGCGCCGTGCCGTCGCGAGTGACGTGTTCGTGGCGGTGAGCGGATTCCAGACCCCCGCCGCCCGATCGGCGTCGAGGTCCTCGACCGCATCGAGCAGATGCGCCACCCGACCGAAAAACCGGCCCACCTCGTGCAGCGGCTCGGCGTTCTCGGGACGGCCCGCGAGCACGGCGGTGTGGGCGAACGCGGCGGCCGTCGCGAGTTCGGTGGGTTCGGTGGCCGCGAGCACGGAGTCGCCCGGCCCGAGCGCGCTTTCCACCGCGGCCTGGCTCTCCACCGCGGTCGTCAGCACGGACGCGTCGAACCGCACGAGCGCCGCCGTACGACCGCCCCGATCCGCCCACCGACCCGCTGCCGATCGAGCGAGTGTCGCCAGGCTCCGATGCCGGAGCACACCGTCACCGTCGTCGGCGTGATCGCGCACCTTCGCCGACGCCAGTACGAGGGAGACCGACGCCGCGAGACTGCTGCCCGCTCCCTCTGCGACGGAGGCGCGGCGCATCCCGCGGAGCGGACACGGTCCCGCCACGCGTCGGGACGACTCGGTGTCGGACTGCGCCTCCACGAGCGCGGACACGACGATGCCGTCGTAGTTCGTGGCGGCACGCGCGAGCTGGCCGTGCTGATCGCGCAGCGTCAGACACAGACCACAGAGGTGCGCGACCCACTCGGTGCGCAGAGCAGGCGACAGCCGATGCTGGCACGGACGGAGAATGCCGAACACGATGACCCCCAGAAGTACGTCGTGCGCGGGAGCCTACAACCGCCGGTGTGATCTCAGCGCGAACGACCGCGAACCACGAGCACGTCGGCCGGCGCGTACCGGAGCACGCTCTGTGCGACGCTGCCCAGCAGCACGCGCTCGAACCGAGTGCTGGAGCCGCTGCCGGTCACCACGAGCTCGGCCCCGTAGTGCGACACCAGCTCCGGCAGCGCCCGCTGCGGCGCGCCGGAGCCGACGACCACGGCGTCCGGGCTCGGGGTGAGTCGTGCGGCCAGTTCTTCGATCTCGGGGCGGATCTCCGCGGTGCTGGCCTCACGGAGTCGTTCGATGTCGGCCTCGTCGCGGCCCTGCAGGCGCAACAACTGTTCGCCGATGACGACACTCACGTGGGCGAGCACGTGAGTGGCCGAGGGGGTCAGGGCGAGGCCGAACTCGGCAGCACGCCTCGCGGCCTCGGTGCGATCCACGGCGAGCACGACGGTGCGGTAGTCGGTGACCGGGGTCCGGACCACCAGCACCGGACACGGACTCGCCCGCACGACATTCTCCGTGGTGGGACCGGTCAGATTGCCCGCGAGACCGCGAGCGCCGTGAGCGCCGAGCACGAGCAGGTCCACCGAACGATCAGCCGCCGTCGCGAGGACGGTGTCGGACACCGGCCCGTGCCGCTGCACGAGCTCGGCCGCGTCGCCGGCGTGCGTGGTGACGTGGTCGGCGAACGCGTCGGCGGCGAAGCTGGAGAGGTCGGCCTCCAAGGACGGGGGCACGACGTTCAGCACGGTGAGGTCGGCGCCGTGTGCGGCGGCCAGTCGACCGGCTCGCTCCACCGCCAGTCCGGCTCCGACCGACAGATCCGTGGCTGCCAGCACGCGACGCAGGCGCACGTCATCACCTCTCCGACTCGAACCGACCCGAAAGGTCAGGTTAGCCGGGAATGCGAAACTTCTCTGCTTCGCGAACGTGGAGCGCCGATCAGCGACGGCGGGACCGGGAACGACGCGAGCGCGACGAGCGCTGCCGTCCGTTGTTCCGGTTGTTCGGACCTGCGGATGAGCGCGATCCGGGAGCCGACGACGACGTCGCCGGTGGGGCGGCCGGAGTCACCGCGGACGCGGGAGGCGCCTGGAACAGCGCGGGGCCGCCGATGCCGGTCTCCTGAGGAGCTTCGAGCTCGCGATAGTCGACCGGTTCTTCGTGAACGATGTGGCTGAACGGAACCACGCCCGCGTCAGCCGCGCCTTCGTCAGGCGTCGAGTGGGGTGTGGAATTGGACGTCGAGTGCAAGTACTTCTCCCTGTGCGACACGGTGAGGTGGTCGCGAGCGCGGGACGCCGCGAAGAGCACTCCGCGGCGTCCCGCAGGTGCACTCAGAGCGCGCGCACTCCCGTGGCCTGCGGGCCCTTGTTGCCCTGACCGACGGTGAAGGCGACACGCTGGCCGTCCTCCAGGCTGCGGAAACCGCGCCCGTCGATCTCGCTGTAGTGCACGAAGACGTCGGCGCTCCCGTCATCGGGGGCGATGAAGCCGAAGCCCTTCTCGCTGTTGAACCACTTCACGGTTCCTTCAGTCATGCTGTCTCCTTCGTGAGAGGGTGACGGCAGTCACACCGTGCGACCACCGCACAGCCGCGGGGTCGAGCCAGCCACCGTTCCCACTGTCGCGAGGAGACGTGACACGCCCGCACCGATCTTTCGCGGACGTGCAAAACACGAACACGCAAAACCTGCGACTGCTCAGGACAACGTCCTGGCGTACCGGTTCATTCCCGGCACTCGCCCACCCTACCGGACGACCTCGGTCGCCACGGTCGGCGGCCGTGTCACCTCCGTGACCGGGTCAGTTCGAGGTCGAGACCCGCTCGGTCCGCTCGGTGCGCAGGACACCGGAGGAGTCGAAGCCGTAGACGGCGTACGTCGCGGTTCCCTGTTCGTCCTGCCCCATGGCATCGAGGGACCCGCTGACGCCGTCGTAGTCGATGTCGCGTCCCTGGTCGAGAAGGCGCTTGCACTCGGCGAACGACCGGCACTTCTCGCCACCCGAGGTGACCCGCCCCACCTCCGAGGCGAACACGAGCGGGTTGTCGGTCTGCGCGGCCTGCGCCGCGAGCGCCACGACGACGACGCAGTCGTAGGCCTGCGCCCCGTACTGCACGTCCGTCACGTCGGGGGCGAACTCACGAAGCCGCTCGGCGTAGCCAGGGTCGGCGACGGCCGGGGCCGTGCCCCTCAAGCCCGCCACGATCCCGGGATCCGACACCTCCGTCGCGAGGTCGGCCCGCCGCAACCCGTCGGCTCCGTAGACGGCGTTCTGTCGCGGTCCGACACCGGCGTCGTCGAGTGCTCGCAACAAAGCCGCCGCCTCGTCGAACGACACCACCACGACGGCGTCGGCGTTCGCGTCCCGCACCTGTGTCGCGAGCGGGGCGAAGTCCTCCGTCGCGGGGTCGTAGGTCTCCCCGAGCACGACCGCGGCTCCGGCAGCCTCCAGGTTCTTCGCGGTCTCGTCGAGCAGTCCCCGGCCGTCGACGTCGTCCCTGGCGACGATCGCAACCCGTTCGTGCCCGTCCTCCCTGATCAGCTTGCTCAGGGCGATCGCTTGGAGAGCGTCGTCAGGCGCAGTACGGAAGAACAGGCCGCTGTCGGGCCGGTCGGCGACCGACGACGCGGTGGCCGAACCCGAGCACTGGAGCACCCCGGCTCCCGTCACGGCGTCGATGACCGACTGTGCCGACGCCGACGCCGCCGGACCGACGACCGCGTCGACCCCGGCGGAGAGCAGCCGGTCGGCCGCCTGGCCCGCGGCGGAGGCCGAGTCGCCCTCGTCCACCCCGGTGACCTCGGGGATCGGCTGCGCGAGCACACCGCCCGCGTCGTTGACGTCCTCGACCGCGAGTTTGATCGACTCGATCTGCGCGGGCCCGAACGCGGCCAGCGGCCCCGTCTCCGGCAGCACGTACCCGAGCCGCAGCACACCGTCGGCACCGCCGCCGTCGTCGGAGGGCACATTCCCCCCACCGCACGCGGCCAGCGTCGTCACGGCGACACCCGCCACGACCGCCGTCCGCCACGCCGCTGCCGCTCGCATCGAGGAGCCCTCCTTCGTCGGGTCCGTCCGGTTCGCCCCGCGGGGTCGACCGTGGGATGACAACACCGTAGATCCTCGACCGGAACCACGAACGACGGCGCGTCACCCTCGGAGACGACCTGACGCGATGCTTGCCTTCGGCGGCGGTGACTTGAAATATAGGAACGCCACACGCTGCGTGACGTGACGGAAGGTGACGCATGGTCGGACGGCGCCTGCTCCGCTGGCCGGACGAATGGGCCGACTGGTTCGAGAAACGCGGCGTCTACGTGCCGGGTGAGGACAACCGAGTCGTCGACCCCTGGCGCGACTGGGGATGGCTGATCGTCCTGTGGCTCGCCGGGCTCGCCGTCTTCATCCTCGTCTTCGCCATCGCGGTCTGACGCCCGCGCAGTGACGGCCCTCACCGGACCGTGGCCGTCGCATCACGGTGAGGACACAAGCGGGCTCCGACTCCGCCTCAACCCCCTCTCCTGGCTGGCTTGGCCGATCGTCGATCGCCAAAGTTGACGGGGGCGAGCTGCGGCACGCCCGAACGGAGCAACTCCGCCCCGCGATCGGACCAAGGAGCCAGCTGTGTCTACGGCGAGAGCAGTCACCGCGCTGTTGGCCGCGTTCGTGCTGACGGCGTGTGGCACCTCGGCGGGCAACGGCCCCGAAGCCGCCACGCCGTCCGCCACCGGCGGCTCGCCGCAACAGTCGTCGCCCACAGCGACGTCCTCGGTCAGGTCGCTGCAGTTCGGTTCCGAACACCGGTTCCCGTCCGGTCTGGTCGTCACCGTCTCCTCGCCCAGCGTCTTCGAGCCCAGCGAAAGCGCCTATCCGCGCACCGACCGTGCCGCGGCCTTCGGCATCACCCTCTACAACGAGGGACAGAAGCCGTACCGGATCTCCAACCTGACCGCGCACGCGACCGTCGACGGCCACGAGCTCAAGCAGGTGCAGGACATCCCCCGCGGCTACAACGGCGTCGTCGGCGCCGACCGCGACCTGGTGGTGGGCGCCTCCGTGAAGCTGACTCTCGCCTTCGCGCTCCCCGACGAGCCCGCGACCGTCGAACTCACGCTCCGACCGGACTCGGCGAAGTCGACCAAGGTGGTGTTCGTCGGCTCCGCCTGACCCGCCGGGATACCCTTCGGCCATGACCGACCGCAACCGTCTCTCCCCCGGCGACCCCGCCCCCGACTTCACGCTGCCGGACAGCGAGGGCAACTCCGTGTCGCTGTCCGATTTCCGCGGCCAGTCCGTGGTCGTCTACTTCTACCCCGCCGCGGGCACGCCCGGCTGCACCAAGCAGGCCTGCGACTTCCGCGACAACCTCGCGCAGCTCAACGACGCCGGATACCAAGTGCTGGGCATCTCGCCGGACAAGCCGGAGAAGCTCGCGAAGTTCGTCGAGAACGAGAAGCTGACGTTCCCGCTGCTGTCCGACCCCGAGAAGACCGTGCTCAGCGAGTGGGGCGCCTTCGGTGAGAAGAAGAACTACGGGCGCATCGTGCAGGGCGTGATCCGCTCGACCTTCGTCGTGGACCCCGAGGGCACGATCGCGGTGGCGCAGTACAACGTCCGCGCCACGGGCCACGTCGCGAAGCTGCTGAGGGACCTGAAGCTGGCGTCCTAGGAGGCGACCATCACTGGGGTGGAGGACGTCGCGCTGAAGCTGGGCGGCGTCATCGCCGAGCGCGCGGCCAAGTACTGGTTGAGCAGGCGCAAGGCCAAGGCCGCGCGCGAGGCGTCCTGAGGGCTACTTCTGACCCAACTCCCGCAAGTACGGCACCAGGGCGCGCAGGGCCTGGCCTCGGTGGGAGGCGGCGTCCTTCTCCTCCGGGGCCAGTTCCGCCGAGGTCCGGCTCTCGCCGTCGGGCACGAAAATCGGGTCGTAGCCGAAGCCGTTGGTGCCGCGGGGTTCGCGGACGAGCGTGCCGCGCCATTCCCGCCGCAGCACCACCGGGTCCGCGCCCGGCGTGACGAGCGCGACGGCGCACACGAACGCCGCTCCCCTGCGCTCGTCGGGCACGTCGGCGAGCTGCCCGAGCACCAGCCGGAGGTTGGCCTCGTCGTCGCCGTGGGCTCCCGCCCAGCGGGCCGACAGCACGCCCGGCATGCCGTTCAACGCGTCCACGGTCAGGCCCGAGTCGTCGGCGATCGCCGGGATTCCGGTGGCCTCGGCCGCGTCCCGTGCCTTCGCGAGCGCGTTCTCCTCGAAGGTGGCGCCGGTCTCGGGAGCCTCGTCGAACGGTTCGACGTCGGCCAAGCCCACGACCTCCAAGTCGGCCACGCCCGCGTCGGCGATGATACGACGCAGCTCGGTGAGCTTCTTCGCGTTGCGCGTGGCCAGCAACACGCGGGTCGTCACTTGGACCCCTTCTTCTTCGCGGGCGCGGGCTCCGGCAGCTCACCGGGGTACGGGGCGGCGAGCGCCTCGGCCTGGATGCGGGCGAGTTCGGCGCAGCCCGCCTGCGCGAGGTCGAGCATCTTGTCCAGAGTGGACCGAGTGAACGTGGCGCCCTCACCGGTGCCCTGCACCTCGATGAGCGTGCCCGTGTCGGTGGCGACGACGTTCATGTCGACCTCGGCTCGGGAGTCCTCCTCGTAGGGCAGGTCGAGACGCACCCGGCCGTCCACGACGCCCACGCTGACCGCCGACACGGCCGCGGACAACGGCTGCGGGTCCGCCAGCCGACCGGCCGCGCCGAGCCAGGTGATGGCGTCGGCCAGCGCGACGTAGCCGCCCGTGATCGCGGCCGTGCGGGTGCCGCCGTCGGCCTGGATCACGTCGCAGTCGATCACGATCGTGTTCTCGCCCAACGCCGCCAGGTCGATGCACGAGCGCAGGGACCGCCCGATCAACCTGCTGATCTCGTGGGTGCGGCCACCGACCCGCCCCTTGATCGACTCGCGGTCGCCACGCGTGTGGGTGGCGGACGGGAGCATGGCGTACTCGGCGGTCACCCAGCCCAGGCCCGATCCGGCCCGCCATCGCGGCACGCCCTCGGTGACGCTCGCCGCGCACAACACCCTGGTGTTGCCGAACTCGACGAGCACCGAGCCCGCCGGCCACTGCTGGAAACCGCGCGTGATTCGCACGTCGCGGAGCTGGTCGTCGTTCCTGCCGTCTTGTCGCACCACGCCTGGCAGCCTAGTGACCATGCCCGAACGAGGGGTGACAAGGGCATGACCCGTTCGTGGCGCCGACCACGTCGACCGCACGCTGCGAGTTCGCCGGAACCACCGACGGGGGACGGCATCGCGGGCTAGTGTCGCGACGCGTGACCGACACGTCCTCCCCTCTCCGCTCGCATCTCCGCACGACGGCCGACGCCTACGACTCCGTCGCCGTCCAGTACGCCGACTTCGTTCGCGACGGACTCGACGGTTTTCCTCTCGACCGCGCGATGTTCGCGGCCTTCGCCGAGTACACGCCGTCCGGCGCTCCGGTCGCCGACGTCGGGTGCGGCCCCGGCTACGTCGCCGCGCACCTGCACACGCTCGGGTTGAGCGTCTTCGGAGTGGACCTGTCCCCGTCGATGATCGCGATCGCCCGCGAGCGTTACCCGCACCTGCGCTTCGAGGTGGGGTCGATGGATGCACTGGCGGTGCCTGACGGCTCGCTGGGCGGGGTGGTGTCCGAGTACTCGCTCATCCACCTCCCGCCGCACGAGGTCCCGTCCTACCTCGCCGCGTTCCGCCGCACGGTGATGCGCGGCGGAACCCTGATGCTCGCGTTCTTCGAGTCCGAGCAGGACCCGGTCACGCCGTTCGACCACAAGGTGGTGACCGCCTACCGGTGGCCGGTCGACGAGATCGCCACGCTGGCTGCCGAGGCCGGGTTCGACGAGATCGGCCGCATGCTGCGCGAACCCCACGACGACGAACGGTTCCGCCGCGCGCGGCTGCTGCTACGGGCGCGCTGAGCGTCCTCGGATGTCGTCAGATGTCGTAGACGGCGCCCTGCGTGACCCGCTCGACGGGGCCGTCGAACGCCGCCCGCGCCTCGGCCAGGATGGCGTCGCCGTCCGCCCACGGCGGAACGTGCGTGAGCAGCAACCGTCCGACCCCCGCGCGGGCGGCCAGTGCCCCGGCCTGCGCACCGGACAGGTGCAGGCCCCCGGGGCGGTCCGGCCCGTCGGTCCAGCTCGCCTCGCTCAGCAGCACGTCCACGCCGTCGGCGAGTTCGTCGAGTTCCGCGCACGGGCCGGTGTCTCCCGTGTACGCGAGGGTGACGTCGCCGTGCCTGACCCGCACCCCGTACGCCTCCGTCGGGTGGGCCACGGGCACCGGGGTCACCTCGAACGGGCCGAGGGTGCGCGGCTCACGACTCACGAGTGGCTGGAAGTCGAAGACGTCCGACAGGTCGGTCTCCAGCCGCTCGGCCTCGTGCGGCGCGTAGGCGTTGGCGAGCCTGCTCGGCGCCTCGTGCGGCGCGTGCACGGGAAGCCGGCGCTGCCTCGGGTCGTAGGGCGGCCACGGGTGGTAGCGGCGGTAGACCGTGAGTGCGCTGAAATCGGCGCAGTGGTCGGGATGCAGGTGTGAGAGCACGAGCGCGTCGAGGTCGAACGGGTCGCACACCGTCTGCAGCCGGGCCAGCGTGCCGTTGCCGAAATCCAGTCCTAGTCGGAAGCCCTCGGCCTCCACCAGATAGCCGGACGCGGCCGAATCGGGACCGGGAAAGCTGCCACAACAGCCGAGGATCGTCAGTCGCACGATCAACACCATGCCACGACCGACGGCGCCGCGCCCCACTCACGTGGCGGCGAGCACTGTCCCGAATCCCATGAATCGGCGAGCGAGCTTCGCGAACGGCTCCGCCGGTCCGGTGGCGAGGAACTCGTGCCGAGGCGCGTCGGTTCGCTCGGCGAGCAGGTCCCGCTCGGTGAGCACGCGCACGACGTCCTTGGCCGTCTCCTCCGCGCTCGACACGAGGGTGACGTCCGGCCCCATGACCGCCTGGATCACGCCCGTGAGCAGCGGGTAGTGCGTGCATCCCAGGATCAGCGTGTCGACCCCGGCGCGCAGCAGCGGTTCGAGATAAACCTGGGCGAGCCCGAGAACCTGCCTGCCCGAGGTGTTGCCCCGCTCGACGAACTCGACGAACCGTGGGCAGGCCACGCTGGTGAGCGTGACGTCCGTGGCGGCCAGTGCGTCGTCGTAGGCGCCGGAGCGGACCGTGCCTTCCGTGCCGATGAGTCCCACCCGGCCGTTGCGGGTTGTCGCGGCAGCCCGCCGCGCCGCGGGGAGCACGACTTCGAACACCGGGATGTCGTAGCGCTCCCGCGCGTCCCGCAGACACGCCGCGGACGCGGTGTTGCACGCGATCACGAGCGCCTTCACCCCGTCCTCGACGAGACCGTCGAGAGCGGTCAGCGCCAGCTCCCGCACCCGCGCGATGGGCAACGGGCCGTACGGGGCGTGGCGGGTGTCCCCCACGTAACGCAGTCGTTCGGCCGGCAGTTGGTCGGCCACGGCGCGCGCGACCGTCAACCCGCCGACACCGGAGTCGAAGATCCCGATCGGGGCAAGCGTGGAGCGGGGCGTGGTCACGCGCCGAGACTACCCGGCCGGTTCGCCGTCCCCGTCGACCTCGTCGGCCGGTCGGCACGCGCCACCAACCAGGCTGCGAGCACACCGCCCGCCGCACCGAACAGATGTCCCTGCCACGACACACCTGGCGTGCCCGGGAACACGCCCCAGAGCATCCCGCCCCACAGCACGAGCAATACGACCGCCACCGCGAGTTGCGCGACGCTGCGCGAGAACACACCGCGCACGAGCAGGAATGCCAGCCAGCCGAACGCCAGGCCGGACGCGCCCACCGTCACCGTGTGCTCGGGAGCTGTGAGCCACACCCCGAGTCCGCCCACGACCCAGATCGTGGCCGTGACCACCACCCACTGACCGACACCGCCCGCCATCGCCAGGAAGGCGAACACGGCCACCGGCCACGAGTTCGCGAGCAGGTGTGCCCAGTCGGCGTGCAGCAGAGGCGCCCACACCACGCCGTCGAGTCCGTCGAGCGAGCGCGCGACGATGCCGTTGCGGTCGAGGTCCATCGGCAGCACGACGTCCACCAGCTCCACGACGTAGAGCAGCGCGAGGAACGACACCGCCACCACCGCGGCCGTCAACGGCTTGCGGGGAATCACGCGTCTCGCCGGATCCCGTTGCGGGCGACGAGTCGACGGAGTCGGGGAGGAAGCGCCGGAGAAGTCCACGCCTGCAGGTTAATCGCGCACAGGGGCACGGCGCCTCGGGTGAAAACCCTGAACCGTCAGGCCCAGAGCTGCCCGTCCAACCGCTCGGCCGCCTCGTCGAGCGACCCGCTGTAGGCGCCGGTGGAGAGGTACTTCCAGCCCGCGTCGGCCACCACGAACGCGATGTCCGCGGTGCCGCCGTTCTTGAGCACCTTGTTGGCCACACCGAGAGCCGCGTGCAGCACCGCTCCGGTGGAGATCCCGGCGAAGATGCCCTCCTGCTCCAACAGCTCGCGCGTGCGTCGCAGCGCGTCGTACGCGCCCACGGAGTAGCGACCGCTGAGCACCTCGGGATCGTACAGCTCGGGCACGAACCCCTCGTCGAGGTTGCGCAGGCCGTACACGAGTTCGCCGTACCGCGGCTCGGCGGCGATCACCTGCGCGTCGGGCTTGTGCTCACGCAGGTAGCGTCCGACGCCCACGAGCGTTCCCGTGGTCCCCAGTCCGCCCACGAAGTGCGTCAGCGTCGGCAGGTCCTTCAGCAGCTCGGGGCCGGTGGTGCGGTAGTGCGCGTCCGCGTTGGCCGGGTTGCCGTACTGGTACAGCATCACCCAGTCCGGATTCGCCTTGGCGAGTTCCTTCGCACGCCGGACGGCCTCGTTGGAACCACCCGCCGCCGGCGAGTACACGATGCGCGCCCCGTACGCCTGGAGCAGTTGCCGCCGCTCCTCCGACGTGTTCTCCGGCATCACGCACACCATGCCGTAGCCCTTGAGCTTCGCGGCCATGGCCAGCGAGATCCCGGTGTTTCCGGACGTCGGCTCCAGGATGGTGTCGCCCGGCTTGAGCACGCCGTCCCGCTCGGCCGCCTCGATCATCGCCAGCGCGGGGCGGTCCTTGATGGAGCCGGTGGGATTGCGGTCCTCCAGCTTCGCCCACAGTCGGACCTCGGGCGAGGGCGACAACCTCGGCAGCCCCACCAACGGGGTACCGCCGAGGGTGTCGAGCAGGGACTCGTACCTGGCCATGGCCACCTACCTACCGTGCGCCGCCGGCGACGGCCGGAAGGATCGTCACGGTGTCGCCGTCGGACACCGTGGCGTCGAGCCCGCCCTCGAACCGGACGTCCTCGTCGTTGACGTAGACGTTGATGAACCGGTGCAGCTTGTCGTCCTTGACCAAGCGCTCCTTGATACCGCCGTAGTTGGCGTCGAGGTCGTCGATCACCTCGGCCACGGTCTTGCCGGACGCCTCGACGGTCTTGGCGCCGTCGGTGTGCGTGCGCAGGATCGTGGGGATGGAGACGGTCACGGACATCGGTTACCTCCACTCGGGGTTGACGACAGAACAGACGTTCCGGAGGGCAGTGCTATTCCCGCGAGTGACTCAGCGCGCACCGTCGGCGGCGGCCGGGTACTCGTCGACGATCTCCACGTCCTCCTCGGTGACCTCACCGTCGACGATGCGGTACGACCGGAACTCGTAAGTCTCGGGCTCCCGGGTCGACACCAGCACGTAGTGCGCCGACGGCTCCTGCGCCAGCTTGATGTCGGTACGCGAGGGATAGGCCTCGGTCGCGGTGTGCGAGTGGTAGATCACCACGGGCCGCTCGTCGCGGGAGTCCATCTCCCGGTACAGCCGGAGAAGGTCGGTGGAGTCGAACTCGTAGAACGTCGGCGACCGAGCGGCGTTGGCCATGGGGATGAACCGCTCGGGGCGGTCCGTGCCATCGTCCGGGCCGGCGATCACACCGCACGCCTCGTCCGGGTGATCCCGGCGGGCGTGCTCGACGATCGCGTCCACGAGATCACGGCGAATCTGGAGCACGGCGCCCATTGTACGGTCGCGGTCGAACGGGTCCACCCAGCGAGAAACCCCAGGTCACACCGGGTGAGCGGGTGTGTCCTGGCTCGCAGCCGTCAGTGCCGCCTCAGCCAGCGCGGTCTGGCACGTCACCAGCCACGTCAACTCCCGGCCGCCCTTGCGCATGGTCACGGTGGGCCAGTCCACGAGCGCGTTCCACCGGGGACGTGACACGAACAACGTCTGCGCGTGACCGAGCGCGCAGAACACGTCCGGCACCGCCACGTCGGGGACGGACACCACGGCCGGGTCCTCGCCGCTGTCCCGGGCGTGGCCGAGAAGCACCGCGGTGCGACGGACGGCGTCGAGCACCCGACGTCGCATCGCCTCGCCGTGCTCGGCACGGAAGGCGTCGCTGGCCTCCCGGTCGAAGTAGGCGTCGGGGAACAGTCGACGGTCGGGCAACGGCCGAGGTCGGCGCGCGAACCGCCTGCGCTGTCCGGTGAGCGCGCATTCGAGGTCGTCGAGGACCCCGATCAGGCCGGAGGCGACCGTGCGCGACACCGCCAGCTCCACACCGTGTCCCGTACGCCACGCGCGGACGTACTCGCCCGTCACTCGTCTCCCTCCCCGGTCCGTGTCGTGATCGGCAGCACCGTTCCCGCGTCCGGGTCGGTGTCGTCGACCTCCCCCACCGTCGCTCGCACACCGAGCACCTGGATCTCCGCCACGACGCGCTCGGCCTCCTCCCGCGTCGCGCACGTCAGCACCCGGGCGCGACCGTTGCGCTGGGCCTCGTCGGCCAGCGCGACCCCGCGTTGTTCCGCGACACCACACACGTGGCGCAGCACGAACGCCACGCCGGGGAACCGGTTCACGTCGTCGTGATGCAGATCGACCGACCAGAGCGCACGGTCAGCCACGGTCGAACACCTCCGGCCAGACGTCGGCGTAGGAGGGCAGGCCCGGCGCGCTCGTCGCGGCGAGCAGACCGCGCACCATGGCACGCGCGAACACCCGCGCCGCCGCGGCGCACACCCGGTCGAGCGCCGCCGCCGTGCCCGCGTCCCCCACGGGTCCTTCGATCCTCGGCAACTGTTTCTCTCCGGTGGCGAGAGCGAACACCGTGTCGCCGTCGAACATCGTGTGCGCCGGACGCACGGCCCTGGCGAGGCCGTCCTGCGCCGCGACGGCGAGCCGACGACACTGCGCCTTCGACAACGCGGCGTCGACCGCCACCACGCCGATCGTGGTGTTGAGCGGAGAGTCCGGCTGGGTCGGGAACTTACCGGGACGGTCCGGCCACCGGGACACCCCGAACTCGGCCGGGTGGCCGTGGTCGGCGGCGAACGGCCGCCCTGACACCAGGTCCACCGCCTCGCCCGCGGCGTTCACCACGGCCAGGGCGCCCACGACCATCGCGTCCCCGTCGGCGTGGTGCACGACCTCGCTGGCGGTTCCGATCCCGCCCTTCAACGAGCCGACCCTGGCGCCCGCTCCCGCGCCGACCGAGCCCTGCTCCACGGCTCCGGTGGTGGCCGCCTCGCACGCCGCGTACCCGAACGTCGCATCCGGACGGTTGCCCCACGCGTTGCGCGGCAGGTCGAAGATCACGGCGGCGGGCACGATCGGCACGACGTGGTCGGGGTGCGGTCCGACCGGGATGCCGCGGTGGCGCTCGTCCAGCCACCGCATCACCCCGTCGGCCGCGGCGAGGCCGTAGGCGCTCCCGCCCGACAGACACACCGCGTCCACCGTCTGCACGAGGTTCTCGGGCTCCAGCAGGTCGGTCTCGCGAGTGCCGGGCGCACCGCCGCGTTGGTCGACCCCGCCGACAGTGCCCTCCGGAGGCAGCACGACCGTGGTGCCGGACGCCCACCCGTCACCGACGCGGTGATGATGGCCGACCCGGACACCGCCCACGTCGGTGATCGCGTCGGACAACTCCATCCGGCTCACCTCACTCGGCGACCGCCTGCACGAGCGTGTCCTGCACCCACGTCACCCAGTGGTAGACGCCCAGGTGCGGGGCGCGCGGATCGTCGTCGGGCAGTCGATCGGGCATGTCCTCGGTGACGTCGAGCGCGGTCCCCAGCGCGAGCCGCACGTCGTTCAACGCCGCGAGCCACGCGTCCGCCTGCTCGAATGTGAGCCGCACGTCGCCACCACGTGGCGGCATCGTCTGCAACACCACCCGGGCCGCGCTGAGCTTCGCGTCCAGCAACGCCGGCTCGTGCAACGACCGCAGCGCGGCAGCCGAGTCGAGCGACTCCTTCGAGGGGTTGTCGGGGTCCAGCCGATGGAAGTCGGGCAACAACCGCCCCAGCACCGGGTCGTCAGGCCCCTCCGACGGTCCGGTGCGGATACCGGTCAACTCGGCCAGCTCGTCCTGCGGGGCCTCCTCGGCCCGCGCGTTCAGCATGTCCTCGACCTGACTCACCAGGCCGCGAACCACCGCCGCCTCCTGCTGGTCGAACCCGCCGACCACCTTGCCGCCCTTGCGGCGCCACTGCTTCACGTTCGTTCCATCGTCGCCCACAGGCCCGCCGCGTGGAGCTTCGCGACGTCGCCTTCCACCTTCTCCTTCGTCCCCGACGACACGGCGGCCCGGCCCTTGTGATGCACGTCGAGCATGAGCTTCGTGGCGTGCTCCCTGCTGTACCCGAAGATCCGCTGGAACACGTAGGTCACGTAGGACATCAGGTTGACCGGGTCGTTCCACACGATCGTCTGCCACGGTCGGTCCTCGGCCCCGAGATCCGCACCGAGTGTCTCTTCGGCCTCGACGGGCGTGGTCATGGTCCCCATGGTGTCACGCGGCACGGACACGAGGTGCCGGTGGTAGGCCACGCGGGTGAGCACCCGTGTGGCGGCGTGTCGCGCAGGCGGCCCACCCTGGTCGTGGCGGGTCGCGTGGCGAATAATCTTGCGGCATGTCCTCCTCGGCGAGCGGGAACAGCACCGCGCTGTTCACCGACCACTACGAGCTGACGATGCTGGCGAGCGCGCTGCGCGACGGCACCGGCGACCGGAACTGTGTGTTCGAGGTCTTCGCGCGCCGCCTGCCCGCCGGCCGACGCTACGGCGTCGTCGCCGGTACCCAACGCGTCCTCGACGCGATCACCGACTTCCGCTTCACCGACGCGGAGCTGACCCAACTCCGCGAGACGGCCGTCGTCGACTCGGACACGCTCGACTGGTTGGCGAACTACCGGTTCGGCGGCGACGTCGACGGCTACGCCGAGGGCGAACTGTACTTCCCGGGCTCGCCGATCCTCACCGTGCGCGGCACCTTCGCCGAGAGCGTCATCCTCGAAACCGTCGTCCTCTCGATCCTCAACCACGACAGCGCGGTGGCCTCTGCCGCGGCCCGGATGTCCGGCGCCGCCAACGGGCGCCCCATCATCGAGATGGGCGGTCGCCGCACCCACGAGCACGCCGCCGTCGCCGCGGCCCGCGCCGCCTACCTCGCCGGCTTCGCCACGACGTCCAACCTGGAGGCAGGGCGCCGCTACGGCATCCCCACCCGTGGCACCGTGGCCCACGCGTTCATGCTCCTGCACGACACCGAGGAAGCCGCGTTCCGGGCCCAGGTCGAACAGATGGGCACCGACACCACGCTGCTGGTGGACACCTACGACATCACCAAGGGCATCGAGACCGCCGTGCGCGTGGCCGGACCGGAACTGGGTGCCATTCGCATCGACTCCGGCGACGTCGGAGTACTCGCGCGGCAGGCTCGCGAACAGCTCGACGCGTTGGGAGCCAAGGACACCCGCATCGTCGTGTCCGGCGATCTCGACGAACACGCCATCGCCGCGTTGCGCGCCGAACCGGTCGACGCCTACGGCGTCGGCACCTCCGTGGTCACCGGCTCCGGCGCCCCCACCGCGGGCATGGTCTACAAGCTCGTCGAGGTGGACGGCCGCCCCGTCGCCAAGCGCAGCGAACACAAGGCGTCCCGGGGTGGCCGCAAGGCCGCGCTGCGCCGTCACAAGCCCACGGGCACCGCGCTGGAGGAGGTCGTCTACCCGGCCGCGAACCCGCCCGAACTCGCCGAGCACGACAGGCAGCTCCACATCCCTCTGCTGCGTGCTGGACAACCGGTGGACGACCTGCCCACCCTGGAGGACGCGCGGCAGCGACTGCGCCGCGGGCTGGTCAGTCTGCCGTGGGAAGGACTGAAATTGTCCAGCGGCGATCCCGCCATTCCCACGACCTTCCTGTAGAGCACGCCGCGTCGATCTCGGAGGTGAACATGGCTACCGCACTGATCGTGGTGGACGTGCAGAACGACTTCTGTGAGGGTGGCTCGCTCGCCGTCGCCGGAGGAGCCGCCGTCGCCGAGGCGATCTCGGCCTACCTGCGCGGCGAGGGCGCCACGTACGACCACGTGGCCGCCACCCGCGACTACCACATCGACCCCGGTGAACACTTCAGCGACGAACCCGACTTCGTCAACTCCTGGCCCCGCCACTGCGAGGCCGACACCCCGGGTGCGGCGTTCCACCCGCGCCTGGACGTCGCGCCCATCACGGCGGTCTTCTCGAAGGGCCACTACAGCCATGGCTACTCCGGTTTCGAGGGGTCGACCGACACCGGTGACGAACTCGTCGACTGGCTGCGGGAGCGCGACGTGACCGACGTGGACATCGTCGGCATCGCCACCGACCACTGCGTGCGCGCCACCGCCCTCGACGCCGCCCGACACGGGTTCCGGGTGCGCGTGCTCGCCGACCTCACCGCGGGTGTCTCCGCGTCCACGGTGGACGCCGCGCTCGAGGAGCTGCGGGAGGCCGGGGTCGACATCGTCGGCACACCGAAGGTGGCTTCGTGACGGGGTCGGGGCTGCTGGCCTTCGGTGAGGCCCTCGCGGTGTTCAGCACCCAGACGGGCAAGCTGCGGCACGCCACCACCGTGGACGTCGGCATCGCGGGCGCGGAGGCGATGGTGGCCATCGGGGTGGCCAGGCTGGGCACCCCGGCCGCGTGGGCGGGGCGACTCGGCGCCGACGAGCCGGGCGCGCTCGTGCTGTCCCGGCTCCGGGAAGAAGGCGTCGACACCTCCGCGGTACGCACCGACCGCCAGGCCCCCACGGGGCTGATGATCAAGGACTTCCGCAACGCGGACGTCACGCGCTCCGCCTACTACCGCAACGGGAGCGCTGGAACGCGACTCTGCCCGGAGGACATCCCGGAGGACCACATCCGCGCGGCCGGAGTGCTACACCTCAGCGGCCTCACGCCGGGACTGTCCGACTCGGCGGCCAAGGCGATGTTCGTGGCCGCCGAGTTCGCCCGTGACGAAGGCGTTCCGGTGTCGATCGACATCGACTACGCGCACGCCCTCTGGTATCCGGAGGACGCGGCCGACATCCTGTACGACCTCGTGTCCCTGTGCGACATCGTGTTCGCCGGGGACGACGCGGCCCGATTGCTGGGGCTGGACGGTGAGCCGGAGGAGCTCGCGTCGGGGCTGGCGGAGTTGGGGCCGGAGCAGGTGGTCATCGAACTCGGGCCGCGCGGAGCCGTGGCCGAGCTGCACGGGTCGCGCTACGACGTGCCGAGCTACCCGGTGCGGTCGGTCGACACGGAGGGCGCCGACGACGCGTTCGTCGCGGGCTTCCTCGCCGAGTTCCTCGCGGGCAGCCCGCCGGACCGCCGACTGCGCACGGCCGCCGCCTGCCGAGCGTTCGCCCTGACCGTCCCGGGTGAGACCACGGGCCTGCCCGACCGCGAGGAACTCCGCCAACTCACCCGCCCCCGCTGACCCCCGGGCGTGTCCGCACTTCCCGCACTCGTGTCCGCGCCCTGCGCACGCGTGTCCGCACTTCCCGCACTCGTGTCCGCGCCCTGCGCACTCGTGTCCGCGCGCGGCGCACGCGTGTCCGCACTTCCGGCTCGACTCACATCGAGCTAGGACCCAGCTCCTCCCGCGCGGTCCCGGCTCTCGTACACGAAGTGCCAACACCCGTACGCCAACCGCCAACACACGTACGCCACCTGCGGACACGCGTACGCCACCCGAGGACACGACGGAACGGGGTTCGGGCGGCGGCGGCGACAGGGGTGGGCGGTAACGTTGCGAGTCGTGACCGGTGCCCGATCGGAGCTTCCCAGCGTCCGCGAACTGCTGACCCACGCCGTCGCCGCGCTCGGTGGGGCCGAACGCGAGGGCCAGGTCCGCATGGCCGAGGCCGTCGACCACGCCATCCGCACCGGCGAACACCTCGCCGTGCAGGCGGGGACCGGCACCGGCAAGTCGCTCGCCTACCTCGTTCCCGCGATCCGGCACGCCGTCGAGTCCGACACCACGGTGGTCGTGTCGACGGCCACGATCGCCCTGCAACGGCAGCTCGTGGACCGCGACCTCCCCCGCCTGGCCAAGGCGCTCAAGAAGCCCCTCGGCGTCGAGCCGACCTTCGCGATCCTGAAGGGCAGGCGCAACTACCTGTGCCTGCACCGCGTCCACACCGGAGCCGAGGACGAGCCCGAGGACGCAGCACTGTTCGACCAGTTCGCCGTCTCCCGCCTCGGGCGGGAGGTGAAACGGCTCCACGAGTGGTCGTCGGACACCGAGACCGGTGACCGCGACGAGTTGGTGCCGGGTGTCTCCGACCAGGCGTGGCGGCAGGTGTCGGTGACGGCGAAGGAGTGTCTCGGCGCGGGTCGCTGCCCGGTCGGCGACGACTGCTTCGCCGAGGTGGCGCGCGGGGAGGCCGGCAGGGCGAACATCGTGGTCACCAACCACGCGTTGTTGGCCATCGACGCGTTGCAGGAGTACCAAGTCCTGCCAGACCACGACGTCACGATCATCGACGAGGCACACGAGCTGGTCGACCGCGTGACGTCCGCGGCCACGGCCGACCTGTCCCCCGGCATGATCGCCACCGCCACCCGACGCTGCGCCCGGCTCGTCGACGCCGACATCGCCGATCGTCTCCTGGAGACCGGCGAGGGGTTGTCGCTCATGCTGGAGGACGCCCCGGTGGGCCGATTGGACTCGCTACCTGAGGCGCTGGGCACCGCGATCGTGGCCGTGCGCGACGCGGCCCACGCCTGCCTCACCGCGCTCGGCTCCGACCGCCGCGAGGACCCGGAGGAGGCCAGCAAGCGCAAGCTGGCCCGGTCCGCGCTGGACGACGTCCACGACACGGCGGTGCGACTGCTCGACGCGTTCGACGAGGACGTCGCCGACCGCAAAGACGTGGTCTGGTCCACCGGTGACCGGTACTCCGCCAATCCCCGACCGCCCGCGCTGCACGTGGCACCGCTGGGTGTCGGCGGGCTGCTGCGCGAGCGGGTCTTCGGCACGACCACGACGGTGCTCACGTCGGCGACCTTGGCTCTCGGGGGCACATTCGACACCCTCGCCCGTCAATGGGGTCTGCCGCCGACCCCTCGGCGCGCCGAGCAGGCCGCGGGGACGGCGACGGAGAAGCCCCCGCCGTCCGACACCGACGACGGCCCCCGCTGGAGCGGGCTGGACGTCGGCTCGCCGTTCGACTACCGCCGCAACGGCATCCTGTACGTCGCCAAGCACCTGCCGCCGCCGGGCCGCGACGGCCTGGCTTCCGCCACGCTCGACGAGATCGCGGAACTCATCGAGGCGGCCGGGGGTCGCACGCTCGGGTTGTTCTCCTCGATGCGGGCCGCCAAGCAGGCCACGGAGGAACTGCGCGACCGGCTCGACCACCCGATCCTGTGTCAGGGCGACGACTCGACGTCGCTGTTGGTGAACAAGTTCGCCGAGGACACCCGCACGTGTCTGTTCGGCACGCTGTCGCTGTGGCAGGGCGTGGACGTGCCCGGGCCGTCGCTGTCGCTGGTGATCGTGGACCGTATCCCGTTCCCACGCCCCGACGATCCCGTGGCGTCGGCCCGGCAGCGTGCCGTGGAGGCACGCGGTGGCAACGGCTTCCTCACCGTGGCCGCCACCCACGCGGCATTGCTGCTCGCGCAGGGTGTCGGCCGACTCCACCGCTCGACGAGCGACCGGGGTGTCGTCGCGGTGCTCGACTCCCGGCTGGCCACGGCCCGCTACGGCGGATTCCTGCGCGCGTCGTTGCCGCCGCTGTGGCCGACGCACCGACCGGACGTCGTCCGCGACGCGCTGCGCCGACTCGACGCCGGCGCCCCCGCCTGAGCGGACGTGGCCGAGGGACTACGGTGGACGCCAAACCGACACCGAGGGAGATGTCGTTGCCGTCCGATTCGTCCAGCGCCCATTCCCGGTCCATCAGCGTCGACGACGCCGGTGTCCGACGCCTGTTGGCCGACGGCTCCGAGGAGTCGATCGCGTGGTCCGATCTGGCCGCCGTCGTCGTGCGGGTGATTCCCGAGGGGCCGTGGAAGGAAGACGTCTTCCTCATGTTGGCCGCCGCCGACGGCACCGGAACCGCCGTGCCGAGCGGTGACCCCGCCGCCGACGCGCTGATCGAGCGGCTCCAGACGCTGCCCGGCTTCGACCACGACCTGTTCGTGGAAGCGATGACCACCGACGCCGACAAGGCGTACGTGGTCTGGAAGGCGAGCTGAAAGCCTGCTCCGAGTCAGGGCCGCCACTTCGCCACGACGGTGACCGTGCCCGGCTCCACCTCGGTGAATCCGGCGTCGCGCACCGCCACCAGGCCGCGCTCGGCCCAGGCCGCGTCAGGTCGGGTCAGCGCCTGCGTCGCCCGATCCCATGCGTCCGGCTCGGCCACCCGCACGGAGCAGCGGTACTCCTCCGCCGCCCACGCGTCGAGCTCCGAACGCCCCAGCAACGAGGCGAGCATCATGGTCGCGTGCCCCACCTGCGCAGCGGCCTTGCCCGCCGACATCGCCGCGTGGGGATTCAGCAGCAGCACCGGGCGGTCGTCAGGGGCTGGGCCGGGCTCGTCGTCGGGAACGTCGCTCCCGGAGATCTGCAAGCGGGAGACCTCCCGAGGCAGGTCCCCGACCCGGCAGGGCAGCAGCGCCCGCACCCGCGCGCCGTCGACCTCCATGGTGACCCCGGGCAGCTCCTGCACCGCCCTCCAGTGCGCGCCTCGCGCTCGGCGGGCGACCTTGCGGATGTGTCCGGACGTCCACGTCATCAACGGCTCGTGCCACGGGCCGCCGGGGCGAGCGTCGTCGTGCAGGCACACCGCGAGCGCCGCCCGTGCGGCTGCTTCGAGCAGGGGCGTGCGCGACGGCGGGGCCGACTTCTCCATCCGCAGCACGAGAGGCATCGCCCACACCTGCTCGGGCGGGACGTCGCGATCGGCGGTGCGCTCGGCGGGCAGTCCGAGCCACCACGCGTAGCGGGCGGCGACGGGCGCCAGCACCGACGCACCGGAGTGCGGGTCCCCGGAGTTCACGGGGTTCACGGGGTTCACGGCCGCAGCAGGGGCAGACCGTCGGCGACGTCGGCCGCCTCCACCTCCGCCCGCGTCACGCCGAGCATGAACAGCACCGCGTCGAGATACGGGTACGACAACGCGGCGTCGGCCACCTCACGCAGCGCGGGCTTGGCGTTGAACGCGATCCCCATGCCCGCGGTGGTCAGCATGTCGATGTCGTTGGCACCGTCCCCGACGGCCACGCACTGCCCGAGCGGAATGCCGTACCCCGCGGCGTAGCGCGTCAACGCCTCCGCCTTGGCCGCGCGGTCCACGATGTCACCGACGACCCGACCGGTGAGGGTGCCGTCGACGATCTCCAGCTCGTTGGCCACCGCGAAGTCGAGCCCGAGTTCGGTGACGAGTCCGTCGATGATGCGCGTGAACCCGCCCGACACCACACCGCAGCGATAGCCGATGCGCTTCAACGTCCGGATCGTCGTCCGGGCGCCCGGGGTCAGCTCGATCTGCCCGGCCACCTCGTCGAGCACCGACTCGGGCAGCCCCTTCAGCAACGCGACCCGCTGCTTCAACGACTCGGCGAAGTTCAGCTCGCCCCGCATCGCGGCGGAGGTGATCTCGCGGACCTCGTCCTCCACGCCCGCGTGAGCGGCCAGCATCTCGATCACCTCACCCTGGATGAGGGTCGAGTCGACGTCGAACACCACCAGACGCTTGGCCCTGCGCGCGAGACCGGCTCGTTCGATCGAGACGTCCAACCCGCCACGGGCACCGACGTCGGCGAGCACGGTCCGCAGTTCACTGTCGGCCTCGGGAGTGTCGGCGGCAGCCGAGACGTGCAGCTCAAGGCCGGTGACGGGGTAGTCCGCGATGCTGCGGATGGTGTCGATGTTGACGTCGAGACTCGCGAGCCGACGTGCGACCTGGGTGAACGCCTGCGCCGTGATCGGCCTGCCCAGCAGCACCAGCACGTGGGTCGAACCACGGCGAGCCGGGGCGAAGGGATCGGCTCCGATCGCGTCGCCGATCCGGACGTCCACGTTCATCGCGACGGTCGCCATGGCCTGCTCGACCATTTCCTGCAGACCCTCGGGGTCCGAGTCGACCGAGACGAGCACACCGAGGACGAGCTGTCCGCGGATGACGACCTGTTCGATGTCGAGGACCTCGACGCCCTCACGGGTCAACGCCGCGAACAACACCGAGGAGACGCCCGGCTTGTCCGGCCCGGTCGCGGTGATGAGGACTGGCGTGGGACTCACTCGTCGTCTCCCTCGGCTCCGGTGTGGTGGGCCGGAGTTCCCGGCCCACCACACCGGTCACTGTTCGCTTGCGTTGTCCTTGTCGCGGTCGCCCGGCATCGCACCCGCGGTCACGAGCTCGGACGGCGCGTCCTTCGCGTCCTTGTGCGGCAGCGGCTTGCCGGTGAAGGTCATGTGACCCTCGTTGCGCATGCGCTCGATCATGTGCGGGTGGTGCAGCTCGAACGCAGGACGCTCGGAACGAATGCGGGGCAGCTCGGTGAAGTTGTGCCGCGGGGGCGGGCAGCTCGTGGCCCATTCGAGCGAGTTGCCGTAGCCCCACGGGTCGTCCACCGTGACGATCTCGCCGTAGCGGTAGCTCTTGAAGACGTTCCAGATGAACGGCAGCGTCGAGGCACCGAGGATGTACGCACCGACCGTCGAGATGACGTTCAGCGTCGTGAAACCGTCGGTGGTGAGGTAGTCGACGTACCGACGCGGCATGCCCTCGTTGCCCAGCCAGTGCTGCACCAGGAACGTGGTGTGGAAGCCGATGAACGTCAGCCAGAAGTGCAGCTTCGCCAGCGACTCGTCCATCATCCGGCCGGTCATCTTCGGGAACCAGAAGTAGATGCCGGCGAACGTGGCGAACACGATCGTGCCGTAGAGGACGTAGTGGAAGTGCGCCACCACGAAGTAGCTGTCGGAGACGTGGAAGTCGATCGACGGAGCCGCGAGCAGCACACCGGTCAGACCACCGAAGAGGAAGGTGACCATGAAGCCGAGCGTGAAGATCATCGGCGACTCGAAGCTGATCTGGCCCTTCCACATGGTGCCGATCCAGTTGAAGAACTTCACACCGGTCGGGACGGCGATGAGGAAGGTCATGAAGGCGAAGAACGGCAGCAGCACCGCGCCGGTCGCGTACATGTGGTGCGCCCACACCGCCACGGACAGCGCGGCGATGGACAGCGTGGCCCAGACCAGACCCTTGTAGCCGAAGATCGGCTTACGGGTGAACACCGGGATGATCTCCGACGCGATACCGAAGAACGGCAGCGCGACGATGTACACCTCGGGGTGCCCGAAGAACCAGAACATGTGCTGCCACAGGATCACGCCGCCGTTGGCCGGGTCGAAGATGTGAGCACCCACCTTGCGGTCGGCGAGCAGACCCACGAGCGCGGCGGTCAGGATCGGGAACGCGAGCAGCACCAGGAGGCTGGTGATCAGGATGTTCCACGTGAAGATGGGCATCCGCCACATCGTCATGCCGGGCGCGCGGAGGCAGACCACGGTCGTGATCATGTTGACCGCACCGAGGATGGTGCCCAGACCACTGACGATCAGACCGGCGACCCACAGGTCCGCACCGATGCCCGGCGAGTAGATGGCGCTCGACAGCGGCGTGTAGGCGAACCAACCGAAGTCGGCGGCACCGCCCGGCGTGATGAAGCCCGCGAGCGAGGTGAGACCGCCGAAGAGGTACAGCCAGTACGAGAAGGCGTTCAGTCGCGGGAACGCGACGTCGGGCGACCCGATCTGCAGGGGCAGCACGTAGTTGGCGAACCCGAAGACGATCGGCGTCGCGTAGAACAGCAGCATCACCGTGCCGTGCATGGTGAAGAGCTGGTTGTACTGCTCCTGCGACAGGAACTGCTGACCCGGAACCGCGAGCTCCGTACGGATCAGCATCGCCATAGCGCCGCCGACCATGAAGAACGCGAACGCGGTCACCATGTACATGATGCCGAGCTGCTTGTGGTCCGTCGTGCGGAAGAACCGCAACAATGACGATCCCTTCACCGACTCTCGCGTCGGGTACGGACGCGTTGCGATCGGCTGGGGCGCTACGGCCGTCACTGAAGCCTCCTGCACTCGAAACCCCGCGAACCTTGCTGTCGCCACGGGCGGGGACCCACGTTGGCTACGGGGATCGTATCCCTCTCATGTTCCGGCCTCGCGCACCGGGAGCACAGATCACGTTCCCGGCCGCATCGGACACGGCGCGTGCATCGCCTCGACCGCCACGCGAGATCGGAAAACCGCTGGTTGCGGGCTTTGCGGCGCGTCAGGCACGGCCCGACCGCGCGGCTGTTGGCTGCGTCACCCCACTCAGCGGAGCACCCGCGACACGGCCTCGACCACGGCCTCGGGGGCCTCCAGCGGCAGCAGATGTCCGGCTCGCGGCACGACGACGAACTCCGCACCCGGCACCGTGTCGGCAACATCACGTACGACGTCGACCGACATGATCGCGTCCTCCTCCCCCGCCACCACCACCGTGGGCACGTCCGCGGTGCGGAGCACGTCGGTGGAGTCGGGCCGCGCGGCCATCGCGCGCTGCGCCCACGCCACCCCGGCGGGCGGTTGCTCCTCGATGAGCTCGCGCACCCGGTCGACCACCTCGGGGCGACGACGGCGTGTGGTCTCCCCCAGCAACGTCGGCAGCATCTCGTCGGCCAGCCAGCCCGACGTCCCGTCACGGTCCGCGCGGTCGGCCACGGCCAGCCGCTTCTCGCGCGCCTCGACCGTGTCGGCCGTCGCCTTGGTGCCGAGGAAGACGAGCCCGCCGACCCGCTCGGGCGCGAGCCTCAGCAAGGCCATGGCGACGTAGCCGCCCATCGACGAACCCCCGACGACCGCCGTGTCGATCTCCAGCTTGTCGAGCAGCGCCAGCACGTCCCGGGCCGCGTGGTCGAGACTCGGTGCCGCAGGAGCCGTCGCACCGTCCTCGGGCAGCGGCGTGCGACCGAGGCCTCGCTGGTCGGGAGTGATCAGGCGGGTGCGCTCGGCCAACGGCGCGCGGACGGAGTCCCACATGCGCGCGTCGAGCGGATAGGCGTGCAGCAACACCAGTGGCAGTGACGACATGTCGTCCATTGTCGGCGGGACGCACTACATTCGCGGATATGACACGGTTGGGGCCTCTGCGCACGTCGCGGCTGTTGCTGCGGCCCTTCAGCGACGACGACCTCCCCACCGTGATCGGGCTGCAGTCCGCGCGGTCCACCCATCCCCACGAGAGCAACCCGGCCACCCCGGCCGAGGCTCGGCTCCAGTTCGAGACCTGGCGGCAGCACTGGCTCGACCACGGGTTCGGCTACGTGGCGGTCGAGCACGACGGACGCGTGATCGGGGTGGGTGGCCTCCAGAACAGCGAGCTCCACGGCGAGTCGGTGCTCAACCTCTTCTATCGCTTCGTCCCGGAGGCGTGGGGCCACGGCTACGCCTGCGAGATGGCCGGAGCCCTGCTCGACTGGGCCGACCGAGAGCTTCCGGACAAGCCGGTGGTGATCGTCACGAACGTCACCAACACCGCCGCTCGACGGGTGGCGGAGAAGCTGTCGTTCTCGGAGTACCGCCGAGACCTCTACCGCGGTGCGCCCGCGGTGTACTACCGCAGGCAGCCCGCCGTGCGCGTCTGACCGCGCCTCACCAACGGCGTCGGGTCGGACCGCGCCGGGTCCGCGCCTGCCAGCAACCCCGATGCCAGTGTCGCCGGTCGGTCACCGAGCCGTACTCGTCGGCGGGCCAGGCCACGACGTGCGCCACCCCCGGCTGGATCTCGTGGTCGCAACCCGGACAGCGGTAGGTCTTCGTGGCCTGCGCGCCCGGAACCGAACGCACCACCCAGTCACCGTCGGGCCCGGACTCCGACCGGGCCCAGCTCGCGGACGACCCCACGCGGGGCTCGATTCGTCGGGCGCGGTTACGGCGAGGCATGACTCAACGGTAACCGGCGGGTACCGTTCGTCCCGCGCCTGCCGACGCGTCCCTCGTCAGTCGCACACGGCCAACGCGAACGGCACGAGCTGTTCCGCGGACGTCAACGACCCGTGCTGTCCGACCAGCGCCGACTCCCGGGGTTCCCGCAGCGTGCGCACCATTCCCGACCGACCTCGGGCCGCGGCCACGACGTCACCGATGCGGGGCAGCACGTGATCGGCGACCACGGGACCGAACCATCCCTCCTCGACCGCCTGTTCCCTGGACGCCACCCACGCACGCTCGCCCAGCACCTCGCGCCACGTCGCGAGCACGTCGTCCACGGCGCCGTCCTCGACGTACACATGCCGAGCCCGGACCTCCCCCGCCAGCTCTCGCACCCCGTCGGTCAGGCTGGGTTCGGCGTCGACGTCGACCACGCTGTCGTCGACGGTGACCATGCCGTGGTCGGCCACGACCGCGAGCGCCGATCCGGGCGGCAGCGAGTCGATCAACGACTCCACCAGCCGGTCGACCTGCCGAAGCTGCATCCGCCACGGCGTCGTCCCCGGCCCGTGGACGTGGCCCATCAGGTCCAGGTCACCGTGGTAGCCGTAACAGAAGCTGCGCGCCGACCGCAGCGCCGCAGCCATCGCCGCCGCGAGGTCGCCGAGCGCGCGCGTGCCGACGTAGTCGCCGCCCGAGAGCACAGCTCGCGTGAGCGAGGTGTCGACGAACTGCGCCGACGACACGACAGTGCTGGTGAGCCCGGCCTCGGCGGCCACGGCGAAGGTGGTGGGCAGTCGTTGCACGTCCTCCGGCCGTACCCGGTCGGCCAGGCTTTCACCGCCGGGATGTCGGTGCCAGGACAGCGCGTTGAGCACGCCGACGCCGGGCAGGTCGAAGGAGTAGCCCACGAACCCGTGCTCGCCCGAGGCGGACCCGGTGCCGATCGCCGCGAGTCCGGCGGCGGTGGTGGCCGGGTAGCCGACGCGCAGCGCGCGCCGTGGCAGCCGTGACAGCACCGGGGCGTCGTCGGCGTGGGTGGCGAGCAGGTCCCACCCGAGCCCGTCGATCAGCAACACGCCCACTCGGGAACGCGGGCCGAAGCCGAGCGTGTCGGCGAACCCGGCGACCCCCAGGGCCGCCAGCGCCGACGGAGTCACCTCGGCCAGCAGGGGGATCTCGACATCCAGCACTGGCTTGTCCACCGCGTCAGCGTCCCACGAACCGCCGCCCGCACGCGATAATCGGCACATGCCGACCTACGCCTACCGCTGCCGCGTCTGTGCGGACTCCTTCGAACTGAACCGTCCGATGAGCGAGTCGAGCGCTCCCGCTTCCTGCCCGCAGGGTCACGACGACACGGTGAAGCTGCTGACCACGGTGGCGCTGACCGGATCGGCGCAGGCACCCGCCGCGCCCTCGGGCGGCGGCTGCTGTGGCGGTGCCTGCGGGTGCGGCTGATACAACGCCCCACCGGCGGGTGACGACACCGGTGTGAGCCGTCGGCGGGGCCGCGACGAGACCGATGCCGAGACCGTCGGCGTGCGGGCAGCGTCTCCGCGTCGACTCCGCGGTCCCGGTCGCACGCGCGTCGGCCTCGCCGTCCGCGCGCCCGGCCGGCGACCCGTGCGGAGGCGTACCCGGCAGCACGCGCGGCGACGGGGCGTCAGTCCTCGTCGAAACGTCGTTTGGCCAGCGCCTCGATCCGCTCGACCGCCTCCTGCGCCTGCGGCCCGGAGGCCTCCACCTCCACGCGGTCACCCTGACGTGCGCCCAGCGACATGATCGCGAGCACGCTGTGCCCGTCCGCCTCGTCGGTGCCGAGACGCACCCGGACGTCGGCGTCGACCCCGGCGATGGCGCGCACCAACAGCGCCGCGGGACGAGCGTGCAGCCCCGCACCGTTCTCCAGCGTGAACTCGGTGCGCACCGCCCCGGCCTCGGCTTCCGTCACCGCCTCCGTGCTCTCGGCCGTGCCGCCGCCTCCGGCCTCGGCGGCAGCCTGGGCGACCCCGGCCCGGTCGGCGCCGCCCTGCGCCGCCACAGCCGCCGCCACGGCACCCTCCACGAAGGGCGCGTCGACCACCACGGCCGTACCGGGGTCGTCGAGGGTCTCGACCACCATCTCGGCGGTCATCTGCGCGCTGCCGAGGTCGTAGAGCACGACCGCTCCCGACCCGCTGTTCGCCCGCTCGACCGCGGCCGACACCGCGTCGTAGTCCGTGCCGATCCCACCGTCCGCAGCGCCTCCGGCGGGCACCACCGTCACGTCCGGCGCCATCTGGGCCGCCACCTCGGCGAGCCCCTCGGCGAGCTTGGCACTGTGCGACACCAACACGAGTCCGACTCTCATCGCTCCACCTCGGCAAAGGTTCGGAGCAACAGGGCCGTCGACCGGGCTCCCGGGTCGAGGTGTCCCACGCTGCGTTCACCCAGGTACGACGCCCTGCCCTTCCTGGCGACGAGCGGGGTCGTGGACTCGGCGCCTCGTTCCGCGGCGTCCGCCGCGGCCGCCAGCACCGCCGCCACCCCTCCGTCGTCGACGGCCTCCGCAGCCTCCACAGCGGGTGCGAGAGCGTCGACCATCGTGGCGTCACCGACCTCGGCCTTGCCTCGGGCCACCACACCGTCGAGCCCGGCCCGCAACGCCGCCTTGACCGTGGCCTCGGTCAGTTCCTCGGCCTGCCCCACCGCGGTGGCCGCCCGCAAGAACGCCGTCCCGTACAACGGGCCGGCAGCTCCGCCAACCTTCGAGATCAGCGTGGTGGCCGCCAGCTTCAGCACCGCACCGGGAGTGTCGGGGACGGCCTCGGACAGGGCACCGGCGAGTGCCGTGAACCCCCGGTTCAGGTTCTCGCCGTGGTCGGCGTCGCCGATGGGCCGGTCGAGATCCGTCAGTTCGCCGCGGTGCTCGGCCATCGTGTCGGCCGCGGCCCGCAGAGCCGCCGCCACGTCGTTCGCGGTACACCCCATCACAGCCCCCAACGCAGAGCCGGTGTCCTGACCGGAGCGTCCCACAGCTCGGTCATCTCCTCGTCCATCCGCAGGATCGTGAGGCTGATGCCCTGCATCTCCAGGCTCGTGATGTAGGGACCCACGAGCCTGCGCACCACGGTGACGCCACGGTCGGCGAGCGCGCGCTCCCCGATGCCGTGCGCGAGGTAGGTCTCCAGCAGCGGGGTGCCGCCCATCGAGTTGGTGAACAGCAGGACCTCGTCCCCGCTCTCCAACGGCAGGTCGTCCGCCACGGCCGCCACCATGCGTCCCACCAGCTCGGACGCGGGCTCCACCGGCCTGCGCTCCCGACCCGGCTCGCCGTGGATGCCGATGCCGAACTCCACCTCGTCGTCGCCCAGCTCGAAGCTCGGCTCACCGACGTGCGGCACGGTGGGCGCGGTGAGCGCCACGCCGATCGACCGCACGTTCTCCACCACCCGCCGTGCCACCGCCTCCACGGCGTCGAGGTCGTCGCCCCGCTCGGCCGCCGCGCCGACGATCTTTTCGAGCAGCACCGTGCCACCCACGCCTCGACGCCCGGCCGTGAAGGTCGAGTCGGCCACCGCCACGTCGTCGTCGATCACCACCGTGCGGACGTCGAGCCCCTCCGCGGACGCCAGTTCGGCGGCGGTCTCGAAGTTCAGGACGTCACCCGTGTAGTTCTTCACCACCAGCAGGGCGCCCGCGTCGCCCGTCGTGGCAGAGATCGCCGCCTGGACCGCGTCGGGAGTCGGCGAGGTGAACACCGCGCCCGGGACGGCGCCGTGCAGCATGCCAGGGCCGACGAACCCCACGTGGAGTGGTTCGTGCCCCGATCCGCCCCCGGAGATGATCGACACCCCGCGCGCCGGCGAGTCGGCCCGCACCACGACGTCGGGGTCGTACTCCACTCGCACCAGATCGGGATGAGCGGCGGCGAGACCCGCCAGTGAGTCCGCGACCACCGTCGCCGGATCATTGATGATCTTCTTCACTGCTACCTCCGAGCGCGGCGATGCGTTGGCAGGTTCGGTTCTCAACCTAACCAACTTCCGCTGCTACGGCAGTGTCTTCAGCAGCCCCTTCGCCAGGTCCGTCACCCGGCTACAGGCGGTGTCGGTGTCGGCCGACTCGCCGTAGTCGTAGTAGCTCAACGTCATGAGTTCCGCCTCCTGCTCGCTGATCGGCAGGTGGACCCACGACACGTCGCACTCGGCGATGTCGTTGCCGCCGGCCTGTCGCGCCACCTTCAGGCCGTCGACCAACTCGATCTCCTCGGCCTCGTCACCCGGCGTCACGGGATAGCCGACCCGCGCGTGGGCGTAGGCGATGACGTCGTCGAACGACAACTGGCAGAAGTGCAGGCCGCTGGGGTTGATGCGCGGTTCCTCGTCGAGTTCGAGCGCCTTCGACACGTGCTCGGAGCTGAACGACTCGCACAGGTCCACAGTCATCAGCGAACCCTCGGGCTCCTCCATCATCGCCGGGTTCGACCGCAGTGCCTCGACGACCCCTTCCAGGGCCACGTAACTGCTGTCGCACGGATCTCCGCCGCCCTGGTCGTGCGTGGCCATCACACTGACCCCGGCGTTGGGCTGACGCCGCGTCACCGCGACGGAAATGCACGACGAGTCCCCGGAACTGTGCTGCACCAGCGGCAGGCCCCCGACGTTGCCCGTGGCGTCGTCCGCGGAGGCGAGCGTGCCGCTCTCGCCGAGTTCGACCATCACGCGGATCGGCTTGCCACCGACGTCGACGTACGTGCGCGCGCACCGCCCCCAGTCGGCGGCGGTCGGCTGGCCGTTGGGCAGCAACGTGGCGGCAAGCTCGTCGCCCAACAAGGCACAGGCGTCGACTTTGCGCAGCGTGGCCGGCTCGAAGGCAGGATCGTCGATCGGCCCCGACGGCACCGGCCCCTCACGGCCGTTCGGCTCCGCCTTCACCGTGGTGCGCTCGAAGTTCTCCTTCGCCAGGTTCTCGCCGGCACACCCGGCGAGCAGACACAGCCCGGCGACCCAGCACACGATCAATCGACGTGTTACAGCACGACTCAGCACGGGAGCACGGTAACCGGCCCCTGTGACGACCGTGCAGGGTTCCCGGAATAGTGATCTTTCCTCGTTCGAGCCCGACGCGGTCAGAAGAGCGTGAGGTCGTTGCTCTCGATTCCCCGCAGCTTGTCGTAGTCCAAGGTCACGCAGCGGATGCCCCGGTCCTCGGCCAGAGTGCGCGCCTGCGGCTTGATCTGCTGGGCCGCGAAAACCCCCTGGACCGGCGCCAGCAGCGGATCACGATTCAACAACTCCAGGTACCGCGTCAACTGCTCGACACCGTCGATCTCGCCGCGGCGCTTGATCTCCACGGCCACGGTGCCGCCGTCGGCGTCACGCGCGAGGATGTCGACGGGGCCGATCGCCGTCATGTACTCGCGGCGCACCAACGTGTAGCCGTCGCCCAGCGTCGTGATGTGTTCGGCGAGCAACTCCTGAAGGTGAGCCTCGACACCGTCCTTCACGAGCCCGGGCTCGGCACCGAGATCGTGCTCGACCTCGTCGATCAGTTGCTCGATGGTGATGACGAGCTTCTCGCCCGCCTTGTTCTCGACGATCCAGAGATTGCCGTCCTCGATCAGCCAGCACGGCGGACTCATCCAGTTCAGCGGCTTGTAGGCGCGGTCGTCGGAATGCACCGACACCGACCCGTCGGCCTTCACGAGCAGCAGTCGAGTGGCCATCGGCAGGTGGGCAGTCAGGCGGCCCGCGTAGTCCACCTGGCACCGGGCGATCACTAAGCGCACGACGGAAGGGTAGGCGACTCCGGCGGGCAAGTACTCGCCACCCGTGTCCATCCCCCGTTAGGGTCACGCAACCTACCCTGACGAGAGGTTCACCGAGTGAATGACAATCCGACGCTTCTCGACTGGACGGACAACCTCGTTCGCGGGCTGGGCGTCACGCTTCTCGTGACCGTTCTGGGCACGGCGCTGATGATCGTCGTGTCGGTGTTGCTCGGTCTCATGGCGCGATCGACCAAACTCGCCGTACGGGGATTCGCCCGAGTCGTCATCGAATTCTTCCGCGGTACCTCGTTGCCGATCCAGTTGTGGTGGTTGTTCTTCGCGCTGCCGCTGCTCGGGATCAAGTTCGACCCTCTGTTCGTGGGCGTGCTCGCCTTCGGGTTGAACTACGGCGCGTACGGAGCCGAGGTCGTCCGAGGCTCCATCGAGGCGGTACCGAAACCCCAGTGGGAGGCGGCGATCGCGCTGAACCTCTCGCCCGCACAACGCATGCGGCGCGTCATCTGGCCCCAGGCCACGGCCTTGATGATCCCGTCGATGAACAACCTGTTCATCCAACTGCTCAAGAGCACCCCGCTGCTCTACACCATCTCGCTGGTGGACCTGATGAACATGGGCGAGGCGTTCCGCTTCGCGGGCGGTGACCAGACCGTCATGTACCTGGCACTCATGGTCATCTACTTCGTCCTCGCCTACGCCGTGACCATGGTGTCCAATGTGGCCGAAGTGGCCGCGAAGGCGAAGCTCGGCAGACACGAGGGCATCCGCAGCGTCTTCCGACTTCGCAAGCCCACTCCCGAGGAGGTGCCCGCTCCATGAGTTGGGACTGGGACTACACGTTCGACATCCTGCCCGAGCTGCTGAGTCACTTCGTCCAGTACACGCTGGTGGCCACGCTGCTCGGCATCGCGGTCGCGGCGGTGCTGGGACTCGCGTTCGCGGTCGTGCGTCAGCTCCGCATCCCGGTGCTGTCGCAGCTCACGACGGCGTTCATCGAGTTCATCCGCAGCACGCCGTTGCTCATCCAGCTCTTCTTCCTGTTCTACGCGCTGCCGGGAATGGGCGTCACGCTCGCCCCGATGACCGCGGGCGTGATCGGCCTCGGCGTGCACTACGCGTGCTACTGCGCCGACGTCTACCGCGCCGGCATCCAGGCCGTGCCGAAGGGGCAGTGGGAGGCCACGGTCGCGTTGCAGCTCCCGCCGCACATCACGTGGCGCAGGGTCATCCTGCCGCAGGCCGTTCGCAACGTCCTGCCGTCGCTCGGCAACTACGCCATCGCCATGTTCAAGGAGACGCCGTTCCTGGCTCTCATCACGGTGCCCGAGCTGCTGCGCACCGCACGCACCATCGGCGGTGACACCTACGAGTACCTGGAGCCGCTGACGCTGGCGGGACTCATCTTCCTCGCGGCCAGCTATCCGACCGCGCTGCTGCTGCGTCGACTGGAGCGTCGACTGCAGCCCGCCGGGTGATCGGAACGCGGTCGTGAGCGGCGTCGTCAGGTCCGCTCACGACCGCGTCTCGCGATTCAGCCCTCGGTCGCGCAGAGCTGCTCGGTGGTGGAGTTACGCGAGGCCTCGGCGTCAAAGCCCCACTTCTCCAGAAGCTGGGCGAACTCCTCGGTCTCCTTGAACTTCGTCAACTCCGCGTCGAACTTCGCGTGGAAGTCCTTGTCGGACTTGCGGAACGCCGCACCCGCACCGGTGGTCGGAATCTCGGCCAGCGGCTCGGTGATCTCGAAGTCGCCCCCGTACTGCGCCTTGTGCGACTCCAACGTCAGCGTCGGCAGGAGGACGGCGTCCACTCGGCCGTCGCTCAAGCCCTGCATGGCGTCCGGCGCCTTGGGGTAGGTCTGCAACTGTCCTTCCGGGACACCCAGTGACTTCGCCGTCTTCAGCTCGTAACTTCCCGCGAGCACGGCGATGTTCGCACCGGAGGACTTCACGACGTCCAAGGAGGTCAGCTTCTTCGGGTTGCCCGCCGGGACGGCGAACGACTCCGTCGACACGATGTCCGGCGAGGCGTAGAGCACCTTGGAACACCGGGTCTGGTTCATGAACAGCCCCGCGCTCACGATGTCCCACCGGTCGGCGTCGAGCCCCGGGATCATCGAGTCGTAGTCGGTCTGGACGCCCTCGATCCGGGTGATGCCCATCCGTTCGAGCACGGCCTTGGTGATGTCGGGCGACGCGCCGGTGAGCTCGCCACTGGCCTCCAGCTTCGTGTAGGGCGGCTCGTTGGCCACCGCCACCCGGACGGGCTGGCCGGAGTCGATGCGCTGCTGCAACCCCGCCCCCTCGACCTGTCCGGTTTCCGGGTTCGTCGTCTGACACGCGGCGAGCAACGACCCGCCACCCACGGCCGCGAGTCCCACGGCCGAGTACCGAAGCAGTGCGCGACGGGAAATATTGAGCTCTCGTTTCGACAAGGGTGACTCCGTTCCAGAGACGGCAGGTCGTGCGACCCTAACCCAATCGAGTGACGGGGAGAATGGTGCGAATGAAGAGACTCGACTCACGCGAGGTGTACGCCAACAACTGGATGACGGTGCGTGAGGACCGGATTCGCAGGCCGGACGGCTCCGACGGAATCTACGGCGTCGTGGACAAGCCCGACTACGCCCTCGTCATTCCGCTCGACGGCGACAAGATGAAACTCGTCGAACAATTCCGTTACCCGCTCGGGCTGCGACGCTGGGAGTTCCCTCAGGGCACCGCTCCCGACCGGGTGTCGCTGCCCGCCGCGGAACTCGCCGCCCGCGAGTTGCGGGAGGAGACCGGGTTGTCGGCGGGCTCGCTCGTCGAGATCGGGCTGCTGGACGTCGCCCCGGGACTGAGCAGCCAGCGTGGCCGCGTGTACCTCGCGACCGACCTCTCCGAGGGCGAACCGGACCGCGAACACGAGGAACAGGACATGCGAGCGGAGTGGTTCGACCGCACCGAGGTGGAGCGCATGATCACCACAGGCGAGATCACCGACGCGCAGTCCGTCGCCGCCTACGCGCTCCTGCTGCTGTGGGAGAAGCGCAACACCTGACCCCACGACGGCCGACTCAGTCGGGCCACTCGGGGTGCCGCTTCTCCAGGAACGCCGCCATTCCCTCACGCGCACCGGGCAACTGCGAGGCCGAGGCCATGACCTCCACGGCGAGCGCGTAGGCGTCGCTCTCGGGCCGGTCGAGCTGGGCGTACAGCGTCCGCTTGCCCAACGCCTTCGACGCACGGCTCCCGCGAGTGGCCCTCGCCAGCAGGTCGGCCACGGCTCGGTCCAGCTCCTCGTCCGGCACCACCCGGTTGACCAGTCCCCAGTCGAGCGCCGTCGCGGCATCGATCGGGTCACCGGTCAGCGCCAGCTCCATGAGTCGCTTGCGACCGACCGCACGGGCCACCGGAACGGCCGGAGTGTGGCAGAACCAGCCGCCCTTCCCGCCCGGCAACGCGAACCCCGCCGACTCCGCGGCGACGGCGAGGTCACACGACGCCACAAGCTGACACCCCGCCGCCGTCGCGAGACCGTGGACCCGCGCGAGCACCACCTGGGGCACCGACTGCACGGTGCGCATGACGTCAGTGCACAACCGAAGCAGGTCTCGGACCCCGGTGAGATCACGCGCCGCGACGTCGGCGAAGTCGTGTCCGGCCGAGAACACCGGCCCCGCCCCGGCCAGCACGATGCCGGTGGCGCTCGACTCCCCGGCCTCGGTGAAGGCCGCGAGCAGCTCCCGCAGGTGCGGCTCCGACAACGAGTTGCGCCGCGCCGGGCGGTTCATGGTGATCGTGACGGTGTCGTCCTCCCGCTTGACGAGGACGTGCTCGTAGTCACCCATGCTGTGACCGTAGCCCCGCACGGGCCCCACACCAAGCGAGTCGGAACCGCCGAGCCGCTCAGGCCCGGTCGAGCACCGCGTGCAAGAACTCCCGCGTCCGCGGGTGCGAGGGGTCGGTGAAGAGCTTCTCGGGCTCGGCGTCCTCGATGACCTGACCACTGTCGAACATCATCACGCGGTCCGACACGTCCCGTGCGAACTGCATCTCGTGGGTCACGCACAGGAAGGTGATGTCGGTGGTCTCGGCGATCTCGCGCAGCACCGCGAGAACCCCGGCGACCAGCTCCGGGTCGAGCGCGGAGGTCACCTCGTCGAGGAGCAGGACCTCCGGTTCCATGGCCAGCGCCCGCGCAATGGCCACCCGCTGCTGCTGCCCGCCGGAGAGCTGCGACGGGTGGGCGTCGACCTTGTCGCTCAACCCCACCATCTCCAGCAGCGACCGGGCCTTCGCCTCCGCCTCGTCCCGCGACATCCCGAGCACACGGATCGGCGCCTCGGTGATGTTCTGCAGCACCTTCATGTTCGGGAACAGATTGAACTGCTGGAACACCATGCCGATCCGCTTGCGTACGCGACGCAGGTACTTCTCGTCGGCGGGAACGAGCTTGCCGCCCTTCTCCATGTGTGAGAGATATTCGCCGCCCACCTGGATCGTGCCACCGTTGACACGTTCCAACGTCATCAACAGACGCAGGATCGTCGTCTTGCCGGACCCGCTCGGCCCGATCAACGTCACGAATTCTCCGGGGTCGACATCGAAACTCAGATCGCGGAGCACGACGTTGTCGCCGAACTTCTTCACCACCTGGTCGAAGCGAATCATCACGTCGGACGCGGGACGGGCCGACGGATCACTGTGCGAGTCCAAAACGACGCTCCAAGTATCGAACGAGTAGGGAGGCAGGGTAACTCAACAGGAGGAACAAAATCCCGGCAATAGTGATCGGTTCGACGTACCGAAATGCCAGGGACGCCTCCTCCTCCGCCGCTCCCACGATGTCGAGCACACCGATCGCCAACAGCAGCGGTGTCTCCTTGAACATCGAAATCGTGTAGTTGCCGAGCGCGGGCAGAACCCGCGGAATCGCCTGTGGCAGCACCACTGCCGTCCAGACGCGACGCGTCGGCAGACTCAGCGCCGTGGCGGCCTCCCACTGCCCCTTCGGGACGGCCTCGATGCCCGCCCGGTACACCTCCGCCGTGTACGTCGCGTAGTGCAGCCCCAACCCCAGGACACCCGTCACCATCGGGGAGAGCGTGACCCCCACGAGTGGCAACACGTAGAACAGGAAGAACAACTGCACGAGCAGTGGCGTACTACGGATGAACTCCATGATCAGCCACACGACGGTGCTGATCACACGGATCGGCGAGCGCCGCAGCAGGGCGAACACGAGCCCGAGCACGTACGCGAGCAGCGCGCCGAGGACGGTGGCCTGCAGCGTCACCAGCAGACCTTCGAGGATGGCGGGCAACACCGCGAAGGCGAAGTCCCAGTCCCACGTGGAGTTCACGCGACACCTCCACCGGTCGCGATCGCCTCGTCACGCTTGGCCGGAGTTCTCCCGACCTTGCGCGCCGCCCAGCGCTCCAACATCCGCATCACGAAAGTGATCACAATGGACAGAACGAGGTAGAACAGCAGCAGGATCGTGAAGATCAGCGCCACCTCACCGGTGAAGGCGGGCACGAGGATGACGGTGGCCTGATGGGTCATCTCGGGCACCGTGATGAAGGTCAGCAGCGCCGTGCCCTTGAGCAACTGGATGAAGAGATTGTTGAACGGTGGCACCATCTCCACCAGCGCCTGCGGCAGGACGATGCGCCGCATCCGCTGCGCCGGGGTGAAGTTCAGCGCCACGCCGCCCTCGTGCTGCTCCTTCGGCACCGCCTGCACGGAGCCGCGGACGATCTCCGCACCGTAGGCACCGAAGTTCAACCCGAGGACGAGGATGCCGGCCCACAACGGCAGCAGTTGGAACCCGGTCAGCACCGGGAGCACGAAGTACAGCCAGAAGAGCTGCACGACCTCCGACGTGCCCCGCCACACCTCGATGTAGATCCGGGCGATCGTCCGTACGACGATCCGGCGGGACAAGATCGCGAGCCCCGCCACGAACGACAACACCGTCGCCAGGATGATGCCGCCGACGGTCGCCTGGACCGTGACCAGGAGACCGTCGGCGATGACGGAGACGAAGTGGGGTACGTCGTCGAACATCGTGAGTTACCGCCTTCCGGCCCTCACTCCCCCGAGCAGAGCTTCTCTGTGGTCACGTCCGCGGGCGGCAGGTTGTCCTCCGTGAAGCCGAAGGGCCGGACGATCTCCAGCCACCGGCCGTCCTCGTGCAGCTTCTGCAACTCCTGGTTGAAGGCGTTGACGAGGTCGTCGTCACCCTTGCGGAACACGAAACCACCGGCCTGCAACTGCTCCTTGCCGTCGACCACCGGCACGAAACCCTCGGTGATCTCCAGCCCCGAGTCGGGATTCTGTTCGAGCAGGGCACGCAGCGAGATGTCGGTGAGCGCACCCGCGTAGGCACGGCCTGCCTGCAACGCCTGCACCATGTCGGCCTGACCGCCGTAGGTCTGCACGTCGGCGATGCCCAGCGACTTGGCGACCTGCTGCTCGATCGTGCCGGAGAGCACGGCGAGGCTGACGCCCTTGGCCTTGACGTCCTCGAAGTTGTTGACGCCCTCGGGATTGCCCGCCGGCACGAGGAACGCGGTGTTGGTGACGTAGTCGACGGCCGAGAACTGCGCCTGTTGACACCGCTCGGGCAGGATCGCCATACCGGCGGCGACCATGTCGTACTGCCCCGCGTTCAGGCCGGGGATCAACTGTCCGAACTCGACCTGCTGTGCCTCGACGTTGGGGACACCGATGGCGGAGAAGACGGCCTTGGCGACCTCGGGCGACTCACCGGTCACCTTACCGTCCTGAGTGAACCCGTACGGGATCTCGCCTGCGATACCGACTCGAACGGTGCCGGCGTCGCGAAGCCTCTGGAGTGTGTTTCCACCCCCCTGGGAACCGGTCTGCGGCGCCTCGGTGCACGCCGCCGCGAGTGTTGCGGTGGCCCCGACGACGAGCGCTGCTTTCAGGGCAGAACGCCGGGACAAAGCCCGCTGTGCCCACTCACCCTGAGCCATGATCGCACCCTTCTATCCCTGGGGTCTGTTCGCCGACTCGGGCGAACGATCATTCCTTCACATGGTTACCGAACGTAGGTGCTCCGCCCGATCGGGTCAAAACCGTGGTGACGGTCCGTTATCAGATAGAGATCAACCCGGCGAGACGCCGAAACGGCGAAACCACCCATAATCAGCGACGACGTCGAAAGCGATTTCCGTGATTCACATCAACTCCCGACGGCGCACAGTCCCTATACCGACGGTATGTCTGTACCCATGATTTGCCAGCTCAACGACGCGGACCACGCGATGTCGCACCACTCGGTACCAGGGCTCGCGCCGCGCTCGTCGCGTCGCACGCAGAGTGCGAGATCGAAGACCGTGCGTTTCCGGTTACGCTAGTGCGACGTGACCTGGAGTACCTACACCAGCTACCTCGTTCTGGTGATCTTCGTGGTCCTTGCTCCCGGGCCGGACACCGTCGTCACGCTCAAGAACTCGTTCACCGGTGGCTTCCGGGGCGGACTCATGGCGACAGCCGGCATCGCGACCGGCAACGTCGTCCAGGGCACGGCCGTCGCGTTCGGCCTCGGCGCCGTCATCGTGCAGTCGCAGGTCGCCTTCCACACGCTCCGCTGGCTCGGCGTGGTCTACCTCTGCTACCTCGGTGTCCAGGCGCTGCGGTCGGCACGCCGTGGCGACTACGCGGCGATGGACGGTGCGGGCGCGCAGCACGGCGCGTTCCGGCGCTATCGGGAAGGACTGCTCTCCAACGTCACGAACCCGAAGGTCCTCGCGCTGTACCTCTCGGTACTGCCCCAGTTCATAGACCCCGTGCACAACTCGCTCACCGACACACTGCTGCTGGCGTACACGGTCGCGGTGCTGGGCGCGATCTGGCAGCTTGCGCTCGTGGCCTTCGTGCACTCGGTGAGGGTGTGGTTGCAGCGCAGGAGCGTGCGCCGGGCACTCGACGCGGCCACCGGCACCACGCTCATCGGCTTCGGCGCCGCGCTGGCCTTCCAAAGCTGATCCAGCGTGTCCGCGCCCCACGCACGCGAGTTCGCATCGCAGGGCGCGGACTTCCGATCACAGGACGCCGACATGCGTGCGCAAGACGCGGGGGACGACGTCCGGCGACGATCACTCGGAGTCGGCGTTCTCCGGTTCGCCCTCCACGCGCTCGACGCGCGCGCCCAGGCGGTTGAGGTTCTCGACGAACGCCGGGTAACCGCGGTCGATGTGGAAGACGTCCCACACCGTGGTGACGCCCTCCGCGCAGAGTCCCGCCAGCACGAGCCCCGCACCCGCGCGGATGTCGGACGCCCACACCGGTGCGCTCGACAGCCGCTCGACACCGCGCACGACGGCGTGGTGCCCGTCGGTCCGGGCGTCCGCCCCGAGCCGCACCATCTCCTCGATGAACCGGAACCGCGCCTCGTAGACGTTCTCAGTGATCATCGACGTGCCCTCGGACACCGACGACAGCGCCACCGCGAACGGCTGCAGGTCGGTCGCGAAACCCGGGTACGGCAGCGTCACGAAGTCGACCGCCTTCGGCCGATCCTCCTGCACGACGCGGAAGCCCTTGTCGTCGTACGTCGTGACGTCGGCTCCCGCGAGCCGCAGCTTGTCCAGCACGAGATCGAGGTGGTGCGGGTCCACGCCCGTCACCGTGACGTCGCCGCGTGTCATCGCCGCGGCGAACGCCCAGGTGGCGCCGACGATGCGGTCGCCGATCACGTAGTGCTCCGTGGGGTGCAGTTCGTCGACGCCCTCGACCGTCAGCGTCGACGTCCCCGCGCCCTCGATGCGCGCCCCCATCTCCGTCAGCATCGTGCAGAGGTCGACGATCTCGGGTTCGCGGGCCGCGTTGTCGATCACCGTGGTGCCCTTCGCGAGCACCGCGGCCATCAGGATGTTCTCGGTGGCTCCCACGCTCGGGAAGTCGAGCCAGATCTGCGCGCCGTGCAGCCCCTCGGCCTCGGCGACGACACAACCGTGCTCGATCGTGCTCGTGGCCCCCAGCTTGCGCAGCCCGTTCTGGTGCATGTCCAACGGCCTCGAACCGATGGCATCCCCGCCCGGCAACGCGACGACCGCGCGCTTCAGCCGCCCGACCAGCGGCCCGAGGACGCACACGGACGCGCGCAACTTGCCCATCGCAGGCGTGTTCGCGCGGTGGGACAACTCGGCAGGCGTGGTGATGCGCGTGACGTCGCCGTCCATCTCGACCGTGCAGCCCACACTGCGCAGCACGTCCGCCATCAGCGGCACGTCCAGGATCTGCGGGCAGTTACGGATCGTGGTGGTTCCCTCGGCGAGCAGCGCTGCTGCCATCAGCTTCAGAACGCTGTTCTTGGCACCGACAACCTCGACCTCGCCGACCAGACGCGCACCGCCGTACACGTCGAAGTGCTCGCTCATGGTCGCCCATCATGCCGGGCTCGGTCACAGCGTGTGCGCTGGGGCACGTTAGCGACCAACCCGGTCACAAGATCGCTCATCGTGAAACATTCGGCCACCACGCGACGATAGGTCGCCACCGACCATGGTCACATCTCGATGTGGCCGGTGCCTCCGGCGGCAGCGGGCCGTAGACTGCCGCCATGTCCGTACGGATCAACCGCGTGTACACCCGGGTCGGCGACAACGGTACGACGGCGTTGGGCGACGGAACGCGGGTGGCGAAGACCGACCCTCGCCTCGGGGCCTACGCCGACGTCGACGAGACCAACTCCGTCGTGGGCGTGGCCATCGCGTTGGGCTCGCTGCCCGAGGAACTCACGACGGTCCTCCGTACGGTGCAGAACGACCTGTTCGACGTGGGCGCCGACCTCAGCACGCCGGTGGTGGCCGATCCCCCGTACCCGCCGTTGCGGATCACGCAGGACTACGTCGACCGACTCGAAGGTTGGTGCGACGAGTTCAACGAGCGGGTCGGCAAACTGAACTCGTTCATCCTTCCGGGTGGGACCCCGGGCGCCGCGCTGTTGCATCAGGCCCGCACGGTGGCCCGCCGCGCGGAACGATCGGCGTGGGCGCTGGTGGAGGCCGACCCGGACGGCACGAACCCGATCGCCGTCACCTACCTCAACCGGCTCTCGGATCTGCTGTTCATCCTCGCCAGAGTGGCCAACCCGGACGGCGACGTGTTGTGGAAGCCGGGCGGCGAACGCTGACACCGCGCTCGCCGCACCCATGCTCGACGCGCGGGACGACGCTCAACTGGCGCGAGGAAGTTTGCGACCGGGTGGCGCGGACTCCAACCACGACAGAAACCCGGTCAGCGCGCCTGGCCCCATCGCGATCTCGATGGGTTCGTCGTCGCCGGGACGACAGCGCAGAACGCGAGAACCCGGTGGGACGGCATAGGACTCCGTACCCACCGGGTCGCGACGAGTGACGATGTGGAGCGTGTCCCGGTAGAACACGCGGCTCGGCCCGATCCGCAGACTCCACACGCGATACCAGACGAACTCCTCACCGCGGTAGCGGCCGACGCCGAGGTGCCATCCGGACTTCTCGCGGTCCGGTTGCCACCGCAGAGCCACACTGACTCCGCCGTGACGGCGCATGAAAACCCAGCGCAGCGCGTAGGCCGCCGCGACGGCGAGCAGCACGAGCAGGAGTGCCAGGACCAGCGTGGCGATGTCCATGGTCGGCTCCCGCTTGTTTCCCGGTCAGACCGATTGACCAGCCGCTCGAAGCCGGGCCGCGGCCCTGGCGCGCTCGGTCGCGTCCTCCTCGGCGAGCGCGCGGCGCGCCGCCTCGACGTCGACCTCCTCGCCAAGCTCGGCCGACTCCGCGAGCACACTGACCGCGTCGGCCGTCACCGACAGGAAGCCGCCGTGCACGGCCGCTGTCACGGTCTCGCCGTCCGTGGTGGTCACCTTGACGATTCCACCTTCGACGAGCTGACCCAGCACCGGCTCGTGACCGGGCAGGATGCCGATCTCGCCTTCGGTGGTCTGCGCGGCGACGAACTTGGCCGTCCCCGACCACAGGCGGCGTTCGACGGCCACCAGCTCGACGGACATCTCAGCCACGTAGCTCTCCTTCATGCCTCACGCGCGTTCCGCCCAGTGTAGCCCGGGGCCACCGAGAGGCGGTCGCACCCGTGATACACGAACGACGGGGCCACATCCACAGTGGACGTCACCCCGTCGCTCACGGAACTCACTTGCCGGTGATTTCCTTGTACTTCTTCTCAAGGTCGTCGAGGCCACCGATACCCAGGAACGCCTGCTCCGGGTAGTGGTCGAAGTCGCCCTTGGCGATCTTGTCGAACGCCTCGACCGTCTCCGACAGCGGCACCGTCGAACCCGGAATACCGGTGAACGTCTCCGCCACCAGCATGTTCTGCGACAGGAACCGCTCGATGCGGCGGGCCCGGTTGACGGTCAGCTTGTCCTCTTCCGACAGCTCGTCCATACCGAGGATCGCGATGATGTCCTGCAGTTCCTTGTACTTCTGCAGGATTCGGATGACCTCGGAGGCGACCCGGTAGTGCTCCTCGCCGACGATGGCCGGGTCGAGGATCGTGGAGCTGGAGGCCAGCGGGTCCACGGCCGGGAAGATGCCCTTCTGGAACACCGAACGCGACAGCTCGGTGGTGGCGTCCAGGTGGGCGAACGTCGTCGCCGGAGCGGGGTCGGTGTAGTCGTCGGCGGGCACGTAGATCGCCTGCATCGACGTGATCGACCGGCCTCGGGTCGAGGTGATGCGCTCCTGGAGCACACCCATCTCGTCGGCCAGCGTCGGCTGGTAACCCACAGCCGACGGCATACGACCGAGCAGGGTCGACACCTCGGAACCGGCCTGGGTGAACCGGAAGATGTTGTCGATGAACAGCAGCACGTCCTGGTTCTGGACGTCGCGGAAGTACTCCGCCATCGTCAGCGCGGACAGCGCCACCCGCATACGGGTGCCGGGCGGCTCGTCCATCTGCCCGAACACGAGCGCGGTGTCGTTGATGACGCCGTCCTCGCTCATCTCCAGGAAGAGGTCCGTGCCCTCACGGGTGCGCTCGCCGACACCGGCGAACACCGACGTACCACCGAAGTTCTTGGCGACACGGGTGATCATCTCCTTGATGAGCACCGTCTTGCCCACACCGGCACCACCGAACAGACCGATCTTGCCACCCTGCACGTACGGGGTGAGCAGGTCGATCACCTTCAGGCCGGTCTCCAGCATCTGGGTCTTACCCTCGAGCTGGTCGAACGCCGGGGGCTTGCGGTGGATGCTCCACCGCTCCAGGTCCTGGCCGTAGCCGGGCTCGTCGAGGCACTCGCCGAGCGCGTTGTAGACGTGACCCTTGACCTTGTCACCGACCGGCACCGAGATCGGCGCGCCGGTGTCGATGACCTCGGCACCCCGCACCAGGCCGTCCTGCGGCTGGAGCGAGATGGTCCGGACGAGGTTGTCGCCGAGGTGCTGCGCCACCTCGAGGGTGACGGTCTTGCGGAGCTCCTCGAACGTGATCTCGACCTTGAGGGCGTTGTTCAGGTTCGGCACCGCGCCACGGGGAAACTCGACGTCGACGACCGGCCCGGTCACGGAGACGATCCGCCCCTTGGCCGCGGTTGCTGTGTCTTGCACGGCAGTCATGGCTTACACATCACTTCCTGTGGCGGCGAGCGCGTCCGCCCCACCGACGATTTCGCTGATCTCCTGGGTGATCTGGGCCTGGCGGGCCTGGTTCGCCAGTCGGGTGTACGTCTCGACAAGCTCCTGGGCGTTGTCCGACGCCGACTTCATGGCGTTGCGCTGAGCCGCCAGTTCGGATGCCGCCGACTCCAGCAACGCCGCGTAGATCCGCGTGTTGATGTACTTCGGCAGCAGCGCTGCAAGCAACTGCTCGGCACTCGGCTCGAACTCGTACGCCGGAGGAATGCCCGTGGGAGCCTCCTCGGTGTACTCGACCTCGAGCGGAGCGATGCGACGCGCGACCGGAGTCTGCGTGAGCATCGAACGGAACTCGGTGTAGACGATGTGCAGTTCGTCCACACCCAGCACGCCGTCCGCACCCGGGTTGGTGCCCGAGTCGTCAGCTCCCGCGAGGAACGCCTTCACCAGCGTGTCGCCCACCTCGGCGGCATTCTCGTAATGCGGCTGCTGCGAGAACCCGGTCCAGCTGCCCGCGATCTCGCGCTCGCGGAAGCGGTAGTAGTTCACGCCCTTGCCACCGATCACGTAGAGCTGTGGGTCCTTGCCCTGCTCACGGAGCAGGGCAAGCAGCTCCTCGGTCGCCCGCAGCGCGTTGGCGTTGTAGCCACCGACCAGACCCCGGTCACTGGTGACCACCAGCACCGCCACCCGGGAGGGGTTCGGGCGCTCGACCAGCAACGGGTGGTCGAGGCTCGTGCTCGCCCCGGCCAATGCGGAGAGCACCTTGGTGATCTCCGTGGCGTAGGGGCGCGACGCCTCGACCCGTGCCTGCGCCTTGCTGATGCGGGACGTGGCGATGAGTTCCATCGCCTTCGTGATCTTCCCGATCGACTTGGTTGCCCGGACCTTCTGCCGGAGCTCACGAAGCTGAGCGGCCATCAGTCGCGCCCTACTTCTTCACAGCCGCGGGACGGTGCACCTTCACGGACTCCTGACCGACCTTGTCGGCGTCCATGGGGTCCACGGTCTCGTCGCCGACCAGCGACTTGCCCTCGGACGTCGTGAAGCTCTTCTTGAACTCCGCGGTGACGGACGCGACCCGCTCCGCGATCTCGTCGGACCACTTACCGGTCTCACGGATCGAGGAAAGGATGTCGTCGTGCTTGTGACGGATGTGCTCCATCAGCTCCGCGTTGAACCGCGCGGTGTCCTCGATCGGCACGTCGTCGTAGTGACCCTTCGTGCCGAGGAACACCGTGAGGACCTGCTGCTCCACGGGCACCGGCGAGTACTGCGGCTGCTTGAGCAGCTCGTACAGGCGAGCACCACGGTCGAGCTGGGCCTTCGACGCGGCGTCGAGGTCCGAGGCGAAGGCGGCGAACGCCTTCAGTTCCTCGTACTGCGACAGGTCGATCCGCAGCGAACCGGACACCGTCTTCATGGCCTTGATCTGCGCGTCACCACCGACTCGCGACACCGAGGTGGTGACGTCGACGGCGGGCCGCTGACCCGAGTTGAAGAGGTCCGACTGGAAGAAGCACTGCCCGTCGGTGATCGAGATGACGTTGGTGGGGATGTAGGCCGAGATGTCGTTGGCCTTCGTCTCGATGACCGGCAGACCGGTCAGCGAGCCGCCACCCAGCTCGTCCGACAGCTTCGCGCAACGCTCCAGCAGACGCGAGTGCAAGTAGAAGACGTCACCGGGGAACGCCTCACGACCCGGCGGACGACGCAGCAGCAGCGAGATCGCACGGTAGGCCTCGGCCTGCTTGGTGAGGTCGTCGAACACGATCAGGACGTGCTTGCCCTGGTACATCCAGTGCTGGCCGAGCGCGGAGCCCGAGTACGGGGCGAGCCACTTGAAGCCGGCCGAGTCGGAGGCCGGAGCGGCGACGATGGTCGTGTACTCCATCGCGCCCGCGTCCTCCAGCGACTTGCGCACGGAGGCGATCGTCGAACCCTTCTGGCCGACGGCGACGTAGATGCAGCGAACCTGCTTCTTCGGGTCGCCGCTCTCCCAGTTGGCCTTCTGGTTGATGATCGTGTCGACGCAGACGGCGGTCTTACCGGTCTTGCGGTCACCGATGATCAGCTGACGCTGACCGCGACCGATGGGGGTCATCGCGTCGATCGCCGTGATACCGGTCTGCAGCGGCTCACCGACCGGCTGCCGCTCCACCACCGAGGCCGCCTGCAGCTCCAGCGCGCGGCGCTCCGTGGACTCGATATCGCCGAGGCCGTCGATCGGCTTGCCGAGCGGGTCGATGACACGGCCGAGGAAGCCCTCGCCGACCGGGATCGAGAGGATCTGGCCGGTGCGCTTGACCTCCTGACCCTCCTCGATCGATTCGAAGTCACCGAGGATGACGACACCGATCTCGCGCGGGTCGAGGTTCTGCGCGACGCCGAGAATGCCGCCGGGGAACTCCAGCAGCTCGTTCGCCATGGTGCCCGGCAGGCCTTCGACGTGGGCAACACCGTCGCCGGTGTCGACGACGACGCCGACCTCTTCCCGGCTCACGTCCGGGGAATAACTCGAGACGTAGTTCTCGATCGCGTTGGCGATCTCATCCGAGGAGATCGTCAGCTCCGCCATGTCGTTCCCGCTCTCACTTCGTTCTTGCCAGTGTGCAAAGTATGTGTCATGTCGCCGACTCGCTCACCCGGCCAGTTGCCTGCGGAGGGCTTCCAGCCTGCCGGCGGCACTGCCGTCGATCACCTCGTCGCCGACCCGGACCACCAGGCCGGCGCCCAGCGAGCGATCGAGGGCCACGTGCAACGCGATCGGCCGCCCGTAGAGCCGCTCAAGCTGGCTCGAGAGCCGCTCCCGCTGCTCGTCCGTCAACTGCGTGGCGCTTCTGACCTGCGCCACGGAACGGCCGTTGCGGGCCGCGGCCAGCTCGACCAGCCGGTCGACACCGTGTGCGGCACTGCGACCCCTCGGGCGGATGACGGCCTGCTCGATCAGCACCTTGGTGATCGGGTCGACCTTGTCCGCGACGAGCTGGCGAGTGAGACCGCGCTTGGCCTCGGTGGGCGCCGTCCGGTCGGACAGCGCCCTCTCCAGTTCAGGGCTGTCGTCCAGGATACGAGCGAACTGGAACAGTTCGTCCTCGACAGCGCTCAGTTTGCCCGCTTTCTCCGCGCCGGCGAGCAGCGCGGTGAAGCCGAGGTGTTCGAGGCCGTCCACCAGTTCCCGGGGGTTCGACCACCGTGCACCCACCACGGCTTCGAGCACCGACAGCGCGGGGGCCGAGAGCTTGTCCCGCAGCAGGGAGGCGACCAGCTGCTTGCGGGTCTCGGGGTCCGACGAACCGTCCGACACGGCCCGCCGCAACCCGATCTCCCTGGTGAGCAGATCCACCACGGAGAGCAGCTCCTCCCCGACTGCGGACGGATCGGCGCCCGCGTCGCCGAGTACTCCGTCGAGACGGGTCTCGGCGAAGCTCAGAGCCTCGCGACTCGCAGCATGCAGCGTCATCTAGGCCCTACTTCCTTGCTCCGGCCGCACCACTGGCTTCGAGCTCACTCAGGAACCGGTCGACAGTGCCACGGCGCCGCGCCTCGTCCTCGAGCGACTCGCCCACGATCCGCCCGGCAAGCAGGACGGCGTTGCGTCCGAGATCCTCTCGAAGCTCGGCGACCAGCTGGGCCCGCTGGGCCTGCAACTGCGCCTCACCCTGCGCGACGATGCGTCGCGCCTCTTCCTCGGCCTGTGCCCGCAGTTCTTCCTTGATCTGCTCGGCCTCGGCCCGCGCGTCGTCGCGGATCTTGGCCGCCTCACTCCGCGCTTCGGCGAGCTGCGCCTTGTACTGCGCCAGCGCCTGCTCCGCCTCGGCCTGAGCCTTCTCGGCCTTCTCGATGCCGCCCTCGATCTTGGCTGCCCGCTCCTCGTACAGCTTCTCGAAGCGCGGTTTGACGAACTTCGTCATGACGAACAGCAGGAGGAGGAAAGCGATAAGACCGATGATGATCTCGGAGGTGTGCGGAAGAACAGGGTTGTACTCTTCCTGCGCCAGAATCATCGCCGTCTCCACTTCGTCTGGTTACTCAAGCAGTCGGTGGAGGGACGTCAGCCCGCGAGGAAGAAGAGCACGAACCCGAGCAGCGCGAGCACCTCGACGAGGGCGAACGTGGTGAAGCCGATGTTCATCAGCTTGCCCTGGGCCTCCGGCTGACGGGCGGTGCCGCTGATGACCGACGAGAAGATCATGCCCACGCCGATACCACCACCGATGGCACCGAGGCCGTAGCCGATGACGGCGAGACCCGCGTTGATGTCGGTCTCGGCGGCCTGCTGGGCAAGAAGCATGGAGCTCACGTGATTTCCCTTTCCAACTTCGTCCGTGTTCGGTTAACGGAGCATTTGCCTTGGGGTTGAACGGACGTCACCTTCGCGTAGGCCGTCCGTCGGTCTTATGGGTCGACTCAGTGCTCGTCGGCGAGAGCCGCCCCGATGTAGTTGGCCGACAACAACGCGAAGATGAACGCCTGGATCACCATGATGAGCGCCTCGATGAACGTGATCGCCAAGGCACCCGCGAACGAGAACGCGGAAATCGCCTTCAACAGGCCCTCGCCATGCAGCAGCAGGTACTCGGCCGAGATACCGAAGAGCATGATCAGCAGGTGGCCCGCGAACATGGCGGCGAAAACTCGAATCGCCAGGGTGATCGGGTTCATCACGAACTTCGTGAAGAACTCGATCGGCGTCAGCAGGATGTAGACGAACTTCGGGGCACCGGGCGGGACCAACTGGTTCCGCAGGTAGCCGCCGAGCCCGTGCTTCCGGATACCGGCGTAGTGGTAGACCGGGTAGACCACCAGCACCGAGAGCGCCAGCGGGAACCCGATGTGCGACATCGTCGGGAACTGCAGGATCGGCACGAGCCCGAAGAGGTTGTTCACCAGAATGAAGGTGAACAGGCTCAGCACCAGTGGCACGAAGCGGAGGAAGTCGTTCGCGCCGATCTGCTCACGAGCGATGTTGTTGCGCCCGAAGTCGTAGAGCGATTCGACGAGGAACTGCCCCTTGCCCGGGACGACGCTCATCTTCCTGGTGGTCAGCAGGAAGAAGGCCACGATGATGACGACCGAGAGCACGGCAAGCAGCATGGGTTTCGTGACCCAGCCGAAGATTGCCGGCAGATTGAAGGCCTCTGCCGTCGGCGGTGTGAATTCGTCACCTGCGGCTACTACCAGCGCGCCCAACTGGGCTCCTTCCGGTTCTCCCGGCCGGCGTTCACTCCGCCGGGGGAATCGTCACAAACCTGGACTTAACGTACCGGATACAGATCCGACACTGTGCAGGGCATCCCCGCTAGGGGAATGGGACCTTGCCGCGGACGATACCAGGGGCTACTCAGGCATACCGTACGGGCGTACTTCTCAGCCCCCCGTTCGGGACGTATGCCCTACTCGCGAGTAGTGCTCTGCGCCGAACGGGCGACGACGAGTGTCGGTGTCTTGGTGGTCCGGAAGGCGACCACCTCCGCTCCCGCCCATGCGACGACCGTCGTCAACATCCCGAACGCCAACGCGGGCCGCGAGAACGTGTCGACGTCGCGCAACAGCAGCATGACCACCAACAACGCGCCCATCTTGATGGCATAGCCACCGAGCGCCAGGCTCATCAGCGCACTCGGCGGGCGAGTGGCCGCGATGCGCATCATCGTGATGGTCACGAGCGAGGACCCGTAGCCGAGTGCCGCCCCGAACCCGGCTCCCACCAGGCCCGGCTGTCCGACCGAGATGGTCGACACCCCCACCGTGAGGAGCACCAGCGGCAGGGACAGTCGAAGTCCCCACCGCAGCATCGCGTCGGCGAGCGCGTACACCGACTTCGCGTGTTCCGCGCGGAGCTCGGCGGCGACGGCGTCGGACTCGACGTCGGACTTGGCGTCGGACGTCGGGTCGACGGCCTTCTCGGCCTTCTCCTCCGCGCCACCGTCCACTGCGTTCATCTCGCCTCTAACCCTTCGGTCGACCTCGACGGTCGACCCGCTCGGTTCCTCGTTCGCCCTGGTCGTGCCCCAGCCTAGGTGAGGCTAGGTCGTGCTCTTCTGTCGCTGGCGGCGCAGCCGCGGGACGAACGAGATCAAAGCCGCGACGATCAACCCGGCACAGGTGATCCAGAACACCGCGGCGGTGTCGAACATCGCCACCGCGACCGCCCCGAAGGCGAGCAACGCGGCCCACAGGTAGATGAGCAGCACGGCCCGGCGCTGCGAATGCCCGATCTCCAGGAGCCGATGGTGCAGGTGCATCTTGTCCGCCGCGAACGGGCTTTCACCACGGCGCGTGCGACGGACCACGGCCAGCACCAGGTCGAGCAACGGCAGGAAGAGCACCGCCGCCACCACGAACAACGGCGAGAGCAGGGCGACGACGTCGGTGGCGTCGAACGACGTGTACACGATCCGCCCCGACGCCGACGTGCTCGCCGCCGCCAGCATGAGACCGATCATCATCGAGCCCGAGTCGCCCATGAAGATCTTCGCGGGCTGGAAGTTGTGCGGCAGGAAGCCCAGACACGCACCGGCGAGGGTCGCGGCGATGAGCGCCGGCGGGTAGGTGCTCACCTCCCCACCGGAGGAGTGCAGCAGCCAGAGCGTGAACGTGCACGTCGCCGCGGCGGCGATCAGGCCGAGACCGCTCGCGAGACCGTCGAGGCCGTCGACGAAGTTCATGGCGTTGACCATGACCACGACCAACAACACGACCAGCAGCCCGCCCTGGTTGCGGTCGAACATCAGCACGTTGCCGACGGCGTCCGCGTCACCGCCCCACGGCACCCACAGCGAGACCCACTGCACCCCGAACAGAACCAGGATGCCCGCGCACAGCACCTGACCGGCGAGTTTGGTCCAGGCATCGATCTCGAACCGGTCGTCGAGGGCACCGATCAACACGATCACCCCGCCGCCGATGAGGACGGCGACGGGATCGTAGGAGTACTCGAAGGCGCGCCGCAGGACCGGGAGCTGGTGGGCCAGGGCCATGCCGCCCACCACGCCGAAGTACATCGCGACGCCGCCCATCCTCGGAATCGGGACGACGTGGACGTCGCGCTTACGCGGGACGGCGACGGCCTTCACCTTGATGGCGAAACGCCGCACCACAGCGGTCAGCAGGTAGGTCAGGGCAGCGGAGACGAGAGCGACGAGCAGGTACTCGCGAATGGGGAGGCCGGTGGGGGCGGCGGAGTTCACGACCGCGTCACCCTCCGCAAGACACAAACGGGTGGTTCACAGTGCGCAACCGTACCGCTACTGTTCTCGCTCACTGTTCCCGGCCGATCTCCATGCCCAGGGCCTCCGACACCGCCTCGGCACTCACCGCGCCCTCCCGCAACAACGAGGGACGGTCACCCGTGAGGTCCACGATGGTCGATGGCACGGGATCGCCGCTCGGCCCTCCGTCGAGGTAGACCGCGACGGACTCGCCCAACTGCCGCCGCGCCTCCTCGGCGTCCGACGCGGGCGGTTGCCCGGACACGTTGGCACTCGACACCGCCATGGGGCCGACTTCCCGGAGCAGCTCCAGCGCCACCGGGTGCAACGGCATGCGCAGCATCACGGTGCCGCGGGTTGACCCGAGGTTCCACTGCAGACTCGGCGCGTGCGGGACGACGATCGAGAGGTCGCCGGGCCAGAACGCCTCGACGAGGGTTCGTGCGTGCCGGGAGAGCCCGAGCACGAGACCGTCGATCGTGGACCAGGAGCCCACGAGGACACCGGCCGGCATGTCCGGTCCTCGATTCTTGGCTCGCAGGAGCGCCGCCACGGCTTCCGGGTCGAACGCGTCGGCACCGATTCCGTAGACGGTGTCCGTCGGGAAGACCACGAGTCTGCCGGATCGGGCCGCCGACACCGCGGCTCGCAATCCGTCGGACCTCGTCTGCGGCTCGCCGCAGTCGTACACCGCGCTCATGCGCGCCAAGCTTAGCGATGCCGAATGTCGACATCGCGCCCCGGCGGTCAGGCCCGGCGAGCGGTGACGAAACGCGGTCGACCGGCGAGGTCCTTGTGATCGGTGACGTCGGTGAGCACTCGCCGTGCCTCCAGCAGCGGGGGAACGGCGTGGGCGTGGGTGTCGTCGTGCTCGATGGCGACGCCGCCGCCGGGCTTGAGCAGTCGGGCCGCCATCGTCACGACGTGCCGGATCACCTCCAGCCCACCGTGGGCGGCGAAGACCGCCTGGGGCGGGTCGTAGTCGGCCACCTCGGGCGGCACGGGCGTGCCCTGCGGCACGTACGGCGGGTTGCAGAGCACGAGGTCGACGAGGCCGTCGAGTTCGGCGAACACCGTGTCGTCGGTCACGTCGCCGGAGTAGAGGCGGATCGGTGTGTCACCGGCCTCCGCCCGAAGGTCCGCGTTGTGGCGTGCCCAGGCGAGCGCGTCGGGATCGTTGTCCACCGCGTACACGACGGCATCGGGTCGAGCGTGCGCCACCGCCAGAGCCAACGCTCCCGATCCGGTGCACAGGTCCACGACCACGGGGTACTCGCGCCCCTTCACGAGCTTCAGCCCCCACTCCAGCAGCAGCTCGGTCTCCGGTCGGGGCACGAACACGCCGGGGCCGACCCGCACACTGATGTCCCCCATCGTCGCTCCACCGAGCAGGTACTGGAGCGGAACCCGCGTGGCGCGCTCGTTGACCACTCGGCTGATGGCGTCCACGACGGGCGGATCGACGAGCGGAACCAGCGGCAGCCGTCCACGGTCGACGCCCAGCACATGGGCGGCGATGAGCTCGGCCTCGGTCCTCGGGGACTCGACGCCGGCCTCCTCCAGGATTCGAGCAGCCTCCAACAGCGCCAGTCGCAGGGGCAGTCTCTTCACGGCGTCAAGACTTGCACATGACCCTGACGTGTGGTCAGACCCGGACGTCACCCGTCAGATTCGCCAACCTCGTCCGATTGTGTCGCAACCTCTCGATGTCCTCGTCGAGGGCGCGAAGCTGCCTGGCCAGCAGCTCGCGCAACTGCGGGCACATGTCGAGGTCGGGTTTCTCGCCCCGCGCGCACGGGAGCACCTCTCGGATGCGTTCCGTGGGCAGGCCCGCGTCGAGCAACGCCTTGATCTGCCGCACCCGCGTGACCGCGTCCTCGTCGTAGACGCGATACCCGTTGGCTTCCCGCCGCGCGCGAAGCAGCCCCTTGGACTCGTAGTACCGCAACAGCCGGGCGCTCACTCCCGTGCGGGCGGACAACTCACCGATCAGCACACCGCTCTCCGAACTTGACCTTGTCACCGATGTCAACCCTTAACGTCGCATCATGATCGAGAATTTCGCGACGACCACCAAGGGCTCCGGACCCGCGCTGCTGCTGGCTCACGGCGCGGGCGGCGAGGTACGGGCCAACTTCGGTCCGCTGATCGACGAGCTGGCCCGCACCCACACGGTGATCGGCGTCGACTACCCCGGCAGCGGTGCGACGCCGCGCAGCCCCGAGCCCCTGAGTCTCGACGGTCTCGCCGACGCGCTCGTGGCCACGGCCGTGCGCGAGGGGGCGGAGCGGTTCACCGTGTTCGGGTACTCGCTGGGCACCGCGGTCGCCGTCCGGGCGGCCACCCGCCACCCCGAGCGGGTCACGGGCCTCGTCCTCACGGCCGGGTTCGCCCGGCTCGACAACCGCATGCGGCTCGCCGTCGACCTCTGGCGTCACCTGCTCGACGGTGACCGCCGGACCCTGGCGAGGTTCCTCACTTACGCGGCCACGGACCCGGTGCGGCTGGCCGAACTCACTCCCGAGGCTCTGGAGAGCGCGGTCGACGACCTCGCCGCGACGATCCCGCCCGGCAGCCGGGAGCACGTCGACCTGGTCGCCTCCGTGGACACGCGGGCCGAGCTGCCCCGCATCAGCGTGCCGACGCTCGTCGTGACCACCACTCGCGACCAGCTCGTCAGCGCCGACCTGGGACGCGAACTCGCCCGCGGCATCCCCGGAGCGCGGCTCGCGGAGATCGACTGCGGACACATCATCGGCGCGGAGGCCCCGGACGAGTGGTCGCAGGTCGTGACCGACTTCCTGCGGGAGTCGCGCTGATGGCGCGAGTTTCTTGGCCGAGGACGGCGCCCGTTCAGCCCTTCGACTGCGCCCGGGCCATGCGTTCCTCCCGGTCGGCGGCGCGGAGCGCGTCCAGCACGCCCGTCAGTTCCCCGTCCAGCACCTGATCGAGGTTGTAGGCCTTGTAGTTGACGCGGTGGTCGGAGATCCGGTTCTCCGGGAAGTTGTAGGTACGCACGCGCTCCGACCGGTCGACCGTCCGCACCTGCGAGCGTCGAGCGTCGGCGGCCTTGGCCGCCGCCTCCTCCTCGGCGAGCGCCTGCAACCGCGCCTGCAACACCTGGATGGCGCGAGCCCGGTTCTGGATCTGCGACTTCTCGTTCTGGCACGACACCACGATGCCGGTGGGCAGGTGGGTGACCCGCACCGCCGAGTCGGTGGTGTTCACGCTCTGCCCACCGGGCCCCGACGACCGGAAGACGTCGATACGCAGGTCGTTCGGGTCGATCTCGACCTCGATCTCCTCCGGCTCCGGATAGATCAGCACACCGGCGGCCGAGGTGTGGATGCGGCCTTGCGACTCGGTCGCGGGCACGCGCTGCACCCGGTGCACGCCACCCTCGAACTTGAGCCGTGACCACACTCCGTCGGGGTCGGTCCCCTTGCTCTTGACGGCCACCGTGACGTCCTTGTAGCCGCCGAGGTCGGAGGGCGTGGCGTCGAGGATCTCCGTCGTCCAGCCCTGCCGCTCGGCGAACCGCAGGTACATGCGCAGCAGATCACCGGCGAACAGGGCGGATTCCTCGCCGCCCTCCCCCGACTTGATCTCCATCACGACGTCGGAGCCGTCGTACGGGTCGCGGGGAAGCAGCAACTCGGTCAGTCGAGCCTCCAGCTCGGGGATGCGCTCGGCCAGCCGGTCGGCCTCCTCGGCGAACGACTCGTCCTCGGACGCCAGTTCCCGCGCCGCCGCGAGGTCGGATCGAGTGGACTCCAGCTCGTTGACCGTCTTCACGACCGGCGCCAGCTCGGCGTAACGACGCCCCAGCTTGCGGGCGCGGGCCTGATCGGCGTGCACGGCCGGGTCCGCCAACTGCTCCTCGAGCTCGGCGTACTCGTCGAGCAACCCTCGCAGTGCTTCCGACTCCACGGCCCTTACCTTCCTCGAACGCCTACCTCACCGACACGGCTGCACCGAGAACGCGAAACGGCGCCCGCTCCTGCGATCGAGCAGGGAGCGAGCGCCGTCCACGAAGCTACTTCTTGCGCTTGCCGTAGCGAGCCTCGAAGCGCGCCACCCGACCACCGGTGTCGAGGATCTTCTGCTTGCCCGTGTAGAACGGGTGGCAGTTCGAGCAGACCTCGACGTGGATCGAGTCGGACGCGGCGGTGCTGCGGGTGGTGAACGAGTTGCCGCAACCGCAGGTCACCGTGGTGACGTGGTAGTCAGGGTGAATACCGCTCTTCATGGTGTCCTCTCTCAGATGGCCGCCGGATCCCCACGCCACCGCGTGGGGTGAACCGGAGCCGGACGTCAGCGGAACAAGTCTGCCAGAGGGACAGACGAGCCCTTCAACGCACCCTTGCGGGCGCCTATTCCCTATCCGACGACCGTACTCAGCGCGAGCGCGACGGCGCATCCGGTCACGCCGACGATCGTCTTCATGACCGTCCACGACTTCCGGGTGTCGCCGACCGGCATCCCGCCGTTGCGGATGGCCGGAGCTCATGGCGACCGAGACGCCTACCTGTCCCGGCTCACCGCGTCCACCCACTGACGACGACGGGGCCCGACCCACCGTCCCTTCGGACGGCCGGACGGACCCCGTGTCACGTCGGCGTCGACGACGCTCAGTCGTCGTCCGCGCCTGGTGCGGTCTTGGAGACCTGCATCAGGAACTCGATGTTCGTCTTCGTCTTGCGCAACCGGTCGAGCAACAGGTCGATCGCCTGCTGTGAGTCGAGCGCGTGCAGCACCCGGTGCAGCTTGTGCGTCACCGCCAGCTCGTCGGGCGAGAGCAGCAGCTCTTCCTTCCGGGTGCCCGACGGGTTGACGTCCACGGCCGGGAACACCCGACGCTCGGCGATCTTGCGGTCGAGCTTCAGCTCGGCGTTACCGGTGCCCTTGAACTCCTCGAAGATGACCGTGTCACCCGTGGAGCCCGTCTCCACCATCGCCGTGGCGAAGATCGTGAGCGAACCGCCGCCCTCGATGTTGCGGGCCGCGCCGAGGAACCGCTTGGGCGGGAACAGCGCGGTGGAGTCCACACCACCGGAGAGGATGCGCCCGGACGCCGGGGCCGCCAGGTTGTAGGCCCGGCCGAGCCGCGTGATCGAGTCGAGCAGCACCACGACGTCGTGCCCCATCTCGACGAGCCGCTTGGCCCGCTCGATGGACAGCTCGGCCACCGAGGTGTGGTCCGACGGCGGGCGGTCGAAGGTGGAGGCGATGACCTCGCCCTTCACCGACCGCTGCATGTCGGTGACCTCTTCCGGCCGCTCGTCCACCAGCACCACCATGAGGTGGCACTCGGGGTTGTTCGTGGTGATCGCGTTGGCGATGTCCTGCATGATCGTCGTCTTGCCCGCCTTGGGCGGCGACACGATCAGCGCACGCTGTCCCTTGCCGACCGGCATCACGAGGTCGATGACCCGCGTGGTCAGCTTGTTCGGCGTGGTCTCCAGGCGCAGCCGCTCGTTGGGGTACAGCGGCGTCAGCTTGTGGAACTCGGGACGCTTCTTGGCGACCTCGGGGTCGAGCCCGTTGATCGAGTCCACGCGCACCAGCGGGTTGAACTTCTGCCGCTGCTGCTCGCCCTCGCGCGGCTGCTTGACGACACCCGTGATGGCGTCGCCGCGACGCAGGCCGTACTTGCGGACCAGCGACAGCGACACGTAGACGTCGTTCGGCCCGGGCAGGTAACCGGACGTCCGGACGAACGCGTAGTTCTCCAGCACGTCCAGGATGCCGGCGACCGGCAGGAGGACGTCGTCCTCCCTGATCTCGGTCTCGCCGCCGCCCTCGCCACGACCCCGACGGCGACGGTCACGGAACCGCCTGCTGCGGCGACCACCGCGTTCGTCGTCATCGTCGGAGTTGCCGTTGTTCTGCTTGTTGTTCTGGCCACCGGCATTGCCGCCCTGGCCACCGCGCTGCTGGTTGCCGGACTTGCCGTCCTGCTTGCCCTCGGACCGGCCGTCCTTGTCGCCGCCGTCGCGCTGACCGGACTCGTCGTCGGAGCGGGACGACTGACCGCCCTCGCCCTGCGAGCCACCACGGCCGGAACCACGTCGGCGCCGGTTCGGGCGGTTCCCGCCGTCGTCCTGGCCGTCGGCGCCCTGCTTGCCCTCACGGGAGTCCTTGGCGTCCTTGGCGGAGTCCTTGACGTCCTTGGAGTCCCTGGCTTCCTTGGCTTCCCGCGAGTCCGACGCGTCCTTGCGCTCCGCGGCACCGGCGTTCTCGCCGCTCGCGGTGTTGGTCGTGTTCGTGGTGTTCGGAGCCCCCTCGGCACTGCTGCTGCGGCCGTTGTCGTCCGCAGCGGTCTGCGCGGAGCCGTTCGACTTCCGCGCCCCCTTGGTCGCGCGCTTCGCCTTGGCCTCGTCGGCCGCGCCGTCGAGAGCCGGGGTCGTGGCCTCGGCGTTGTCCTTGGCCGTCGACCTCGTCCGCTTCGTCTTGCCCTGGCGTTCGCGGATGGCAGCGATCAGATCGCCCTTGCGCATTCCCGTGGTGTCGCCGATGCCCAGCTCGGTGGCGAGCGCGCGCAGCTCGGCGATCACCATTCCCGACAGACCACCGGGACGCCGCTTGGGGGCCGCTTCAGCGCTGTTGGCCTGCGGTGCCCGTTCCCCCGAGTCGGACGATGCAGACGGTGCTGCCGGGGTTTCGTCGCCGCTCAACAGATCGGTGTTGCTCACACATGTCCTTCCTGACCGGTCGACGCTCCATGCGTGGACCAGCGGACCACCGCCCGCGTCCGAATTGCGAGACGGCATACTGGGATCCCTGCGCGGCCGGTTCGTCGCCGAAGACACGAGACACAGCGAGAACCGCCGTCAGATGATCAATCGACCACCGTGTTTACCCGAAATCCGTCGAGAACCAACGGAGAAGATCCGATCCGGAGAAGTGTCCCGGGACCAGCACCGGGTGCGGAAACCGCACGGTGACCGAACGCCTCCGAGGGTAGACCGCCGAAGCACGCCGTGCAACAACCACCCCCCCACATGGCGCCACCGTTTTTCGATCAACGGAAAGCGAACCCCGTGTGGGAGTCCGGATCTCTCACGAAGCCGTGTCCACCCGGACACCGGCCAGATCGACGGGTAACTCGACGATTTCGAAACCCGTAACGTCCACGTCCCGCGGGAGTATTCCCGTGGTGGTCAGGGCGAGCACGGTGGGTCCGGCCCCCGAGATCACCGCGGCGACACCCTGCGCCCGCAGGGCGCGCACCAGTCGCACCGACGCCGGATACGCCGGCTCCCGGTAGTCCTGGTGCAACCGGTCCTCCGTCGCCGCGAACAACAGCTCGGGCCGAGTCGTGACGGCGTGGACGGCGAGCGCGCACCGGCTCGCCGAGAACGCCGCGTCGCCGTGCGGCACGGTGTCGGGCAGCAACGCCCGGGTCTCACCCGTCGACGACAGCTCCGAAGGAATCGCCACCACCGGCCTGATCGCCGCGTGCGGCTGCAGCCGTTGCGCGTGGAACACCCGTCCCGCCTGCCACGCGACCACGAACCCGCCGAACAGGCTCGCCGCCGCGTTGTCGGCGTGCCCCTCGAACTCGGCGGCGAGCTGCAGCGCGTCGTCGCCGACGTCGCTGAAGTCGCCGAAGTCCTTGCCTGCCAACGTGTATCCCGCCGCGATGCCCGCGACGACGGCCGCGGCGGACGAGCCGAGACCGCGGGCGTGCGGAATCGCGTTGCGACACCGCAGCCCGATCCCGGGCACCGACACTCCCAGGTGTTCGCAGGCTCGCCGCAGCGCGCGCACCACGAGATGCGACTCGTCCGTCGGCACGCCCGACATGTCGCCCGCACCGGCGTCGACCACCTCGACGGCGAGCCCGGAGCGCGTGACCTCGACCTCCACGACGTCGTGCAACGCCAACGCCATGCCGAAGGTGTCGAATCCCGGTCCGAGGTTCGCCGTCGACGCCGGGACGGTGACCGTGAACTTCATTGCCACACCCGGGCCTACAGGTGCAGCGCCGAGGCCACGGCGCGAGGATCGACGGCCAGCGGTTCGACCTCCACGTTGCCCTCCAGGGCCGTCGCGGGGTCCTTGAGGCCGTGACCGGTCACCGTGCACACCACGGTCGAGCCCTTCGGCAGCCGTCCGTCCGCGGCCGTTTGCAGCAGACCGGCGACGCTGGTCGCCGAGGCGGGCTCCACGAACACGCCCTCACGGCTCGCGAGCAGGCGGTAGGCGTCGAGAATCCGCTCGTCGGTCACCGCGTCGAAGAGTCCGCCGCTGGCGGTCTTGGCCTTGACCGCCGACTCCCACGACGCCGGGCTGCCCACCCGGATCGCCGTGGCCACCGTCTCCGGGTCCTTGACCGGCTCGCCCTTCACCAGCGGCGCGGCACCCGCGGCCTGGAAACCGAACATGCGCGGGACGTCGCTCACGACGCCGTCGGCGGCGTACTCGGTGTACCCGGCCCAGTAGGCGGTGATGTTGCCCGCGTTGCCGACCGGGAGGCAGTGGATGTCCGGAGCCTGGCCGAGCGCGTCGCAGATCTCCCACGCCGCGGTCTTCTGGCCCACGAGCCGCACCGGGTTGACCGAGTTCACGAGCGTGACCGGGTAGTCGGCGGCCGTCTTGCGAGCGAGTTCGAGGCAGTCGTCGAAGTTGCCGTCGATCTGCAGGATGCGCGCCCCGTGCAGCACGGCCTGGGCCATCTTGCCCATCGCGATCTTGCCCTGCGGCACCAGCACCGCCGTGGAGAGCCCGGCCCGCGCGGCGTAGGCGGACGCCGACGCCGAGGTGTTGCCGGTGGACGCGCAGATCACGGCCTTGAGCCCGCTGGCCTTGGCGTGGGTGATGGCCACCGTCATGCCCCGGTCCTTGAAGGAACCGGTCGGGTTGGCCCCCTCGACCTTCAGATACACGGTGCTGCCGGTCAGCTCGGACAGGTGCGGGGCCAACAACAGCGGGGTGTTGCCCTCGCCCAACGTGACGATTTCGGCGCCCTCGGGCACCGGGATGCGCGACGCGTACGCCTTGATGATCCCCGGCCAGCCCGGTCGCACTCCGTGTCCCGCTGCTGAAGATTCCTGCGCGTTCACGAGTCCTCGCCTTCCACCCGCATCACACTGACCACGTTGCGCACCACGTCGAGCTTGCTGATCTCGTTCACGGTGGCCTCCAGCGCCGCGTCGGGCGCCAGGTGCGTCACCACCACGAGGCTCGCGGTGGAGTGCTTGTCCCGCTGCCTCACGGCCGCGATGCTCACGCCGTGCTCGGCGAAAATCTGCGCGATCTGCGCCAGCACACCCGGCTTGTCGGCCACGTCGAGGCTGACGTGGTAGCGGGTCGGCGTCTGCCCCATCGGCCGCACCGGGAGCGCGGCGTGCGCCGACTCCCTCGGCCCCCGGCCTCCCGCGACCCGGTTGCGCGCCGCGGCGACGAAGTCGCCCAACACGGCACTCGCGGTGGGAGCACCACCGGCGCCCTGGCCGTAGAACATCAGCTCTCCCGCGGCCTCCGCCTCGACATACACCGCGTTGAAGGCACCGCCCACGCCCGCGAGCTGGTGGGTTCGCGGAATCATCACCGGGTGGACGCGCGCCGACACCGACTCCGTGCCGTCTTCGTCCGTCACCCGTTCACAGATCGCGAGCAGCTTGACCGTCCGATTCAGCCGCTTCGCCGCGCCGATGTCCGCGGCGCTGATGCCCCTGATCCCCTCGCGGTACACGTCGGACGCCGTGACTCGCGTGTGGAACGCGAGCGACGCGAGGATCGCCGCCTTCGACGCGGCGTCGTAGCCGTCGACGTCGGCACTCGGGTCGGCCTCCGCGTACCCGAGCCGGGTGGCCTCGTCCAGCGTCTCCGCGTACCCGGCACCCGTGGAGTCCATAGCGGACAGAATGAAGTTCGTGGTGCCGTTGACGATCCCCATCACGCGAGTGATCCGGTCACCCGCCAACGACTCCCGCAACGGACGCAGCAACGGGATCGCGCCCGCGACGGACGCCTCGTAGTAGAGGTCGACACCCGCCTCGCTCGCCGCACTCGCGAGTTCCGCGCCGTGCTCGGCCAGCAGGGCCTTGTTCCCGGTGACCACCGACTTTCCCTTGCGCAGCGCGGTCAACAACCAGCCACGCACGGGCTCGATACCGCCGATCAACTCGATCACGATGTCCACATCAGACTCGACGAGCTGCTTCGCGTCGGCCGTCACCAGATGCTGCGGGAGCTCGGGATGCTTGTCCGGCCTGCGTACGGCGACACCCGCCAACTCGACAGGCGCCCCGATCCGCGCGGCCAGCTCCTCGGAGTCGTCCAGCAACCGGCGGACCACCTCGCCACCGACCGTGCCGCAACCGAGCAGCGCGACCCGGACAGGAGTCTCACGACGTTCGCTCACGACGACACCTCCAGTGCTTCGCGGGACACCCGGTCGGCGTCATGCCGTGCCACGTCCATCCTCACGTCACGACACCTCAGCGCCCTGCGGGACACCCGCACCCGGTCGGCGTCATGCCGTGCCACGTCCATCCTCACGTCACGACACCTCAGCGCCCTGCGGGACACCCGCACCCGGTCGGCGTCATGCCGTGCCACGTCCATCCTCACGTCACGACACCTCCAGCCGGAACAGGTCCTCGTTCGTCTCCCGCCTCAACAGCAGTCGATGATTGCCGTTGCGCACCGCCACCACCGCGGGCCGCGGCTGCTTGTTGTAGTTGCTCGCCATCGAGTAGCAGTACGCCCCCGTGGCGGCCACGGCGAGCAGGTCGCCCGGAGCCAGGGTGTCCGGCAACCAACAGTCACGGACCACGATGTCGCCGGACTCACAGTGCTTTCCCACGACCCGGGACAACACGGCACCACCCTCACCCGGCTGGCCGTCGCTGCTCGACCGCGACACCAACCGGCAGTCGTACGCGGCGTCGTACAGCGCGGTGCGGATGTTGTCGCTCATGCCACCGTCCACGCTCACGTACCGGCGCGAGACGTCCTCGCCGAGCGTCACGTCCTTGATGGTGCCCACCTCGTAGAGGGTCACCGTGCCGGGACCCGCGATCGCGCGGCCCGGCTCACCTGCGATCCGCGGGACGGGAAGGTCGGCGAACGTGCACTCCTTCCGCACGATCTCCCGGATCTGCGTGATCATCTGCGCGGGTGGTGGCGGGTTGTCACGGTCGGTGTAGGAGATGCCGAAGCCACCGCCCAGGTCCACGACCGAGAGCTGGTCGAGGATCTCGGCCCCGTGCTCCTTGCGCAGGTCGGCGATCAGTCCGATCACGCGTCGTGCGGCGACCTCGAAGCCGTCGGTGTCGAAGATCTGCGACCCGATGTGGCTGTGCAGGCCGATCAGCTTCAACGACGGGCTGTTGAGCACCCGGCGCACGGCCTCGGCGGCGTCACCCGACGCGAGCGAGAAGCCGAACTTCTGGTCCTCGTGGGCGGTCGCGATGAACTCGTGCGTGTGCGCCTCGACACCCACGGTCACGCGGACCATGACCGCCTGCTCCACACCGTGGCGTTCGGCGACCTCGGCGAGCCGCGCGATCTCGTGGTACGAGTCGAGCACCACGGTGCCCACCCTCGCCTCCACGGCGGTCTCCAACTCGTCGATCGACTTGTTGTTGCCGTGGAACGTGATGCGCTCGACCGGGAAGCCCGCCCGCAGCGCGACGGCCAACTCGCCGCCGCTGCACACGTCGAGGCTCAACCCCTTCTCGGCCACCCAGCGAGCGACCTCCGTGCAGAGGAACGCCTTGGCCGCGTAGTGCACGAGCGCCGGGTCCTCGAACGCCTCGGCGTACTCGGCGCACCGCGCCTTGAAGTCCACCTCGTCGATCACGAACAGCGGCGTGCCGTACGTCTTCGCGAGTTCCCGGACGTCGACGCCCGCGATGCGAACCACACCGTCGGGAGCCCGATAGGTGTTGCGTGGCCAGACCTTCGGGTAGAGGCGGTCGAGTTCCTCCGATGTGGACGGCGGGAAACCCGCCTGGTCCGCGTGCGGGTAAACCTCCGCATGACGAGGCCCCGCGGGGTGTGCGCACATCAGCAACGTTCCTTTACGTGCGAACCCGCACGACGCCGCGCGTCGTCGGGATATTGCAGTTGGCCACGTCCTCGACGGTAACCCGCCGAGGCGCCGGACACCCTGCTACATCCGCTCCGGTGCGGACACTCCGAGCAGCGCCAACCCGTTGGCGAGCACCTGACGGGTGGCTTCGCACAGGGCGAGCCGGGCGTACGTGAGCGGGGTCGGCTCCTCGTCGCCCTGGGGCAGGACACGCGCGGCGTCGTAGAACTTGTGGTAGGCCGACGCCAACGATTCGAGGTAGCGGGCGACACGGTGCGGTTCCCGCAGCTCGGCCGCCTTCTTCACCATCGCGGGGAACTCCCCGATCGTCCTGATCAGGTCGCCTTCCCTCGGATGGGTCAACAGGCTGACGTCGGCGTCGGCCCGAAGTTCGAGGTTCTGCTCGGCGGCGTTGCGTTGCAGAGACGCCAACCTGGCGTGTGCGTACTGCACGTAGAACACCGGGTTGTCGTTGGTGCGCTTGCGCAGCAGGTCGAGGTCGACGTCCAGTGTGGAGTCCACCGAGTACCGGCTCAGTTCGTATCGGGCCGCGTCCACACCGACGGCCTCGACGAGGTCCTCCATCGTGACGACCGTGCCCGCGCGCTTGCTCATGCGCACCGGCTTGCCACCGCTGACGAGGTTGACCAGCTGACCGATCAGCACCTCGACGGTGTCGGGGCTGTGCCCCATGGCCGCTGCGGCGGCCTTGAGCCGCGCGATGTAGCCGTGGTGGTCCGCGCCGAGCATGTAGATGCACAGGTCGAACCCGCGATTGATCTTGTCACGCAGGTAGGCGAGGTCACCGGCGATGTAGGCCGGAGCCCCGTCGGACTTGATGACGACCCGGTCCTTGTCGTCACCGTGCTCCGTGGAGCGCAGCCACCAGGCGTTGTCCTTGAAGTAGAGGCTGCCGTTGGCCTTGAGTTCCTCCACCACCGACGCCACGGCGCCGGAGCTGTGCAGGGAGTCCTCGTGGAAGAAGACGTCGAAGTCGGTGCCGAAGTCGTGCAGGCTCTTCTTGATCTCCTCGAACATGAGGCCCACACCGATGCGCCGGAAGGTCTCGTGGCGCTCCGCGTCGGACAGTGAGAGCGCGTCGGGCTCCTGGCTCAGCACCTGGGCGGCGATGTCGCTCACGTAGGTGCCCGCGTAGCCGTCCTCGGGCGCGGGCTCGCCCTTCGCGGCGGCGATCAACGAGCGCACGAACCGATCGATCTGAGCACCGGCGTCGTTGAAGTAGTACTCACGCGTGACCTTCGCGCCCTGCGCGCTGAGCAGCCGACCGAGCGCGTCGCCCACGGCCGCCCACCGGGTGCCTCCGAGGTGGATCGGACCGGTCGGGTTCGCGGACACGAACTCCAAATTGATCGTGCGACCTTCGTAGGTGTTGCCGCGGCCGTAGTCGGCACCCGCTTCGAGCACCTGCCGCACGATCTCACCCTGCGCGTCGGCCGCGAGCCGGAGGTTGAGGAAGCCGGGACCGGCGACCTCGGCGGATTCGATCCCGGGTGAGGCAGAGATCACATCGGCCAGTTCCTGGGCGAACTCCCGCGGCTTCAACCCGGCCTTCTTCGCCACCTGCAGCGCGAGATTCGTCGCGTAGTCGCCGTGCTCGGGGTTGCGGGGTCGCTCCACCGTGACCTTCTCGGGCAGGATGCTGTGATCCAGCCCGCGGTCGGTGAAGATCCGGGCGGCGGACGTACGAACGAGATCAGCGAGAACGGCGGGAGTCACGAGCCGAGTGTAAGTCCGACGGCGTCCAGGGTTGACACCGGTCGCCGCTAGTATCACTACACTTCAGAGCGGGTAATCGCAGTCGGAGGAATCGACGGGAGCCATGGCCAACGGAAAGCAGAAGAAGGGCGCCGCCAAGAAGAAGGGCAGCGTCGCGGCGGCCCGCGGTTCGGTCGTCGCTGGGAAGCAGACTCCGTGGGGCACCATCGCCGCGGTCGTGGGCATCGTCCTCCTCGCCGCCGGCGTCTTCGGCTACTACTACGTCGCCTCCGGTGACCAGCGCGCGCAGCGCGAGCGGGAAGAGGCCGCCGCGAGCTTCGCGCCGAACGAGCAGAACCCCGATCCCTCCACGAAGATCAAGGGTGTCGTGACCGAGGAGTACGTCGGCGGTGCGCACGTGCTCCCCGACGAGCGCGTGGCCTACGACCAGACCCCGCCGTTCGGCGGCCCGCACGACGGCTACTGGGCCGCGTGCACCGGCATCGTCTACCCCGAGGCCGTCCGCAACGAGAACATGGTGCACTCGCTCGAACACGGCGCCATCTGGATCGCCTACGACCCCGAGAAGATCAAGGGCGAGGAACTCGACCTGCTCAAGCTCAGGGCCGAGGGCAAGCCGTTCACGATGATGTCGCCGTACCCCGGCCTCGACTCCCCGATCTCGTTGCAGTCGTGGGGCCACCAGCTCAAGGTCGACAGCGTCGAGGACGAGCGCATCGACCAGTTCATCGCCGCGCTGCGCCGTAACCCGAACACCTACCCGGAGGTCGGGGCGTCCTGCGACGCGCTCGGCCCGGGCATGTTCGACCCGGACAACCCGCCCGCGTTCGAGGCCGAGCCGCCCGGCCCCGACGCCAAGCCGATGGACTACCAGGGCAGCGAGGGCGCTCCGGAGGACCAGATGGGCTCGCAGCCTCAGCAGCAGGAGCAGGAGCAGCCGAAGTCGTCGACGCCGAGCGAGGGCTGAGTCATGGCGGCGCAGGACCGACCCGACGCGGGGACGTCCACCGGGACGGACGCCCCGGCACGCACCGCGCCGCCCACCTGGTCGCGCGTCGTGATCTTCAGCGCGGCGGCTCTGGCGGCGCTGCTCGTCGGCGCCACGATCGGCCTCGTCATCGGCCAGAGCCGCGGCGACGACCCGTCGCCGGTCCCCCAGGCCGGCTCCGTGGACGTCGGCTTCGCCCAGGACATGTCCACCCACCACCTGCAGGCCGTGACCATGGCCAACTGGGCGCGGGACCACAGTGACGACCCGGCCGTGCGACAACTCGCGTTCGACATCGCGAGCGTCCAGCTCGAACAAGTCGGGCGGATGAAGGGCTGGCTCATGATGTGGGGCCAGCCCGAGGAGCCGTTGGGTGAGCCGATGACGTGGATGTCAGGGCCGCAGGGCCACCACCACGGGTCGGGCGGTCACACCACGACCGAGGACGGCCGGATGCCCGGCATGGCCACCGAGGAGGAGCTGGCGACGATGCGCTCGCTCTCCGGCCGGGAGTTGGACGTCCAGTTCCTGCAACTCATGCTCCGCCACCACCAGGGCGGCGTGGACATGGCCCAGTACGGCCACGACCACGCGTCCATGCCCGCCGTACGCACGCTGGCGAAGAGCATGCTCGTGTCACAGGGCGCCGAGATGGACACGATGCGCACCATGCTGGAGGAACGCGGCGCGCAGCCGCTGCCGTTCCCCTGATCGATCACCAGCGCAACTGCTCACAGCGACGGGCCGACTCCTTCGGCTCCACCTGTAGCGTCGCGTGCTCGATGGCGTAGCGGGACGAGAGCACCTGCTGCGCCGAGGCCAGCACCTCCGACGACTTCGCCCCGACGTCGATCGTGAGGTGCGCCGACGCCACCTCCATGCCCGAGGTCAACGTCCAGACGTGCAGGTCGTGGACGTCCGCCACGCCGGGAAGACCACGCAGGTCGCCGTCGAGGGCCTCGACGTCGATGCCGTGGGGCGCGTGCTGGAAGAGGATGCGCAGCGCCCGCCGGGCGAGCGCCACCGTGCGCGGCAGCACGAACAGGCCGATGGCGACACCGATGATCGGGTCCGCGTAGCGCCACCCGGTGGTAAGGGTGAGCGCACCGCTCACGAGGACCCCGATCGAGCCGACCAGGTCGGCCAGCACCTCCAGGTATGCGCCACGCACGTTGAGACTTTCCTGCGCCCCCTGGCGGAGAAGCAGGAAGGCGACGACGTTCGCCACGAGTCCGACCGCCGCGACGAGCAACACCGGAAGCCCAGGCACTTCGGGCGGGTCGGTGATACGGCTGATCGCCTCGTAGACGACGTATCCGGCCACCGAGAACAGCAGCACGGCGTTGGCCAGCGCGGCGAGCACCTCGGCCCGATACATGCCGAAGGTGCGGGTGAACGTGGGGCCGCTGCGACGGCCGAGCTGGATGGCCACCAGCGCCATGCCGATACCGAGCACGTCGGTGAACATGTGGGCGGCATCGGAGAGCAGAGCCAGCGAGGAGGTCGCGAGTCCGACACCGAACTCGGCGACCATCACCGTGGCACCGAGAGCGAGTGCCACGGCCAACCTCACGACGTGACGACCCGACGCGCTCACACCCGGCGAGGTCAGGTGTCCGTGCCCATGGCCGTGTCCCATCCGCCTCGCCTTCCTCCGAGCCGTGTCGAGGCCGAACATATAGCCATATGCGCATGAATGCAAACAGCCCCGGCGTCCCCCTCGTCCGCGGCTCGAAGCTTCCCCGATCACGGCTGATCGAACCGCCGGATCATGAAAGACCACCCGCCGACACCGGCGTCGAGGCATGCGCTAAGCTTTCCTCATCGCACGCGCGATGGGCCCTCGTAGCTCAGTGGATAGAGCACTGCCCTCCGGAGGCAGGTGTCGCAGGTTCGAATCCTGCCGAGGGCGCGCGCAACACACGGGCCTCGACCAGCGGAAACGTCGGTCGAGGCCCGAAGTCTTTTCCGAACCCTCGCGCCCCTCTCAGCGCCTCACGGCTCCCCCTGTGCCGTCCGTGGTCGATGCGTGGACAGCCGGACGTCCCGACGATTCCCCCGACGCACTCGCCACCGCACACGAGAACGGGCCCCGACCTGTTCGGTCGAGGCCCGTTCGTCGACGTCGTCGCGTCCGCCGCTCCGCCCTCGCGAACGGCGAGCGCGTGGGACGTCACTCAGCAGTTCGGCGCGCTCCAGAAGCGGCTCGACTTGTTGGCCATGTGCACGTGGTCGTTGTGACCCGGGTAGCCCGGCCCGAGGAGCTCCTCGAAACCGGCCGACTTACCGCTGTTCCACATCTGGCACTGGCTCGGCGAGCTGCTCAGGCCGAGGTCGGCCGCCTGCCCGTACATGTGCAGGCTCGTGGCGGAACCGCCCACGGACGAGTTGCACGACACGCTGCGGAAGCCGGACGTCACCACCAGCGGCCGGTCACCCAGCTTGTGGCGCACGGCTTCGAGCTGCCACATGACCCGGCGCGCGTTCTCGCGGGCCGTGGCCGCGCCGACCTTGCCGCCGTTGTAGTTGCGGGCACCGCAGTTGTAGTTGAACTCCGAGTGGTCGAAGTGGATGGGCGTGCAGTCGGAGTCCGTCAACGAGTAGATCTTGTTGAAGGTCGCCTGGCCCGCGACACCGTCGGCCGCAAGGCCGTATCCACTTTGGAATCGCTTGACGGCCGCAGCCGTGGCGGCGCCGTACACGCCGTCGATGGCGAGGTTCTCGCCCGAGGCGACCCAGCCGGCCACGCGGATCTGCAGTTCCTTCACGTCACTGCCGCTCATGCCGGTAGTGAGCGTGCGGTTCCAGGTGTAGCACGCGTCCGCCGACGCAGTGCTGGGCGACACGGTGCTCATCGCCATCGTGCCACCGAGTGCGATCGCCAGGACGGCGAGCACGTATCCAATTTTTTTACGCATAGCGCCTCCGCGAGAGAAGTGCGTCGTGCAGGGTTCGTCGCACGATCGGCATCCTTGCCGTGGATCTCTCGCCGAGTCAATGCAAGATCGGAGAGTTTCCGACTAACGTCTCAGCACCGGACTGGCGGTTGTGTCGGCGTCGCCGATGTGGTCGCGAGCTGCTTCACCTTGGCGCAGCCGTAGAGAAGATACCCGGCCATCAGCACCGCGGTCGCCCCGCGCCACCACGGGGAGCGGGGTTCGTGCCGCCTTCCTCCGCTGCAGGCCGGATACAGCAGCAGTCCGGTGTAGACAATCGCGATGAACAGGCTCGCCTGCCGACTCAGACCCGGCACCGCGGACTCCAACCCCACGTCGGCCACGAGCGAGAAGAACCCGACGCAGGCGAACACCACGATGGTCAGCCGCCAGAGTGTGACCCCGGCGAGGACGCCCGCCGGTACGCGTGGCTGCGGCCCGGGCGGTGCGCCGTACGGGAACGGCTGCGCGGGGTCACCGGGCCGGTTCGGAGCCTGTGACGGGAACGTGCTCGGGGGCTGCTGCGACACCCCGGGAGCGCCCGGCATGGGCGGCTGGGGCCAGGGCTGCGGCTGCGGTGGCCGACCGGGCCCGGACACTCCGCCATGCGGATGGTCCATCGCGACTCCCCTCACCGGAGAACAGCGCGCCGTCGTGCCATCCGCGAGCGGACACTCGTCTGCCACCCACAGGCACCGCCTTCGGCGGTCAGTCCCCGGCACCGTCACGACGGGCGTCGCGGGCGGCTTTCTCGTCGTAGTACTCCAGGAACGCGTCGTACGCTCTCGCGCCGTACACCGTGGCGGGACCGCCGTTCATCATGAACGTCACCCCGATGGCCTCGGCAGCCTCCTGGGGCTGCGCACCGTGGTGCACGGCGGCCTGCGCGTGTGCTGCGATGCAGCCGTCGCACTGTTCGCTCACGGCGACGGCCAACGCGATGAGTTCCTTGGTCCGCGCGTCGAGGGCACCCGGCGCCATCGCGGCGGCGTGCAGGCGGGCGTAGCCGTCGTACACCGCCGGGATCACGCCACGCAGCGCGCGAGTCGGCTCCCGCAGGGCCTGCCGTACCTCTTTGCCGTGGGTCATGGGTTTCTCCCGTCCACACCGTGGGTGATCGGGGAGTGCCCACACGCGCGGCCACGACACCGAAACGACATCGAGCCCGACCGGACGTCGCCGGTCGGGCTCGATGGTGGGGGGGATGAGGCGGGGAGCGCTCGAATCAGTAGCCGCGGTAGCCACCGCCGGTGGCCATCTGCGCGAGGCCGGGGTGCTCGGCGAAGCTGCCGTAGCGGTCCAGCGTGTAGCGCGTGCCGGCGATGATGTTCGACACCGGGTCGTAGATGTCGTCGTAGCCGGGCAGCTTGTGCGCGTTGAACGTCGAGTCGATCGTCTGCATCAAGCCTTTCGACGGCGTGCCGCGCTTGGCGTTGATGTCCCACAGGTTGATCGCCCGCGGGTCACCGCTCGACTCCTTCTCGATGACCGTGCGGATGCTGTCGACGTCGGCCTCGGACACGTTGATGCCGTTGGCCTGCATCACGCCGATCGCCTCCCGGATCCAGCCGTCGAGCGCGTCGATGGGCTCGGCCGCAGCCGCGGGCTGAGCACCGCCACCAGCGGCGGGCTCGGCCTCGGCCTCGGGCTGCTCGGCGGCCTCGGGGGCGGCCTCCTCCTCAGCCTCGGCCTGCTGGTTCTGGGCCACCGCGGGGTCGGCGCTCCTCGGGGCCGGAGCGCCACCGCCGGTCGGGCCGTCGCCCTGCGCGCGCTCGGGGTGCTGCTGGACGACAGCGGCGTTGTGCGTCTCCGCGGTCGACGCCGCGTCGTCGTCCGTGCCCGCCAGGATCGCGGGGCTCGCCACCCCGGTGACGAAGAGTGCGAGCACACCGACGGAGGCGTAGCTGCGGGCGGCGTCGCGCACCGTCCGGCCGAACGACGTCGCGGGTGTGGAGATGTCTCGGGTCGGGGCCTGCAGCGCGATGATCCTCTTCACGCGCTCGAACATCTTGTGGTTTGCCACTTGCGTGGATCTCCTTCTCGCTGGGGTACCGCCGGGCGTTCGGGGGCTTCGACCGACGGCCGCTTCACGTGACCCCTCGGGGGAAAGGTCCGGTCAACGCGAAGACCTGTGCGAGATTACGAAATGGACAACGGCTAAATCGACAATGGGTGACCAGGGACACAGAAGGTTAGGGTTTTGTCGATCTAGAAACGGTTTAACTAGTCCGCCCATAAGCGGACTACCTGCGACGATGCTCGAACATGACGTCGTTCACTCTCGGTACGACTTTGCCGAGATCGGCGATCTTCACCGTCTCCGAACCGCCGTTCGTTCACTTTGCGAAACACTTGACCGACCGTGGTCAATCAACTCGAAAACCGTGCGGTCGAATACGGGAACAACGCGAAGAGGAAACACGCTGTCGCGTTTTCTAGATCGAATTCGACACCACGAATCGACGAGGTTGCGTTTTGTGACCGGTGTCATCGTCGACAGCCGATCCGCCGCGTCCGCGCTTGAGTCGAGCGACCGACCACGTACGGTCACGCCGCGACGGAGGGCGAGCCTAGCCGCGCTCGGATCGACGGAGCCCCCACGGCAGCAGCACCGTGATCGACGCCGCCACCCCGACCACGGCGAGTACACCCCCGGTCGCCCACGCGGCGTACACGAGCAGGGCGGAGAGCTCGGTGCCCGCACCCACGAACGACGTGACCGTGGCTCGGGCCGGGTCGTCGATCCGCCGCTGCAGCCACGTCGTCGCCACGACCAGAACCGCACGGTAGGCGGCGTAGAAGAGCGCCACGCCCACGAGACCGCCCGGCACGGCCAGCACGCACATCGCGGCGAGCACCCCGACCGCAGCGGCGTACCACGCCGTCAGGGTGGCTGCCCGCACCGCGACGAGGTGCCCCGCCAGCAGCGCACCCGACGCGCCCGCCAGCGCGAGGCCCAGCAGCACCGGAGCCACCCACCGCGTGGGCACGCCCCAGTCATGCGCGAGCAGCCCGAAGTACTCCTCCACCGCGTCCAGTGCCCCCAGGGCCGCAACGACCAGCACAGCGCCGCGCACGACCGGGTCGGTGAGCGCCGCGACCGCGCCCTGCCGCATCACACCGACGTAGGTGGCCGACGAGTCCGACGCCGCCGACGTCGCACGCGGCGCTTCGGGCATCGCCGCCGCCAGCAGCGCCGCCGCGACACAGACGGCCACGCTGGCCCACGCGACCAACGGGAAGCCACCGAGACCGAACAGCGCGGTGGCGGCCACGGCAGCGGGAACGTTGGCCACGAGCTCCAGCGCGTCGAGCTGCCCGTACACGCGGCCGAACCGGTCAGCGCGCCCCGCCGCCGTCAGCCCGTCGTGCAGCAACGCCTCGACCGCGCCCGAGACCAGGGCTCCACCGACACCCCACGCCGCGAACCCGAGCGCGAAACCCCAGAACCCGGGCCAGCCGATCCACACCGTGTACGCCGCGGCCTGGGCGAGCCCGCCCGCCGCCATCGCGCCTCGCCGGGAGAACCGGTCGGCCACCGCGCCGCTGGGGACCTCGGCGAGCACGCCCACGACCGACCAGACCACGAACAGCGCCGAGATCCGGGCGTCCGACAGACCGACGTCGGCGAACCACAGCGCGTACAGGGGATAGAACGGGACGGAGTCGGACAGCAGCGCCCACCAGCGCAGCCGTCGCACGAGGACGACGTCCGGTGGTCGCGGTCGAGGAGTCGCTCAACATCGGGTCGACATGACCCGGACGCTACTCCGCGACACCCGTCACACCAAGTGCGTCGCGCTCCCGCCGTCCTTGACGATGCCGAGGCGAGCCCGCACCACGGCCATGCACTCGTTCTCCACGTAGAGCACTCCCGCGTCCGCTGCGAGAGCACGCGCCTCCGCCGAGACGATGCCCTCCTGCAACCACACCGCCCGCGCGCCGTGCCGCAGGGCGTCCCGAGTCACGTCGGCCGCCTCGGCGGAGGGCCGGAACACGTTGACCACCTCGATGATCTCGCCCGCCTCCACCGCCTCGGCCAGGTCGCGGTACACGGGTCGGCCGAGAACGCGGCTGCCGGGCTCGGCCACCGGGTTGACGGGAACGACGTGGAACCCGGCGGCGTGCATCGCGGCGGGTACGGCGTGAGCCGCTTTCGCCGGGTTGCGGCTGAGCCCCACCACCGCGATCGAGTCGAACTCGGTGAGAATGCGCTGTGCCGTGGCTGTCATCCGTGCTCGGTCCCTTCGTGGATCGTGTTCTCCCGGCTACCCCCGCGCGGAGCGCCGCTACCACCGTGTCGACGTCGTTCCCGGTGGGCGCAGGCTCGCGCTCACCACGAGAACGTTCGGTTCGTCCGAGCGCGTGAACTCCCGCAACAGGCGCCGGAACGCGCGCCCGAAGCCGTCCACGCGGTCGGCATGCACCCCGAACGACCGGGCCAGCCCCACGAAGTCGGGCGTGACCAGGTCGGACAGGGCGTCACAGCCGCTCCCCTCACCCACGCAAGGGCCGCCCAGTCCTTCGCCCCCGTCGTCGACGATCACCACGGTGACGGGCAGACTCTCCTGGATCGCCGTCGCCAGTTCGGCGCAGCCGGTCAGGAAGGCGTGGTCGTTCGTCACGCACACCGCCCGTACCGCTCCCCCGGCGGCGACCCCGAGCGACGCCGGGAAACCCAGGCCGACGGTGCCCCAGCCCATGGGCAGCACGAGCTGTCGCGGCCCGGACACGCGGTAGAAGCCGCCGATCCAGTAGCCCGCCACACACGTGTCCGGCACGAGGACCGACCCCTCGGGCACCGTCTCCTTGAGCGCGGTCAGGAACTCCGCCGCGAGCGGTTCCTGCTTGCGGACCCGCCTGCGGACGCGCAGCTCGATGTCGTCGAGGCGACGGGTGAGCTCGTCGAGCCCCGGCTTCGGCAGGATGCCCAGCGACAACTCCTCCACGACCTCGCGGGCGTCGCCGAGCAACAACAGGTCCGGCGGATAGTGCCTCGCCGCCCCCTCCGCGTCCAGATTCACGGCGATCAGGCCCGGCGGCTGCGGCATACTGCCGTTCTGCGTCATCACGCCGTCGAAGTCGGTGCCGATCGCCAGCACCACGTCGGCCTCGTCCCACAGCAGCCCGACCTCGGGGGCGTGCACCGGGTTGGAGGCCAGACACGGGTGGTCCGGCGGCACGATGCCCCGAGCGGCGAACGTGGTCACGATGGGGGCGGCCAGCCGTTCGGCGAGGATGCCGATCGCCTCCCCCGCACCCGATCGCAGCGCGCCCCCGCCCACCCAGATCAGCGGGTGCTCCGCCTCCACCAGCGCGGCCCGCGCGGCCTCCACGTCCTCGGCCGGCACCGCGGCGACGCTTTCCAGGGACGGCAACACCGGTGCCACGGAACCGCCGTCGCCCGGCTCGACCTCCAGTGCCAGCGCACCCGCAGGCAGACTCACGTAGACCGGGCCACTACGGGGACTCACCGCCGCAGCCGCCGCGCGCCGCACGACCGCGCCGAGATCGTCGGGCCGTTCCACCGCGAACGACGCCTTCGTCACCGGCTCGAACAACGCCCGCTGCTCGTCGTGTTCGAAGGCCGAACCCCGACCGGACGCGGGTGTGCTCGCCGCAGCGGGCACCTCGGTGGCGATCAGCAACACCGGCGACGCCGACGCCGACGCCTCCCCGAGCGCGCGCAACGTGTCCAACGCCCCCGGCCCCGTGGTCACGAGGGCGACGCCGAGCCCGCCCGTGACCCTCGCGTAGCCGTCCGCGGCGTGCACGACGGCCGACTCGTGCCGCAGCCCGAGCAACCGGATCTCCGAACCCACACCGTCGGCCTGGGCCTTCCGGAGCGGGAGACTGTGCGTGCCGGGAAGCCCGAAGGCGACTTCGACACCGAGTTCGGCCAGGGTCGCGAGGAGACTGTGCGCACCGGTGATCGACACGCGGCGAGGATACGACCACGTCACCACTGAGGTGGGAGGGTCTCCTCGGGTGGCGGCGGCCCCGGCGGCGTGCCGTCCCCGAAGGGACGTCCGCCGAGGTCCTCCCGGCCGTGGGGAGTCGCCCACACCGACAGGTCGGGACCCTTCGGAACGATGCGGGTCGGGTTCACCTCACCGTGCACCTGGTAGTAGTGCCGCTTGATGTGGTCGAAGTCGACCGTGTCGCCGAAACCCGGTGTCTGGAACAGATCGCGCGCGTACGCCCACAGCACCGGCATCTCGCTGAGCTTGGAGCGATTGCACTTGAAGTGACCGTGGTAGACGGCGTCGAACCGCACGAGCGTGGTGAACAACCGGATGTCGGCCTCGGTGATCGTGTCCCCCACCAGGTAGCGCCGGGTGGCCAACCGCTCCGACAGCGCATCGAGTCGTGCGAACAGTCGGTCGTAGGCCTCCTCGTAGGCAGCCTGCTTCGTGGCGAACCCCGCCTCGTACACCGCCGCGTTCACGTCGGCGTACACGGCGGCGTTCACCTCGTCGATCTCGTCGCGCAACGCCTCGGGGTAGAGATCGGGCGCCCCGGGACGGTGGTAGGCGGTCCACTCCGTCGACAGATCGAGGGTGATCTGCGGATAGTCGTTGGTCACGACCTTTCCACTGGGTATGTCCACGATCGCGGGCACGCTAATGCCGCCCGAATAGTCGGGATCGGCCTTGGCGTACGCCTCGCCGAGGAACCGGATGCCGAGCACCGGGTCACGGCCGTCCGGGTCGAGGGTGAATCGCCAACTGCGGTCGTCCTGGATCGGGTCGGCCACGGCGACCGACAGCGCCTGCTCCAGACCCAGGAGCCGACGCACGACGAGCGCGCGGCTGGCCCACGGGCACGCCCGGCTCACGACGAGGCGGTAACGGCCCGCCTCGACCGGCCAGCCGTCACGGCCGTCGGCGGTGATGCGGGAGGCGAAGTGATTGGCAGCGCGGTGGTACTGCCCGGTTTCCGGGTCGGTCTCGATACCCATGGCGTCGACGCTAGTGCGCCGACGACGCCAGGTCATCCACCGAAACGAGCACACGGGGAAGACGTCGAGCAGGTGCGACACCAGCGAACGGGGAGACCGAACAGCCGATGAAACCCATGCCGGTCACCGACTCGATGTTCCTCGCCCTCGACACCCGCGAACACCCCATGCATGTCGGGGGCCTCGCACTGTTCACCCCACCCCCCGACGCGGGCGACGACCACCTGCGGCTGCTGCGCGAGGACCTGCTGCGCCACTCCCCCGTACGTGACGTGTTCCGGCTGCGACCCGCCACTCCGCTGCACAGCCTCGGCTACCTGGCCTGGACCGAGGACACCGACCTCGACCTCGACTACCACTTCCGGCACTCGGCGCTGCCGCAGCCCGGACGCATCCGCGAGCTGCTCGAAGTCGTCTCGCGCTGGCACAGCACACCACTCGACCGGCATCGGCCCCTGTGGGAGATCCACCTCGTCGAAGGACTCGCCGACGGCCGGTTCGCGTTCTACAGCAAGATCCACCACGCGCTGCTGGACGGCGTGTCCGCGCTGCGGCAGCTCCAGAGCGTCCTCACCGACGATCCCGACGCGCGCGACTGCCCGCCGCTGTGGGGCACCCGGCGGCCTCCGCGCGACCGCGTCCGACCGAGTCCGCGCCCGACCGCTCTGCTGCGGGCCGGGGGACGGCTCGTGGGCGACCTCGTCGGGATGGCTCCTGTCGCCGCCCGCGTGGCGACCGAGGCGTTCCGGGACCACCGCCTCACCCTCCCACTGGAAGCCCCGAGGACGATGTTCAACGTTCCCGTGGGTGGGGCGCGGCGGTTCGCGGCGCAGTCGTGGGAGCTGGAGCGCATCGGTGCCGTGGCCGACGCCGCGGGCGTGCCGCGCAACGACGTCGTGCTGGCGATGTGCTCGGCCGCGTTGCGGACGTATCTGTCGGAGCGGAACGAGCTTCCCGACACCTCGCTGGTGGCGATGGTGCCGGTGTCGTTGCGCCCCCGCTCCGGCGACGCGACGGCGGGCAACCGCGTCGGCGCCCTGCTGTGCGAGCTCGGGACGAACCTCGTCGACCCCGCCGACCGGCTCACCGTCGTGCACCGCTGCATGTCCGACGGCAAGCGGCTGTTCAAGGACCTGTCGCCGACGCAGGCGTTGGCGTTGTCCGCGCTGAACGTCGCGCCGTTCGCCGTGGCGCCGCTGCCCGGAGTCGTCACGCACACGCGCCCGGCGTTCAACGTCGTGATCTCGAACATTCCGGGGCCGCGCTCACAGCTGTACTGGAACGGCGCCCGCCTCGACGGCCTCTATCCGGCGTCGGTGCTGCTCGACGGCCTGGCGCTGAACATCACGACCGTCAGCAGCGGGGGCACTCTGGACGTCGGCATCACGGGCTGCCGCCGCAGCGTGCCGCACCTCCAACGCCTCCTGACCTATCTGGAGGACGGCCTGAGCGCCCTCGAACGCGCGGTGCTGTAACCCCACGGCGGCGGGCTGCTGATCAGTTCCGGACGCCCGCCGGGCGGTCGGTCGGCCACGGGTTGATCTCCTCGATCAGCCTCGCCACCGCCAAGACGAGGTCGTCGGAGTGCCGTGGCCCCACGATCTGCAGCCCCACGGGCAGACCGCTGGAGGTGAACCCGGCGGGCACGGTGATCGCGGGCTGCTGGGTGAGGTTGAACGGGTACGTGAACCGCGTCCACTGCGGCCAGCTCTCGTAGTCGCTGCCCGGCGGCACGTCGTGACCCACCTCGAACGGTGGAATCGGCATGGTGGGCGTGATCAGCACGTCGTAGCGGGTGTGGAACTCTCCCATGTGGATGCCCAGCGAGGCCCGCTCGGCGGTCGCGTTCAGGTAGTCGCGCGCGGAGTAGGTGCGACCCCGCTCCCACACCGCCCGTAGGCCGGGGTCGATCCGCTCCTCGGAGCCGGGCGGGAACGAGTCGAGCCACTGGGCGGCGCCCGCCGACCAAAGCACGTCGAACGCGTCGGCCGGATCGTCGAAACCCGGGTCGGCGTCCTCGACGAGCAGTCCGACCTCGCTGACCTTCGCGGCGACCGACACCACGATCTGCGCGATCTCGGGGTCGACGTCGACGTAACCGAGGTCTGCCGAGTACGCCGCGCGCAGCCCGCGGACGTCACGCCGCACCGCCTCGCGGTAGGTGCTGGGCGGAGGCGGGAGCGCGCTCGGGTCGCGCGGGTCGGGCGCGGCGATCACGTCGAGCAGCAGCGCCACGTCGTCCACCGACCGCGCCATCGGCCCCGCGTGCGCGAGCGCCCCGTACGGGCTCGCCGGATACAGCGGGACCCGACCTCCGGTGGGTTTGAAGCCGACGACGCCGCAGAACGACGCGGGAATGCGGATCGATCCTCCGCCGTCGGTGCCCACCGACAGCTCGCCCATGCCCGCCGCGAGCGCCACGGCGCTGCCGCCGCTCGACCCGCCGGGGGTCAACGCGGGGTTCCACGGGTTGCGGGTGATGCCGTCGAGTGGGCTGTCGGTGACGGCCTTCCAACCCAGCTCGGGCGTGGTGGTCTTGCCGAGCAGCACGAGGCCGTGTTCGCGCATGCGCGCGGTGACGGGACTGTCGACGTCCCAGGCCTGGTCGCGGTCGATGCACAGCGAGCCACGCAGCGTCGGCCACCCCTGGGTGAGAAAGAGGTCCTTGATCGACGACGGGACTCCGTCGAGCCAGCCGATGGGGTTGCCCTGCCGCCAGCGTTCCTCCGAGCTGCGAGCCGCGTCGAGCGCCACTTCCGGGTCGACGAGCGTGAACGCGTGGTAGTCGGAATCGCGGTCGGCGATCACGTCGAGAGCGGCGCGGGTCGCCTCGACGGGCGACAGCTCGCCGGACGAGTAGGCGGCGACCAGCTCGCTCGCGGTCAGCATCGGCAGGCTCGACATCGGTCTCCTCGTCGTCGTCGGCGAAGGCGCACCTCAGCTCGTCGAGGGTACATAGCCCAGACGTTTGTCGACGACGTTGCGCAGCGGTCGGCCGTCCCGCCACCGGGCGAAGTTGTCGGCGAAGACGTCGACGAGCGCGTTGCGCCAGCCGACGACGTCGCCGGACATGTGCGCGGAGATCAGCACGTTCTCCATCGTCCACAGCGGACTCTCCCGCGGCAGGGGCTCCTGCTCGAACACGTCGAGCGCGGCGCCGGAGAGGTGGCCGTCACGCAGGGCCGCCACGAGGTGGTCGGTCACCATCAGCTCTCCCCTGCCGACGTTGATGAAACGCGATCCCGGTTTCATGGCGGCGAAGACACGGTCGTCGAACATGCCTCGGGTCTGCTCGGTCAGGGGTGCCACCGCCACCACGACGTCGACGTCGCTCACGTGGTCGGCGAGTTCCGCCGACGGGACGACCGTGCCGAAGTCGGGGTCGTCCTGCCTGGGCCGACGGCCCGCTCCGGCGACCGACATCCCCACCGCGCGCAGCAGGCGGGCGACGGCCCGGCCGATGGGCCCGGTGCCGACCACGAGGGCCGAGGTCCCGGCGACCCGTTCGGTCTCCCGGTGCTGCCAGACGCGTCGCTGTTGCAGCCGGAGCGAGCCGGCGAAGTCCTTGGCGAACGCGATGACGAGCCCGAGGACGTACTCGGCGATGGCGGAGTCGAAGACCCCGCGGGAGTTGGTGAGCACGACGTCGCTGTCGCGCAGTTCGGGGAACATCACCGGGTCCACGCCCGCGCTCGCGATGTGCAGCCAGCGCAGGGAGTCGGCGGAGGACCAGGCCGAGGGCACGGCCCGCGACAGGAAGTCGTAGACGAAGAGCGCGTCCGCGCCCTTCAGGGCGGTGGGGAGCTCGTCGGCGGTGGCGTAGCGAACCGTCGCCGCCTGCTCGATGGGTTCCATGCCGGGGGGACGTCGGTCGCCGCACAGAACGGCGAGAACCGGACGATTCGTGCCACTCACGTTGACACGGTATGAGGCAGTCGTATGATTGTCAACAATCCGAGGAACGCCCCCCGGAGACCCCTTCATGCCGTGACGCCGTCGGAGGTCGACCTTGGATTTCGCAGCATTGGACTTCCCCTCCTTCGACGGCCCGCTCGCCCAGCGCGGGATCGGCATCATCGCCCCGTTCGACCTCGCTCTCGAACGGGAGCTCTGGCGATGGGTACCCATGGAGGTCTCGCTCCACCTGGCCCGCACTCCGTACGAGCCGGTTCCCGTCAGCATGGAGATGGCCCACCTCGTCAGCAACTCGGCGCACCTCGCGGCAGCCACCCGCGACGTCCTCCACGTCGAGCCGGAGGTGGTGGCGTACCTGTGCACCTCGGGCAGCTTCGTCAACGGCGTCTCCGCCGAGTGGTCGCTGCGCAAGGTCATCTGCGACGCGGGCGCCCCGGAGGCCGTCACGACGTCCGGCGCGCTCGCCGAGGTCCTGCACCAGCTCGACCTGCGGCGGATCTCCGTGCTGACGCCCTACGACGCCGACCTCACGGCCCGCCTGCACGACTTCCTCGCCGAACTCGGGGTCACGACCGTCGCGAGCGACCACCTCGGACTCGGCGGCGGCATCTGGAAGGTCGGCTACCGCACGATCGCCGAGCGCATCCTCGCCGCCGACCACTCCGCGGCCGAGGCGATCTTCATCAGTTGCACCAATCTTCCGACCTACGACGTCATCGAGCCGCTGGAGAAAGCCCTCGGCAAGCCGGTGCTGACCGCCAACCAGCTCACGATGTGGGCCTGCCTGCGGCGGATGGAGCTGCCGATCGTGGGACCCGGCCGATGGTTGCGCGAAGTCTCCTGAATTTCCAGTAGGATTGTCGACAATCTGCATTCAGGAGGTGCCCGGTGCCGCGCAGCCAACAGGACGCCACGACGGTCGGCTTCATCTACCCGGACCACGCCGCCGAGGACGACTACCCGTACGCGGAGAAGCTGCTCGGCGACGCGGTCCGGCTCCCGGTCGAACACATCTACGGCACCGACCTCCACGCGGTGCCCGAACTGCTCGACCTCGGCAGCCCCGCCCGGCTCGCGGAGGGCGCGGACAAACTCGCGGCTCACCAGCCCGACGCGGTCGTGTGGGCGTGCACGAGCGGCAGCTTCGTCTATGGCTGGGACGGTGCCCACGAGCAGGTGGCCGCGCTCTCGGCCGCCGCCGGGGGCCGCCCCGCCTCCAGCACGTCGTTCGCGTTCGTCCACGCGGCGAAGGCCCTGGGCGTGCGCACCGTCGCCGTCGCCGCGAGTTACCCCGACGACGTCGCCCGACTGTTCGCCGACTTCCTGGGCCGAGCGGGCGTGGACGTGGTCGGTCTGTCGAGTGCCGATATCGTCACGGCGGCCGAGGTGGGTCGGCTCTCCCCCGACGACGTGGTGGAGCTGATCGCGAGCCGCGACCGGGAGGACGCCGACGCGGTGCTGGTCCCCGACACGGCCATGCGCACGCTCGCCCTGGTCGACGTGCTCGAAGAACGCCTCGGCAAACCCGTCCTGACCGCCAACCAGGTGACCGTGTGGGAAGGCCTCCGGCTCGTCGGAGAGGACGCCCGCACCGTGCCCGGCCTGGGCACCCTGTTCCGAAGGAGAGGCGTGTAGCCATGCTGGCCGACATCGCACCCGTCAGCAGGGAGTCGACGGCGTCGATCATCGCCCGTCAGCTCCGAGACGCGATCATGAACGGCGCCCTGCCACCGGGAACCCAGCTCGGGGAGACGGAGCTGGCGTCCCGGTTCGAGGTGTCGCGCGGCCCGCTACGGGAGGCCATGCAACGGCTGGTGTCGGAAGGGCTGTTGCGCAGCGAACCCCACCGTGGGCTGTTCGTCATCGACCTCGAACCCGACGACGTCCACGACATCTACTGGGCACGGTCGGCCATCGAACGCGCGGCGGCCCAGCGCGTCGTGCGTGGTCCGCACCGCCACGACGTCGTCGCGCGGCTGACGGAGTCGGTCACCGCCATGGCCGAGGCCGATGAGCTCGACGATCCCGCCGCGCTCATCGAGGCCGACCTCGCGTTCCACGAGACGCTCATCGAGTCGTCCGGCAGCAGACGGCTCGTGCGCATGGCGAGCACCCTGCTCATCGAGACCCGGATGTGTCTGTCGGCGCTGCAGAACACCTACCAGCGCAACTCGCAGGGCGCGGACGAGCGCATCGCCGAACACAACCGCATCATCGAGGCGCTCCGCGACGGCGACGAGGAGTCGTTGATCGCGTTGCTGGAGGCGCACATGGAGGACGCGGTGCGACGGCTGGCCCCGGACAAGACGTTGGTGACGCCCGCGGACAACTGAGTTCGGTTCCGAGTTCGCCACGGGTCCGGGCTCAGAGGCCCGCGATCGCGCCCGCCGCCGTCGCGACGGTGGCACTGCTCAACGCGATGCCCCAGCCCACGGGTCCGAGCGGAGTGCAGCCGAAGAACTGGCTCAGCCCCGGCGTCTGGATCACCGCCGCCAGCGCCGCCGCGGACCCGACGCCGGTGAGCAGCACCGACGGATTGCGGCGGCCGGTCACCAGGGTCTGCCCGAGCTGTGTCGCCACGAGCGCGGCGAGTCCGACGGTGCCCGCCCGGCGACGACGTCCCGTGAACCGGGCGACGGTCCACGCGGTCGTCGCCCCGACGGCGGTCGTGCCCGCACGCACCCCGATGTCGCGGTAGAGCCGCCTGCCCAGCGAACTCTCCGGTCCCTCCCGCAAGACATCCTCCACGCTCTCGTCGTCGGGACGGCGCAGCGCGATGGCCATCGACGGGGCCAGGTCGGTCAGCATGTTGACCAGCAGCAGTTGCCGCGCGTTGAGCGGCGAGCGGCCGGTGACCACCGAGCCGAGGATCGTGAACGCCATCTCGCCGAGGTTGCCGCCGAGCAGCACGCCCAGCGCCGACCGCACCGACGCCCACATCGCCCGGCCCTCCACCAACGCGGCGATGATCGTTTCGAGCCGGTCGTCGGTCACCACGAGGTCGGCCGCGGCCCTGGCGGCGGGCGTGCCACGACCCCCGAGAGCGATGCCGACGTCGGCGAGCCGGATCGCGGGTGCGTCGTTGGCCCCGTCGCCGGTCATCGCCACGGTCTTGCCCAGCGCGCGGTACGCCTGCACGATGCGCACCTTGTGGGCGGGTGTGCAGCGCGCGATCACGTCGACCTCGGGCAGCAGCGCACGCAGGCCCTCCTCGTCGAGTTCGTCGAGATCCGCGCCCGTGACGACCTTGAGGTCGTGGTGACCGTTGATCTCCGCGGCGATCGCGCCGCCGGTCGCCGGGTGGTCACCGGTGAGCATGACGATCTGCACGCCCGCGTCGCGAAGTCGGGCCGCGGCCGGGGCGGCGCTGTCACGCACCGGGTCGGCGATCGCGAGGAAGCCCGTGAACGTCAGACCGCGCACGGCGTCGGGGTCACGCAGGTCGATCGGCTCGGCAAGCGGACGTTCGGCGACGGCGAGCACCCGCCGACCCGCGCCGGCGAGGTCCCGCAGCCGACCGACGAGCCGCTTCCGGGCCTTTCCCCCGAGCTCGCAGCGGGACAGCACCTCCTCCGGAGCCCCTTTCACGCTGAGCAGCAGGCCCTGCGGGGTCCGGCCGAGAGTGGCGTGCAGGCCGCGGGACGACTCGAACGGCACGGACTCGATCTCCTCCCACCGGCCGACCCCGGACGCGGCGGTCACCTCCCATCGCGCGCCCGCCTCGGCGACCGCCCGGTCGGTGGCGTGGCGGAGGTCTTCGTCCTCGGATGGAGTGGCCCGCAACGCCGCGGCGAGCACGGGTCGCAACGCGGCGCCCCTGCCGGACAGCTCCGAGCGCACCGTGTGCCCGTCGTCGAACTCGCGGACGGTCAACCGCCCCTCGGTGAGCGTTCCCGTCTTGTCGAAGCACAGGACGTCGACACGGCCGAGGGCCTCGATGCTGCGGGGGTTGCGCACGAGGGCCCGGTGTTCCGCCAGCCGCCGTGCCGCCGCCAGCTGTGCGGCGTTGACCATGAACGGCAGTCCCTCCGGCACGGAGGCGATGGCGAGGTTGACCGCCGCCCCCAGGCTCTCGCGCAGCGGGATACCCCGCAGGAGACCGGCTCCCACCACCGCCGCCGCGGAACCCGCCGCGAAGGGCAGGCTCTTCTCGGTCAGTTCGGTCAACCGTGACTCGACTCCCGTCGTGGGCGCGCCCTCGCGGGCGATGGCCATGCTGCGCCCGGCCTCGGTGTCGTCGCCGACGGCCACGACGGTCACGGTCGCCCTGCCCGCCGACACGGTCGTGCCCTCGTACACCATCGACGACCGCTCCGCCACGTCCGACGCCACGACCGCGGCGGCGTCCTTGGCCACGGGCAGCGACTCGCCGGTGAGCGACGACTCGTCGAGCTCCAATCCGCTTGACTCCACGATCCTGGCGTCGGCGGGAACCACGTCCCCCGCGGTCAACACGACGAGATCCCCCGGCACCAGCTCGTCCGCGGTGACGACCCGCTCCTCACCGTCCCGCACGACCACGGCGCTGACCGCCGACCGCCGCAGCAGATCCGCCAGCTCCTTCTCCGCCCGGACCTGTTGCAGGCCCCCGATCAACGCCGACAACCCGACGACGGCCACCACCAGTGCCGCGTCGACGGGAGAGCCCACCGCCGCCGCGACGGCGGCACCCCCGGCCATCACCGGGGTGAGCGGGTTCGCCAGTTCGGCCATGAAGGCACTGCCCAACGTCGTCCCGCCGGTGCTGGGGCGTCGCACCGCGGCGGCTCGGCGGCGGGCCTCCGCCTCGGTCAGCCCCGACTCACCGCAGCCGAGCCGCGCGCGCACCACGTCCACGGGCATCATGTGCCAGGGCATCGCACGTGACCCGACCGCCTCCGCGCGGCTCGGCTCGCGGAGTCGCAGCGCATGCCGTCGGGCGTTGAACAGGGCGAGCGCCGCGCCCGCGTTGACGGGGCGCTGTGCCCGCGTGGTGGGGTTCGTCGGCCCGCCACGCAGCACCGAGATCATGCCCACGGCCGACGACGCCTGCGCGATGCGGATGCTGTGGGTCGTCACCTCCTTCATGACCCCGACGGCCTCGATCAGCACGGCCGCGGTGACCAGATCGGCACCCACGAGGACGTGCGCGCCCCACGGTGGCCGTTCCCCCGCCGCGTACACCCCCACCCCGCAGTCGGCCACGGACAGCGCCCGTCGGGAGTTCGACACCACCAGCACCCGCAGACCGCGCTCCTGCAAGGCGTGCACGGTGGCGCGCGGGTCGTCGGTCTCGTGCACGGGAACGCCGCTGCGGCGCGCGGCGACGGACAACAACTCGGTGTTCGGCAGCGACTCGGGATTCAACCCGGCGACCGCCTGCAATCGACGTCCCCGACCCAACCCGACCACCTGGTCGGCACCCTGCCGCCGCACGGCGGCCGTCTCCTCGTCGCCGTGCGGCCCGGTGAGGTCGTGGCCGTCCAGCGGACCGAGCCACCACTCGCCGTCCTCGGACGTGCCGTCGGGTCCCCTGGCGGAGAAGAGCCGCCACGCCACCTCGGCGATCGTCTTCTTGTCGGCACCGCCGACCGGGACGAGGGTGGACATCGCCGACGACCCGGTCCGCAGTCCCTTCCGATCCACGACGACGACGTCGATGCTGTCCATCCGTCGCAGCACCGAGCGATCCATGACGATCGCGCCGCGCCGGGCGATCGCGGTGCCCAGCGCGCTGCCGAACGCCGCCCTGCTCGCCTCCACGGGCTTCGGCAGGGCCGCCAACCCGAGCGCCAACCCGTTGCGGACCCCCAGAAACGGTGCCGCCGCCACACCTGCGACAGCTCCGACACCCAGCGCCCGGCTCTGGTACCGCTCGCCGACACTGCGCGGTGCGGGAGCGGGCCGCGTACTGGACCGCGTCTTGGCGGCGACGGCCTCGGGACCGGTCACGATCCGGTCCTCGACGGCCGACCAAGCGCGCTCGACGGCCCGGGCCTCCTGCCACTGCCCGGCCCGCTGCACGATGTCGAGCATGATGCTCTCGTTGCCCGCCGCGAGCCCCTGCGCGAGCGCTCCCGCCATCGACAGGCGGGAGTCCGCGCGCGTCGGGCCCTGAGCGCGCGACACGATCAGCTCCCGCAGCCACGGGTGGTGTTCGACGGCGGCGAGCACCCCGGCCACCTCAGGAGGAAGCGGTGCCCACCGGCCGAGGCGCGTGACGAGCGACAACAGCAGGCCGAGGACGTCGACGGCCAGGGTCGGCACCACCTGCGTGCCCCTGACCCCTTCGGCCGGATGGTGCGTCTCCTCCTCGGCGATCTCGTCCTCGACGGTCACGGGTTCCGCCTCCGCCTGCCGCACGAGCCGGACGATCTCCGAAGGCCTCGGCGGCGGATCGGCGACGGTGACGACGAGCCGGGAGGTCGGCCCGTTCACGCGCGCCCACACCACCTGCGGGTGCGACTCGACCGCCTCCTCGACCCGGCGGGCGATCGTGGACCTGCCCCGGCCCTGCACACCCCGCACCTCGACGTACAACCGGCCGGGACTCGTGCGCACGTACCGCCGGGGCGTCGTCGCCAACGACGCCAGCCCCTGCACGGTGCCGAGGGCGGAGCCGACCAGGGACAGCGGACCGGGAATCGGCAGACCGAGCAGGTTCATGGAGCCGGAATGCCCCGCGACATGGCGTTCTACGCACCATGGCCGGGCACCCCGGCTCCGCTTCAGAGTGCCTCGGCGATCGCCGTTCCGAGCTCGTCGGTGGTCGCCGTTCCCCCGAGGTCGGGGGTCGCGACGTCGCCCTGCGCCAGCACCTTCTCGACAGCGGCGTCCACCGCCCGCGCGGCCTCCGACTCGCCGAGGTGGTCGAGCATCATGACACCCGCGAGGATCTGCGCCACCGGGTTCGCGATGCCCTTGCCCGCGATGTCCGGAGCGCTTCCGTGCACGGCCTCGAACATCGACGGGTGGGTGCGCTCCGGGTTGATGTTGCCGGAGGGCGCCATGCCCAGGCCGCCCGTCACGGCCGCGGCGAGGTCGCTGAGGATGTCGCCGAACAGGTTCGACGCCACGACGACGTCGAGCCGGTCGGGGTGCTGCACCATCCTGGCGGCGAGCGCGTCGATGTGACACTGCTCGGCGGTCACGTCGGGATACTCGGCCGCGACCAGCTCGAAGATCTCGTCCCAGAACGGCATCGTGTGGATGATTCCGTTGGACTTCGTCGCCGAGCACACCCGCCGCGAGCGGGTGCGGGCCAGCTCGAACGCGTACCGGATGATGCGTTCCACCCCGACCCGTGTGAACACCGATTCCTGGAGCACGAACTCGCCCGGCTGTCCCTGGTTGTGCCTGCCCCCGAGCGTGGAGTACTCGCCCTCCGAGTTCTCCCGCACGATCACCATCTCCAGCTCGTCGGCCGTCCGGTCCGCGAGCACGGAGGTGGTGCCGGGCAGCAGCCGTACCGGCCGCAGGTTCACGTACTGCGAGAACGCACGCCGCAACGGGATGAGCAACCCCCACAGCGACACGTGGTCCGGCACCCCGGGAAAGCCCACGGCCCCCAGCAGGATCGAGTCGAAACGGGCCAGCGTCGCCACGCCGTCGTCGGGCATCATCGCGCCCGTCTCGGTGTAGCGCTCGCAGCTGTAGTCGAACTCGGTCCAGTGCAGGGCGAAGTCGTGTCGTTCCGCGGCGGCGTCGAGCACCTTGCGGGCCTGGAGCGTGACGTCGACGCCGATGCCGTCACCGGGAATGGCCGCGATCTCGTAGGTCCTCACCGGCGCGCTCACAGGCTCACCGCGATGTACTTGGTCTCCAGGAACTCGTCGATGCCGACGGTGCCGCCCTCCCGGCCGAGACCGGACTGCTTGACACCGCCGAACGGTGCGGCCGGGTTCGACACGATGCCCTGGTTCAACCCGACCATGCCGGTCTCCAACCGCTCGCTGACCCGCAACGCGCGCTTGACGTCGTTGGTGTAGACGTACCCGACGAGGCCGTACTCGGTGTCGTTCGCCGCCGCCAGCGCCTCCTCCTCGGTGTCGAAGACCGAGATCGGCGCAACGGGCCCGAAGATCTCCTCCCGAGCGATCCGGGAGTCGGTGGGCACGCCGGTGAGCACGGTGGGCCGGTAGAAGTTCCCCGGCCCGTCCACGGTCGCACCACCGGTCAGCACCTCGGCACCACGCTGGGTGGCGTCCTGCACCAGCTCGCCCACCTTGGCGACGGCAGCCTCGTCGATCAGCGGACCGACCACCACGCCGTCCTCGGTGCCACGACCGATGGGCAACGCGGACATGCGCTCGGTGAGGCGGCGCGCGAACTCGTCGGCGATGCCACGCTGCACGTAGAAGCGGTTGGCCGCCGTGCAGGCCTCGCCGATGTTGCGCATCTTCGCCTGCATCGCCCCCTCGACCGCGGCGTCGAGGTCGGCGTCGTCGAACACCAGGAACGGGGCGTTGCCACCCAGCTCCATGGACGTGCGCAGCACCTTGTCGGCGCACTGCTCCAGCAATAGCCGGCCCACCTGCGTCGACCCGGTGAACGACAACTTGCGAGCCCGGCCGTCACGGATGAGCGGCTCCACGACCCCGCCCGCGTCGGAGGTGGTGACGACGTTGAGCACTCCGTCGGGCAGTCCCGCGTCGGCGAGGATCTGGGCGAGAGCCAGCATGGACAACGGCGTCTGCTCCGCGGGCTTGATCACCATCGTGCACCCGGCGGCGACGGCCGGACCGATCTTGCGGGTCCCCATCGCCATCGGGAAGTTCCACGGCGTGATGAGCAGGGACGGACCCACCGGCTGCTTGGTCACCAGGAACCGGCCGGTGCCGTTCGGCGCCACCGCGTACCCGCCGTCGATGCGCACGGCCTCCTCGGCGAACCAGCGGAAGAACTCGGCCGCGTACGCCACCTCGCCGCGCGACTCCGCCAACGGCTTGCCCATTTCGAGCGTCATCAGCAGGGCCAGTTCCTCCTGCCGCGCCATCAGGGCGTCGTAGGCCCGCCGCAGGATCTCACCGCGCTCCCTGGGCGGATGGGCCGCCCAATCCGCCTGCGCCGAGACGGCCGCGTCGAGCGCCGCCAGGCCGTCGGAGGCGGAGGCGTCGGCGACCTCGCAGAGCACCTCCCCGGTCGCCGGGTCGGACACGGGGAACGTCGCACCGCTGGCCGCGGGCGTCCATTTGCCGCCGATGAACAACTCCTTCGTGACGGCTTCCACCACGCTCGACTCGGTGACCGCGCTCATGAAGACTCCTCGCTGTCGCTGATTGCGCCACTGCGAGTGCCATGCTACGAATATTGTCGACAATCTACAACCCCGGGGGACACCCTCCTCCGGAGGTCGTGGGCCACGACACCGCACCACCGAGCGGCTCGCGTCCCGCGGCCGGTTCGCCCGACCGATCCGACACGTAGCACGTAGGCGGCGTCCACCGACGTCGCGCAGCCGTTGCAAAGGAGCACGCTGACATGGCGCAGCTTTCCCCGATCCTCAAGCAGGCCACTCCGGTCGTCGTCGATCACGGAGAGGGCACCTACCTCTACGACACCGACGGACGCCGCCACCTCGACTTCACCGCGGGCATCGGGGTGACGAGCACCGGACACTGCCACCCGCGCGTGGTGACCGCGGCCCAGGAGCAGATCGGCAAGCTGATCCACGGCCAGTACACCACCGTGATGCACAAGCCCCTGCTGGAGCTGACGGAACGGCTCAGCGAGGTGCTGCCCTCGGGCCTCGACTCCCTGTTCTTCGCCAACTCCGGCAGCGAGGCCGTCGAGGCGGCACTGCGGCTCACCCGGCAGGCGACGGGACGGCCGAACATCGTCGTGTTCCAGGGCGGGTTCCACGGCCGCACGGTCGCGGCGGCGTCGATGACCACCTCCGGCACGCGATTCAGCGCCGGCTTCTCGCCGTTGATGAGCGGCGTGCACGTCGCCCCGTTCCCGTACGCCTTCCACTACGGCTGGGACGAGAAGACCGCGACGGACTTCGCGCTGCGCGAGCTGGACTACCTGTTCGCCACCCAGACCTCGCCCCAGGAGACGGCCGCGTTCTTCGTCGAGCCGATGCTGGGCGAAGGCGGCTACGTGCCCGCCAACACCGAGTTCCTGACCGGCCTTCGTCGCCGCGCCGACGAGCACGGCATCCTCCTCGTCGTCGACGAGATCCAGACCGGGTTCGGCCGCACGGGCAAGTTCTGGGGTCACGAACACTTCGACGTCCGCCCCGACGTCGTGCTCATCGCGAAGGGCCTCGCGAGCGGCTTCCCGCTGTCGGGCATCGCCGCGTCGCAGGAGCTGATGAGCAAGGCGTGGCCGGGCTCGCAGGGCGGCACGTACGGCGGCAACGCCGTGTCGTGCGCGGCGGCGTTGGCCACCCTCGACGTGATCCGCGACGAGAACCTCGTCGAGAACGCGGCGGCCCGCGGTCGTCAACTGCTCGACGGCGCGAAGGCGGTCGGGGAGAAGACGCCGGGCATCGGCGACGTGCGTGGCCTCGGCCTGCTGGTCGGGTCGGAGTTCGTCACCGCGGACGGCAAGCCGGACGGTGCGACCGCGCAGGCCGTGCAGAAGGCCGCCGCCGAGAAGGGCCTGCTGCTGCTCACCTGCGGCGCGTTCATGAACGTCGTGCGCATGATCCCACCGCTGGTGGTGACCAGCGAGCAGGTCGAGGAGGCCCTGGCGATCTGGGCCGACGTCGTCGCGTCGGTCACCGGCTCCTGATCCCGATCCATCGAACGAGGAGTACCCGTTGGCCCGCTACATCACCATCACCCTCGACAAGCGCGGCGTGTCCTGCCGCGCCCGCCTGCTCGACGACGAGGCGCCGAGGACCTGTCAGGCGGTGTGGGACGCCCTCCCGCAGAGCGGTTCGGCGTACCACGCGAAGTACGCGCGCAACGAGGTCTACACCCTCGTCCCGCCATTCGCCGACCCGAAGCCGGGCCGCGAGAATCCCACGGTGACCCCCATTCCCGGAGACGTCGTGTACTTCGGGTTCGAGCCGTGGGAGATCGGCAACCCGGCGTACGGCTACGACGAGGGCAGCGAGGCACACAGCGACCAGGGTGCGACCGACCTCGCCATTTTCTACGGGCGGAACAACCTCCTGATCAACGGTGACGCGGGCTGGGTTCCCGGCAACGTGTTCGCGACGATCACCGACGGCCTCGACGACATGGCCGCCGCCGCGCAGGACCTCTGGTTGCGGGGCGTCGAGGGCGAGACGCTGACGTTCGCCCGCGCCTGAACAGGGAGATCGTTCACCCGACCGGGTAATGTTGCCGTTTTTACTCTCAGTAGATCAGTGGTAACTCACTGGAGTGGCACTGCCGTGGTCGTCGACCTGACGACCACGGACGGCAGCAGGTCGACCCGGTCGGGCGAACACTATTGGTCACCCCACCTCGGACATTTTGGCCCCTCTGTAAAACCCGAAAGAGTTACGACCCTAAACTGAGAGGATTTCACTAACGGCTCCGTTCGCACTTCTCGATCTTTGACAGCGCGATCTTCCAGTGGAAATCTTGATCTCGCTTTCGAGAGCAGAGTGTGCGCACCAATTCGCCGGGTCCTCACCGGACCCCCAACGAAACCCTTTGGTAGAAGGAGCCCCTCATGCAGTTCATGGTCATGCACGGCAGCTACGTCGGCGACATCCTCACCGGCGTGCTGGCGCACCTCGCTCACCTCATCGGCTGGCTGATCTGAGCCACCGCGCCAAGGCATGACTACGCGGGGCCGGCACAGGCGCGAAGCCGGCCCCGCTTCCCCCGCCCCAAT
>NZ_JACBJG010000010.1 GCF_015910535.1 Saccharomonospora sp. NB11 | reverse complement strand
CGATCACCGAGGTGTTCGACCTGCGCCCGGCCGCCATCATCCGGGACCTCGACCTGCTGCGTCCGATCTACGCGCCCACGGCCGCCTACGGGCACTTCGGCCGTACGGACATCGACCTGCCGTGGGAACGTACCGACCGGGCCCCCGCGCTGAAGGACGCCGCCAAGGCGTGAGCCCACGAGGACGTCTCACGTCCCCTTTCCGAACCGCTCCGGGTGGCCGGGTCGCGACCGTCGCGGCCACCCGGTGGTGTGTTCGCTGATCGATTTGTCGACCCAAGACTTCCTGGAGTGTGCTCGCATGCGCATCGCGGTGACCGGTTCCATCGCCACCGACCACCTGATGGTCTTCCCCGGCACGTTCGCCGATCAGTTCGTGACCGACCAGCTCGACAAGGTGTCGCTGTCGTTCCTCGTCGACCAGCTCGACATCCGCAGGGGCGGCGTGGCCGCCAACATCTCGTTCGGGCTCGGCAGCCTCGGCATGCGGCCCGTGTTGGTGGGAGCGGTCGGCAAGGACTTCGACGACTACCGGTCGTGGCTCGAACGTCACGGTGTCGACACCCGATCGGTGCACGTCTCGGAGACCAAGCACACCTCGCGATTCCTGTGCACGACGGACCGCGCGCAGGCGCAGATCGCGACGTTCTACGCGGGTGCGATGGAGGAGGCGCGCGAGATCGAGATCCAGGCCGTCGCCGACCGGGTGGGTCCGCTCGACCTGGTGATCGTCGCTCCGAACGACCCGGTCGCGATGGTGCGGCACACCGAGGAGTGCCGCACGCGGGGCATCCCGTTCGCCGCGGACCCGTCGCAGCAGTTGGCGCGGATGGAGGGACCGGAGATCCGCATCCTGGTGGAGGGCGCCACCTACCTGTTCACGAACGAGTACGAGACCTCGTTGTTGCTCAAGGAGACGGGCTGGTCGGAGGCCGACGTCCTGGACCGGGTCGGTCACTGGGTGAAGACCTTCGGCCCCGACGGCGTGCGGATCGAGTCGGAGGACGCCGAGCCGCTGGCGGTGCCGGCGGTCCAGGTCGCCGACGAGGTCGACCCGACGGGCGTCGGTGACGCCTTCCGCGCCGGGTTCCTGTGGGGCCTGCACGCCCAGCTCGGTTTGGAGCGATCCGCGCAGGTCGGGTGTACCCTGGCGGCCATCGTGCTGGAGTCGGTCGGGACGCAGGAATACACGCTGGACCGGGCCGACTTCTCCAAGCGGGTGGCCACGACCTACGGCAACGACGCCGCGGCCGAGATCGAATCCAAGCTGCGGGTGTGAACATGGACAGTCGGTTTCTCACCGAACTGAACCGGCGGATCCTCGTCGCGGACGGCGGTATGGGTACCGCGCTCCAGGAGTTCGACCTGTCGCTCGACGACTTCGACAACCTGGAGGGCTGCAACGAGGTCCTGAACGACACTCGTCCCGACGTCGTGTCGACCGTGCATCGGCGGTTCCTCGAAGCCGGCTGCGACGCGATCGAGACCAACACGTTCGGCACCAACTACGGCAACTTCGGTGAGTACGGCATCCTCGACCGGATCCGGGAGTTGGCCGAGAAGGGGACGGTGCTGGCTCGACGGTGTGCCGACGAGTTCGCGACGCCGGAGAAGCCGCGTTTCGTCCTGGGCTCCATGGGGCCGGGCACGAAGTTGCCCACGCTCGGCCACGCCCCGTACGCCGTCCTCCGCGACGCCTACGTCGAGAACGCACTGGGGATGCTCGACGGCGGCGTGGACGCCGTGCTCGTCGAGACCTCGCAGGACCTGCTGCAGACCAAGGCCGCGGTCGTCGGTGCGAAGCGCGCGATGGAGGCGGCGGGACGTCGGGTACCGCTCATCGCGCAGGTGACGGTGGAGCAGACGGGCACGATGCTCGTCGGGTCCGAGATCGGTGCGGCGTTGACGGCGCTGGAACCGCTCGGCATCGACCTGATCGGCATGAACTGCGCCACCGGGCCGGCCGAGATGAGCGAGCACCTGCGGGTGCTGGCCGACCACGCGAGCGTGCCGATCTCGGTGATGCCCAACGCGGGGCTCCCGGAACTGGGGCCCGACGGGGCGGTCTACCCGCTGCGCCCCGACGAACTGGCGGAGGCGCTGGCCACGTTCGTCACGGACTTCGGAGCTCGCCTGGTGGGTGGGTGCTGCGGCACGACGGCCGAGCACGTGCGGGCGGTCGTCGAGGCCGTGTCGAATCTGTCGCCGAGGCCACGGACGCCGCGTCACCAGCCGTCGTTGTCGTCGGTGTACCAGGCGGTGCCCTTCGAGCAGGACGCCTCGATCCTCAACATCGGCGAGCGCACCAACGCCAACGGGTCGAAGAAGTTCCGCGAGGCGATGCTCGACGAGCGCTACGACGACTGCGTGGAGATCGCCAAGGCCCAGACGCGCGAGGGCGCGCACGTGCTCGACCTGTGCGTCGACTACGTGGGGCGGGACGGAACCCGCGACATGGCGGAGCTGGCGTCCCGGCTGGCGACGGCCTCCACCCTGCCGATCATGGTCGACTCGACCGAACCCGACGTCGTGCGCACCGGACTCGAACACCTCGGTGGGCGGTGCGCGATCAACTCGGTCAACTACGAGGACGGCACCGGACCGGACAGCCGGTACCGGCGGGTTCTGGAGCTCGCTGTCGAGCACGGCGCGGCCGTGGTCGTCACGTGCATCGACGAGGACGGACAGGCGAGGACTGCGGACTGGAAGCTGCGGGTCGCCGAACGCGCCATCGAGGACCTCACCACCAACTGGGGACTGCCGCTGTCGTCGATCATCGTCGACTGCCTGGTCTTCCCGATCACGACCGGTCAGGAGGAGGTCCGCAGGGACGCACTGGAGACGATCGAGGCGATCCGTCGGCTCAAGGAGCGGCACCCGGACGTCCTCACGACGTTGGGGCTGTCCAACGTGTCGTTCGGTCTCAACCCGGCCGCGCGGCAGGTGCTGAACTCGGTGTTCCTGCACGAGTGCCGGCAGGCGGGACTGGACTCGGCGATCCTCAACTCGTCGAAGATCGTTCCGATGAACAAGATCGACGACGAGGCACGGCAGGTGGCGCTCGACCTCGTCTACGACCGGCGGCGTGAGGACTACGACCCACTGCAGCGCCTCATGGCGTTGTTCGAGGGCAAGACCGCGTCCTCGACTCGCGAGTCCCGTGCCGAGGAACTGGCGAAGCTGCCGTTGTTCGAGCGGCTGGAGAAGCGCATCGTCGAGGGCGAGTCGACCGGCCTGGAGGCCGACCTCGACGCGGCGATGCAGCAGAAGAAGCCGATCGACATCATCAACGAGAATCTGCTCGCCGGGATGAAGGTCGTCGGCGACCTGTTCGGCTCGGGGCAGATGCAACTGCCGTTCGTGCTGCAGTCGGCCGAGGTCATGAAGACCGCGGTCGCGTACCTCGAACCGCACATGGAGAAGACCGACAGCGACGGCAAGGGCAAGTTGCTGCTGGCCACCGTCAAGGGCGACGTCCACGACATCGGCAAGAACCTGGTCGACATCATCGTGTCGAACAACGGCTACGACGTCGTGAACCTCGGCATCAAGCAGCCGATCAACGCGATCCTGGAAGCGGCGGAGGAGCACCGCGTCGACGCCATCGGCATGTCGGGCCTGCTGGTGAAGTCCACGGTGATCATGAAGGACAACCTGCAGGAGATGAACGCCCGCGGGGTCGCCGCCAGGTACCCGGTTCTCCTCGGTGGGGCGGCGTTGACCCGCACGTACGTCGAGAACGATCTCGACGAGGTCTACGAGGGCGAGGTCCACTACGCCAAGGACGCGTTCGAGGGCCTGAAGCTCATGGACCACGTGATGGCGGCCAAGCGCGGCGAGGTCACCGAGGAGGACGAGGCGGAGCGGGCGAAGCGGGCCGAGCGCAAGGCCCGGCGCGAGCGCTCCTTGCGTATCGCCGAGAGGCGGCGGGCCGAGCAGGGACCGGAACCCAGCCTCACCGACACCACGCGCTCCGACGTCGACCCCGACGTGCCCGTGCCGACGCCGCCGTTCTGGGGTTCGAAGGTCGTCAAGGGCGTCGCCGTGGCCGACTACCTGGCGCTGTTGGACGAACGCGCGACGTTCTTCGGACAGTGGGGGCTGCGGGGCGCCCGCAAGGGCGAGGGCCCGTCGTACGAGGAACTCGTGGAGTCCGAGGGACGACCCCGGCTGCGCGCCTGGATCGACGAACTCTCCACGCGCGGCATCCTCGCGCACGCTGCACTCGTGTACGGCTACTTCCCCTGCTACTCCGACGGCAACGACCTCGTGGTGCTGGAGAAGGACGAACCCGACGCGCTCGAACGGCTGCGGTTCACCTTCCCGCGCCAGCGTCGGGACCGCAGGCTGTGTCTCGCCGACTTCTTCCGTTCGCGGCGGAAGGTCGACCAGACCGGTCAGGTGGACGTGCTGCCCGTGCAGCTCGTCACCATGGGACAGCCGATCGCGGACTACGCGAACGAGCTGTTCGCCCGCAACGCCTACCGGGACTACCTGGAGATCCACGGTCTGGGCGTGCAGCTCACCGAGGCGTTGGCCGAGTACTGGCACCGCCGGATCCGGCAGGAACTGCGCTTCGCGTCGGGAACCCCGGTGGCCGCCGAGGACCCCGAGGACGTCGAGCAGTTCTTCAAGCTCGGCTACCGAGGGGCGCGGTTCTCGTTCGGCTACGGTGCTTGTCCCGACCTCGAGGACCGCGCGAAGATCGTGGAGTTGTTGGACGCCGAGCGCATCGGCGTCACCCTGTCCGAGGAGTTCCAGCTCCACCCGGAGCAGTCGACGGACGCGATCGTGGCCCACCACCCCGAGGCCAAGTACTTCAACACCTGACACGTGGGCTCACTCCCACACGAAGAAAGGACAACATGAGCGCGAAGTTGCAGAAGGTGAACGGCCTCGAGTTCGCCGTCGCCGATCTGTCGTTGGCCGAGGCGGGCAGGCACCAGATCCGGTTGGCGGAGCACGAGATGCCCGGCCTGATGGCGACTCGCAAGGAGTACGCGGACCAGAAGCCGCTGAAGGGCGCGAAGATCGCCGGTTCGCTGCACATGACCGTGCAGACGGCGGTTCTCATCGAGACGCTCGTGGAGCTGGGCGCCGAGGTGCGCTGGGTGTCGTGCAACATCTTCTCCACGCAGGACGAGGCCGCGGCCGCCGTGGTGGTGGGCAAGAACGGCACGCCGGACGCTCCGCAGGGCGTGCCGGTGTTCGCCTGGAAGGGCGAGACGCTGGAGGACTACTGGTGGTGCACCGACCAGTTGTTCCGCTTCGGTGAGGACGGCCCCAACATGATCCTCGACGACGGTGGGGACGCCACCCTGCTCGTCCACAAGGGGGTCGAGTTCGAGGCGGCCGGTGCGGTGCCCGAGCCCTCGGAGGACGACAGCCACGAGTACCGCGTCGTGCTGGAGACCCTGCGTCGCAGCCTCGCCGAGGACTCCGGCCGGTTCACCCGGATCGCGAAGAACATCCGGGGTGTCACCGAGGAGACCACCACCGGCGTGCACCGCCTGTACGAGTTCGCGCGGGGCGGTGACCTGCTGTTCCCCGCGATCAACGTCAACGACTCGGTGACCAAGTCGAAGTTCGACAACAAGTACGGCTGCCGGCACTCGCTGATCGACGGCATCAACCGCGCCACCGACACGCTCATCGGCGGCAAGGTCGCCGTGGTGTGCGGGTACGGCGACGTGGGCAAGGGCTGCGCCGAGTCGCTGCGCGGCCAGGGCGCGCGCGTGATCGTCACCGAGATCGACCCGATCTGCGCGTTGCAGGCCGCGATGGACGGCTACCAGGTGTCGCTGCTGGAGGACGTCGTCGAGACCGCCGACATCTTCGTGACCACCACCGGCAACTTCAACATCATCACGGCCGAGCACATGTCGCGGATGAAGCACCAGGCGATCGTCGGCAACATCGGTCACTTCGACAACGAGATCGACGTCGCGGGCCTGGAGAAGATCCCCGGCATCAAGAGCGTCGAGATCAAGCCGCAGGTCGACGAGTACGTCTTCCCGGACGGACACTCGATCATCCTGCTCAGCAAGGGCAGGCTGCTGAACCTCGGCAACGCGACCGGACACCCGAGCTTCGTCATGTCGAACAGCTTCACCAACCAGGTGATGGCGCAGATCGAGCTGTTCACGAAGCCCGGCGAGTACGACAAGCAGGTCTACGTCCTGCCGAAGAAGCTCGACGAGAAGGTCGCCCGCCTGCACCTGGACGCTCTGGGCGTCAAGCTCACCAAGCTGACCAAGGAGCAGGCCGACTACATCGGTGTCGACGTGGACGGGCCGTACAAGCCCGACCACTACCGCTACTGACGGTGCTGTACCCGGGACCACCGGCGCACTCGCACCGCCGGTGGTCCCGGCGCCCCGAAGGGAGATGATCGTGCGGACGGTAGTCGACCGACTGACGACCGGACGGCGCCCGACGTTCTCGGTGGAGTTCTTCCCACCCCGCGACGAGGCGGACGAAGCGGTTCTGTGGCGGTCGATCCGCGAGCTGGAGCCACTCGACCCCGCCTACGTGTCGATCACGTACGGCGCGGGGGGAACCAGCCGCGAGGGCACCATCCGCAACATCGCCAGGGTCGCCACCGACACCACTCTCGTGCCGATGGCGCACCTCACGGCCGTCGATCACTCCGTGGCCGAGTTGCGTCACGTGATCGGCCACTTCGCCGCAGTGGGCGTGCGCAACGTCCTCGCCCTGCGTGGCGATCCCCCGGGCGACCCGATGGGAGAGTGGGTGCCGCATCCCCAGGGGTTGACCTACGCGGAGGAGCTCGTGCGGCTGGTGCGCGAGCTCGGTGACTTCTGCGTCGGGGTGTCGGCGTTCCCCTACGGGCATCCGCGTTCGACGGATCTGGAGACCGACACCCACTACCTGGTGCGCAAGCTCGACGCGGGAGCGGACTTCGCCATCGCGCAGTTGTTCTTCGAGGCCGACGACTTCCTCCGGTTGCGCGACCGGGTCGCCGCCGCCGGGAGCGACGCGCTCATGCTGCCCGGCATCATGCCGTTGACGACCCCTCGGACCTGGCGCAAGACCATCGAGCTGTCGGGGGCGACGCCGCCGAGGTGGTTGGTCGATCGGCTCGAACCGCTCAGCGACGATCCGAAGGCGTTCCGAGCCGAAGGGCTGGACGTCATCACGGAACTCTGCGAGCAGTTGCTCGCCGAGGGCGTGCCCGAGCTGCACTTCTACACGTTCAACCGGTCGAAGGCGACCCGGGAGCTGGTGGATCGACTGGGCCTGCGGGCGCCGCGGACCCACGCCGCCGTCACGGGCGTCTGAGGGATTCGGGCGGTCGGTGAGACGTTGGCGGGCGGGGTGTGTCCGCCCTTCCTGTCGTTGTTGGTCGGCACGGCGTTGCTCGCGCCGGTACCCGCGATGCTCTCGTTGCTCGGAAACAAAGAATCCTGGCGCTGTCCATCGCCGGGGCGGCTCTCCATGTCGGGACGGTGGGAATCACCAGAATCGCCCACCTTCCCAGAAATTGGGCACTCGACAATGCTTCGGATGGCTCGGAAGCGGCGCAGGTATGGGCGCGTTACGTGGGGGAGTGGACGCGCTGGAACCACGTCCGGACGGCGGCCTCGGCGGCAGCGTCCATTGTGTTCACTGTAATTCTCGTCGGCGGTTGAGCCCGCGGGCACCTCGCTCGAAACCCTTACTACTCTTGAAGGAGCAACGCGTCTAGGGTTGGGCCATTCGCACTGATGCTGGGCGAGGTGGGTATGACGAGTGGACGAGACCTTGGCGGTCGGTCGCAACAGCCAGGTGAATTCCGTGTGACGTGGCGCGGATATGACCGGGACGAAGTCAGAAATTATGTGCGCGGTCTGCTGGAGGCTCTTCGCGCGGCCGATGCGGACCGGGAAGCCGCGGCGGATTACGTTCGCTCACAGTCGAGAGAACTCGCAGCGTTGCGTGCCGAGAACGAGAAACTGCGACAGCGGCTGGACCGCGTGTGTCGTACACCCGTGGAGACCGACGGGCTTTCCGAGCGGTTGTGGCACATGGTCGATCTCGCCCAGCGCGAGGCGAGCGACATCCTGAACGACGCCAACGCCGAGGCGGAACGCCGAAGGGCGGAGCTCGACAAGCGGGAAGAGGAACTCCAGGCACGTCGGGTCGAGCTGGAGGCGCAGCACCGCGAACTGGTCCGGCAGCTCAAGGCCGACGCGGCGGCGGAGGCGGAGAAGGCCGACCGCGAGCGTCGGGAGGCCGACGAGCGTGCCCTGCGGCGCAGGCAGGAACTCGAACAGGACTTCGCGAAGAACCTGGCCGCGCGTCGCGAGGAGATGAACCGGGCGCTCGCGCAACGCGAGGCACGGGCGAAGGCCGAGGCCGAGCGGGTGGTGAGCGAGGCCACCGCGCGGGCGGAGCGCATCGTCGCGGAGGCGACCGCGCGGGCCGAGGCGTTGGAGCAGGCGCGGCGCAAGGCCGCGGCGGAGTTGCGGACGGCCCGGGAGGCGCTGGCGGGCGCGCTGCCGCTCGTCGAGCCGCTGCCCGACGAGGTCGCTGCCGATCGCACGGCTCCGCGGGTCGCGCTCCTGCCGACGAGCCGTGTTCCCGGCGAGTCGCCGTCGGCGGAAACCGTGTCGGAGGTGCCGCGGTCCGTGGCGGCGGAGCACGGTCCCGCGGCGGTGCTGCGCGCCGGGGCGCACGCGGCGGCCCCGCACTCCCGGGCTGCGCGGGCGGAGCTGCCCGTCCGGCGGGTCGTGGGACCGACCGTGACGACACCGGCGAGGTAGCGGCCGGTATCGTCACGGTGATTTTTCGAGCGGGGACGAGGAGGTGTGCGGATGGCTCGGCCGTGCGTGCTGTTGAAGTACGGCGAACTCATGCTCAAGGGGCGGAACCGGGGCAAGTTCGAGGAGTACCTCCGCGAGTCCCTTCGGCACGCGGTGGCGGGCGCGTCGGCTCCGGTCCGGATCTCTCAGCGACCGGGCGTGGTCGTGCTGTCCGGGGCACCGGTGGAAGAGCTGGTCGAGTGTGCGCAGAAGGTCATCGGTGTGAGCGTCGTGCGGCCCGCGCTGCGCACGGCTCGCACCGTCGACGACACCGTCGAGACGGTGTTGCAGGCGCTCACCGAACGCTTCGGCAGCCCTGAGGAGGAGACGGCCAAGCGTCGGTTCGCGGTGCGTGCCCACCGTCGGGACAAGACGTTCCCGATGAAGTCGGAGCAGCTCGCCGCCCATCTGGGCAGCAAGGTCGTCGAGGCGCGGGGCTGGCCCGTCGACCTCAGCAATCCCGAGGTGGAGATCACCGTCGAGGTCGACCAGCGTGAGGTGTTCGTCGCCCTCGACAAGCTGCGAGGGCAGGGCGGTCTGCCGGTCGGGGCGAGTGGTCGGGCGCTCGTGATGCTCTCGGGTGGGTTCGACTCGCCGGTGGCGGCATACCGCGCGATGCGGCGCGGCTTGCGGTGCGACTTCGTGCACTTCACGGGCGCTCCGCTCACGGGTCCGTCGTCGACCTACAAGGCGTACGCGCTCGTGCGGCAGCTCGACCGGTTCCAGGGTGACTCCCGGCTGTACGTGATCCCGATCGGCAACGCGCAACGTGCGCTGGCCACGGCCGGGGCGGGCAACCTGCAGATCGTCGCACAGCGCAGGCTGATGGTGCGGACGGCGGCGGCGCTCGCGCGGGACCTCGGGGCGCAGGCCCTGGTGACAGGCGACAGCCTGGGACAGGTTGCGAGCCAGACGTTGGCGAACATGGCGACGGTGGAGCAGGCGGCGGAGCTGCCGTTGCTGCGTCCGCTCGTGGCGTTCGACAAGGAGGAGATCATCGCCGAGGCCAGGCGGATCGGCACGGCCGAGATCTCCAAGCTGCCGGACGAGGACTGTTGCAGCCTGCTGGCGCCGCCGCGGGTGGCGACGAAGACCACACCGGCGCAGTTCGTGAACGTCGAGCGCCGGATGGAGCTGGACGAGCTCGTGCCGAAGTTGCTGGCCGACATCCAGGTGCACGTGCCCGGCGCGGCCTGACACCCGCCGGTTCCGTGCGGTGGTGCGGACGACCAGCGGTGACGGCGCCTGCGGAGGCGAAGACTTTTCGCCTGTATGGCGCCGTCAACCGCCGGTCGGTTGATAATGTGTCGCTCCGTGGGGAATCTCCGGTCGCGAGTCGTGTCGTGGTTCACGCGTCGTTATTTCGCGCGTGTGCAGAAGAAGGGGCTTGATCTCTCGAAGATCAGCTTGTTGCCGGACGGCGTGCTGATGCCGTTGCGGCGTAACGGTCTGGACCCTGTGCCCGAGCTGGCGCAGAAGCGTGCCGAGGAGCCGGTCAGCAAGCTGCCCGTTCCGTTCGGTCTCAACCTGTGGTTGGTGACCGGGCACGACGAGGCGAAGGCCGTGCTCGGCGACGCCAAGACCTTTAGCAACGACTTCACCAACCTCGTCGGGAAGACGAGCGCGGCGGAGGACGACAACCCGGGCGGTCTCGGGTTCGCGGACCCGCCCGTGCACACCCGGCTGCGTCGGTTGCTGACGCCCGAGTTCACCATGCGTCGGTTGGCGCGGCTCAAGCCCGGCATCGAGCGGATCGTGAACGAGCGGCTCGACGCCATGGCGGCGGCCGAGGGACCGGTCGACCTGGTCGAGGAGTTCGCACTCCCGATCCCGTCGCTGGTGATCTGTGAACTCCTGGGCGTGCCGTACGAGGACCGGGAGGAGTTCCAGCACCTCGCCGTGCAGCGGTTCGACCTCTTCGGTGGGGCGGGGGCGTCGCTCGGCGCGATCTCCGAGTCGTTGGAGTACCTGTTGGGGGTCGTCCGCAAGGAGCGGGAGAACCCCGGCGACGGGCTGCTGGGCATGATCATCAGGGAGCACGGCGACGAGGTCGAGGACCGGGAACTCGCCGGGCTGGCCGACGGTGTGCTGACGGGTGGCTTCGAGACCACCGCGAGCATGCTGTCGCTGGGCGCGTTGGTGTTGCTGCAGGACAAGGACACGTTCAAGCGCGTTCACGACGACGACGAGGTCGTGCACGGCTTCGTCGAGGAGCTGCTGCGGTACCTCACGGTCGTGCAGGTGGCCTTCCCGCGCTTCGCGCGCGAGGAGATCGAGATCGGCGGCAAGACCATCGGCCAGGGAGACATGGTCGTGGTGTCGCTGAGCGGCGCCAACCGTGACGAGGCGTTGGGCACGAGCCTGGAGATCTTCGACGGGACCCGGTCCCCGACGTCGCACCTGGCCTTCGGCTACGGCGTGCACCGGTGTGTCGGAGCGGAGCTGGCCCGGATGGAGCTGCGGGCCGCCTACCCCGCGCTGGTGCGGCGATTCCCGTCGCTGCGGCTGGCGGTGCCCGTCGAGGAGCTGGAGTTCCGCAAGACCTCGATCGTCTACGGCGTGGAGAAGCTGCCCGTCTTCGTCGACTGAGGGGTGACCTCAGCCGCCTGCCATCGCACCGACGACGAGCAGCGGTTCGACCCCGCCGACGACGGCCTCGGGCAGCGGGGTCTCGGGCGCGGCGTGTGACAGGTCCTCCTCGCAGGCGAAGAACCGCACGAACGCGCGCCGCTTCCGGGTGCCGTGCTCACGGATGGTGCCGCGCAGCACCGGGTAGGTCTGCTCCAAGCAGTCGAGGACGGCTCCCAGCGTGACCGGACCGGGCACGTCGAGTCGCACCTCGCCCTGGACCTGGGCGAGGGTGCGCAGGTGCGGCGGGAGCGTCACGCGGATCATGGCAGCGTCTGCACCTCCACGGACAGCACCGGCGGCAGGTCGCGCACGATCGGGCTCCAGTGGTCGCCGGCGTCGGGGGAGACGTACACCTGACCTCCGGTGGTACCGACGTAGACGCCGCACTCGTCGAGGGAGTCGACGGCCATGGCGTCGCGAAGCACGTCGACGTAGCAGTGTTCCTGCGGCAGGCCGTCGGTCAGCGGCTCCCACTCGTGTCCGCCGCTGCGGCTGCGATAGACGCGGAGTCGGCCGTCGGGCGGGACGTGCAGGGAGTCGCTCGTGATGGGCACGACGTACACGGTGTCCGGCTCGTGGGCGTGCACGTCGATGGGGAAACCGAAGTCGGTGGGCAGGTCGCCGGAGATCTTGTACCAACTGGCGCCGTCGTCGTCCGAGCGCATCACGTGCCAGTGCTTCTGCATGAACAGCGTGTCGGGGCGGTCGGGGTGGCGAGCCAGGTTGTGCACGCAGTGGCCCACGTCGGCGTCGGGGTCCGGGATGCCGTCGCTGACGAGTCCCTTGTTGGCGGGGGTCCAGGTGGTGCCGCCGTCGTCGCTGGCGAACACGCCCGCCGCCGAGATGGCCACCCGCATCCGCTGTTCGTCGCGGGGGTCGAGCAGGATCGTGTGCAGGCACATGCCGCCCGCGCCGGGTTGCCAGGACGGCCCCGACTCGTGGGTGCGCAGGCCGGGCAGCTCCTGCCAAGTGCGTCCGCCGTCGTCGCTGCGGAACAGGGCGGCGTCCTCGACTCCCGCGTAGACGCGGTCGGGGTCCGTGGCGGACGGCTCGACGTGCCACACGCGCGTGAACTCCCACGGTCGTTGACTGCCGTCGTACCACTGGTGGGTGCCCGGTTCGCCGACGTAGGAGAACTCGTTGCCCACCGGTTCCCAGGTCCGTCCACCGTCGTCGGACCGGTGCACCTGCTGGCCGAACCAGCCGAGCGAGGCCGAGGCGTAGATCCGGTCGGGAGCTGCGGGTGACCCGGTGACGTGGTACGTCTCCCAACCCGCGAAGTACGGGCCGTCTACCTGCCATTGATCGCGGCGTCCGTCGGCGGTCAGGACGAATGCACCCTTGCGTGTGCCCACGAGAACCCGGACCCGGCTCATGTCGCCCCTCCTCGTCGAGCTGGCGAGTGCCACTGTAACCGGCGTCACTTTCGAACAACAAGTGATCGCTTCGGAAAAGAAAGCGATCAAGTCGTCGGGTCGCCCTGACGTGGGCGAGCGGCTCATCGCATTCCCCGCGCGTCGCCTGAATGGGTGCTTGTCACGGGGGTAGCCGAACATCGACGGCTTTCGACAAGGGAGGGACGACATGAAGGCTGTGGTGTACCGGGGACCGAACGAAGTCCAGGTCGAAGAGGTGGAGGACCCCAGGATCGAGCAGCCGACCGACGTCGTGATTCGGGTCACCTCGACGGCGATCTGCGGCTCCGACCTGCACATGTACGAGGGGCGCACCATGGCCGAGCCGGGCATCGTGTTCGGACACGAGAACATGGGTGTGGTCGAGGAGGTCGGCTCGGGCGTCGCGTCCGTCAAGAAGGGCGACCGCGTGGTCCTGCCGTTCAACATCGCGTGCGGGTTCTGCCGGAACTGCCTCGACGGCAAGACCGGCTTCTGCCTCACCGTGAACCCGGGGTTCGCCGGAGGCGCGTACGGCTACGTGGGCATGGGCCCGTACCTGGGAGGTCAGGCCGAGTACCTGCGGGTTCCCTTCGCCGACTTCAACTGTCTGCAGCTTCCCCGCGGCGAGGAGCACGAGGACGACTTCGCCCTGTTGGCCGACATCTTCCCCACCGGCTACCACGCGACCCAGCTCGCCGGGGTGTCGCCTGGTGACACCGTCGCCGTGTACGGTGCCGGGCCGGTCGGGCTCATGGCGGCGTACTCCGCGATCCTGCGAGGTGCGGCGAAGGTGTTCGTCGTCGACCGGGTCGCCAACCGGCTGCGCGTGGCCGAGGAGATCGGCGCCATCCCGATCGACTTCACCAAGGGCAGCGCTCCGGAACAGATCGTCGACCAGACCGACGGCGGCGTGGACCGCGGGATCGACGCGGTCGGCTACCAGGCCACGGTGCCCGAGGGAGAGGAACAGCCCGCGGTCGTGCTCAACGACCTGATCGACACCGTGCGGCCGACGGGGTCGCTGGGAGTCGTGGGGCTCTACCTTCCGAAGGACCCGGGAGGGCCGACCGACGACGCACGCAACGGGAGGTTGCTCATCAACATCGGCCGGTTCTTCGAGAAGGGCCTACGGATGGGGTCCGGCCAGGCGAACGTCAAGGCCTACAACCGGCAGCTACGGGATCTCATCATCGAGGGCCGCGCGGAGCCGAGTTTCGTCGTGTCGCAGCGCCGGCCGCTGTCCGAGGCCGCCGACGCCTACGCGCGCTTCGACCGGCGCGAGGAGGGCTACACGAAGGTGCTGCTCAAGCCGTGAGATGGCCCGTGTGGGTGATGCCTGGACGGGTGTGCGGACCCGGATGGGTGACTCCGATCGTGTTCCGTGCTCTGAATGGTGCGGCCAATCAGGTGTGAAACCCACGTAAGGGGGAATTCACCAGTACCCGAGGAGGGAGGAACGATGAGTTACTCGTCCGCACACCCGTGGCGCGCCGCGGCAGGCGCGCGGCCTCGTCCGGCGCTGCAGACGGCTGCTGGTGTGGTCGGTGCGGTGTTCCTGCTGGTCGGCATCCTGGGTTTCATTCCGGGGGTGACGACCGACTACAGCACCATGCAGTTCGCCGGTCACGAATCGCAGGCGATGTTGTTCGGCGTGTTCCAGGTGTCCATCCTGCACAACATCGTGCACCTGCTGTTCGGGATCGTCGGCCTCGCGGCCATGCGCACGGCCGGTGCCGCCCGCGCGTTCCTCATCGGCGGCGGGGTGATCTACCTGGCTCTGTGGATCTACGGGCTGGTGGTCGGCAGCGACTCCGCTGCCAACTTCGTCCCCCTCAACCGGGCGGACGACTGGCTCCATCTCGGCTTGGGGATCGGCATGATCGCTCTCGGAGCCCTGTTGGGGACTTCGGAATCGCGGAGCGACTCCGCGCGCTGACCAATCGAGGCGGATCACTCGATCCGCGACCGGGGCCACCCTGTCCACCGGGCAGGGTGGTTTCGGCTTGTCCGAAACCGGGAAACGCCTGCTCGCTGAGTCCACAATAGACATAGCAATCGGGTGCTTCGCTCGGACAGGGCGTTCACTTTCCTTCTGAGCCGACCGTAATTAACTGTGTTCGCGCAGGTGTCGGCATTCACCGCGCTCGCTCCGAAACATCGTCGACGTCCACTCCGGACTCTCTGATCGCCGTGATCGCGGCGCGGGTCGTGACCGACGCCTGCGGGTGGTACGCGACACCGGCCGGCGTGGTCAGCGCGGCCGTCAGGGAGGAAAGGCGTGGTGTCCGTGGTCGGCCGAACACCGCTCGGCTCCACCCCTCCTGCCTTCTCGGCCGTCGATCACGGGACCCGGACCCCGAGCCTCATCGGTACCACCTGGGTCCTGCTCTCGGTCCTGTTGGTCGGCTCGTGCGCCCCCGAGCCCGCGCGGAAGCTCGTCACCGCCCCGTACGTCTACGTCGGAACCGACCTCCCGGATCTGACGACGGTCGCGACGTCCACGGGCATCACTCGGTTCGTCCTGTCGTTCCTGCTCTCCGACGGCGATCGGTGCGTGCCGTCGTGGAACGGCTCGCGGGCGCTCGCCGACGCCTACGCCCGGCTGGGTCTCACCTACATGGCCGGGCGCAACGACACCGGCTCCGTCACCACCCTCGCCGACGCGCGAGCACTGAGGGAGCTGGCGGCGAGCCGGTCGTTGGGCTTCCTCGGGTTCTGGTCGCTGGCCCGGGACAACGGCTCCTGTCCCGGACGGACCACTCCCTCGGCCCGATGCAGCGGGCTGGCGCAACACTCCTACGCCTTCACCCGGTCGCTGGTGCAGGACCCGCGATCACACCACCACCAAGCAGGAGGAGACGAATCGTGACCGAGTCCATCCCGGTCGGACATCACTCGACCGGCCCCGACGATCCCATCTTCCTCGACCCGCGTGGACGTCGACGGATGTGGCTGCGCCTCACAGCGGGCGTGACGGCGAGCAGCGGAGTGATGGCACTGGCCGCCTGCGGACTGATCTTCACGGAGGGGCCTTCGAACGCTCCCTCGACGATCGCCCTGCCCGTCCGTGACGCCTCACCGGGTCTGCTCGGTGACACGCTGGCCGTCACGCCCGCGTTGCCCCCGTCGGCGCCCGTGGCGTACCTCCACGGCGGCGGCTCGGTCGAGAAGGGCTCGCGGTCGGCGGAAGACGAGCCGTTCGACGTGACGCGGTCGCGGGACACCGCATCACCGGCGACGCTCGACACCACCACCGACACAGCCGAGGAGCCGGCTTTCGAACTGTTCCGCGAGACGGCGGAGACCGAGGCAGTCCCGACGGGTCTGGGTCGCGTGGGTGAGGACGCCGACGACGAGCTGGTCGACGACGAACCTCCTTCGGACGTCGAGGCGACGAGCGAGACGTCCGACGCCGATCACCACCACCAGTACGAGGACGACGACACGTACTCCGACGGCGATGAGCAGGTGAACACCGCACCCGAGGCGGAGCCGACCGAGTCGGACGACACGGCGGCGACCGAGCCTGCCGAGACCGACTCCGGCCAGGTCGCCGAGACGTCCGAGTCGGCCGAGGTCACCGAACCGACCGAGTCCGACGAGGTGTCCGAACCCGCCGAGCCGAGCGACACCGACGAGGCCGACGAGCCCGGTGGCATCGACGAGGCCGCTCGACCGGAGGACGTCGTCGACGAGTCGGAGCCCGAGAGCGCCGACGACGAACCCACCTCGCTGGTCGACTTCTCGGTGGACGAGTGGTTCGCCATCGTCGACGAGAGCTGGACGGCTCTGTCGCACACGATCGAGTCGTAAGGAGTTCCGATGCGGGTGCGTGTACGCGGGTCCTGGATCGTGGCCTGCGTCGTCGGGTTGCTGTTCGTGTTCGTGTTGCTGGTCGCCGGGTGGACGATGGCGGAGGTCGGCAACGACGCGCACCCGGAACGGGATCTCGTCAGCCAGTCCGAGGTACCACCGGAGATCCTCGAGGGCGGCCCGCTCGTCCACGTCGACGGTGATTCCGCGCAGTCGACGGTCATGCCGCCCCGCACGGTCGCCCTGACCTTCGACGACGGTCCCGATCCGGTGTGGACACCGCGAGTGCTGGAGGTCCTCGAACGGCACGACGTGCCCGCCACGTTCTTCGTGGTCGGGTCGATGGCGGCCCGGTATCCCGAACTCGTGCGCCAGATCCACGAGTCGGGGTCCGAGCTCGGGGTGCACACGTTCACCCATCCCGAACTCGCACACGTCACCCCGTGGCGGGTGGAACGCGAGCTGGACCAGACCCAACTGGTGCTGGCCGGAGCGGCAGGGGTCACCACGACGTTGTTCCGCCCGCCGTACTCGTCCACGGTGGAGGCCGTCGACAATCTGGCGTACGAGGTGCTGCGGCAGGCGGGGGAACACGGCTACGTCAGCGTGTTCAGCGACATCGACAGCCAGGATTGGCAGCGGCCCGGCGTGGACGCCATCGTGCGCAACGCGACGCCTCCGGACGGCCAGAGCGGAGTGGTGCTGCTCCACGACGCGGGCGGTGACCGGTCGCAGACCGTCGCCGCGCTCGACGTGCTGATCCCGCGGCTGAAGGAACAGGGCTACCGCTTCACCACGATCACCGAGGTGCTCGGCGCGGAACGGGCGAATCCGGCTCCGCCCGTGGACCAGGTCACGGGGCACGGGCTGCTGTTCCTGGTGAACGGAGCCGTCGCAATCGTGGACGTGCTCAAGTGGGCGTTGCTCCTGGTGTGCGGGCTGACTCTCGCCCGGCTGGTGCTGCTGGTCTTCGTCGCCCGCGTGCACGCCGTTCGACGGCGGAGACCGCGTCCACCCTGGGGGCCGCCCGTGACCGATCCGGTGTCGGTCATCGTGCCCGCGTACAACGAGGCCGCCGGGATCGAGGCGACGGTGCGGTCGGCGGTGGCGAGCAACCACCGCGTCGAGGTGATCGTCGTCGACGACGGCTCCACCGACGGTACCGCCGACATCGTGGAGGCACTCGGGCTGCCGCAGGTGCGGGTGTTGCGACGGCCCAACGGCGGCAAGGCGGCTGCCCTCAACGCGGGCATCGCGGCGGCGTCGCACGAACTCGTCGTCATGGTCGACGGCGACACCGTGTTCGAGCCGACTACCATCCACGAACTCGTCCAACCGTTTGCCGACCCGGAGGTCGGTGCGGTCTCGGCCAACGTCAAGATCGCCAATCGCGAGACGCTGCTGGCCAGGCTGCAACACATCGAGTACGTCATCGGGTTCAATGTGGACCGTCGCGTGCACGACGTGCTGCGATCGATGCCCACGGTTCCCGGGGCGGGTGGCGCCTTCCGGCGATCGGCGCTGTTGCAGGTGGGCGGTCTGAGCGCGCAGACGCTGGCGGAGGACACCGACCTGACGATCGCTCTCGGCAGAGCCGGCTGGCGAACGGTGTTCCAGGAGAAGGCGGTGACGTGGACGGAGGCCCCGACCACCGTCCGGCAACTGTGGCAACAGCGCTACCGCTGGACCTTCGGCACCATGCAGGCACTGTGGAAGCACCGGCGTGCCGTGGTCCAGCGCGGGGCGGCGGGACGCGTCGGCCGGTTCGGGCTGCTCCACGTCGTGACGTTCCAGATCCTGCTCCCCGCGGTGGCGCCGTTGCTGGACGTCTTCCTCCTGTACGGGCTGCTGTTCCTCGACCCGTGGACCACGATCCTGCTATGGGGCGGCATGCCCGCGGTCCAGGCGGCCGTGGGTGCGTACGCGTTCGGTCTGGACGGCGAGCGCCGCACCGTGCTGTGGCTGCTCCCCGCGCAGCAACTCGTGTACCGGCAGCTCATGTACGTGGTTCTCCTGCAGTCGCTCGCCGCGGCGTTCTCCGGCGTGCGGGTGAGGTGGCAGCACATGCGGCGTGCGGGGACCTCCGTGCCGAAACCCGAGGTGGCCGTGGTGCCCGCGCCGCGACGTCCCGCCGATTCCGCCGCCATCGCCAGGCCCACGCCGCCCCCGCGTCCGGTGCGGGAACGGTGGCTCGACGTCCTGCGTGCCGCCGCGCTGGCACGGGTCATGCTGTACCACACGGTCGGATGGCCGTGGCTGAGCATGGTGTTCCCCGCGATGGGCGTCATGTTCGCCGTCGGCGGTTCGCTCATGGCCCGCTCGATCGACCGGAAACCGCCGGTGGACGTCGTCGCGAGCCGGATCGTGCGGCTGCTGCCGCCGTTGTGGGTCCTGGCGGTGGTCATGGTGCCGCTGATGCTGGCGTTCGGGTGGAGCGCGGCGACGGAGGAGAGCTGGGCGAGCGACTCGCTGCACTGGCCGGAACTCGTGCTGTGGATCTTCCCGATCCTCGATCCGCCCCACAGCGACTGGGACCTGGGCCGGGACGCCGCCATCGTCCTCTGGTACATCCGCGCGTACCTGTGGTTCGTGCTGCTGACCCCGCTGCTGCTGCGGCTGTTCCGGCGTCGGCCCCTGCTGACGATCCTCGCGCCCCTCACCGTGGTGACGACGGACGCGCTGCTGGGGTCACCGTTGGCCGAGGCGGGCGACGTGGGACAGGGCGTGCTCGACTTCTGCACGTTCGGCGCCTGCTGGATCCTCGGTTTCGCGCATCGCGACGGCATGCTCGCCCGGATGCGTCGCGCCGTGCTGGTCACGCTCGCCGTGGTGTCGATGGGGGCGGGGCTGTGGTGGGCGGCGACCCATCCGGCCTGGGGCTCCTATGACCTGAACGAGATTCCGCTCGCGCAGGCGTTGGTGAGTGCCGGGTTCGTGCTGGTCGCGCTGCGCGTGTCCCCGTCGTTGCGGGTGCTGGACCGGCTTCCGGCGTTGGGGCGGTTCGTCACCGTGGTGAACTCCCGCGCTGTCACCATCTACCTCTGGCACAACGTGGCGATCTTCCTCGCCGCCCCGGTGCTGGTATGGGCGAGCGAGTACTCGGTGCCGGAACATCTGGCGCTGGGCGTGGTCCTGACCGTGGTGGCCGTGCTCGCGTTCGGCTGGGCGGAGGATCTGGCGGCCCGACGCCGAATCGCGCTGCTGCCCGGTGCGCCGCCGAGACCGAAACACGCCCGGACACTGCTGCGTCGCTGATGCGACATCGTGTCCGCACCTCCCGCACGGGTGTTGGCGCCCTGCGACGCGAACACCCGTGCGTAGGCCGCGGACACGCCGGGGAAAGGCTCAGCCGAAGATCTCGGCGACCCACTCCGGGTGGTCGATGAACGGGTTGCGGTTGTGCTGCCAGTTGCTGTAGATGACCTTGTTGCGGGTGCGCTCGAAGCTGTCCACCGGGTCGGACTGGTGCCACTCCAGCAGCACGGACAGCTTGCCGTGGTACGGCGCGGAGCCGTTGTTGACCTGGTTGTTCACCTCCAGGTCGGGGTAGCCGTCGTCGCCCTCGTAGCGCACGGCCATGTAGAAGATCATGCGGGCGACGTCGCCCTTGACCTCGTCACGCGGCTCGAACGAGTCGCTGTCGGTGTAGTTGTCCGGCGCGCCGGAGACGGGGCTGCCGCCGTTGTCGAAGTCCTTGTTGCCGCGGATGCTGTTCACCTGCACGTCGGTGGGACGCAGGTGGTGCAGATCGGCGCCGGGACCGGAGGTGCCGAAGTCGCCGTGGGACTTCGCCCAGACGTGCTCGCGGTTCCACTGGCCGGTGTTGCCGCCGTTGGAGCTCTTCGAGCGGGACTCACCGCTGTAGAGGAGGATGACGTTGTTCGGGTTCGCCGGGTCCTCGTCGGCGTCCTTGATGCCGTCCCAGATCTCGTTGTAGGACAGCTGCTTGGCGTCACTGATGATGTCGTGCAGAGCGCTCTTCAGAGCTTCGCCCGTGAGTCCTTCGGTTCCGGCGTAGTAGTCGTCGGCCTGTGTGTCCGCCGAGGCGGCGGGCACGCCCACGCCGACGACGAGAACGGCGAGTGCGCTTGTGAACAAGCGCCTGGTGATCTTTCGCATGTCCCCGACCTCGCTTCTGTGCGCAGCATCGAACTGGGTCGAGTGGACGGTGGCATGTCTTCACTCTCTGGAACACCGACGTTCGTTGTAACTACCGTGCGTAACCGCTGCTGGAGGCGCAGGTCAGGACCAGTGCGGAACGTTCACCGTGAGGACCGCCACGGGTTTCGCGAGCGGTCCTCACGACGCCGGGGTCATTCCTGGCGTGACGGCGGTTCCTCCGACGACGGCAACGGGAGTTGCCCGGCGGGGCGTGCCGTCCCGTCCGAGGGCGGGGTCAGGGCGTCGGCCACCACCTCGTGGTGTCCGTTGTGGTCGGTCGGTGTGCCGAGTCCGTTGCCGACGCTCGGGTCGGCCGGGCGGGACTCCGGCACCATCGCCTCGCTCGCGGTGTCGGGCGTGGCGTCGGTCCCCGTCTTGCCGTAGGTCCGCAGGACGTCGTCGAGCCGTCGCCGCAGTGTGGCGCGCACGGCCGGGTCCAGGTCCTCGGCGAGGCGCTCGACGGCCACGTCGAACTGGTCGCGCGGGTCGAGGCTCGACACGGGCACGGGCGGTGGGACAGCCACGGTGGGCGGGACGGGAGTCGGCGTCCCCTGCTCGCCGTTGGTCCACTCGGGGGGCTCGTCGGCGTGAGCCGCAGAGGTCAACCTGCAGAGGTCGGCGATCGCGCCGACCGCCTTCTCCGGTGCGTCGGGCTCGTCGAGGTGACGACCGAACCACCACTTCACCGCCGTACCGGGATCGCTGAGCACCTCACGCCCGACGTAGTCACGGGCGAGCAGCTCGTGGGAGCGCCGCAGTTCCCACAACTCCTTGTCCTTGCGGAGCTTGGCGATCTCGGTGAGACGCCGGGCGTCGGACTCCGAGAGTTGCAGCGTCACCTCGGACGCCCAGACGTAGTGGCCGTTCGCGATCGCCACTCGCGCGCCGAGGTGGGCGTTGAGGTCGACCGTGGCGAGGGCGTGGTTCTCCGGGCTGTACTGACGCGCCCGCTCGACGGCCCGTTCCAGGATCGTGCGCGTGGCCAGTGTTCCCAGATCGATGTTCATCGGTGGCACAGCGGGGTCGCGCATCCACGACACCACGGCGGAGAACCGGAACTGGTAGTCCTCGACACTCGTCGGGACCGGCAGCTCGGTGACGCGGGTCTGTTGCGGGGCCGGCGCGGGCGGCGGGCCTGACGGCGGCGCCGGTGTGGCCGGCGGCGGTGCGCTCGCGGCCTGCTCGACGAGCATCGAGCGCAGCACGATGGTCACCACGGGGCCGAGGACGGCGGCGAGCGGCAACCACACCCACGTCGCCCAGTCCAGAACCAGACCGAGAAGGACGACGAGGACGGACACCGCCGCACCGACGCCGACGGCGAGCCGGCCGGTGGGAGCGTTCATGACGGGAATCCTTTCTGTGCCGTGAGGAAGTGCAGCCCGAGAGCGGAGTCGAGTCGTGCCCGCAAGAGGTCGAGCACCCGGGCGGCGTCGGGGGCGTCGTCGTCGGCGATCGTGTCGCACCAGTGGGTCGCAGCCTGTTCGAGCTGGCTGGACAGCGTGATGTCACCGGCGCACGCGGCGGCGAGGACGTGCACGATCGGCCGTCGGCGGTGCAGGTCGAGCGCGCCGTTCAGCCACGCGACGACACCGTTCTGCCACCACGGTCTCGGCTGCTCCAGCACGGTGGTCCAGCTCCGCGTGAACTGTTCCTGCACAGTGCGCTCCGTGAGCAGGTGTCCCCGGCGCTCGCCCACGTCGAACAGCTCGGGTTCGAGCAGTCGGCCGAACAGCACGACGTCGGTCTCGCGCACTCGCTTCTCGAACACCTCGTCGAACCGCTGGACCAGTCGACGCAGGAAGCGGCGGTCCTGTGCGGAGCGACGGAGGATCGTCTCGGCGTGCCCGGACACGTCCTGCCGCCAATGCCGGGCGAGGTGGTGCAACCGCACGATGGCCTGGCTGGGATACCGGGGTGCGATGACGTCCTCGCACACGTCGCCGAGCATCGTGAGGAACGTCGACGACACGTTGGGGGGAGGCTGGCTGGCCCACTCCCTGATCTGCCGCCGGAAATGGCCGCCGTGCCGGTCGTGCAACAGGCCGCTGCGCAACATGCCGTGTGCACACCCGACCAGCGTGGGGAAGTCGTTCCCCCCGAGCCACTCGGTGATCACGTCGGTCACCAACTCGGGCCGGTCGATGTCGAGGCACTGCTCGGTGAACCGCAGCGCGAGGACGGTCCGGTCGGCGATCGTCAGCGTGCGGTCCTGGCCGAGTCGACCGACCCATCGGGTCAGCGGTTCCCGAAGATCGGGATGGTCGGCGAAGAAGTGCGCGCGGACGTGCCGATGGTGGAAGCTCTGGTCCCGGCGGAACCGAACCGTGCCGTCGCGTTCGACGTCGAACCCCAGGTCGCCGAGTTGCTCACTGACGCCTCGCCGTTCCAACACCGGCGCTTGCGGAGGAGCGAACTGGAGTTGGCTGAGCAGCGTCTCGCTCGCTGTCCACACCGCCTCCGCCGAGCAGCCCTCCAGCATGGCCGCGGACAGCAGCAACGCGCGAGCGGAGGTGTCCGGGTGCTTGCCGAGCCACGGCGTCAACGTCGCGGGGCGGTCGTCGAGGACGGTGTGCGCTCTCGCCGCCCACGCACCCAAGCCTGCCTCCGGCTGGGCCTCGCGCTCGTCGGCGATCAGTGTCGCCAGGTGAGCGAGTGTGCCGAGGCCCCGATCGGCGACCGGGCGAAGGACGCTGTCCAGTTCGGGCTGCCCGACCGTGATGCCGACGGCGCGAAGGTGGGCAGCCAGCACGGCGCGGGGTGCGGGTGGTTCGAGTCGCTTGACGAGTGCGGACCACCACGTGCCCGACTGTTTCGCGAACGCGGAGGGCACGAGAACCACCAGTGGGCAGCGCCGTTCTCGCAGGTCCGCGCGGACTCGCTGGACGGCGGCGAGCCACCGTTCGCAGTCACGAGGCCCGTGCGGGGTCAGGTCGAGCAGGAGCCCGTCACCCTCGACGTCGTCCGGCAGGTCGAGTGTGACGTCGTCGTCCTTGGCGCGATCGGTGTCGAGTTCCCAGCAGGTGTGGTCCGGATCGCCGGGCTGCGACAACAGCTTCAACGCGGTGGTACGTCGACCGCTGCCGGGCGCGCCGGTGAGCAAGAGAACGCCCTCGGCCGCCAAGTTGCCGCGCAGGGTCTCGAAATTGCGCGGACGGACGAATACCTTGTCTACATCGGACAGAAGCGCGGTGGCGTTCGGTCGTTCGTCGGACGAGGTGTGGAGCAAGCGGCGCAGATCCTGCGGCAGCTCGCCCAGGAGCTGGAGGATCAGACCGGAGTTGTTGCCGTCGATGTGGATTTGACCGTCCCCGGTGTGGCTGGTCGTCATCGCCGACGCCGCCCCCAGCTCTGGCGAATGGAGCCCGTGTTGCCGCCGCCGATGTGGATCTGGCCGTCGCCGGTGTAACGCGGTCCGTTGTGCTGGTCGCCCTTCACCGTGGTGACCGTGTTGCCGTTTCCCGAGACGTTGCCGGTGACATTGCCTGAGACGTCACCGGTGATGTTGCCGTTGCCGGAGACGTCCGTTCCCGTGGTGACTCGGCTGTGCGACTGCGCGACCGGGCCGGCGACGTGGCTGGCTGTCGGGCCCGGAGTGGTCGCAGCCTGCCGGTCGTCGGTGTCGGTGTTCTCCTCGGTCCCGTCCTGAGGGAGGAAGCCGCGCGTGAGCAGCTCGCCGGACGGCTCGGGCACGCGCAGGTACGCCACGCGCCGGTACTCCTTCGTGCTGACGTCCACGGCTCGGTAGAGGCTGGGGTCCTCGCCCGCGTAGCCGGGCACCACGACGTCGTCGAAGACGCGCTCCGACACGATCGCCGCGACACAGGTGGCGTCCCCCGCGCCGTCGAGCGTCTGACGGACGGGATCGGAGTCGAGCAGACGGTGGGTCTCCACGCGAGCCGCGCCGCTGCCCTGGCTGATGGTGTCCTCGTCGGCGGCCTCCAACGGGCCGACGTTGACGCTCACCCGCATCCGGATCGGGTGCGCGGCCAACGAGTTCTGGAACTTCAGGACCTCCTGCAGCGTGGGCAGCAGCGGGTTCAGAAGGAATGGCGTGTAGCCGCTGGGCACGCAGAGGCAGTAGCCGTCGCCGGTCGTCGTGGCGAACAGCTTCTGCTCCCACACCCAGCCCAGGTGGCACTGGGCGAACGCGTTGTGCAGCAACGTCGGGATGGCGTGGGTCAGCGTCGAGTGGTCGCGGCCCGGGACGCTGCCGAAGCCACGCATGTCCACGACCAGCAGGGCCCGGTACGGGGGCAGGTCCGCGGGTTCGGTGTGGTGACTGCGGTTCATCGAGTGTCCTTTCGCGAAGGTCGACGGGAGAACGGGACAGAGAGTGGCGGACATCGACGGCGTGCACTGTCCGCCGCCGGACGGTTCGACTGTGTCCCGGGTCACACGACTGATTCGACCTCCGCGTGCCGCGCGAGACGCTCGGGATCGAGGACCGTCAGTCGTGGTGCCGTGGACAGCACGCCCTCGCGGCGGAGCGCGGCGACGTGTTCGGCGACCGTGCTGCGGGCCATACCGAGTGCGCGGGCGAGCATCTCCTGCGACAGCGGTATGCGGCGGTCGTCGTCCTCGTCGAGCTGCAACAGGTCCCACAACAGGCGGCAGAGGCGGGCGCGTGGCGACCGGTGGGTCTGCCGCACCGAGTAGGGAACGGTCTCGGAGAGCTTGGCCGCCAGGTACTCGGTGAAGACGCCGTGGGCGTCGTGCCGAATCAGAAATGAGCGGAACGCGGTGGCGGCGATGACGTGGACGGTGCAGGGGTCGACCGCCCGCACGGTGGCGCTACGGTTGCCGCCGCCGACCGCCACCTCGCCGACGAGGTCCCCGGTCCCTCTCAGTGCGAGCAGCACTTCGCCGCCGTCCTCGTCGCCGCCGACGACCGCGACCCGGCCGCCGTGCACCGCGAGGAGGAAGCCGCCCGGGTCTCCCTGCCGCAGGAGGATCGCTCCGCGCCGGAAGGTGCGTAGCCTCCCGGCGTCGAGAAGGGCGTTCCATCGCTCGGGTCCGAGCAGCGCAGCGAAACCGCGGAGAGGCTGGGGATGGCGAGGCACACACTGTGGCGTACCGGGACAGTGGGTGTTCGCGCGAGCACTTCGCGTCGATAACGCTCGTTCAGAGCAATCTGCGCCCGGTTCGGTGGCTGACGGTTGGCGAGCGGCGGTGTGGAGCGGAAGACTTCCGCATCGTGATCGACTCCGAGGACGGCTGGAAGACACTGACGATCGCGAACGACTGGGTCAAGGTCGCCGACACGAAGGCAGGTGTCGTGTTGACCGCGTGCGGTGTGCTCGCCGGAGTGGTGCTCACGTCGTTGCCCGCGCACGACGCCTGGTCGCGCTCGCCGTGGCACGTGGCCTTGTTGTTGACGTCGCTGGGGTTCGTGTGTGTGTCGATCGTGCTGGCGTTGCGGGTGTTCGTCCCGCGGCTGTCGCCGGGTGTCTCGGCGGGCTCGGACGGCGAGTTGTTGCACTTCGACACGGTGGCGCGGCGGTTCCCGGACCAGGAGAAGTACGTGGCGGAGTACCGAATGCTGTTGGCGGACGAGGAACGGCTGTCGCGCGCACTGGCGGAGCAGACCTGGGCCGTCAGCGTGGTGGCCCGCCGCAAGTACGCCAACGTGACTCCGGCGATCTGGTGCCTGGTCGCCGGACTGTTGGTCGCGGTGCTCGGCGGCCTGTTGCGCGCGTGAGGTCCTTCGGTGATCCACTAGGGTGATCGCCACCGAGATCGAGAAGGGTGCCGGTGGTGTCCAGCATCGACGACCTCACCATCAACCTGCTCGCCAGCGTCATCGCGGGCACCGCCGTGTGGGTGTTCCAACGGCTTCGTCGACGGCGGCGGGAGGAACGGCGTCGACGGTTCTTCGGGCTGTCGGACCGGGCCGAGTGCGTCATCGTCGCGCCGAGGCACGCGTCCGCGCCGACCACGCACAGCGTGCATCGCCTCGACGTCGCGGCGATCGTGGAGGTCGCGACCCTGGCCAGGGAGTGCGGTGCCGACGTGGCGTTGAAGGTGCAGGGCCAGGGCGTCGCGTTCGACACCGAGTTCGACACCGCGACCGAGTTCTGCATCGGGGGGCCGGACGGCAACGCCCGCATGGGCGCGCACCTGGCCACCTTCGTGCCCGGCGCTGCGATGGAGCGGTACGAGGACGTCGGCGAGAAACTGACGCTCCGGGTCGGCGACGAGGAGTTCCCGAGGGAGCCGGGTGTCTCGGAGTTCGTGTTGCTCGCCAAAGTCGACACCGGTCGGCGAGGGAGACCGACGTTCCTCGTGTGCGGGCAGACGGCGGTCACCAACCGCGCGGCCGCCCGGTATCTCGCGGACCACTACCGCGCGTTGACGTCGCGGCACGGACTCGACGGGCAGTTCTGTCTCGTCCTGGAGGTCGTCCGCCCCACCGCGTACGGGCATCGGGTCGTGCGGGAGCGGGGCGACTACACCGAGGTGGCCTTCGCGCGACCGTCCTGACCGGGCGTTCGGGCGCGACGTCGCCCGCGAGACGGCCCTTGCTACGTTGGCGCGCGTGACGAGCCCGGCCCCCGACGAACCCGACTGGCAGCGCTGGCGTCGCCCGCTGCCCACCCGGCGACAGCAACGCCACGACGTGCTGGTGGCCCTGGCGGTGATCGCCGGTGCCGTGTTGTCGGTGGTGCTGGTCAACAGCATGGGCATGTTGGCGTTCGGGACCGCGCCGTCGTTGCTCGAACAGTTGTTGTTGTGCGCGGCCGTCACCGTTCCGCTGGTGGTGCGGCGGCGATATCCAATCGCCACGCTCGTGGCGGTGGGCGTGCTGTTCATCGTCGTGCAGGCTCGGCAGGTCGGGGACAACTTCGTGCCCTCGGTCGCCCTGTTCATCGCGATCTACAGCGTCGGTGCGTGGGCCCGCAACAGAACGGTGGCCCGCTGGACCCGGGTCGGCGTGATCGTGGCCATGTTCGCATGGCTCGGTGTCGGCCTGGTCGCACTGCTGGTACGCCCCGCGCCCGACTTCCCCGGCGCGAACGGCCCGCTCAACCCGGTCCTCGCGACGGTGCTGTACAACCTCGCCTTCAACGTCGTGTTCTTCCTGTCCGCCTACTTCTTCGGCGAGATCGCGTGGTTGTCGGCGCGGCGGCAGGCGGAGCTGGCGCACCGGGCGGAGCAGTTGCGCCGCTCGCAGGAGGAGAACACCCGCGGCGCCATCGTGGCCGAGCGGCTCCGCATCGCACGCGAGTTGCACGACGTGGTGGCGCATCACGTGTCGGTGATGGGCATCCAGGCCGGTGCCGCCCGGCGGGTGCTGGACTCCGACCGCGAGCTCGCGCGCACCGCGTTGGACACCGTGGAGGAGACCGCGCGGACGGCGATCGAGGAACTGCGCGGACTGCTCGGGGTGCTGCGCGCCGAGCCCGGTGACGCGCCGGAGGAACCGGCCTCCCACGAGTCCTCGCCCGACCTGACCGACCTGCCGGACCTGGTGGAGCGCACGCGCAGCGAGACGCTGGACGTGGCGTTCGCCGTCTACGGGGAGCCGTACCCGGTGTCGGAGGGTGTCGCGTTGTCGATCTACCGCGTCACGCAGGAGGCCCTGACCAACGTCGTCAAGCACGCCCTGGCGCGGTCGGTGGACGTGCGGCTCCGGTATCTCGACACGGGTGTGGAGGTGGAGGTCACCGACGACGGACGAGGCCCGTCGGGTCCCGGGCGCGCGCAGGGCAGCGGGCTCGGTCTCGTGGGCATGCGGGAACGAGTGGCCGTGCACGGCGGTGAGCTGGAGGTCGGGCCGAGACGAAGCGGCGGGTACCGTGTGCGAGCCACCTTCCCCGAACCGACCCGGCGGCGGGCGGCGGAAGGCGGCGGAGGGCACTGACGTCGCGTGGGAAGGAGCGTCGACCGATGACCGACGGCATCAGGGAGGCCCACGACGCGAGCCGACCGCTGCGGGTCCTCCTTGCGGACGACCAGGCGCTCGTGCGGGCCGGGTTCCGGGTCATCCTCTCGTCGGCCGACGGCATCGAGGTGGTCGGCGAGGCGAGCGACGGCGCGGAGGCGGTGGAGCTGGCCACGCGGTCGCGGGCCGACGTCGTGCTGATGGACGTGCAGATGCCGCGGGTCGACGGGTTGGAGGCCACGCGGCGGCTGCTCGGTCCCTCCGGTTCCCGGCATCCGACGAAGGTCATCATCCTCACCACGTTCGACCGCGAGGACTACCTGTTCGAGGCGTTGCAGGCGGGGGCGAGCGGTTTTCTGCTGAAGAATGCCTCCCCGGAACACCTGATCGACTCGGTGCGGGTCGTCGCGCGCGGTGACGCGCTGTTGTCGCCGGAGGTCACGCGCCGGGTGATCGCACGGTTCTCCGCGTCCACCGCGCCCGTTGCGCCTCGTCGTCCTCCGGAACTCACCGATCGGGAGTTCGAGGTGCTGTCCCTGCTGGCGACGGGCGCGAGCAACGCCGAGATCGCCGAGGCTCTGGTCCTCGGGGAGACCACCGTCAAGACCCACGTGTCGCGGGTGCTGTCGAAACTCGGGCTGCGCGACCGGACCCACGCGGTCGTCTACGCCTACGAGCACGGCATCGTCACGCCCGGCGGCGGGTGACGGGCGTCCTCCTCACGGAGGACACGCATGATCGTTCCGCGGCCTGACGACGTCGCCCGCTCCTTTTGTTTCACTGATCGGCATGTTGACAGTGACCAGCATCAGTCGCCGCTTCGGCGAGCATCAGGTGCTCGACGACGTCTCGTTCGAGGTGCGTCCAGGCCGCATGACGGGCTTCCTCGGAGCCAACGGCGCGGGCAAGACCACCACGATGCGCATCATCCTCGGAGTCCTGGCCGCGCACGGTGGCTCGGTGACGTGGAACGGCGAACCGGTCACTCCGGCGCTGCGACAGCGCTTCGGCTACATGCCGGAGGAACGCGGCCTGTACCCGAAGATGAAGATCGCGGAGCAGGTGGCGTGGCTCGGTCAGCTCCACGGCCTCGATCGCGCCACCGCGCGGCGCAACACCGAGGAACTGCTCGCCCAGCTCGACCTGGAGGCGCGCGCGAACGACAAGCTGGAGGACCTGTCGCTGGGCAACCAGCAGCGCGTCCAGGTGGCGGCGGCGCTCGTGCACGACCCGGTACTGCTGATCCTCGACGAGCCGTTCTCCGGACTCGACCCGATCGCCGTCGGCGTCGTGCTGGGTGTGCTGCGGGAGCGGGCGAAGCGTGGGGTCCCGGTGCTGTTCTCCAGCCACCAGCTCGCCATCGTGGAACAACTCTGCGACGACCTGGTGATCATCTCGGGTGGGGCGATCGCCGCCAGCGGCGACCGGGAGGAGCTGCGCCGCCGCTACGCCTCGGAGCGCTACGAACTCGTGGTCGACTCCGACGCCGGATGGCTGCGCGACCTCGCCGGGGTGCGGGTGGTGGACCTCGACGGTCCGCGCGCGGTGTTCGAGCTCGCCGACGGAACCAGTGACCAGGACGTGTTGCGCGCGGCGCTGGCCAAGGGGGACGTGCGCAGCTTCACGCCGGTTCTGCCCTCGCTGGAAGAGATCTTCAAGGAGGCCATCTGATGAGCACCACGACCGGGCACCCCTCGCCGGGGAGCGCGGCGGGCGGGACGTCGTTCGTCGCGGCGACCCGGCTCGTCGCGGAACGCGAGGTGAAGTCCTTCCTGCAACTGAAGAGCTTCTGGATCGGTCTCGGGGTCACCGTCGTGGCGCTGTTCGCGCTGTCGGTGCTGCCGTCGGTGTTCGGGGGCGGGCAGTCCAGTGTGGCCGTCGTGGGCACCAGTGACGTGCACGCCGCACTCGAACCGCTCGACGTCGACGTCGTCGAGGTCGAGGACGTCGCCGCGGCGGAGGAACTGGTCCGCTCGGAGGAGGTCGACGCCGCCGTGGTGCCCGACTCGACCGGCGAGTCGCTGACCGGTGTGAGGGTCGTGGCGTTGTCGGACCCGCCCGCCGAGATCGTCGCGGGTCTGGGCACGGTGCCTCCGGTGGACTTGTTGGAGACGGCGGACGTGTCGAGCGGGGAACGGGGCGCCGTGGTGCTGGTGCTCTCCGTCCTGTTCCTCATGTTCGGGATGGGCGGGGTGGCCATCGCCCAGAGCACGGTGACGGAGAAGCAGACCCGGGTCGTCGAAATCTTGGTGTCCACGGTCCCGGTTCGGGCCCTGCTCGCGGGCAAGATCGTCGGCCACACACTGCTGACGCTCGGTCAGGTCGTGGTGATCGCCGTCGCGGCCCCGCTCGCGTTGCAGGCGGGCGGACACAGCGACCTGTTGACCGTCGTGCTCCCGGCCCTGGGCTGGTTCGTGCCGTTCATGATCCTCGGCTTCCTGCTGCTGTCCGCGCTGTGGGCGGTGACGGGGTCGCTCGTGAGCAGGCAGGAGGACCTCGGAGCCACCATGGGCCTGGCCATGATGCTGGTGATGGGACCGTACTTCGCGGTCATGTTCTTCTCCGACAACGAGACCGTCATGACGGTGCTGTCGTTCGTGCCGTTCTCCGCCGCCGTGGCGATGCCGCTGCGGATGTTCGCCGGGGAGGCGGCCGTGTGGGAGGCGCTGGCGTCGCTCGGCGTGCTCGCGGTCACGGCGGCGCTCGTCGTGATGCTCGGCGCGCGGCTGTACTCGGGTGCGCTGCTGCAGACCCGAGGCAAGGTCGCGTTGTCGGCGGCGTGGAAGCACGCCGACTGACCGGGGGAGACGAGAAGCGGGGCGGGGTGGCGTGATGCCGACCCCGCCCCGCTTCTCTGTGCCTGGGCTCTAGAGCTGTGGGTCGAGCAGGTCCTCCAGCTCGTAGACCGCCGTGGTGAGCTGTTCGGCGAACGTCGCCATCTCGGCGGCGACGCCCTCCGGGGTGCTCAGGTAGATGTTGACGCGGTCGGGCAGCAGCACGTAGGCGACGCCGATGCAGTGGCTGCTCGTGGAGCCGAAGCCGAAGTACTGGATGTTCTCCGACGGGGCCGAGCTGGTGCTCAGGTAGTCGTCGCGCATCACCGTCCAGCCCGGCGTGGAGTACAGCGGGAGGTCGGGGTCGACACCCAGCTCCGGCTGTCGGGCCGCGACGAGCTGGAGTTCCCACAGATGCTGTTCCGGAGCCTTGCCCGCCTGGCACTCCTTGGCCCTGGCGACGTGCTTCTCCGCCGCCGCGCGCACGGCGGCGACCCGGTCGTCGACGTCGGCGTCCGGGTTCTCCATCACGTCGACGAAGCGCACGATCTCGGGCGTGACCACGCGCATGGCCTCGGTCCGCCCGGCCTGGTACTGGCGGGTGGCGATCGACTCGTAGGTGGCGCCGAGGAAGCCCTTCGCGCGCTTGTGCGCGAGCTGGTAGGCCAGCTGCATGAACGCGTCGGGGGAGATGTTGAGCTGCTTGATGCGGGTCGAGCCGATGTCGTCGAACGACACGAGGCGCGACGCGGTGGCCGCCGCGTAGTCGGCGAACGCGGTCGCCGCCGAGGAGACGTCCTTCCGCAACGCGTCGTCGAGGGTGAACTCGATCGGTGCCAGCGCGGGGGTTCCCGTGCTCTCGCGCTCGTCGACCTCCGTGGTCAGCACGGTGTCGACGAACGACAACACGGTGGTGCCGTCGAGTCCACAGTGCTCGATGTTGATGCCCGCGGTGCCGTCGGCGAAGACGACGAACGACACCGACTTGTCGAACCACCGGGTGCCGCTGTCGCCGTGCAGCAGGTGGTCGCACGCGTCCTTGGTGTCGGACGGGGTGTGGTCGTCGAGCGCGACGCAGAACAGGGCGGTCTCCACCGTGTCGAGTGCCTCGGCGTTGCCCGGCAGCCGCAGCAGGGCGGCCCGACTCTCGGCCCACTCGGCGCGCGCCTTCGTGGTGAGGTGACCCACGGGGAACTCGGCACGCGTCTCGGTCGCGGCGAGCACGTCGGCGAGTCCCTGTTCGAGGTTGGCCACCGACACCGGTCGCCCGTCGGGGTCGACGACGTCCAACCGGTAGAGGTGACCGCGGCTGAGCACCACGATGTGGCGAGCGGTGGACGGACCGGGTTCGGCGTCGCTGTACGGGGCGCGGACGGTGTCCTGCGTCGTGCCGGGGATCCGCGTGGTGGAGAACAGGTACTTCACCTGGTCCATGGACAGCGGCCTGCCCCGCTGCATCACCGGCGGGATCGCCTCGGCGTCCAGCCGCAACTTGTAGTCCACAGTGGATGCGATGATTCGGGCGGCGCGAGCGCGCTGACCGAGTTCGGACGGCTGGAACAGGAAGAAGAAGTTCGCGTTCAGCGCGATGCGGTCACGCCGACCGAGGTAGCGGGAGGGCCAGAAGCGGTCGAGCCAGCTCCGCACGCCCTCGGTGGAGTCGTACTCGCGCAGCGCGGCGTGCAGGGTGTGCGCGGGGCCGCCCGCGCGCAGGAACTCGGCCACCGCCTTCTCGGTGACGGCACGCTGGTCGTCGGTCAACAGCGGCGCGCACCACTCCAGGAACCGGGTGCAGGACTCCTCCAGCGTGGGCAGGGGAACCCGGGGAAGGCTGTCCTCGTGGGCGAACGTGGGTGTCGATTCGGTGGAAGTCACGGTGGTCCTCGAAGTCGGTCGTTCGGTTCTGTCGTGGGTCGGGTCAGTCGAGCAACTGGTCGCCTCGGACGGCCTTGCCCTCGGCGGCGAGGTGAGCCTCGGTGACGCGGCCGAAGAGCTGGCGGGTGCGGGCCACGCTGCCCACCACTCCGGGCCGTGCGCTGTAGGCGAAGATCGCGGTGTGCCGCTCGGTCGTGCCCTCCACGGGGGTGACCCGGTGCAGGGCGAAACGGCCCCGGAACAGTTGCAGATCGCCGGTGCGCAGGGTCAACCGTCGCACCGACTGCCGCTGTTCGCCGGTCAACACCGCGCGGACGTCGGCGAAGTTCTCCTCCTGCTCCGAGCGGATACCGGGGCAGTACTCGAAGTCACCGCCGGACTCGGGGGCCTGGGTGAGCAGGGAGACGGCGAACTCGTTGGTGTCGAAGTGCCACGGGTGATCCATGCCGGGGCGGACGACGTTCAGCACCAGCGCCGCGAGCGGGTCGGCGAGCTCGTGGATCTCCTCCAACCCGAAGCAGGCGGCGAGGAACCGTTGCACGTGCGGGTCGGTGTAGAGCCGGTGGATGATCGCGTCCGACGGGATGTGGTCGCGCGCCACGAACGCGTTGCGTCGCCGCAGTGTGAGCCGGGCGGGGTGGTCCTCGGGAAGCTCGGCCTCCGCGCGGTCGCACGGAATGTTGTAGGCGTTCACGAGCTCGACGTCGTAGTGCGCGCGCGGAGCCATGTCGGCGCCCTCGGCCCGCAGGGTGTCGTGGTGTTCGGGGCGGACGAAATCGGTCAGCACACTGCAACCGTCGTGGGTCAAGTCGGCCCGCACCTTCTCCACCGCCGCGAGCCACGCGTCGCTGTCCGGCTGGAACAGCGGGTATCGCTCGGTGTCGACGACCTGCTCGATCAGCGGGGCCACAGATGCGCTCATGGGGTTCCTTCCACACGCCGTGCAGTCGGGCAGCTCAACGAACTGTAGAGCAATCGGTTACCGACTGTGGCGAAGGCAACGCGCGCTCAGAGGGCGAGAGCGAACACCCCGCCGCCGACGACCACGCCCAACACCGTGCCGGCGACCACCTGGGCGGTGGTGTGGTCGCCCAGCCGCACACGCGACCAGCACACCGCGCCGACCACGAGCAGCAGCGGCAGCAGCCAGGCCGTGTAGGCGACGGCGAGGATGACGACGGCCCCGGCGGCGACCGCCGCGTGCATGGACACCTTCCACCACACCGTGATCGCACCGCTCACCAGCAACACCGCGATCATGGCGACGTCCAACGCCACGAGCATCCGCGGTGCCTCCCACCAGAGAAGCAGCCCGAGACAGGCGCCGCTCAACACGAGCAGCGCGAGGAAGGGCACCAACCGCCCCTCGCGGTCGCGGACGTGGTGCCCGTCCCACCGCCCTCGTCGGGCGCCCCAGACGATGACACCCATCGGCAGGACGCTGCTGGTCGTCGCGATCAACAGCCCCCAGGCGACGGTGGGCACCAGCGCCTCCGTGGCTCGCCACGCCACGGCTCCGGACAGGGCGATGACGATCACCCAGGGGGCGAACACCTCGCTTAGGACGCGGGCGGTGCGTGACTCGACCGCCTGTGCGGTGTCCGTCGTGCTCACGGCTCCCTCTCGTCTCGTGCGGTGGTCGGTGTGGCCTGACTCGTCGACACGGGCAGTCGTCGCAGTGCCTTCGCGACCCGACACAGCCACGCGGCCTCACCGTCGAGATCATCCATGGTCGGCGGCGACGGCGTGACGGCACCCTCCGCGGACGCGGCGTCGACCGGGGGCTTTCCGGCCGACCAGCGGGCGAGCGCCATCGCGATCGCGTGGGCCTCCCGCCGGGCATCGTCGGGAGTCCGCGTCGTGGGGGCGGGGCGGTCACGGTAAGGCGACAGCACCAGCAACGCGTCGAGGATGTCCACCACCCGGACACTCAGGCGTTCCTGCGGCGTCGAGCCGGGGCGAGGTGTGGGTCTCAGGTGGCGAATCACCGGCGACAGCGTGAGCCAGAGCCCGTGCAACGTCCGGTACTGCCGCCGCCGTCGCAGTGCCGAGGCGCCTTGCGCGATCGGGGGCGCGCACGAGGGCAGCAGCAGGCCGACCACCACCAGCAGCACCGCGGTGACCGGCAGCACCACGGCCAGCAGCTCCGATCCGGGATAGGACGCGCCGACGAGGAACACGGACGTGGCGGCGACGACCTTGTGCACACCCCAGGCGACTCCGAAGGCCGCCCCGACCTGCATGGTGCGCAAGCCGCGCTGGAGCCAGCGTCGGTCGGTCAGTTCCACGTACCGGCCGACGAGGACCACAAGCCGGGCGAGGCTCCAGGCGATGTAGCCGCTTAACAACAGCAGGTAGCCGACGATCCCGGGCAGTCGTGCGAACGTGGCCAGGAAATCCGGTCGGTAGGTGGTGCCGGCGGACAGGAACAACGTGGCTATGGCGGTGAGCGTCAGCAGCAGGATCACCGACTGTCGCCGGACGCCCGTGGCCGCGTGGTCGGAGTCGGGGGCCACGAGATGGATCAGCATGGCGTGCACGCAGAATGCGCCGACCATGGCGGCGGCGTTGGCCACCAGCCGGGTCATGTTCGGCGCCGGTTCCATGGGGGCTGCGGCGGCGAGCACGGCAGGGGCGGACAGCGCTGCCGACGCCCCCGTCGCGATCACGGCCAGACACGCGTACAACGTCGCCGGGGTCAGGTGTCGGCGCGCCAGCACGAGCCGGAGCGCCCCACCTGCCATTGCGGAGACCCCGGTGACCACGTTCACGACGGTCCCCGTCATGTGCCTCTCACCTCGGTTCTCACAGCCGGTCGAACGTGGTCGTCAACCGCGCGACCATGGTCTGGCTGGACCGGTTGGGCGGGGTGCGATGGCGTCGCGGCGGGGGCACCGCGCGGGCGGCGGCGACCCTGGCGTGCACGAGGTGTGCGAAGCCTTCCGCCTCGTCCTCCTCCACGGCGGTGCTGGTGCGACCGAACAGGTGCGTGAACGCGTCGGGTCGCAGGTCCGGAGCGATCCTGCGGGCTTCCTCGTCGGAGAGCACGCAGCGGCCGGAGTGCTCGAACAGCATGTGCCCGACCTCGTGCAGGATGATGTGGTCCTGGTGGAACCCGGCGGTGTTGTCGGGGTAGGCGATGAGGTCGTAGTCGGCGTGGCGTTGCCACGCACCGGTCGGTTCGCCCGGCGACCACGGCACCGCGCACAGGTCGATGTCACGGCCTCGCACGCGTTCGAGGCGGTCCAGCCAGTCGTTCAGATTCCAGGGCTGCGGAATGCCGGTCCGGGAGAGCACCGTCTCCACCAGCTCCTCACAACGGCGTCGTGTGTCGGAGTGTGTCACCGTGCCGCCCTCCCGACGTCGCCGACCGAATCCCCCGGCGACGGGCGGAAGCAGGCGCACGCACCGGGTTCCGACGCCCGAGCGTCGGGCGATCATTCTCCCGTATCACCGTTCTCCGCCACCGGCGGTGGTGTCGGCTTCCGTCGGCTCCGGCGATCGCGGGGACGGGCGTCGTAGGCGCGCAGCTTCTCCACCATGTTCGACACGAGTTCGCGGTCGTCAGTGGACAGTCCGATGATGCGCAACGCCAGTCGGCGTACCTCGACTTCCTCGCGTTTGTCCATACCGGACTGCCGAGGTGGGCCTGAATCGAGATCGTCGCGGTGATCGAGCAGGTCCTGGATCTGCCGCATGACGGCCACGCTGACGTCGTCGTCGACGAAGTAGTCCTCCGGCACACCGAAGAACCGCACGATCTTCATCGCCACGCTGTGGCGGGGCTCGGCGCGTCTTCCGGTGCGCAACTGCCACACGTACTGCCGTGACACCCCCAGCACCTGGGCCAGCTCTTCGTCGTCGTAGGGGCCGCGGTCGGCCGGGTGCATGGTGTCGATGAGGAACGCCAGCTTCTCGGCGAAGCTCGTGGGGGTCGTGCTCATCGAAGTCTCCGAGGTTCTGCGGGTGGGACGTGCTGGTCGCGAGCAACAACTGTTGACGAGACGCAGTAACGACTGTAAACAGTAATGATCTTGTGGGAGGTCGTGTCGAAGGGGGAACGTGAGCGCACGTTCCGCGTGTCGGTCACGTGGCGCGACCTTCCGCAACCTCGGGCCCGGGCGACCGCGTGGAGGGCGGGTCGCGAGGCGGGCGTGTCCGGCGGCGCGGTGTCGACGAAACGTGGTGTCGACGTAGCGCGCCGTCCGGGATAGCTGGGGATGGGCTGGCAGAAGTTCCGATGCCGGGCAGAGGCGGTCGGTGCGTGGTTACTCCTGCCAGCCAACCGGATCGACGAGAGCGGAGGCGAAGTCCGTCGACCGGACTCTCACGACGCTAGGACCAGACCGCAGTCACGGGGAAGCCGCTGTGCCAGTGCGGCACAGGTTGTGCCATTTTGGCAAACCGACTTCTCTGCGTGACGAAGTCACTACGCTGGCCCCACCGATTGTGCAGGAAGTGTCGGGGGTGCGCAGTGCCGAACCGGTGGACGCCAGCTCTGTGGGATGCCGCGAATCGCGGTGACTACGCCACTGTGCTGCGTCGCGCTCGCGAGCAACTGGGCTGGTCACAGGGGCGACTCGGGCAGAAGTTCGGCTGTTCCGCATCCACGATCTCCCGGTTCGAGAATGGTCGCCGTGGATTGCGCGACGTCGCCGTGCTTCGCCGGTTCGCCACCGTTCTCGGCCTGCCCGCCGAAGCGTTCGGACTCACCGCGTCCGCTCAGGAGCGCCCTGCCGCGACTCGGGTCGAAACACGCATTTCGAGGGTGTGCACGAATTCCGGCCAGGAAGGGGACGGTCAGGTGCGACGACGCGCATTCCTGCTTGCAGCCGGCTTGGCGGGCACCGCGATGGCGGCGCCGGGCGCGTTGGCCGCGCAGAGACCCGACCTGCAGATCGATCCGGCCGCGTTTCTGACCAGCCGGCTGGAAGCGGTGTTGTTGGGGCCCACCACCACGAACACCGAGCCGGCGTCGCTGTCGACGTTGGAGTCGGCGCTGCGGCGCGCGCGGGAGGACTTCCACGACTGTCGCTACGTCGAACTCGGTACCCGGCTGCCGGATCTGCTGACGGCCGCCGAGGCCGCCCACGCGCAGGACGGCAGCGCGCGGACCGCGCGGCTCGCGGCGAACGCGTACAACCTCGCCACGCGCGCGTTGCTGAAACTCGAAGCCAGTGGCCTGGAGTGGGTCTGTGCGGATCGGGGCTTGCGCATGGCGTCCGGGTCGGAGGACGTCCTGGTGAGGGCGGAGGCGACCCGGTTGCTGGGCTCGGTGTGTCGGCGAGCGGGCCACCACGACCGCGCCCAGAACCTCACGCTCAGCGCCGCCGACCAACTCGACCTGGCTGGCCGCGACCCCGACCCGCGCCACCTCGCGTTGCACGGCGTGTTGTTGTGTTCGGCGGGATACGCGGCGGCGCGGGGCGGTGACCACGAACGAGCCACCGAACTGCTGGCCGAGGCCGACGCCGCGGCCGGTCGCCTGTCGGCGCACCCGATGCAGCAGGCGGCCCTCGCGGCGAACGTGCTCAGCCACCGGGTGTCCGCGCACTACGTCCTGGGTGACGCGGGCACCGCGCTGCACCACTCGCAGAGCGCGGATTTGGTCAGCTTCCCCGACACCGAGCGCCGGGCGCGGTTCCTCGTCGACGTCGCCCTGTGCTACGCCCAGTGGGACAAGCCCGACCGTGCGTTCCAGACCTTGCTGGCGGCCGAACGCGCGGCGCCGTGCGAGGTGCGGACCCGCGCCACCGTCCGGCGCCTGGTCGGTGACCTGCTGCGCCACCCGCGCCAGGCGTCGCTACCCGGCATCCGCCAACTCGCCGCCCGGACGCACGCGTTGGTCTAGTGAGCGCGTTGGGTGCCGTCGTGTCCCGGAAGCGAGTACCGGTAGTGCTGGGTAACCGTCGTCGTGCCCGACGGAGTCGTGGTCGGTCGCGGTGAGCCGTCCGTCGAGAAGCCCACGGCGATCAGTGCGCGCTCGGACGCCGTGTTGGCGGGATCGGTGCGCGCCGTCACGGCGGACAATCCGAGGGAGCGGGCCAGGTCGACCGACGCGATGAGGGCACGCCGGGCGACTCCGCGTCCTCGCGCGTGCGGGGTGAGCCAGAAGCCCACCTCCGCCTGCTCGGCGGTGATGTCGAAGAGGACGAGGCTGCCCAGGAAGGTGTCGTCGGTGTCCGCCACGATGCTCAGCACCGCCAGCGTCCCTTCGTCCAGTCCTCGCCGGACGTCGGAGCGGACGAGTTCGCGCACGATGTCCGGGGTGTAGTGGGACAGGGGAAGGTGGGCGTAGCGTCGGACGTCGGCATCGCGGGTGCCCTCCGCGTACGCCTCGGCGTCGGCGTCGGCGAGCGGTCGGAGAACGACGCCGTCGTGGTGGACGGGCAACGCGTCCCGGAGATTCATGTGGACTCCTCGCGAACGTCGTCGGTGGGCGTCACTCCTCATTCTGGTTGTGGGCCATGCGCTCGTCGCGGAACAGCGGGCCTGCGTAGCGGCGGAAGCCCGCGGCGACCTGGGCGGCGGACTCGGTGAGGTCACCGACGCTGACGAGGGCGTAGCCCACCGCGTGGCCGCGGCGGATGGCTTTGTCCTGCGGGAGTCCGGGGATCGGTCCCTTCGGCCACGCGATGACGTACGGGTCCTTGTCCAACTCGTCGGGTTTGTGCCCGAGGGTGATGGCCTCGAACGCCTGCCACGGCACCCGGCCCGGCAGGTCGACCCGTTCGCGGCGGTTGCGGACCCGGATGCCGTACTCGTCGATGCGCAGCTTCAGCGGCACCATCGTGGTCACCACGCCGAGCAGGCCGATGAGCAGGATGAACGGGCAGACGATGAGCATGATGCTCGTGCGCCGTCCGCCCTCACCCAGCAGCCAGCCCACGAAGAGCACCGAGCCGACGGCGCCGACCACGACCATGGCCAGCGACACCCAGGTCAAGAGCTTCGACTTGTGGAACTCCACGTTCTCTCCCCCAGAAGCCGGGCGTGCCGGTTGCGGCACGTCACCGGCATTCTAGGAACGATCCACCGTTCGGTGGGGTGTGCTGACCAGATCGGCTCAGCACCGGTCGAGCATGCTCTCCAGCGCGCTCACCTCGTCGGAGGTCACCGTGAGGTCGTAGGTGTACTTCACGTTGATCCACGACCGCGCGTACATGCACCAGTAGCCGGTGTTCGAGGGCTTCCAGGACTCCGGCGCCTTGTCGCCCTTGGACGTGTTGCTGGAGCCGGACACGGCGATGAGCTGCTGCGAGCTGAGGTCGTTGGCGAACGCTTCCCGCTTGCTCTGGGTCCACGACGAGGCACCGGTGCGCCACGCCTCGGCGAGGGGGACGACGTGGTCGATGTGCACGTCGGAGGAGCTGTCGAGCCACACCCCGTCGTACACGCTGTACCAGCTTCCGGACGTCGGCTGGCAGGCATTGTCGACGACGACGTTCGTGCCGTCGCGCTTGAGGACGGTCTCGCGGGTGTCGCAGTTGCCGTCCTGCAACTTCCAGTGCGGGAACTTGTCGCGGTCGTAGCCGTCCATGGAGCCGTCGGGCGCCACGGTGAGCTTCGCCAGGTTTGCGCGCGCGGTGGATTCACCGGGCGGGGAGGGAGGGTAGGCGGAGGCGGCAGGGGCGGACAGCAGTGCGGTGACGAGAACGGTCGCACCGGCGACCGCCGCGGCGAGACGACGCACGGGCGTACTCCTTTCGGCCGGTTCCCGGGCGCTTCGATCATGAGTGCCGGGGGCCGGTCGCGGAACCGACGGGAGTAGGGAATCGTGCTGTCGTCGAATAGGACGGTCGGTGAACGGGATCGGCCACCGATGGGGAGGCGGTGCTCACAGCGAGGCGAGAGGTCCAGGCCACGACGCGACGCGCCCGACACCGCGACTGGGTCACGATGTCGGGCGCGTCGGGGCGGGTCAGTCGGTCGCGCGCACGCGCAGGCCGTCGAAGGCCACGGCGGCGACGATGTCGGCCAGCGCCGACGCGTCGACGCCTCCCCGAGGTCGGTACCACTCGACGAGCGAGTTCACCATGCCGAACAGCAGTCGGGCCGAGGTGGCCGGATCGACGTCGGGGCGAAGGTCGCCGTCGGCGGCGGCCTTGCTGACCAGGTCGGTGACGATCTGGTCGAACTCGCGGCGGCGGGCGAGCGCGTCGCGCTCCACCTGGCTGTTGCCGCGCACCCGCAGCAGGAGCGTCACGAACGGGAGCTGGTCGACGAGCACGACCACACTCGCCCGCACCAGGTGTTCGAGCTTGTCGATCGCCCTGCCCTCGATCTCGTCGAGGCGGTCGACCTCGGCGAACAGCCCGTCCAGGCCACGGTTGACGGCGAGCCGGAGCAACTCGTCCTTGCTCCGCACGTGGTGGTAGATCGCGGACTTCGTGATGCCGAGCTTGCGGGAGAGGTCCTCCATGCTCGTGCCGTCGTAGCCGCGTTCGTTGAACAGCTCGACCGCCACCGCGAGGAGGGATTCGAGGTCGTAACCCGGCCTGCCCCGGCGGGCGGGCCGCTTCGGCGGTGTGTCGGTCATGGCGCCATTATCCCTGGCCTGGTCAGGCGGGCGGCCGTTGGTCGACGACGCGCTTGAGCTTGCCCACCGACCGTTCGAGCGTCTCGGGGTCGACGATCTCGACTCCGACGCTGACACCCACCCCGTCCTTCACGCGTGTGGCGATCTCGGCCGCCGCTGCGCCGCGCCGCTCGGTGGGTGTGTCGGCGTCGGCCTCCACCACGACGGTCAGGTGGTCCATCCGATCCTTGCGGCTCAGGTGGAGCTGGAAGTGCGGGGCGAGCCCCTCGGTCGCCAGCACGATCTCCTCGATCTGGGTGGGGAAGACGTTGACGCCCCTCAGGATGATCATGTCGTCACTGCGTCCGGTGACCTTGTCCATGCGGCGGAACGCCGGGCGCGCGGTGCCGGGGCGCAACGCGGTGAGGTCGCGGGTGCGGTACCGGATCACGGGCATGGCTTGCTTCGTGAGCGAGGTGAACACGAGCTCGCCGGTGTCGCCGTCGGGCAGCACGACGTCGTCGAGCGGGTCGACGACCTCCGGGTAGAAGTGGTCCTCCCAGACGTGCAGACCGTCCTTGGTCTCGACACATTCTTGCGCGACGCCCGGCCCCATCACCTCGGACAGCCCGTAGATGTCGACGGCGTGCAGGTCGAGCCGGTCCTCGATCTCGTGTCGCATCTGCTCGGTCCACGGTTCGGCGCCGAAGATGCCGACGCGTAGCGAGGTGCTCCGTGGGTCGATGCCCTGCCGTTCGAACTCGTCGAGCAGCGTGAGCATGTACGACGGCGTGACCATGATGATCTCGGGCCGGAGGTCGGTGATCAGTTGCACCTGGCGGGCGGTCATGCCCCCGGAGGCCGGGACGACGGTGCAGCCGAGCTTCTCGGCGCCGTAGTGGGCGCCCAGGCCGCCGGTGAACAGGCCGTAGCCGTAGGCGACGTGGACCGTGTCACCGGGACGGCCGCCCGCCGCGCGGATCGACCGCGCCACCACATCGGCCCAGGCGTCGAGGTCGTCCTCGGTGTAGCCGACGACGGTCGGGGTCCCGGTGGTGCCGCTGGAGGCGTGGATGCGGCGGATACGGTCTTTGGGCACGGCGAACATGCCGTACGGGTAGTTCTCGCGCAGCTCCTGCTTGGTGGTGAAGGGGAACTTCGCGAGGTCGCCGAGTTCGCGACAGTCGTCGGGGTGTACTCCGGCCTCGTCGAACTTCCTGCGATAGAAGGGCACGTTGAGGTAGGCGTGCCGCAGTGTCCACTGAAGACGTTCGAGCTGGAGGGCACGAAGTTCGTCGATGCTCGCCCGCTCGACGGGGGAGAGGTCCTCCGTCGCCGGTGCGCGGCCCAGTCGGCGGACCTGAGGCACGTCGTTGTGCGTCGTGGTCATGCGGATTTCCTCCGTGTCGTCAGATCGAGCCGATCGTGCGGCTGCGTCCCCGGAACTCGGCGATCACCTCACGCCCGTCGGCGCCGTGTCGATGAACGGTGACGTCGTAGATGCCGTTACGGCCGTAGCACGTGCGTTCCTCGGCGGTGGCGACCAGTTCGTCACCGAGTCGCGCGCTGGCGACGAAGGTGATGTCGGCTCCCGCCGCGACCGTCACCGGCCCGTGGCTGTTGCATGCACAGGCGAACGCGGTGTCGGCGAGGAGGAAGACGTAGCCGCCGTGGGCGATGCCGTGCCCGTTGACCATCCGCTCCGTGATCCGCATGCGCGCGATCGCGCGTCCGTCCCGGGCGTGACCGACCTCGATCCCCAGCGAGGCCGAGGCGACGTCGGAGTCGAGCATGGCTCGCGTCGCCTCCGCGATCTCGGGGTTCTCCTCTGCCACGACAGGCCCACCGCCTTGCTAACTGACCGAATGGACGGTAAATAGGTGGCCTCAGTAAAACCAGCGGGTGAACGAGTGTCAAGAGTCGGAGGACGCGGTGGACGCAGAGACGGCGACGGTGCTGCCCGGGGCGATCGGAGTGATCGGCGGCGGCCGGATGGGAGCCGGAATCGCGCAGGTCTTCGCGGCCCGGGGTACGGCCGTGTGCGTGGTGGAGAGCGACGAGGCCGCGGTCTCTGCCGCCCGGGATCGCATCGCTGCCGGGCTCGCCAAGGCGGCCGAGCGCGGCAAGCTCGACGAGACGCCGGCCGCGGTGCTGGAGCGGGTGAACGTGGTGGGCGACCTCGGTGCGTTGCCGTCGGGAGTGGACCTGGTGGTCGAGGCCGTTCCGGAGCGAGCGGAGCTGAAGGTCGACGTGCTGACCCGCGCGGAGTCGGTGGTCTCGGAGGGCACGATCCTGGCCAGCAACACCAGCTCGTTGTCCATCGCGGAACTCGGCGCGGCCTTGCGAGACCCCGCCCGCTTCCTCGGGTTGCACTTCTTCAACCCGGTGCCCGCGTCGAGCCTCGTGGAGGTCGTGACCGCGCCGACGACGCGGGAGTCGGTGGTGGAGACCGGTCGAGGCTGGGTCCGCGCGCTCGGCAAGACCGACGTCGTCGTGCGTGACTCGCCGGGCTTCGCGACGAGCCGGCTGGGGGTGCTGCTGGGCTTGGAGGCCATCCGGATGTTGGAGGAAGGGGTGGCCGACGCCGAGGCGATCGACAACGCCATGGAGCTCGGGTACCGCCATCCGATGGGGCCGCTGCGGTCGACCGACCTCGTCGGTCTCGACGTGCGGCTCGCGATCGCCGAGTACCTGCACGCGACTCTGGGCGACCGGTTCGCCCCGCCGCGCCTGCTGCGCGACAAGGTCGCCGCGGGGGAACTCGGCCGCAAGAGCGGGCGGGGTTTCTACGACTGGAGCTGACCGGGCGTCGCGGCACCTTTCCCGGACGAGCGCCGGGCGCTACCATCACTTCCTGAACGTTCGGTAGGTTATTCGAGGAGGCTCGATGAGCAGGCACGCGACGCCACCGATGTCGACGCGGCTGTTGCGCAGCTACGTCGGTGGTGAGTGGCGGACCGCGACCGACGAGGGCACCCCGCTGCACGACGCGGCGACGGGCGAGGAGATCGCGCGCATCTCCTCGACGGGCATCGACATGCGCGCCGCGTTGGAGTACGGCCGCCGCGTGGGTGGCCCGGCGTTGCGCGAGCTGACCTTCCACCAGCGCGCCGCGCTGCTGAAGGCGTTGGCGTCCCACCTCCGTGAGCACCGAGACGAGCTGTACGCGCTGTCGACCCGCACCGGCGCCACCCGGTCCGACACGATGGTCGACGTCGACGGCGGTATCGGCGTGCTGTTCTCCTATTCCAGCAAGGGCAGGCGGGAACTGCCGAACGACACCGTGTACCTCGACGGTGCGGTGGAACCGCTGAGCAAGGGCGGAACGTTCGTGGGCCGCCACATCGGCACGCCGCTGCGCGGGGTGTCGGTGCAGATCAACGCCTTCAACTTCCCGGTGTGGGGGCCGTTGGAGAAGTTCGCGCCCGCGTTCCTCGCCGGGGTGCCGAGTCTCGTCAAGCCCGCCAGCCAGACGGCCTACCTCACCGAGAAACTCGTCGAGCTGATGCTCTCCTCGGGGCTGCTCCCGGAGGGTTCGCTGCAGCTTGTGTGTGGCAGCGCGGGTGACCTGCTGGACCACGTCACCGAACAGGATCTGGTGTCGTTCACCGGCTCCGCCGCCACGGCCCGCAAACTGCGGGCGCGCCCGGCCGTGGTGCGCAACGCCGTGCGGTTCAACGCCGAGGCCGACTCACTCAACTGCTCGATCCTCGGGCCCGACGCCACTCCGGGCACGGCCGAGTTCGACCTCTTCGTCAAGCAACTCGTCACGGAGATGACGGTGAAGGCGGGTCAGAAGTGCACCGCCATCCGGCGTGCCTTCGTTCCCGCCGAGCTGATCGACGCCGTGCAGGAGGCGGCGTGCGAACGCCTCGGCCGCGTCACGGTCGGCAACCCGGCGAACGAGGACGTCCGCATGGGCGCGCTCGCGAGCCTGGAGCAGCGCGAGGAGGTCCGCCGCTCGCTGAAGGCTTTGAGCGACGCCGGGCGCGTCGTGTTCGGCGACCCCGACCACGTCGACGTGGTCGACGCCGACGCCGAGCGCGGGGCGTTCCTGTCACCGGTGCTGTTGCGGGCCGACGACCCCGAGCGCGCCGAGCCGCACGAGGTGGAGGCGTTCGGGCCGGTGTCGACTCTGCTGCCGTACACGTCCACCGAGCAGGTCGTGGAGTTGGCGGCCCGCGGCCAGGGCAGCCTCGTCGGCTCCGTGGTCACCGGGGACGCCGACTTCGGGCGCGACGTCGTGCTCGGTGCCGCGCCGTGGCACGGTCGCATGCTGGTGCTCGACGCCGACGACGCGAAGGAGTCGACCGGGCACGGTTCCCCGCTGCCGATGCTGGTGCACGGCGGTCCCGGACGCGCGGGTGGTGGCGAGGAGTTGGGCGGCATTCGCGCCGTGTTGCACCACCTGCAGCGCACGGCCGTGCAGGCGAGCCCGAAGGTGCTCACGGCCGTGGGCAACAGCTGGGTGCCGGGCGCGCCCCGCTCCGAGGGCGTGCACCCGTTCCGCAAGTCGTTGGCCGAACTGCGCATCGGCGACTCGGTGGTGGCCGGTCCTCGCACCGTGACCGACGCCGACGTCGCCCACTTCGCCGAGTTCACCGGCGACACCTTCTACGCCCACACCGACCCGAAGGCGGCGGAGGCCAACCCGCTGTTCGGCGGCATCGTCGCACACGGCTATCTCGTGGTGTCGTTCGCCGCGGGGCTGTTCGTCTCGCCGGAGCCGGGCCCGGTGCTCGCGAACTACGGCCTGGAGAACCTGCGCTTCCTCACGCCGGTCAAGCCGGGCGACGAGCTCACCGTGACCCTGACGTGCAAGCAGATCACGCCGCGCGAGAACGCCGACTACGGCGAGGTGCGGTGGGACGCCGACGTCACCAACGCGGCGGGCGAGTCGGTGGCCAAGTACGACGTCCTCACGTTGGTCGCGAAGGAGACGGCGCAGTGAACCTGGAGACGCACTTCGAACGCACCCTGGAGAAGGACCAGCGCATCGAGCCGAGGGACTGGGTTCCCGACGCCTACCGCGCCACGCTCGTCCGCATGATCGCCCAGCACGCGCATTCCGAGATCATCGGCATGCAGCCCGAGGGCAACTGGATCACGCGCGCGCCGTCGTTGCGGCGCAAGGCGATCCTGCTCGCGAAGGTGCAGGACGAGGCCGGGCACGGGCTGTACTTGTACTCGGCGGCCGAGACGCTGGGCGCGGATCGCTCGGAGCTGACGGAGAAGCTGATCTCCGGGCGGCAGAAGTACTCCTCGATCTTCAACTACCCGACGCTGACCTTCGCCGACGTCGGGGTGATCGGGTGGCTCGTGGACGGTGCGGCGATCTGCAACCAGGTGCCGCTGTGTCGCAGCAGCTACGGCCCGTACGCCCGCGCCATGATCCGTATCTGCAAGGAGGAGTCCTTCCATCAGCGGCAGGGCTACGAACTGCTGATGACGATGATGAAGGGCACCCAGGCGCAGCGGGACATGGTGCAGGACGCCACCAACCGCTGGTGGTGGCCGTCGCTCATGATGTTCGGCCCGCCCGACGCCGAGTCGTCGCACACGGAGCGGTCGATGGCGTGGAAGATCAAGCGGCACACCAACGACGAGCTGCGGCAGAAGTTCGTCGACATGACCGTGCCGCAGGCCGAGGCGTTGGGCGTCACGCTGCCCGACCCGGACCTTCGGTGGAACGCCGAGCGCGGGCACTACGACTTCGGCGAAATCGACTGGGCGGAGTTCAAGCGCGTCGTCTCGGGCAACGGCCCGTGCAACGCGCAACGGGTGGCCCGGCGCAAGGCCGCTCACGAGAACGGTGCATGGGTGCGTGAGGCCGCCGCCGCGCACGCGGCGAAGCAGGCGGAGAGGACGGTGGCGGCATGACCGGCGAGTGGGACCTGTACGAGGTGTTCGTGCGTGGCAAGCGGGGCCTGAACCACGTGCACGTCGGTTCGCTGCGTGCGGCCGACCCGGAGATGGCCCTGCACAACGCCCGCGACCTCTACACCCGGCGCAACGAGGGCGTGAGCATCTGGGTGGTCAAGGCCGCCGACATCACCGCCTCCAGCCCCGACGAGAAGGACCCGTTCTTCGCGCCGTCGGCCGACAAGGTGTACCGGCACCCGACGTTCTACGACATCCCCGACGACGTTCCCCACATGTGAGGGGGTGAGCACATGTCCTTCGACAACGCCTACGAGGCCATCACGGAGTCCGGCGACGCGCGGTGGGCCTTCGGCACCGGATTCACCGATCCATTGTCTGGTGTGGACACCAGCGTTCCGTCCGACGTGGACGCCGGAAAGCTCGCCGACTACTGCCTGATGCTCGGCGACGACGCGCTCGTGCTGTCGCACCGGTTGCAGGAGTGGTGCACCAACGCGCCGGAGCTGGAGGACGAGGTCGCGATCGCCAACATCGCCCTGGACCTGCTGGGGCAGGCTCGGCTGTTGCTCACCAGGGCCGGTGCGGCGGAGGAGGTCGCGACGGGACGCGGACGCAGCGAGGACGAGCTCGCGTACTTCCGCTCCGAACACGAGTTCCGCAACGTGCGGTTGGCCGAACTGCCGCGCGGCGACTTCGGTGAGTTGATCGCCCGGCTGCTCGTGTTCGCCACGTGGCGGCTCGCGGTGTTCCAGCGCCTGTGCACGTCGCGCGACCCGGTGCTGGCCGCGGTGGCGGCGAAGGCGGTCAAGGAACTGACCTACCACCGCGACTACGCGGCGCAGTGGGCCGTGCGACTCGGCGACGGCACCGAGTACTCCCACGAGCGGATGCGGGAAGGGCTCGCCACCGTCTGGCCCTACGTCGACGAGCTGTTCACCGCCCACGACGTGGAGCGCGACCTCGCCGAGGTCGGCGTCGGGGTCGACCCGGCACCGCTGCGGTCGGAGTTCGACGACGTCCTGGCGCAGGTGCTGCACGCGGCGACGCTCGACGTGCCCGAGATCGCCGGGCTGCCCGGAGTCTCCGGGCGAGCCGGGCGGCACGGCGTGCACACCGAGGCACTCGGTTACCTGCTGGCGGAGCTGCAGAGCGTCGCCCGAGCCCACCCGGACGCGACATGGTGACCGCGACACGCACCGCCCGCGACGTGGCGGAGACGGTGACGGACCCGGAACTGCCGATGCTCACGTTGGCCGACCTCGGCGTGCTGCGGGAGGTGCGCCAGGACGGTGACCGGGTGGTCGTGTCGATCACCCCCACCTACACCGGGTGCCCCGCCATGGACACCATGCGCGACGACCTCGTGCACGCGTTGACCGAGGCGGGCTTCGCCGACGTCGAGGTGCGCACCGTGCTGCACCCGGCGTGGTCGTCGGACTGGATCACCGAGGAGGGCCGCCGCAAACTGGCCGAGGCCGGGATCGCCCCGCCGGGGGCGGCTCCCCGACGGTCGGGTCCGATTCCACTGACTCTCGCGCCTCCCGTGTCGCGCGTACGGTGTCCTCGTTGCGGCTCGATCGACACCGAGGAGGTGTCGCGTTTCAGCGCCACGGCGTGCAAGGCGCTGCGCCGGTGCCGCGCCTGCCACGAACCGTTCGAGCACGTCAAGGAGATCTGAGTTGACGTCGACCGAAACCAGGAAGTCCCGGCTGCGCGGGGAGTTCCACACGCTGACCGTCGCCGACGTCACGAGACTGTGCGACGACGCGGTGGCCATCACCTTCGACGTGCCTGCCGAACTCGCCGACGAGTTCGCCTTCCGGGCGGGGCAGTCGTTGACGCTGCGGCGCGTGATCGACGGCCGCGACGAGCGGCGCTCGTACTCGATCTGCGCTCCGGAGGGGGAGGCGCCGCGCATCGGGGTGCGCGAGGTGCCCGACGGGGTGTTCTCCACCTGGCTGGTGCGGGAAGTCGAGCCCGGCGACACGATCGAGGTCGGCACGCCGACCGGCACCTTCAGCCCCGACCTCACCGCCCCCGGTCACCACGTCCTGATCGCCGCCGGGTCGGGGATCACGCCGATGCTGTCGATCGCGGCGACGGTGCTCCGTGACCCCGCGTCGACGGTCACACTGCTGTACGGCAACCGCCGCACGGACACGGTGATGTTCGCCGACGAGCTGGCCGACCTCAAGGACCGCTACCTCGACCGGCTCGAACTCGTGCACGTGCTCTCGCGGGAGCCGCGCGAGGCGGAGGTGTTCACCGGGCGGCTCGGCCCCGACAAGCTCGCCGCGCTGCGACCGCTGCTGGGCGAACTCGACCGCACCGACCACTGGTGGTTGTGCGGACCGTTCGAGCTGGTGACCGCCGTGCGGCAGCACCTGCTCGACGCCGGTGTCCCGGCCGAGCGAGTCCACCAGGAGTTGTTCTTCGTCGAGGACACCCCGCCCGAGGCGGTGCGTCACGAGGACGCGCCCGTGGCCGGGCTGACCAGCGACGTCACCGTCGTGCTCGACGGGCGGTCGACCACGGTGGCCCTGCCACGCGACGTCACCCTGCTGGACGGTGCCCAGCGGGTGCGGCCCGACCTGCCCTTCGCCTGCAAGGGCGGGGTGTGCGGGACGTGCCGCGCGAAGATCACCGACGGGAAGGCGGACATGCGCCGCAACTTCGCGTTGGAGGAGTCCGAGGTGGCGGACGGCTTCGTGCTGACGTGTCAGTCGGTGCCGTGCTCGGACGCGCTCACCGTGGACTACGACGCCTAGGCGCGGACCTCGACGCCCGAGCCGCGGCACGGGGAATCCCCGCTGCCGCGGCTCGTCCGTCTCTCGGGGCGTCGATGCTCGACCTGGTCTCAAGATCCGTTTCGGCTCACCCGGGTGCGGGAACCCTAGTGAGCCGAGGCGAGGGAGGGGCCATGGTGGAGCGGAGTCGGGCCGGAACGTCACCCTGGTCGGCGGGGGCCGGTGATCGGGACCGTGGCCTGCGCGACCGGACGGCCGGGAGCGACGTGGCGCGCACGGTGGCGTTGTCCGTGGCGGTCGTGCTGCAGACGGTCGCCGGTGCGCTGGGCGGCAGCGGCGCCCTCGGCGAGGCGGTGGGGACGGTGGCGAACTCGTACCCCACGCTCGTGCAGCCCGGCGGGGCCGCGTTCTCGATCTGGACTCTTATCTACGTGTTGGTGCTCGCGTTGGCCGTGCGGGCCGCGCTGTCCGGGCAGCGACATCGGGAGGTGCACCGACAGGTCGGGTGGTGGGTGGCCGCCGCGGGAGTGCTGAACGCGTCGTGGGTGCTGGTCTTCACGCAACGCTGGGTCGTCGTCGCCGAGGTCGTCATCGTGGCACTGCTCGTCGTGCTCTATCTCGCGTTGCTGCGGTTGAGGGAGCACCCGGCGACCGGCTGGGCGGATCGACTGCTGCTCCACACGCCGGTCGGTGTCTACACGGGCTGGGTCACGGTCGCGACGGTGGCGGGGGCCGCCAGCACCGGTGTGGCACTCGGGTTCACGCCGCCGTGGGGACTGGCCGTCGCCCTCGGCGTGTTCGCGGTGCTCGGAACCACCTGCCTGGCGGTGCTGACCGTGACGCGGGTGCGGCCCGCCGCGGGTTACGCCGCCGCGGTGGCGTGGGCGTTGGCGTGGATCGCGGTGGCCACCTCGGCCACCCTGGTGATCGTGGCCTCGGCGGTGGGCGCGCTGGCGGTGGTGCTCGCGGCCACCCGTGCTCTGTGGACCGCGCGCGACCGCACCCGGTTCGCCTGGGGTTGACGCGACGGTTTCACCGGCGAGCCCATTTCGGCGCCGTTTCGCACGACGTCGCCGACGCGTCGGGAATGTCGGCGGTGAGCGTCCCGAAGTCCGTTTCCACACCGCGTCGCCCGAGAATGGGCGTCGACTCTCGGAAAGCGGCGCGGAATGGGAACGGCCGGATCGTCGGGACGGTCGTCTGCCCTCGCGTGCCCGGGGTGCCCAGGGAGAACGGTGTCGTCGCGGGACGCTACACTGAGTGCGTGAGCACTGGCTTCCTGCTCCTTATCGGGCCGTGCTGAGAGGACGTTCTCAGCACGGCGACCCCTCGCGCGCGAGGGGTTTTTTCATTTCCGGGGCAGGAGACACACGAATCGACCGCACGAATCGACGAGGTGGGCGAGCATGGTGAGCGACGGGGACGACTTCGACCCGCATGCCATCGACGAACGATGGCAGAAGGTCTGGCGCGAGGAACGGTCGTGGGAGGTGTCCAACACCGCCCCCGCCGAGAAGACCGCGTACCTGCTGGAGATGTTGCCGTACACCAGCGGCGAACCGCACGTCGGGCACCTGAAGAACTACGCCGTGGGCGACGCGGTCGCCCACTTCCTCCGTCGTCGCGGCTACTACGTGCTGCACCCGATGGGGTACGACGCCTTCGGGCTGCCCGCCGAGAACCACGCCATCCGCACGGGCAAGCACCCGCGACTGTCCACCGACGAGTCCATCGCGTCGTTCCGGGAGCAGTTCAAGCGGTGGGGTATCTCGATCGACTGGACGCGGGAGATCGCCACCCACGAACCGGAGTACTACCGCTGGACACAGTGGATTTTCCTGCAGCTCTACCGCGCGGGGCTCGCCTACCGCCGTGAGGCCGCTGTCAACTGGTGTCCGCAGGACGCCACGGTGCTGGCCAACGAGCAGGTCGTCGGTGGACAGTGCGAGCGCTGCGGCTCCCTGGTGGAGCAGCGGCAGCTCGAACAGTGGTTCTTCGGCATCACCAACTACGCCGACCGCCTGCTCGACGACCTCGACGGGCTGGACTGGCCCGCGCACGTGAAGCTGATGCAGCGCAACTGGATCGGCCGGTCCGAAGGGGCCACCGTCCGGTTCGCCACCGACGCGGAGCCGATCGAGGTCTTCACGACCCGCCCGGACACGCTCTTCGGCGCCACCTACCTCGTGCTCGCACCCGAACACCCGCTGATCGACGCGCTGGTCGCGGAGAGCTGGCCCTCGGACGTCGACAGTCGCTGGACGAACGGTGCGGCGACCCCCGCCGAGGCCGTCGCCGCCTACCGGGCCGCCGCGTCGTTGAAGACGGAGCTGGACCGGCAGGAGAGCAAGGAGAAGACCGGCGTCTTCACCGGCGCGTACGCGACGAATCCGGTCAACGGCGCCAAGATCCCCGTGTTCGTCGCCGACTACGTGCTGATGGGGTACGGCACCGGCGCGATCATGGCCGTGCCCGGGCAGGACCAGCGGGACTGGGACTTCGCCGCGGAGTTCGGTCTGCCCGTGATCCGTACCGTGCAGCCGGAGGACGGCTTCGACGGCGAGGCGTACACGGGAGACGGGCCCGCCATCAACTCCGGCTTCCTCGACGGACTCGGGGTCGACGAGGCGAAGCGGACGATGATCTCCTGGTTGGAGGAGAATGGTCACGGCGCTTCCACGGTGACCTACAAGCTGCGGGACTGGCTGCTGTCCCGGCAGCGTTACTGGGGTTGCCCGATTCCCATCGTCTACTGCGACGACTGCGGTGTGGTGCCCGTGCCGGAGGAGTCGCTGCCGGTGGAGCTGCCCGACGTGCGGGAGTACGCGCCGAAGGGCTCCTCGCCGCTGGCCACCGCCGAGGAGTGGGTCGCCACCACGTGTCCGAAGTGCTCCGGCCCCGCGCGGCGCGAGACCGACACGATGGACACGTTCGTCGACTCGTCCTGGTACTACCTGCGTTACTGCGACCCGAAGAACACCGAGGCCGCGTGGGGCGCGCAGGCGGTCGAGCGGTGGATGCCGATCAATCAGTACATCGGTGGGGTCGAGCACGCGATCCTGCACCTGCTCTACTCGCGGTTCCTCGTGAAGGCACTGGCCGACCTCGGTCACCTTCCGGTGCAGGAACCGTTCGCCGCGCTCTTCACCCAGGGCATGATCACGCGTGACGGCGCGAAGATGTCGAAGTCCAAGGGGAACACGGTGTCCCCTCGGGAGATCATCGACGCGTACGGTGCGGACGCCGCACGCTGCTACGTGCTCTTCATGGGGCCGCCGGACCAGGGCGCGGACTGGTCGGACACCGGTGTCGAGGGCGTGTACCGGTTCCTGCGCCGGCTGTTCCGCTTCACCGTGCAGGTCGCCAACGCCGAGGGCCCGGTCATCGGGGCCGCCACGGACGCGGACCGCGACCTGGCCCTGCGCCGCAAGGTCGCGTGGGCGATCCAGAAGGTCACCGACGACATGTCGGGCAAGTTCGCCTTCAACACGGCGATCGCGGCCCTGATGGAGCTGACCAACGACGTCAGCAAGGCCCTGCAGGACGGCATCGACCGTGAGACGGCGGCGTTCGCGCTGAGCACGGCCGCGTCCCTGCTGTTGCCGTTCGCGCCCCACACGGCGAGCGAGTGCTACCACCGGCTCACCGGTGAGCACGTCTGGAAGCAGCCGTGGCCGGAGCCGGACGAGGAGTTGCTGCGGACGGAGACCGTGGAGCTGGCCTGCCAGATCAACGGCAAGGTGAAGGCCCGCGTCACCGTCCCGCAGGACGCCTCGGAGGAGGTCGTCCGCGAGACGGTGCTGGGCCTGGACGAGATCAAGGCCGCGGTGGGCGACCGCTCGGTGAAGCGTGTCGTGGTGGTGCCGGGACGACTGGTCAACGTCGTCGTCGGCTGATTGTCACGACGAGCCGCCCAGCTCGGCGAGCATCCGTTCGACCTCCTCGTCGGACAGGCCCGCGACCAGCCGGTGCTTCTCGGCCACCGTGGTGAGGTGGCCGGGCACCGGCTCGCGGGCGCGCAGCTCGTCGGCCAGGGCGGCGATCGTCGGCGCCCGCAGCGTGACCTGTGTCGGCAACGGCACGTCGAACAGGTTGCGCAACCGGGCGGTGAGCTGGGTGGCCAGCAGCGAGTGGCCACCCAGCGCGAAGAAGTTGTCGTGCACGTGGCGCGGCCGGTCGGGCAGACCGAGCACGTCGTACCAGGTGTCGGCGATCAGTTCCTCGACCGCGTCCCGGGGTGCGACGGCGTCGGCCGACGAAGGCGGCTCGGGGGTGGGCAGGGCTCGGCGGTCCACCTTGCCGTTCCGGGTGAGGGGAAGCTCGTCGAGCGCGACGATCGTCGACGGCACCATGTAGGTGGGCAGCCGCTCCCGCAGGTAGCCGTCGAGGTCCTTCAGGGTCGGCTCGGCATCGGCGCGACTCCCCGACTCGGCGTCCGCCTCGGGTCGGGCGGGGACGACGTAGGCGACGAGCCGTCGATCACCGGGGCGGTCCTCCCGAAGGACGGCGACCGCGCGTGCGACGGCCGGATGTCCGGCGACGGCTGCCTCGACCTCACCCAGTTCGATGCGGAAGCCCCGGAGTTTGACCTGGTCGTCGACGCGTCCCCGGAACTCCAGCGCACCGTCGTCCCGTCGGCTCACCAGGTCGCCCGTGCGGTACATGCGGCTTCCCGGCGGGCCGTACGGGTCGGGGACGAATCGTTCGGCGGTGAGGCCGGGTCGATGGAGGTAGCCGCGCGCGACCCCCACCCCGCCGACGCACAGTTCTCCCGGACTGCCGTCCGGCACCGGGGTCAGGTTTTCGTCGAGCACGTGCACTCGCAAGCCCGTGATCGGGGTGCCGATCGGAGGCGGGCCGGGCTCACCCTGCCGGACCACACCGGCGGTGGTGACCACGGTGGCCTCGGTGGGGCCGTAGTGGTTGACGAGGTCGAAGGGCGTGCCAGGCGGTGGTGAGGTGGTGAGGGCGTCGCCTCCGGTCAGCAGGGCCCGCAGCGCGCTTCGGCGCGGTGGGAGGGCGACGACCTCCTCGGCCAGCGGGGTGGGGAGGAAGGTCACGGTGACGCCCTCCTCCGCCAGCCAGTCACGCAATCGTCGAGGATGCGTGCGGTCGGCGTCGTCGGGGAGGAGCAGGGTCGCGCCCGACGCCAGGGCCGGCCAGATCTCCCACACGGAGGCGTCGAACCCGAGCGCGGCCACGTGTGCGGTGCGCTCACCTGGCCCGAGGGCGTAGCGCCGGACGTGCCACGCGACGAGGTTCGTCAGTCCGGCGTGGGGCACCTGCACGCCCTTGGGCTTCCCCGTGGAGCCGGACGTGTAGATCACGTAGGCCAGGTCGGAATTGTCGACGGCGACCCGAGGGGCGTGGTCCGCCGGTCGTGCGGCGAGATCCGTCACCCGGAGATCCACCACGTGTCGGACCTGGCTGGTGACGACGGCGAGGTCGGACGTCGTGACGAGCACCGCCGGACGCGCGTCGGTGAGCATGTGGGCGAGGCGCTGTGGTGGGTACTCGGGATCGAGCGGGACGTACGCGCCGCCGGCCTTGAGAACGGCCAGCGGCGCGACGACCGAGTCCACCGAGCGCGGCAGACACACCGCCACGAGCGTGTCCGGACCGACTCCCTGCTCCACCAGGTGATGGGCCAGCCGGTTGGACCGTCGGTCCAGTTCCGCGTAGGTCAGCCGGTCCCGAGGCCCGACGACGGCGAGCGTGTCCGGACGTCGTCGGGCCTGCTCGCCGACCAGTCGGTGTACGAGGTCGGAAGTCACGGTCATGTTCACGACTTCGGGCTCGCGGTGCCGCGGTGCAGCAGCGGTCGGTTGCGGTGGAGGAACCCGAGCATGGCCGGAACTGGGCTGATGATCCTCGGTTGCGCGTCGAGCCAGTCCCGTCGACGTTCCCGCACGCTCGGCAGTTGCGTCCAGTGGGTCGCCGGGCTCAGGTGGTGTTCCTGGTGGTAGCCGTCGTTGAAGGCCAACAGGTTGTAGAGCCTCCCGTAGTGGCTGACGGAGTCCGCTGCCCGGTTGCTCGGATCGGCCCCGTAGTGGCGGTAGTAGTTCTGCACGTTGACGAGGACGAGCGCGACGAAGAACGCCGGGACGTACACGAAGAGCGCCCACTGCCAGGAGATGAGCGCGAACCCGACCAACGACAGGGCGTGCGCGGCACGGTCGGCGGCGATCTGCCGCAGTTCCCGGGTGCGCTTGGGCTCCCGTTTGTGCGCCAGGGACAGCAGTTTCGTCTCCTTCGGCCCCACCTTCCAGAGGCGGTAGCACAGCACCAGCTCGCGAGCTCTATCCAACAAGGACTCGACGGCTCCGGTGAAGATGTAGCGCAGCAGCGGCGCGTGCTCACCGTCGTGCCCGTCGCGGTAGGTGGAGGAGAGGTCCCGGGTCGTACCGTCCTCGCCGATGGGGTCGTTGTTGAACCGGTGGTGGTTGCGGACGTGGGTGAGGTGGTATGCCTGCACCGACTGACCGATGTTGATCGAGTTGAGCAGCGACGCCGCCGCGTTGAGTCGTGCCGAGGTGAACCACGGGACGTGGGTGAACAGGTGCGACACCACGATGATGCTGTAGGCGATCATGAGCGTGGTCAGCACGAAACCGCCGGCCCTCGCCCAGGCGGGCTGGTCGTCCCACTGCGTGGCGAACCAGATCATCAGCGCGAGCTGGGCCACGCTGAAACCGAGCAGCAGAGCGTCCTTGGGTGTGTGCTTCCAGATCCGCATCATGCCTCCTAGAAGTAGGACTGCAGGCTCCCGCGGCGTCGCACGTCGAGCGTGGCGCAGTGGAAGGAGCCGCCGAAGCTGTTGAAGTTCCGGAAGTTGCACAGGATCGGGGTGAAGCCGAAGTCCTTCATCGCCTGGATCATGGGCTCGTCCTGGCGCTCGACGACGACCCGGTTCTCGTCGAGCATGAGGATGTTCATGTTGATCCACTTGCTCGTCATGTAGAGCGGGTGCGAGTCGGGGATCACGGGCTTGGGGGCTTCCATGACGTCCCAGCCCTTGAACAACGACGGCACCTTCGGCACGCGCTCCGGGTTGATCAGCAGCTTGCCCGGGGCCATCGGCACGAGCGTGGCGTCGATGTGCATCGGGTGAGTGTCCTGGAACTCGAACACGTGGATGCGGTAGTCGTCACCGAGGTGCCGCTGCAGCCAGTCGATGCCGAACTGGTTGGTGACGTTGCTCTTCTGCGCGATGATGTCGCGCCCGCAGCGGGTGAAGTCGGCGGCGTCGAAAGTCGGTTCGAACTCGGTGACCACGAGGCGGGCTGAGCCGTCCTCGTGCCCGGTGTCGATCCAGTCCTGGTCGAACTGCTCGTCGGTGAGTTCGGGCTTCGGGCCTGCGCTCCACTTCGCCCCGCCGCGGAAGTACTCCTTCAACAGGGGCCGGTACGCCAGCGACTCGTAGTACCGCGAACGCCACGCCATGGGACACTCGATGATCTCGTCACCCACCACGAGCAGGGCGTCACGTGGCATGGCGGCGTACATGCCGGTGCTGGACCAGTGCAGCGTGCTGTAGGTGGTGTCCTGGGGGATCGGTTCGGGCCTGCGGACGGTGACGCCTTCGGCCTCCAGGATGTGGGCGAACTCGTCGAGTTCCCGGCGGGCCGCCTCGATCCGTTCCTTCGGGAACGGCTTGCCCGCCTGGGTGCGGAACGTCTCGTGCATGTTCTCCGGCAGCACCGGGGGGAGGGCGACGTGCCACGGCGGGAAGCAGGCCTCGTCGACGATCCCGACGACGACCTCCTCCAACGGGTCCCATTCGGTGTACGAGCACACCGGGCCGGTTCGGACTTCCTCGTTCACGGCTCTCATCTGTTCTGCCTTTCCTGGGGGTGCAGGCCGAGGGCGAACTCTCGTTGAAGCGCCTCCGGTGCGCGGAGGAACTCGTGGTGGGTGCCAGGCAGGACGGTGTGGTGGTACCGGCCCTCCTCGGCGTAGGACTGCCATCCGGACATCTGGTCCGGGCGGATCTCCCGGTCGTCGTGCCAACCGATCGTCCGCACGTCGTTGGGCAGCACGATCGGCTCGTCGAGGCGGTAGCGCTGGTTGGCGGTCACGTCGGCGCGGAGCACGCGCAGGCTCAGCGCGAGGATGTCGGGGTGCGGCTCACCGCCCATCGCGCGGGTGAGGTCGGCGAGTTCCACACCCAGCTCCTCGTCGGTCATGGACAGGAACCGGCCGTACGGGCCGTCGTGCGGCGCCACCTGGGAGGAGACGAAGAGGCAGGTCGCGTCGGGCAGGTCCGTCTCCGCGAGGTGCAGGGCCGTGGCGAACGCGGCCAGAGCACCTCCACAGTGCCCGAAGAGCCCGAACGGACGGTCGAGGTAGGGAGCGAGACTGGTGACCACCGACTCGGCCAGAGCCTCGTAGGTGCCGTAGTGCGGTTCACGCACCCGGTTCTCCCGACCCGGCGGTTGCAGTAGAACGATCTCGATGTCGCCGGTCGCCGTGGTGATGTGGCGTGGCCAGCGGTTGTACATCGAGGCACCCAACCCCGAGTACGGGAACAAGAACAGTCGACTGGCGCAGTCGTCCCGCACCGGGCGCAGGAACATCTTGTCCCGGCTCACACCGCCACCGGCCCTTCCTCCGCCACGGCGGTGTCGATGATCCTGGCGGCGTCCGGACGCAATCGAGCGGTGATCGGCATGCTCTTGATGCCGGCGACGAAGTTCGAGGTGAGGTGTTCGATCGGACCGGCGAGGTCGAACTCCTCGACGGCCGCGACGATCTCGGTGAACAGCATTCGCAGGGCGATGCGCGCGAGTGGCGCACCGATGCAGTAGTGCGGTCCGAACCCGAATGCCACGTGGCGGTTGGGACGCCGGGTGACGTCGAACCGGAACGGGTCGGAGAAGACCTCCTCGTCCCGGTTGGCCGATCCCAGCCAGGCCACCACCGCGTCACCTTCTTCGATGCGACGGTCGTGCAGGGTCATGTCGCGTGTCGCGTAACGCATGAAGTGGTTGGCGGGAGACGCCCAGCGCAACCCCTCCTCCAGCGCCACGGGAGTCAACGAGGGGTCGGCGATCCAGCGCGCCCACTCGGCCGGATGCTCGATGAGCGCGAGGACGGTCGCCGCGATGGCGTGCGGGGTGGTGACGTTGGCTCCGAGCAGGAGGCTGTAGCAGTTGTAGACGATCTCGTCGTGGCGCAGCTTGCGTCCGCCCGCCTCCATCTCGACGAGGAATCCGACCAGGTCGTCGGACGGGGTGCGCTTGCGGCGTCTCACCTGGCCGGAGAAGTACGCGAACAGTTCGTGGTGGGCGGCCGCCAGCGTGCCGTCACCGTCGGACTGGCGGTAGTCCTCGTCCTGCGGGGCGATGGCCATCGTCGTGAGCTGCGCGAGGTGGGGCCAGTCCTCCTCGGGCAGCCCCATCAGCGTTCCGGTGAAGGCCATGGGGAACCGGGCTCCCGCGTGGGCGATGTTCCACGTGCCGCCGTCGAGCAGCGGGGCGAGCATGCGGTGCACCACCCGGCGGATCCTCGGGTTGTGCGGTTGCAGTGCGCGGTGGGAGAGCACCTTGGTCATCGGCTCCCGCAGTGCCGTGTGCACCGGCGGGTCGCTCGCCGCCATCATCTTGCCCCCGGCCGGGTCGGTGCTGCCGAGAATGGACAGCAGCGTGCCGCGGCTGGAGGTGAACCGGGTGTGGTCGCGCAGGACGTCGTTGACGTCGGCGTAGCGGGTGACCGACCAGAACGAGCGGCCGTCGGGCAGAGTGGTGCGGTGCACCGGGGCACGCCGTCGCAGGTGTGTCCACACCGTGTGTGGATCACCCTCGGCGTACAGCGTGGGGTCGAACAGGTCGATCGTGCCGAGATCGACCGTGGCCTCCGGGTCGGGAACCGTGATCCTCATACGTCGTCGCCCCCTTCGGCGAGCAGCCGCGCGAGTTCGGCGATGGTCGGGTTCTCGTAGAAGGCGACAGCGGGGATGGTCCTGCCGTAGTGTTCGGCGATCTCGACGGTGATGCGGGTCGCCATCAACGAGTGGCCACCGAGTTCGAAGAAGTCGTCGTCGACTCCGACCTCACTCACCTGCATCAGGTCGGCCCACAGTTGCGCGAGCCACCTCTCGTCCTCCGTGGCCGGGGCACGGTAGTCGGTACTCAGTTCGGGGCGTTCCGGAAGGCTCGTGTGCGACAGCCGCTCGCGATCGACCTTCCCGTTGTGGTTCAGCGGCAGGGCGTCGACGTGGCAGAACACCGACGGCACCATGTAACGCGGCACGATCGACGTCAGGTGTTCGCGTAGTTCGGCGCTCGTCATGGTCAGCTCGCTGACGTAGAAGGCGGCCAGGACGCGCTCACCGTTCGGTTGCTGGACCACCACGGCGACGTCCTGCACGTCGGGGTGGCGACGCAGCGCGGCCTCGATCTCCCCGATCTCGACGCGGAAACCGCGGATTTTCACCTGGTCGTCGATCCGGCCATGGAACTCCAACACCCCGTCGGGACGGCGGCGAGCGAGGTCGCCCGTGCGGTAGAGCCGGGCACCGGGCGTGGCGGAGAACGGGTCGGGCAGGAACCGTCGCGCGGTCAGCGCGGGATCGTTGCGGTAGCTGGTGGCCACCCCGAGGCCGCCGGCGTAGAGCTCTCCGATCTCCCCGTCCGGGACCGGTCGCAGGTCGTCGTCCAGTAGGTGGACGGTCGTGCCGTTGACGGGCAGCCCGATCGGCACCGACGTGTCGCCCACGGGTTCGGTGATCACGTGGCAGGCCGTGAACGTGGTGTTCTCGGTGGGACCGTAGCCGTTGACGAGTCGGGTGTCCGGCAGCGCGGACAGTGCTCGGTCGACGTGTGCGGCCGAGAGCACGTCGCCACCGGCGAGCAGGCAGCGCAGGCCGCGCAGCGACTCGGCTCCCGCCTCGACGACGGTGTGGAAGAGTCCCGCGGTCAACCACAGCACGGTGACACCCGTGTCGCGGACGAGGTCGGCGAGGTCGCGCGGCGACAGCTCGCCGGGCGGGGCGACGACGAGGCGCGCCCCGTTCAGCAGCGGCCCCCAGATTTCCAGGGTCGACGCGTCGAAGGCGACCGGGGCGAGCTGGAGGAAGACGTCGTCATGACGGATGTCGAGGAAGTTCTGGGATGACACCAGGCGCAACACCGCGCGCTGGGGTACGCACACGCCCTTCGGGACGCCGGTGGAGCCGGAGGTGTAGGCGATGTACGCGGTGCGCTCGCCCCCGCCAGGCGGGGCGGGCGGTCGGGATCCCTGCTCCGGCACCCGGGCCAGCAGGTCCGGGGTGACGACGACGTCCACCTCGGCGTCCTTGAGGACGAGGGCCCGACGCTCCTCCGGTTGCTGCGGGTCGAGGGCGAGGTAGGCCGCGCCGGTCTTGAGCACCCCGAGCAGAGCCACGACGAGGTCTACCGACCGGGGGAGAGCGACCCCGACCGCGTCCTCGGGGGACACCCCGAGGCCGAGCAGGTGGTCGGCGAGCCGATCGGACCGCGCGTCCAGCTCGGCGTAGCTGAGCTCCGAGTCGCCCGTGCTGACCGCGACGGCGTCGGGTCGAGCCGCGACCTGACGTGCGAACGCTGCGGTGATCGTTTCCGCGGGATCCATCCGACTGCCTTCCTCCTACTCGCCCAAGTCGTCGCGCGCCTCGGTCGGCAGCCCCTGCGGGATCGCCGTCCAGACCGCCGTGGCCGTCGCGATCGGACGTCGCGCTGCGGTGTACACCGTGCTGCCGACGGTCGTCGTGCGACCGTGCGTACCGAGTCGGGTGGCGACCACGAGGTGTGGTGCGCCCGGTTCCGGAACTCCGTGCGACGCCACCGCGAACCTGCTGAGAACCATCGGGTGCCGCGAGGGCTCGACCCATCCGCCAGGGCAGTCGAGCACGCTCCACACCTCTTCCTCGGTGCCCTCCCGGGGCGTCCAGGGGCAGGCGACGGTGTGGGGACTCCCCGGTACGGGGCCCGGAGTCAGCCGTAGACCCGAGCCGTCGGGGCGGTCGTGACCACACACGAAGCACGTCGGGAAGGGGTGACGGGTGAACCCCGGGAACGCCTGGGCCGCCGCCGTGGCGGTGGACAGGTCGACCGGCGGCACGGCGGTGGGTTCCCGCCCTGCCGGAGCGACCGTGGCGACCAGCGTGTCGTCCGCCCGGACTGTGGTGCGGTGCGGCCCGGGAACGACGGTGAGCGGCACGTCCAACGGTGGCGGCGCGAGGAGGGTCACCGCGGCCGGCGACGGCAGGCCCGAGGCCCGCGCGAAGACGGCGCAGGCGTAGCCTCCGTGAGCCGACTCGGCCGGACCGTTGTAGACGCGAGGAATGGTGACGCTCGTCGTCGTGCCTGCGCTTGCCACGAGAGTCGATGGTGGCGGTGGCGCGGATCACCGAGATGGCAGCGAACCCGCCGACGACGTCACCGATCGGCGCAGCTCAGGCCCGTCGGTGCCGGGAGGACCACGGGTTTCCCACGGCGGTGGCGGCGTCGACCCGGCCCGTCCGCGGGCGGGCACCGGTTCCCGTACCCAATCCGCCGCGCACGTCCACCGGAGTGGACTGTTCTCGCTCTCCACCGGGCGTGGCCGGACCCGCGGGTGACCGGTACTCGCCAGCCCGTTCGGTGACCATCGGAAGCCACCTGTCCCACGCGTGGAGGGAGTCGTGGCGTGATCCTGCCGTCGTCCGCCGACGTCGTGATCATCGGCGGTGGTGTGATCGGGACGAGCATCGCCTTCCACCTCGCGGAGGCCGGAATGCGGAACGTCGTCCTGCTCGAACGAGGTGAGCTAGGTTCCGGATCGACCAGCCGGGCAGCGGGCGGGGTGCGGGCGCAGTTCTCCGACGAACTCAACATCCGCCTCGGCGCGCACAGCATGGCCGCGTACCGGCGGTTCGCCGATCGCCCCGGGCAGGAGATCGACCTGCACACCTCCGGGTACCTGTTCCTGCTGTCCACACCGGAGCAGGTGACGTCCTTCGAGGAGAGCGTGGCCCTGCAGAACTCGTTGGGGGTGCCGAGCAGGCTGGTGGATCCGGCCGAGGCCAGGCACCTGTCCCCGCTCGTCGACACCGAGGGCGTCCTCGCCGCGGCCTTCTCGCCGGACGACGGGTACTGCACGCCCGAGTCCGTGGTGCTCGGCTACGCCACCGGTGCCCGCAGGCACGGTGCCACGCTCGTCACGCACTGCGAGGTGACCGGGCTCAAGACCTCCGGCAACGACATCCACGCCGTCGAGACGACGCGCGGATCGATCGCCACGTCCACGGTGGTGTGCGCGGCGGGCGCCTGGTCCACCGCCGTGGGCGAGATGGTGGGGGTCCGATTACCGGTCACCCCGTACCGGCGTGAACTCGCGTTCACGGAGCCCATCGACGCGGACGTGCCGATCCCGATGACCATCGACTTCTCCTCGGCCTTCTACTTCCGGCGCGAGGGACGCGGGGTGATGTTCGGGATGTCCGATCCCGAGGAGCCTCCGGGGTTCCGCACCGACCGCAGCGAACGTTGGTTGGAAAAGCTCACCGAAGCCATCGCCGTCCGCACGCCGAGCCTGTTGGACGTCGGCCTGGCTAGCGGGTGGGCGGGGCTCTACGAGGTGACCCCGGACCACAACGCGCTCATCGGTGAGGCGCCGGACGTGGGTCGATTCCTCTACGCCACGGGATTCTCCGGCCACGGCTTCATGCAGGGGCCGGCCGTCGGTGAGGTCGTCCGGGATCTCGTGCTGGGCCGGGAGCCGTTCGTCGACGTGGGGCGACTCGACGCGCGGCGATTCGACAACGCCGAATTGCGAACGGAGAGCAACTATGTCTGACCGGCCGGACCTCGCCGAGGTGGTCGCAGCCTCGTGGCGGACGGTGTTGGACGTGACGGAGGTGCACGACGACGACGACTTCTTCGAACTGGGCGGCAACTCCATCATGGTGACCCGCATCGTGTCCTACCTGCGCCGGGAACTCGGTGTCGAGGTGGACATGCTCCAGGTGTGGGACACGCCCACGTTCGGAGATTTCCGTGCCGCGGTCGAGAAGGCCGCCGGCGCGCAGGCACACTGACCGAGGGAGCACGATGAGCGAGCAGACCGACAACACGGGCGAGACGCGGTACCACGCGGTGGTCAACGACGAGGAGCAGTACTCGATCTGGCCTGCTCACCGGGAACTCCCGGCAGGCTGGCACGAGACGGGTGTGTCGGGGTCGAAAGAGGACTGCCTCGACCACATCGAGCGGGTCTGGACGGACATGCGTCCCAAGAGCCTGCGCGAGCGGATGGCAGCCCACAACGGTTGACGGTGATGCCGGGTGGTGCGTGGCCCACCCGGCATCACGGTGCCATGCGACGGTCGTTCGGCACTCGGTGCCGGGCGTCTGGTCGGTGCGGGGTCAGGTCCACCACAGGAATTCGTCGCCGACAGTCCCGGTGAAGCAGGTCAGCAGCAGTCGGCCCCGGTCGGTGGCCGAGCCGCTGCCGAGCACCGCGTGCACCAGGTTCCCGTTGATGACGCACAGATCGCCCGTGGCCACGGGAACGACCATGCTCGGGTGATCGGTGAGCAGGTCGGGTGGGTACGGGAATCCGCTGTGGGTGAGCCCGAGTCGGTGCTTCGTCTCGGCGTCCGGGAACACGTTCCACAGCTTCAACTGGCCGGTGCCGCCCTCAGGCACGTAAGGGTAGGCGTTGACGGCCATCACGCGCTCGATGCGTTGGATCTCGAACCCGGCCTGCAACGGGTCGCTGAGCTGGGCGAGGTCGTCGTGCGGCAGGAGCAGGTACTCGCCGCCGTCGTTGTTCCAGCACACCGCCTTGGAACCACCCGCGGTGCGACCCTCGTGGGCAGCGGCTCGACCCGTGCCGACCGTCTTCCCGATGCGCTCGCAAAGCGCCGACATCGGGTCGGTGGTGCCCGCGTAGAGCTCGGCGACGGCGTCGGCCTGCGCGGCCGCCTCGTCAAGGTAGTCCTTAGTGGACTTCTCGATGTGCGAGGCGCCGAGGATGTACGCCTCGACCCCGTCGGCTCCCTCGCCGTAGCGGGGTGTGCGCCGTGAGGAGTTCCAGAAGTTGTCCTTGATCGTCCGGCACTGGTCCTCGGAGAGGAAGTTCCTCACCCGGTAGGCGGCCAGTTCGCCGTGCAGGACGTCGAGCACCCGGTCGATGTCCAGCGTGCCCACCGTCTCGTGCAGCCGGAAGCGGTCGTCGGGCAACGCCTCGCCGGTGATCTGTGATGTGGTGACTTCGGTCGTCATGGTCCTCCCGTCGTCTGCTCCACCATGGTGGTGCCGTCGTGCGGGGGAAGGTGGGCAGCGGCTGGACAGTCGACTCCGAGCGGGACTCCAGGTCAGGGCCGGTCCTGCGGACGGGCACCGGGGTCCGCTACGGGTTCCCGGCGTGCCTGCGCTCGGGTGCGGTCGCGCTCCCGTATCCGGTCCATGTGGCGGGCCGGGAGTGGGCCGCGGACCTGCGGTTTCGCAGGGAACGCCGTGTCACGCGCGTGCCCACCGCCCGCCAGTTCGCTCCGCAACGATGGGCGCATGACAGCGGCACATCAGGCGGCGGCACGCCGACGGGAGCTGCTCGACCTGCTCCTGCGGCGCGAGGGTCGATCCTCCGGAACCATCGAACGGGCGGACCGGAGCGCACCGCTTCCGCTGTCGTTCGCCCAACAACGGTTGTGGGTGCTCGACCGACTGATCACGCGCAGTCAGGTCTACACCGCGCCACTGGCCTACCGTGTGCGCGGACACCTCGACGTCGAGGCACTGCGGACCGCGTTCACGGAGATCGTGGCCCGCCACGAGAGTCTTCGGACCACGTTCGCCGTGCACGACGGCGCACCGGTGCAGGTCGTCGGCAAGCCCCGCGCCGTACCGATCGAGGTGGTGGACCTCAGCGATCTCCCGGCCGACGAAGCGGAGGCACGGGCCCGGCAGCTCGCCCGTGAGGAGGCCGCCCGGCCGTTCGACCTGGAGCGAGGCCCGTTGCTGCGGGTCGGTGTGCTGGAGCTGGCCCGGGACGACCGGGTCCTGCTGCTCACCATGCACCACATCATCACCGACAGTTGGTCGGTCGGGGTGCTGTTCCGTGAGCTGCGTGCGAGCTACGAGGCAGCGCGCGCCGGCCGTCTGTCCGGGCTGCCCGAGCTGCCCGTCCAGTACGCCGACTTCGCCGCGTGGCAGCGGTCGCCGGAGAACGTGGAGCGGCTGAAGGCCGAGCTGGACCACTGGGTCGAGACGATGCGGGGGGCGCCGCAGATCGTCACGCTGCCGCCGGACCGGCCGCGTCCCGTGGTGCCGGAGTACAACGGCGCCGAGCACCTGTTCACCGTGTCGGCGGAGACCGCCGAACGCCTGCGTGCGCTCGCGCGGGACGAGAACGCCACGCTCTTCATGGTGCTGCTGGCCGCGTTGAAGGCACAGCTCGCCCGCTACACCGGTGAGACCGACGTCGTGGTCGGGTCGCCGGTCGCCGCGCGCGACCGGGTGGAGCTGGAGCCCCTCATCGGGTTCTTCATCAACAGCGTCAACTTGCGCACCGACGTCGGGGGCGATCCCACGTTCCTCGACCTGCTCCGGCGGGTCCGGAACACCGCGCTGGACGCGTTCGACCACCAGGAGCTGCCGTTCGACATGCTCGTCGACGAGCTGCAGCCGGTGCGTCAGCTCAGCATCCACCCCCTGCACCAGATCAGCTTCCAGGTGACCGAGCGGCGCGACCGGTCGTCCGGGCTGCTGCTCGCCCAGGTCGAGGGCGGGGTCGGGGAAGAGGCCCTGGTCCTGCCGGACGTCGAGGTCGAGGCGTTCCCGACCGGCACCGGCACGAACCACTTCGACCTCGCGATGGGGTTCGCGGAAAGTGCGGACGGGTTGGTCGCGCGGATCGAGTACTCCACCGATCTCTACGACGCGTCCACCATCGAACGCTTCGGTGAGGGATTCCGGGTGTTCCTCGACGCCGCGGCGGCTCGGCCGCGGACGCGGATCGGGCAACTGCCGATGCTCGGGGAACGCGATCTTCACCGAATCCTGGAGGAGTGGAACGACACCACGCGGTCTGATGTGGACGAAGCGTGCCTGCACGAGCTGATCGCCGAACAGGCGCGTCGCATCCCCGAGGCCGTCGCGGTGCGCGGCGAGGGCCGGCAGCTCACCTATGCCGAGCTGGATGCCCACGCCAACGCGCTGGCCCACCGCCTGCGCGAACTCGGCGCGGGTCCCGAGCGAATGGTCGCCGTGTGCGCGGAACGCTCGGTGGAGACGGTGGTGGCGCTGGTCGGGGTGATGAAGGCGGGCTCGGTCCTCGTCATCTTCGACCCGGAACAGCCCGAGAGCAGACTGCGTGAGCTGCTCGCCGACACCGGTGCCCTCGCCGTGATCACGCGGCGAGGGGAGCACACGAACCTGCCGGACGGCGTCGTCCCGATCGTGGAACTGGACGCCGACCTGACCGTGCTCGCGGATCACCCGACCACTCCCCCGCGGACGGGGGTGCTGCCCCACAACGCCGCGCACGCCGTCTACACGTCCGGCTCGACCGGGAAGCCGAAGTGCGTCCTCACCCCTCACCGTGGGGCTGCGAACCTGATCGCGTGCGACACGGCCGAGTTCGGACTCGGGGAGGGCGACCGGCTCGTCCAGAAGGCGCCGTTCACGTTCGACGCGTCCATGTGGGAGGTCGTCTGGCCGCTCACGGCGGGCGCCACCGTCGTCGTCGCCAAGCCGGGCGGGCAGCGAGACCCGAAGTACCTTGCTCGCCTGATCCGCGAGGAGCAGGTCACGCTCGTGCACTTCGTCCCCGTGATGCTGCGGGCGTTCCTCAACGAGCCGGAGGCCGCGCGGTGTTCGTCCCTGCGGCAGGTGCACTGCGGCGGTGAGGCGATCACACCCGACCTGGTCGAGCGGTTCCATGAGGTGCTGCCGTGGGCCGAGCTGCACAACCAGTACGGTCCCGCGGAGGTGTCGGGCCAGACCAACTTCTGGCGGCTGGAGCCGGGGGTCGTGCGGATTCCGCTCGGCAAGCCGACCTGGAACACGCGTCAGTACGTGCTCGACCCCAACGGGGTTCCCGTGCCGCCCGGGGTGACCGGTGAGCTGTACCTGGCGGGGCGTGGTGTCGCCCGGGGCTACCACAATCGGCCGGGGCTGACCGCGGAACGCTTCCTGCCCGACCCTTTCGGCCCTCCCGGCACCCGGATGTACCGCACCGGGGACCTGGTGCGGTGGATCGGAGACGGCAACCTGGAGTTCGTCGGGAGAGCCGACCACCAGGTCAAGATCCGTGGGTTCCGGATCGAGCCCGGTGAGATCGAGGCGCACCTGCGCGCCCATCCCGCCGTGCGTGCGGCTGTCGTGGTCGCCAGGGAGGACGGTCGCGGCGACAAGCGCCTCGTCGCCTACGTCGTCGCCGACGACTCGGAGGCGGCCTCCCCCGCGACACTGCGGGCCCACCTGGTGGAGCGGGTGCCGGAGTACATGGTGCCGAGCGCGGTCGTGCTGCTCGACGAGTTCCCGCTCAACGCCAACGGCAAGGTGGATCACAAGGCCCTGCCCGAACCCACCGTCGTCACGGCCGGGCGTACGGTGGCGTCGCCGAGAACCCCCGCCGAACGGGCACTCGCCGAGGTGTGGGCCGCGGTGCTCGGCCTCGACCAGGTCGGTGTCGACGACAACTTCTTCGGGCTGGGCGGCGACTCCCTGCAGGCGATCGAGGTGGCGTCGCGTGCCGAGACGGCCGGCTATCGCATCACCCCGAACCAGCTCTTCCAACACCAGACCCTGGCCGAACTCGCGGTGGCGGCGGTTCCGTGCGAGGCGGAGTCGACGACCACGGCGGAACAGACGGAAATCAGCGGTCCGGTCCCGCTGACCCCGATCCAGCTCGACTACTTCGCCGAGGGCGACCCGGAACGCGATCACCTCGCCCAGTACGTCGTCCTCGACCTCTCTTCGGACCTCGACCTGTCCGTCCTCGACACGGCGCTCGACCGGCTCGTCGCGCATCACGACGGCCTGCGGGCAGCATTCACGCGCGAAGCCGACGGGTGGGCCCAGCGCATCCTGCCGCACCGTACGGTTCCCCGAATCGAGCGCGTCGCCGGCGAGCGGGACGTCGACGAGCTGGTGCGGCTCGCGGTCGATGGATTCGACCTCACCGCCGGGCACCTCGTCCGGGCCGTGGCGTCCGGGCGCACCTTGGTGTTGGTCGTCCACCACCTGTGTGTCGACGCCGTGTCCTGGCGAGTGCTGCTGGAGGATCTGGCCCGCCTGTGCGGCGGCGACCCGCTGCCAGCCAAGACCACGTCGGTGCGGACCTGGGCGCAGCGGTTGCGCGCCTACGCCACCAGCTCCGAACTCGCTGCCGAGATCGAGACCTGGACCTCGCTCGTCCCGGCCGAGGTCGTTGCGCTGCCCCGGGATCGGGGCGAGCCGGGGAGCCCGGGCACGCGCGCCACCATGGCGGTCGTCGAGACGGAGTTGCCGGTCGGGGACACCCGTGTGCTGCTGACGGACGTGCCGACGACGTTCGGCGCCGAGGTCAAGGACGTGGTGCTGGCCGCGTTGGCGCTCGCGTTGCGTCGGTGGACCGGCTCGTCGCGCGTGCGGGTGGACGTCGAGGGCCACGGGCGGGAAGCGCTGTTCGACGACGTCGACCTCACCCGCACGGTGGGCTGGTTCACCTCGGTGTTCCCGTTCGCCGTCGACCTGCCCGACCCGGACGACGTCGAGGCGTGCCTGCGGACGGTGCGCGAGACCGCGGCCGTGATCCCGAACCGGGGGATCGGGTACGGCATCGCACGCCGACTCGGCGAGGCCGACCCGCTGGCTGCGTTGCCGGCGGCCGAGGTCCAGCTCAACTATCTCGGCCGGGCCGACTCGGCGGAGTCCGAAGGCGACTTCTTCCGGCTCGTCGGCGACCCGCTGCGAGCGTTCGGAGCTCCCAGCCGCCCCCGGCCGTATCCGATCGAGGTGGTGGTTCGGGTGCAAGACGGCCGACTGCGCATCAGCCTGTCCCACGACACCGCCGCGTTCGACACCGCGACGATCGAGAAGCTGGGCTGGCGCATGCTCACCGTGTGCGCCGAGATCGCCGAGGCGGCCAGTAAGCCCGACGCCGGGTTCCGCATCGGCGCCGACTTCCCGTTGGCAGGCTTGTCCACAACGGAATTGACCCGGGCGTTCGGGTCCTGCCGGGGGATCGAGGACCTCCATCCGCTGTCCCCGGCGCAGGAAGGCATCCTCTTCCACACCATCCAAAGCGCGGACGCCCGGCTGTACACCACGCGGCTCTCCTGGGAGTTCGACGACCTCGATCCCGACGCGTTCACGCAGGCCTGGCAGGAGGCCGCCACCCGGCACCCGGTCCTGCGCAGCAGCATCGCCTGGCGGCTGGTGAACCGCCCGCTGCAGGTCGTGTCCGAGCGGGTGCGGTTCCCCGTGGCGCGGCTCGACTGGTCCGGCCTGTCCCCACGGGAACGGGAACAGGCTCTCGACGATCTTCTCGCCGACGCGGCGACTCGCGGTTTCGACTTGGAGCGGGGGCCGCTGTTGCGCGTCACGCTGATCCGCGAGACCGGGTGGCGGGTGCTGTTGGAGGCCCACCACGTCGTCATCGACGGCTGGAGCAGCGCAGCGTTGATCCAGGACGTCCTCGCGATTTATCGCGCGATCCGTGACGGCGCGCCGCTGACCATTCCGTTCCGGCGACCGTTCCGCGACTACGTCGGCTGGCTGTCCGAGCGCGACACCGCGGCCGATCGGGCGTTCTGGACGCCGTACCTCGCCGGATTCCGACGACAGACTCCGCTGCCGGTGAACGACGACGGCGAAGGCGGACGGCCTCGACACGTGTTGCGACATCTGGACCTGCCTTCGGACTTCGCCGACCGGCTCGGTGCGTTCGTCCGTGACGCCCGGCTCACCCGTAACACCGTGTTCCAGGCGGCGTGGGGTCTGGTCCTCGCCAGCCACGCGGCCACCGACGACGTCGTCTTCGGGGTGACCACGTCGGGCCGCTCCGGGCTCTCCGGCATCGAGCACATGATCGGCATGTTCATCAACACCCTGCCGCTGCGGGTGAAGGTCACGGCCACCAGTCGGCTCCGGCCGTGGCTCGCCGACCTGCAGGAGAGCAGGCGGCGGATGCCGTCCGAACACGCCGCGCTGCCCGACGTGGCGCGGTGGAGCGAGGTGAACGTGCGTACGCCGCTGTTCACGAGCGTGGTGGTGTTCGAGAACTACCCGGTCGACGACACGGTCCGCGACGCCCTCCACGGCCTCGCCCCGGACAAGCTGCGCGTGGACGACTCCAACAACTACCCGCTGACCCTCGTCGTGGAGGACGGACCGGTGCTGCGGGTGCACCTGATGTACGACGCGGCCCGGATCGACGCGAACTCGATCAGGGTGCTCGACCGGAGCCTGACCGCCGCGTTGACGGCGCTCATCGATCCGACCACCGAGTCGCCCGCCGACGTCATGGCCCACATCGACGCCGCCAGGGCGTCCTGACCGCTCCACGGGAGAACGCATGTTCCACGACCTGGCCGACGCGATCGAGGAGACGTTGCCCCGCATCGTGGCCGCCACCGGCACGCCGGGTGTCGCCGTCGCCCTCGCGTCGAGCACCGAATTGCGGGGAATGGGCGCCGGGTACGCCGATCTGGCCCGCCGGGTGCCGATGACGGGGAACTCCGTGGGTACCGCGGGGTCGCTCAGCAAGCCTCTGGTCGGGCTGTCCCTGATGCGGCTCGCCGAGTCCGGGGAGATCGACGTCGACGGGCCGATCGACCCGCACTTGCCCGCGCAGGCACGGCCCGCCAACCCGGAGGCCACCGAGCCGATCACCCCCGGAATGCTCACCGCCCACGTGGGTGGTTACCGCACCGACATCATCGACGCCGAGCTGACCTCACCGCGCCCGATCGCCGAGTACGTGGCGTGGCGCCATGAGGTGGGCACGACACCCGAGTACGGCGGTGTGTGCCCGCTCTACGGCCCGCCGGGCACCTACGCCTACTCCAGCTTCGGAATGTCGGTGGTCGGGTGCGCGGTCGAGACCGTCAGCGGGCGTGACTACTCCGCCTTCGTCGACGACGTCGCGCTGACGCCACTCGGGATGCGTGACTCCGCTCTGCCGACCGGCAACCCCGGACGCTCGCGGTGGGACGAGCTCGCTGGGTCGGCGGCGTACGCCACCGGCTACATGGGCTTCGGTCCCTGGTGCGTGCCGTCCCCCGTGTTCCACTCCGCGACCTATCCGGGAGCGGGGTTGATCACCTCACCGGTGGACTACGCCCGGTTGCTCCAGTCGTTGTTGAGGACGGCGAACGGCGACGGAGACGGTGTGGTGAGTCCGGACGGCCTCGCCGCCATGTTGCGGCCCCGGGTGACCCGGTCGAGCCCGGTGACGCCCGACACCTTCGCGGGGATCGGACTGGAGATCAGCAATCCCGACCGTGACGGGCGGCTGTGGTGGTGGGGACACTCCGCGGCCTACCCGTGGGGTTACTGGTGGGACGCGCGGGTGTATCCGCACCTCGATCTGGTGGTCGTCGCCATGGCCAACAAGTGGGACATGATGCGGCTGCACAACCCCGCCGACCGGAACGCCGCGGGCATCGTGGCCCAGTGGGCGGCGCGGTGGGCGGCGTCCGGCCCGCCGTCGCGCCGGGGTGCGGCGGCACCGCGCCGTGAGGCGCCCGCGCTGACCCCGGAGACGTCCGCGCTGATGGGCGCGGTAGCGGGGGAACGGTCGTACGCCGCACTCGGACTCTCCGACCGGTTCGACCCCGGCACGGTCAAGGCCATGGCCGAGAACGCCCGCCCGTTCGACGCCAGCACCCCGCCCGGGCCCGACGTGGACGCGTTCGCCGACGGGGTGGAGGAGATGGCGATGCTCGCACCCGACCCGGAGGCGATCAGGGCCTACGCCCGCCGTCAGGGCGCGGACGCGGCGCTCTGGGCGCTGGAGTGCGGCGCGACGGCTGCTCAACTGCCCCTGCCCGCGCCCGTGTTCTCCGCCCCGCACAAGTAGCCGCACGGAGGAATCCGGATGTACCTGACCCAGCCGTTGCACCGCGCGTTGCAGCAGCACCCTGACCGGATCGCCACGATCCACGGCGACCGGGTTCGCGACTTCGAAACGCACGTCGAGCGAGTCGCTCGGCTCGCCGGTGGGCTCCGTTCGCTGGGGGTCGGGTCCGGCGACCGGGTGGCGATGTACGCCCTGAACTCGGACCGGTACCTGGAACATCTCATGGCGGTGCCCTGGGCGGATGCGGTCCTGGCCCCGGTGAACACGCGCTGGGCCGAGCCGGAGGTGGTGTACGGCCTCAACGACTGCGACGCCAGGGTGCTCGTCGTCGACGACACCTTCGCCTCGGCCGTGCCCACCCTGATGGCCGAGTGTCCGGGCGTGAAGCACGTCGTGTACGCCGGTGAGGGCGCGACACCCGAGGGGTGTGTGTCCTACGAGGACCTCGTCGCGAGCTCCGATCCGGTTCCGGACGCCCGACGCGGTGGGAACGAGCTGGCGGCGCTGTTCTACACCGGAGGCACCACGGGCGCGCCGAAGGGGGTGGCGTTGAGCCACGCCGGGATGCTGACCTCCGCGCTCGGGTGTGTGGCGTCCGGCTTCATGACCACACCCGGCGGCCGGTTCCTGCACGCCGCCCCGATGTTCCATCTCGGGGACCTCGCGCACTGGGTGATGCAGTCGCTCACGGGCAACACCCAGGTGACCATCCCGTCCTTCGAACCGGCCGCGCTGCTCACCGCGTTGCCGAAGCACGGGATCACCGACCTGTTCCTGGTGCCGACCATGGTGCGGCTCGTCCTCGACCACCCGTCCTTCGACCCGGCGGCGTTCGCCGGACTGCGCCGACTGGTCTACGCCGCGGCGCCGATGCCCGCCGAACTGCTCGACCGGTTCTCGGCACTGTTCCCGCACGTGGAGCTCGTGCAGGCGTACGGGATGACCGAGTTGTCGCCCGCGATCACGTTGCTGAGCCCGGCCGACCACGCGGGACCGCACCGCTACTCGGCGGGTCGCGCGGCCCCGCACGCGGAGGTCCGCATCGTCGCCGAGGACGGGCGCGAGGTGCCGAGGGGAACCGTCGGGGAGATCGTCACGCGCGGTGGGCACCTGATGCTCGGGTACTGGGGCAAACCCGAGTTGACCGCCGAGGCGGTACGGGACGGCTGGATGCACACCGGCGACGCGGGCTACCTCGACGAGGACGGCTACTTGTACGTGGTCGACCGGATCAAGGACATGATCATCACGGGCGGCGAGAACGTCTACTCCGCCGAGGTGGAGAGCGTCTTGCACGAGCATCCGCTGGTGGCCACGTGTGCGGTCGTCGGCGTGCCGGACGCGCGCTACGGCGAGCGGGTGCACGCCGTCGTCGTGCCTGCCGAGACGGGCAGTCCGAGCCCGGAAGAGCTGGACGCCTTCACACGGGCGCGGCTGGCCAACTACAAGGTCCCCCGTGGCTACGACTTCGTGGCCGAACTGCCGCTCTCCGGCGCCGGGAAGGTGCTCAAGCACGAGTTGCGTCGCCGGTTCGGCTCAAGAGACCGGTGAGGTCGGGGTTCGACGGATGAGGGAGTGGTGAGGGTTGCCGAAGCGGACTGTGTTCATGTTCGCCGGCCAGGGGTCGCAGTTCTACGGCATGGGGCGGCAGTTGCGAGCCGTTCATCCGGTGTTCGACCGCACGTTGCGGGAGCTGGACACGATGTTCGCCGACGCCGGGCTGCCCGGGATGCTCGACGAGATGCACCGGAGCGACCGGGGTGTCACCGACCCGTTCGACCGGTTCGCCCACACCCACCCGGCGATCCTCATGGTCGAGCTGGCCCTGCTGGACATGCTGCTGGCCGAGGGGATCGGCCCGGATCACGTGCTGGGGACGAGCCTCGGGGAGTACGCCGCCGCGGCCACGGCCGGGGTCCTCGACCGTGAGCACCTGACTCGCGCGATCGTCGCCCAGGTCAAGCTCACCGAGGAGCTGTGTCCGCCGGGCGGTATGGCCGCCGTCCTCGATGACGTGTCCCGGTTCGACCCCGACAGTCCGGAGTGGAGCGGCCTGGAGTTGGCCGCGGTGAACTACGACCGGCACTTCGTGGTGTCGGGTGCGCCCTCGGCGCTCGACCGGGTGCAGTCGCGGCTGCGCGCGGAGGGCGTCGCGTGCCAGCGACTGCCCGTGCGGTTCGCGTTCCACTCGGCCGAGGTCGACCGGGTGGCGGAGCCCTACCAGAGCATGATGGCGACGATTCCGCTGCACGCGCCGACGATGCCGCTGGTGTCGTGTGCCACCGGCTCCGTCGTCGACGAGGTCACCCCCGCACACATGTGGAACACGGTGCGTGGGCCGATCCGATTCGCCGACGCGGTCCGGCTGTTGGAACGGGACCACGACGAGCTCTGCTACGTCGACCTCGGGCCGTCACCGACGTTGGCGACCTTCGCCACCCACAACCTTCGTCCCGGTTCCGGGGCCACGACGGTGGCCATGATCGACCCGTTCGCTCCGGCGGAGACGGCTCTGACGCGCCTTCGCGAGATGTTCCGCACGAGGTCGACGGCGAGTCGCCGCAGCGGTCGGACGGCCGTGCTGTTCCCCGGGCAGGGGTCGCAGTCCGTGGGCATGGCCGGAGACTTGTTCTCGCGGTTCCCCGACCTCGTGGCCGAGGCCGACGACGTCCTCGGCTACTCGGTGGAGCGGCTGTGCACCGAGGACCCTCGCCAGGAGTTGAACCGCACCGAGTTCACCCAGCCCGCCCTGTTCGTCGCCAACGCCCTGCACTACCGGGCCTGGCAGAGCGAACACGACACCACACCGGACTTTTTCGCGGGCCACAGCCTCGGCGAGTTCAACGCCCTGTGGGCCGCGGGCGCGTTCGACTTCGGCACCGGACTGCGGATGGTGCGTCGGCGTGGCGAGCTCATGGCGGCGATGGCGGACGGCGCCATGGCCGCGGTGATCGGTCTCGACGAGGACGCGGTCCGAAAGGTGCTCTCCGAAGAGCCGCTCACCCGGATCGACGTGGCCAACGTGAACTCCGCCGACCAGGTGGTGATCTCCGGACCGAGGGACGTCGTGGTGAACGCGAAGGAGGCGTTCCTCGCTGCGGGTGCGCAGCGATACGTGCCGTTGCGCGTGAGTGGGGCGTTCCACTCGCGACACATGGCTCCGGCAGCGGCGGAGTTCGAGCGGTTCCTGCGTGGCTGCGAGCTGCGGCCTCCGGCGGTGCCCGTGATCGCGAACGTGACCGGACTGCCGTATCCCGACGACGTCCGGCCGATGCTCGTCGACCAGCTCGTCAGTCCCGTCCGCTGGGAGCACGGGGTGCGGCGGCTACTGGCCGAGGGCGTCACCGACTTCACGGAGGTGGGGCCGGGCCGAGTGCTGACGAAGCTGGTGACGGCGATCCGCGGGGTGCAGGCACCCGCCGAGCGGGCCGCGACCCCCGCGACCGCACCGGTCGCCCGCACACCCACGCCCGCCACGGTGCCGGCCCGGCCCGTCGCCGCGACGCGGTCAGCGCAGGACACCACGACTCCCGGCAGTGCCGCGTTCCGCGCCGCCTACGGCCTCCGACACGCCTACGTGTGCGGCTCGATGTCGCACGGGATCGCCTCGGAGGAGCTGGTCGTCCGGGCGGGCCGGGCCGGGCTGTTGGCGTTCTTCGGAGCCGGTGGACTCACCGTCGACCGCGTCGCCGCTGCCGTCGACCACCTCCGGTCCGCACTCGGCGCGCACCCGTTCGGCATCGGCGTGTCCCCCGACCCCCACACCGAGGACGCACTGGTCGCGTTGTGTCTCGACCGTGGGGTGCGGGTGATCGAGGCGTCGGGATACACCCGTGTCACGCGCGCGCTCGCCCGGTACCGAGCGAGCCGACTCACCCGCGACGACACCGGCACGGTGGTTCCGCGTCACCGGATTCTCGTGAAGGTCACCCGGCCCGACGTGGCCGAGCAGTTCCTGCGCCCGGTCCCGGACCCGCTGTTGCGGACGCTGCGGGACGACGGCGTCGTGACCGACGACGAGGCCGAGCTCGCCGCCACGGTGCCCGCGGTCGACGACGTCTGCGTGGTCGCCGACTGCGGCGGACACACCGAGCGGGGTTCCCACCCGGTGCTCCTTCCCGCCGTGCAGCGACTGCGTGACCGGCTGGCCCCCGAGGTACGGGTGGGCGCGGCCGGAGGGCTCGGCACGCCCGAAGCCGTGGCGACCGCCTTCTTCCTCGGTGCAGACTTCGTGCTCACCGGATCGGTCAACCTGTGCACCGCCGAGGCGGGACTCAGTGCCGTGGCGAAGGACCTGCTCGAACGAGTCACGGTCGCCGACACCGACCACGTGCCGACCGCGGGAGGCTTCGAGGCCGGTGAGCAGGCACAGGTGGTGCGGCGTGGAGTGTTCTTCCCCGCGCGGGCACGCAGACTGCGCGAGCTGTACCTCCGTCACACCTCGCTCGACGACCTCGACGCCGAGACCGCCGCGGTGATCCAGGACCGGTGGTTCCGCCGCGACTTCGAGGCGGTGTGGCGGGAGACACGCGCCTACTTCGCCGAGCGTGACCTCTCCCAGATCGAGCGAGCCGAGCGGGACCCACGCCACCGTATGGCGCTGGTGTTCCGCTGGTACCTCGCGGAGAGCCGGCGCCTGGCCGTCGAGGGCGACGAGGACCGCAAAACCGACTTCCAGATCCAATGTGGACCGGCGCTGGGCGCATTCAACCAGTGGGTCGAGAAGACCGAACTGGCGCGCTGGCGCGATCGACATGTCGACCAGATCGCGGAACGGTTGATGAGCGCCGCGGCCGAGCAGCTCGGCCGGGGTTCCGTCGCGTTCCGCCCGGCAGGAGCGAGCGCATGAGCGAGCAGTCGAACAACACGGGCATCGGGCCTCGGATCGCGGTCGTCGGTATAGGCTGCCGGATGCCGGGTGCGCGGGACCACCGCGAGTTCTACGCGAACCTGCGTGATCGAGTCGATTCGGTCACCGAGATCCCCGCCGACCGATGGGACCCGGACGAGTTCTACGACCCCGACCGCGCCGCACCCAACAAGTCGATCAGCAAGTGGTGTGGTGTCGTGGCCGAGCCCTACGCGTTCGACCACGAGTTCTTCGGAGTCTCGCCGCGAGAGGCCAAGCTGTTGGACCCGTTGCAGCGGCTGCTGATGGAGGTGACCCAGTCCTGCATCGAGGACGCGGGCACCACGGCCGCGGCGCTGGGTGAGGTTCGCACGGCCGTCTACGTCGGCAACATGGAACGCGACCACATGGCCGAGCTCACCAGCCCGGGCCACGACGTGGAGAGCCACTCGGTCCTCGGGGTCTACGACTGCCTCCTCGCCAATCGGCTGTCCCAGTCGTTCGGGTTCAGCGGCCCGAGCACGTCGGTCGACGCGGCGTGCGCGTCGGCGCTCGTCGCGGTCCACCTCGGTGTCCAGGCGCTGGTCACCGGTGAGGCCGACGCCGTGCTCGCGGGCGGAGTTAACCTCAACCTGCACCCGTGGAAGTACGTGGGTTTCTCCAAGGCCCGCATGCTCAGTCCCACCGGCCGATGCCAGACCTTCGACCGCGACGCCGACGGGTTCGTGCCCGGTGACGGGGTCGGGATGGTGCTGCTGCGACGACTCGAGGACGCTCTCGCCGACGGCGACCACGTCTACGGGGTCATCCGGGGCACGGCCGTCAACCACGGGCGCAAGCGGAGCACCATCACCGCGCCGACCGTCGCCTCCCAGAAGGAGGTCGTGTCGGCCGCGCTCGCGCGGGCGGGAGTGAGTCCGCGCGATGTCACGTTCGTGGAGACCCACGGGACGGGGACGGCTCTCGGCGACCCGATCGAGGTCGAGGCGCTGCGCCAGGTGTTCGGTGCGGCGTCCACCGACCGTGGTTGGTGCACGCTCGGCGCGGTCAAGACCAACATCGGTCACCTGGAGGGCGCCGCGGGCATCGCCGGGTTGATCAAGGTGCTGATGATGATGGACCAGCGTCGGATCGTCCCGAACCTCCATCTGCGCAACCTCAACCCGCTCATCGACCTCGACGGTGGACCGTTCCGCCTGGCGCTGGACAACGCCGACTGGGAGCCGTCCGCACCGGGGCGACCGCTGGTGGCGGGCGTGAGTTCGTTCGGGTTCGGTGGCGTCAACGCACACCTCGTGGTCGAGCAGTTCCGCGCTCCCGAGCGGGCGCCCGCACCGGCCGGGCCGCGCCCGTTCCTGTTGTCGGCGGCGTCGGCGGAGTCGTTGCGTCGACTGTCCGCCCGGTGGCAGGAGGGGGACTGGCTCGACACCCCGCTGGCGGACACCGCGACCACCCTCGCGGTCGGGCGGACCCACCTGCCCCATCGCCTCGGGGGCGTGGTCGGCGAGGCCGCCGACGTGAGGGCTCTGCTGGAGTCGGGGACCCCGCACGCGCCGGTCTCTCGGCGATGGGTGCTACGGACGGCACTGTTGGACGTGCCCGAGCGGGACGTGCTCGACGAACTGGCGTCCTGGGAGGTGTTCCGGAAGCTTCTCGACGACCCCGCGGCGGCGTCGTTGCGGCAGGGGCGTCGTGGCCCGGGGGAGCGCTGCGTCTACACGGCGCTGGTGGCATCGGCGCTGCTGCGGTTCGGGCTTCGACCCGAACTCGTGGTGGGGGACGGTGCCGGGTTGTGGCCCGCCCTTGCCGTGGCCGGCGTCCTCGATCTGGACACCGCGGCGGCCCTCGCCCGGGGCGAGCGGCCGGACGCACGACCGGGTACACCGGAGCTGCCGGTGCTGGTGCCGGGAACGGACCGCGTCGTCACGCCGTTCGCGGTGGACCGGCGCTACCTGGAGGAGCTGCGTGCGGCTTCCGCACCGACCGAGGACGAGCTGCGCCCGTTGCTCGACCTCGTCGCCAGGTTGGGCGGCCAGCGCACGTTCCAGGCCAATCTCCGTGACTGGCAGCGTGCCCTCGCCGACCGGGACGAGGAGCTGGAGCTGGAGCCGACCGGCCCGCGCGCCCGGCTGGTGACCGCACTCGCGACGCAGAACGCCCTCGACCGGCTGAACCGCAAGTGGGACCTTCCGCTGAACCGTTTCGTTCGGGACGACCGCACGGTAGAGCTGCTCGATCTGCTGCTCGACGGCGTGCTGGAGCCGAGCGAGGTGCTGGCTCTCGTGCTCGACGACGTCGCCGAGCGGGTCGCCGAGTCGGTGTCCGCTCGACCGGACCGGCCGGATCTGACGGACCCGGCCCGCTATCCCCTGCTGCGCCGTGTCGGCGGGTTGCCCGACGACCTCTGCTCCGTCGAGGCGTGGGCCGCGATGGAATCCACGACGGACACGTCGATGGCCCCGGGGCTGTCGGTGGTGTCGGTCGGCGGCGGCATCGCCGATGCAGAGGTTCGCGTCGTGACCGGCGCCGTCGACTCGATGACGGAGACTCTGGTGGAGCTGTGGACGCGAGGGGTGGACGTGCGTTGGGACCGACATCCCGTCGGCTCCGAGGGGCACAAGGTGCCGTTGCCCACCACCGAGTTCGTCAGGGCGGAACACCGGGTCGCGCCGGTGTCCGCGAGCGCGCCGAGCTCCTCGTCCACGACCGACGACCGGCCCGGTGCCGGCATCGTCGAGTTGCGGCAGCGGTGGGAGCAGACCCGGCGGGTCGCGGTCGAGCCACCGGGCATGGTCGTGGTGGTCGTGCCTCAGGGCAGGCCCGAGGTGGCCCGGGCCGCACGGCGGCTGCCGGGTGCGCGTCGAGTGGTCGAACTGGGTGAGCACACGCGCCTCGACGGCGGCACCTGGATCGTGCAGGCGGACGACACCGAGGCGTGGCACCGGGTTCTCGACACTGGGCCGCGGGACGGACTGTCCGCCGTCGTGCAAGTCGTCGACGGCGACGTGTCCGAGCAGGCGGTCGTCGCCGTGCAGCTCGCAAAGGCCGCGTACGGGCGGCACGTCCGCCTCGTCACAGTGGGCAGGCACGTCGGCGGCACGGTCAGGCCCGAGCTCGCGGCGTTCACCGGGTTGGCACGCACGCTGGCGCGGGAGACCGACACGGTGCGGCTGCGGGCCGTCGCCGTGCCCGGTGAATTGACGGACACGTCCACCTGGGACGTCGTGGCCGACGAACTCGGCCGCGCCGACGGTACCGACCTGGTGTGTCATCACGACGGGCTGCGGACGACACGCCACTGGGTCGTCGCGGACCAGGAGCCTGCCGAGTCGGCCGGACGGGCGGTGCGCCCGGGCGGGACCTACCTCGTCACCGGCGGAACCGGTGGACTGGGCCGACTCGTCACCACCCACCTGCTCACGGTTCCCGACGTGCGCGTCGCGTTGGTGGGTCGCTCCCCGGACGCGACGGTCCCGTCCTCGGACCGGGTCGCCTACTTCCGGGCCGACGTGTCCGACGCCGCGCAGGTCGCCGACGTCGTCGCCCGGGTGCGCGAGCGGTTCGGTCCGCTCACCGGGGTGCTGCACGCCGCGGGTGTGCTGCGCGACCGGCACCTCGTGCACAAGTCGGCCGACGACGTGCGCGCCGTGCTCGCCCCGAAGGTGCTCGGTGCCCTCAACCTCGACCGCGCCACCCGCGACGAGCCGCTCGACGTGTTCGCGTTGTTCTCCTCGATGGTCGGGGCCGTGGGGAACCCGGGCCAGGCCGACTACGCGATGGCCAACGCGTTCCTCGACCAGTTCGCCGAGGTCCGCGAGACGCTGCGTGCGGCGGGGGAACGGTCCGGCCGCAGCGTCTCGATCGGCTGGCCCGTGTGGAGGGACGGCGGCATGACCGTCACCGACGGCGGTGTGCTGGGTGAGCGCAACGGGGTGCTGCCGATGCCCACGCAGACCGGGCTGGCCGCACTGGACCGACTGCTGGCGTCCGGTCGTGGCGCACGCCCGTTCGTCCACGGTCTTGCCGACCGGGTGTCCGCGCTGGTGGACCCGCCACCCGCGACGGAGGCCACCCGAGGTGAGCCCGTTCCGCCCGTACCCGACCAGACGGTGGCCGCGCCGGAGGCACCTGCGGGTGGTGACGAGCCGACCCCGGAACAGGTGCGGGCGTGGGCGAGGGAGTACGTGGCCACGCTCATCGGTGAGTTGCGTGGGGTGCCACCCGAGGACGTAGACCTGGAGGTCGGGCTCGACCGCATCGGTCTGGACTCGATCGTGGTCAGCGAGTTCAACGCGAAGGTCGAGGCTCAGCTCGGCGCGGTGAGCGAGACGTTGCTGTTCGAGAGTCGCACGCTCGCCGCCGCGGCCGACCGCATCGCCGAACGACGTCCGGCCGAGCTCGCGGCCCGCTACGGCGCCCCGGCCCCGGTCCGGAGCCGCGACGCTGTCGTGCCGTTCCCGGCCCCGGCCGAGCGGTCCGTCGCCGAGGCGGACGACGACGACCTGGCGATCATCGGTCTCGCCGGGCGTTATCCGATGGCGCCCGACCTCGACACGTTCTGGGACAACCTCGCGGCGGGCCGCGACTGCGTCACGACGGTGCCGCCTGCCCGATGGGACCCCGACGCCGCCGACGCCTACTGCCGATCCGGCGCGTTCCTCGACGATGTCGACGAGTTCGACCCGCTGTTCTTCGGGATCTCCCCGCGTGAGGCGGAGGTGATGGACCCGCAGGAGCGGTTGTTCCTGCAGACGGCGTGGCACACGTTCGAGGACGCGGGCTACCCGCCACGACGGCTCGGGGACCCGGACGTGCCGGGTGCCCGGTCCGTCGGTGTGTTCGTCGGCGTCACCACCCAGACCTACCTGTTGTGGGGGCCCGAACAGCAGCGGGCCGGACACGCCGTGGTGCCGCCGTCACCGCAGTGGTCGATCGCCAACCGCGTGTCGTACTGGTTGGACCTGCGAGGACCGAGCGTGCCCGTCGACACCGCGTGCGCGGCGTCGTTGACCGCCATCCATCTGGCCGCGCGCAGCATGGCCGCGGGAGAGTGCTCGATGGCGCTCGTCGGCGGGGTGAACCTGTACCTGCATCCGGCGAAGTACGACTGGCTCTGTTCGCTGCAGATGCTCTCGCCCACTGGTCGTTGCCACACCTTCGGTGCCGACGCGGACGGTTTCGTGCCGGGCGAGGGGGTCGGAGCGGCACTGCTCAAGCCGTTGCGGGCCGCGCTGGCCGACGGTGATCGGGTGCTCGGGGTCGTCAAGGGGACCGCCGTCAACCACGGTGGACGGACCGCCGGCTTCACCGTGCCGAACCCGACCGCGCAGGGACACCTCGTCGAGACCGCGCTCACCGACGCCGGGGTGGACCCCGACACCATCGGCTACGTCGAGGCGCACGGCACCGGCACGGCGTTGGGCGATCCGATCGAGATCACCGGGCTCGCCCGCGCCTACGGTGACCTCGCCGCGGGCAGTTGTGCGATCGGGTCCGTGAAGACCAACATCGGGCACCTGGAGTCGGCGTCCGGGATGGCGGGCCTGACCAAGGTGCTGCTCCAGTTCCGGCACGGGAAGCTCGTGCCGTCGCTGCACAGCGAACGCCTGAACCCGCGGATCGACTTCGCCGCGACGCCGTTCACGGTGCAACGCACTCTCACCGATTGGCCTCGCCGGGTGCGCGACGGGGTGGAGCTGCCCCGCCGGGCCGGGGTCAGCTCGTTCGGAGCCGGTGGCGCGAACGCCCACGTGGTCGTCGAGGAGGCGCCCCACATCGAGCGGGAGCGCGGTCCGGAGGGCGGCGAGCACCTCGTGGTGGTCTCAGCCAACGACCGCGAACGACTGCGTGACCACTGCGCCAACCTCGCCGCCGCGCTGCGGGAGCGAGCCGGACAGCTCCGGCTGTCCGAGGTGGCCTACCAGCTCCAGGTACGGCGCGAACCACTGGCCGAACGGCTCGCGCTGCTCGCCGACGACCCGGCGACGCTGGCGGATCGGCTCGCCGACTTCGCCGAGGGCCGACCGATCGCCGGTCCGCACTGGACCACCACGCACGACCGCGACGCCAAGGACCGCGCCCGGAGGGCGTTGCCGCACGCCGTGGTCGTCCGCGACTGGTCGGTGCTCGCCGCTGCGTGGGTGGCCGGGCTGGACGTGCCGTGGGAGTCGCTGCACGACGTGGTCCCACCACACGTGAGCCTGCCCCTCTACCCGTTCGCGAGGGAGCGGTACTGGTTGCCTGACGTGCCGGGTGTCGTGTCCGGCACGGACGGTCGTCCCTTCGGCCTCCGGTCGTCAGCCGACGGTGCGCGGGTCGACTTCACCGGCCGCGAGCCGGTGCTCGCGCAGCACCGGGTGGACGGTGTCCCGATCTTCCCGGCGGCCGGATGCCTCGAACTGCTCCGCGAGGCGGTGGCCGACGGGGGCGAGCCGGGACGCACACTGCGGCTTCGCAACACCGTCTGGTCCGCTCCGATCCTCGTGGCAGAGCCGCGGACCCTGCGGGTGTCCCGCACCGGTGACGCCGTCGAGGTGACAGGCACCGGCGTCGACGGCCAGGCCGTCACGCACGTCACCGGGCGGGTCGAGTTCGTCGCCCGACCGGACGTCGCGCGGCTCGACGTCGAGGCGCTGCGTGCCCGCTGCACCACGACGGTCGACGGCGACGAGCTCTACCGCGAGGTGCGGGGACGGGGACTCGACCTCGGCGCGTTCTACCAGGCCGTGAAGCGGCTGCATCACAACGCCGACGAAGCGGTGTCGGAACTGCGGCTCCCGGTCACCGACGACGCCGACCGCTACGGCCTCCACCCCGGAGTGCTCGACGCGGCGTTCCAGGCGTCGTTGTGGCTGCTCGGTCGGCGGTTCGATCGGTTGTACCTGCCCTTCAGCATGGGCCGGGTGGACGTCCTCGGTCCCACACCGTCGCGCGGGTTCGCCCACGTCGTGCTGCGCACGGTCACCGAGGGCGGCACCAAGCTGGAGATACGCCTGGCCGACGAGAACGGTCGGGTGGTGTTGCGGGTGGACGACTTCTGGGTGCGTCCGTGGCAGGCACCTCGTGAGGCAGCGGTCGGCACGCCCCCGCGACCGGAAACGGGCAGTTTCTTCCGCCCCGACTGGGTCGACGCGGAGATCTCCGAGCGTCGTTCCCCGGGCTCGGTGCTCGTGCTCGCCGACGCGGAGGACGAGGGCCGCGCGATCGCCGAACGATTGGGCCGACACGCCGAGCGGACCGTGGTCGCCGTGCCCGGGGCGGCGTTCGCCGAGCGCAGCCCCGAGCGATTCGTGCTCCGGCCCGAGATCGGCGAGGACGCCGCACGTCTAATTGCTCGCCTCGGAGCGGTCGACACCGTGGTGTTCGCCTGGACCGGTCGACCTGCTCAAGACGTCACGACGAGGATCGAAGAGGGACTGCTCCCGCTGTTCCACCTCGTTCACGCGCTGGTGACGGACTCCGACAAGCGCCCCGTCCGGCTCGTCTGCGCGATCCCGTCCGCAGTGCCGGAGTACCAGGCGCTCGGCGGTTTCCTGCGCACGGTCGCGCTAGAGAGCACGCGCATCTCGTTCGTGGTCGTCGAGGGCGCGACGTCGGCTCAGCTCGTGGCCGAGACGCTCGGGGCGACAGCCGGGTCGGAGGTGCGCCACACCGGAGGACGGCGACTGGTGCGCCGCTGGCAGAGGTTCCGGCCCGAGGCCGGTCGGGACTCCGTGCTCCGGCAGGGCGGCGTGTACCTCGTCACCGGGGGCGCCGGTGGACTCGGTGCCCTGGTGGCGGAGTGGCTCGCCCGCACCTGCCAGGCCAGGGTGGTGCTCGCCGGACGCAGCGCCGAGGACGCACGAGTGCGTCGCGTGCTCGACCGGGTCCGCGCCGCCGGAGGCGAGGCTCGCTACGTGACGGCCGACATGTCCACACGCGACGGTGCGGCTGCGGCGGTCGCCGCCGCGGACGACGCATTCGGCGCCCTGCACGGCATCATGCACTGCGCGGGTGTGTTGCGCGACGACTATCTGGTGCGGCAGACCCCGGAGAAGCTGCGAGCGGTGGTCGCGGGCAAGGTGCTCGGCGCCGCGAACCTGGCCGCCGCCACGCGCGGTCGGTCCCTCGACGTCGTCTGCCTGTTCTCCTCGCTCGCCTCGGCGCTGGGTTCCGTGGGGCAGGCCGGGTACGCCTACGCCAACGCGGTCCTCGACGCCTACGCGGACGCCTGGCCGGGCCGTACCGTGTCCGTCGACTGGCCCCTGTGGGCCGACGGCGGTATGGGAGTGGACGCCGAGGTCGCCGAACGGCTTCGCGCCACCCTTGGCCTGCGGCCGTTGGAGACCGAGGCGGGGTTGGACGCACTCAACGCGATCCTCGGCGGTCCCGACCGCCAGGTCGTGTTCGTGCCGGGGGACGGCGACGCGGTGGCCGGGCAGCTCGGCGTGGAACAGGCCGGGAGCCGAGTAGCCGCCGGTCCGGGCGAGGGTGGCCGGTCGTCGACCTCCGACGGGCTCGCGGAGGCCGTGCGGGCGCTGCTCGTCGACGAGATCGCGGACGTCGTCAAACTGGACCGTGAGCGGGTCGAACCGCACCGGGCTCTCGGGGACTACGGCTTTGACTCCCTCGCCTTCGGCAGGCTCGCCAACCGGCTCGTCGACCGACTCGGGGTCGACGTCACCCCCGCGTTGTTCTTCGAGTACACGACGGTGGATGCGGTTGTCGAGCACCTGACCACCACCTATCCCACCGAGCTCGCCACGCACCTCCCGCAGGCGAAGCCCGAACCGGCCACGAACCCGCCCCCGACCACCACAGGCACGACCACCACGGGCACGGCCGCCCCGGCCCCGGTCGTCGCGACCACCCCGGCCCCTGCGCGGGAGGAGGCCGGTCCGGAGCCGATAGCGGTGATCGGCATGCACGGCATTGTTCCCGGCAGCTCCAATCTGGCCGAGTTCTGGCGCAACCTGGACGCCGGACGCGATCTGGTCACGGAGATTCCGTCGGATCGCTGGGACTGGCGCGAGTGGTACCACACGACAGCGGGCCCGGGCCGGACCAACAGCAAGTGGGGCGGTTTCCTGCCCGAGGTCGACACGTTCGACGCCGGCTTCTTCGGTATCTCACCGCGTGAGGCCGAGTTGATGGACCCGCAGCAACGGCTGTTCCTGCAGACCGCCTACAAGGCGGTGGAGGAGGCGGGCTACCGGCCGTCCGACCTCGCCGAGGGGACCACGGGCCTGTTCGTCGGGGTCGGCAGCCACGACTACTACGACCTGCTGCGGGACGCGGGTGTGCCGGTCGAGGCGTTCACCACCACTGGCATGTTTCATGCCATCCTCGCCAATCGCGTGTCGTACCTGCTCAACCTCTCCGGTCCCAGTTTCCCCGTCGACACGGCATGTTCGAGTTCGCTCGTGGCGTTGCGCTCAGCGGTGGAGTCGCTGCGCGCGGGCAGTTGCGACACCGCGATCGTCGGTGGGGTCAACCTCCTGCTCTCACCGACGGTCTACATCTCCTTCGCGAGGGCCGGGATGCTCAGCCCCACCGGGCGGTGCCGCACGTTCGACGCCGCGGCCGACGGCTACGTCAGGGCCGAGGGAGTGGGCGCCTTGCTGCTCAAGCCGTTGTCGGCGGCCGAGCGCGACGGCGACCACGTGCATGCCGTCATCCTGGGCAGCGCCGTGAACCACGGCGGGAAGGTCAACACGCTCACCACGCCGAACCCGACGGCCCAGGCGGACGTCATCGTTCGCGCGTTCGAGGAGGGTGGCGTCGACCCGGCGACCGTGGGATACCTGGAACTGCACGGCACCGGTACCGCACTCGGCGACCCGATCGAGATCAACGGGGTGAAGCGGGCGTTCGCCGAACTGCGCGACCGTGCGGGACTGCCACGCCTCACCGAACCGACGACCCTGATCGGCTCGGTCAAGACGAACATCGGGCACGCCGAGTCGGCAGCCGGGCTCGCCGGCATCTTCAAGGTGATCCTCGCGATGAAGCACGGTCGCCTTCCTGGCACCTTGCACCTCGACCGACTCAACCCGCAGATCCGCCTGGCGAACAGCCCGCTGTCCATCGTGGAGGAACCGACCGCATGGCCTCGGCGCACGGCGGCCGACGGCACCGAACTCCCTCGCAGGGCGGGGGTCAGTTCGTTCGGATTCGGCGGGGTCAACGGCCACGTCGTGCTGGAGGAACATCGGGCCGCCCCGGCGAGCCCGAGCACCGGTGAGCAGGTGTTCGTGCTCTCGGCCCGTGACACCGATCGGTTGCGCGAGTACGCGGCCGCGCTTGCCGACGCCGTGCGTCCCTCGACTGGTGAGCGTGCGCCCGGCGCCTCAGCGCTCGCCGCGCTGACCCTGGCGGTGGCGGACCTGCTCGACGTGACCCCCGAGGACGTGGTCGTCGACGAGCCACTGACCGACCTCGGCGTCTCGGGGACCGACGCGCGGCTGCTGTCCGACCGGCTGGTCGACGCCGGATGGCCGGTCGTCGAGCCTGGCGTGCTCGCGGCAGGCACCATCGCCGACCTGGCCGCCCTGGGACCCGACAGCGCCGACGCCGGGTCGCCTGCCGGGGAACTCGCCGATATCGCCTACACCCTCCAGGTGGGTCGGGAATCGATGCGGCACCGGCTGGCCGTGGTCACCGACTCCGCCGCGACCCTCGCCGACGAGTTGCGTGCCTTCGCCGACACCGGCTCACCCGGGCCACGCACGGTGATCGGGACCTCCGACGCCGAACCCGAGGTGGAGGCGACTTCGGGCGACCTCCACGCCCTCGCGCGCCGGTGGGTCTCCGGGGGGCCCGTCGACTGGACCACCGTGCACGTCGGGCGTCGACCGCGCCGCGTGAGCCTGCCGACCTACCCGTTCGCCCGGGACCGCTACTGGGTGCCGCGTCCGCCGTCGCAGGTGCCGACTGCACCCACGAACACCGGGTTCGCGGGCAGGTCGGAGGGCGACCATGCCGTGGTCGTTCCGGCGGACGACGGTGAGGTGGTCGTCCGGACATATCTCGCCGCCGACGACCCGCGCGTCGATCAGCACCGCGTGCACGGCGAGCGGGTGCTCGCCGGAGTGGTGCAGCTCGACCTCGTCGCGTCGGCGCTGGCTCGGCACCGCACCGGCACCTACCGGCTCACCGGCCTGTCGTGGACGAGTCCCCTCCTCGTGCCCGACGAGGGGCGGGAGGTGCTGGTCCGGCTCGTGGACAGCGACGGGATGCTGACCCACCGTGTGGAGACCGGCGACGACGGTGAGGTCGTGGTTCACTCGACCGGCCGTTGGGTGCGCGACGAGGGTGAGTGGCCCGCGTCGTCCCCGGTCGACGTGGACGCCGTGCGGCGTCGTTGCCCCACCGAGCTCGACGACACCGACGTCTACGCGATGTTCGAACGGATGGACATCCGCTACGGCCCGCTGTTCCGAGGTCTCACCGAGGCCTGGGTGGGTGACGGCGAGGTGTTGGCCCGGTTCGTCGCCGAGGCCGAGCCGACCGACGTGACGTGGCACCCGACCGTGCTCGACGCCGCGTTGCAGGCGATCACCGTGCTCGACGGTGGCGAACCGGGACGCACACGCCTGCCGTTCTCGGCGGAGGCCGTGGAGGTGCGTGGTCGGGTGCCACGGCGCGGCCACGTGCACGTGCGGGAGTTGCCCGACGGTGCGCACGATGTGACGGTGCTCGACGAGGACGGCTCACCTCGCGTGGTCTTCCGGGAGGTGTCCGTGCGCGCCGAGCCGGACCCGTTGGCTGGCTTCTTCTACCGCCCCGAATGGACGGAACGGCCCGCACCGGTCACCGAACGGCCGCGTGGCGGTTTCCTGATCGTGCACCCCGCGCAGTGCCACGGGCTCGACCGGGCCCTCGCCGCACGTGCGGACGGCCTGGTGTGGCGGATCGAACTCGGCAACCGGAACCGGCCCGTCGGCGAGCGAGCCTGGGAGGTCGACGTCGCCGACCCGGACTTCACCGACTGCCTGCGCCGGATGACGGATGTCCGGCACGTGTGGTTCCTCGGCGGGGTTTCCTCGGCCAAGGCGCACGGTGCGCGTCTGCTGTTCCGACTCGTTCGGGTGCTGGCGGAGCTGGACCTGCTGCAGCGGATCGACACCCTGCGCTCGGTCACGGTCGGCGCGCAGGACGCCGGTGGCCGTCGGATCACCAACCCGGCGGGCGCGGCGTTGCTCGGCTTCACGAAGTCGCTGGCCCGTGAGTACCCACGTCTCGACGTGTCCTGTGTAGACCTTGGTGACGAGCCCCTCGACGCTCCCCGGGCCGCCGACCTGCTGCTGGCCGAACCCACTCGCCAGAACAACCGCGAGGTGGCTCTGACCGGTGGCCGTCGCCTCGTGCGCAGGCTTCGGCCGGTGATCGTGCCCAAGCCCTCCCGGACGCCCTTCCGACAGGGCGGGTGCTACCTCGTGGTCGGCGGTGCGGGCGGTATCGGGCTCGCGCTCGCCGAGCACCTCGCGGCCACGGTTTCCGCGCGAGTGATCCTCGTGGGACGTTCACCGCTCGACAGCCGGATCGGTGCCGCTCTCGACCGGCTGACCCGGCTCGGTGGGCGGGCGTCCTACGAGCAAGCCGATATCACCGACGTGGACGCGTTCCGGGCCGTTGTCGCCAAGGCGAGGGCGCAGGGCCCGTTGCACGGCGTCGTGCACGCGGCCATGGTCCTCCACGACGGCATCGTCGAGCGGCTCACCCAGGAGCAGTTCGACGCCGTGCTGGCTCCGAAGATCGACGGCACGAGGGTGCTCGGTGAGGTGCTCGCGTCCGAGCCGCTGGACTTCGTGCTCGTGGCCAGCTCGGTGCAGTCGTTCACCGGGGCGGTGGGGCAGGCGAACTACGCCGCCGCTTCGACCGCGCAGGACGCGTTCGCGCACCGGCTCGCCACCCAGGCGCGTTACCCGGTGTACGTGGTGAACTGGGGGCCGTGGGCCTCCGTCGGCCGGGTGGCCGACGAGTCCTATCGGGACAGTCTGACCGCGCGCGGTTACACGCCCATCACGACGTCGCTCGGGCTGGCCGCAGTCGAGCGGGTGCTGTCCTCCGACGAGCGGCAGCTGGTGGCGCTGCACGCCGACACCACGGTCCTCGACGCGATCGGCGTCGAAGGCGAGGTCGCCGCGACCCGGACGACGGGTGTGACGGACCTCGGGGTGGAACCCGCCGAGCAGGAGGCGCTCGACGCGTTCGTGCGTGCTGCGGTGTGGCACGTGGTGGATCGGCTCGGAGTGGTCGACGCGGGCGCGGCTCGGTCCCGGGGCGACCTCGCCGACCGGTTCGGGGCACTGCCGAAGTACCGCAGGCTCGTCGACGCGCTGCTCCACCTGCTTCTCGACGCCGGGTACCTCGTCGAGGAGGGCGGTGGTGTCACCGTGTCCGGCACGGCACCGCGCCCGGAACGGCCCGACGCTGCGCCGTTGCGACGGCGGTTCCCTGGCCTCGCCGCGCGCCTCGACCTGGTGGAACGGTGCGTCGTGGCGCTGCCCGAAGTCCTGACCGGCGCTCGGCCGGGCACGGAGGTGCTGTTCCCCCGGGGATCGATGGAGGCGGTGACCGCGATCTATCGGGGAGAGGCGTTGGTCGACTACTGCAATGCGGTCGTCGCCGAGCAGGTCGTGGCCGCCGCGTGGGGCGTCGGGCGTGCACTGCGGGTGCTCGAACTCGGTGCGGGCACCGGTGCCACCAGCGAGGTGGTGCTGGCCGCGTTGCGGCGGGCCGGGGTTGCCGTCGAGTACGACTTCACCGACGTCGCGCGGGGGCTGGTCCGCCAGGCCGAGGCGCGGCTTGACCGCGCGGGTGCGGACGTGCGGTTCCGGGAACTCGACGTGGAGCGGTCGGTCGAGGAACAGGGCTTCTCCTCCGGCCATTACGACGTGGTGCTCGCGGGCAACGTGCTGCACGCGGTCCGCGACCTCGACACCGCACTGGGCGAGGTCCGGCGGCTCCTCGCTCCGCACGGACGACTCGTGCTCACCGAGGTCACCGCCGTCCAGCCGTTCCACACGGTCACCTTCGGGTTGCTCGACGGCTGGTGGCACTACACCGACGAACACCGGAGGCTGCCGCACTCGCCGCTGCTGGACGAACACCTGTGGCGGCACCGGTTGGACACCGCCGGTTTCACCGACGTGACCGTTCTCGGCCGGGCGGACTCGCCGGTTCCGTTGCCGCAGCGGGTGTTCACCGCCGCGGTGCCGGAGGACGCGCCGGTGCCGTCCCGGGCGTCGGTGGGCGAACGTCCGACGACGGTGGTGCCGTCCCCGGCGAGCACGGTGCGGCCGAGCGCCGAGGACGCCGGGCCGATGCGGAGCGACTCGCTCGACGGCACGGTGCGCGCACTGGTCACCGAGCGGGTCGCCGAGTGCCTCGGGCTGGCGGTCGACCAGGTCGACCCCGACGTCTCGCTGCCCTCACTGGGGGTGGACTCCATCGTCGCCGTGGAGTTGGCGAACCGGCTCAGCGACGCGATCGGGGTGGTGCTCAAGACCGTGGTCGTGTTCGACCACCCGACGGTGGCGGCGCTCAGCGCCCACCTCGTGGACCGGTACGGCGCCGAACTCACGGCCCGGTTCGCTCCCGCGAGGACGGAGCCGACGGCCACGGAGTCGATCGCCACGCAAGCGGTCGCCCCCGAGCGCGGTGGCTTCCGTGCGGTGCGGTTCGAGCGTCCCGGAAGCCCACGGGAGCTGCGAATCGTGCCGATCGAGCCGGTGGCACCCGCCGAGGGTGAGGTCGAGGTGCGGGTCGAGGCCTTCCCGATCAACTTCTCGGACTTCCTGCTCGCCCGCGGGCTCTACCCACTGATGCCCGACTTCCCGTTCACCCCCGGCGTGGAGGTGTCCGGCGTGGTGCGCCGCGTCGGTCCGGGGGTCACGAGTGTGCGGCCCGGCGACGAGGTGATCGCGCTGACTCGGCCGGAGATGGGAGGACAGGCGTCCGTCGTGGTCACCGACGAGAGCTTCGTCGTGCCCAAGCCGCCCGAGGTCGGCCACGAGGAGGCGTGCGGCTTCGCCGTCCCGTTCCTGGCGATGTACCTGGCGTTCGAGCGCGCCGAGGTGCGGCCGGGGGAGCGGGTGCTGATCCCGGCCGCCACCGGCACCAACGGTCTCGTCGCGGTGCAGTTGGCGAAGCTCGCCGGTGCCGAGGTCGTCGCCACCGCGAGCGCACCCCACAAGATCGAGTACCTGGAGCGGCTCGGGGTTCGCCACGCCATCGACCACGGGCGACAGAACGTGGTCGAGGAGGTGCTGCGGCGCACCGACGGCGTCGGTGTCGACGTGGTGATCAACAGTCTCGGTGGTGACGCGACCCAGCAGGGGATCGACGTCCTGGCTCCTGGCGGGAGGTACGTCGAGACGGCGGTGTTCGGGCTCCAGTCGTCCACGGGACTGGATCTGTCGCGGCTGGTCGAGAACCAGAGCTTCCACAGCCTGAACATCAAGAAGTACTTCCTTCGCCACCCGGAGCGGCGAGCCGAGTACCTGCGTCGGGCGGCCGAGTACCTCGCGTCGGGCAAGGTTCGGCCGACCGTGGCCCACGTGGTGCCGTTCGACCGGGTGAGCGAGGCCTACGCCCTCAAGGAGGACCGAGACCTCATCGGACGTGTCGTGGTGCGCGTACCGAACCCGGAGGAGGCCGGTGCCGAGGTGTCCTACCCCGAGCCGATCGCGACCGATCGTCTGTTGGAGCTGGTGGCGAGGGAGCTCGGGGTGCCTCGCGAACGACTCTCCCCGGACGATCCCGCGTGGCGCAGTCTCCTCCGCCACATCGGTACTGTCATTGGAACGAAAGAGGTTGGTACGACGTGACCGTCCACTCAGACATGACGTGCTCGGCGACGGTGCTCGACGAGCGTGACCAGGCGGCCGAGGTCGAGAGACTGCGCGCGCTGCCCCGGATCACCGTCCGTGATCTCTGGCCGGGCCAGGTCGCCGAGCTGCGCGCGGCGGCGGGCGAGCACGCGGTCGACGACGCCGAGGGAAGCCGGTGGGTGTACTACCCGTGGCGGGCCACGCTGTTGCGGGTGCTCGGGCCGGAGGGCTATCGCGCGCTCCGCCTCTCCCGTAACCGCAACAAGATCCTGCCGAGTGAGCAGCGGGCCCACGCGAGCCGGGTCGTCGCCGTGGCCGGTGCCGCGGCGGGTCACGTCGTCGCGCTCGGCCTGGCGCTGGAGGGTCTGGCCGGGACCGTGCGCATCGCCGATCGCGAGCAGGTCGGCGTCACCGACCTCAACCAGTTCCCGGGTGCGCTCGTCGACGTCGGTCTGAACCGGTCGGTGGCGTTGGCCCGCCGGATCGCCGAGCTCGACCCGTACCTCACTGTGGAGGTCCGGTCGGAGGGACTGGAGGTGGCCGATGTCGAGTCGTTCGTCGAGGGTGCCGACCTCGTCGTCGATGCCACCGACGAGTTGGCGATCCGGTTGGCGCTGCGGGAACAGGCGCGTGCTCGGCGGGTTCCGGTGGTGTCGGCGACACCGGATCGCGGCACCGTCGACGTGGAGCGGTTCGACCTCGATCCGGACCGCGCTCCCTTCCACGGTCGTCTGAACGACTTCACCGCCGAGATGTTCGCCGGCCTCCCTGCCGTGGCCTCGGTGCCGTTCCTGCCGAGAATCCTCGGCGCCGACGGGATCTCGGCCCGCATGGCGGCCTCGATGTTCGTGATCGGCGAGTCGCTGCCCGCGTGGCCACAACTCGGTGGGGACGTCCTGCAGGCTGCGGCGGGCGTCGTCGCGGCCGCGCGCCGGATCGACGAGCTGCCGTCCGGACGGGTGCAGCTCGACGTCGCCGCACGACTGGACGAGCTGTCCGAACCGCCGGTGCCCGAGGAGCTGCCCCCGTTCGAGCCGGTGGGACCGTGGCGCAACCTGTCCGAGCCCGCGTCGGACGTCGACACGATCGTGCGGGCGGCACAACTCGCTCCGTCCCCGGGGAACTCCCAGCCGTGGCGGATCGCCGCCCACGACGGTGCCGTCCGGATCGAGCTCGACGAGAAGTACACCTCGGCGATCGACGTCGGCTGTCGAGCCAGTTACGTCGCGATCGGCGCGGCGGTGCAGAACATGCGGATCGCCGCCGCGTCGAGGGCGGTTCTCGGCGACGTCGAGTTGTTCCCCGACGACTCCGCCGTCGCCGAGCTGCGGCTGGGGAGCGGCCGGTCCACGCGCCTCGCCGAGGCGTACGAGCCGATGCTGCGTCGGGTCACGAACCGGCAGGCCGTCGACACCGAGCGGCCCGTCCCCGACGACGTTCTCGCCACGCTCACCGCCGAGGCCCGCCAGCACGGAGGTGATCTCACGGTCGTGACGGGAGGGCATGCCGCGACGACGGCGGGGGAGATCCTCGCCGGAGCCGACCGTTTGCGGTATCTGGTGCCCGACCTGCATCGGGAGATGGTGGCGGAACTGCGGGACCCGCGCGTCGAGTCGGTCGAGCGTGGTCTGGACGTGCGATCGCTCGAACTCGGGGTGGGTGCGCCCGTCCTCGACCTCGTGCGGCGCGGCGACGTGATGTCGGAACTGGCCGCCACCGACGACCCCACCACCCGGGGGTTGCAGGACCGGGCTCTCGTGGCGTCGTACCCGGCGCTCGTGGCCGTGCTCACCCCGGGCAGTGAGCCGGTCGACTACGTCAGGGGCGGGCAGGCGGTGGAGAGCGTGTGGGTGGCGGCCACGGCGGCGGGGTTGTCGGCGCGTCCCGCGGTGCCGCTGTTCCTGTACGCCTGTCACGACGACGAACTGGCGAAGATCGGGGGACGTTACACCGACGAACTCGCGCGGATGCGGCGCGACCTCTACACCGCGTTGAACGTTCCGGCTGGTCGAGAGATCGCGCTGATCCTGCTGCTCGGGTACGCGCCCGATCCGAGCGCCGTCAGCCTCCGCAGCCCGGAGACCGCCGTGACGGAGTGAGCACCGGCTCGCCGAGATGCGGGAAGGGGGGCGGCACCACCAGGTGCCGCCCCCTTCTTTCGTCGTCCTTTCGTCGTCCTTTTGTCGTCGTCACGTCGTGAGGCGACGGATCTCCTCGGCCAGCCCGGGTTCCCGCAGCATCGAGTAGTGGTCGCCCGGCACCGTCCGCTCGTCGAGCTCGCTCGCCACGCGGGTGCGCCAGGCGGGCACCAACGACGGCGACTCCGCCGCGCGTAGCACCGTCACCGGATGGGGAAGGTCCCGGGCGACGGCTGGTGCACGCAGGTAGTCGGTCACCGCGCGGACGTTCGCCCGGTAGACCTCGATCCGCCGCAGCAACGCCGTGGTTCCCGTGCCCTCGGGCAGCAGGTTCGCCGAGCGCAGCATCGCGGCGAGGTCGTCCGGCGGCAGGGAGGCGACCTCGGTGGCGGAGACGGGCACCGGGACGTGAGCGATGGCCGCCAGTTCCTCGACGAAGCCGTAGGTCAGTTCCTCGTCGGTGAAGTCCGTCGGCCGGGCCTCGGGCAGGTGCGGGTCCACGAGCAGAAGCCGGGTCACGTCGTGGCCCTCCTCCGCCAGCAGTCTCGCCATCTCGAATGCGACGATCCCGCCGACGCACCAGCCGCCGAGCAGGTACGGGCCGTCCGGCTGCCGCGCCGTGAGCGCGTCCACGTAGTGGCGGGCGAGGTCGGCGATCGACGTGAGCGGTGGGGTGTCCTCCTCGATGCCGGTGGCCTGGAACGCCGTCACGGCCAGTGTGCCGTCGAGGCGTCGGGCGAGGTCGGTGTAGCAGAACACGCTCCCCGAGGCCGGGTGCACCAGATTCAGCGGACCCGCCTCACCGACGTTCAGCGGCACCATCGAGCTCGTGTCCGAGGCGGCTCCGAGGGAGTCGAGCCGGGCCGCGAGGTCCGCGACCACCGGCGCGCCGAACAATTCGCGCAGTCGTACCTCCAGGCCGAGCGTTTCGCGCAGGTCGTGGACGAGCTGTGCCGCCTGCAACGACGTGCCGCCCAGGAGGAAGTAGTCGTCGGTGGCGCTGACGCGGTCCAGCCCGAGTACCTGCGCCATCGCCGCGGCCACCGTGCGTTCCGTCGGGGTGCGAGGTGCGACGAACGGCCGCTCGACGGCCGTGACCGCTCCGGGGTCGGGCAACGCGTTGACGTCGAGCTTTCCGTTGGGGGTCAACGGCATCCGGGCGAGCGTGACGAACCGCGTGGGCACCATCTGCCTCGGCAGGGACGCCGAGGCGGCGGCGTGCAGGTCGCCGTCCGTGGGCACCCGACCCTCGCGGCCGACGACGTAGGCGACGAGCCGGTCGTCGCGCACCGTCACGTAGGCATCGGCCACGTCCGGATGCTCCTCCAGGACGGCCTGGATCTCGCCCGGCTCCATGCGTACCCCGTTCAGCTTGAGCTGCCGGTCCGCGCGGCCGAGGTAGTAGAGGGTGCCGTCGCCGTACATGCGCACGAGGTCGCCGGTGCGGTAGAGGCGTCCTCCCGGTTCGCCGAAGGGGTCCGGCACGTAGCGTTCCGCGGTCAGGCGGGGCCGGTGGACGTAACCCGATCCCGGCGACACGCCGACCCCGCCCAAATACAGCTCGCCCACCGCGCCCAGCGGGACGGGACGCAGGTCGGGGTCGAGCACGTGACACCGCACGCCGGTGACCGGACGGCCGATGGGAATCGTCGCGGGAAGGTCGTCGTCGGGAGACAGCTCCCACATCACGGCGATGACCGTGGCCTCGGTGGGTCCGTAGCAGTTGATCACCGGGACCGGTGCGTACCGCTGGGTGCGGCGCACGAGTTCCGTGCTCAGGGCCTCGCCCGCGGCGAAGACGACGCGGAGTTCGGGCAGCGGGGGAGGATCGGTGGCGAGGTAGGTGCTCAGCACCGACGGGACCATCGACACGACGGTCACCCGCTGGCTGCCGGCCAGGTCGGTGAGCGCGCGGACGTCGGCGGTGGCCTCGTGCGGTGCGATCACCACGGTGGCACCGGTCGCGAGCGGCCAGTACAGCTGCACCACCGACAGGTCGAAGGCGAGCGACGCGCTGTGCAGGACCCGGTCGCCGGGACCAAGCGGGACGAGGCGCTGGTGGTGACGGGCGATGTTGACCACCCCGGCGTGGGGCACCATCGCGCCCTTCGGGCGCCCGGTCGAGCCCGACGTGTACATGACGTACGCGCAGTCGCCGGGGTCGAGGTCCGCGGACGGGACGGCGGGACGGTCGGCGCGGTCGAACCAGCCGGGTTCCAGCACGAGCGTGGGCACCGGGAGGTCGACGTCCGGGTCGGCGGTGACCACCAGCACGGGCTCGACGTCGGTGAGCATGAACTCCGACCGCGCGGTCGGCAGGCTCGGGTCGAGCGGGACGTAGTGGGCGGCGCGGTCGAACAGTGCCAGCGCGGTGACGACGAAGTCGGTCGAGCGCTCCAGCCGCACCGCCACCGCGTCGCCCGGGCGCACCCCACGGTCGTGCAGGATCGCGGACAGTCGTTGCACCCGCTCACCGAGTTCGGTGTAGGTGATGGTCTGGTCGCCGTCCACGATCGCCACCACGTCCGGGGTCCTGGCGATCTGTGCGCGGATGGTGCCGATGACGGTGTCGGCCGGTTCGGTGGGTGTATCGGCACTGCCGGTGCGGACGAGTTCGACCGCCTCACCCTCCACCAGCAGCGGAAGTCGTGAGATCGGTAGGTCGGGGTCCGCGCACCCCGCGGCGGTGAGCCGGTCCAGGCGTCGCAGGAGGTGGGTGACGGACCGCTCGTCGAGCCTGCCCGTCGCGTACACCGCCGCCAGGTCGAGCCCTCGGGGTTCCTCGGTGGCGACCAGGTCGAGCTTCTCGCGGCTCGCTCCACTGTGGAGATCGATCACCTCGGTCTCCAGGCCGGGCAGCGACAGCAACGAGGAGTCGGTGGCGTTCTGGTATCCCAGTCGTACCTGGCCCACGTCGGTGTCGGCGTCGTGACCGGCGCCGAGCTCGCGCAGCAGCGCCTCGTACGGCAGTGCGGCGTGTTGGAACGCCCGGAGTGTCTTGGTACGCACCTGACGGAGCAGTTCGCGGAACGTCGGGTCGTGGCCGCAGTCGGTGCGCAGGACGAGCTGGTTGACGAACAGGCCGATCAGGTCCTCGAGTTCCGCGCGGTCGCGGTTGGCCGAGGCGAACGAGGTGTGGACCGACGGCACGCCGGTGAGCCGGTGGAGCACCGCGTGCAGGGCGGTGGTCAGCACCATGAACGGGGAGACGCGCTCCGCTTTGGCGAGTGCCGACATCGAGGCGACCGTGTCCGCGGGCACGAGGTGTCGTGCCACGGCGGCACCCCGGTCGGAGGGGTCAGGGGGACGTGCCGACGGAACCTCCAGTGGCGGTAGTCCGTCACCCAGTTCCCTGCGCCAGTACGCCACGTCGGCGGCGAGGGCGGCGGAGTCGAACTGCGCGCGCTGCCAGGCCGCGTAGTCCGCGTACTCGATGGGCAGCTCGGGCAGGTCCGGGCCGCCACCCACCGTCCGGCGGTGGTAGAACTCCGACAGGTCCCGGAAGAAGACACTGATCGACCAGCCGTCCCACACGATGTGGTGGACGGCCAGAAACAGCAGGTGGTCGTCGTCGTCGAGTCGGTAGAGCCGGGTCCGCAGCATCGATCGGGTCGGGTCCAGCGGTTGCCGCGCCTCCTGTTCCGCGCGCCTCAGCGCCTCGGGGTAGCGCTCGGCGCCGGGCAGCGACGACAGGTCTGTCGTGGACAGCACGGAGGTCGCCGTGGGACGGACAAGCTGCACCGGCGTGCCCTCCGGAGCCACCACAGTGGTCCGCAGCGCCGGATGCCGGGCGACCACGTCGGTGAGTGCCCCGGCGAGGGCCGACCGCACCAGGTGCCCGCGCAGCCGTAGCGCCATCGGCATGGTGTAGGTCGGCTCTCCTGGGGCGAGCTGGTCGGCGAGCCAGACGCCTTCCTGTGCGAAGGACAACGGTGCGGGGCCGCCGGCCACCCGGCGGCGGGGGATGGTCGGCTTGATCAGCTGGCCTGAGGTCATGGCTCTCCCGCGTGCGCGTACAAGTGGACTCGGATGCACCATGGTGGTCCGGCGTCCCGCCGGTCTCCGGGCGGCGTGTTGCCGGTCTCGTCGCCTGCGTCCTGCAGGTCGGCCACCGTGCGGCGACGCGGGCCGCGAGCGGCTACGGGCTTCCTACGGACCGACGTGCCGCGGCCCTCACCCGGACGCGCGACGGGGACGGCTCGCCCGTAGCCGATCCATCTCTGTGCCGTCAGTGTCGCGCCCTACCAGTGGGATCGCCGTGGCCGTCCTGTCGGACAGTTGTCCACCTGCCGTCCGTGGCCGCCGCGAGCATGGGAGCGAGGCTCCAACCAGCGCCGAAAGGACCGCCATGTCTGGCATCACCACACTGAGTACGGAGGCGCGCGCCGTTGTCGACGGTCTGTCGAACACCGGCGAGCACCTGGTCGCGTCCGCTGACCTGTCCGCGATCGTCGGGGCCAGCGCCGAGGACTGGGCCCGGTTCGCGAAGAACTGGGAGGATCTCAAGCTCGACACGTTCATGGCCGACGGCGGCACCTACCGCTATCGCCGGTACGGGCAGTTCGAGCTGGACCCGTTCACCGACGAGCTCACGCTGCTGCCGCACGAGCCGTACCGGCAGGAAAAGTTCTTCAACAAGCTGAACGGTGGCGTGGACCGGGTCTACGAGCCGCTCACCGACGAGTTCGTCAACGACCCGCTGCTCCGCAAGCTCGTCATCGAACTCGGCCACATCTTCACCACGGTCGACGACACCCGCCGGTGGCTCGTGAAGTTGCACCCGGTGCGCATCATCGCGGGCGAGAACATCGGACAGCCCGCCCCGGAGGGTCGCCACCGGGACGGTGTCACGTTCGTCGGTTCGCTTCTCCTCGACCGGCTGAACATCACCGGCGGTGAGAGCACCACGTACGACGAGCAGCAGAACCTGCTCCGCACGGTCACGCTCTCCGAGCGCGGTGACCTGCTGCTGGGCGACGACCAGCGCACCTACCACCAGGTGACGCCGATCGAGGCGGTCGACAAGACCAAGCCGGCACACCGCGACGTGCTCGTGGTGAACTACTGCTCGCTCCCGGGCCGGTTGCCGTCATGATCACGCGTGCCCTGGGTGGTCACGGCCTGTCCGTCTCCGCGATCGGCCTGGGTTGCATGGGCATGTCGCAGGACTACGGACCGGCCGACGACGCGGAGTCCGTGGAGGTGGTGCGCCGGGCGATCGACGTCGGTGTCAACTTGATCGACACGTCGATGAGCTACGGGGCCGGGCACAACGAGGAACTCGTCGGCCGGGCCATCGCGGGTCGGCGGGACAAGGTGGTGCTGGCGACGAAGTTCGGGATCTACCGCGAGAACCGTGGTGATCCTCCGAGCCTCAACGCCCGGCCGGAGCGGATTCGCGAGTTCTGCGAGGCATCGCTTTCCCGTCTCGGCACCGACCACATCGACCTCTACTACCTGCACCGGGTCGATCCCCAGGTGCCGGTGGAGGACAGCGTCGGTGCGATGGCGGAACTAGTCGAGGAAGGCAAGGTGCGGTATCTCGGGTTGTCCGAGTGCAGCACCGACGACCTCGAACGGGCGGCACGGACGGCACCGATCAGCGCCGTGCAGTACGAGTGGTCGCTCTTCTGGCGGGAGCTGGAGGACGACGTGGTGCCGTTGGCGCGCAAGTTCGGCATCGGCATCGTCGGTTTCAGCCCGCTGGGTCGGGGGTTCCTCACCGGCAAGTTGAGCGTGGACGCGCTCAGCGAGGACGACGATCGGTTGCCCGATCAGCGCTTCCACGGTGAGCACCTGGCCACCAACACCGCGCGGCTGGCCCAGCTCACGAAGCTGGCCGAGGCGCGGGGTATCACTCCCGGCCAGTTGGCTCTCGCGTGGTTGCTGGCTCAGGGCGAGGACGTCGTGGCCATCCCCGGTACCCGCAGCCGCGAGCGGTTGGTGGAGAACGCCTCGGCCGCCGAGGTGGTCCTCTCCTCCGACGACTTGCGGGAGATCGAGGAGACGGTGCCGCGGTCGGCCTGGTCCGGGGAACGGTTCTCCTACGCCGTACCTCGCACCACGCGCTCCTGAGCGCCGGAACACCGAAGGAGGGGTCGTCGCCGACGGCCCCTCCTTCTCGTCGTGTCAGGACACGTTGCGTCCGCGCCAGGGGCGTCCCGGCCAGGTACCGGTCGCCGCCGTGCCCCGCAGTTCCTCGGCCAGGCTCGCCAGCGGCAACTGGGTGTCGGTGATGGCGCGGGTGGCCACGGCGGCGAGTGCGGCGGGCAGGCCCTCGCACCGCGCGACGATCTCCCGCGCCACCTCGGGTTCGGCCATCATCCTGGCCGGTCCGAGCCTGCGGTGGAGCAGAGTGAGTGCGTCGGCCTCGGTCAACGCCTCGACGGTCAACGGCCGAGCGCCTTCCGCGGTGACCAGCCCGGCCAGTGGATCGCGGCTCGTCACGACGACCACGCACCCCGGGGAGCCGGGCAGCAGCGACCGTACCTGGTCGGCGTTCTTCGCGTTGTCGAGAAGAACCAGCATCTCCCTGCCCGTAAGCAGGCTGCGGTACAGCGCGGCACGGTTGGCGAGGCTCTCGGGCACCTGGTTCGGTGGAACCCCGAGCGAGAGCAGGAAGTTGCGCAGCACGTCGGCCGGGTCGGCACACCCGAGTTCGGCGTAGAGCTGGCCGTCCGAGAAGTGGCGGGCGATCCGATGTGCCCAGTGCACCGCCAGGCTGGTCTTGCCCACTCCCGGTCTGCCGAGCAACGCCGCGACCACCATCGTGGGTTGTCGTCGGCCGTCGTCGAGCACGGCGTCGAGGTGCGCCAACTCCCGTGCCCTGCCCGTGAATCCGTACACGTCGGCGGGAAGCTGCGTCGGAACCGGTTGCTTCGCCACCGTCGTGGTGCTCTGCGGCGGAACGACGGTCAGCTGCGCGGGCGTCGGCTCGCCGAGCAGGATTGCCTGGTGGGTCTCGCGAACGAGCACTCCGGGATCGACACCGAGTTCCGCGGACAGTGCTCGGCGAAGGTTCTCGAACACCTCCAGCGCCACCGCTCGTTGCCCGGCACCCGCGAGCGCCGTCATGAGCCGGGCGTGGCCGGGCTCGTGCAGTGGATTCGCCTCGGTGAATCGGTACAGCGGGGTCAAGACCTCCTCATGCCGGCCCAGGGCGCTCGCCGTGTCGGCGTACTCCAGCAGCGCGGTCTCCAGCTCTCTTCGGAGGTTGGCCAGGGCGGGCTGTTCGTGCAGACCGGGCAGGTCCCACAACGGTTCGCCGCGCCACAGGTCCATCGCCTGCTTGTAGGCGCTGACCGCCGAATCGAGTCGGCCTGCTTTGCGGTCGCGCCGCGCGTCGGCGACCAGACCACGGCAGGCGAGGAGGTCCAACTGGTTGTCGTCGACGCGGAGCGCGTACCCGCCGTTGATGGCGACGAGCACCGGCGCCGTCCGGCCCTTGGGCTGGATACGACGCCGTAGCCGGGACATCTGGGAGCGCACCAGGTCGACCGCCGTGGGTGGGGGTTGTCCGCCCCACGCGGCGTCCACGAGAGTGTCGATCGTCGCCGGTACACCGGGGGAGAGCGCCAGGATGGCGAGCATCGTCCGCTGACGTTCCGAGCCGAGGTTCACGGGGGTTCCGTCGACCGTGATGGACAGGGGCCCGAGCACCTGCAGGCGCAGGTCGTGGGCCAGTACCGGGCCCTGGGATCCCAGGCGCACCAACTCCTTCGCTTCGCTCGGGGAGAGTTCCAGGGCTGCTGCGATCCGCCGCAGCGTGCTCACCCGGGGCCGGGTGACTCGCTGCTGTTCGAGGTCACGCAAACCGGCCAGGCTGATGTTGGCTCGTTCTGCCATCTCCTTCTGCGTGAGCCCTGCGTTGCGTCGCAACTGTTGGACCACATGGGCCAAGTCCCAATGTGCCCCGTTACCTAGCATCGAGCCCCCTGTAGACGACGGTCACTCTGCTTAGAACAGTCGGCACAGACCACACTCCAGCACGCGCCCCCGGTAATCGACCAAATCAAATCCGAGAATTTGATGACTGATTACTCTGGAGTATGTCAATGCCCCCAAATGGCGGAATCAGTCCGTGGGCGCACCCGGTGTGGGTGGCCTCCTTGGGCACTGTACGTGGTTTTCAGTGGCGCTCGCAAGGAGAGTTGATCACCGTGTTCTCGACCGGGTAATCTTCGGCCACCTGGGCGGTCTTGGGTGCGCGAAGGTCGATGAAATCCGCGTGAATTCGCCGAGTTGCGCCACTTTCGCGTACATGTGTTCACTTTTTTTCTCAATGTCCGATCAGGACTGTTTGTGATCCGGTCATGCCCCGTATCGACGTGAGTCGACCATTCACCGTGCATTTCTCCTACCGGCTCGGAGCACTCTCCGTGATCACGTCACGTTCTCCGTAGTCGGCCCGAACTGCCGGTGACAGACACGGGCGTGACCTGCGACGTCGTGGCGCAGAAGGTGGCGCTCGCATGTCCGCGAGCCGCCAACTTGCGTGGCTAGCCTGACCTCCGGCCGCAGGGCCTGCGGTCGGGTCGACCCGACACCGACCATCGGACGCGAGGACACGCAAGGAGATCCCATGACCGCCGACGCCACAGCGGCGCCCACGCCGGACGAGCACGCCCGGCTGCTCGACATGGCCATCGGTGGTGCCACCGCTCAAGCCGTCTACGTCGCCGCGAAGCTCGGCATCGCCGACGTGCTCGCGGAAGGCCCCGCGACGGCCGAGGAGATCGCGAACCGGGTCGGCTCGCATCCCGACGCCACCTACCGTCTACTGAGGGCACTGACCACGCGCTCGATCTTCGCCGAGGAACCGGGTCGTCGGTTCCGGCTCACTCCGATGGCGCAGGCGTTGCGCTCCGACGCCCCCGACTCCGTGCGCCCCATCGTTCTCGTCGCCGGACACCCCATCACCTGGCGACACTGGGGCGAGCTGGCCTACTCGGTCGACACGGGCAAGTCCGCGTTCGAGAAGCTGCACGGGATGCCGGTGTTCGACTACCTGGCGAAGGACCCCGACTACGCGGACCTGTTCAACGAGTCCATGACGTTCAGCTCCGCCATCGAGATCCCCGCGATCCTCGACTCCTACGACTTCTCCCGGTTCGGCACGATCGTCGAGGTCGGTGGTGGTCAGGGGCGGCTGCTCGCCGCGATCCTGCAGCGGACGCCGTCAGCGCACGGCGTGTTGTTCGACCTCGAATCCGTTGTGGAGGCGGCTCCGACGGTCATGGCCGATGCCGGTGTCGAGGACCGCGCGACCGTACGCGGCGGCTCCTTCTTCGACTCCGTTCCCACCGGGGGCGACGCGTACATCCTGAAGCACATCATCCACGACTGGCCGGAGGACAAGGCGCTCGCCATCCTCGGCAACGTGCGCTCGGCCATCAAGCCCGAAGCGACGTTGCTGGTGATGGACATGGTTCTGCCGGAGGACGCCTCCCCGCACTTCGGCAAGCTGCTCGACCTCGACGTGCTGGTCGCGTTCGGGGGCCGGCATCGCACCCGGGCCGAGTACGCGGACCTGCTTGCCCGCGCCGGTTTCCGGCTCACCGACGTCACCCCGACCGCCGGATCGCCGTCGATCATCGAAGCCGTTCCCGTGTGAGGCGCCGAAGACTCGTCGAGGAGGGAGGACCCATGCCGGAGACCGGAACGGCCGAGATCGAGCTGGACGACAAGTTCATCCAGCACCCGTACGACCTCTACCGCATGCTCCGGGCGGAGGAGGAGCCGGTCCGGAAAGTGGTGATGCCACTGGGGCTGCGCGCCTGGTTGGTGACCCGATACGCCGACGCGCGAGTGGCACTCGCCCATCCGGACCTGCGCAAGGACGCGAAATCGACCCTGGACCTCTACGAGCGTCACATGAGCGCTCTCGGCGACGACCGCCCGGTGTTCGCGGCGGACACCGCCGAGCACATGCTCAACAGCGATCCGCCTCAGCACACCCGGTTGCGCACGCTGGTGGCCAAGGCGTTCACCGTGCGGGCGATCGAGCGGATGCGTCCCCGGGTGGAGGAGATCACCGACGAACTGCTCGACCGCATGGCGGAGCAGCGCACGGTGAACCTGCTCGACGCACTGGCGTTCCCGCTCCCGATCACCGTGATCTGCGAGATGCTCGGCGTGCCGGAGCACGACCGGGAGGACTTCCGCCGATGGTTCGGCACGTTGCTGGCGATGGGCGACGGCGACGCCGACGCGGTCTCTCAGGCCTCGGCTTCCCTGGCCGAGTACCTGACGTCGTTGGTGGCGAACAAGCGTCGACACCCGGGCGACGACCTGCTCACCCAACTGATCCAGGCGAGCGACACCGACCATGGGAAGCTCACCGAGTCGGAACTGATCGCCATGGCGTTCCTGCTGATGATCGCGGGACACGACTCGACCATGAGCCTCATCGGCAACGGCGTGCTGTGTCTGTTGCAGCACCCCGACGAGTTCGCCGCGCTGCGTGAGGACCCGTCGCGGGTGCCTGCGGCCGTCGAGGAGTTCCTGCGGTACGAGAGCCCCGTGACCCAGGCGACCTTCCGCTACACCGGTGCCCCCGTGCGCATCGGGGACGTGGAGATTCCCGAGGGCGAATTCGTGGTGGTGGCGCTGGGCTCGGCCAACCGTGACGGTGACCGGTTCCCCGACCCCGACCGCTTCGACCCCGATCGCGAGTCCGGAGGCCACCTCGCGTTCGGGCATGGAATCCACTACTGCCTGGGTGCGCCCCTCGCGCGGATGGAGGCACAGATCGCGATCGGCCGCCTGGTGCGACGCTTCCCGAACCTGTCGCTGGCGGTCGACCCGGAAGAGCTGCGCTGGCGGGACAGCACGCTGATCCGCGGTCTGGAGGAACTCCCCGTGTCCGTGTTCGGGGACTGACGCCACGCCGGTTGGGCTGTTCGGGTACGGCTCGTGCTCGTTCCGTCCAGTGCTTCTCCGCACTCGCCGAAGAGTCACCACGTCAGGGTCGTCGACATCGGTGAGAGGTGAGGGGCGTGCCGCACGTCGTGTATTACGTGGCCGGACATCCCGACGACGTGTTGCTGTTCAAGGGCGAGCTGCTGCACGGCGATCTGCACTGGCCCGACGTGAAGGTGGTCGGCGTCGTCGTCACCGCCGGGGACGCGGGTCGGCTTGACGACTGGTGGTGGGCTCGCGAACACGGGCTCGTCGACGCCTTCCGCGTGTCCACGGGGGAGCAGTTCGAGGCGGACCCGGTGACGGTGAACGGGCGTGAGGTGATGCGGTACCGCGCCGGCCGGTGGGGGTGCTACTTCCTGCGGCTGCCCGACGGCAACGTCGACGGCTCCGGGTTCCCCGCGACCGGGCATCGGAGTCTCGCGCGGTTGCGGGACGGCGAGATCGACGGGCTCGACAGTCTGCCGACCAGGGCACTGCCGTCGCAGCACTACGCGTCGTGGGCCGACGTCGTGTCGACCCTGCGTGCCGTCCTGGCGTTGGAACGGGGCGGGGCCACCAACGCGCACCCCTGGGTCAACGCCTCCGACCACGATCGCGGCCTGAACCCCGGTGACCATCCCGACCACTACGCCACCGCCGACGCGTTGACCGAGTTCGTCGCCGCCGACGGCTACTCCCGTGCCTGGTGGGTCTCCTACGACTCGGAGAACCGGCCGCCGAACCTCTCGGGAACGGCGCTGGCGGCCAAGCGACGGCTGTACCGCGACGGCTACGTCGCCCTCGTCGACCGGATCATGGGGTCGCCGCCGCCCGGGGCCGATGCGGAGTGGGACCGCTGGGGCGCGCGGGACTACTGGCGCGAGGAGGCGGCCGAGTGACGTCGTGGAGGATTTCCGTCGTGGTCGGTCGGTAGTGTCGGGCGCGCGATCGGCGCTCGACGACAGTGGGGGATGACCGTGATCGACACAGACAGAATCCGAGGATGCCTGCTGTCCGGTGCCGCCGGTGACGCGTTGGGCGCGCCCGTCGAGTTCGACGCCTGGCCCACGATCGAGCGCACGTTCGGGCCGCGTGGCATCACCGACTACACCGACCGGGGCGGATTCGGGCTGGGTGCGATCACCGACGACACCCAGATGACCCTGTTCACGCTGGAGGGCCTGCTGCGTGCCCGGGATCGGGGCACCGACCCCGTGGCCGAGGTCCGGGCGGCCTACCTCGACTGGTTCGCCACCCAGGGCGGAGCCGTGCCGCACCGGACCGGTGACCTCGTCACCGACGAACGCCTGCACGCTCGCCGTGCTCCGGGATTGACCTGCCTGTCCGCGCTGGAGGCGATCGCCGCGGGCAAGACCGCCGCCAACGACTCGAAGGGTTGCGGCGGGGTCATGCGGGTCGCGCCGGTGGCGTTGACGGCCGCGCCGGAGGAGTCGGATCGGGCGGTCTTCACGCTCGCCGGGGAGCTTGCGCGGTTGACCCACTGCCATCCGTCGGGCTGGCTCTCCGCCGGGGTCTTCGCGGTGATGGTGCGGTGCTTGCTGACCACCGCGTCGGTCGAGTCGGCGGTCGACGTGGGTCTCACAGTGCTGCGTGAGAGCGCCGACGAGCACGACCGCGTGGAGACCGAGCAGGCCCTGCGTGCCGCGGTGGCGTTGGCCCGCCACGGAATCCCGCATCCGGACGACGTCGAGCGGAACCTCGGCGGGGGGTGGACGGGTGAGTCGGCGCTCGCGATCGCAGTGTGTGCGGCGCTGTGTGCGCCCGATCTACGGGAGGGGGTGCGCATCGCCGTGAACCACTCCGGCGACTCGGACTCCACGGGTTCGCTCGCGGGCAACCTCCTGGGTGCCCGCGACGGCGTCGCGGCCGTGCCGACCGAATGGCTCGATTCGCTGGAGTGCCGTGACCTCATCGAGGGTTTGGCGAAGCGGATCGGCGGTTGACCGCGGTGCGAGCCGGGTGATCGACCGCGAGGTCGGTCGACGGGTCTCGCCACGTCGCCCTCCATGCGCGAGTCGTGGTCGGACACGACGTCAGTCGCCGTGGTACGGCAGGCCCGGACGTCGCGATGGCTCCGGTGGTGAGGACACACAGCCGCCGGCCCTCGAACCTGCCGCCGAGTGCCGTCGTTGCGTCGGAGATTCGTCGATGAGCCGCGTTGCGCCACGGAATCGTGGGAGAAGTCGGGGTCGTGCTGGGACATGCGGTCCGTTCGACACGGCGAGAAAACCTGTCGGCAGAGGCTCATCCGGGCGCGCAGCGAGGCTGGCAATGAGTTCTGTCGATGCCGCGAGCGACTGTCTTGAACCGAAGAATGAATCATCGTTTTCGCTCTGCGAAAATTGTGAACCGGTGTCGGCCGAGTGGAAATCCAGGGGAACCGACCGAGGCCGTCGGGCATCCTACGGAAGCGCGCTCGCGCGATCGACCCAGCGGCGCAAGGGGACGTCATGAACGCACAGGCACGGAATCGATTTCGGCGCTGGTGCGCGGTCGGACTGGTGCTAGTCGTCGCGTTGACGGGATGCGGTCGCAAGCACAGCAGGGGCGACGACGGGCCGAACGTCGACCTCCGCCCCGAGGTGAACCTCGGCCCCGACATCGACCTCGGCCCCGACATCGAGATCGGTGGCGACGAGGACGCGGGAATCGACGCTCCGCCGCCGGAGTACGTCCCGACCACCACCACGACCACGCTGCCTCCGGACCCCACGGAGGAGGCGTTCCGATCAGTCGCGGTGGGCGATTGCCTGCCCGTCTACATGACCGGCTACGGAAGCGAGTGGAGCCATTCCATGCCGCCCGACCCGGTGTCGTGCAGCTCCAGCTACGCCGGACTGTTCCAGGTGACCGGCGTCGGCAGCAGCAGCGCCGAGTGCGGCACGGGCACCGGGCACACGTGGTGGAGCTACCAGGGGAGGTCGGGAACCACGACGTTGTGTCTGGAGCGCGTGTGGGTGCCCCGGTTCTGCATTCTCGCCCAGGGCGACGGAGCGGGCGGGGTCGCGTCGCTCGGCACCTTCACCGCCGTGGACTGCGGAGCCGACCGTATTCCGGTGGAGTACGACTACATCCTGCTCGTGGCGGGCGTGTATCAGGCGCCGGCGAACGCGAGCGCCGACCACTGTCGGGAAGGTCCGTAAGACTCCCGGCCGTACTGGTCGTTGCTCGTCAACGAGAACGCGACACTCGTGTGCTTCACGAGCCTCGGTTGAGGTGGGGTGCGCCTGAAGACGAGGACTCGACTCAGGCGAGGTCGGGTGGGAAGCCGCCCGTGGCGACGGGTCCCCAGCGGTCGATCTCGATGCGTAGCAACGACTTGTTCTGCCGGGCCATCGCCTCGCGGTACTCGTCCCAGTCTGGATGCTCACCCGAGATGCAGCGGAAGTACTCGACGAGCCCTTCCAGCGCCTCCGGCATGTCCAGCACCTGGGCGTGTCCGTCCACCTGCACGTACGGGCCGTTCCAGTCGTCGGAGAGAACGCAGATCGACACCTGGGGGTCTCGCCGCGCATTGCGGGTCTTGGCCCGTTGCGGATAGGTGGACACGACGATCCGACCCTCGGGATCGACGCCGCAGGTGACCGGTGACATCTGCGGGAGGCCGTTCGAGCGCGTGGTGACCAGCACGCCCTTGTGGCGGGGGCGCAAGAACTGCAGAAGCGTGTCACGGTCGACGTGCTCGGCGGTGGCGAAGCGCGGCATGGCGTTCCTGTTCCGTTCGTGGTCGTCCCGCTCACCGACTCTACCGGGCAGCCACGGGAACGCAGTTCGCTGACGGCCTGGCCGTGTCACCACTCGTTCGGAACGACTTTCGGCGGTACCAGCGTGTCGAGCGCGGCCGGAACACTGCGTGGCGGATCCCATTCGTCGAAACGGCACGCGGTTCTCGGAGGGAATTCATGGTTTCACGCCGACAGTTTCTCGGATTGTCCGCCGCTGCACTCACCTCGCCACTGTGGGCCGGGGCGGTGACCGCTCCGTTCGCGTCGGCCGCGCCGGAGACGCTGCGGTTCCGGCTGGTCAACAACTCGGGTCGGCCCGCCTTCGCCTACATCACCGGTCAGGCGGACGGGGACGGCAGCGCGATCTTCGTCCGTGCCGACGGCAGCGTGTTCCGGCCGACGGCGAGCAGTCCCGTGCCGGAACCGTTGGGAGAGGACCCGGCCGTTCCGGTGGACGGCTCGACGGAAGTGCTGGTGCCTCGCATGTTCGGCGCGCGGGTGTACTTCGTGACCGACGACAAACTGGAGTTCTTCGCGTTGCAGGCCGCCGACGGCAGAACTGCGGTCGTGCACCCGAACTTCGTCTCCGACGCCGACCCGAACTTCCACCGCAACTGGACCTTCGCCGAGTTCACGCTCAACGCCGAGCAGGTGTACGCCAACATCAGCTACGTCGACTTCGTCGCCGCTCCGGTCGGCCTGCACCTGACACACGCGGGCGGTACGCAGGAGGTGCCGGGGCTGCCCGCGGGCGCGATCGACCGCATCGCCGACTCGCTGCGCACCCAGGGTGGGGCCTGGCCGACGTGCGTACAGGAGGCGGACGGCACCGTGGTGCGCGTGCTGAACCCCAACCACCGGGCGGGCGAGTTCGCCGGATACCTGGAGGGCTACGTCGACGAGGTGTGGCAGAAGTACTCGGCCGAGCCGTTGCTCGTCGACTCACAGCGCGCCGACATCGGCATTCTCGAAGGGCGAGTCGAAGGCGACGAGCTGGTGTTCGGTGCGGAACGCTTCGGCAAGCCGAGCACCGCCGACATCTGGGGCTGCAACAGCGGACCGTTCGCGAACAACCCCGACACCGACAGCGAGCAGCGGAAGGCGATCGTTCCCCGCCTCGCCGCGGCCTTCAACCGCACCACGTTGCTGATCAACAACCGGCAGCCGCACGGTGAGGACCCGGCGACCTTCTACCGGCATCCGATCACGAACCACTACGCCCGCGTGGTGCACGAGAACCTGCCGGACGGCAAGGGTTACGCGTTCGCCTACGACGACGTGAGCGCGAATCCGGACGAGGACCACAGCGGCAAGGTGAACCACGGCGACCCGGAGCTGTTGACGGTCACCCTGGGCAGCATCCGCTGAGCCGTCGTCGAACGCCGGACATCGGGGAGCCGACGCACGCCGGCTCCCCGCAGTCGAATCAGACGGCCGGCTTCTGGGCGGGGGCAGGCTCGGTGACCGGCGGCGTCGCGGTGACGGGGCGAGTGCCCAGGACGGCGCTCACCACGGCGACGGCCAGGAACACGGTCCCGACCACCGGAATCATCGACGGGCCGTGCTGGTCGAGCAGGTAACCGCCGACCGCGGCGCCGACGGCGCTTCCGCCGTAGAGGCCGCTGATGCCCAGCGACATCGCCAACATCGGCTGCTCGGGCGAGGCGGTCATGATGCCGGCCTGCATGACGGGGCTCAACGCCCACGCGAAGACCGACCACACGCCGACGAGGACGAAGATCGCGAGCGTGACCCCACTCGCGGTGGTGCTGAGGTACACCGCGAGGCCGCCCAGCGCGAGGCAGTGCCCGCCGAGGATCGTCGCGGCGGCCCGTCGCGGACCCGTCTTGTCGGTGAGCGTGCCACCGAAGAAGACCGCCAGCACGCCGACGAGCCCCACGATCAGCAGGGCCACGGTGATCTGGGTCGCCGACGCGTCGAGCTGAGCCGTGAAGATGCCGCCGAGGTAGTTGTAGAACATGAGCCCGCCGCACCCCGACAGGAACATGGCGAGGACGAGGAACAGCACCCGGGGATTGCGGACCGGGGCCAGGCGAGCAGCGAGACCGGTGGTCGTGCCACCCGGAACGGCGGGAGCCAGGAAGTGGCACAGCACCAGGACCACCGCGCTGACCAGAGCGATCAGACCGAACGTCGCGCGCCACGAGATGGCGTGGCCGAGGAACGAGCCGAACGGCACACCGGTGAACAACGCGACGGTGAGCCCCGCCGTCACCACCGCGAGGTAGCGACCGTTCCGACCCTCGGGGGCGGCCATGCCCGCGATCGCCATGCAGGTCGGCGACACGACGGCCGCTGCGAGGCCCGCGACGATGCGCAGCACCAGCGTGAGCACGAACGAGTCACTGATCGCCACCGCCACGTTGGCCAGTGCGAAGACCAGCAGCCCGGCAGTCAGCAGCTTCTTGCGGTCGAGCCGGTCGGTGAGGAACGCGAGCACGGGTGCGCCGAGGGCGAACGCGAAGGCGAACGCGGTCACGAGCTGTCCCGCGGACCCGAGCGACACGCCGAGGTCGTCCGCGACCTCGGGCAGGATCCCCGAGATCACGAACTCGTCGGTCCCGAGGGCGAGCATCCCCACGAATAACGCCAGCAGCCAGACCGGGTACTTCGCGGTGGTGGAGGTCGACATCCAATCTCCTATGTTCGTCGAACATCGAATAACGCACCGTAATGTAGTCTGCGAGCATGGCTCCTGCAACGCACCCCGACTTGGCGGACGTGGATTTGCCGACCGTGCTCCACGCCCTGGCCGACCCGGTTCGGTTGGGACTGGTGCGACTGCTCAGCGACGGCGAGGAACGTGGGTGGGGACAACTCGACGTGCCGGTGGCCAAGTCGACACTGAGTTATCACCTCAAGGTCCTGCGCTCCTCGGGGATCACGCGAACCCGCGAGGAGGGCACGCGGTGCTTCGTCCGGCTCCGCACCGACGAGTTGGAGAAGCGCTTCCCGGGGCTGCTCGACAGCGTCGTCGACCTGTCGATCTCCGATCACGGCGTGATCCCGGCAGGGCTGAAGGACGAGGCGTGAGGCCCCGGGAACGCGCAGCCGGCTACTCGTCGAAGCTCACGACCACCTCGGACTCCTTCGGCAGGAGCTGACACGCGAGGGCATATCCGGCCTCCAGATCGTCCTCGTCGAGGACGTTGTTCTTGCGCATGGTGGTCCGACCCTTCAGGACGCGGCACTCGCACGTGAGGCACTCACCCTGCCTGCAGGAGCTCGGCACGTCGATGCCCGCCGCGTCGAGGACGTGGATCAACGGAGTGTCCTCCGGCCAGGACACGGTGTTGTCCTGACCGTCGACCCGCACGACCGCGGTGGCGACGGCCTTCGACGCCGCCACCGCGGTCGGCTCGGCCACCGACCTCGTCTCGGGCGGTGGTCCGAACGACTCGGTTTTGATCGCCGCGACCGGCCAGCCCGCGTCGAGCAGGCCGTCCACCACCAGTGTCGTGTACTCGCTCGGCCCGCACACGTACGCGGTCGCTCCGGCATGGCGTCGTCCGATGGTGCGGACCGCCTCCCGGTCGAGCCTGCCCTCGACCTTCGTCTCCCGGACGTCCAGCGCGAGCCGTTCATGACGGGATCGGAGCTGCTCCAAGCGGTCGGCGAAGACGGCGTCGTCCCGTCGGCTCACCGAGTAGTGCAGGTACGTCGACCGCCCGGCGGCCAACGCGTTCTTGCACAGCGAGTACACCGGGGTGATCCCGACACCCGCCGCGAACAACACCACGTCGCCGGAGTCGGTGAGGGTGAAGTCCCCGGCGGGCCGGTATGCCCGCAGCGTGGTCCCGGGCTCGGCGACGTCGAAGAACCACCCCGAACCCTTGCCCCCGCGCTCCCGCTTCACCGTGACGGCGAGATCGTCGTCGGTGACGGGACAGGTCGACACCGAGTAGGTGCGCACGACCTGCTTCTCGCTCTCGACCGGCAGGAAGAAGGTCAGAAACTGCCCGGCCCGGTACGGCAGGGTCGTCTCGCGCGGGTCCGCGGGTTCGAGCACGAACGTCCGTACGTCCGGGTTCTCGACCCGCACCTGTTTGATGCGTACTTCCACGGTCGGCACGTGTTCCCGACTCACTGATTCCTCCTCAAGACCCAGCTGCGAACTCGACGATCGTGATCACGTCACCGCGCTGCTCACCGCGTCCTCCTTCTCCGAGTCGACCGCGGGACGTCGGTTACGCCGCCGCCAGACGTCCCGGGCTTCCGCCTCGCGTTCGGGCGTGAAGTGGAAGCGGTACACCGGAAGCGCCAACGCCGTGGTGAGGACGGCGATCAGCACGAGGATCGAGAACAGCTGTGTTCCGATGATGCCCAGTGCCAGACCGATGTTGATGAAGATGAGGATCATCAGCCCCCGGGCGTTCATCAGCCCGCCCATGGCCATCGACTCGCCCCAACTCCACTTGAACGACCGCATCACCACCAGCGAGGCCACCGTCTTCGAGGCGAACGCGGCGACCAGCATGATCGCCAGCGCGACCAGGTAGCTCGGATCGAGCGCGTTGGTGAGGTCGGTGTTGAGGCCGGAGAACGCGAAGAACACCGGCAGGAACAAGCACCGCACCACCTGCAGCAGCCGCACGTTCACCAGCTCGGCGAAGCCCGGAACGCGAGGCAGGGCGACACCGCAGACGAACCCGCCGAACACCGAGTAGATGCCGATGTAGTCGGTGAACCACGCCGATCCCAGAACGACACACAGCAACGCCACCAGCAGCCCGTCGCCGACGGCACCCGCCTCGACGGCCCTCTGCATGGGCTTGCGGAAGAACCGGGGTAGCAACACGAAGGCCGCGACGACGAAGACCAGGGCCGGCACGATCGTCTCCAACGAGTCGACCCAACTGCCGTGGACGTAGAGCGCCGACACGATCGCCAGGACGCACCACGCCGCGGCGTCGTCGACGGCCGCCGCCCGGATCGCCACCCCACCGAAGTCGGTGTGCACCATACGCCGTTCCTGCAGGACTCTCGCCAGCATCGGGAACGCCGTGACTGACAGCGCGCCGCCGACGAACAGCATGAACAGGGGAACGCTGACGTGCTGGGGGCGGAAGTCGTCGGCGATTGCGTAGGCTGCCGCACCGCCGATCAACAAAGGCAGCGTGATGCCCCCGAGGGCGAGCGCGATGGGGGTCAGGGCCTCCTTGCGCGAGGCGGGGTGGTGTTCGTGTTCGAGCCCGACGAGGAACATGTACAGGCTCAGGCCGGTCATGCTGATCACGTACAGCGTGGGTTTGGTCGTCTCGCCGAAGACGTAGTCGCTGAACGACGGGGCCAGCGCGCCGAGCAGCGTCGGGCCGAGCAACACACCCGAGACCATCTCGCCGACCACGGCGGGTTGACCGAGCTTGAGTGCGAGTCGGCCACAGAGCCGTGCTGCGATCACGATGACGAACAGCGCCGCGGTGACCGCGAGCAGCACTTTCATGTTCGCGTCATGCATCGACGGTCTCCTTCATTGTCGGCAGGAACCGCGAGAGTCCGGGCTGTCCGCCGACGAGTGACAGGTAGGTCGTGCGGAACCAGGAGCGGTCCGTCGGTGCTCCGCGGGAGAGGTCGTCGTAGAAGGTCGACTGGCTGTTCTGCAGGTTTGTCACGTACGGCAGCCGGAAGCGTTCGAACTCACGCAGCGGGGCCTCGTCCCCGGTCTCCAGCAGGGCGCTCAGCGGGTCGGCCAGTGCGAACGCGTTCTGGACGGCGATGTTGAAGCCTTGGCCACCGAGGTTGTGCATGGCGTGTGCGGCGTCCCCCAGTAGCAACAGGCGGTCCCGGTACCAGGTGTCGCACTGGACGACGACGGAGCGGAAGCTCATCGTGAACAGCGGCTTCGGCTCGGCGGGAAGATCGAGCCCCGCTGCCCGGACGCGGTCGACGACCTCGCGCCTGATCGTCGGGCTCGTGGTGGGTTCGCTCCCGTCGGGGCGCATGTCGAACAACAGAGTGTTCGGTCCCATCCCGTTGTCGACGACAGTGGTCGACTCGTTCTCCGCGAGCACCATGCTGATCGCGGGGCGGCGCTGCCGCCGTTGCGGGACGGCGAAGAGGTCGACCCGCCCGGGGAACCCCCGCTGCCGGACCGTGAAGGCGCCCGCCCCGCGGAACGCCGAGTCCTTGCCGTCGGCGGCCACGAGCAACCGGCACGACAGCAACGAATCGCCGTCGGGGCCTGTGGTCCGCAGCCGCCACCCGTGGTCGTCGGACCGGGCTTCGGTCACCGTGGTGCCGTACCGCACGGTGCAGTTCGGCAAGCGGGACAGCGCCGGTTCCACCGCCTCGGCCAACACGGACAGGCTGAGGTTGTACGGGTGGTGGACCCGGTCCGAGTCCGTCGCACGGCGACCGGCCGGGTACTCCCCGAGCAGCTCGCCGCGGTCGTACTCCTCCAACCGCTCCACCACGCCGACCCGAGTGCCTTCCGGCAGCCCGTATCCCGCTTGCTCCAACAGCAGGTGGGTCACGGGGTGGACCAACACGCCCCGCGCCGGGCGAACCCCGGCGTCGGCGCGTTCGAGAACTTCGACGACGAGGCCGGGGGACCGCTCGGCGAGCTGCCCGGCCAGAATCAGTGCGGGGACACCGCCGCCGACCACGACGACGTCGACGGTCCGCTCGTCGAGGCTGCTCATGACGTCGCTCCGACGATCGAACCGTTGCGCTCGGCCAGCGCGGTGCGTTCGGCCAGTTCGAGCTCCGGGTAGGCGGGGCAGCCGTAGTACACGTCGAACGGCTCGAAGATGCGCCAACGTTCGACCTTGCGCAGTTCGCTCGCGAAGGTGTTGGCGTGACCCCAGAAGTCACCGCCGAGCAGCAGGGAGACCGAGCGCGCGTCGACCTCGTCGGGCAGGTCGGCCTTGAACGCCCCGAAGTCGAAGTTGTACTCGTAGAAGCCCTGGACGAGACGGAAGTAGGTGTCGTACCCGGTCTTGTACAGGCGGGTGAACCGGTCCGCGCACTCCTCCGTGCGCTCGGAGCCGTTGACGATCGCGGCGGCCTCGACACCGGCCTGCCGTCCGGTGACCATCGCCAGGTACACGCCACCGGAAAAAACCGGGTCCACGAAGGCGGCGCTGTCGCCGACCAGGAACCACCGGTTCCCGGCGACCTGCTCTGCGTAATAGCAGTAGTCGGACTCCGTGCGCAGCGGGCCCTGCACCTGGGCGGAGCCGAGGCGTTGCACGATGCGGGGGACCCGGGACACGTGGTCCTGGAACAGGGCTTCGCGGTCAGCACCGCGCAAAGTGGACCGTCGCATGACGGTTCCCACGCTCAGCATGCCCGCGGCGTTGGGGATGGCCCAGACCCAGCCGTCGTCGTGGTTGCCGATCTGGATGTCTCCCCGCCAGCCCGGATTGTTCTCCTCCCGGATGCCGACGTAGTGGTGATACAGGGCGACCATCTTCAGCTGCTGCACCGTCTTGCGCAGTCCCAGCTTGGCGGAGATCAACCCGGCACGACCGGTGGCGTCGATGACGACCTTCGCGCGGACCACGTGCTCGCCGTCCGGAGCGGTGTAGTGAACGGCGTGCGGTGTGTCGTCGTCCTGCAGGTCGATGTCGGTGATGTTCGCTTGGGTCACCGCGCGGGCCCCGGCGTCGACCGCGGCGTCCAACAGGAACTGGTCGAAGCGTGCGCGGTCGACCTGGAACGTGGTGTGGAACCGACCCTCGCCCTGGTCGGTGAACGAGACCCGGTGGAACTTGCCCGTGGTGTCGCTGAATTCGGCGCCCGTCTTGACGGGGTGGCCTTCCCTCTTCACGTGATCGAGGAGCCCGAGTTCGTGGAGCAGTCCGCTCATGTAGGGCAGGAGGGATTCCCCGATGTGGAAGCGCGGGAATGCGTCCTTCTCCAGCACGAGGGTCCGCAACCCGAGTTGGGCGCTCTGCCGGGCGGCGATGGAACCGGCGGGGCCGCCGCCACAGACGACGACGTCGTAGTCGATGTTCTGCTCGGTCATGTCGTTTCCGTTCACTCGAGGGTTGTCAGGCGAAATAGCGGGAGCCGCCGAAGACGTTGGCGGGATCGACTGCTGACTTGATCCGACGGGCGAGAGTGGACGTGAGGTCGGTGTCGGGGAGGACGTCGGAGCGGCGGTGCGCGGTGTCGAGGCGGTAGGGGTGGTAGCCGGCCTCGACGAGCCCCTCGTACAGCCGGTCGAGAGTGTGGTGGGCTGTCGTCACCGACGTCGGATCCCGGCGGTCGAAGCGCACTGCGATGACGAGGTCCACCACGTCGTGGTCGAGCGTGTTCACGGTCGTGCCGACCTGCACGCTCGGGTCGGGTGGAGCGGCGTCGCGGACCACGCCGCGTGCCCGGACGAGATCCCCGGGGGTGAAGGGGACGAAAGGCAGGACGAAGATCCATCCTCGGCCGCGCTCGTCGGCTTCCTCGGTGGAAACGCCCAGCGCGGACCGTACGATCACCTCGTTGCCGAGCGGGTCACCGCGGTAGGCCTTCACGACGGCGGCGGCGAGGGGATCAGCGCTGACCTGTTCCTCGGACAGCATGGCCGCGCCGACGTCCGCGAGCCGTCGTTCCACCTCCGAACACAGCGCGGGAAGCAGGGCCGCAGCGCCGTCGACACAGACGTGCCCGGTGACCGCCGCTTTTCCGCCGTAGATGTCGGACGAGGCGGCGTCGTAGATCTTGACGACGGCGTTGGTGAGGCGGTCCCGCACGATGCCGCGCAAGGTCGTCACGAGGGTGTCGAAGCGGCTCTCGTCGACCGTGAAGGTGATTATGCGACTCGCCTCGGGCTCCGGAATATTCGGGACAGGATTAATTAATGATTATTCGACCCCGTTCAGAGAGCTGGTTTGCTGCTTCGCTCTCGCCGAGTCACACCTTCGCGTCTGTGAAATTGGGAGTTCAGCTAGTGGAGTACTCGGCGCGCTCGAAGCTGGCTAGGAGGCCGCGTTGAAGCGACCGTCCGTCGAAGGTGCGATGTGCGAGACCGCTGACCGAGCGCAGGACTGTTCTGGAGGCCGACGAGGCGACGAGTGGCCGGCCGGGCGCTCGTCCTTTGTGTACTGGCCGTTCCCGGGTCTGCCGCGTGCCGTCTCGCAAGTCCCGCTGCCGTCACGCTCGATGTGGCGGGGTGAGGAGCGGTCACCTGACGTGCTGGACGAGAACCGCCTGCGGCGTAGAGGTAGGACTACTGACCGGGCCGGGACGGGAGGCGGCCGTCACCGCGGCTGTCGTTGGCTTCCACTCGCATTTCCGCATCGCCACCCGAACCGGCCGCCGACCGTACGACAGTTCCGGGTCGCACCGTCGGCCGGCACCCGCGATCCCTCCGTGTCTTGCCGCCGGCGGCACGTCTCAAAGGTGAGTACGCGGCCAGTGTGGTGGTCTATCGACGACTACGTGATCAATCCCAACGGAAGAACGCAGACGCTACGCCGACACCGAGTACGGTGGTCGCGCCGAGACTGGCCCAGTTCTCCCACCTCACGGTCTCGCCGATCCAGGCGGACTGGAACGCCTCGACAGCTGCGCCGAAGGGTAGCCAGGAGCCGATCGCGGCCACCTGCTCGGGCAGATTCTCCATGGGGCCGAACATGCCGCCGAGTGCGGCCATCGCGAAGAACGCGATCAATCCGATGGCTGCCGCGGCGTTCGGCGTGGGAGCCACCGAGGCCACGATCATTCCCAAGGCGTACATCGCCACACAGCACGCCGACAGCACCATCACGGCCGTGAAGACGTCGACGGGAAAACCAGCATCGAAGAACAGGACCGCGACTCCGAAGGCTGCGGAGACGCCCACCATCACCTGGATCAGACCGACCACTAGCTGAGCGGCCATCACCATGGCAGGAGAGGTCGGGGTGACTGCCAACCGGCGCAGCACTTTGGTCTTGCGCCCAGTGGCACGATGAGGTTCGCGGTGGAGCGGACGATCATTTTCCCTTCGGCCTGGATCATCCGCATCCAGGCTCGTGCACCCGGCCGGCGAGCGTGGACGGAAGGAATGGGCATGGTGGTCATCAGTGGTCATCCTTCTCGTTCAAGGATTTTCCGGTCAGTTTCACGAAGGCATCTTCCAAGGTGGCCGCCGAGGTGTGCGCTTTCAGTGCATTCGGGGTGCCCTGGGCGACGACGCGCCCGGAATCGACGATCGCCACCCGGTCGCAGAGATGTTCGACTTCGTCCATGGCGTGGCTGACGAGAATCACCGTCTGATTCCTCAGGGCCTCGATCGTCGACCACACCCGACGTCGAGCCATGGGATCCAGTCCGGTGGTCAGTTCATCCAGGATCACCACCTGTGGCCGCCCCACCAGCGCCAATGCAATCGAAAGGCGTTGCATCTGGCCGCCGGAGAGATCGCTGAACCGGGTCTTGGCCTTCTCCTGCAACTCCACCATGGCCAAGGCTTGATCAGTATCCAAGGGGTTCGGGTAGAAAGCGCGGTAGAGGTCGACGAGCTCGCGTGCAGTCAGTGCGTCGTGCAGATTGGCGTGCTGCAGTTGGACGCCGAGTATCTGACGGACCTGGGCTCGGTCGGTGAAGGGGTCCAAGCCCAGAATCCGAACCGACCCCTCGGTGGGTTTGCGCAGCCCGGCGATCATCTCCATCGTGGTGGTCTTGCCGGCCCCATTGGTTCCCAATACGCCGAAGGTCTCCCCGGCGTGAATTCGAAGGCTGATGCCATTGACCGCGGTTTTTCTCTTGTAACGCTTGATGAGATGCCGAGTCTCGACGGCCGGCGGGGGCGATGTATTAATCATTGTGATCACTTTTCCAGGGAGTGGGCGGACGGGGCGGTCGAAGAGTTCTCTGATCGATCAGGCCTCGGCGTCTCGGGGTGATTCGTCGATTTCGAGAAGCCGTCGCGTCTCGCGCAACCATTCCAGTTCGGCCTTCGTGTGGAGGAGCCCGTTGCGCAGAGTCGCCGCCCGCAATCGCCCTGCCAAGTCGTCGGCGTCGATCGTGATCGAGTCCAGTTCGGTCAGCGCCTCGGTCATCTGGCGTTCGCGTTCGTCGAGCAGTTGCCCCACTCCGTCGCGGCCGATCGGCGCGGCGAAGAACAACCTCGCGAGGAAAGGCTCCTTCGGCCGGTCCGCCTCCACCGGGGATGACAGCCAGTCGAGCAGCTCTCGGTGCCCGGCGTCGGTCAGTGAGTGCACCTTGCGGTCGGGTTTCCCGTCCTGCGGGATCACCTCGGTCGTGATCGCTCCGGACGCGCTCAGTCGGTCCAGTGTCCGATAGATCTGCGATCGATCGGCGTGCCAAAAGTGCGCCACTGTACCAGCGAAGGCGCGACCGAGGTCGTAGCCGCTCATGGGGCGGATCGACAGCAGTCCGAGGATGGCGTGCTTCAACTCCATGGGCATAGTCTACTGCACACATAGGTGTGTGTGCACCTATGGCGTGACGCCAGCCGTGCTGGACAACTCGAACCTTCAGTGGACTCCTCGGCAAGGACGGCGTCCATCCGTCAGTCGGTCGGGTAGGACGCCAAGGGGTATCGGCGCAAAGGGATGACTGTCGGAAGCCCTACTGCGGTCGCGATTCCCGATTGCGCAGCGCTACGGCGACGTGAAGTGGCCGCGGGTCGCAGCGCAGTCGTGAGTCGGGAACGCGGACACGATGGCTACGGTGACCACGGCGATACAGGCGACGACATGCGGAAAGTCCGAGGACGCACTGCTGCGCAAGGGCGATGACGGGCCGGGCGCGCGACACCGAGCGGCGTGAGTCCGAGAAGCCCGTGCATGCCGAGGGCTCTCCGCGATCGCTGTAGGCGGATACGGTTCCGGTTTCTCGCCTGGAGGACCCGGTGATGGTGCGGACGCGATCGCCGCGAAGTCGGATGGCGTGTCGGTGCGCCCTCCGGCCTGTGCCATGCCTGCGTGTCCAGCTGGCTGACGGCCGGGGTGTCCGCTGCCCAGGTTGCTGATGGGGCGGCTATTCCGTAGACAGCCGGTGACGACGGGATTTAACCGGACACAGCCGGACAACACGAGATCGGCCCCTCACCGCGTTGTGCCTGGTGAGGGGCCGTTTCGTGTGGTCACAGTGAGTGCCCCCGGTGCGACTCGAACGCACACTGGACGGATTTTGAGTCCGCTGCCTCTGCCGATTGGGCTACGGGGGCGTGGTGAGCACTTTACTCCGTGTCGCTTGGCCGGGTGGCAGCGGGGTTGTCACGATCGTAACGCCGCTGTACGGCGGGCGTCGCATACGGCTGTGATGGTCACAGCACGTGGTGAACGCCATCCCGACGCGTCCGGCGATTGCCGGTAACCTCGGGGGAGCGGAATACCGCATGCAAGCCCTACCCGTCGATCGTTCCCAGGAGGAGCCCGGTGACCGAAGCGGCTACCGAGGCCAACGACGCCGCTCCCGCTCCGCAGCGCCGCGTTCTCGTCGCCGAAGACGAGGCGCTCATCCGTCTCGACCTCGTCGAAATGCTTCGTGAAGAAGGCTACGAGGTCGTCGGTGAAGCGGGCGACGGGGAAGAGGCCATCAAGCTGGCCGGAGAGCTCAAGCCCGACCTCGTGATCCTCGACGTCAAGATGCCGAAGCTCGACGGCATCGAGGCCGCCGCGAAGATCACCGGCGACCGCATCGCGCCCGTCGTCATCCTCACCGCTTTCAGCCAGCGCGACCTCGTCGAACGCGCGCGGGAGGCCGGGACGATGGCCTACCTCGTCAAGCCGTTCGCCAAGCGTGACCTCGTGCCCGCCATCGAGTTGGCGGTGAGCCGCTTCGCCGAGCTGCAGGCTCTGGAGGCGGAGGTCGCGGGCCTCACCGACCGGCTCGAGACACGCAAGACCATCGACCGCGCCAAGGGCCTGCTCATGACCCACCAGGGCTTGAGCGAACCCGACGCGTTCCGCTGGATTCAGCGCACCGCCATGGACCGCCGAACCACCATGAAGGCCGTCGCTCAGGCCGTCATCGACAACGTCGGCAAGTAGGGGCGCTGGGCGGGTTTCTCGTGACCCCTGCCCGTCCAGGCCAGCGTGTCGCCTGTCGCTTCAGTGTGCGCCCTTCGCCTGGGACTCGTCACAGGGGAGTGACGTCGTTTATGGCGTCATTGCGCGGGTCGATTACCTGGCGTGAGCTGGGGAGAGGCGAGACCTTTCACTGAGGCGTCCGGTGGGGCGCGCACGTTCGCGTCGTGGAGGCGATCGGCTGCCCGCCGCGTGACGTCGTCGGTCGGTCGCCCATCCGCTCGGTCATCGAGAGTCTCGATTCGGGCCTGCTCGGCGTAGAGGCATGGCGGTGGGATATCGAACTGCTCGCTGAGCAGCTCCGGAGGTCCGAGGTCGTGCAGCAGGCTGATCGCTGTCGCGCGTTGCGCGGGACTGCCCTCTGCTGCCGCCGCGGCGAGTTCCGTCGCGGCTTCGGTTGGGGTTCGTGTCGTCAGCCAGGCTCGCCACTCCTGGCAGAGCTGGTCGTCGGTGCCGAGCAGTGCGATCGACACGATGTCGGAGGCAGTCATGTCCTCGGGCGGCGGGAGGAGCGGGATGTCGACTTCCGACTGCACTTCGTGCCACAGGGCGTACAAGCCCAGGGGAGTCAGCCTGACCACATCGTCGGTCCGGTGGACGGCCCCGAGCAGCGTGAGGCGGTCGTAGAGGACCTCGGCGGGGTCACCGTGCCTGCTGACCCAGCTGGACCACACCGCCTCGGACCACGCGGTTTCGGCGTCGAGCATCGCGGTCTGACGTACGAGGGCGCTCAGTTCGGCCGACGGCAGGCCGCGCTCGCGGGCCATGAACAACGGCAGGACGGTGGCGCCGGCTCCTCGTAGTGGCACAGATTCTCCGGCCAGCTCGACGTCGAGTGCTGCGCTCCAGGAGCAGAGCGAAGCGAATGCCTTCCGCCACACGTCGAGCACCTCACCGTCGTCGCCGTCGGGCCATGCGTCCACACCGGACGCCACGCTGACGCTCGCCTCTCCCAGAGTGATGAAGCTCAGGTCGTGGGCGAGGTGCCAGTATTGCGGCATTTCGCGTGGCGGAACGTCCGTCGCACCGGAGTCCGTAGTGGACAGATGGTCGGCCGCCGCGCGGATGTCGTCCTCACTCAACGATGCGGTGTCGTCGGCCAAACGACGTTCCCGGCCGATCCACACGGCGAGTGCTCGCGTCCTGTGGAGCAGGGTGCTGCTCCTGGCGAGCTGGGCGAGTCTCTCTTCGGGTGGCAGTCGCAGGGGCGCGAGACGATCTGCGCCCAACAGCTCCGGGTAGGAGATGTCGGGGGTGGCGGACGGGTGGACGGTCCGGAGGTGGTCGCGCGTGGTCATGGCGGCGACGCTAGCCCTCGGTTCCCGCGAACACGAGATCCTCAGAGACTTCCGGGATTGCACTCGACCCACGCGTCTGTGGCGTGAGCTGCGGATTCTCGTGGTCGGCGTGCGCGACGATCACCGTGTCGGGTGAAGTGCGAACGGAGCCGATTGCTACTACGCAGCCGAGAACCGATACGACCACTGTCCAGTGTGGACGCTCAGGAACCGGGAGCGCGGTCACGGACGACACAGGTCAGGCGCGCGCTGCAGGTGCGCTTGCCCTCCTCGTTCGTGATGACGATCTCGGACGTCACCGTCGAGCGTCCGACGTGCACGGGCGTCGCCACGCCCGTCACCGACCCGGACACCACGGCGCGATGGTGGGTGCAGGACAACTCCAGGCCCACGGCGATCCGATCGGGTCCGGCGTTCAACGCCGCGAGGACCGACCCCAGCGACTCCGCGAGCACGGCGTTGGCGCCACCGTGGAGTAACCCGAACGGCTGAAGATTGCCCTTGACCGGCATGACCCCGCTGACGCGTTCCGGTCCGAGATCGACGAACGTGATGCCGAGCTTGTCGTTCAACTGCTGTTCGGCGATCTCCGGCGAGACACCGGCGAGGAGAGCGCGCACCTGCTCGGAGGAGTCCTCGGTCACCGCATCGCTCCCTGCTGTTCGGCGGTTCGGGTCCAGTGGTCGACGCGCAGTGAGGCTGTCGCACCCTCACCCTAGACTCACGGTCGTGAGCCCCAAGCAGAACACCTTCGTTGCCAACGACACACCTCGGCTGTTGCTGATCGACGGCCACTCGATGGCCTACCGCGCGTTCTTCGCGGTCCCGGCCGACCGGTTCCGGACGTCGACCGGCCAGGTCACCAACGCGGTGTTCGGGTTCACCTCGATGCTGATCAACCTCCTGCGCGACGAGGCGCCCACCCACGTGGCGGTCGCGTTCGACGTGTCGCGCAAGACGTTCCGCGCCGAGACGTTCGCCGACTACAAGGCCAACCGCTCCGCCACGCCCGACGACTTCAAGGGGCAGGTCGAGCTCATCAAGGAGATCCTCGGGGCGCTGTCGATTCCCGTCCTGGCGAAGGAGGGCTACGAGGCCGACGACCTCATCGCGACCCTCACCACGCAGGCCGGCGACGACTACGAGGTCCTCATCTGTACGGGCGACCGGGACGCCCTGCAACTGGTCACCGACTCCGTCACCGTGCTCTACCCGAGGAAGGGCGTGTCCGATCTGGTGCGCTTCGACCCGGCCGGAGTGCAGGAGAAGTACGGCCTCTCGCCCACGCAGTACCCCGACTTCGCGGCTCTGCGTGGGGACCCGTCCGACAACCTGCCCGGCATTCCCGGCGTGGGGGAGAAGACGGCGGCCAAATGGGTGCGGCAGTTCGGTTCGTTGGGCGAGCTGATCGACCGGGTCGACGAGGTGAAGGGCAAGGTGGGTGACGCGCTGCGGGCCCAACTCGACTCGGTCATGTTGAACCGGCAGCTCACCGAGCTGGTCCGCGACGTCCCGCTCGACCTCGCTCCCGCGGATCTTGCTGTGCGGCCCTGGGACCGCGACGCCGTGCACCGGCTGTTCGACGAACTCGAGTTCCGGGTGCTGCGCGACCGGTTGTTCGCCTCGTTGTCGAGCGCCGAGCCGGAGGCCGACTCCGGTTTCGAGATCGAGGGGTCGGCGCTGGAGCCGGGCACGGTCGGTGACTGGCTGGCGCGGCACGCTCCGGCGGACACGACCGTCGGGCTTGCTTTCGCCACCACGGGTTCCTCCGTCGCCTCCGACGTGCAGTCGCTGAGCCTGGCCGCCGCCGACGGGCAAGGCGCGTACCTCGACGTCACCGCCCTCACCGAGGACGACGAGCGGGCCCTCGCCGCGTGGCTGGCCGACGACACGGTGCGCAAGGTGGGTCACTCGCTCAAGACGCCACTGCACGCCCTGCGGGCACGCGGCTGGCGGCTCGGCGGGTTGGTGATGGACACCGAGCTCGCCGCGTACCTGGTGCGCCCCGGGCAGCGCTCCTTCGGGCTCGACGACCTGGTGCTGCGCTACCTGCGTCGGGAGTTGCGCTCGGAGAGCCCGAACGACGGGCAGTTGTCCCTGCTCGACACCGAGGCCGAGGACCAGGCGGTGCACGACCAGTTGGTGCGCGCCAGGGCGGTGCGAGAGCTGTCGTCGGCGTTGTCCGACGAGCTGACCACCATCGGCGCCACCGAGCTGCTGCGTGACATCGAGCTGCCGCTGCTGCTGGTGATCACCGAGCTGGAGGCGGCGGGCATCGCCGTGGACGCCGACGCGCTCACCTCGCTCGAAGCGCACTACGCGGGGCGCGTGAAGCAGGCCACCGAGCAGGCATACGAGGTGATCGGCAAGCAGATCAACCTCGGCTCGCCCAAGCAGTTGCAGGTCGTGCTCTTCGACGAACTCGGTATGCCGAAGACGAAGCGCACCAAGACCGGCTACACCACCGACGCCGACGCGCTGCAAACCCTCTACGAGAAGACGGAACATCCGTTCCTGCAGCATCTGCTCGAACACCGGGACGCCACCAGGCTGCGCACCACGGTCGAGGGCCTGATCAAGTCGATCGGCGACGACGGCCGCATCCACACGACGCTGCACCAGACGATCGCGGCGACCGGACGCCTGTCGTCGGTCGAACCGAACCTGCAGAACATCCCGGTCCGCACGGAGGAGGGGCGGCGGATCCGCGACGCGTTCGTGGTCGGTGACGGCTACGCCGAGCTCATGACCGCCGACTACAGCCAGATCGAGATGCGCATCATGGCGCACCTGTCGAACGACGAGGCGCTCATCGACTCGTTCCAGTCCGGCTTCGACTTCCATGCCTCGACCGCAGCGCGCGTGTTCGGCGTCGATCCCACCGAGGTCACCAGTGAACAGCGCGCCAAGATCAAGGCGATGAACTACGGCCTCGCATACGGGTTGTCGGCGTACGGGCTGTCGCAGCAGCTCCGCATCTCCACCGAGGAGGCACGCGGACTGATGGACGAGTACTTCCTGCGGTTCGGCGGTGTTCGCGACTATCTCCACAGCGTGGTCGACCGCGCGGCCAAGGACGGCTACACGCAGACGATCTTCGGTCGGAGGCGGTACCTGCCCGATCTGACCAGTGACAACCGGCAGCGGCGCGAGATGGCCGAGCGGATGGCGCTCAACGCGCCGATCCAGGGCAGCGCGGCCGACATCATCAAGGTCGCGATGCTCGGCGTGCATCGGGCATTGCAGGAGCGCGACCTGCGCAGTCGGATCCTTCTGCAGGTGCACGACGAACTGGTGTTGGAGATCGCCGAGGGCGAGCACGACGAGGTGGAGCAGCTGGTGCGCCGCGAGATGGGCGAGGCGTACGCGTTGTCGGTGCCCTTGGAGGTGTCGGTCGGCTTCGGCCGCTCCTGGAACGAGGCCGCGCACTAACCGGGTTGGCCTGGACCCCGGGTGGAGCAGGTCACACGCCACCCGGGATTGGTGGATCGCTCGTTCGGGTATCTCCGGGACGTGGACCGCAACGCTCTGATTCTGACTGGTGCCGGCATGTTGAACGGCATCGCGCACGATTTGGTGGACAACGGCTGGCGCGTCGTGCAGCCGAGCCGCCGGTACGTACCGGTGGCGGCGAACGACGTGGCTCATCCTGCCGGACGCGTGGTGTGGGTGGAGGCCCGCTGGGACGAACCGGAGCTGCTGGTCCGCGACGTCGCCAGGACGCTGAACGGTGCCACCGTCGACCTGGTGGTCGTGTGGCTGCACGACGAGGACCGGAAAAACGTGTTGCGGGCGGTGGAACCATTGCTCGCGCCGAACGCTCCGGTGGTCGACGTGCGATCGACGAGCGACGTCGCCGAGGTGCCCGAGCAGGCGGCCGGGCGCTGCGTGCAGCACGTCTTCCTCGGCAACGCCTCCGCCCGTGACAGCTCCCGCCCGCTCGGCCAGGCCGAGATCGTGGCGGGCGTCCGGGAAGCCGTGGCCCAGGCGTTGGCGGGCGCGCCGTCGACCCGGCACGACGTCGGTGTCCGGCGACAGTCGGCGGCCGGTCCCCGAGTTCACGGGTTGGCGCGGGTGCTCCCGCGCCTGGCGCACCCGACGGCAGGCTAGAAGCGGTCAGCGCAACGCCGAGGCCGGGGCGCACTGCCACGTGGTCCACAGTGGTCGGTAGCCCTGTCGGTGCCAGAACACCGAAGCCCGGGGGTCGAGCGGGCTGTACCAGGTGACGCACCGGCGAACGCCGAGGCCGTCGAGGAACGCCCGAGCAGTGGCGCTCAAGGCCTGTCCGATGCCGCGACCGAGTCGGTCGGGACGGACTGCCAGGCATGTCACCTGCCCCCAGGACGAGGCTGGGAGAAGTCCCTCGAACTCCGGGGAGTCGGTCGCGACCCGCGTGACGTGAACGACGCCCACGACGTCGCTGCGCTCCTCTGCCACCCACGTCTGTCCCGATCCAGGCAGCGACTCGACGACGCCCTCGCCGCAGCGCGCGTGCAACACCCCGGCATGTCGGCCGGGGAACGCGCACCCCTGGGGAATGAGTCGCCTGATGACGACGGTGTCCGCGGGCCTCGCCGCCCGTACGGTGACCGACGCGAGGGGTGTGCCGATCTCCGGCGACGACGCGGTACGGACCCCGAGCGCGAGGACGGGCAGCAGGCCGTGGAGCAGTAATGGGCGCACGCACTCGGCGTCGACGCTCGGCCAGGTGAGAGTGGCCGCCGAGTCGGCCGGCGGGGGAGCGTGGTCGAGGTGGCCGCGCGCCGCCCGCAGCACGGCGTCCATGCCCGCCCCGCCGTGCGGGCCGAGAAGCGGCGTGAGGGTCACGACGGGTGATGTCCGGTCGGGCTCGGTGAGTCCCGTGGCCACGCGCGTGCCGTCGCTCAGCGTGGCCGTGAGAAGGCGTCCGCGTCGTGGTGCGACCGCGGGAGGCAACAGCGGGTCCAGCGCCGCCCACCGCTCGGTCTGGTCCTCGACAAGATCGCTCGTCGGCTCGATCATCACAGTGCCCGTCGGTCGTGCTCAACGCGTGGCAGTCGCGGGACGCGCCTCCCAGGTCGTCCAGAGTGGACGATAGCCCCGGCGGTGCCAGAACACCGTCGACAGCGCGTTGTGCGGACTGTAGAACACGTACGTGCCACGCGCTCCGCGAGCGAGTAGGCGGCCGTGCGCGGTGGCCACGAGCGCACGGCCGACGCCCCGTCGGCGGACGTCCGCGGCGACCGACACGGTGTGCACGTGCGCCCACGACCCGCTCGGCAGCCGCGGATGCGGCGCGGGCCACCGCGCCAGAGCCAGCCCCGCGAGGACACCGTCGATCTCCGCCACCCACATCGGCTCTTCCGCCGAGATCGCTCGACGCAGTTCACCGGCCAACAACGCCGCCGCGTCCGGTCGGTCGATCGCCGCGCCCACCGAGATCGCGTGACGCCACTCGGCCAGCCACAAATCGAGCAGGTCGGCCAGGGATGCGCCGTCGGAGGCGGTGACCGGCCTGACCTCCGTCGAGGGGGCGTCCTCGGGCGGCGCCGCTTCTCGCACGGCGAGCACCGTGGAAGGAACGAAGCCGTGTGAGGCGAGGGCCTCGCTCACGGCGAGATCTCGGCTGGGCCAGGTCACGCTGCAGGCCGTGTCGGTGCCGGGACGCTCGTCGCGCAGTCGACGCCGCAGCGCGTCGAGGAGAGCGGCCATGCCGTCCGTCCCGACGTCCGGGGACACCGGGGCCAACTCCCACACCACGCGCGGATGCCACAGCGCTGACCAGCCGTCGTGGCGAGCGCGGTAGACCACGGCCGACACGGTGCCGCCGCCCGCGACCGACACGGTCAGCAGCTCGCCCTCGCCCGGATCGACGACCTCGGGCAACAGCGGGTCGAGCCGGGTGAACGTCACGACCGGAGCACGCAGCAGAAGATCGCGGTACCGGGGAAGAACTTGCCGCGCACCGGCCCCCACTGACCCCAGACACGGGTGTGCCCTTGTGGCCACTCCGGCTCGATCAGGTCGACGAGGCGGAAGCCGGTGGCGTCGAGCGCGCGCACGTAGTCCCCGAGCGTGCGGTGGTACTCCACGTAGGTTGCGCGTCCCTCGGCGTCGACCTCCACATACGGGGTGCGGTCGAAGTACGACTGGGTGACGGTGAGACCCGTCGGGCCCGGGTCGTCCGGGAAGATCCACCGCAGCGGATGCGTGGTGGAGAAGACCCAGCGCCCGTTCGGTCGCAGTACCCGGGCCACCTCGTGGAACACCGTTTCCAGCGACGGGACGAAGGGCAACGCGCCGAACGACGAGCACGCGACGTCGAACACGGAGTCCGCGAACGGCAGGTGCTGGGCGTCGGCCCGGACGAGCGCGGGCGTCAGTCCGGTACGGCGGTTGCCCGCTCTCGCGTGCCGGAGCATGCCCGCCGACAGGTCGAACGCCGCCACCTTGGCACCTTGCTTCGTGAGCCACCGGGCGCAGGGCGCGGAGCCGCACCCCACCTCCAGCACGCTGGCCCCCGCGACGTCGCCGAGCAGCGTGAGATCGTCCTCGCGGAGCCCCTCGGGGCACCACACGAAGTCCGCCTCGCCGAGGAAGTCGCCGTGCGTGTCGAGATAGGCGTCGGCATCGGCGTCCCACCAGGCCGAACTCGCGGCAGTGGCCTCGGAGGCGCCCACCTCGCGGTGTGCGACGCCCGCGGTGCCGAGCACCGACTCCGCGGCGGCGTGGCGCTCGGCCGGGTTCGTGTCGTTCACCACCTCATTGTCGAGGTGAGTGTCGCGGTGACGGCCCCCGGACCCCTCGTTGTGCTGACCTGACGTCTCCGCGTATGCTGACAATCAGCGCAGTGGGTTCGCGCTGCCTTCGGCCCAGTGAGCATCTGCTGGGATCTCGGGTTCGCGCACCATCGATGAGGTCGCGGCCGTTCTCTCCGAACGCTGGGACTGCATCGTTCCCACGCCGCGCACGCAAACTGCACATCCCACGAGACCAAGCCGCTAACCGGAGCAACCCACCTAATGACCATCGACACCACCACCGCCCCGAACGCCCAGGCGAAGCAGGTCGCCGTCAACGACATCGGGACGGAGGAAGACTTCCTCGCTGCTATCGACAAGACAATCAAATACTTCAACGATGGCGACATCGTGGAAGGCACCATCGTCAAGGTCGATCGCGACGAAGTCCTGCTCGACATCGGTTACAAGACCGAGGGTGTCATCCCGTCCCGCGAACTCTCCATCAAGCACGATGTCGACCCGGCCGAGGTTGTCGCCGTCGGTGACGCGGTGGAAGCCCTTGTCCTTCAGAAGGAGGACAAGGAAGGTCGTCTCATCCTCTCCAAGAAGCGTGCGCAGTACGAGCGCGCCTGGGGCACCATCGAGGAGCTCAAGGAGAAGGACGAGCCGGTTCGCGGCACGGTCATCGAGGTCGTCAAGGGCGGCCTGATCCTGGACATCGGTCTGCGCGGCTTCCTGCCCGCCTCGCTCGTCGAGATGCGCCGGGTGCGCGACCTCCAGCCGTATGTCGGCCGCGAGCTCGAGGCCAAGATCATCGAGCTGGACAAGAACCGCAACAACGTGGTGCTGTCCCGCCGCGCCTACCTGGAGCAGACCCAGTCGGAGGTTCGCAGCGAGTTCCTCAACGCGCTCGCCAAGGGCCAGGTCCGCAAGGGTGTCGTCTCCTCCATCGTCAACTTCGGTGCGTTCGTGGACCTCGGCGGTGTCGACGGTCTGGTGCACGTGTCGGAGCTGTCCTGGAAGCACATCGACCACCCGAGCGAGGTCGTCGAGGTCGGCCAGGAGGTCACGGTCGAGGTGCTGGACGTCGACATGGACCGCGAGCGCGTGTCCCTGTCGCTGAAGGCCACCCAGGAAGACCCGTGGCGTCAGTTCGCCCGCACCCACGCCATCGGCCAGATCGTGCCGGGCAAGGTCACCAAGCTCGTCCCGTTCGGTGCGTTCGTCCGCGTCGAGGAGGGCATCGAGGGCCTGGTGCACATCTCGGAGCTGGCCGAGCGCCACGTCGAGATCCCCGAGCAGGTCGTGCAGGTCGGCGGCGAGGTCATGGTCAAGGTCATCGACATCGACCTGGAGCGTCGTCGCATCTCGCTGTCGCTGAAGCAGGCGAACGAGGGCTTCACCCCGGACGCCGAGTTCGACCCGACGCAGTACGGCATGGCGGCGGAGTACGACGAGCAGGGCAACTACATCTACCCCGAGGGCTTCGACCCCGACACGCAGGAGTGGCAGGAAGGCTACGAGAAGCAGCGTGAGGAGTGGGAGCGGCAGTACGCCGAGGCTCACGCTCGCTACGAGAAGCACATGCGTCAGGTGGCCGAGGCGCAGCAGGCCAACGCGGCTGCGGTCGCCGAGGGCGCTGTCGGCGGTGGCGAGACCAGCTACGGCTCCTCGCAGTCCGACCAGGAGCGCTCGGGCGGCACGCTGGCCAGCGACGAGCAGCTCGCGGCTCTGCGCGAGAAGCTGTCCGGCGGTGCGTGAGTAACGCCTGAACGGTCGTAGCACTGTGGCCCCGGTCCCGTGGTGGACCGGGGCCACAGTCGTGTTCGGGGTCCGTGCCGTGCGACCGACCGAGCACGGAATGCTTGAATAGTGCCCATGCTGCGTGTGGGATTGACCGGCGGGATCGGATCGGGGAAGTCGACGGTGGCGTCTCGGCTGGCGGAACACGGCGCCGTGATCGTCGACGCCGACGCGATCGCGCGCGAGGTCGTGGAGCCCGGAACCGGGGGACTCGCCGAGGTGGTGGCGGCGTTCGGTGGGGACGTCCTGGCCCAGGACGGAACGCTGAACCGCGGCGCGCTCGCGGCCAAGGCGTTCGCCGACGACGAGTCCCGGCGTCGGCTCAACGCGATCCTGCACCCGCGCATCGCCGCCCGCACGGGCGAGTTGTTCGCCAAGGCCGCCGAGGACGCGATCGTCGTGCATGACGTGCCGCTGCTGGTGGAGAACAACCTTGCCGCGGCCTATCACCTCGTGATCGTGGTGGACGCCGACGAGGACGTGCGGGTGCGGCGGCTCACCGAGTCGCGAGGCATGGCCGAAGCCGACGCGCGGGCTCGCATGGCGGCGCAGGCCACCACCAAGGAACGGCGAGCGGTCGCCGACGTGTGGTTGGACAACAGTGGTGACCGGGACGCGGTGCTCGCGCAGGTGGATCGACTGTGGCGGGAACGGCTGGTGCCCTACGAGGAGAACATCCGACTACAGCGGCGCCGTCCCCCCGCCTCGCCGGTGCTGTCCCCAGCCGACGACACCTGGCCGACGCAGGCGGATCGAGTCCGAGCACGAATCCGGGCGACAGCCGGGCAAAGGGCGTTGCGCGTCGACCACATCGGTTCGACGGCGATTCCGGGACTGCCTGCGAAGGACATCCTCGACATCCAGCTCGTGGTCGCGACCCACGACGATGCCGACGCACTCGTCGAGCCGTTGTCCGGAGCCGGGTTCGTCCGCAGGAACGACCAGCAGTGGTCGGACGACCCGATCGGCGACGAGCAACGGTGGACGAAGCAGTTGTACGAGGGTGCCGACCCCGCACGCCCGATCAACCTGCACGTGCGGGTCGAGGGCAGTCCGGCGTGGCGTCGGGCGCTGCTGTTCCGGGACTGGATGCGCGCGAATCCGGCCGAGGCGACGCAGTACGCCGAGGTGAAGCGGAAGCTGGCGGCCAAGCACGCCGACGCCGGAACCGTCGCGGGCTACGCCGAGGACAAGCAGCCCTGGGTCAATGCGGCGTTCGCGCGGGCGGAGGACTGGGCGGCCCGAACGGGATGGACGGTCGAGTCGGCGGACTGAGACCAAAGCCGGGAGTCGGCCGGTGGGCGCACCCAGCGGCGAGCTGTCACGGGTGGCGGGCTTCGCGCTCAGCCGGTCGGCGGGTGCCTGCGCCACGTCGTCGGCAGTCCGATGCTCGCGAGCCAACGGGGCAGGTCGTAGTCGTGCACGGCCAGCGCGTCGACCGTGCGGTAGGTGCGTTCCAGCGCGTCCCGGGCGTCGTCCCGCGACAGCAGGCCGACCGTCGTCGCCTCCAGCAGTTCGTCGGTGTCCAGCACGGTCACAGACCGGTTCGTGCGGACCGCGAGATCGAGGTAGAGGTCGGTGGTGACCCACATGTCCTGTCCCGCCTCGACCGACACCACGTCCACGTAGAAGTCCTGATCCCGCTCGTGCCCGGGGTTGAACCAGAAGTCGGTCACCCGCAGTCCGACCGAGGGCAGGATCCAGGACTCCAGGTAATGGAACTGCGGTCGTCCGGGCGTGGGGCGCGCCAGATAGAGGCCGTGGTCCGTGAGTCGGAACTCGTCCACGGCCCTGTCGATCCCCTTCGGATCGACGTTGACGTTGCGGGAGAGGTCGAACCGTTCACACTTCGGCGGATGAGCGCCCATACCCGCACATACTGGACCATCCTCCCGGACGCGAGCCACGTCACGTCTAGAGTGTGGGCGTGCAACAGCAGGTCGACGCCCGCATGTGGCTCGCGGAGGTCGCGACCGCGCTGGCCGATCGGGTGGAGGAACTGACCGGAACTCTCCTCGCGCTGTACGAACGGGAAGTGCCTCATCTCGTGCACGACGACGAGGCCATGGTGACCCTGTTGTCGGCCAGCGTCTTCGCCAACATCGACACCGCGTTGCGGATGTTCCAACGCGGCCTCGACCCGGATCGCGTCCAGGCTCCTGCAGCCGCAGTCGAGTACGCGCGACGCCTCGCCCAGCGGGGAACACCGGTGAGCGACCTCGTGCGGGCCTACTACCTCGGTCAGGCGGCGGTGCTGGAGACGGCGCTCGCGGAGGGCACCGCCCGCATTCCCGAAGCGAAGCAACTCGGTCACTCGCTGCGTCACGCCGTCAGCACCACCTTCCGGTTCATCGACGGGGTGACCCGCCAGGTGATGGCCGTCTACGAGGAGGAGCGCGGACGCTGGCTGCTCAACCGCAGTGCCGTTCGAGCCACGCGAGTGCGCGCCGTGCTCGACGGGGACGTCACCGAGATCGGCGCGAGCGAGGCGGCGCTGGGCTACCGCCTGCGGGGCGACCACGTCGGCCTCGTCGCGTGGTATCCCGAGCACCCCGAGCCGAAGGACCCGTTGGCCGAGCTGGAGGTTCTCGCGCATCGCGTGGGGCGAGCGGCCACGTCCGGTGATCCGCTGTTCGTGCCGCACGACGAGCTGACCGCGTGGGTGTGGCTTCCGCTCTCCACGCTCGACGTCGCCGAGGTGGAGCGGCAGGTGTCGGAGTTGGATTCCGAGGTGCGGGTCGCGCTCGGCGACCCGGCGCACGGGGTCGAGGGTTTCCGCACCACACACCGGCAGGCCGTGCGGGTGCAGGCACTCGCGTTGGCGGCGGGAAAGGACAGCGCGCGGGTGCTGGCGTTCTCGGACGTCGGAGCGGTTGCGCTCATGACCTCCGACCTGCCGTCGGCCCGGACCTGGGTGGAGTACGTCCTGGGGCGGCTGGCCTCCGACGAGCCAACGGCGCACCGACTCCGTACGACGTTGCGGGTGTTCCTGGAGACGGGCAGCAGCTACACCGCCGCGGCGGGGCTGTTGGGCCTGCACAAGAACTCGGTGCAGTACCGCGTCCGGAAGGCGGAGGAGCTGCTCGCGGTCCCGCTCGCAACGCGGCGGCTCGACGTCGAGTTGGCGCTCAAACTCTGCGACCGACTCGGCGGCGCTGTGCTGACGAGACAGTAGAGACGCCGCGACTCCTCGCGCGGTGAGGTGACTTTTCAGTCCGACGGACCAGTCCGCCGGCTCGACTTTTGGTCGCTCGACACGAAGAGTGCCCGCGTGACCAGCATTACACTCTGTCGCATGGGGTCCGCGATGCGTGAACCGGGTGTCGCCGTCGTGCTCGCTCGGTTACGGCGAGGCGTCGTCGGGGAGTCCCGACGGGTGTGTCACGTCGTTCCGGTTCCCGACGTCGACGGTGTACCCGACTGGCTGGAGGCGTTCTGCGGCGCGGTGTTGCGGCGCGGCGAGTCCGAATGGCTGCCGTCGATCCGCGGTATGCCGTGTGTGCGTTGCCTGTCACTCGCCGCCGACGGACTGCGACGCCGCGAACTCGACATCCTCCGCGTCGCGAGCTGAGCGCGTTCGCTCGGGCAGAAATGTCGGTCGGGGTGTCTACCCTGGATGACGTGGCTTTCGCGACCGAACACCCTGTACTCGCCCACTCGGAGTTTCGGCCTGTCTCCGACATCCCTCGGTCGGACGGTCGGTTCAAGGTGGTCAGCGACTACGAGCCTGCCGGTGACCAGCCCCAGGCGATCGACGAGCTGGAACGCAGGCTGAAGGCAGGGGAGAAGGACGTCGTCCTGCTCGGCGCCACCGGCACGGGCAAGTCCGCGACCACGGCCTGGCTGATCGAGCGCGTGCAGCGACCGACATTGGTGATGGCGCCCAACAAGACGCTCGCGGCGCAACTGGCGAACGAACTGCGTGGGTTCTTCCCGAACAACGCGGTGGAGTACTTCGTCAGCTACTACGACTACTACCAGCCCGAGGCGTACGTTCCGCAGACCGACACCTACATCGAGAAGGACTCGTCGATCAACGACGACGTCGAACGGTTGCGGCACTCCGCCACCATGAACCTGTTGTCCCGCCGGGACGTCATCGTGGTGTCGAGTGTGTCGTGCATCTACGGCCTCGGTACCCCGCAGTCCTACCTCGACCGTTCCAGCAGGCTCGCCGTGGGCGAGGAGGTCGACCGCGACACGTTCCTGCGCGCGTTGGTGGACGTGCAGTACACGCGCAACGACCTGGCGTTCGCGCGCGGCACCTTCCGGGTGCGCGGGGACACGGTGGAGATCATCCCCGCCTACGAGGAGCTGGCGGTCCGCGTCGAGTTCTTCGGCGACGAGATCGACCGGCTGTATTACCTGCACCCGTTGACCGGCGACATCGTCAGGGAGGTCGACGAGGTGCGCATCTTCCCCGCGACCCACTACGTCGCGGGTCCGGAGCGGATGGAGAAGGCCATCCGCGGCATCGAGGCCGAGCTGGAGGAACAGCTCGCGAAGCTGGAGAAGCAGGGCAAGTTGCTGGAGGCCCAGCGGCTTCGGATGCGCACCACCTATGACATCGAGATGATGCGTCAGGTCGGGTTCTGCTCGGGCATCGAGAACTACTCGCGCCACGTCGACGGACGCCCGCCGGGCTCGGCGCCGGCCACGCTGCTCGACTACTTCCCCGAGGATTTCCTGCTGGTCATCGACGAGTCCCACGTCACGGTGCCGCAGATCGGCGGCATGTACGAGGGCGACGCCTCCCGGAAGCGGACGTTGGTCGAGCACGGGTTCCGGCTGCCCAGCGCGCTGGACAACCGGCCCTTGACCTGGGAGGAATTCTCCGACCGGATCGGACAGACCGTGTACCTGTCCGCCACGCCGGGGCCCTACGAGATGGGGCAGACGGGCGGGGAGTTCGTCGAGCAGGTCATTCGGCCGACCGGACTCGTCGACCCCGAGGTGATCGTCAAACCCACCGAGGGGCAGATCGACGACCTGGTGCACGAGATCCGCGTGCGTGCCGAGAAGGACGAGCGGGTCTTGGTCACCACGCTGACCAAGAAGATGGCCGAGGACCTCACCGACTATCTGCTCGAACTCGGCATCCGGGTGCGCTACCTGCACTCCGAGGTCGACACGCTGCGCCGGGTGGAGTTGCTCCGACAGTTGCGGTCGGGCGACTTCGACGTCCTCGTCGGCATCAACCTCCTGCGGGAAGGGCTCGACCTGCCCGAGGTGTCACTCGTGGCGATCCTCGACGCCGACAAGGAGGGCTTCCTGCGCAGTGGCACCTCGCTGATCCAGACGATCGGTCGTGCCGCGCGGAACGTGTCCGGGCAGGTCCACATGTACGCGGACACGGTGACCGACTCGATGCAGTACGCCATCGACGAGACCAACCGACGGCGCGCCAAGCAGATCGCGTACAACGAGGAACACGGCATCGACCCGCAGCCGTTGCGCAAGAAGATCGCCGACATCCTCGACCGCGTCTACACGGAGGCGGAGGACTCCGAGGAGGCGATCGAGGTGGGCGGCTCGGGCCGCAACGCCTCGCGCGGCAAGAAGCCGGAACAGGGCGACCGGGTGCGCAGTTCGGGGGTCCTCGTGGACCGTGAGGTCTCGAACATGCCGCGTGCGGAACTCGCCGACCTCATCCAGCAGCTCACCGACCAGATGATGCAGGCCGCCCGCGATCTGCAGTTCGAGCTGGCGGCGCGACTGCGCGACGAGGTCGCGGAACTGAAGAAAGAACTGCGCGGAATGGACGCCGCTGGAGTGCAGTGAGCGGAGCGAGTGTAGTGACGGTCGGACCCGGCTCGCTCACTCCGCGGTCGGGTCCGGCTGGAGCATGCCGAACAGGTTGCCCTCGGGGTCGCGACAGTAGGTGATCCACCCGACGTCGGTGATCGCCCGCTTCTCGACGACGACCACGCCGCCGGCCTGCTCGACCTCGCGGGTCACGAGGTCGAGGTTGGCCACCTCCATGGTCAGGGGGAAGGCGTTGACGCTCGCCTCGTGGTCGGGCATGGGGCCTTCGCGGAGGGCGAGCCCGCCGTCGAGGGCCGAGCCCTCACCGGTGGTGATCAGCCAGTAGGGTTCCGTACCCGACCGCTCGAACATCCAGTCGAACACCGTCGTGTAGAAGGTGATCGCGCGCTCCGGGTCGGTGGCGTGGATCTCGAAGTGAACCGGTCGAGCCATGCGAACCCCTCGAAAGGTACGTGCGGGACTAGTGGGGCGGAAATGGACGCGTTCTGCCATTGTCACGCGCCCCCGCCCTCCCTGCCATCCGTGCCGACAGGGGAGTCGCACGCTCGTCGCACGGTGACCGGCGGGGTGCCTGCGGTCGGCGATCACGCAGGCACCACGGCAAGTCAGCTCGTAATGTCCTTCGTGGCGAATCGGCGCGCAGCGAGCATGCCGAACACCGCCGCGTACACCACGGCGGAGAGCACACCGCTCGCCATGTTCGTCCAGTCGACGTCGGTGGCGATCAGCTCCATCCACGCGAAGGCGAAGTGCGTGGGCAGGAACTCTCGGAGGTCGCCGAGCGCGGTGATCTGGTCGAGGATCTGCGACAGGATCGACACCAGCACCGTCCCGCCGACCGCTCCCAGCGGGGTGTCGGTGGACACGCTCAGCAGCAGGCCGAGTGCGGCCACCCAGGACAGTTGGATGATCACGTAGACCGTGCCCAGCGTGATCGCGACGAGGCTCGCGCCGAACGACACGGAGTCGCCCGTCGGGCTGATCGCGCTGCCTGCGCCGTACCACACCACCCCGACCACGAGAGCGACCAACGGCAGCAGCGTCAGCGTGAACGCCGACAGCAGCGCCGAGGCGACGGCTTTCTGCCGCAGCAACCGGTGCCGTGGCACGGGAATGGCCAGCAGGTATTTCATGCTCGACCACGACGCCTCGCTGGCGACCGTGTCACCGAAGTACAGCGCGACGATCATCGGCAGCAGGAACGAGCCCGAGACGAGCATCGCCACCACGACGAAGTTCGGCGCGCTGGCGGTCGCCAGGTCGATGAACGCGCCGGACCTGCGATTCGGGTTGGCGTCCCCGATCTCGAACGCGATCACCAGGATGATCGGCAACAACGCCACGAGGGCCAGCACCAGTTGCGTGCGGCGCCGACGCAACTGACGTCGGAGCTCCACGCCGAGCCGCAGCGTCCGACCCGGCCGATACCCGACCACGCCGCCATCGCGACCGACCTCGGTGCTCGGGGCTCCGGCCGCGCTGAGTTCTTCCAGCGCGGCCGGATCGGTGTGCACGCCGGCGGAGGCGAGGGTCTCGGGCTTGTCGGCCTTGCTCATCGTTCCTGCTCCCCTTCTCCGACCAGTTGGAGGAACGCGTCCTCCAACCGGCGACGCGGGCCCGCCTGCTCGACGGCCACACCGGCGCGCACCAGCGCGGCCACGGCGGCCGATCGGGGCACGTCACCGAGGTCGGCGTGGACGACACCGTCCTCGACCTCCGCGCCCACCACGCCGTCGGTGTCGCGCAGCACCTTCGCTGCGGTGTCCGGGGCGTCCACGCGGAAGGTGGCTTCCCCTCCTGCGGAGGCGATGTCCCCGACCTCCCCAGCGGCGACGACGGAGCCGCGATGCATGACGACCACGTGTGTGCAGGTCTGTTCGACCTCGGCGAGCAGGTGGCTCGACACGAGGACGGTGCGCCCGGTGGCCGCGTAGCGACGCAGCACCTCCCGCATCTGGTGGATCTGCGGCGGGTCGAGCCCGTTGGTGGGTTCGTCGAGGACGAGCAGGTCCGGCAGACCGAGCATGGCCTGGGCGATGGCGAGTCGCTGACGCATGCCCTGGCTGTAGGTGCGGACTCGACGGTGCACGGCGGAACCGAGACCGGCGATCTCCAGCGCCTCGTCGAAGTGGGCCTGGTCGGCGGGGCGACCGGTGGCGGCCCAGTAGAGCTTGAGGTTCTCGACTCCGGACAAATGAGGCAGGAAGCCCGAGCCCTCCACGAAGGAGCCGATGCGGGACAGCACGGGCGCCCCCGGCGAGATCGTCCGACCGAAGACGGTGATCTCACCGTCGGTCGGCTGGATCAGGCCCATCAACATGCGCAGCGTGGTGGTCTTCCCCGCTCCGTTGGGGCCGAGCAGGCCCAGGACCTGACCGCGCTCCACCCGGAACGACAGGTCCTTCACGGCGGTCAACCCGCCGGGGTACGACTTCGTCAGGTTGCGAATGACCAGGGGTGTGTCGGCGAGTTCCGGGTCCACGTGGTGCGACCGCCTGCGCCGCACCGCGGCGACGACCGCCACGACACCCACGGCGACCAACACGCCTCCGATGCCCAGAAGCTGGCTGGTGGGCCAGCCGGACGTCATCGTGGTGCCGGGGACGAGCGGCACCGACACGGCGGAGTCACCGGCCAGCGAGATCCGGTATGCCGCCGGTTCGGTCGGCGTCGCGTAGGCCTGGTCGGTCGTGCTCACCACGAGCTGCAGGCTGTGACCGGCTTCGACGGGTCGCACGATTCCCGGCAGCGTGACCGTGACCTCCGCCGCCGACCCGTCGTCGGGCAGGGACGGGACCCGGACCGGTGCGACCGCGCTGCCGGGCAACGTCCGGCTGCCGTCGGGGTTGACGTCGTAGAGCTTGACGAAGAGCACGGCGTCCTCGCCGCTACTCGCGTCGTTCGCCGCGGCGACGTTCAGCGTGACGGTGGGGGCACCGGTGATCAGCACCTGTGAGTCGACCGGTTCCGAGGTGAAGGTGGCCGCCTGACCGGGCGGGTCGATGGTGAACAACCCCGACAGCCGTGACGAGTTCGCCACCGCGGAGTTGATGCCGGGAATGCCGCTGACGGCCGAGGGGGTCGCACCGGGCGGTCGCTGCGCGACCTGCTCGACGCCGTTCAACGCGATGCGACGCCGGTCGGTCGGTTCGGCGGCCACACCGGGGTAGGCGCCGGCCTCGACGGTGCGGACGGAGGGCGTGCCGTTGGTGCGCAGCGCGCCCTGCACGTCGTAGCTGAATCGAGAGTCGACGTCGTCGCCGTTGCCGGTCAGGTGGTGGTCGAGGAAGTCGGCGATGGTGGTGCGCAGTTTCGGGCCCGGCACTCCGCCGTCGTGGCCTCCCGTGTACCAGACGACGGAGACCTCACCGCCCGCCTCGGTGATCTGGCGGGCGTTCTCGTCGGCCTGGTCGAGCCCGAACAGCGTGTCGGCCGTGCCCTGCACCAGCAGCGTCGGAACGGTGATCCGGTCGGTGACCGACGCGGGCGAGACCCGACGCAGCAGCGCAAGGGTGTCGTCCTCGGCGATTCCGTCGGTGGCCACGTCGGTGTAGGCGGCGCACACCTGCTCGGTGAACCGCCCGCACGCGTTCGCCGCGGCGTCGAGCGAAGGACGGCTCTGCCCCGGAGCGGGCACGCTCGCACCGGACCCGGGGACGGCTCCGGTGGTGTCGTTGTTCTCCGGCTCGTCGCCCGGCTCCAGTGCCTCGGCGCCGGGAGCGCCGGGGCGAGCCGGGCCCAGCCCGGCGGCGAACAGAGTCCCGGCCCACGCCTGCTTGAAGACCCCGTTCTCGGCGAAGGCACCCGGCGCGGGAGTGTCGTCGTCGACGTCCTCCGCGCTCGCGGCGTTGGGCAGCAGCGCCTGTGCGAGATCGTTGTAGGTCATCACGGGTGCGATGACGTCGACGCGATCGTCGGTGCCCGCGAGCAGCAGCGCCAGCGCGCCCCCGTACGAGGCACCGGTGACACCGACGCGCGGATCGCCGTCCTGATCGAGCTGCACCTCGGGGCGGTCGGCCAGGTAGTCCACGAGCTGCGAGGCGTCGGCGACCTCGTAGTCGGGGTCGTTGAGCGCGATCTCGCCCGTGCTGCGGCCGAATCCTCGGGCCGAGTAGGTGAGCACGACGAACCCGCGTTCGACCAGCTCCTCGGCCTCACGCGTCACGCTGTTCTTGTCACCGCCGAACCCGTGCGGCAGCAACACGGCCGGTGCGGGCGTGGTGGCCGGCACGTACATCGTGGTGTCCAACTGGACGCGCTCGGCGGAGCCCGGAGCGGCGGCCACGTCGATGACGGCCTCGTGGGTGGTGTGCGTGGGACGTTCGTCGTCGTCGACCCACACCAGCGCGACCGTGGCGAGGACGGCGGCCACGGCCGCGAGTCCGAGCAGGCGCGCGCGCTTGCCGCGCAACTTCATAGTTCGGGGCACGGTTGCCACACTATTGGGCGTTTCCGGGCGATTTGCGGCGGGTCACGGTCGGAGGCGGGGCGGCGGCACACCGTGCTCGGGTCATGTGACCGATCTTACGTGTGTCGCAGCGGTGACTCTGCCGACCACCACTGGTCATCCTGCGTCACAGTCGAGATGATGGTGGGCGTTCGTGGAGGGGAGTATTCCTTCGCGGCGGCGTCGTCAACACGGCTGTCCTCGCTGACACCCGGCGCCGTCGGCCGACGTCCGCGTCGGTGGGAGAGACCTCCGGTACTGGCCGCTACGCGCTGACCGGAGGTTGGCTCATATGAACGTGCCCGTGTGGGTATGGCTTGCGACGGTGGGGGCACTCCTCCTCCTGGTCGCGCTCGATTTGATCATCGTCGACCGCAAACCGCACAAGGTCACCACCGGTGAGGCCGCTCGCTGGGTGGTCTTCTACGTCTCCTGCGCCGTCCTGTTCGGGGTCGGGGTGTGGGTCATCGCAGGCCACGATCCCGGCGTCGAGTTCTTCACCGGCTACATCACCGAGTACTCGCTCTCGGTCGACAACCTGTTCATCTTCATGGTGATCATCGCGTCGTTCCGGGTGCCGTCCATCCATCAGCACCGCGTGTTGCTGATCGGCATCCTGCTGGCGTTGGCCATGCGGGCGGGGTTCATCGCGCTCGGAGCTGCTCTGATCGCGAAGTTCGTGTGGATCTTCTTCGTCTTCGGCGGATTCCTCATCTTCACCGCGATCAACATGGTGCGGGAGAAGGACGACGACGAGGAGTACAACGAGAACGCGCTGACCCGGTTGGTGCGCAAGCTCTTCCCGGTCACGCCCGACTACGTCGGCCACAAGATGTCCGTCAAGCAGGGCGGCAAGCGGTATCTCACACCGATGTTCGTGGTCATCGTCGCGATCGGGAGCGCCGACCTGCTGTTCGCCGTCGACTCGATCCCGGCGATCTTCGGCATCACCCAGGACCCGTACCTGGTGTTCACGGCCAACGCGTTCGCGCTCATGGGGCTGCGCCAGCTCTACTTCCTGGTCGGCGGTCTGGTGACCAAGCTGGTGTACCTGTCCTACGGGTTGTCGGTGATTCTCGGCTTCATCGGCGTGAAGCTGGTGCTGCACGCTCTGCACGGCTACCACGTCGCGCCCGAGTGGCTGGACATCGACAACTGGACCTCGCTCGGCGTGATCGTCACGGTGCTGGTCGTGACGACCGTCGCGAGCCTGTGGAAGGTCAAGCGCGACCCGACCGTGACGAGCAAGCTGAAGCTCGATGTGGACACGCCGGATGAGGAGACCCGGGAGCCTTCGCGGGACGGCTAAACCGTTACCTCGGCTAAAGAATTTCGGTTAGAGTCCGGATCATGCGTCCCACAGATCTCGACCGCATGGCCGTTCCCGGTCGTCCGACGATGCGGGGCGAGCTGCTGCTCACGGCGGTGGCTCGCCCCGACACGGACACCGACGTCTACCGCAGTTCTCTCGTCCGGATCGGGCCCGACGGTCCCGCACCCTGGACCCACGGAGAGCGGGACACCGCTCCTGCGATCTCCCCGGACGGCCGGTGGGTGGCCTTCCTGCGCGCCACCGGTACCGACGCGCCACAACTGCACGTCATGCCCGCGGCGGGCGGCGAGTCGCGCCGGCTCACCGATCTCCCGTTGGGAGCCGGGACACCGGTGTGGGCGCCGGACTCGCGCCGCATCGCCTTCACCGCTCGCGTCCCCGAACCGGGCCGCTACGGCACGGCCGCCGACGGCAAGGACGCGCCGAAACCCGAGGCCGAGGCGCCGCGCCGGATCACGCGCTTCGACTACCGCCTCGACGGCGAGGGATTCCTTCGTGATCGGCCGTACCGGCTCTTCGTCGTCGACACCGAGACCGGCGACACCCTCGGCGCGGACGACCTCTCGCCGCTGACCGACGCCACGGTGAGCGTCGGCGACCTGGCATGGACCCCGGACTCCACCGGTGTCGTCGTGGTCGCGCCTCGCGACTGGGACGCCGAGGAGTCGCTGCACGACGACCTCTACCTCGTCAGGGTCGACGGTGGCGACGGTCCGGAACTGCTCGTGCGGAGCGCGGGCTCCGTGTCCTCGCCGGTCGTGACCTCCGACGGCGCGGTGTACTTCTACAGCACTGCTTTCGACGGCTTCGACCCCGTGGCGCGCAACACCGGACTCTGGGTGACCTCCCTGAGCGACCGGACGGCCCCGCGCCGACTCACCGACGCGGAGACCGTGGGCTGTGAGGCCTCGGCCGGGCCGCCCGCCGTCCGAGACGACGACGTGCTGGTGGCCGTTCGGCATCGCGGTGCCGTCGAGCTGCGCAGCGTCGCCAAGGACGCCACCGAGGCCGCCTTGGACGACCTGCCGCTCCTGGCGGGAGAGCGAGCCGCCGTCCGGTCGTTCACCGTCGACGGCGACCGCATCGCCCTGGTGCAAGCCGGACCGGAGGACACGGGAGAGATCGTGCTCCTCGAAGGTGGCTCCGCTCGCGTTCTCACGGACTTCTCCGCGTCGCTGCGGGAGGCCGGGATCAGGCCGATGGAGGAGGTCACGGCCACCGCGCCCGACGGCTACCCCGTGCACGGCTGGGTCGTGAAGCCCGAGGGCGACGGTCCCCATCCCGTGCTGCTCGTGGTGCACGGCGGTCCGTTCGCCCAGTACGAGTGGAGCCTCTTCGACGAGGCCCAGGTGTACGCCTCGGCGGGGTACCTGGTCGTCCTCCCGAACCCGCGTGGCTCCGCCGGGTACGGCGAGTCGCACGCGCGGGCGGTCGTCGGCGCGCTCGGCACGGTGGATGCCGACGACGTGCTGGCCCTGCTCGACGCCGTGTCGACGCGCCCGGACGCGGATGCCGATCGCGTCGGCGTGATGGGCGGCTCCTACGGCGGCTTCATGACCGGATGGCTCGCCGCCCACCACGGTCACCGGTTCCGTGCCGCCTGGAGCGAACGTGCCGTCAACGCGTGGGACTCGTTCACCGGCAGTTCGGACATCGGCTGGTACTTCACCGGCGCCTACGTGGGCGACGATGTCGACGAGCAGCGTCGACGCAGCCCGCTCACCTACGCCGACCGGATCACGATCCCGTTCGCGGTCGTGCACTCCGAGCAGGACTGGCGTTGTCCTCTCGAACAGGCTCAGCGCATGTTCGTCGCGCTCAAGAAGTCAGGGTGCGAGACGGAGATGCTCGTGTTCCCCGGCGAGGGACACGAACTGACGCGCTCGGGCCGACCGCGTCACCGGCTCCAGCGGTTCGAGGCCGTGCTGGAGTGGTGGCAGCGACACCTGCCGGTCAGTTGACCAGCACGTAGTTCAGCTCCTCGCACACCCGGGACAACGGCACGTCCAGTCCCGGGTGGTCGAGGGGCAACAGGACGTCGGGAACGGAGGGCAGCGCCCCACCCGCGGGCGGGTCCCACAGACACACCGCGGGCTCTCCCGCGTCCATCGACGAGCGGTACCAGACGCCGTCGAGGTCGCGGTAGGCCGAGCGGATCGCCCTCGCCCACGCCTGAGTGATCTTCTTCGGCCCGCTGGAGATCTCCTGGGACGCGCCGACTCGCGTGGGCCAGAGCCCACAGAGGTCGAGGAGTCGCAACGTGCGGGCGGGGCGGACCACCACGAGGTGCGGTCCCCGCGTCTTGCGGTCGACGGTGGAGGTCGTCTGGTAGACCTCGGCCACGCTCGTGCGCACCGACAGGCCGAAGTACAGCACGCCGTTGTGGGGGTCGGTGACCATCTCGCCGTACCGCGGCTGCTGCGGGTCGAATCGACCGTGGGGCAACGGGCCGGTGTAGCGGAACGTGTCCCACTGCTGCGGATGCCGCCCGTGGGCGGTGTAGATCCGCACGAGCCGGGTGTTCGGGTGAACGGCGACGATGTCTTCGGCAGGGCGGAGCGCGTTGACCAGTACGGCCCGCGACGGCGGCCGGGGCAGTCTTGCCATGAACCGTGACTAACCGATCCGGGATCCGGGGTTCAGACGGGCGTGCCGAGAACGGCGGCCAGCTCGGCCACGTACTCGGGGTCGCCGCCCGCCAACAACCACTGTCTCGGCGTGGCCGGTCTTCCGTTGATCACCAGGTCGGTCTGGGGAGTGCTCATGAACGCGGCCACGACCAGCGCGGGCTGGTCCTCGGGCACCGCGCGCAGCACGACGTCCAGCCCGGGCAGCACGCCGCTCGGGGTGAACTGCCACGCGGGCAGGCGCCAGCCACCCTGGGCCTTCCAGCCGGTGAGTCGGCCTTCCTTCAGCCGGTGCCGAATGCGGCTGTCGTCGACCCCGAGCAGCGTCGCCGCTTCCGCCACCGTGAGCGCGGAGTCGGCCAGCACCGCGTGGGCGGCCACGGCCCGTGCGCGGGCATCGCGGTCGTCCTCGCTCGCGGGCGCGAGGTCGAGCCCGACGTCCTGCAGTGCTTCCCGCTGTTCGGGGGAGAAATAGTGGGCCGGATTCGGGCTCGGCGGGGTCAGGCGCTTGGCTGCGTCCTCGACCAGCGCCAAGAACTCGGTGGGGTCGGTCTTGAGCCCCGCCTTGGCGAGAACGTTCTTGAGAGCGATGGTCGTCATGCCGCCTAGAGTAACCCGGATGTGCGGGTTCGTGCGCTTTCAGCGCGCTGCTCACACCTGAATTCACCGAAACCGACACACACCGCACAACATCGAACACAGATTGTAGCGACTCGCTCACGGTTCGCGGAGGCCACTGCTCTGTCCAGCGGCGTCACTCCCGGTCGAATTCACCCTGTCGGCCTCCGACTAGCGTCGAAGCTGTGAGCGGAGTGATCGACAGCGTGTCGTGGGTGCTCGTTCGGGACCGCCGGTTGTTGACCGTGCGCACGAAGGGCAAGGAGAAGTTCTACCTTCCCGGCGGCAAGCGGGAGCACGGTGAGAGCGACGTCGAGTGTCTCTGTCGGGAGATCCGGGAGGAGTTGACGGTGAACGTCGACCCGCGCAGCGTCGCTCGGTTCGCCGAGCTCGACGAACTCGCCGACGGCTACACCGACGGGCGTCGGGTGCACATGACGGCCTACACCGCGCGGTACGAGGGCGAGTTGCGGCCGGGCCGCGAGATCGCCGAACTGGCGTGGCTCGCGGCGTCCGACGCGCAACGGTGCCCGCCCGCCGGACGCCGGGTCCTCGCCATGCTCGCCGAGCGCGGCGAAATCGACTGAGGACCGAGGCGCCGTGGCGGGCGTCCCCGGTTTCGAGTAGAGCCGGTCGTCAACGGGCGGTCTCGTGGACGTGGTGCCACGACGATCGCTTCCGTGACGTCGACGGCGTCCGTCACCAGCCGCGCTCGCGCCATTCCGCGAGCTTGCCGCGCTCGGCTCCCAGCGTCGAGTCGTCGCCGTGGCCGGGGTAGAACCACGTCTCGTCGGGAAGCTCGGCGAAGATCCGCTGCTCCACGTCGTCGATGAGCGAGGTGAAGTTCTCCGGCGACGTGGTCTTGCCGACACCGCCCGGGAAGAGCGAGTCGCCGGTGAACAGGTGCGGACGCCCCTTCGGGTCGCGGTAGAGCAGCGCGATCGAACCCGGCGTGTGGCCGCGCAGGTGGATGACCTCCAGCGAGACGTCGCCAACGGAGATCGTGTCGCCGTGCTCCAGCAGGATGTCCGGCGGTACGGGCAGCGGGTCGGCGTCCAGCGGGTGCACCGCCGTGTCCGTTCCGTAGGCGCCGGCCAGCGCACCCAACGCCTGCCAGTGGTCCTTGTGCTGGTGCGTGGTGACGATCGTGCGCAGCGACGGGCGGTCGGGACCGTGCCCGATGAGGTCCGACAGCCGCTCGTAGTCGTTGGCGGCGTCGATGAGCAGAGCCTCGCTGGTGGCGCGGCACACCAGCAGGTAGGCGTTGTTGTCCATGGGGCCGACCGACACCTTCGTGATGGTCAGCGCGTCGAGCACCCGCCGCGCGGCGGCACCGGGTTCGACGTGTCCGGTGTAGTCCTCGGTGACGTTCACGGTCTTACGGTAGTCAATGCGTCGGCCACCCCCGACGGCCGCTGGTCGACCGTTCGCCGCTACGGTCGGTTGACCGCGCACTCGCTGGGGGGTTCCTCGTGACCGTCACCGGAGGTTCGCAGCCGACGTCGCGTTCGTCGCGACGCTTCAACTGGGACCTGATTCGCGTCGTCGCCATCGTCTTCGTCGTGCTGGGGCACGTCACCGGAGTGGCCAGACAGGTTCCGGGCATCGAGGCGTACCCGCTGGAGCTGAACATCCGGTTCGGCACGGTCACGCTGTTGGTGCTCTCCGGATACTTCATCGGCCCGACCATCCGCCGGGGCAGCGCCGGCCGATGGTTCCGCGCGCGACTCGCGAGACTCCTGCCCGCCTACTTGGTGGCCGTGGTGGTCGTGTACACGGTGACCCGGCTGGTCGTCGTGCGGTTCAACGGAGGAACGCACCAGGACGGCGTGCTGGGTGTGCTGTTCGGCGAGCCGATCATGCCGGCCGATCGGGGACCGGACGCCCTGCCCGCCTGGCACGTGCCGGACCTGGCGGATCTGCTGTTGCACCTGACGCTGCTGCACGAGTGGAACCCCGATCCGTGGCATCGCATCGACGGCTCGTACTGGACCCTTCCCGTGCAGGTGATCACCTTCGCCGTCGCGGCCCTGATCTGGCGCTACAAGCTGCATCACCGCATCAGCGCCGTCGTCATGCTGTGGGCGGCCATGGTCGTCTCCGTGGTGTCGCCCGTGCTGGGGCTCCTCGTCGAGACGGCGCCCGCCGCGACCGGGATGTTCCGGGCGTACCTGTTCGCTGCGGGTGTCGCGATCTGGCTGTGGCAGCAGCGTCGATTGCCGACCACGCAGCTCGTCCTGTTGCTCGGCACCGCCGTCGTCATCCAGATCTTCCGCAGCGGAACCCCCGTGCCGCTGGTCGTGCTCGGGTTCGTCGTCATGCTCGTCGGCATGTGCGCTGCCGCACGGGGACCGGACTGGGACGTGCCGGGGTTGCGGCTGCTGCGCAGGCCGGTGACGTGGCTCGCCGGGATCAGCTACAGCCTCTATCTGGTTCACCAACAGCTCGGCTACGTCCTGGCGCGAGCGCTGAGCGAGGCCGGAGTCTCGCCGTGGTGGTTACGCTTGTCGATAGTGGTCGGGGCCGCCGTGGTCGCGGCCTGGCTGCTCACCGTCCTCGTCGAACGGCCGGCGCACCGGCTGCTCACGCGGCGACGTCACCGCAGTGTTGCGGACGTCACACCGACCGCGGGGTCGTCCCAGGAGGGCCCCCGCGACGCGTCGTCCGTTTCTGTCGGGGGTGCGACCTAGCATGGGGCGGCCGACGTCTGTTCGGCCTTCCACACATCATTCTCGAAGGGATCTCGGGTGGCTGATCGCCTCGTAGTCCGTGGCGCCCGTGAACACAACCTGCGTGGCGTCGACCTCGATCTGCCCCGGGACAGCCTCATCGTGTTCACGGGGTTGTCGGGGTCGGGCAAGTCGAGTCTCGCGTTCGACACCGTCTTCGCGGAGGGACAGCGGCGCTACGTGGAGTCGCTGTCGGCGTACGCGCGGCAGTTCCTGGGACAGATGGACAAACCCGACGTGGACTTCATCGAGGGTCTCTCTCCCGCGGTGTCCATCGACCAGAAGTCCACCTCGCGCAACCCGCGCTCCACGGTCGGCACCATCACGGAGGTCTACGACTATCTGCGGCTGCTGTACGCGCGGGCGGGCAAGCCGCACTGTCCTCGGTGCGGTGAGCCGATCAGCAAGCAGACGCCGCAGCAGATCGTCGACCAGGTGCTCGACATGGAACCCGGCACGCGGTTCCAGGTCGTCGCGCCGGTCGTGCGTGGTCGCAAGGGCGAGTACGTCGATCTCTTCGCGAACCTGCAGCAGCAGGGCTTCGCACGTGTCCGGGTCGACGGCACCGTCCACCCGTTGTCGGACCCGCCGAAGTTGAAGAAGCAGGAGAAGCACGACATCGGCGTGGTCGTCGACCGGTTGAGCGTCAAGGCCAGCGCCAAGCAGCGGCTCACCGACTCCGTCGAGACCGCGTTGCGCCTGGCCGACGGGCTCGTCGAGCTCGAATTCGTCGACCTGCCCGAGGGCGACCCGCACCGCACGCGCGGCTTCTCGGAGAACCTCGCCTGCCCCAACGGGCATCCGCTCACGATCGAGGACCTCGAACCGCGGTCCTTCTCGTTCAACGCGCCCTACGGCGCGTGCCCCGACTGCACCGGGATCGGCGTCCGCAAGGAGGTCGACCCCGAGATGGTGGTGCCCGACGACGAGCTCTCGCTCGCAGAAGGCGCCATCGCGCCGTGGTCGGGCGGACAGAGCGCCGAGTACTTCCAGCGCCTGCTCGAATCGTTGTCCACCGCGCTCGGCTTCCGCATGGACACGCCGTGGCGCAAGCTGCCCGCGAAGGTCCAGAAGGCGGTGCTGCACGGTGTCGACGAGCAGGTGCACGTGCGTTACCGCAACCGCTACGGCCGCCAGCGGTCCTACTACGCCAGCTTCGAGGGCGTCATCCCGTTCCTGGAGCGGCGCCACGAACAGACGGAGTCCGAGTGGGCGCGCGAGCGCTATGAGGGCTACATGCGCGAGGTGCCGTGTCCGACGTGTCAGGGGACGCGGCTGAAGCCCGAGATTCTTGCCGTCACCCTCGAACACGAGGAGTACGGCGAACGGTCGATCGCCGAGGTGTGCGCCCTGTCCGTGGCGGAGGCGTCGGAGTTCCTCGACGGTCTCCGGCTCGGCCCGCGTGAGGCGATGATCGCCGGTGCCGTGCTCAAGGAGATCCAGGCCCGGCTGCACTTCCTGCTCGACGTCGGCCTCGACTACCTCTCGCTCGACCGCGCGGCGGGCACGCTCTCCGGCGGTGAGGCGCAGCGCATCCGGTTGGCGACGCAGATCGGGTCGGGTCTCGTGGGCGTGCTGTACGTCCTCGACGAGCCGTCGATCGGCTTGCACCAGCGTGACAATCACCGGCTCATCGAGACGCTCACCCGTCTGCGAGACCTCGGCAACACACTGATCGTCGTCGAGCACGACGAGGACACCATCAGGGCGAGTGACTGGGTCGTCGACATCGGTCCCGGCGCGGGCGAGCACGGCGGTCTCATCGTGCACAGCGGCACCTACGAGAAGTTGCTGCGGAACAAGAAGTCGCTCACGGGCGACTACCTCTCCGGACGGCGCACGATCGACGTCCCGGAGGAACGCCGGAAGGTCGACCCGAAGCGGCAGCTCACGGTGGTGGGCGCGCGCGAGAACAACCTGCGCAACATCGACGTGTCGTTCCCGCTCGGGTGTCTCGTCTCGGTCACCGGGGTGTCCGGGTCGGGCAAGTCCACCCTCGTCAACGACATCCTGGCGACGGTGCTCGCGAACAAGCTCAACAACGCCAGGCAGGTGCCGGGCCGCCACAAGCGGGTCAAGGGGCTCGACCACGTCGACAAGCTGGTGCGTGTCGACCAGTCCCCGATCGGCCGGACGCCCCGGTCGAACCCGGCGACCTACACGGGGGTGTGGGACCACATCCGCAAGCTGTTCGCCGCCACCACCGAGGCGAAGGTCCGCGGCTACCAGCCCGGCCGGTTCTCGTTCAACGTCAAGGGCGGCCGGTGTGAGGCGTGCGCGGGCGACGGCACCATCAAGATCGAGATGAACTTCCTGCCGGACGTCTACGTGCCCTGCGAGGTGTGCAAGGGCGCGCGGTACAACCGCGAGACGCTGGAGGTGCATTACAAGGGCAAGACCGTGGCCGAGGTCCTCGACATGCCGATCGAGGAGGCCGCCGAGTTCTTCGAGCCGATCAAGGCGATCCACCGCCACCTGCGGACGCTGGTCGACGTCGGGTTGGGGTACGTCCGGCTCGGTCAGCCCGCGCCGACCCTCTCCGGCGGTGAGGCGCAGCGGGTGAAGCTGGCCAGCGAACTGCAGAAGCGGTCGACGGGCCGGACGGTCTACATCCTCGACGAGCCGACCACGGGACTGCACTTCGAGGACATCCGCAAGCTGCTCGGCGTGATCAACGGGTTGGTCGACAAGGGCAACACCGTGATCGTGATCGAGCACAACCTCGACGTCATCAAGACGTCCGACTGGGTCGTCGACCTCGGCCCGGAAGGTGGTTCGGGCGGTGGCACGGTCGTCGCCGAGGGCACGCCCGAGGACGTCGCCGCGACGGAGGGCAGCTACACGGGGCAGTTCCTCGCCCCGTTGCTGAACGTCTGAGCCGCGACCGCGTGGGGAACCCGGAACCATGTCGACGACGTGGTACCGGTTCCGCACGCGGTGGTGGTTGCGCGCCGACGCGCCGACGGTGTTCGCGGTGTTGGCCGACCTGGCCGACTATCCCCGTTGGTGGCGGGACGTGCGGTCGGTCCGGCAATGCGACGCGGACACGGCCGAACTCCGGGCGCGGGCCGTCCTGCCGTTCACACTGGCGCTGGTGTTGAGACGGACCGAACAGGACTCCCGCACCGGGCGGCTGGCCGTCGCGATCGACGGCGATCTGAGCGGGTCGCTGCGCGCCGAGGTGGGTCCGGACGGGCTCGGCACCCGGGTGGAGATCGTCCAGGAGGTCGAGGTGCGCCGTCGGTTGCTGCGGGTGCTGTCGCCGTGGCTTCGCCCGGTCCTCCGGTTCAACCACGCGGCCATGATGCGACGTGGTCGGCAGGGACTGGTGACGCGTCTCGCGGATGACCGGACCGGCCACCCGCGAGACGCGGCTTGACGCCGAGCGCTCGTGCTCAGGCGGGGGAGTGCTGCTTGTCGGACACGGCCGGGCCGTCGCCCGGTGCGGCGTCCTTGCCGGCCGACGCGTGGTCGTCCAGGAGCGTGGTCTCGTCGAACGGCTCCTGCCCGGAGAGCACCCGGGAGAGCCGCTCGCGGTCGAGCGACTTCGTCCACGACCCGATGAGCACGGTCGCCACGGCGTTGCCCGCGAAGTTGGTCAGCGCGCGGGCCTCGGACATGAACCGGTCGATACCGAGGATGAAGCCCACCCCGTCGACGAGTTCCGGGCGGTGCGACTGGAGCCCACCGGCGAGCGTCGCGATACCGGCACCGCTGACCCCGGCGGCACCCTTCGACGCGATGATCATGAAGACCAGCAGGGAGATCTGCTCCCCGACGCCGAGCGGGCTGCCCTGGGCCGTCGCGATGAACAGCGTCGCCATCGTCAGGTAGATCGCGGTGCCGTCGAGGTTGAACGAGTAGCCCGTGGGAACGGTGATGCCGACGACGGGCTTGCTGACGCCGACGTGCTCCATCTTGGCGATCAGGCGCGGCAGCGCCGACTCCGACGACGACGTCGACACGATGAGCAGGAACTCGCGGCCGAGGTAGCCGAGCAGCTTGAAGATGTTGACGCGAGCACCGAACCACAGCATGGCGCCGAGCACGACGAACACGAACAGCAGACACGTGATGTAGAAGCCGATCATGATGACGGCCAGGCTGCGCAGCGCGTCCCAACCCGTCTCGCCGACCACGGCCGCGATCGCGCCGAACGCGCCGACCGGAGCGGCCCACATGATCATCGCCAGGATGCGGAACACGAGCCGCTGGATGTGCTCGATGCCCCGCAGGATCGGCTGACCGGCGGTGCCCATCTTCTGGAGGGCGAAGCCGGCGAGCAAGGCCACGAGCAGAGTTTGCAGCACCGAGCCCTCGGTGAACGCCGAGACCAGCGTCTCGGGGATGATGCCGAGGAGGAAGTCGACCGTTCCCTCACCGCTCGCGGCGCTCTCCTGCGCTGCCGCGGCGGCCTCCGGGTCGAGTTCCATGCCCTCGCCGGGATGCAGCACGTTACCGACGACGAGCCCGATGCCGAGCGCGAACGTGGACATCAGCATGAAGTAGCCGACGGCGAGCAGACCGACCTTGCCGACACTGGCGGCCTTGGCGACCGAGCCGATGCCGAGCACGATCGTGCAGAAGATGATCGGGCTGATCATCATCTTGATCAGGTCGACGAAGCCGGTGCCCAGGGGCTTGAGTTCCTTCGCCATGTCGGGCGCGACGAAGCCCACGATGATCCCCAGCACCACCGCGGCGATCACGGCCAAGTACAGGTAGTGCATCCGGTCGCGACGCCGCGGCGCTTCGGCAGCCGTGGGCGACGGTTCAGGCAACGTTGCCTCCTCGAAGTACTGACGGGTAATCGTGACGACTATGGGAACCTCGCGCCCGGCTGTCACGGTTGTGTTCATTTCGGTCGCGAACTCGCGTCGGGCGCGTGTGTTCTCATGAACCGGTGCGCCGTCCGCCCCGTTTCCGACTTCCCGGCCCGCCCGGCCGGAGGTGGAGTGTCGCCAGGCAACTGCTGGTCCTGCAGCTCAGCGTCGTGGCTGTCCTGGTGATCGGCGGCACGTCGCTGGCCTACGTCGACGCCGTCAACACGGTGGAGGACAAGGCGACCGACGAGGTCGTGTCGGTGGCGGTCACCCTCGCCGACTCGCCGGACATCCGCACGGCGGTGACGCGACCGAACCCCAGCGTGACGCTGCAGCCCTTCGCCGAGCGCGTCCGTGCCGACACCGGGGTCGACTTCATCACGATCATGAGTCCCGACCGGACCCGGTACACGCACCCGAATCCCGATCGCATCGGTGAGCCGTTCATCGGCACCATCGAGCCCGCGTTGCGGGGACGACTGGTGACCGAGACCTACACGGGCACGCTCGGGCCGTCGGTGCGCGCGGTGGCGCCGGTGTACGTCGACGGCGAGGTCGGGGCGCTCGTGGCGGTGGGCATCACCGTCGAGGCGATCTCGACCGAACTGGCGCAACGCCTGCCGCCGGTGTTCGGGGTGGCGGCGGGCGCGCTCGTCGTGGGCGCGATCGGCAGCGTGGCGGTGAGCGGCCGCCTGCGCGCCCAGACCCGAGGGGTGGCCCCGGACGACCTCAGTCGGATGTTCGACTACTACGAGGCCATCCTGCACTCGGTACGGGAAGGGCTCGTCCTCGTCGACCGGGACGGTCGGGTGGGCCTGTACAACGACGCCGCCGCCGAGCTGCTCGACCTGCCGGGCGACGTGCGGGGAGCTGCCGTCTCGGAGCTGGGCCTCGCCGACGCGCTCACCCGCACCCTGGTGGCCGACGACGCGGTCGTCGACGAACTCCACGTCACCGACACCCGGGTGCTGCTGGTCAACACGGTCCCGGTGCGGTCACGGGGCCGGGCGATGGGCAACGTGGTGACGTTGCGGGACCACACCGAGTTGCAGTCCCTGACCGGCGAGCTCGACACCGTCCGTGGCTTCGCCGAATCGTTGCGGGCGCAGGCACACGAGTCGGCCAACCGCCTCCACGCGGTGGTATCGCTGGTCGAACTGGGCCGCACCGAGGAGGCGGTGTCGTTCGCGACCTCCGAGTTGCGTACGGCGCAGGAGCTGACCGACCGCGTGTTGAGCGCGGTGTCCGAGCCGGTGCTGGCGGCGTTGCTGCTGGGCAAGTCGAGCGAGGCGGCCGAGCGTGGGGTCGAGTTGGTCATCACCGACGACACCGTGCTCGACGACACGAGTTCCACGATCGATCCGCGCGACCTGGTCACCGTGCTCGGCAACCTCGTCGACAACGCCGTGGACGCCGCCGTCGAGACCGCCGCCGAACGTGCCCCCACGGTGTGGGTGCGGGTGCGCGCCGACGACGGCACGCTGGTCGTTCGGGTCGCCGACAGCGGTCCGGGAATCGACCCCGGGATCGGCGCGCACATCTTCCGCCGAGGGTGGTCGACGAAGTCGGGAGGGGGAAGCACGGGGCGTGGTCTCGGCCTCGCGCTGGTCGGGCAGACCGTCCGCCGACTCGGCGGCACCGTGTCGGTGGCGAACGCCGACGACGGGGGTGCGGTGTTCACCGTGCACGTGCCTCTCCCCGCGACGACGGATCACCCTGGGTGACTCCCTACGCTGAACGTGGAGGCGTCTGATGATCAGTGTGCTGGTGGTCGAGGACGATCCCGTGGCAGCCGACGCGCATCGTGCGTTCGTCGAACGCGTTCCGGGTTTCGCCGTCGCGGGAGTCGTGCACTCGGGAGGAGCGGCCGTGCGATTCTGCCGGCGGCACCGGGTCGACCTCGTTTTGCTCGACTTCTACCTGCCCGACACGCACGGCCTCGCCGTGTGTCGCGCTCTGCGGGCCACGGGCGCACCGATCGACGTGATCGCGGTGACCTCGGCGCGCGAGCTGTCGGTGGTACGTGGCGCGGTGTCGGCGGGGGTGGTGCAGTACCTGCTGAAGCCGTTCACGTTCGCGGCTCTACGGGAGCGGCTCGACAGCTACGCTCGCTTCCGCGAACGGGTGGCCAGTCCGGGACAGGCGAAGGGACAGGCGGACATCGACCACGTCCTCGCGACACTGCGCTCGCCGGGCCAGGCCACGCCGCCGAAGGGAATGAGCACGGCGACGCTCGACGCGGTGACCGCCGTCCTCGTCGAGTCGGGGGAAGGGGTCTCGGCAGCCACGGTCGCGGAGGCCACCGGCGTCGCCCGGGTCACGGCGCGCCGCTATCTCGAGTACCTTGCCGATCACGGAGTGGCTCGCCGACACCCGCACTACGGAACGGTGGGCCGACCGGAGGTCCGCTACGTCGCGGTCGACTCCGGTGCGTCCGGGCTCGGGCGATCGCCCGAGGCGTCCTAGTTCGGCAGGAAGGGTGCGACGAGACGATGAGCACTTCGCGTCGAGAGGCGATCAGCACGAGTGAGGCGCCCGCGCCGGTGGCGGCGTACTCGCAGGCCGTCCGCAAGGGCAACATCCTGCAGGTGGCCGGGCAGGTCGGTGTCGACCCCGCGACCGGGGAGGCCGTCGCGGGCGGCGTGGCCGGTCAGACCCGGCAGGTGTTCGCCAACCTGCGGGCCGTGCTGCGTGCCGCGGGAGCCGACCTCGACGACGTCGTCATGATGCGCGCCTATCTCACCGACACCGCGCACTTCGCCGAATTCAACGAGACGTACAACGCGCTCGTGTCCGAGCCGTACCCGGCGAGGACCACGGTGTACGTGGGCCTGCCCGGGAAGCTGCTCGTCGAGATCGACGCGCTCGCGGTTCTCGTCTGACGGACAGCCGTCAGTACACGGGACCCGTGTACTTCTCGCCCGGTCCCTGACCGGGCGCGTCGGGAACGGCCGACGCCTCGCGGAACGCCTTCTGCAGCGATTGCAGGCCGTCGCGCAGTGGAGCCGCGTGCAGGCCGAGGTACTCGCCGGAGGCGGTGACCAGCCCTGCCAGCGCCGTGATGAGGCGTCGCGCCTCGTCGAGGTCGCGCAACGGGCTCGCGTCGGGGTCGTCGTCGGCGAGTCCGAGCCGTTCGGCGGCTGCGGACATGAGCATGACGGCCGCCCGGCTGATCACCTCCACGCTGGGGATCGCGCTCAGCTCGCGGACGTTCTCGGTTTCCTGCGGTTCGGTGGCTTCCGGGGAATCCTGACCGGGCTCGGAAGCGTTGTAAGACTCGTCTTGCACGTCTGGTACGATTCCACGTGCGACCAGCCTCCGAGGCATCGGGGGCCGCAAGTGGAGCCCCGCTCCCACCCGAGTCGCCGTCCCAGGCGGCCGGGTCCGGTCACGCGACTGCGAGTGGCTTCGACGCCACCACGGTCGCGCGAAGTGTCCCGTCGGGGACACTGATCGGAATGAGGGCCCCGCACACGTGTACGAGTGTCGGGGCCTGTGGTATGTGGGCACCAGGTCGAGACAGCAGAATGACCGGCACTTGGACCAAGGAGGCCCCATCAGCTCCGAGACGCGCATCAACGAGCGCATCCGTGTTCCCGAGGTTCGCCTCGTGGGACCGAACGGTGAGCAGGTCGGCATCGTCCGTATCGAGGACGCGCTGAGGCTCGCCCAGGAGGCAGACCTCGATCTCGTGGAGGTCGCCCCGCAGGCACGCCCGCCGGTGGCGAAGCTCATGGACTACGGCAAGTTCAAGTACGAGAGTGCTCAGAAGGCCCGTGAGTCCCGCCGCAACCAGCAGCTCACCGTCATCAAGGAACAGAAGCTGCGTCCCAAGATCGACCCGCACGACTACGCGACGAAGAAGGGCCACGTGTCCCGCTTCCTCGAGGCGGGTAACAAGGTCAAGGTGACGATCATGTTCCGTGGGCGTGAGCAGTCGAGGCCGGAGCTCGGGTTCCGCCTGCTGCAGCGTCTCGCGGACGACGTGTCCGAGCTGGGTTTCGTCGAGTCGAAGCCGAAGCAGGACGGCCGTAACATGATCATGGTTCTGGCGCCGCACAAGAACGCCAAGGCGAAGTCGAAGGCGACGAAGGACGCGGGCAGCGACGAGTCGTGACGGACTGCCGCCCGCGACGACGGGCGGCAGACGGTCCGCTCGCCGGTCGCCGGCAGTACCGCCACCACGCAGCAGCACACCGGTGATCGGTGTGCTGTCGTATGAAAGAGGTAAGAATGCCGAAGAACAAGTCCCACAGCGGGATGTCGAAGCGCGTCCGAGTGACGGGCAGCGGCAAGATCCGGCGCCAGCAGGCCGGCCGCAGGCACCTGATGGAGCGGAAGTCGAGCAGGCTCACCCGCCGACTCGAAGGCACCACCGAGGTCGCCGCCCAGGACGTGCGCCGCGTGAAGCGGCTGCTCGGCCGCTGATTCCAGCTCCTCCGTAACCACCCGGGGCGCTCGAAGTGCGCCCCCCGACACGACAGGATGGACCCGTGGCACGCGTCAAGCGGGCGGTCAACGCCCAGAAGAAGCGTCGCGCAACTCTCGAGCTGGCCAGCGGTTACCGCGGTCAGCGCTCGCGCCTGTACCGCAAGGCCAAGGAGCAGACGCTCCACTCGCTCAACTACGCCTACCGCGACCGCCGCGCCCGCAAGGGTGACTTCCGCCAGCTGTGGATCACCCGGATCAACGCGGCTGCTCGCCAGAACGGCGTCACCTACAACCGCTTCATCCAGGGCCTGAAGGCCGCTGGTGTCGAGGTCGACCGCAAGGTGCTCGCGGACATCGCCGTGAACGACGCGCCCGCGTTCGCCTCGCTCGCCGAGCTGGCGAAGCAGAACCTGCCCGCCGACGTGAAGAAGTCGGCCTGAGCACCAAGCATCAACGACCCGGGGATGTCCCGTTCACCCAGAGGACGCCCCGGGTCGTTGCTGCGCGCCGGTTGACGCGGCGCTCGGCTCGCGCGGAGACAGGTCGCTTCCTCGCCGAGGGTGCACAGGCGGTGAGGGAGGCTCTGCGCCACGGCCGGGTGCACGAGGTGTTCGTCACCGACGAGGCGGCTCGGCGGCATCCCGAGCTCGTCGCCGAGGCGCCGAAGGTCTCGCGCGTCAACGCCCGTGCGGCGGAGTTGCTGTCCGAGACGGTCACTCCGCAGGGCATCGTCGCGGTGTGCGACACGGTCACGGTCGACCTCGACGCCGCGTTGGGACTCAAGCCTCGGCTCGTGGCCGTGCTGGTGGACATCGCCGACCCGGGCAACGCGGGCACGGTGCTGCGAGTGGCCGACGCAGCCGGTGCCGACGCGGTCGTCTTCGCGGGGCGGTGTGTGGACGTGCACAACGGCAAGTGCGTGCGCGCCTCCACCGGGAGCCTGTTCCATCTGCCCGTGGTCGCCGAGCCGGACGTCGACCGAGTGCTGGAGGCGTGCGGGCGCGCCGGACTGACGACGGTCGCCGCGCACGGTTACGCCGAGGCCGATCTGACCACGACGGCGGTGTTGGACCGTCCGACGGCGTGGCTGTTCGGCAACGAGGCGCACGGTTTGAGCGACGACGTGCTCGCGAGAACCGACACCGCGGTGCGGGTTCCCTTGTACGGCAAGGCGGAGAGTCTGAACCTCGCCACGGCTGCGGCGGTCTGCCTCTACGCCAGTGCCGTTCGCCACCGCTCCTGACGGAGGGTGACCGAGGGCGGCCCGTAGCGCTCACTTAGAATCCCGTGTGTACCGCTGACGTGCGCTCACGCTCGCGTACAGCCCTTTCAACGTGGAGCGGACGTTCGAGGAGCTATGTCCGAAGCCGTGGATAAGCAGGAGCCGGAGTCGACCGACAGGGTCGCGCCCGAGACGTTGAGGGCGGCCGTCGACGCGGCGAAGAAGGAGTTCGCGGAGGCCGCGGACCTGGACGCGTTGGCCGCGGTGAAGCCCGCGCACTTCGGCGACCAGGCCCCGTTGTCGCTCGCGCGCCGGGCCATCGGATCGCTCCCGAAGGAGCGCAAGTCCGAGGCAGGCAAGCTCGTCAACCGGGCTCGCCAGGAAGTGCAGGCGGCGTTCGAGGAACGTCGTGCGGTGCTCCAGGCCGAGCGGGACGAGCGCGTGCTGCGTGAGGAAGCAGTCGACGTCACGCTGCCCTGGGATCGGGTTCCGCGCGGTGCGCGCCATCCGGTCAGCACGATCGCCGAGCGCGTCGCCGACGTGTTCGTCGCCATGGGTTACGAGGTGGCCGAGGGGCCCGAGCTCGAAGCCGAGTGGTTCAACTTCGACGCGTTGAACTTCGGCAAGGACCACCCTGCGCGCCGGATGGCCGACACGTTCTACGCGGGGCCCGAGGGCTCGAACCTGGTCCTGCGCACGCACACGTCGCCGGTGCAGGCGCGTGCTCTGCTGCACCGTGACCTTCCGGTGTACATCGTCTGTCCTGGTCGGACGTTCCGGACCGACGAACTCGACGCGACCCACACGCCGGTGTTCCACCAGGTCGAGGGTCTCGCCGTCGACAAGGGCCTCACGATGGCCCACCTGCGCGGCACGCTCGACGCGTTCGCCAAGGCGATGTTCGGCGAGGAGTCCGGCACCCGGTTCCGTCCTCACTTCTTCCCGTTCACCGAGCCGTCGGCCGAGGTGGACGTGTGGTTCCCGGAGAAGAAGGGCGGTCCCGGCTGGGTCGAGTGGGGTGGTTGCGGCATGGTCAACCCCAACGTGCTCAGGGCGTGCGGGGTGGACCCGGAGGTCTACTCGGGCTTCGCCTTCGGCATGGGGCTGGAGCGCACCCTCATGTTCCGCAACGGCATTCCGGACATGCGCGACATGGTGGAAGGGGATGTGAGGTTCACCCTCCCCTTCGGAACGGAGGCGTGAATGAAGGTCCCCGCCAGCTGGCTCAGGGAACACCTGGAACTCAGCGAGGACGTCACCAACGACGACATCGCCAACGCCTTCGTGAAGCTCGGCATCGAGGTCGAGGGTGTCGAAACGGTCGGTGAGATCACGGGCCCGCTCGTCATCGGCCGGGTCGTCGAGATCGAGGAACTGACCGGGTTCAAGAAGCCGATCCGTTACTGCCGGGTCGACGTGGGCGAGTCCGCGGACGTCGAGGACGGCGAGGAGATCGATCCCACGAAGCCGCCGACGAACGGCATCATCTGCGGTGCCCGGAACTTCGTCGAGGGCGACCTGGTCGTCGTCGCTCTCCCCGGAGCGGTGCTCCCGGGCGGGTTCGCGATCTCGGCGCGCAAGACGTACGGGCACGTCAGCGAGGGCATGATCTGCTCGGCCCGCGAACTCGGCATCGGGGAGGACCACGCCGGGATTCTCGTTCTCCCGTCGGGCACGGCCAGCCCCGGCGACGACGCGCGCGAGGTGCTCGACATCGCCGACGTGGTGTTCGAGCTGACTCCCACGCCCGACTTCGGCCACGCGCTGTCGGTGCGGGGTCTCGCCCGCGAGTTGGCGTGCGTGTTCGATGTCCCCTACGGCGACCCGGCCCACGTGGACGTCCCGGAGGGTGAGGGCGACGCGTGGCCGGTGCGGATCGAGGACCCGCAGGGCTGCAGTCGGTTCGTGCTGCGTCGGGTCACCAACCTCGACGCGGGTGCGCCCACCCCGTGGTGGATGCAGCGGCGGCTGTTGCTGGCCGGGATGCGCCCGATCTCGCTCGCCGTGGACGTCACGAACTACGTGATGTTGGAGCTCGGTCACCCGCTGCACGCCTTCGACACGGCGGCGCTGAAGGGCGACCTCGTGGTGCGCCGCGCTCAGCCCGGCGAGACGTTGACGACGCTGGACGAGGTCGAACGCACGCTCGACCCGGACGACGTGGTGATCGCCGACGACAGCGGCGTGATCTCGTTGGCGGGCACTATGGGTGGCGCCAGCACGGAGATCCGCGACGACAGCACCGACGTGCTGCTGGAGGCGGCGCACTGGGACCCGGGCTCCATCAGCCGGACGGCGCGTAGGCACAACCTGTTCTCCGAGGCGGCGCGCCGGTTCGAGCGGTTCACCGATCCGGAGCTGTGCGCGGTCGCGGTGGAGGTCGCGGCGCGCCTGCTGCGCCAGTACGGCGACGGCAGCATCCGTCCGGGGCGCACCGACGAGGGCGAGGTCCGGCCCGCCGAACCGATCACGATGCCGATCAGCCTGCCGGACCGGGTGGCCGGCGTGCAGTTCGAGCGTGGGGTCACGGTGCGACGGCTCACGCAGATCGGGTGCAAGGTGTCGGTGGGTACCGGCGAGGACGGCACGGCCGTGGTCACCGCGATCCCGCCGAGCTGGCGTGGTGATCTCGCGCAGCCCGCGGACCTCGTCGAGGAGGTGCTGCGTCTTGAGGGATACGACCTGATTCCGTCGGTCCTCCCGGCAGCGCCCGCCGGTCGGGGACTGACGCCGGAGCAGCGGCGTCGCCGTTCGGTCGCACGTGCGCTGGCCGAGGCCGGTTACGTCGAGGTCCTTCCGTTCCCGTTCGTCTCCGCGAGTGTGTGGGACGACTTCGGTCTGGCCGAGGACGACCCACGTCGCCGCACGGTTCCGGTGCTCAATCCGTTGGAGACCGATCGGAACCAACTCACCACGAGCCTCGTGCCGGGGCTGCTGGAGACATTGCAGCGCAACGTGGCCCGTGGCGCTCGGGACGTCGCGCTGTTCCACCTGGGTCAGGTCGTTCTCCCGGGACCCGACCAGGTGGGTGCGCCCGACCCCGGCGTGGAGCAGCGTCCTTCCGACGAGGAGCTCGCCGCGCTCGAACAGGCCGTTCCACACCAGCCGCAGCACGTGGCGGTCGTGCTGGCGGGCGAGCGTCGGCGGTCCGGTTGGTGGGGCTCCGGGGAGCAGGCGTCCTGGGCCGACGCCGTTCAGGCTGCGCGGATCGTCGGTGAGGTGTCGGGCGTGCAGCTCGACATCGAGTCGGCCGAGGTCATGCCGTGGCATCCGGGTCGGTGTGCTCGCCTGTCGGTCGACGGCCGCACCGTCGGGTACGCCGGTGAGCTGCACCCCAAGGTCGTCGAGAAGCTGGGTCTGCCGAAGCGGACCGCGGTGATGGAGCTCGATTTGGACGCGGTGCCGGTGGTGGACCGTCGGCCTGCGCCCGCCATCTCGTCCTTCCCGCCGGTGTTGCTCGACGTGGCGTTCGTCGTCGACGCCGACGTGCCCGCGGCGGCTCTCGCGGACGCTCTGCGAGAGGGTGCGGGAGAACTGGTGGAGGACGTGTCTCTGTTCGACCTCTACGAGGGGGAGCAGATCGAGGAGGGCAAGCGGTCGCTGGCGTACAAGCTGCGGTTCCGCGCCCCCGATCGCACTCTGACCGGCGAGGAGGCCACGAAGGCGCGTGACGCCGCCGTGGCTCTCGCTGGGGAGCGCTTCGGCGCCGTTCTTCGTGGGTGACGTACGTGGCCGTCCGTGACGATGCGGGCGGCCACGTCATCCTGTGAGCGGTGGTTCGGTACGAGGCCGGGCCACCGCTTTTCCGTCTGACCGGCCTGGGTGAGCTTCGCCGTCCGCATGCAGCGTCGTGCTGGTCGTTGTCACCGGCGCTGTGCGCGGCGTTCGTACCTGTCATAGGGTGCTCTCTTCGGCGCGTCGGCGACGTATCCGACGCTCAGCGGCCGGTGACTCCCCGCTTCTTGTCTTTCGCCCATTAGCCCGGATCGCATCCAACACGCATAAGTGTCACCCGATCCGGGAACTGTGAAGAGACGGAACGGTCGCTAGAGTCGAACATATGTGCGAATCACGTACCGTGACAGCCCCCCGGTTGTGTTTGGTCTTGCATAGTCATGCATAATCATTCGTATGGCGGTGAAGGTAGCGGTGGCCGGCGCGACCGGCTACGCGGGTGGAGAGGTGTTGCGCCTCCTGCTCGCGCACCCGGAGGTCGAGATCGGTGCGCTGACGGCGGCGAGTAGCGCCGGCACGCTGCTGGGGCAGCACCAGGCACATCTCGGTCCGCTGCGTGACCGCCTCGTCCAGGAGACCACGGCCGACACGCTGTCGGGCCACGACGTGGTGTTTCTCGCTCTGCCTCACGGTCATTCCGGGGGCCTCGCCGCTCAGCTCGGCGCCGACACTCTTGTCATCGACATGGGCGCCGACCATCGACTGTCGGACTCCGCTGCCTGGCAACGGTGGTACGGCAGCGACCACGCCGGGACGTGGCCCTACGGCCTTCCGGAACTGCCCGGGGCGCGGGAGCGGCTGCGGAACACCCGTCGTGTCGCGGTACCGGGATGCTTCCCGACCGGAGGTTCGCTTGCGCTTGCGCCGGCATTGGCCGCGGGACTGGTCGACCCCGAGGTGACCATCGTGTCGGTGACCGGAACGTCGGGCGCGGGGAGGAGCCTGAAGCCGCACCTGCTCGGTTCCGAGGTCATGGGGTCGGCGAGTGCGTACGGCGTCGGTGGGGCGCACCGGCACACGCCCGAGTTCGTGCAGAACCTCAGCGCTGCGGCCGGACGCGCGGTGACGGTGTCGTTCACCCCGGTGCTCGCGCCGATGCCGCGTGGCATCCTCACCACGGCCAGTGCGCCGCTGGCGAAGGACACGACGCCGGACGCGGTCCGTGACGTGTACGAGAAGGCCTACGACGGGGAGCCGTTCGTGTCTCTCCTGCCGGATGGGGCGTGGCCGACGACGGCAGCCACGCTCGGTTCGAACATGGTCCACCTGCAGGTCGCGGTCGACTCGGACGCCGGTCGCCTCGTGGTCGTCTGCGCGATCGACAACCTCACCAAGGGCACGGCCGGTGGGGCCGTGCAGTCCATGAACATCGCCCTCGGTCTTCCGGAGACCACTGGGCTGCCGACGACGGGAGTCGCACCATGATGTTCGCTCCGACGCGGGCGGAGGCAGACGTATGAGCGTCACCGCGCCCAAGGGTTTCCGTGCCGCCGGCGTCACGGCGGGTCTCAAGGCCAGCGGCAAACGCGACGTCGCGCTTGTGGTCAACGACGGCCCCTCGGACGTTGCGGCGGCCGTGTTCACCACCAACCGGTGCAAGGCCAATCCGGTGCTCTGGAGCGAGCAGGTGATGGCGGACCGTCGTGCGAAGGCGGTCGTCCTCAATTCGGGAGGCGCCAACTGCTACACGGGCCCGATCGGGTTTCAGACCACGCACGCCTCCGCCGAGCTGGTGGCGCAGCGACTGGGTGTCGGGGCCGTCGACGTCGTCGTGTGCTCCACAGGCCTGATCGGTGAGCAACTCGACCGGGACGCGCTGACCGGCGGGATCGAGGCTGCGGCGGACGCGCTCGCGGCTGACGGTGGGCCCGCAGCCGCGGAAGCCATCATGACCACCGACACCCGGAGCAAGCAGGTGGTGCGCCAGGGACAGGGCTACACGATCGGCGGCATGGCCAAGGGTGCGGGCATGCTCGCTCCCGCCCTCGCGACGATGCTTGTCGTGGTGACCACCGACGCGGCCGTCGACGCCGAGACGGCCGACCGGGCGCTGCGGGCGGCCACCCGCGCGACGTTCGATCGGCTCGATTCCGACGGCTGCATGTCGACGAACGACACGGTGTTGTTGATGTGCAGCGGTGCGTCTGGCACGACTCCGGACACGGAGGAATTCACCTTGCTCCTCACCGAGGCGTGCCACGACCTCGCCCAGCAGCTCCTGAGCGACGCGGAGGGCTCCGAGCACGACATCACGATCGACGTGGTCAACGCGGCCACGGAGGACGACGCGCTCGCCGTGGGACGGGCCATCGCCCGTAGCAACCTGTTCAAGACCGCGGTCTTCGGCAAGGACCCGAACTGGGGTCGCATCCTCGCCGCGGCCGGGACCACCGACGCGACCTTCGACCCGGCGGCGCTCGACGTTGCCTTCAACGGGGTGTGGATCTGCCGCGACGGCGGACCCGGCGAACCGCGTGACGCCGTCGATCTGTCGAACCGTGAGGTCACGGTGACCGTGAATCTCAAGGCAGGCGAGGAGTCGGCGACCATCTGGACCAACGACCTGACGCACGCGTACGTGCACGAGAACTCGGCGTACTCGACATGACCGACGAACCCTCCCTCGTTCCCGCAGACGAACGTCTCGCCACGGCCGCGCAGAAGGCCGGAGTCCTCGTCGAGGCTCTGCCGTGGCTGCAGCGGTTCCACGGCGCGACCGTCGTCGTGAAGTACGGCGGCAACGCGATGATCGACGACGACCTGAAGCGCGCGTTCGCCGAGGACATGGTGTTCCTCCGCCTGGCCGGGCTGCGCCCGGTGGTCGTGCACGGTGGTGGACCGCAGATCAACGCCATGTTGACTCGCCTCGGCATCGAAGGCGAGTTCCGGGGCGGGCTGCGGGTCACGACGCCCGAGACCATGGACGTGGTCCGTATGGTTCTCGTCGGCCAGGTGAGTCGCGAGCTGGTCGGTCTGATCAACGCGCACGGGCCGTACGCGGTCGGCATCTCGGGCGAGGACGCTCGGCTCTTCACTGCCGAGCGCAAGAAGGCCACAGTGGATGGAGAGTCCGTCGACATCGGACTGGTCGGGGACGTCGTCGGTGTGAATCCCGAGGCTGTCCTCGACATCGTCAACGCGGGTCGGATCCCGGTCGTGTCCACGGTGGCGCCCGATGCGGACGGAGTCGTGCACAACGTCAACGCCGACACCGCGGCGGGGGCGCTCGCGGCGGCGCTGCAGGCCGAGAAGCTGGTGGTGCTCACCGACGTGGAGGGCTTGTATGCGAACTGGCCCGACCGTTCGTCGTTGGTGAACCGCATCGACGCCGACGAGCTCGAGAAGCTTCTGCCGAGTCTCGCGAGCGGGATGATCCCGAAGATGGAGGCGTGCCTGCGGGCCATCCGGGGTGGAGTGCGCCGCGCACACGTGATCGACGGAAGGCTCGCGCACTCGGTCTTGCTGGAGGTCTTCACGTCGGCCGGAGTCGGAACCATGGTCCTGCCCGGCAAGGGGGATGACGATGTCGAATGAGCAGGCGCAGGCCCGTTGGCGGGCCGCGATGATGAACAACTACGGCGTCCCGGAGCTGAACCTCGTTCGCGGTGACGGTGCGGTGGTGTGGGACGCCGACGGACGCGAGTACGTCGACTTCGTCACGGGCATCGCGGTGAACGCGCTGGGGCACGCCCATCCCGCCGTGGTGTCGGCGGTGACGAAGCAGATCTCCACCATCGGTCACACGTCGAACCTCTTCACCAACGAGCCGTCGTTGGCCCTGGCCGAGCGGCTGCTGCGGCTGTCGGGCGTGAACGACGGCAAGGTGTTGTTCTGCAACTCCGGAGCCGAGGCGATCGAGGCCGCGTTCAAACTGGCGCGGCGGACCGGCCGGACGTCGGTCGTCGCCACCGAGGGAGGCTTCCACGGCCGCACGATGGGCGCGTTGGCGTTGACGGGTCAACCCGCCAAGCGGGAGCCGTTCGAACCGCTGGTCCCCGGTGTCCGGCACGTGCCGTACGGCGACGTGGAGGCGCTCGATGCAGCGATCGACGCCGACACGGCGGCGTTCGTGGTCGAGCCCGTCCAGGGCGAGAACGGCGTGGTGGTGCCCGATGACGACTACCTGAAGGCGGCCCGGGAGATCACCAGTCGCAACGGCGCCCTGCTCGTGGTGGACGAGGTGCAGACGGGCATCGGCAGGCTCGGCAGTTGGTTCGGCTACCAGCGAGCGGGCATTCAGCCGGACGTGGTGACGCTGGCGAAGGGGCTCGGCGGTGGGCTGCCCCTGGGTGCGTGTCTGGCGTTCGGCGAGGCCGCGACGTTCTTCGAGCCGGGACAGCACGGGACGACGTTCGGGGGCAATCCCGTGTGCTGCGCCGCGGGACTCGCCGTGTTGAACACCATCGACGCCGACGGTCTGCTCGACCACACCACGGCCCGTGGGGAAGAGCTCGCGGCGGGCGTGATCGATCTCGCCCACCCGCTCGTCGACGTCGTCCGCGGGGCGGGCCTGCTGCTCGGGATCGTCCTCACCCACCCCGTGGCGTCGGCGGTCGCGTCCGCGCTGCGCGACGCGGGCTTCCTCGTGAACCCCGTCAAGCCCGACGTCATCCGGCTCGCGCCTCCGCTGATCGTCAGCCGGGAGCAGGTGGAGGCCCTGCTCGCGGCCCTGCCCAAGGCGCTCGACGCCGCCACACCGAAGGACGTTTGACCCATGCCACGCCACTTTCTCCGCGACGACGAGCTGACCCCCGCCGAGCAGGCCGAGGTGCTCGACCTCGCCGCCCGGTACAAGGAGCAGCCCTACGACGACGTCCTGGCCGGACCGAAGTCCGTAGCGGTCATCTTCGAGAAGAACTCCACGCGGACCCGGTTCTCCTTCGAAGTGGGAATCACCCAGCTCGGAGGTCACGCCGTCGTCGTCGACGGCCGCACGATGCAGTTGGGCCGCGAGGAGACGATCGGCGACACCGCTCGGGTGCTCTCTCGCTACACCGACCTCGTCGTGTGGAGGACGTTCGGACAGGAGCGCATCGAGGAGTTCGCGGCGGCGTCCACCGTCCCGGTGGTGAACGCCCTGACCGACGAGTTCCACCCGTGCCAGATCCTCGCCGACCTCCTCACGATCCGGGAGCGCAAGGGCACGCTCGCGGGTCTGACGCTGACCTACCTCGGCGACGGCGCCAACAACATGGCGCACTCGCTGCTGTTGGGCGGCGTCACGGCAGGCATGCACGTGCGGATCGCCGCACCGGAGGGCTTCCACCCGCTGCCGTGGGTGCTCGACCTCGTCGCCAAGCGAGCGGCGGAGACCGGGGGCAGTGGCACGGTGTTCACCGACCCACGGGCGGCGGTCGCCGGAGCCGACGTCGTGACAACCGACTCGTGGACGTCCATGGGGCAGGAGGGTGACGGCAAGGACCGCAGGACTCCGTTCCTGCCGTACCAGGTGAACGCGGAGCTGCTCGCCCAGACCGGCAAGGACACCGTCGTGCTGCACGACCTGCCCGCGCATCGCGGTTGGGAGATCACCGACGAGGTGATCGACGGACCCGCCAGCGCGGTGTGGGACGAGGCGGAGAACCGCCTTCACGCACAGAAGGCCCTGCTGTCCTGGTTGATTCGGCAGGAGCGACGATGACGACCCAGTCCCACCGGGCCCCGGTGACGGGCGGGATCAACCGCGCCCGACGGCACGCCAGGATCACCGAACTGGTCTCCACGATGGCCATCCGCAGCCAGACCGAACTGGCGAAGCTGTTGGCCGCGGAGGGCATCGAGGTCACCCAGGCCACGCTGTCGCGCGATCTCGACGAATTGGGTGCCGTGAAGCTCAGGGGCGCCGATTCCGGTGCTCCGGTGTACGTGATTCCCGAGGACGGGAGTCCCGTGAAGGGCGTGCAGGGAGGCACGACGCGGCTGTCCAGGCTGCTGGCCGAGTTCATGGTCTCGGCGGACGCCTCGGGCAACCTCATGGTGCTGCGCACCCCGCCGGGCGCTGCGCAGTTCTTGGCCAGCGCCATCGACAGGGCAGCGCTGGAAGAGGTCGTCGGCTCCATCGCCGGCGACGACACGATCGCGGTGATCGCCAGGGAACCGTTGTCGGGCAAGGACCTGGCCGCACGGTTCACCGCCTTGGCACAGCGGTCGTCGAACGCGGACACGAACGTGATTGAGGAGAAGGACAATGACTGAGCGGGTGGTGCTCGCGTATTCGGGCGGGCTCGACACCTCCGTGGCGATCGGCTGGATCGCCGAGGAGACCGGCGCCGAGGTGGTGGCCGTCGCCGTGGACCTCGGCCAGGGTGGTGAGGACCTCGAGACCATCCGGCAGCGCGCGCTCGACTGCGGCGCCGTCGAAGCGGTGGTGGCGGACGCGCGCGACGAGTTCGCCGAGCAGTACTGCCTGCCGGCGCTGCAGGCGAACGCGCTGTACATGGACCGGTATCCGTTGGTGTCCGCCCTGTCGCGTCCGGTGATCGTCAAGCACTTGGCCGAGGCTGCCAAGTACCACGGCGCCACCACGGTGGCCCACGGCTGCACGGGCAAGGGCAACGACCAGGTGCGGTTCGAGGTGGGTATCGGTGCGCTGGCGCCCGACCTCGACGTGATCGCTCCCGTCCGCGACTTCGCCTGGACGCGCGAGAAGGCGATCGCCTACGCCGAGGAGCGCAACCTGCCGATCGACGTCACGAAGAAGTCGCCGTTCTCCATCGACCAGAACGTGTGGGGACGCGCGGTCGAGACCGGCATCCTGGAGGACCTCTGGAACGAGCCGCCGAAGGAGGTCTACTCCTACACGCAGGACCCGAAGGTCCACTTCCAGGCTCCCGACGAGGTGGTCATCACCTTCGAGAAGGGCGTCCCTGTCGCGATCGACGGCAAGCAGGTCACCGTCCTGGAGGCGATCCAGGAGATGAACCGTCGGGCCGGAGCCCACGGCATCGGCAGGCTCGACATGGTCGAGGACCGGCTCGTCGGCATCAAGAGCCGGGAGGTCTACGAGGCTCCCGGTGCCATCGCCCTGATCACGGCGCACCAGGAGCTGGAGAACGTCACGGTCGAGCGTGACCTGGCCCGGTTCAAGCGGCAGGTCGAGCAGCGCTGGGGCGAGCTGGTCTACGACGGCCTGTGGTTCTCGCCGCTGAAGGAGGCGCTGGACGGCTTCATCGCCAAGGCGCAGGAGCACGTGACCGGCGACATCCGGATGGTTCTGCACGGTGGTACGGCCACGGTCACCGGCCGGCGGAGCGAGGAGTCGCTCTACGACTTCAACCTCGCCACCTACGACGAGGGCGACACGTTCGACCAGTCGTTGGCGAAGGGCTTCGTGCAGCTGTGGGGCCTGCCCAGCAAGATCGCCGCCAAGCGGCAGCAGAACAAGAACAACTGACGCGACGGAAGCCGGTGGGGCCACATGGCACGTGACGTGCGGGGTGGCCCCACCGATGTCCGGGCAGACCGGGAGGGGACACGATGAAGCTGTGGGGTGGCCGGTTCGCCGGTGGGCCGGCCGAGGCGATGGCGGCCTTGTCGGCGTCGACGCACTTCGACTGGCGACTGGCGCCGTACGACATCGCGGGGTCGCGGGCGCACGCCCGGGTGCTGCACCGCGCCGGTCTGTTGACGGACACGGAACTGACCGACATGCTCGCGGCCCTCGACCGGCTCGCCGAGGACGTGGAGTCGGGGGCTTTCACTCCGACGATCGCCGACGAGGACGTGCACACCGCGCTCGAACGCGGCCTGATCGAGCGGGCCGGTGAGGAACTCGGTGGGAAGCTCCGTGCGGGCAGGTCGCGTAACGACCAGGTCGCCACGCTGTTCCGCATGTGGCTGCGGGACGCGGCGCGCCGCGTGACCTCCGGGACGCTCGACGTCGTGCAGGCTCTGGTCGACCAGGCCACTCGGCATCCCGAGGCGGTGCTTCCCGGACGCACCCACCTGCAGCACGCCCAACCGGTGCTGCTCGCACACCACCTCCTGGCTCATGCCCAGGCACTCCTGCGCGACCTCGGCAGGCTCCGTGACTGGGACGACCGCGCGGCCGAGTCGCCCTACGGTTCCGGGGCGCTCGCCGGTTCGTCGCTGGGGCTGGATCCCGAGGCCGTCGCCCACGAACTCGGTTTTCCGACCTCGGTGGACAACTCGATCGACGGGACGGCGTCGCGTGACTTCGCCGCCGAGTTCTGCTTCGCCGTCGCGATGCTCGGCGTGAACCTCTCCCGTATCGCCGAGGAAGTCATCATCTGGAACACGGCAGAGTTCGGGTACGTGACCCTCGACGACGCGTGGGCCACCGGCAGCTCGATCATGCCGCAGAAGAAGAACCCCGACGTCGCCGAGCTCGCCCGTGGCAAGGCCGGGCGATTGATCGGCAATCTCACCGGCCTGTTGGCCACCTTGAAGGCGCAGCCGCTCGCCTACAACCGGGACCTCCAGGAAGACAAGGAACCGGTTTTCGACTCGGTCGCCCAGCTCGAACTCCTCCTGCCGGCGATGGGGGGGATGATCGGCACGCTGACCTTCCACACCGACCGGCTCGCCGAACTCGCTCCCGCCGGTTTCACGCTCGCGACCGACATCGCCGAGTGGCTCGTGCGGCAGGGAGTCCCGTTCCGGCGTGCTCACGAGGCGGCCGGCGAGTGCGTGCGGGTGGCGGAGAGCCGTGACGTGGGGCTCGACGAACTGACGGACGAGGAATTCGCCACGATCCACCCGGTACTGACGCCCGAGGTGCGGTCGGTGATCAGCGTGCAGGGCTCGGTGGCTTCCCGTAATTCGCGCGGCGGGACCGCACCCGAGCGGGTCGCCGAGCAGAAGGAGCGACTGGAGGCCCGCCTGTCCGACCTGCGTGCGTGGGCAGAGCGTTAGGCGGCGCTTCTCGTTACGCTGGGTCGCGGCGACGTCGGCGAGGGGAGTGCGGTGACGGACGATGTGGTGACGCGACGGGTCGTCAGGCGGGAGGATCTCGCCCTCGACCCGGTCGACCTCGCGTTGAGCCTGTTGGGCTGCGAGCTGGAGTCCCGCAGTGAGCAGGGAACCGTCCGGGTACTGCTCGTCGAGGTGGAAGCGTATCGGGGCCTGGACGACCCGGCGTCCCACTGTTACCGAGGTCGGACACCGCGCAACGAGGTGATGTGGGGGCCCGCCGGGCACCTCTACGTCTACTTCGTCTACGGCATGCATTTCTGCGCCAACGTCGTCGGTCTACGGGACGGTGAGCCCGGAGCGGTGTTGCTCCGTGCCGGTGAGGTCGTCGAGGGCCGCGAACTGGCCCGGTCGCGGCGTCCGACGGCACGCGGTGGCGGGCTCGTGGCCAAGGGCCCGGCGGTGCTGACCTCGATGTTGGGCCTCGATCGTGGCCACAACGGACTCGATTTGACCGACCCCGACTCCCCGGTGCGGCTCCTGGCTGGCGATCCGGTCGGCGCGGAAAGGATCCGTTCGGGTCCACGGGTCGGTGTGGCCGCCGCGAAGGACGTCCCGTGGCGGTTCTGGATCGACGGCTCGCCCGCGGTCAGCACCTACCGTCGCGGAGGCCGGGCACGCCCACGCCGCTGACTCGCGGCGGCCGAGCAGTCGACGACGTCTCGGCCTGTGGGGCCGCACCGTCCCCACGGCCGAGCAGCTCGGGAAGCGGGGGACAATGGGGCCCGTGAGCGAGCACATCCTTGACGAGCTGTCCTGGCGCGGTCTGATCGCGCAATCCACCGACCTCGACGCCCTGCGGCGGGATCTGGCCGAGGGGCCGATCGCCGTGTATGCGGGCTTCGACCCGACGGCACCCAGCTTGCACGCCGGGCACCTCGTCCAGATGCTCATGCTGCGGCGGTTCCAGAACGCCGGTCATCGGCCCGTGCTGCTCGCCGGTGGCGGCACCGGACTGATCGGTGATCCGCGGGACGTCGGTGAACGCACGCTGCATTCGGAGGAGCAGGTGCGGGAGTGGGCGGGCCGGCTGCGAGGTCAACTCGCCCGCTTCGTGGACTTCGACCATCCGGAGGTGCCGCCGATCGAGGTGAACAACCTCGACTGGCTCGGTTCGATGACCGTGCCCACGTTCCTCCGCGACGTCGGCAAGCACTTCTCCGTCAACACGATGTTGGCGCGGGAGACGGTGAAGCGCCGTCTCGAAGGCGAAGGGATCTCCTACACCGAGTTCAGCTACATGCTGTTGCAGGCGACCGACTACCGCGAACTCTTCGAGCGTTACGGAGTGCGGCTGCAGGTGGGGGGCTCCGACCAGTGGGGCAACATCGTGGCGGGCGTCGACCTCGTCCGGCGGACCCACGGGGCGCAGGTCCATGCCCTGACGACTCCTCTCATCACCGACTCGGAAGGCCGCAAGCTGGGCAAGTCGACCGGCGGCGGCAACGTGTGGCTCGACCCGGAGATGACGTCGCCGTACGCCTGGTACCAGTACTTCGTCAATCTGCCGGACGCCGACGTCGTGCGCTGTCTGAAGCTGTTGACCCTCCTCGATGCCGAAGAGATCGACGAACTCGACACGGCCACGCGCGAACGTCCCGCGGCCCGGCAGGCGCAGCGGCGACTCGCGCAGGAGTTGACCGACCTCGTGCATGGACCCGAACAGACGCGGCAGGTCGTGGCCGCGAGTCAGGCGCTCTTCGGTCGCGGTGAGCTTCGGGAGCTTGATGCGGCCACGTTGGACGCCGCGATGGCGGAGGTTCCGACGGGTGAGGTGAGTAGTGCGGAGGGGCCGACGATCATCGACCTCCTCGTCTCGGCTGGCCTCGTCGACAGCAAGGGCGCGGCGCGTCGCACCGTCAAGGAGGGCGGCGCGTACGTCAACAACGTCAAGATCACCGACGAGGGCTGGAAGCCGGAACCGTCGGATGCCCTCCACGGCCGTTGGCTGATCGTGCGACGGGGCAAGAAGAACATGGCGGGTGTCCGCGTGCACCCCTGAACCAACGCGCTTCGAAGGCCATCGGTCGACCTTGTCGAGAGGGCGAACCGGTGGCCTTCGTCGTTTCTGGCGTGTGAATGCCGGATGACCAGCGAAAACGCCGTTAAGGGACCCCCCTGTTCGAGGGGGTTTTCGGGGGGTGTAATCTTCTTTTCGTCGCCGGGGAGACCGGCCGGGCCCGAAAGGGTCGGGGCGGGTTACTCGGCGGGGGATGGCGAACCAAGCTCCCGCGGTTGTGGTAGAGTGGGCCTCCCTGGTTGGGTGTGTTTCTCCCTCGCTGGTTTTGGTGGTGGGGTTGGTTGCGCCCAACGGCTGGAAACACGAATTGTGTTGTTTGAGAACTCAACAGTGTGCTAGTGATTGTTCATGCTAGTAGTGCTCTTTTGAGCCCCTTTTTGTGGGTTTCTTTGAGATGACTGATTGAGTCGTCGGATTGAATTC